>NZ_JBZXDZ010000001.1:0-501574 GCF_058725305.1 Pseudomonas sp. DW-iso3
ATTCCGAAACCCCATTTGCGAAAGCAGATGGGGTTTTGTTTTGGGCGGTCGAAAACATTAGCGCCTCGAATCCCCCGACAAATTTGCACAGTTATTTCTGAACCAGACCACTAGAATAGGCACCTAACCTTTTTTTAGAGTCCGAGCCCTACTTATGCCCGATCCGGTTGATGCCCTTGAGGTGTCGGATTTACCGCTGGACGACCTGGTGGCATGCCATGAGTGCGACTTGCTGATGCGCAAACCAGTGCTCGCCCTTGGCGAAAAAGCCCAATGCCCGCGTTGCGGTTACGAGCTATACGCTCACCGCCACAACGTCGTTGAGCGAAGCCTCGCCTTGGTGCTGGCGGCGTTGCTGTTGTACATCCCCGCGAACTTTCTGCCGATCATGCAGCTCAATCTACTTGGGCAGTCCTCTGAAGACACGGTATGGAGCGGCGTCGTTGGCTTGTTCGATACCGGCATGCAAGGCGTTGCCGCCGTGGTATTCCTATGCAGCATGGGTATCCCATTGCTCAAGCTGCTTTGCCAGTTGGCAGTGTTGCTCAGCATTCGCTGGAACATCGGCCGCAGTTATGGACTGCTGTTTTACCGCATCTACCATCACATGAAAGACTGGGGGATGTTGGAGGTCTATCTGATGGGCGTACTGGTGGCGATCGTTAAACTCGCCGACATGGCCGCCATCACGGTGGGCCTGGGTCTTGTCTGTTTCGTCAGCTTATTAATGGTTCAGGTGCTGCTTGAGGTGGTGATGTCGCCCCACCAGATCTGGCAAGCGTTGTCAGGAGAGGATGATCATGCGGGCGATTGATGCAGGCATTCTGATTTGTACCGAATGCCATGAGTTGAACAAGCAAGACCCCGATAGCGACGAGCAGCTCTGCACGCGCTGCGGTGCGTTGATCCATGCGCGGCGCCCCAATAGCCTCACTCGCACCTGGGCGTTGCTGATCACTGCGGCAATTTTGTACATCCCCGCCAACCTGCTCCCCATCATGACGATCAATTCCTTGGGGCAGGGGGATCCCAGTACCATCATGGCCGGTGTGATCCAACTCGTTCAGCACGGCATGTTCCCTATCGCCGCCGTGGTGTTTATCGCCAGTATCCTGGTGCCGACATTTAAGCTGGTCGGCATAGGTCTGCTACTGTTCTCGGTGCAGCGTCACCAACCGCTGTCCGCGCAACAACGCATTGTGATGTACCGTTTTATCGAATTCATTGGCCGCTGGTCCATGCTGGATATCTTCGTGATCGCCATCCTGGTGGCGGTTGTAAACTTTGGGCGACTTGCCAGCGTCGAGGCTAATCTCGGCGCGGCAGCGTTCGCCAGTGTGGTGATCTTGACGATGCTTGCCGCAGTAACTTTCGATCCCCGACTGATTTGGGATAACACGGAGTCGGACGACGACCATGAGTGATTTGCCTAAAGCTAAAACCCGCCCAGCTTCCAACTGGTCGGCTATTTGGGTGCTGCCCCTGATTGCCCTGATCATCGGTGGCTGGCTGGGGTGGCGTGCCTATTCCCAACAAGGCATCGATATCCAGGTGCGCTTTGAAAGCGGCGAAGGCATCCAGGTCAACAAGACCGAAGTGGTCTACAAAGGTATGCCGGTGGGCAAGGTCAAGGCTCTGGCCTTGGACGACGAGGGTAACAATCGCGGGGTGATCGCCACCATCGAGATGAACAAGGACGTCGACCAATACCTCAAAACCAATACGCGCTTCTGGCTGGTCAAACCGAGCGTTAGCCTCGCCGGTATCACCGGCCTGGAAACCCTGGTATCAGGCAACTACATCGCCGCCAGCCCAGGCGACGGTGAACCCACGCGCAAATTCAAGGCGCTCTCCGAAGAGCCGCCGTTGTCCGACGCGAAACCGGGCCTGCACTTGACCGTCAAGGCCGACCGCCTTGGTTCGCTCAACCGTGGCAGTCCGGTGTTCTACAAACAGATCCAGGTCGGTCAGGTCAAAAGCTACTTGCTCTCCGAAGACCAGAGCACGGTCGAGATCAAGGTCTACATCGAGCCAACCTACGCCAGTCTTGTGCGTAAACACACACGGTTCTGGAACGCCAGCGGCATCAGCATCGACGCCAATCTCTCCGGTGTAAAAGTCCGCAGCGAATCCCTTTCCAGCATCGTCGCCGGCGGCATCGCCTTCGCCACGCCGGAAAATCGCAAGGACAGCCCGCCCACCGATCCGAGCCTACCCTTCCGTTTGTACGAGGATTTTGACGCGGCCGCAGCCGGCATCCGGGTCAAGGTCAAGCTCACCGACTTCGAAGGTCTGCAAGCTGGCCGTACGCCAGTGATGTACAAAGGCATCCAGGTCGGTAGCCTGAAAACCCTGAAGGTCGACCCGGACCTGTCCAGCGCCAACGCAGAACTGACCCTCGACCCACTGGCCGAGGATTACCTGGTGCAAGACACCCAGTTCTGGGTGGTCAAACCTTCGATTTCCCTGGCCGGCATCACCGGGCTTGAAGCCTTGGTCAAAGGCAATTACATCGCCATCCGCCCTGGTGACAAAGGCACCGCCCCACAGCGCGAATTCGTTGCCCGCGCCAAGGCTCCACCGTTGGACCTGCGCTCACCAGGCCTGCACATGGTGTTGTTCACCGACAACCTCGGCTCCCTGGATGTCGGCAGTCCGATCCTCTACAAGCAGGTCAAGGTCGGCTCGGTGCAGAGCTACCAGTTCTCGCGCAAGAACAAGCAATTGGTGATCGGCGTCCATATCGAGAAGGAATACGAAAACCTGGTCAACGGCTCGACGCGTTTCTGGAATGCCAGCGGCGTCACCCTGACCGGTGGCCTCACAGGCGGCATCCAGGTCAAGAGTGAATCCCTGGCCAGCCTGATGGCCGGCGGCATCGCCTTCGAAACCCCGGAGCCGAACGTGCCTCTGAAAAAGCGCATCCCGCGTTTCCGCTTGTTTGCCGACCGCGAAGCCGCCAACCAACACGGCACCTTGGTGACCATCAAGGTCGACCGCGCCGATGGCATGCGTCCTGGCACGCCCGTACGTTTCAAAGGTTTGGACGTCGGTAAGATTGAGAGTGTCGACCTGAGTGCCGACATGCAATCGGTGCTGCTCAGCGCCCGTATCACCCAAGTGGCAGACCGCATTGCCCGCGCCGGCAGTCAGTTCTGGGTGGTCAAGCCTGAGCTGGGACTGATGAAAACCTCTAATCTGGAAACCCTGGTCACCGGGCAATACATTGAAGTGCTGCCAGCGGCGAAAAATGCCGGCCCACAAAAGAGTTTCGTCGCGCTGGATCAACCCCCAGAAGCCGTGCACCAGGAAGCTGGCTTGAGCCTCACCCTCAGCGCCGCACGCCGCGGTTCACTGAAGGAAGGCGTACCGGTCACTTACCGTGAAGTCACCGTGGGCAAAGTGACCGGCTACGAATTGGGCCAGACCGCTGACCGCGTACTGATCCACATCCTGATCGAGCCCAAGTACGCTCCCCTGGTGCGCAGCGGCAGCCGCTTCTGGAACACCAGTGGCTTTGGTCTCGACTTTGGGCTGTTCAAAGGCGCGACGGTACGCACCGAGTCCCTGGAAACCCTGGTCGCCGGCGGTATCGCCTTCGCCACACCAGCCGGTGAGCGCATGGGCAACCCCGCGCGCCCACAGCAAACCTTTGCGCTGTTCGACAAGTTCGAAGATGAATGGCTGACCTGGGCGCCTAAAATCCCACTCGGCAAATAAACGCCGACAAAAAAGGCCGCGATCCCGAAGATCGCGGCCTTTTGCATTTCAGCGAAACAAATCAGACTTCATCCAACTCCGGCTCATCCGCCTGCACATTCATCGTCGCCTTCACCACATCGTGGCGACGGATGTACTTCCAGTCCGCCTCGTCGATATAGATCCCGTTCGGCCCACTGCCGCCTTCCAGGTCGATCGCCACCTGGGCGGATACTTGTGGCTTCACGCTGGCCAGAATCGGCACGAAGCCCAGCTGCAAGCTGGTTTCCAGCAACGCCGCCTGGTTCTTCTCGTCGATGTCCGCCGCCTCGTCAAGGTAGTACGGCAAGCGCACGCGCCCAGCCTGGTCGCGGTCCATCAAGTGCAGCAACAGATACATGTTGGTCAGCGCCTTGATGGTCATGGTGGTGCCGTTGGACGCCGCGCCATCGATGTCGGTGTGAATCACTGGCTGGCCATGCACCTTGGTGATTTCGAACGCCAGCTCGAACAAGTCCTTGAGGCCCAACTGGTTATGGTTGGCCGCCACCAGGCGAGCCAGGTATTCCTTGGCTTCTTCGTTCTTGTTGTCTTGTTCGGCGCTCTGGCTCAGGTCGAACACCGACAGTGTCTCGCCTTCTTCATACTGGCCGGCACTGTGGATGATCTGGTCGATATGCTTGAGGGCTTCCTTGTTCGGCGCGAGTACGATGCGGAAACTTTGCAGGTTGGAGACCTGGCGTTTGTTGATCTCACGGTTGAACAACGCCAACTGGTGCTCAAGGCTGTCGTAGTCGCTGCGAATATTGCGCAGGGTCCGCGCAATGTCGGTGACCGCCGCACGGCGCGCCTTGCCCAACGTCAGGGCTTCATCGGTACGGTGTGCATAGGCGTTGATCAGCAACTGCAGGCGACGCTCGACGTCGTCCTCGCTGTCGAACTTGGCCACGCCCTTGAGACGTACCTGGGCATACAGTGCTTCGATCTGCCCATCGGCGCGCAGCAGACCTTGCCAGCTGTCCTGATAGTCATTGAGCAGAGGCAGCAGGTTGTCCATGGAGTCGTCCACCGGGTCCATGAACGGCGTACCGAACGGCAAGTCCGCCGGCAGCAGTTGACGACGGCGCAATGCGTCATCCAGCGTGCGTTGCTTGGCTTCCATATCGCCGATCTGACGGCCCACCAGTTGCAGCTTGGCCGACAGCTGCTGGACGCGTTCAGTGAAGGCATCACTGGAGCGTTTCAACTCATCCTGCGCTGCTTCCATCTGCGCCAGGTTTTCCAGCTTCTCGCCTTCCTCCGCGCTCAGGGTTTGTGCACGGCGGAAGTCTTCCAGCGCCTTTTGTGCATCCAGCACCTGTTGGTACAGCGCTTCGGTCTGAGTCTTGCTCGCAGCGCGGTCAGATGCGACGGCCTGCTGGGTTTTCAGTTGCTTGAGTTCTTTTTCCAGGCGCTCTTTCTGGTCGCGCAATGCCGCGCGATCCGCAAGCGCCTGCAACGCCGGCGGTTCGATGTGGGAGATGTCGATGGACAGCCCCGGTACTTCAAAGCGCTCGCCTTTGAAGCCATCGAGGATCTGCTCCAGGGATTTGACCCACTGGCCATCCTCGTCCAGCGTGATGCCATGCTCGCCCAACGGCAGGCTGAACAACGAACTGTTGAACAGACGCATCAGACGCTCGACATCCTGCTGTGAGAATTCTTCCCGCAGCTTGGCGTAGCTGTTGTTGTCCGCATGGTCGAGCTGCTGTTTGACCGACTTCAGGCGCTTTTCCAGGTCGCGCAGACGCTCGTCCAGATCCTCGGCGCTGAACTGCCGCGACTGCGCCAATGCGCCCGCCAGCTCATCGTGAGCATCCTTGGCTGCCAGCAGCTGTTGCTCTAGCACCTTCACGTCATCCACCAGCGCAAAGCGATGTTTGAGCACCGACAGCTCACCCAGCCAACGCTGGATCCCGCTGATCTCACGCTCCAGGCGCATCAATTCCTGGGTGCCGCCGCGCTGGTCATTCTGCAGCGCGTCCTGCTCGTTACGGTAATGCTCGGCCTGGATGGTCAGTTCTTCCTTGCGCGCACTGGCGTAGTCCGACCAGGTGCCCAGCAACGAATCCAGCAAGGGTGACAGGCGATGCAATTTGCCGCGCAGGATGTCGCGTTGTTTCACGCCGTTGGAAAGCGCTTCGACCAATGGACCGGCGGCGACCAAGGAGTTGTAGTCCTGCTCCATGCGCCTTACATCGCGGAAGGCTTCTTCGCACGCAGCGATGTAATCCACGCTGCCGGAACGCAGGCTGTGTTCAAACGCATCGAGGAACAGCTGCTTGAGCTTGGCCGCGGTGATTTCCCGCATGTGCAGCAGGTTGATAAACAGCGCGCGGAAGGTCTTCAGGCTTTGTTCGCTGGTGGAGCGCAGCGGAATCAGGGTCAAGTCCAGCGGGATCGACGTATGGCCGCCCACCAGCAAACGACGTAGCTCATCGGGCTTGAGTTCGTAGGCTTTCAAACCCTCGCGCTCAAGGTTGGTGAACAGCTCCTTCTGGCGCAGGCAGGTGTCGTTCTTCTGGTAGTGGGCCAAGTCCAGCTTGCCGGCATAGGCGAAGAACTGGTGACCGAAACCACCGCCCGGGCCGCGACCGACCACGCCGATCACGTGCGGGCCGTGGGGTAGAGAGACCTCCACCAGGATGTAGCTGGTATCGGTGGCGAAATAGAAACGCCGCGATTGCTCCAAGGTGTACTTGCCGAAACTCATGTCCGACATGCGCGCCAGGATCGGGAACTGCAAGGCGTTGATCGACGCGGATTTACCCAGGTTGTTCGCGCCATACACCGACAGCGGTTCTTCCAGTGGGAACAGGCCCAGGCTGTAACCGGCGGTGTTCAATAGGGCGAAGCGGCGGATGCCGTAGCGTTCCTTACTCATGCGTCGGTCTCCTGTTCTTCGGCAATGGCGCGGGCCAGGGCGTCTTCTTCGCTTTCGTCCGCAAAGTCACTCAAGTCCAGCGGGTCATCGGTTTTCAGCAATTTCTCATCGCTGTCTTCGTCGATGATCACCGGTGCCGGCAGCGGCAACACGCTATGGATGCTGGCCGCAAGATCGCGGTCCTGCTGCACCGACAGGCACACATCGAGGAAACGGTGCATCGGCGGCAGGAAGCGATAGATGCCGTTGTCTTCGCTGGCGAACCCGAGTTGAGTCATGCGGCGCATGATTTTCTCTTCGAGCTCTTCCTGGGTCTGCACTTCGGCCTGGATAAACAGGTCGCGGTACTTCTCCAGCAGCGACGGCAGTTCATCACGGCCCAGGCTGCCACCATCCAGCACGGCAATCGGGTCACGGCCCTGATCGGCCAGGTGCTCGACGATGATGAACGTGAACAACGCCAGGCGCTGGGCGGTCTTGTTAACCTGCGCGGCGGCCACGGCGGTGTCCGGCACGAAGTAGTAGAAGCCGCGGGTATCGCAGACCAGCTCAAAGCCCAAAGCCTTGAACAGCGTGCGGTACTGGTCTTGGAAGTTCGACAGTTGCGCGTACAGCTCCGGGTCGCGGCGGCTGACGTGGTAACCCTTGAACAGCTCGCGAAAGATCGGCGCCAGCTGGGACAGTTCGGATAGATCAAGATGCATGAGGTGTACTCGCAGAGTGCTCGGCGACGTCGGATCCAGCCGGGAGCAGGGCGAATGAGCGCAGGCTGACCTGGTGCTCGTGTGTGTGGTAATCGCGGCGTTCCAGGCGCTCGCGCTTGAAGCGTTTTTCGCGGGACAGGCGCGAGAACCAGTACAGCAATTCGTCGGTGGCGCCGTCCGGTTCCTGTTCCAGCAGCCAGGTCATCAGATCCGGCATCGGCAGTGCGTCTTCGCAGCGCTCGAGCATCTCCTTGACCGTGCGCGGTGCGCGCTGGGCGTCGCCCTTGTGGGACTTGTGCGCCTTGGGGAAACGCGCCGGTTTCGGCTCGAAATTCGCCAGGGCGTACACATAGGCTTCGACCTGGCTGGCACTGCCGAGAAACGTGCTTTGCGGCCGGGTGAACATCGGCATCGCCGCTTGCGGCACCGCGTCCAGGCCTTTGCGGCGAATCGCCGACAGCGCCAGCGCCGCGCCACGGGTCACGGCATTGTGTCGGCGGGCTTCTTCACGCAGTGGCAGCAACAGCTCGCGGGCGTGACGCAAGGTCAGCTGGGCGCTGGTCTGCATTTCGAGGATGCGCGCGTGAGTGCGCAGCAGCATGTCGTCATCCACCAGGTGGCCGAGGCGCTGTTGCTCGGTGAGCATGCGCAGCAGCACATTCTCCACCTTGCGCACGCCTTGCTCGAACGCGCCGTCGGCGTTCACCAATTGGATCATCGGTTCGACGTACTCGTCCCAGGTGGCCAACACCTCCGCGTAACGCTGGCGCAACGGGATCTGCCGGTCGCTGGTCTTGGCGCGGTCGGCCACGGCAGCGAGGGCCTGTTCGTCGTTGGCGAGTTTTTTCAGCACGTCCCGCACGCGCATGTCGAGCAGGCGCAGTTGGCGGGCCAGGTCGTGGCCATCACGGATGTCGAAGGCGTCCTGGATATAACCCGCCAGGCGCTCAAGGTGGCGCAGGTAGGCTTCGATTTCCAGGCACAGGCCAAGCCGGTGCTCCTTGCGAAGATAGGCGAGGAAGTCGTGGATCTGTGCGTTGAGCTCGAAACGGTTCGGGCTCTTGGCGACAGGCACCAGGATATCCAGGCGAATCCACACGTCCAGCAGGCTGGTGATGTCCTGGGGCGTGCTGTCCAGTTGTTGGGCGGCCAATTGTGCGCGCAGTTCACCCAGGCTCAGGGTGCCTTGGTCGAAGTGTTCGCACAGTGGCTCAAGTAAGGCCCAGTGTTCGGCGAGGGCGCGCAGGACGCGCTTGGGTTCGATCATGGGAATGGCCGGCTGGTTGGCGATTAAAAGTCGCGATTGTACTGCATCGGGCGCGGGATTTATCCACAGCCGGTCAGTGCGCAGTGGGCGATTGTTGCCGAACAGCGGTAGAATCCCCGCTCTTTAGTTATCCACAAGTGGCCGAGCTGTGCTTATCGAGTCCCGACGTCGCGCTTACTTGACCGCCATGCAGGTGGTCAACTGGCTGCCCCGCACCGAACTGCCGTTTGCCGCGCCGTCGCGGCCGGAGCTGTTGCAGGCGCTTGAGCCCTTTGAGGCGTTCGAGTCGTCGGGCGAGGAGGCGGCCGCGCCGGTGGCGGTGGTCAAGCCTGCGCCTGAGACGCGCCCGGTCGTCGAACGGGCGAAGGTCGAAGTGCCGCGTCCGTCGCCGGTGACCAAGGCCGCCAAGGTGGTGGAAGAGGCGGCGCCGGTGGTCAAGGCCACGGTGGTGCCGCCACCGCGTTTTGCCCTGCAATTGCTGCGTGCCGGACGCTGTCTGCTGCTGGTGGAATTGCCCACCGGCGAACGTTTCCAGACCCGCGACCCTGCCTACATGCTGCTCAAGGACATGCTGCGCGCCGCCGGCCTGCCCGACAGCCCGCAGATCGTCGGCGACCCGGTGCGCTGGCCGCTTCTGGTCCGCGGCAACATGGACCAGGGCCCGGAAGCCGCTCGGGATTTTGTGCAAGGTTTTGTGTCGGCACGCCTGGAAGACGAACCCTGTGTGTGCCTGTGGCTGATCGGCCTGCCCGCCGTGCGCTTTGCCGGCGAAGCCAATGCCGAAGCCTGGTATCGCGAACTGCAGGTCGAAGGCCTGGGTTCGGTATGGGCCCTGCCGGGCCTGGAATTATTAATGGAAGAGCCACAGCGTAAGGCTGATGTCTGGCAAGCCATGCGCCGGCTGATGGCGCGCTGGAAAACAACCGATGAGTGAGGCTTTATCCTTCCGCCCGATGACCGAGGCTGACCTCGACGCCGTGCTGAAAATCGAATACGCGGCGTTCAGCCATCCCTGGACCCGTGGCATTTTTCTCGATGGGCTGGGCAAGTACCAGATCTGGCTGATGTTCGAAGGGGAGCAGCAGGTGGGGCATGGCGTGGTGCAGATCATCCTCGATGAAGCGCACCTGTTGAACATCACCGTAAAGCCGGAGAATCAGGGCCGCGGCCTTGGCCTGGCGCTGTTGGAACACTTGATGTCCCGTGCCTACGCCGCCAGTGCACGTGAGTGCTTCCTGGAGGTGCGTGACAGCAATACCGGCGCATTCCGCCTGTATGAGCGCTATGGCTTCAATGAAATTGGCCGGCGTCGAGATTACTACCCTGCCATCGGGGGCCGCGAAGACGCGGTCGTCATGGCCTGCACGTTGGTGGATTAACCACAAATCCAAATGTGGGAGCGGGCTTGCTCGCGCAAGCAGTGTGTCAGTCAAGATATCGGTCGACTGGCACTCCGCATTCGTGAGCAAGCTCGCTCCCACCTGTTGAACCGCGTTTTTTCAGCGGTTGCCGTCAATCGGATCAAGGTCGGCCAGCTCTGCCTCATCCAACCCATTCCCGCCGCCAATTTCATCTTCATCGACGATACTCAAGTCCCAATCCGCCTGCTCGCCTTCACCCGCTTCCTGGGCATCCCGCGCACCGTCTTCATGGATCAGCGTTTCCGGGCTCATGTCATCATCCGTAGACTCATGATCCGCCGTCGAAGCGCCCGTCATCCCGGCCTCACGCACCCGCTCTTCGGGCATCAGATGCTCGCGCTCACGAGGTGGAATCTCATCGCCAATCTCTGCCGTAGGCGCTTCCTCGTCAAAATCCAGCTCGCGCATCGAGCCCATCCGGTCTTCGTTGTCGTCAATGGGTTCAGGCTGCGTAGCGCCGTAGGGACGTCGTGATTCAGTCATGGCCAATCCTCATACTGTGGGGCTTATAGTGTGTGGACAGGCTGCGCGTCCCAAAGATTCAAGCTAATTTGCGTGCGGCGTGACCTGGACGAAGGGTTGTCAGTCACAAAACTGCGCATCATTCCTGAGGCTTTCCCTGATGAACGAACTACAAGACCTGCTTGATAACAACGAACGCTGGGCGGACGCGATCAAACAGGAAGATCCCGAATTCTTCGCCAAGCTCGCCCGCCAACAAACCCCGGAATACCTGTGGATCGGCTGTTCCGACGCCCGCGTCCCGGCCAACGAAATCGTCGGCATGCTGCCGGGTGATCTGTTCGTGCACCGTAACGTGGCCAACGTGGTGCTGCACACCGACCTCAATTGCCTGTCGGTGATCCAGTACGCGGTGGACGTGCTCAAGGTCAAACACATTCTCGTCACCGGCCACTATGGCTGTGGCGGCGTGCGTGCTTCGATGCAGGACCGGCAGTTCGGCTTGATCGACGGCTGGCTGCGCACCATTCGTGATCTTTATTACGAAAACCGTGACCTGCTGGCCCAGCTGCCGACCGAAGAAGAGCGCGTCGACCGCCTGTGCGAGCTGAATGTGATCCAGCAAGTGGCCAACGTTGGCCATACCAGCATTGTGCAAAACGCCTGGCACCGTGGGCAGAGCCTGTCGATCCATGGCTGCATCTACGGCATCAAGGATGGCCGCTGGAAGAGCTTGAACACCACCATCAGTGGTTTCGAGCAGCTGCCGCCGCAGTATCGCCTGCGTCCGTTGGGTGAAGCCTAAGAGCGTTTGCGCTCGCGCCACCGGGCCATGAACGCCTGCCCCTCGGCGTTCAGCGGCTCGTCACGGCCGGTAATCCAGCCCCGGCAGTTGAGTTCGCCACACTGGCAGGCGAACTGTCGGAACAGCGCGTCTTCGGTCACCGCGTAATCCATGGTCAGCAGGGCGCCGGCAGGGATTTCATGCAGGGCCCAGACCTCCAGGTAGTGCACGTCGAGAAACACGTTCGGTTTGCACGAATGCGACAGCAGCCCACTGAACCAACAGTCGTAGAGGTGGATGCGCGGCGACAGCTGCAAGGTGTGCAGGCGTCGCTCGCTCAAGACGTAGCCGGAGATCCTGGCGATGCATACACGCCCGTCAAAGGCCGCGAGAGCCTTGACCCCGGCAACCCTGTCGCCGGGGGCCTGTATGACCTCGAATTGCGCGCTCGACGGGTAGCCTTGTCCTTTTGCCAGCTCTGATTTGAAAGGGTAAAGGCAGTCACTTACCGCGGTTCTAGCCTTATCCATGGCTTGAGTCTTCATAACTCTCCTGGCTTAGGCTGCATCGACCAGAGGGTGGGGCTGACTACCAGTCTTGCAGCTGTTGGACGCGGCTCAAGACTCGCTGAACAGGTAGCCGATTGCTACTGTCAATGTTGACAGTCAAATCGGCTTTTTTGTGCGAACTACAGCGCCGGCGCCGCAATGGCCGGTGCGGGGGCCGCGTTCTTCAGTTGTTTCAACTGGGTCTTGATGGCCGGCGTGGCGCATTTGGCGTTGGCCTCCTCCGTGGACAGGTTGCGCACCGAGGTATAGAACAACTCGCAGGTTTGCTCCTTGCGTGTGACCTGCCAGGTGTTCATGCACGCCTTGAGCAACACATTCGGATCGCTCGCCGGTTTCTGCCCCATCCCGGCTTGCCAGCAGGCGGCGCTCAGATCCTGGCCCATCACCTTCAACCCGGCCTCGTCGGCTTTCTGCTCGTTGCCGTCGTAAGTGTCGGGGCTCGCGGCATACCAAATGTAACTCGGGTGGTTGGCGCCCAGCACCGGGACGGTCTTGCCGGCGACCGGGCTGATCTGCGCCAGGCCCAGCACCGCCACGGTCTGCCCGTATTGTTGCTTGATCCAGCTGCGCACCGGTGCACCGAACGCCACCATCGGCAACGCTCCTTTGGCCGGCAGGCTCAGTTCCTGGACCATGCGCGTCTGGTATTCAGTGAAGTAGCCGTAGACGGTTTCCAGGTCCTTGCCCGCGTTGGACGGCGCGGCGATGGGCGCGATATCAATGATGGTCTGGTAAGCCGGTGTTTCAGTAGCCGGGATACCGTTCTCCGTGAGCAGGGTGGCCCAACGGTCGGTGGTGGCCGATTCCAGGTAGTCCTGGGCCTGGGTCAGCGAGTAATCCGGCGGGAAGTGCAGCAACTCGATGCTTTTGCGGTTCTCCAGGGCCATGCCCAGCGGCAGGAACAGGTACCAGTTATAGGCCCATTTGCCGTCGCTGTTGAGCTTGCTCGCGCCTTGGTAGGCCAGGTCAGCGGTGTTGAGTAGCGTGGTCAAGGGCTGGCCGTAGCCGTCCGGCACGCCGGTGAACGTCGCCGACACCTGCCCGTCACGGGTTTTGACGCTGACCTTGGCGCGGTTGTAACCGTCACGCTGCAGGCTCTGGTTCAAATAATGCTCGGCAGTCTGCTCGAGCGTCCACGGCCGGAAGCAGATCACGTTGCAGTTATTGGGGAACGCGAACAACTGGGTCACACGTTGCGTGCTGCCCAGTTGCACCTCGATGTCGGCCTGTACGGCCGCACTGGACAGCAGTGCGGCCAGGGTGAATGACAACCTGTTCGGTTTGAACATACTCGATTCCTTGTCAGCGAAAGCCCGTCTGCGCGGGGTGAAAGCCCACGTGCACACAGTAGCGGTTGACCAGGGAAATCGCGTGCTAAATCACCGTGCATGTCGCTATTGGATAAGAAAACCTACAGGTTGAACTGCAAGGCGTTGCTCAAATCACCCATGGGCTTCTGGCCACGGGCGGTCATCGCGTCGTCGCGCAGCTTGAGGCCGTCCAGTTTCTCCAATTGGAACACCCGGGTGATCAACCGCAGGATCGACGCCGTGTCGTAAACCGTATGGTCCACCGTGCCCTTGCGCGCGAATGGCGAGACCACAATTGCGGGAATCCGTGTGCCAGGGCCCCAACGGTCGCCTTTTGGCGGTGCGACGTGGTCCCACCAGCCGCCGTTTTCATCCACCGTGATAATCACCACCATGTTTTTCCACTGCGGGCTTTCCTGCAGCATTTTCAGGGCGCGGGTGATATGGCGATCGCCCGAAGCCACGTCGGCATAACCGGCGTGCATGTTGAGGTTGCCCTGGGGTTTGTAGAACGTCACCGCCGGCAGTGTTCCGGCCAGGGCATCCGCCATGAAGCGGTTGGTGCTCGGCTCATCGCCCAGGCCGCCATCGCGCAGGCGTTTGTTGCGCTCAGCGCGGTTTTCCGGGCCTTGCTGCTTGAAGTAATTGAACGGCTGGTGGTGGTACTGAAAGCTCGGGATCTTTGGAATGGCCAGCGAATCCTTGTGCTCGTCGATCGTGGCCTGCCAGGCACCGCCGTACCAGGCCCAATCGACGTTCTTCTTCGACAGCTTATCGCCAATGTGTTCGTGGGACTGCGGCACCAGCACGCTGGGCAGATCGGGCTTGGCGTAGTCCGGGCGCTCGGGATCGCGGATCCAGGTCGGCCAGTAGGGAGGTGCCATGGTGTTGACCGCATAGCCGTCCGGCGTCAGTGCGCTGGGGCCGAATTGCGGGGGGCCGGTCATGGCGCTGGCCGGGGATTGGTCCAGCGGCTTGAGGCGCGTGCCGGTCGGGTCGTCGCCCTGCAGCGTGGCGATCTGGGATTTGGCCACGGAATTGGCGGCGTCCGGGTAAAACGGCACCTGAGCGCTGATCAAGTACTGGTGATTGAGGTACGAGCCGCCAAAGGCACCTTGAAAGAAGTTGTCGCAAAGCACGAACTCTTTGGCGACGTCCCACAAGCGCAATGAGTAGCGCGTTTGCGGGTAGTGACCAAACGTCAGCGCACCCGAGTCGGCCCAGGCGACAAAACTGTCGTTCTTGCCACCATTGATCTGCATCTGGTTCTGGTAAAACACGTGCCACAGGTCGCGAGTGACCAGGCTCAATGGCAGGTCTTCGCCGTTCGGACCTTTCAGTGCGTAAGGTGCGTTGGGCAAGTGCTCCTGATATTGGGTGGCGCTGGGGTAAACCACCCCGTCAATCGTCTGTGGCCCAAGCTGAGTCACGCCGCCCCAGACTTGCGGCAGCGTGTCCAGCAGGCTGCCGTCGCGGTCGCGCTGCTGGTAGTCGGCGGGTTTGAGTGCGGACAGCGGGCTTTCCACACCAGGGAAATCGGCAAACAGGTTGTTGAAACTGCGGTTCTCGCCGTAGATCACCACCACATTCTTCACGTTGTCGTGCAGGGCCTTGTCCAGTTCGGCAGGCGTCAGATCACGTTGGGTGACCGGGCCTGGCTGATCCGCCGGGCTGCCGCAGGCGCTCAGGGTCGCCCCGGCGCCAAGCACGGCAACGCCGCCTAAAAAGCGTCGACGGCTGGAGTCGGGGAGGGTGTCGGAGGGCTTTTTTACGGAATTCTGGTCTTCTGTTTCGTTGGTCATCCGAGGCTTCTCGCGGCTGTTTTTAGTTTATTTGTTGCTGGATGTTTCGGTGAAGAGGCGGCAAATATGGCAAAACTTGAACGGTTCAGTCTATAAGGCGAGGCCTTAGGGCATAAAAGTTCTGAGGGTGACTCATGGGTTTTGTAGCGTGGCCGCGCTGCACTGCAATCCTGTGCACCTTGATAGGTGGCGTGCCGATCAAGGTGACGGAAGCGTGCCGGGCCTGGGGTGAAGCTTAGGCAGGAGATGTGACAGAAGCGTTTACGGCATCACGGGCGGCAGGTACTTGAGTGTCGTCCCCAGCGCCCACAGCAGGAACAGCACCAACGGCGTGTGCACCAGCAACTGCACAAACGAGAAGCCAATCAAATCCCGCGCCTTCAACCCCAATACGCCCAGCAACGGCAGCATGTAGAACGGGTTGATCAGGTTCGGCAGCGCCTCGGCCGCGTTGTAAATCTGCACCGCCCAGCCCAGGTGATACTGCAGGTCATTGGCCACTTGCATCACGTAAGGCGCTTCGATGATCCACTTGCCGCCGCCCGACGGGATAAAGAAGCCGAGCACCGCCGAGTACACGCCCATCAACAATGCATAGGTGTCGTGGGAGGCGATGGAGGTGAAGAACAGCGAGATATGGTGCGCCAGGGTCTGGCCGTCACCGCCCTTGACCACGGTCATCAGCGCGGCAATCGAACCGTACAGTGGGAACTGGATCAGCACGCCGGTGGTGGTGGGCACCGCACGGGCCACTGCATCGAGGAAGCTGCGCGGGCGCCAGTGCAGCAGGGCGCCAACCATGATGAACAGGAAGTTGTAGGTGTTCAGCCCCGAGATCGCGCTGATCGCCGGCTTGGTTGAAAACTCATGGAACAACCAACCGGCCGCCAGCAATGCCAGCAGGACGGTCAGCAACGGGCTGTGTTCCAGCCATTCGCCGGGGCGGGTCGGCGCCTGCAGCTTGGGCATGTTGAACGCCGGGTCGACGCCGCAGGCTTTGGCATCACGTGCGCTGTTCGGGCCGGGGGCGGTGGCGTAGGCAATGATCAGCGAGACCACGATCAATGCCAGCAACAGCACGCCGGATTGCCATAGGAAAATGGTGTCGTTGAACGGGATCACGCCGGTGATCGACAGGATCGACGGCGGCAGGCTGGCCGGGTTGGCCTGCAACTGCGCGGCGGACGATGACAGCCCCAGCGCCCATACGGCACCAAGCCCCAGGTAAGCGGCTGCACCGGCTGCGCGGTAATCCATGCGCAAATCCGTACGACGTGCCAGCGCCCGCACCAGCAAACCACCGAATACCAGGGACAGGCCCCAGTTCAGCAAGGAGGCGACCATCGAGATCAACGCTACCCAGGCCACGGCCGAGCGACCGTTCTTGGGGATACGCGCCAGACGGTCGATCAGTTTCACCGCTGGCGGAGAACTCGCGACCACATAACCGCCGATCACCACAAAGGCCATCTGCATGGTGAATGGAATCAGGCTCCAGAACCCGTCGCCGAACGCTTTGGCGGCTTCGGTCGGCGCGGCGCCCATGCCCAGTGTCGCCACGGCGACGATGATCACGGCGAGTGCCGCAAACACCCAGGAGTCTGGAAACCAGCGTTCGGCGAAGTTGGAGCAGCGCAGGGCAAATCGGGCATAGCGGCTTTCTTCGATAGCGTCGGCCACGAGTCTTTCCTCTTATAGTTATTAGGGTGAAGGCTATTTCCCGGCATGTTCCGCTACGGCCATTGATATGGGAATGCAGTTATCTTCATCGATCCATGAGGAAAACAAATATATCTGTCGCGATTGCCATCACTGGGTTCAGCTCATAACCTGCACGCCATTTTGTTTGTCTGCCGAGTCTTCACATGACTGCCACCTTTCCTGCACAGGCGCAGCGTTTTTCCCGCTCCGACTACAAAACCCTGGGCCTGGCCGCCCTGGGCGGTGCCCTGGAAATCTACGACTTCATCATCTTCGTTTTTTTCGCGTTGACCTTGAGCCAGCTGTTCTTTCCGCCGGAAATGCCTGAGTGGCTGCGCCTGCTGCAAAGTTTCGGCATTTTCGTCACCGGTTACTTGGCGCGCCCGCTGGGCGGCATCCTGATGGCGCACTTTGCCGATCATCTGGGGCGCAAGCGCGTGTTCAGCCTGAGCATCCTGATGATGGCGCTGCCGTGCCTGCTGATCGGGATCATGCCGACCTACGCGCAAATCGGTTATTTCGCACCGCTGATCCTGCTGGCGTTGCGCGTGCTGCAAGGCGCCGCGGTGGGCGGTGAAGTGCCCAGTGCCTGGACCTTCGTCGCCGAACACGCGCCGACCCACCATCGCGGTTACGCATTGGGTTTTCTGCAAGCCGGCCTGACCTTCGGTTACCTGCTCGGCGCACTGACGGCGACCCTGCTGGCGCAAGTCTTCACCCCGGTCGAAATCCTTGACTACGCCTGGCGCTTTCCCTTCCTGCTCGGCGGCGTGTTCGGTGTGATCGGCGTGTGGCTGCGTCGCTGGCTCAGCGAAACCCCCGTGTTCCTCGAAATGCAGGCCCGCCGCCAGGCCGCCGCCGAACTCCCTCTGCGCACCGTGCTGCGTGACCATCGCGCCGTGTTGCTACCGGCGATGATCCTCACCTGCGTGCTCACCTCTGCCGTTGTGGTGCTGGTGGTCATCACCCCGACCATGATGCAGAAAACGTTCGGCATGAGCCCCAGCCACACATTCGCCTTGAGCGCCCTGGGTATCGTGTTCCTGAATATCGGCTGTGTGCTGGCCGGCTTGCTGGTCGACCGCATCGGCGCCTGGCGCGCGGTGCTCGTCTACAGCCTGTTGCTGCCAGTGGGTATTGCGGTGCTGTACGCCAGCCTGATCAGCGGCGGTATCTGGCTGGGTGCGGCGTACGCCGTAGCGGGCTTGAGTTGCGGAGTAGTAGGCGCGGTGCCATCGGTGATGGTCGGCCTGTTTCCAGCGCAGGTGCGGGTGTCGGGAATTTCCTTTACCTACAACATTGCCTACGCGCTGTGGGCGAGTACCACGCCGTTGTTGCTGATTGCGCTGATGCCGACCAGCCCGTGGATTTGCGTGGGGTACTGCGTGGTGATGGGGGCGGTGGGCGTGGTAAGTGTGGCGCTGTTCGGTAAGCGCCACACCCTGGCTGCCTAAGGCTCAGGTCAGGAAGTGCCAGAGCAGCAGCGTACCGACCAGGCCCACCACGGACACAATAGTCTGCAACACCGACCACACCCAGATCGTCTGCTTCAACTGCAGGCCCAAGTACTCACGCACCATCCAGAACCCGGCGTCGTTGACGTGGCAAAAGAACACTGAGCCGGCGCCAATCGCCAGCGCGACCAACGAACTCTGGGTCGCTGCGAGCCCGGCCATCATCGGCGCGAGGATGCCTGCGGTGGTCGTGGTCGCGACGGTGGCCGAGCCGGTTGCCTGGCGCAACGCCACGGCGATCAACCAGGCCAGCAGCAGGTAAGGCATGTGCGCGCCTTCGGCGACCTTGCTGATGGTCTGGCTCACGCCGGCATCCAGCAGCGTTTGCTTGAGACCGCCGCCAGCGCCGATGGTCAGCAGCAATACGGCGATGGGCGCGAGGGCCTTGCGCAGTGTGTTGCCGACTTCCGCGCGTGGCATGCCGGCAGCCCAGCCCAGGCAGATCACGGCGGCGATCACGGCCAGGCCGAGGGCGATCAGCGGTTCGCCGAGGAATTTCAGGGTCAGGCCGATGGCGCTTTCAGCCGGCAGCGCGACTTTGGCCAAGGTGCTGCCCAGCATCAGGATCACCGGCAGCAGAATGATCAGCAATGACACGGTAAAGCTTGGCTGGCGCGGTGCCTTGGGTGGTGCGCTGAACAGCGCGCCGATGTCGGCCGGCTCGTCTACGTGGAGACGTTTGGACAGCCAGTTGCCATAGATCGGGCCAGCCAGGATCACCGCCGGCACTGCCAGGCAGAAGCCCAGCAACATGGTCAACCCCAGGTCGGCATGCAACGCGCTCACTGCGATCAGCGGCCCCGGATGCGGTGGCATCAGGGCATGCAGGGTGGTCATGCCCGCCAGCGCCGGGATCGCGATTTTCAGCAGCGGCTGGTTCGAGCGTTTAGCCATCACCAAGATGATCGGCACCATCATCACCAAGCCCACTTCGAAGAACAGCGGGAGGCCGATCACCATGGCCACCAGCGCCATCACCCAGGGCAATGCCTTGCCCTTGCCCAACCCGAGCAAGGTGGTGGCGATACGGTCGGCAGCACCCGACTCCGCCATCAGTGCGCCGAGCATCGAGCCCAGGGCGATGATGATCCCGGCTTCACCGAGGATCGCCCCGGCGCCTTTGCTGAACGCCTTGGCCACTTCTTCGGGCGGCAGCCCGGCGCCGACCCCGGCGATAAAAGTACCGATGAGGATCGACAGGAACGGCGGCAATTTGGTCGCACTGATCAGCACGATGATGCTGGCGATGGCCAGCAGTACACAGAACATAAGGCGGGTGTCGTGAACCATCCACACGGCAGTCGATAACTCCAAAACAGGGCTCCTCATCGAACAGGTCGGGAAAATTGTTTCTTTTTGTTTCCTGCTCGAAAAGCATACCTGATACGACGTTGGCCAAGTGCTTATGTGCCGTTTTGGTGCGATCAGCGGTAAGAGGCGGTGATGCCCGCCGCAGAGCCATTGCTGTCGGATTTGTAATCTTTGCTCCACCGCCTTGATAAGTCGCGACGGCTACATTGCCCCCGCTTGTACTTCATGGGCGTGGAACTCTTGTTATGGCAATTTCCGTTAAAAAACTTCTCGGAGCGGGTGTGTTGTGGGTGGTTGCCAGCGCCGCCCAGGCACAAACCCTGACCCTCGATTCAGCCCTGCAAACCGCTTTCGCCAACAACCCCGATTTGGCGGCCGCGCAATGGGAAATCGACATCGCCCAGGGCGGGCGTCAGCAGGCCGGTTTGATCCCCAACCCGGTGGCTTCCTGGGATGTGGAAGACACCCGCCGCGACTCCCGCACCACCAGCATCAAGATCAGCCAGGCCCTGGAACTGGGCGGTAAACGGGGGGCGCGTATCGACGTCGCGTCCCGTGTGCAGGACGCCGCCGCATTGACGTTGGAGCAGCGGCGCAACAGCCTGCGCGCCGAAGTCATCGACAACTACTATGGTGCGCTGCGCGCACAGGAGCGCCTCGACCTGGCGCAGCGTTCCATGACGCTGGCCGAACGCGGGCTGGTTGTCGCCAACGGTCGGGTGACAGCAGGCAAAGCCTCGCCGGTGGAGGCCACGCGGGCCCAAGTGCAGTTGTCGGAGATTCGCCTGGAACGTGACCGCGCGCAGATGGGCCTCACCGATGCCTATCGTCGCCTGGCCGCCAGCACTGGCAGCGCGGCGCCGAACTTCCAGGCCGTCGCCACACGAAACCCTTCCACACTGGCCGTGCCGTCAGCCACCCAGTTGCTGGCACGCCTTGAGCAGACCGCCGAGTTGCGCCTGGCCGAACTGAGCATCCTGCAATACGAAGCCAGCATCGGCTTGGAAAAAGCCCAGCGTATTCCCGACCTCGATGTGTCCATCGGCAGCCAATACGATGCCAGCGTGCGTGAACGGGTGAACCTGGTCGGTGTGTCGATGCCGATCCCGTTGTTCAACCGCAACCAGGGCAATGTACTCGCCGCGACGCGTCGCGCCGACCAGGCTCGCGACCTGCGCAACGCCACCGAACTGCGCCTGCGTACCGAAACCCGCCAGGCCGTCGACCTGTGGCAGTCCGCGAATACCGAGGTGCGCGTATTCAATCAGCAGATCCTGCCCGCCGCTCAAAGCGCGGTGGACAGCGCCACCCGTGGTTTCGAAATGGGCAAATTCAGCTTCCTCGACGTGCTGGACGCCCAGCGCACCCTGATCGCGGCGCGCACCCAATACCTCACTGCCACCGCCCAGGCCACCGACGCCTGGGTGCGTATCGAGCGGATTTACGGCGATCTCGCCCGTTTTTGATTCTCTTTGGAGTCCACTATGAACAACCGACACGGCGTCGCACTCGCCGTCGCCCTGGGCCTGATGCTGTCCGGCCTCACCAGGGCCGACGAAGAAGAGGGCGCACTCGAACTCACCGAACAGCAGATCCAGGCGGCCGGCATTCAACTGGCGATGGCTGAACCGCGCTCAATCGGCACGCTGCTGACGTTACCGGGGGAAGTGCGCCTGGATGAAGACCGTACCTCTCACATCGTCCCGCGTGCGGCGGGCGTGGTGGAGTCGGTGAAGGTCAACCTCGGTCAGTCGGTGAAGAAGGGTGAGTTGTTGGCGGTGATCGCCAGCCAGCAGGTGTCCGACCAGCGCAGCGAGTTGGCGGCCAGCGAACGACGCGTCGAACTGGCACGCACCACCTTCCAGCGCGAACGCCAATTGTGGCAAGACAAAATCTCCGCCGAGCAGGATTACCTGTTGGCGCGCCAGACACTGCAAGAAGCCGAAATCGCCCTGAACAATGCCCGCCAGAAGATGACCGCGCTCAGTGGCAGTGCTGGGCTGGTTGGCGGCAATCGTTACGAACTGCGCGCGCCCTTTGCTGGCGTGGTCGTGGAAAAACACCTGGGCGTTGGCGAAGTCGTGGGTGAAACCAGTAACGCCTTCACCCTCTCGGACCTGTCCCACGTGTGGGTCACGTTCGGTGTATTTCCCAAGGACTTGAACAAGGTCCGGGTCGGCAAACCGGTCAACGTCAGCTCTACCGAAATGGGCACCGAAGTGCAGGGCACTGTGGCGTTTGTCGGCAACCTGCTCGGTGAACAAACCCGCACTGCCACCGTGCGCGTCAGTGTCGCCAACCCTGACGATGCGTGGCGCCCGGGCTTGTTCGTCAACGTGCAACTCGTCACAGATTCTTACGAGGCCAAGGTCACCGTCCCACAAACCGCAATCCAGACCGTCGAGGAAAAGCCCTCGGTCTTTGTACGCACGCCCGAGGGTTTCATCACCCGCCACCTGGAACTGGGGACGAGTGAAAACGGCTACGTTGAAGTGCGCCAGGGCCTTGAGGCCGGGGCACAGGTGGCTACTGTCGGCAGCTTCATCCTCAAGTCCGAACTGGGCAAAGGCTCGGCCGAACACGCCCATTGATCCCGCGAGTGATTCCCCATGTTTGAGCGCCTTATCCAATTTGCCATCGAGCAGCGCATCATCGTGCTGCTGGCGGTGCTGTTGATGGCCGGTGTCGGCATCGCCAGCTATCAGAAATTGCCCATCGACGCCGTGCCCGACATCACCAACGTGCAGGTGCAGATCAACTCGGCGGCGGCCGGGTTTTCGCCGCTGGAAACCGAACAGCGCATCACCTTTCCCATCGAAACCGCCATGGCCGGTTTGCCGGGTTTGCAGCAGACCCGTTCGCTGTCACGTTCCGGGTTGTCCCAGGTCACGGTGATCTTCAAGGACGGCACCGACCTGTTCTTCGCTCGCCAGTTGGTCAATGAGCGCTTGCAAGTCGCTCGTGAGCAATTGCCCTTGGGGATCGAAACGGCGATGGGGCCAATTTCCACCGGGCTTGGGGAAATTTTCCTATGGACCGTTGAGGCCAAGGAGGGCGCGCGCAAGGACGACGGCACGCCTTACACGCCGACTGACCTGCGCGTCATCCAGGACTGGATCATCAAGCCGCAACTGCGCAACGTGCCGGGCGTGGCCGAGATCAACACCATTGGCGGCTTCGCCAAGGAGTACCAGATTGCGCCCGACCCCAAGCGTCTGGCCGCCTACAACCTGACCTTGAATGACCTGGTCACCGCGCTGGAGCGCAACAACGCCAACGTCGGCGCCGGGTACATCGAGCGTAGCGGCGAGCAACTGCTGATCCGCGCGCCGGGGCAATTGGCGTCTATCGAGGACATCGCCAATATCGTCATTACCAGTTCGGATGGCACGCCGATTCGCGTGCGCAATGTCGCCCAGGTCGAGATCGGCCGTGAACTGCGTACCGGTGCCGCCACGGAAAATGGCCGCGAAGTGGTGCTGGGCACCGTGTTCATGTTGATCGGCGAAAACAGCCGGAGCGTGTCCCAGGCCGTGGCGAAAAAGCTTGAAGCGATCAACCGTTCGCTGCCCGAGGGGGTGGTCGCCGTCACCGTCTACGACCGCACCAACCTGGTCGAAAAAGCCATTAGCACCGTGAAGAAAAACCTCTTCGAAGGCGCTCTTTTAGTGGTGGCAGTGTTGTTCCTGTTTTTGGGCAATATCCGCGCCGCGCTGATCACCGCGATGGTGATTCCCCTCGCGATGCTGTTCACCTTTACCGGCATGTTTACCAATAAAGTCAGCGCCAATTTGATGAGCCTTGGCGCGCTGGATTTCGGCATCATCGTCGACGGCGCGGTGGTGATTGTCGAGAACGCCATCCGCCGGCTGGCCCACGCACAGCACCGCCATGGCCGACTGCTGACTCGCAGCGAGCGCCTGCACGAAGTGTTTGCCGCCGCCAAGGAAGCACGACGGGCGCTGATCTTCGGGCAACTGATCATCATGGTGGTGTACCTGCCGATCTTCGCCCTCACCGGGGTGGCCGGGAAGATGTTCCACCCTATGGCGTTTACCGTGGTGATTGCCCTGTTGGGCGCGATGATTCTATCGGTGACCTTCGTGCCGGCGGCGATTGCGCTGTTCGTCACCGGCAAGGTCAAGGAAGAAGAAAACCTTGTCATGCGCAGCGCGCGTCGGGTCTATGCACCGGTGCTGGACTGGGTGATGGCGCGTCGTCCGTGGGTGTTCGGCTTGGCCGTGTTGACCATCGTCGCCTCGGGCGTTGTTGCCAGCCGCATGGGCAGCGAATTTATCCCCAGCCTCAGCGAAGGCGATTTCGCCCAGCAGGCCTTGCGCGTGCCCGGCACCAGCCTGACGCAATCGGTGCAGATGCAACAGCAGCTGGAAAAAACCTTGATGGCCCAGGTGCCGGAAATCGAGCGGGTATTTGCGCGCACCGGAACTGCGGAAATTGCCTCCGACCCGATGCCACCGAACATTTCCGACAGCTACGTGATGCTCAAGCCCAAGGACCAATGGCCGGACCCGCGAAAGTCCCGCGAAACCCTGATCGCCGACATCCAGCGCGCCAGTGCGATTGTGCCGGGCAGCGCGTACGAGTTATCGCAGCCGATCCAGCTGCGTTTCAACGAGTTGATCTCCGGTGTGCGCAGCGATGTGGCGGTGAAGGTGTTTGGCGATGACATGGACGTGCTGAACAAGACCGCCGGGGAAATTGCCGAGACCCTGCAAAAGCTCGGTGGCGCCTCGGAAGTCAAGGTTGAACAGACCTCCGGCCTGCCGGTGCTGACCATCAATATCGACCGCGACAAAGCCGCGCGTTTTGGCCTGAATGTGGGCGATGTGCAGGACACCCTTGCCGTCGCTGTCGGGGGGCGCCAGGCGGGCACGCTCTACGAAGGTGACCGGCGTTTCGACATGGTCGTGCGCTTGTCTGACGCGCTGCGCACCGATATCGACGGGTTGTCGCGGTTGTTGATTCCGGTACCGGGTAATGCGTCTGGACAGTTGGGTTTCATTGCGTTGTCCCAGGTAGCGAGCCTGGACCTGGTGCTTGGCCCGAACCAGATCAGTCGTGAGAACGGCAAGCGTTTGGTGATCGTCAGTGCCAACGTGCGCGGACGCGATATCGGCTCGTTCGTGGAAGAGGCTGAGGCGGCGATTCTCGCTCAGGTCAAGGTGCCGGCGGGCTACTGGACCACCTGGGGCGGCCAATTCGAACAGTTGAAGGAAGCATCCGAGCGGTTGCGCATCGTGGTGCCGGTGGCGTTGCTGCTGGTGTTTGGTTTGCTGTTCATGATGTTCAACAACCTCAAGGACGGCCTGCTGGTATTCACCGGGATTCCGTTCGCCTTGACCGGTGGGATCATGGCGCTGTGGCTGCGGGATATTCCGCTGTCGATTTCGGCAGGAGTGGGCTTTATTGCCTTGTCCGGCGTGGCGGTGTTGAACGGCCTGGTGATGATTGCGTTCATCCGTAACCTGCGCGAGGAAGGGCGCTCATTGTCGATGGCGATCAACGAAGGCGCGTTGACCCGGTTGCGCCCGGTGTTGATGACGGCATTGGTGGCTTCCCTCGGGTTTATCCCCATGGCGCTGGCCACCGGCACCGGCGCCGAAGTGCAGCGGCCGTTGGCGACGGTGGTGATCGGCGGGATTATTTCTTCTACGTTGCTAACCTTGCTGGTGCTGCCGGCGCTGTATCAGTGGGCGCATCGCAAGGACGAGGAAACACCAGGCTGAACCGCGTGAAACGGCCCGGCTGGCTGCTGACGTCGGCGTGCCCCTGATGCAGGTGCATGATCGACTGCACAATCGCCAGCCCAAGGCCGGTGCCGCCTTCAGCACGGGCGCGGCTGTTGTCGGCGCGGTAGAAACGCTCGAAAAGATGCGGCAGGTGATGGGCTTCGATGCCGCGCCCCGGGTTGCCCACCGACAGCGACACGCTCTGCTCATAGCTTTCCACCAGCAGCAAGACGCTGGCGTCGCGAGGGGTGTGGCGAATGGCGTTGGACAGCAGATTGGAAATGGCGCGCTGAATCATCAGGCGATCTCCCGTTACCCAGGCGTCGCCGCGCAGGGTCAGGCTGACGTTTTTGTCCTCGGCGCTGAGGGCGAACAACTCCATCACCCGCAGCGCTTCCTGCTCCAGCGACACCGGTGCAAATCCGGCCCGCGCCGCCGGGTGGCTGACCTGGGCCAGGAACAGCATGTCGGACACCATGCGCGACAGGCGTTCCATTTCCTCGGTGCAGGACTCCAGGCTGGCCTTGTATTCGTCCGAGGGCCGCTCGCGGGATAAAGTCACCTGGGCCTTGCCCATCAGGTTGGTCAAGGGAGCGCGCAGTTCATGGGCGAGGTCGTCGGAGAACTGCGTCAGTTGCTGCACCCCGGCGTCCAGGCGGTGCAGCATGAAGTTGATGCCCTGGGCCAGTTCGCCCAGCTCTTTGGGCAGGTTGTCCAGGGACAGCCGGTGGGTCAAGTCCTGGGTGCTGACTTTGGCTGCCACGCGGCTGAACTGCTGCAGCGGTGCAAGCCCGCGTTGCACCAGCCACCAGGCGCCCATGCCGATCAGGATCAGCAGCATCGGCAGGGCGATCACCGTGGAACGCAGGTAGGCACTGAGCAGCGCTTCATCATCAGAGCGGTCCAGGGATAGCAGCACGCGTACGTACTCGCCGCCTTGCAACGGCATCAGGCGCGTCGCACTGAGGATACGATTGCCCTGGCCGTCGACCCAGTTCAAATAAGCCAGGTTTTTACCGGTGGGCACGTCGAGCAACAGCGGTTGCTGGGGCTTGGCGCCGACGCTCAGCAGTACCGGCGCATCGGAGCGTGCGCCGATGATGGTCAGGTAGATATTGTCGTGGCCCATCACCAGGTCCAGCAGTGAGTGCGGGCGGTTAGTGATGCGGTGTTCATCGAGGCCCTGGCCGAGGGTATGGGCCAGTTGCTCCATTTTGTTTTCCAGGCCCTTGCGTGCCAGCTTGTCCAGTTCGTGGGTCAGGGCCAGGTACGCCAGGCTCGCCAGCAGCACAACCAACCCGGCGCCCATCAGGCTGACCGTCAGCCCCAGGCGCATCGACAGGCTACTGGTCTTCATGGGCGCGCCTCCAGCACGTAACCCACGCCGCGAATCGTGTGGATCAGCTTCACCTCACTCTGATCATCGACCTTGGCGCGCAGGCGGCTGATGGAGACTTCCACCACATTGGTGTCGCAGTCGAAGTTCATGTCCCACACCAGCGAGATGATCTGCGTGCGGGTCATCACCTCGCCGGCCTGGCGCATCAGCACGTGCAGCAAGGCAAATTCTTTGGTCGTCAGGTCGATCCGACGGTTGCCGCGATAGGCGCGATGCCGGCGTGGGTCCAGTTCCAGGTCCGAGACGCGCAGCACATCCGGCAGCGGGATGTGCTCGCTGCGTCGCAACAACGTGCGCACACGGGCCAGCAGCTCGGGGAACTCGAAGGGCTTGACCAGATAATCATCGGCGCCCATGTCCAGGCCCTTGATCTTGTCGGCCAGCCGCCCACGCGCGGTGAGCATCATCACGCGCTGGTTACCGTCGCGGCGCAGTTGCTCCAGCACTTCCCAGCCGTCGGTGTTGGGCAAGTTGACATCCAGGATCACCAATTCGTAGCTGTGTTGCCTGGCAAGGTGCAGGCCATCAATGCCGCTGGCGGCGCAATCGACGACATAACCGCTTTCGGTCAGGCCTTGCTGCAGGTAGTCGGCGGTTTTCTGTTCGTCCTCAACCACAAGGATACGCATGGGGAATTACCTTCAAAGAAAACGACAGGGGCATGGCCCCATAGCGAGGCTGAATTGAGCGTAGGAAAATTCTGAACCGTGAAGTAGCTTTAGGGTCAAGCCGCCTCAGGCAAGTGCGACGATTCGTCACTCAAGTCTGCACTCAAAAAAAACGCCCCAACCGGGGCGTAAAAGTTCATCTCTGTTCCAAAGGAGCTACACAAAAGCCGCAGAGATGAGGTGTGTTCGATGTGCAGTGTAAAAAGTGCAACTTAACGAGAAGGTGAGGCCGATATTACAGTTCTGTCAGATTTCAACTTGTGAACAGATGTAGCGCATTAGAAAGTGAATGTAATTGGCCTGCCTCACAGCACCGCAATTGGATATTCGACAATCACCCGAACTTCTTCCAAGTCCGACTCAAATGCACTTGAGCGCACCGTCGCCTGGCGCAGTCGCAACGACAAATCTTTCAAACGGCCCGCCTGCACCACATAGCGGGCTTCGATATCCCGTTCCCAGCGGCGCTGATCGGTAAGCGGATTGCCGGCCCCATCACGGCGCATGTACACCGCGTTGGCGTTGCTGTAGTCAGCGCCGGAGCCTCTGCCGTAGCGGGTCATGAATGACAGGCCGGGAATGCCGAAGGCCTGCATGTCGAGGTCGTAGCGCACCATCCATGAGCGCTCCTTGGGCGAGTTGAAGTCGCTGTACTGGATCGAGTTGTTGAGGAAGATCGAGTCCGACTGGCGCAGGTAATCGAAGTCGTCATCGCCGTTGTTGCGCTGGTGCGAGACAGCCAGACTGTGGGCGCCGACTTTCACGCCGAGCCTGGCGCTCCAGATGTTGTTGTCGAATGCCCCCAGCCGCTTCTTACCTTCGTCCACCGCCTTGTAGTAGTTGAAGTCGCCGAACAGCGAGACCTCGTCATTGAGTGGATAACGGGCGGCGCTGCCGACATAGTACTGGTCCCAGGCGTCTTTCAAGCGACTGCTGTAGAGGCTGAAGCTAAGGTTTTTGTTGACGGTGTAGTCACCGCCGAAATAGCCGATCCAGGGCGAGTCGACCGGGCCTGCGTAGAAGGTGGCAAACCCCTTGTCCATGCCGCTTTGCGCAGGCTGGCTCATGCCGGTCAAGCGTCCGCCCTGCAAGCTCAGGCCTTCCAGGCTGGTGTTTTGCGCGGTGACGCCACGAAAGCTTTCGGGCAAGACGCGCGAATCGCCGTAGGCCACGACCGGGGTCAGCGGGAATACATCGCCGGCTTTGATCACGGTGTCCAGCACACGCAATTTCGCGGCACCCCCGACTTTGCTGTAGTTGTCTTCCGGGTGGTTGCTGCTGTCCACCGGCAACACGCCGAACGAACCTTTGCCACCGCTGCGACCGGTGCCCGAGTCGAGTTTCACGCCGACCATGGCAAATGCGTCCAGACCGAACCCCACGGTGCCTTGGGTAAAGCCGGATTCGAATCGTCCAATCAGTCCCTGCGCCCAGGCTTCTGAATAGCCGTTGCCGGTGGGGCTGGACTGGCCCTTGCGATCATCGCGATTGAAGTAAAAATTACGTGCCAGCACGTTAACGGTGCTGCCTTCGATAAACCCCTCGGGTGGGTCTTGCGCGGCCACAGCCGTGAAGGGCAAGGCGGCGCACAGTGAGAGGTGAAGGCTGTAGTGACGGATACGCATGGTTCGCTCCTGGTGACTGGCAGTGTTCAGCTTCTTATGGGAGTGGGCGTTCTTATTGATCTGGCCCGGGCTGATAGTTGCAAACCCTGGATAACGAAGACGTGGCGTGAACATTACAATTATGGAAACTCACCGTTATCTAACAAATAAGTAATGTTCTGGTGAAGATTGCGTCAGGGTCAGTTGGTTAGTCTCGACACTGAACTTTCAATCGAGGAACTAAGCATGAACGTTTATTCAATCGGCCTGGGTGTGTTAACGGCAGTCTTGTCTTTTGGTGCCTTGGCTGAAGGCGGGGGCGATCGTACGTTCGCGCTGATGATGGAGCGTAATGAAAAGGCCATGGCCGACTACGCCGCCAAAAAGGGCAAGCCGGCACCCGAAGTCCAGGCCTATCGCTATGGCATGAAGCTGGACATTGCCGAGGTGGTCAACGTCACGGCACCGATCCGCTCGTGCAACACGGTGCCGTCGCGCATGACCTACGAAGACTCCAGCGGCAAGCTCAATACCCTTGAGTATCAAGTGATGGGCGTGTGCCGAAACAATGGCAGCTGATGGAGCTAAAAATATACTCGGGAATGGGGCTAAAGCCCTCTTCAGAAAACACCGGGAGCGCCGATGCAGGTCAGATCCATCTCCCCCATTAGATCATCGGTGCCCCATGTTCAACACCCGTTTGAAGCAGGAGCTGGCGGCTCTTCGCGAAGAGTTGTCCAGCTTGAATCAGGTCAAGGAGAGCCTGGAAAGTGAAATGCTGTGCCTGACGCTGGACGCCGAAGGCCGGGTGGAGTGGGCCAATGCCAACTTCCTGCAGGAACTGGTCTACCAGAGTGGCCAACTGCTTGGGCGTCCGATCGAAGACTTGGTGCCGGCCCACGTGCGCAAAGACGAGTTCCAGCTGCGCTTCAAGAACGCACTGGTGCGCGGCGAACATTTCGCCGGCACCGTGCGCTTGGTGCGCGGCAATGGCCAGGAAGTGTGGCTGCGCTCGATTGTGCAGCCAGTGCGCAGTTCCGATGGGCGCATCAAGCATTTCTCGATTTATTCCAGCGACCTCACTCGCACCATCGAGGCTTCCCGTGAGCATGAAAACCTGATCACCGCGTTGGTGCGTTCCACCGCGGTGATCGAGTTCGACCTTGGTGGCCACGTGCTGACGGCGAACGATCGCTTCCTCAGTGGCATGGGCTACAGCCTGGCGCAAATCCAGGGCAAACATCACCGCATGTTCTGCGAGCCGGAGGAATACAACAGCACCGAGTACCAGGACTTCTGGAAACGTCTGAACGCCGGTGAGTTCGTCGCGGCGCGCTTCAAACGCGTGGACAGCCATGGCCGTGTGGTCTGGCTGGAAGCCACCTACAACCCGGTGATGGATGCCACCGACCGGCTGTACAAAGTGGTCAAGTTCGCCACGGTGATCACCGATCAGGTCAACCAGGAACAGGCGGTTGCCGAGGCGGCAAACATGGCTTACAGCACTTCGTTGCAAACCGATAACAGCGCCCAACGCGGTACGACCGTCGTGACTCAGGCAGTGGATGTGATGCGCGACCTGGCCAAGCACATGCAACAGGCTGGCGAAGGCATTGAAGCGCTGAACGCCCAGTCCCAGGTGATCGGCACCATCGTCAATACCATCAGCGGCATTGCCGAGCAGACCAACCTGCTGGCGCTCAACGCCGCGATCGAAGCGGCGCGTGCAGGCGAGCAGGGGCGTGGTTTTGCGGTGGTCGCCGATGAGGTGCGGCAACTGGCCTCGCGTACCAGCAAGGCGACCGAGGAGATTGTGGGCGTGGTCCGTCAGAACCAGGACATGGCCCGCGATGCGGTCAGCCTGATGACCGACGGACGCCTGCAAGCCGAGCAAGGCCTGGCTCTGGCGGCCGAAGCGGGCACGGTGATCGTGGAGATCCAGGACGGCGCGCAAAAGGTGGTCAGTGCGGTGGGGCAGTTCGCCAACCAACTGTCGAGTTGAGCCTGGGGCTTCGGGTATCGTAGGCGCTTTCTGGCATAAAAGAGTCGACCGTCCATGAGCCCTACCCACCGTCGCCCCGTTCCGCTGTCCAAAGCCTACCGTTTGCTCAACCATGGCCCGACCGTGCTGGTGAGCGCCGCGCACAACGGCCAGCGCAATATCATGGCGGCTGCTTGGGCCATGCCGCTGGATTTCGAACCGCCGAAAGTCGCCGTGGTGCTGGACAAGGCCACTTGGACACGTCAATTGCTGGAAGGCGCCGGCACCTTTGTGCTCCAGGTGCCTTGCGCGGCCCAGGCGGATCTTGTGCAGACGGTCGGCAACACCACCGGCTCCGAGATTGACAAGTTTGCCGCTTACGGCTTGCAAACGTTCAAGGGAGAACACACCGAAGCACCGCTGCTGGAAGGTTGCGTGGCGTGGTTGGAATGCCGCCTGCTGCCCGAGCCTCACAACCAGCAGACTTACGATCTTTTCCTGGGTGAAGTCGTCGCGGCCTATGCCGACGACCGCGTATTCAGCGACGGCCGGTGGCACTTCGAAGGGCATGATGAACTGCGCACGTTGCACCATGTGGCAGGCGGGCATTTCTTGACCATCGGAGGTCAACTCCAGGCTTCGAGCTTGACGCCGCAGGCGTGAAACTCACCACTTCGGTGAGTACTGCCGGGACGGCGGATAGACCAGCGAGATCGTCCGACTGCGCCCGGCGACGGAGGGTGAGCGCATGAACCGCTTCGGCGTCCAGTACTGTTTCCTCGCACTCTCGCTCTGGCAGGCGCGGTGTTGGCGCTGCGCCTCAAGCGCCCGGCCGGGTCACCTGTCCTGGAAACGGTCTGACATTTTTACCCAGCGCGATGGTGGCATGCCGTAGGTGCTGCGAAACTGCCGGGTCATGTGGCTCTGGTCGGTAAAGCCGGCGGTCATCGCCGCGTCCACCAACGATTGGCCCTGGGCCAGCAGGCTGCGCACCAGATCCAACCGACGCATGGTCAGGTAGCGGTAGGGGCTGGTGCCGAACAGCAAGCGAAAATCCCGCGACAAGGCCCAGCGGTCGCGGCCGGCATGGTTGGCCATTTCATCCAGGGTGATGCTGCGGCCCAGGGCGCTGTGGATAAATTCCCGCGCGCGCTCGGCGGCCACATAGTCGAAGGTCTTGCGGCTGATGATGGCGCCCGACACGTTGCTGAGCGCGTGGGCCAGGTCGAACAGGGCGTCCTGTTCCTGCAACGGGTCGATGGGGTTTTCGAGGTTCTGCAGCAGCACTTCGCTGGCGCGGAACAGCCTCGGATCCGTGGATAAACCGTTAGGGATGAACGGCAACGGCTTGCCGCCGAGAATCTGCTGGATCAGCGACGGCTCGACATAAATCATCCGGTACTTGAACCCTTCGTCGCTGCCCGCATGACCGTCGTGGGTCTCATCGGGGTGCAGGACCATGGTGGTGCCGGGCAGGCTGTGGACCATGTGGCCGCGGTAGTGAAAACTCTGCACACCCATCAGCGTCCGCCCGATGGCGTAGGTGTCATGGCGATGCGGGTCGAAGGCGAAGCCGGCAAAATAGGCCTCGATACGGTCCAGGCCGCTGGCATGTGGGGCGCGGTGCAGCCAGTCGAGGATGGCGGTGGGTTTGCCCATGGTGGCGTGTCACAAAAAAGAGAGGGAAGTACGTTAACCCAGTCTGGCTCGGATTGTCTGCCGAGGTCTTGTACGATTGTGCAGGGTGTGGGCGAGGCCTATGATTGCTGTTCGTGCCTTGCACTGATGGAGCGGCCTCTCATGGATTTTTTCAACCCCGCCTACCTGGCGCCCCTGGTTTCGCTGGCCCTGCTGTGGACGGTGGCAGTGGTGACGCCCGGCCCCAACTTTTTCAACACGGCGCAATTGGCCGCCAGTTGTTCGCGCCGCCATGGCGTGGTGGCATCGGCCGGCGTGGCGACGGGTACCATCCTGTGGGGACTGGCCGGAGGCCTGGGGATCAAGTCCTTGTTTACCGCTGCGCCGATGCTGTACCTGGCGTTCAAGATCATGGGTGGCTGCTACTTGATCTACCTCGGGTTGAAGCTGTTCAGGCGCTCGGCACCGGCCATGGGCCAGGGCATGCTGTCGGCTGAGGCACGGCGCTCGTTGTTTTCCGCATGGCGGCTGGGCCTGCTGGGCAACTTGTCCAACCCCAAGGCGGCGCTGTTTGTGGCCACCATCTTCGCGTCCACCATGCCGCCGTCTCCCTCGCCGATGCTGCTGACCCTGGCGGTAATCACCATGGCCACCTTGTCGTTCAGCTGGTATTCGTGTGTGGCCCTGGTGTTTTCCAGTCAGCGCATGGCCGACCTTTACAGCCGTTCACGCAAATGGCTCGACCGCTTTGCCGGGGGCTGCTACCTGTTGTTCGGTGCACATCTGGTAGCGAATCGCTGACCACACGTGGTAAGAAGCCTTACTTTCAACAGTGAGGCCGGGTCATGAGCAAGGTGCGGGTAGGTATTATTTTTGGTGGCCGGTCGGCCGAGCATGAAGTCTCGTTGCAGTCGGCGCGCAACATTGTTGATGCGCTGGATCGCTCCCGTTTCGAGCCGGTGCTGATCGGCATCGACAAGGCCGGCCACTGGCACCTCAACGACACATCGAATTTCCTGCTCAACCAGGAAAACCCGGCCCTGATCGCCCTCAACCAGTCCAACCGCGAACTGGCGGTCGTGCCCGGCAAGGCCAACCAGCAACTGGTGGAAACTTCGGGCACGGGCCTGCTTGAGCATGTGGATGTGATCTTCCCCATTGTCCACGGCACCCTCGGCGAAGACGGTTGCCTGCAAGGCCTGTTGCGCATGGCGGACTTGCCTTTCGTCGGCTCCGACGTGCTCGGCTCGGCCGTGTGCATGGACAAGGACATCAGCAAGCGCTTGCTGCGCGATGCTGGCATTGCGGTCACCCCGTTCATCACCCTGACCCGTAGCAACGCGGCACGTACTTCGTTTGAGGCTGCGGTGAACAAGCTCGGCCTGCCGATGTTCGTCAAACCCGCGAACCAGGGTTCCTCGGTAGGCGTGAGTAAAGTCGGCGATGAAGCCGAGTACCACGCGGCCGTCGAACTGGCCCTGGGTTTTGATGAAAAGGTGTTGGTTGAATCCGCCGTAAAAGGCCGTGAAATCGAATGCGCCGTGCTCGGCAATGAAAACCCCATCGCCAGTGGTTGTGGGGAGATCGTGGTGAGCAGCGGTTTCTATTCCTACGACAGCAAGTACATTGACGACCAGGCTGCCCAGGTGGTGGTGCCGGCCGATATCAGCCAGGAAGCCAGCGAGCGCATTCGCGGGTTGGCCATCGAGGCGTTCGAGGTGCTGGGCTGTTCCGGTCTGGCACGGGTCGACGTGTTCCTCACCGACGACGGTGAAGTGCTGATCAACGAAATCAACTCACTGCCCGGCTTCACCCGCATCAGCATGTACCCCAAGTTGTGGCAGGCGGCGGGCATGAGCTACAGCGAGCTGGTGAGCCGGTTGATCGAGCTGGCATTGGAGCGGCATGCGGGGCGTAAGGGGTTGAAGATCAGTCGGTGAGACGAGCAATCCACGAATAGATCAACGTCTTCTGTTCCTCCGGGTTATGCGTCCTTCGGCGATAGCTGGCAAAGGTGGGGGAGGTGCAGTAAGTGCACACCTTACTCACCTCGATCTGCTCCCGCCGGATGCCGGCTGCTTGCAGCAACATCACCCCATAGCCACTCAAATCAAACCACGCACTTCCCGCATGCCTGGCGTGGGGTGGTGCGATTTCAGGTGGCAGCAACGGCGCGGGTTGCGCGGCGCTCCACGGCGCTCGCCCGTTCAACCACAAGTGCCCCTGATCCGCCTGGAACTGTGTGATAAACCCCTCGCTCACCTCATAGCAGCATGGCTTGATCGACGGTCCGATCGCCACCCGCAACTGGTCGACGGCAATGCCTTCATCAGCAAAACGCTGCACGGCGTTAGCTACAATCCCGCCTTGCAAGCCTTTCCACCCGCCATGGACGGCCGCTACCTTCTCGCCGTTTGTGGCGGCGATGAGAATGGGCAGGCAATCGGCCGTGATCACCGCGATGGGGTGAGGCTCGCCGGTATATACCCCATCTGCCTCCACCGTATTGGGCACTGCGCCGGCTTGCCATTCAATCACTGAGGCGCTGTGCATTTGCTTGCAGATGAACACCGCTTCCGGGCGCAGCGGATCATCGATCGAACAAAAACCGTGGTCGATGCCGGGAATGGCGCCGAGGTTATCTGCTTGCTGCACGGGCGTTTCTCCGTTGAATGATTAATCAGTCGCCGACCGCTTCGCCTTCACGCCGAGGGTCGGCGCCGCCGCTCAGCGACACCTTGCCCTGGGCATCCCGGGTGAGGACGATGGCCTGGATGCCGCTGGTCATATCGATCTCGCTCAGCGCATGGCCTTTGTCCTTGAGGGCCTGTTTCAGCGCGGGGCTGAACAGGCCGCTTTCCAGTTCGGTCGCGCCATTGCGGCTGCCGAAGTTGGGCAGGCTGATGGCGGCTTGCGGATCGAGTTTCCAGTCGAGCATCGCCACCAGCGACTTGCTCACGTACTCGATGATTTGTGAGCCACCGGGGGAGCCGACCGTGGCCAGTAACTCGCCGCTCTTGCGGTCGAACACCAGGGTCGGCGCCATGGCCGAACGCGGGCGTTTACCCGGCTCGACACGGTTGGCCACGGGCTGGCCGTTTTCCTCGGGGATAAACGAAAAGTCGGTCATCTGGTTGTTGAGCAGGAAGCCCTGGACCATGACATGGGCGCCAAACGCCGCTTCCACCGTGGTGGTCATCGACACGGCGCCGCCGAGGTCATCCACCGCCACCACTTGCGACGTGGAAATGCGCAGCGGCGAGCGATCCGGTGCGTAGGCCACCTGGATGCCCGCCGGCACGCCCGGCTTGGCGATGCCCATGCTGCGCGCGCCGATCAGGGCGGCACGTTTTGCCAGGTAATCCGGTGCGACAAGGCCCGCCACCGGCACCGGGACGAAGTCCGCGTCGGCGACGTAGAGGCCACGATCGGCAAAGGCCAGGCGTCCGGCTTCGGCCAACAGGTGCACGGCTTCGGGGGGTGGCTCAAGGCCGGCGGGCGACGGGCTTTTCAGCGGTTGCATCGCTGCGATGGCCAGGGCAGGATCGCGGGCTTCCAGCGCCTGCAAGGTGCCGAGGATTTGTGCGATGGCGACGCCGCCCGAGGATGGCGGCGGCATGCCGCAGACTTTCCATTGTTTGTAATCGGTGCACAGCGGCGTGCGTTCCTTGGCGGTATAGCCCTTGAGGTCCGCCTGGGACAGGCTGCCGGCGTTGCGATGGCCCTGCACCTTGCGTGCGATCTCATCGGCAATCGGCCCTTGGTACAGCGCATCCGGCCCTTCCTTGGCGATGCGTTTGAACACATCGGCCAGCGCCGGGTTTTTCAACAGGGTACCGGTGGCTTTGGGTGTGCCATCGGCGTTCAGGAAGTACGCCGCCATGTCCGGCGATTGCGCGATATAGCGGTCGGCCGCGATCAGGCTGTGCAGGCGTGGAGAAATGGCAAAACCCTGTTCCGCCAACCGGATCGCCGGCTCGAACAGCTCGGCCCATTGCAGATGACCGGTCTTCTTGTGCGCCATTTCGAGCGCACGCAATACCCCAGGGGTGCCGACCGAGCGTCCGCCGATCTGCGCTTCCGGAAATGCCATCGGCTTGCCGTCAGCCCTCAGGAACAACTGCTGCGTCGCCCCGGCCGGAGCGGTTTCTCGGCCGTCATAGGCGTGCACCTTTTTCCCGTCCCAGAGCATGATGAACGCGCCACCGCCGATGCCGGAAGACTGCGGCTCCACCAGGGTCAACACCGCCTGCATCGCAATCGCCGCATCGATCGCCGAACCGCCCTTGCGCAGCATTTCGCGCCCGGCCTCGGCCGCCAGCGGGTTGGCGGCCGCTGCCATATGACGCTTGGCCTGTTGGGTGGTGAGGTCGGTGCGATAGCCTGAACCCAGCTCCGGTGCCGGTGGCGGTTCGTTGACAGAGGTGTTGCATGCAGCCAGGGCAAGGGCTGCGGCAATCACCGACAGTTGACGGCGGGAAATCGAAAACACGCGCTGAACTCCGTTCATTTTGAGAATGATCTGTTGTCCTTGGGGCACTGCTTTTTACAGGTAAATCGTGCCTTGCAGGTAGAGCACGGCATGGCCGGAAATGATCACGCGGTCACCCTTGAGTTCGCAGCGCAGCTGGCCGCGGCGCGTTCCGCCTTGCTCCGCTGTCATGCTCGACTTGCCCAAGCGTTCGGCCCAGAACGGCGCCAGTGACGTATGGGCCGAGCCGGTGACCGGGTCTTCATTCACGCCCACGTTGGGCCCGAACCAGCGGGAGATAAAATCGAACCGTGCGCTTTTGGCGGTCACTGCAATCCCGCGTTTCGGCAAACCCTTGAGGTGGGCAAAATCCGGTTTCAGTGCGGCGACTTGCGCTTCGTCTTCCAGCAACACGATGTAGTCATCGGTGCTGAACACTTCGGCCTGTTCAATGCCCAGCGCGCTCAACATTCCATCGGGTGGCTCACAAGGCTGGGGTTGCTTGGCCGGGAAGTCCATTGCCAACTCGTCACCGTTACGCGTGACCCGCAGTTCGCCACTGCGTGTCGCAAAGCGCAACACTTCAGGCGCATCCCCCAGCAGGTGAATCAACACCCAGGCCGCCGCAAGTGTGGCGTGGCCGCACAGGTCCACTTCGACCTCCGGGGTAAACCAGCGCAACTCGTAGAACTCGCCACGGGGTACGAAATAGGCGGTTTCGGAGAGGTTGTTTTCCGCTGCGATGTTTTGCAGTTGCTCATCGCTGAGCCACTCGGTCAGCGGGCACACCGCAGCCGGGTTGCCGCCAAAGACCGATTGACTGAAAGCGTCGACTTGAAAGATATCCAGTTTCATCGAAAGCACTCCGTGTAGGGATGGAGCCGGACACTAACAGTGGGTCAAGCGAGCGTCAAAATACAGTTGAGTGGTTTTTTCGTGCGCATGCAGTCGCCGTTGTGGAAAGGCCCGTGGTGGAACCAAACAGAGCGGATGCCCACTAGACAGCTGTGATGAATTTTGTTTGGGAGTATTGCCATGCGCACGGAATTGAAAGCTCTTTTCAAGTTACAGAATGATCTGGTGGAACGCTTGAAGAGGCCGGGCCAGGAACTGTCTCCGCCAGTGTTGCTGCACTATCAACCCTTGCACCCGACCTCAATGCAGTTCGATGTTTCCCTCAACGATGGCAAGGTACAGGCTGATACGACACTGACTGGCCGTGATATCGCCCACCACCTCAACCAGCCCAATAAACACTATGTGGCTGATGGTCCTTCGACAGCAGGTACGCATACGTTGCGGATGAAGGACGAGCGCCAGCATGTGTTTCACATCCATTCCACACCGGCGGTCGCGGCGGTGTTCAAAAGCAGCCTTCCGGATGCAACCGGCGACGTTGTCGAGAGTCCGGGGCGCGCGCATCTGGGCAGCGTCAGCGCGGTTCAAACGACGGTGGATGGCCAGCAATTTCGCCTGGACGGCGATCGACTGTTTCGCTTTGAACCCCTCACACTGTCGTGGATGCATGACGCAGACGCTCGTGCATTCAGCCGTATTGGCCTGACGAACGAGGGGCAGTTGCTAAAGACCCCCAAGGGCGTTGCCGACAGCAGTGCGCATGGCCGCACTACGGTGCAGCTGAACCAGGCCCGGGATGCTTCTTTGGTGCATGTCCAGGGCGGGAGCGTGCAGGCCGTGCAGCCGGTGGATGAGCTGGGAGCGCCCGTGCAGCTCGCCCGTATCGGGTTGTCGGGAAACGCGCTGTATGGCGCGACCACGGACGGAGAATTGGTCCAAGCAGACCTGCGCATAGCGCGAGATCAACAGTTGCCGATGGTCCGTCAACCGCTTGAATCGCTGGAGCGGGCGTTGAAGGGAGCCGTCAGTGTCGAAGGCTTCTTTCATGATGATGCGGGGCAACTCAATGCTCAGGTTCGCGACGCACGTCAGCAATTGCACAGCGTGCCCCTGGGGGACGCGAATACCCTACGTCCGCAATGGAACCTTAGCGACGTGCTGGTCAAGGGCATCGAGAAAGGCCTGCCGCTGCCCAGCCAACACGCACTGGCGGCGGCGGTCGATCTGGGACAGCGGGGCAAGGTTGCCTTGGATGCGGGCAACCTGTTGACCTGGGACGCGGCGGCGCAACGTTGGCAAGACACCGTTCAGCCCGGTGTCGAGCATCTGGAGCGTGGGTTGGATGGTCGTGCCTATGTGCTGCAAGAAGGGCAACTGAAGGCCGTGGCCATCAGCCAAGTGCGCGATCCGCTGATGGAGGGTGCCAGCCATGACTTGGCCGCTCTTCCTGCGCCGCGCCCGCAAGTGTCCCTTGACGAAGTGCTCGCAGGGGATAGTCAGCGGCGCATTACCGGATTCGCTGTCGCTGACGGCCGCAATTTTGTCACCGTCGACCAGACCAACCAGCTTCAGGTCCATCACGATGGGGACGCCCAGCCGTTACACGCGTCACCCGCGATTGACATCAAAACACTGGCCCTGGATCACGTGGGCAATCTTTATGCACATACCCAGGGCGGAGAACTGTTCAGGTTGAATCGCGAAGCCTGGCAGGGTACTACCGCGGGCGTGCAGCACTGGAGCAGCGTTGAACTTCCGGGTCGCCAACCGTTGGAGTCCTTGCGGATGGACGCTGATAAGCACTTGATTGGGGGGTGGAACAAGCAGCTCTACCGACTGGATAATGCCAGCGCCTCAGCACTGGAGTGGGGCCCGATGCAATCGACGACCCCGGCGCCATCGTTAGCCGACACGTTGGCCAGTACGCAACTGCGCGCGCAGTTTCCCGGCGGGGCATTGTCAGTCGGCAGCAATGTCATGGGGCAAACCCGTGAGGGGGTGCCGCTCAAGCGTCAATATTCTCAAGGGATCAGCGCACACTTTCATCCCCTGGAGGCTCTCAGCCAAAAAGCCAAAGGTGTTCAGCAGCACTTCAATGGCCGCAAGGGGTTGGAGGGCATCTACGCTGACGATCGGCGACTGCACCAGCAACTCACTCCTCTCGCGCAGAGCAGGCCGGTTTCGGCTGACTTGGATCTGCGGCTCACCGCATTGAGCGAACCAGGACCGCGACAGGCCCTGGCCGGGCAGATTCGCCAGGCGCTGACGCAGGTGGAGGAGAGTAGCCAGTCAAGCGCACGCCGCTTGGGCGACGCTCACGGTGTAACGTTCGACCCCAAGCCCACATTGAACAGGGCGGAAATCAACCCTGGCTCGACGCTGCATCAGCTCTATGAAGCGTTCAAGAGAGCCTCTCCCTCGTCGGAAAAAACGACCGCCGCGTTGTTGGCCAACTTTGAGGGGCAGGGCGTGACGCTTCCCACGGCCAAGCCCGGGGGCAAGCGGGACCTCGATCACCCCTCGGCATTGATCGAAGGCGACCTGATCCATCATGCGAGCACGCTCAAGCAATTGGCGGACCTGGTGCAGGCGCTCGACGCTACGTCAGGCCATAGCCCAAGCGCCTTGGCACGCTTGGAAAAGTCTCTTGCGGATGTCATGCAAGCGTTCCAGGACAGCCCCGTGCACACATTGGCCAGCCAAGGTATCGCCAGTTATGCGCAGGCCGAATCCTTGTATGGCAACTTCAAGCTGTTGGCCAAGGACCTTGGCACACCCGGCTCTGCGCTTCACTGGCATCTTTCGGGGCTCCTGGGGTTGCCCAAGGATGCCTCCATCAAAGACGCGATGACGCAGCAAGTACAACAACTGAGCAGTGGCCAGACCCTTTCCCCGAGCCGAACCCAAGGCAAAAGCCTGGGGTTGATGGTGACGGGGATAAAGCCAATTGCCCCCGTAGAGTTTTTCCTGGGCGTCTCCAAGTCTCATACCCATGGGGTAAGTATCAGCCGTACCGACAAAGGCGCTCGGGTTGAAATCAGTTCGGACGACATGCGGCGACTGGCGGGTTCGGTGGGCTCGGGCGTGACCTTAGGCAAAGGATCGGGCGCAGTGGGGCCGGGCTTGAGGGTTGCAGCGGAACTGACGGCCGCAGTTGCAAAAAACCAGGGGGCAAGCATCGCCTTCGACGTCAAAGAGGCGGACTTTGGCAAGATGATGTCGATCCTTACCGGTGAGACAGGTAGCGTCTATGATCTGCTGGCTTTGGGGGAGGAGCATGCGGCAGGTAAGAGTTCGAAGGTCAGTGGTGACGTCAATGTGGACGCACTTGCGCAATTGCGCTTGATGTACAGCCCGCAGGAAGACATCGCAGAGCTGGACTCGGTTATACGTGCTGGCGTTGGCGGGGTGGCAAACCTCAATCTTTTCCATACCGATAAGAGTCAGTCCGCCACACGCACCGCAACCGGCACCCGTCACAATGCGGCAACCAGCGCACAGTTCCTCCGGCAGGGGGGCGTGGGGGCCAATATCGCGCCCCTCAATGCGTTAGCGTTGGTCAGCGCCGAAAGCGGTGGGCCCAGCGCGGCGGTGTTTGCATTGCCGGAACTGTCGGTCATGGTGAAGTTTGATCGCGGCGAATCGCAGGCCTTCAGTTTTTCTTTCAAGCATCCGCAACCGGTGACTCAGTCTCAGGTTGATGACCTGAAGCGCAGTGTGTCGCTTTACTCACCGACGTTCAGGCAGGATCTGGCTGCGATCGAGCTGTCGGGGAATACGGTGGATCAGCAGCTAGCCTCGGTGCAACGGTTTCTCGCGACGCACCCGCCGATAGCGACGAAGCCGGATGCTTACCATGCCATCAGCCAGTCATTGAATGGGTTGATGGTCCAGCAGGACCTGGTGAAACAGGGTCTTCGCCAACTGGCGTCAGTGGAGTCTTCTGTCACCCGCGTGGGGTTAAGGGACGATGGCCGTCATACCTGGCTGGATGATGTGGCGCCGGCCAACAAAGCGGCGATCGAGCAGTGGTTGAGGGATGACCCACAATTTGCCCAGGTGCTCGATCAGTTGCAGCATGGCGAGGGCACTTCGGTGACGCTTGGCATGGAGCTCAAACCAGAGATCCTGCGAGCGATAGAGCGCAGTCACCTTGCCGGTGAAAGTTCTGAGCCGCTGATCAGGCGCGCACTGAGCGATCGCACCAATCTGCGGGTCAAACACATGAGTCTGAGCTATACCGCCACCCAGTCCCATGGCATGTCGATACCCGCGATGACGAATCTCAGTTTTTCCAGCAGTGCGGGCCTGAGTCATACCCAGAAGCGCGTCAATGCAGACCTTGAATATGGTCTGGACGCCGATAAGCCCTTGCGGATGAACCTGAACGACACGTTGGGCAGCCGGCCGGGCAATGATCTGACGATTGACCTGGGAGACCTGCGTGTGAGGACACCAAGCCTGGCAAGGCGCTGAACTTATTCCTGACATGCGGGGGTATCGAATGTGGGGTGCTGCGCTAGCAGGCGGCACCACTGCATTCGAAACCAGGGTGTGAAGGGGACTGCCGGATCTGAAAGTTGGGCTGATACTTGCGCGCGGGTCAGCCACGCGACCTCACTGACTTCCTCCGTGGTCGGGGAGACCACCGCGTCAGATTGAGCAATCAATACATGACAAAGTTCGTGTTCTGCCCCGATCGAACCAAAGTGCGCATGGTATTCAAAACTGTACAGCGAGCGGCAGGGGGCAGAGATCCCCAGTTCTTCGCGCAGACGGCGTGACGCCGCATCCGGAACAGTCTCGCCGGGTGCCGGATGGCTGCAGCAAGCATTCGACCAGAAACCGGGCCACAGCATTTTACCTGCTGCGCGACGTTGAATCAGATGGCGCCCGGCGCTGTCGATCAGGTGTACCGAAAAGGCGCGATGCAGCCGTCCCGTTCCCAGGTGTGCGTCGCGTTTGTCACACACACCGATCTGAATATCGTGTGCATCGACTAAAATCACTTTGTCGTTCATCGGGTGTCCTCTTTCGTGCAGATGCGGTCGCTTACCCACGTTCGGGCACTTGTCCCCAGGCGCTGATAAACGTCAAAGCGGCCTCGGTGAACGTCGGGGAGGCGCGCAGTTTAACCATGGCATCAAGGTCGTTCTGAGAGAGTAGGCCGCGCTTGAGCAGTGCCGGCCCGGCGTGTGCTGTAGTTGTCGCCCAGAAGGCATCAGCCGGGCTGTCGTCGCCGATTCGGCCTTCCAGGGTGCGATAGCCGATGTTGGAAAGCCCCCGTTCACGTAGCCGGTCTGGAAGGGTATCGGCCCAGAGCATGTCGGATCCAATGGACTGCTCCAGGAGCGTGACGCCGGCCTGGGCGACTTTGCGGAACAACGGGTTGGCTGTTCCAAGGCTGGGTTGCAGACTCACATCTTCGATTACCAGCCAGCCGCCTGGACGGATCCAGGTGGCCAATCGGGTCAGAATGTCTTCGCGTTCGGGAAGGTGGCACAACAAGGCCCGAACGTGCACCACGTCCAAAGACGCCGCAGGAAAATCATCGGTCGCGGCATTGTGAGTGATCACCCGAATGCCGGGTATGTCGGTGAGAAATCGGGGGTCAATGTCGGTGGCGATGACAGTCGCGTCGGAGTATCGCGTGCTCAGCCAGCTTGCGAATGATCCAGCGCCTGCGCCGAGGTCAAGAATGGTCGGCCTTTCCGGGAGAGGCAGCAGGCCAAAGACTGTTCGACTCAACGGGTCAAAGGCACGCTCCAGGGTGCGCAGCCGCATTAGTTGGCCGGCCTGCTGATCACCGAGATAGCTGTTGGTGTAGCCGGGTTCCTCGGCTGGGCCAGTGGTGTTCACAGTGCGACCTCCAGCCGGTCGGGGCAGCGGTTGAGGAAGCCGTGTTCGGCGGGCTGGAACCCTGGAGCCCAGCGCACGCCTGGAAAGGTCTGTAGCAGCAGGCGGGCGCCGATCGTGATCTCCATCCGTGCCAGTATCGATCCCAGGCAGAAATGCCGACCCGCTCCGAAGGCAAAATGATTTGTCTCCTGGTGAGGGCGCGACATATTGAAGGTGTCCGGATCGGTGAAGTGGTCTGGATCACGGTTGGCCGAGCCGATCAGGCAGGCGAAGGTCGCGCCGCAAGGAATGGTTCCAGACGGCAGCTCCAACGATTCACGGGCCTCCCTGAGAACGAGCTGCAAGGGACGATTGCGTCGCAAGGTTTCTGCGAGCGCATTGTCCATCAAGTCTGGATTGGCCATCACCGCCTCCTTGACGCCGGGCTCGTCCAGCAGGTTCACAATGAGATTTGCCAAGGCACCGTGGCTGGTCTCGCTGCCGGCCGTCATCAGGATCGCGCAGTAGGCCCTGACGAACGCCTCGGGCAATGGCTGACCGTCAATCCGTGCCGCCAGAAGATGAGAGATCAAATCGTCGGTGGGTACCGTGCGGCGGGCGTCGATATGTGGCTGAATGAAATCGTAGAAACGGTCGCGGTTGGACAATCCACCGGTCAACAGGGTCGGATCCTGTCGATAGTTGCCCATGTAGGCGAAGCCAATGGCACACCACTTTTTCAGCTGCTCTACCTCTTCAGTGGTCTGCGCCGGAAGACCCAGTGCACGGGCCATCACCCGCACGGGCAACGCGCAGGTGAAGTCGGCAATGAGGTCCACCCGGTGACGGCCCTGCATCTGCGCCAGCAGGTCCATGCTCGCCGAAGTGATCGATGCTTCGAGTACTTCGAGGGCCTTGCTGCGGAACGACGGGCTCAGTAACGCTCGATGCTGGGCATGCTCACAGCCGTCCATGGCGACAAGGGTGTGCCCCAGCAACGGTCCGATCTGCCAGCTGTAGTTGTTGCTGCTCGCTCCGGGATGGGTCAGCGCTGCTTTGACATCCGCATACCGGCTGACCAGCCACACATCCGTGGGCTCGTCGTAGACGATCGGCAGCGTGGTACGCAAACGCTCATAAAGGGGGTAGGGGTCGATTTCGAATTGCCGGGATTTCAGGGTAGGCGGGGTGAGGTTCAGGTCCACCTGCTGGTTGATCCGACCCGTCGGGTCGTTGGCCTGCAGGTGATACCGGGACACGCTCCTGTGCCAGTCGCCCGCCGCACGGGCAACCTGACGCAGTCGGTCCGGGTCGGTGGCGGCGGATGGTCGTTGGCGGGTGTGCTTGGCGGCGAGCTCGGTGAATGCCGAGACAGCCGCGTTCACCATCTGATGGGCCGCTTCGATCGATGCAGGCCAGTCGGTGCCGGCGCTGTCCGCGAGAATCGACACCAGGTTGAAGCGCTCGCCACACACCACATCTTTGGCAATCGAGTGGATATCGTTTGTCCAGGTGATGATATCGGCAGCGTGCTCCCGCAGCCTGCTCCACCATTCGATATCGGCTGAGTGTTGGTAGGGGTCGAGCGTTTCGGCCGCATCGATGAGATCAAAGAAGAACAGTGCACCGAACGAATCCCGTCGCAACGGCAGATATTCGGACAGTGTGAGTGCCGCTCCTGTTTCGCGCATGTTTACCAGTGTCGCCTGCGCACGCAGGTGTCTGAGCAAATTCTGTACAAGTCTATGCCGCCAACGCTCGTTACCCCAGTTCCGTGTCCGTGGCCACAGATCATCAATCAGGACACTGAGCATGGGGTCATCAAATCGGCCGATTTCATCCAGCGGATCGGCACCGTCGTTCTCGGTTATTGCCTGCACCGCTGTGACGAAACGCTCCAGTACGCCATTTTCTGCCCAGGGCCCATCATCGATTCGGTCATCGAGTATGAGTGCCCACAGATACCAGCACACCAGGGTTTCGGCTTGCTGCGTGGGCGCCTGCCCGCACAGCGCCATCCCCAGGTCGAGCAGCGCAGTGGTACTTAGCCGGTGTGCCCCTCGGCGACCGATCAGGCCGTATCTTTGCGCCCAGGCGAGCACACGCTCCCTCAACACATCGTGATCAGAGCGCGGTGTCGGGTTGGAGAATGGCAGTTGTATGTCGGGAATGATCAGCGGTGTTGGCGGTGCGACATTCACCTCTGAATTGTTTGTCACAAGACATCCTTGTTTCATATCCAAGCAGCCTCCGCTTGAGGGCAGTTCAGGGCAATGTGGCTGTATTTCAGCCATGGGGATCATGCTTGGAAGCAAATGTCTTCGGATGTAGTCGTTATCTGATGTCGATACCGGAAATCACACAGAACGGATACAGAAATGGAGTTTCAGTGCTCGTGGTTAACCCAACTGTCGCCCTGTGGTGAGCATTTCCGGGCCGATGAGCGTGTCGCGCAGGGGAGGGACGTTCAGGACATGGCGCTGTCAGGCTGTTGCCTTGTGAAACGCCAGAAACAAGAAAGCCCGCACGAGGCGGGCTTCTTGAGGTGATTCATAGACTGCTGTAGACGTCTATGGATCGGTACTTGGTGGCTACACAGGGACTTGAACCCCGGACCCCAGCATTATGAATGCTATGCTCTAACCAACTGAGCTATGTAGCCAAGTGGCGCGCATTATTCGCGTAGAACGGCAATGCGTCAAGCATTTATTTTGAATTTTTATCTACGCTTTCAACTGTTTAAGCGAAATCAGCGAATCTGGCGACGAGTGGATCACTCTTCGCCCTGCCGAGTACCCGCGAAACTCGATCGCGTTGAGCAGATATCCCTGCCGCTCAACGCGTGCACTGACGCTACGGGTGTTTCGGGTTGTGCGTGGCGCGTTTGAGCTGTTCGCGGGCCCGTGACAGGCGTGAACGCACGGTGCCGATAGGAATGTCCAACGCGTCGGCTGTGTCCTGATAGCTGCCGTCGGTTTCCAGTGAGGCGTACAGGGTCTTGCGCATTTCCACCGGCAGATGGTCGATAGCGCTCAGGGTTTTTTCCAGGCGGCGGTTGACCTCAAATTCCCAATCCAGGTTGCGATTGTCCTCCTGACCATGCCAGAGCGACTCGTCAAACTCGCAATGCACCGGCTTGGCGTACATGCGCCTGAAGTGGTTACGGATAAGGTTTTGCGCGATACCACACATCCACGTGCTGAGCGTCGCATTGCCGCTGAAACGCTCTCGGTTGCGCCAGGCTTCCAGGTACGTCAATTGCAGAAGATCATCCGCATCTTCCGGGTTGAGTACGCGCTTATGAATGAAGCGCCGAAGTTTTTTTTGCTGTTCGTCTGTCAGGTGAAGCATGAATTGAGGCGAGCTGCCAACGAGGTGCGCTAAAGCTTCAATAGGGATATTCATGATTGTTTCCTTGGTGTAGACGCAGTCGAAAAGGTGTCGACGGGAACCCCTTTAGCACTGGCTATGCCAAGACTGTTTTTTATATAACTGACTGATTTTTATGAATAAATATTTTGTAGTGGAGTGATTTCGCGCAGGACCTTGCATAGATGCCACGGAGGTCTGTGCAAGTCTTTTCAAATTTTTCGTGGCATTCGACTTGATGGAACCGTTTGAGCTGGCCTTGCCACACAGGGAAACACTCTTCCTGTTCAGGTCTGTCCATGAAAGTCGAATCTTCCCCGGATGTGCCAGCCGTCCAGCAGTTGGATCAACCTGCTGTCAGCCAGACCTCCACGCCGGTGCCAGTTCCGGGCTTGGATGAGCTCGCTCACCTGTTCAGCCTGGAAGTGCAAAACAACAGCCAGCCCTTGAGTCAGCGGAAGATGAGCGTGCGCGTGCCTCCGGCCGAACAGCTTGCGCAAATTTATGATCAGTTGGGGCACCCTGCCCAGGCGACCCTTGCGAGCCTTTCGCGCCGCATCCGCTGGCAATTGCTGCAGCATCCCAGTGTCGACAAATTGCTGTCGCTGGCTGGCGGGGACCCCGCGCGTGCATTCGTGGTACTCAAATATGTGGCAACCCAGGCAGACGCTGAAGTGCGCCCATCGGAAGCGGCGTTGGCCCGTGATGCCATCGCCAAGCTGGAGGTCCGCTTCAAAGGGCAGATCCAGGCAGGCCTGAACATTGCTTTGGCGCTGCAGGCGGGCAGTGCCGATCCACAGGAGCGCCAGGCGCTGCGTGCGCTCTACTACGCCAGTGTGGTCACACGCCAATCGTTGTCGACGATGATGCAGGCGCTGCTGGGGGTGTATGGCGGTGAACGGCTTGCCGAAGGGCTCAAGATGATGCGCAAGGCTTTGGCGGACGACATCGCGGCCAAGGTGTCATCACTGCCTACGCCGATGCTGCGTACCCTGTTACTGGGGCTGCAAAGCTGTGGACAGTTGAGCGGCGTGTTGACCGGTTGCAACGCCCTGCTCCAACGCCTGGGTATCGATCATGATGCCGTGGCCCTGCTGCAACGCCTGCTGGGTTACGCCGGTGCAGGTATCGCTGCTGCTGAAATACTGCGACTCGGGAGCGACCTGTTGGGCAGTTCGAGCCCCCAGCAATTGTTGGCCCTCAATGCACTGTATCCGCTGGTCCAGCAACTGCCATTGGCGATATGGCTCGACAGTCGAGTACGCGAAGAAACCCTGCGTGGTTTCCTGGCCGTGATCGGCGAACTGGATCGGGTGACACGTGGCCCTGCGCGTCTTCCTGCTGAGCTGGGGGGCATGGCGTGACTGCGCTTTCGGCCATCAACAGCTTTCTGCTCAAGGTCGCGCAACGCGCAGAAGTGCTGGGCGCCGTGGTGGTGATGGCCATCGTCTTCATCTTTATCGTGCCGCTGCCCACCTGGCTGGTGGACATCCTGATCGCGCTCAATATCTGCATCTCATGCCTGTTGATCGTGTTGGCGTTGTACCTGCCAGGCCCCCTGGCGTTCTCATCGTTTCCGTCAATACTGCTGCTGACCACCATGTTTCGCCTGGCGCTGTCGATTGCCACGACGCGCCTGATCCTGCTGGAGCAGGACGCCGGTCATATCGTCGAGGCCTTTGGTAATTTCGTGGTTGGCGGCAACCTCGCCGTGGGGATGGTGATCTTCCTGATCCTGACCCTGGTCAACTTCCTGGTGATCACCAAAGGCTCGGAGCGGGTGGCCGAAGTGGCCGCGCGTTTCAGCCTGGACGCGATGCCCGGCAAGCAGATGTCCATCGACAGCGACTTGCGTGCCGGCTTGATTGACGGCATGCAAGCGCGGGACAAACGGGAACAATTGTCCCGTGAGAGCCAACTGTTTGGGGCCATGGACGGCGCGATGAAGTTCGTCAAAGGGGATGCCATCGCGGGGTTGATCATCGTTGTGGTCAACCTGTTGGGCGGCTTCTCCACGGGCATGTTCCAGCATGGCCTGAGCGCTTCCGAGTCAATATCGCTGTACTCGGTATTGACCATCGGCGACGGCCTGATCGCACAGATCCCGGCGCTGCTGATCTCCCTCACCGCCGGCATGATCATCACCCGTGTGGCGCCGGACGGACGCAGGGGCGCCAGCAACATGGGCGCCGAAATCGCCCGGCAAATGACCAGCGAACCCAAGAGCTGGATGATCGCCTCGGTGGGCATGCTCGCCTTTGCCGTGGTACCCGGCATGCCGACGGGCGTGTTCATTCTGATTGCGCTGGTTACCGGCAGCCTGGGGTACTACCTGATGCGCCAGCGTCAACGGCAGGAACAGCCCGCTGCTGAAACCGCCGAAGCGGTGCGTCCCGAAGAGAACGGCAGTGAGGATTTGCGTGGGTTTGATCCGTCGAGACCCTATCTGTTGCAATTCTCCCCGGTGATACGAGGGACGCCTGAGGTGGCTGATCTTGTTCACTCGATTCGCCAGGCCCGAAATGCACTGGTCGCCAATATCGGCCTGACGCTGCCACCGTTTGAGGTGGAACTCGACGACTCACTGGCCGACGATGAAATGCGTTTCTGTGTCCACGAAGTACCGATGGTCAAGGCATCGGTTGTCAGCCATGTGGCGGTTGAGCGTAAGGCGTTGTCGGTTGAGCCGGCGCACGCCATTGCGGGGCTGGTAGAGCGCGATGAACAGGATTGGCTCTGGTTGGCACCGGATGATCCGCTGCTGGATGATCCGCAGTTGGAGCGCTTCACCGCGGCGAGCCTCATCGTCGAGCGCATGAAGCAGGCGATGATGCTCAGCGGGCCGCAGTTCCTGGGGATCCAGGAAAGCAAGTCGATCCTCAGTTGGCTGGAACACAACCAACCGGAACTGGTCCAGGAGCTGCAGCGGATTATGCCGCTGTCGCGGTTTTCGGCGGTCCTGCAACGCCTGGCCAGCGAGGGTGTGCCGTTGCGCGCCGTTCGGCTGATCGTCGAGTCGCTGATCGAGTACGGCCAGCATGAACGTGAGCCGGACGCGCTGGCCGACTACGCGCGCATCGCGCTCAAGGCACAGATCTACCACCAGTACAGCGAAGCCGACGGCCTGCATGCCTGGCTGTTGTCGCCGCAGACTGAAAACATCCTGCGTGAGGCGCTGCGCCAGACTCAGACGGGGGTGTTCTTCGCCCTTGATGACGAACACAGTGCGGTGTTGGTCAGCCTGCTCAATCAAGCTTTTCCCGTACGGCCAAAACTCAAGAGCGTGATGCTGGTCGCACAGGATTTGCGCAGCCCGCTGCGCACGCTGCTGCTGGAGGAGTTCAACCACGTGCCGGTGCTGTCTTTCGCCGAGTTGGGCAGCGCCTCCAAGGTCAAGGTGCTGGGGCGCTTTGACTTGGGCCTGGACGAATTGATGCGCGGTGCGGTGGCATGACGGTTCGGTTTTGTTCAGCACGGAGGGCTCGATGATGTTCGAGTTGCGCGTGCTTGATGGGCGGCATCAGGGAGCGGCGCTGCCCTTGTTCGGGGAGCAGTGGAGCATCGGTGCCCACGCCGATGCTGACCTGGTGCTGAATGACCCTGGCATCGCCGAGCAGCATGCCCGGTTGCGGCTTGTCGACTCGAACTGGTCGGTGCAGGCTGAGGCCGGGTTGTTGCAGGATGCCGATGGTCAGGTGCTGGCGCAAATTGCGCACCTGGGGCTGAACGTAACGTTTTCGGTGGGGAACGTGCGGTTGTGCGTCACCTTGGCCGATGAGCCCTGGCCCCAGGCCCCAGCCCCCGCACCGGCTGTGTCGCCACGGATCAGTGAACCGGTGCCGGTGCTTAAGTTGTCGGCCATCTCCCACGCGCAGCAGAAGCGCCTGATCACGCTGGTGCTGGTGGTGACGGTGATCTTCATCGTGGTGGGCATGGCGTCCACCGGGAAGCCTGAGGCTCAGGCATCCCTGATGCCGCCTGTGGTGCAGAAGCACGAATTGGCCTCGCCGTTTGAGGTCCGCCAGCAGCTGTTGAAGATGCTCGGTGAACGTGAATTGAGCCAGCGTGTCAGCTTGCAAGTGGTCAATGGCCAGGTCGCGCTCAATGGGGATGTCTCACAGGATGATGTGGAACTGGTCGCGCGCATGCTCAGCCGTTTTGGCGAGCAGTTCGACAGCGCGGTCCCGGTGATCAGCCGTGTGCGCGTACGCGATGGGACGTTGCCGTTCAAGATTGTGCAGATCGTGGGCGGGCCGAATGGACACGTGGTCCTGGAGGAGGGCAGCCGACTGTTTGTCGGGGATGAAGTCGACGGCCTGCGCCTGGTGCTGATCGACAACAGCAAGGTGGTGTTCGATGGCGAACAGCGCTATGAGGTGCGCTGGTGAGTGCGGAAATGCAAGCACGCCTGGAGGCCTGGCAACAGCGTCAAGTCCAGTCGCTGGCCACCTTCGCGCCGGTGACGATGCGAGGGCGCATCCAGCGCGTCAATGGCATGTTGCTCCAGTGCCGGCTGCCCCAGGCGCGTATCGGTGACTTGTGCAGGGTCGAGAAAAAGCCGGGCGACTACATGCTGGCCGAGATCATCGGTTTTGATCAGCAGGACGCGGTACTCAGCGCCCTGGGCAATCTGGAGGGGGTGCAGGTGGGCGCTGGCGTGGAGCGTCTTGGCGTCGCGCATCGGGTTCAGGTCAGCGAGGCATTGCTGGGGCAAGTGCTGGATGGTTTCGGGCGGCCGATCACGGGAGAAGGCCCCGGTGCGTTTGTCGAGGCCGATTTGCCGGACACCAGTGCGGTGTTGTGTGAGGCGCCGCTGCCCACTGAGCGCCCGCGCATCAACCGCGCGCTGGCCACCGGCGTGCGGTCGATCGATGGCCTGCTGACGTTGGGTGAAGGCCAGCGCGTGGGCCTGTTCGCCGGCGCCGGGTGCGGCAAGACCACCCTGCTGGCGGAGATCGCCCGTAACGTGGACTGCGATGTCATCGTGTTCGGCCTGATCGGCGAACGGGGCCGCGAGCTGCGTGAGTTTCTCGATCATGAACTCGATGAACAGCTGCGCTCCAAAGCCGTATTGGTGTGCGCTACGTCCGACCGATCCAGTATGGAGCGAGCCCGCGCGGCCTTCACCGCGACGGCACTGGCTGAAGGTTATCGGCGCAAGGGGCTGCGTGTGTTGTTGCTGATCGACTCCCTGACCCGGTTTGCCAGGGCCCAGCGCGAAATCGGTCTGGCCGCCGGCGAACCTCTCGGTCGCGGCGGTCTGCCGCCATCGGTATACAGCCTGCTGCCGCGTCTTGTGGAGCGCGCCGGGTTGACCCGTGCGGGGGTAATCACGGCGATCTATACGGTGCTGATCGAGCAGGACTCCATGAACGATCCGGTGGCCGATGAAGTCCGCTCGCTGCTTGACGGTCATATCGTGCTGTCTCGCAAGTTGGCCGAGCGCGGGCACTATCCCGCAGTGGATGTGCTGGCGAGTCTGTCGCGGATCCTGAGCAACGTGGCCGAGCCTGCGGATATTCAGGCGGGTACGGCGTTGCGACGCTTGTTGTCGGCCTATCAACAGATCGAACTGATGCTCAAGCTGGGGGAATACCAGCCCGGCAGCGATGCCTTGACCGACCTGGCGGTGGACAGTCGCCAGGCTGTGGATAATTTCTTGCGCCAGGACTTGCGTGAGCCTGCGCCGATGGCTGCGACGCTGGAGCAACTCAAGGAGCTGACCGCCTATGTCCCATTCTGATGGTCTGCTTGGCGAAGTCGAGACGCTGCGGCGCCTGCGTCGGCACCGGGCAGATCGGGCCGAGCGAGCCTTGCGTGAGGCGAAGCGCGCCCAGCAGGCTCTGCTTGCCACTATCCGGCAGGCCGAGGAGGCACTTGAACAGACTCGGCGCGATGAAGCCGAGCGCAGTGCCCAACTGCTCAGCCAGCACCAGGGCCAGGTATTGAACCTGCAGGCGCTGAAGTCCTGGGGGGCGCAGGAGCGTTCCTTGTCTGCCGTTACGCGGCGAGGCATGGGGCAGTTGGAAGCCTTGCAGGGCCAGCAGGAAGAAAAGCAGACCTGCGTCGGCCGAGCCCAGAAGCAGGTCACCGCCTGCCTGCGGCAGGTGGAAAAACTTCAGGAGTTATCTCTTTTACTGGCGCAGGAGCCGACATGACCCAGGTTTCAGATAAGCCCGCCGAGCGGCCCCGTCCGCGTGACGCGCGAGAAGAGCGAGAGCCGGGAATGGCGGGTGTCGTTCCTGCGGAGCTAACGCGATTGTTTTCCCAATTGTGGGCTGATGACGGTGAGGGCTCTGGGGCGGGTACCCCGCTAGCACGAACCAGGACGTCGGGTGGCCCGGCGATGATCGAGGCGCTGGCCGAGCAACTGGCGCCGCGCATGCAGGCTGCCTCGCAGTGGCCGCTTCAGGCAGTCCTGTACTTGCCCCGCCTTGGGCGGATCAACGCCAGTGTGCGCCGGGAACAGGGCGCCTGGAATGTCGAGCTGGATGCGGAAGAGAAGGCGACGGTGCGCTGGCTCAGCGGTGTGCGGCAACAGTGTGAGGACCGGTTTGCGGCGACGCTGGGACAGCCGGTCAGCCTGTTTCTGCCCAATGTCAGTTGCGCATGATCGTGCCACTGCTCGCATTGCCGTTGATCAAGGGCGACTCGGTCGCCGCTCGGCGTCGACTGGGGCGTGGCTTGTGCCTGCCGTTCCAAGTGGCAGGGCGCAACGGTCAGTTGCTGCTCGAACCTGGCCGCGCGCCCGCGGGTGGCGAAGCTCTTTGCTTCGAAACGGTGTGCGGCGTGCTGGCGCTCGCCGAAGCCGGGCCGTTGCTCAGCCTGCTGGGGGAATGTCCGGTGGTCTTGGCGCCGTCCGGCAACGACCCGGAGTCCTGGTTCTGGCCGCTGTTCCAGCTCCACTTGAGTCCGCAGGTGAAGGCCCTGCTGGGCTATGTGCGATTGCTGGAGAGTGCTCGACCCAAGGCGTTCGGCTGTCGAATCAGCGTGATCCTGGGGACAACCCGGGTCGAGGGGTATGTGTGGCTGGCCCCGGAGAGCTTTCTAGCGCTATGCGATGCCGGACCTTGGCGCGCCATCGCCAGGCCGATGCCAGCGTCGTTTCGGTTAGCGATTGCGGTGGTCCTTGGGCGTCTGCAGTTACCGATCGCGCAAGCACGCAACCTGCGTGTAGGCGATGTGCTGGTCTTTGAACAGGCCTGTTTTCTAGTCCAGGGCAGCGGCTACGTGCAGGCGGGTACACGGCGATTGCATGGGCGCATTGACGATGACAGCGGGCCGTTGTGCCTGACCCTTACTTCAATCGAGGACACGTCTATGGACGAAGATTTCATCGCCCCCCATTACGCCGGGCATGAAGAGGATGAACCCGTGATGGACGTATTCGGCCACGAACCGTTCGATGAGCTGAGCATGGCGCTGAACGTACGTTGTGGCACGTTGAACCTTACCCTGGGCGAATTGCGTAACCTTGCGCCTGGCGCGGTGCTCGGCATCGGCGGTTATGCGCCGGGCATGGCTGGCTTGTATTACGGCGACCGGCCGATTGGCCAGGGTCAATTGGTCGAAATAGACGGGCGCCTGGGGTTGCAGTTGTCCCGCGTGATGTTCGGTCGATGACATTCCAGGGGATCGATCCCCTCATCCTGGCGCTGTTTGTGGGAGCGTTGGCGTTGATGCCAATGCTGCTGATCATTTGCACATCGTTCTTGAAGATTGTCATCGTGCTGATGATCACCCGCAACGCTATCGGTGTGCAGCAGGTGCCGCCGAGCATGGCCGTCAATGGCATCGCGTTGGCCGCCACGCTGTTTATCATGGCACCGGTCGGTTACGAGATCGCCGAGGGCATCAAGGCCTCGCCCGTGGACACAAGCAGCGTGACCAATTTTTTGCAGACGGGACGTGAGGCTATCCAACCATTGCGTGCATTCATGCTGCGCAACGTGGACCCGGATGTACTGACCCATCTGCTGGAAAATACCGCGCGCCTGTGGCCGGCGAAAATGGCACAGGAGGTCCAGCGCGAAGACTTGATCCTGCTGGTCCCGGCCTTTGTCCTGTCGCAACTGCAGGCGGGGTTCGAGATCGGCTTTCTGATCTACATCCCCTTCATTGTCATTGACCTGATTGTCTCCAACCTGCTGCTGGCACTGGGCATGCAAATGGTCTCGCCAATGACCATTTCCCTGCCGCTCAAACTGCTGTTGTTCGTGATGGTGTCCGGTTGGTCACGCCTGCTCGACAGCTTGTTCCTCTCCTATCTCTGAGTGGCCTATGGAACCGATCGTGCTGTTCAAACAGGGCATGTTGCTGGTGGTGGTGCTGACGGCGCCGCCGCTGATGGTGGCGGTGGTGGTGGGGGTGCTGACGTCGTTGGTGCAGGCGCTGATGCAGATACAGGACCAGACTCTGCCCTTTGGTATCAAGTTGGTGGCGGTGGGTGTCACGCTGATCATGACCGGGCGCTGGATCGGCGTTGAGTTGATCCAGCTGATCAACCTGACCTTCGAAATGATCGGCCGCTCGGCCCTGAATTGAGGTATCGCCCGTGCTGCTGTATCTCGAGTTCTTGCCCAGCCTGCTCATCGGCATGGCGCGTATTTATCCCTGTGGCATCTTGGTCGCGGCGTTCTGTTTTCAACATATACGTGGCAGGTTGCGGGTCACCATCGTGATGGTCATGGCACTGCTGCCCGCACCGGGTATTCATGCAGCGTTGGAGGGACATGACTACTCGGCGCTGATATTGGCTGCGCTGGTGCTCAAGGAAGTGGCCCTGGGATTATTGCTGGGGGTACTGCTGTCGATGCCGTTCTGGATGTTCGAGGGAGTGGGGGCGTTGCTGGATAACCAACGCGGCGCATTGGCCGGCGGTCAGCTCAATCCTTCACTGGGGCCGGATGCCACGCCGATGGGGCATCTGTTCAAGCAATTGGCGATTTTCCTGCTGATGACTACCTTGGGGTTGGGCGCGTTGACCCAGGTGATCTGGGACAGTTACCTGATCTGGCCTCCCACCGTCTGGTTCCCGCTGCCGGCAGAGAATGGGATGAGCCTGTTTATCGACTTGCTGGGCGATACCTTCACGCACATGCTGCTCTACGCCGCTCCTTTTATCGCGGTGTTGCTGTTGTTGGAGTTCGGCATCGCGTTGCTGGGGGTCTACAGTCAGCAACTGCAGGTCAGTACGCTGGCGCCACCGGTCAAAAGCCTCGCGGGTATCGGTATTCTGCTGCTCTACTTTGCGTTGCTGCAGGACTTGATCGTCGGACGCATGGGTTCGCTGGGTGACCTCAAACACGTGCTGGGACAGTTGATCAAGGTCGCGGTCCCATGAGTGATTCCGGCGAAAAAAAGCACCCGGCGTCAGCCAAGAAACTGCGTGACCAACGCAAGAAAGGCCAGGTCGCCCAAAGCCAGGATGTTGCAAAGCTGCTGGCATTGACAGCCATCAGTGAAATCGCCTTATTCACCGCTGAAACCAGCCTGCAACGCTTCCAGCAATTGATGTTGTTGCCGATATCACGTTTGAATCAGCCCTTCACGCGTGCACTGGAAGAGGTGCTGTTCGACGGGCTGGGAGTGTTCTTCTCCTTTGCTCTGTTGATGGTCGGGGTCGCGATTACCACCAAGCTGATCAGCAGTTGGATGCAGTTCGGGCTGCTGTTTGCGCCGGAGGCCCTGAAGATGGATTTCAATCGCCTCAATCCCGTCAGCCAGGTCAAGCAAATGTTCTCAGCCCAACAGTTGATGAACCTGTTGATGAGCGTGACGAAAGCCTTCCTTATCGGTTTGATTCTGTATGTGGTAATCCGGCCCTCGGTGGGCACGTTGATCAACCTGGCCACCAGTGACCTGCAGAGCTACATCGTGGCGTTGATCGCGCTGTTCCGTCATCTGCTGCATGTGTGCCTTGGCATGCTGCTGGTGCTGGCGCTGGTCGACCTGATCCTGTCCAAGCACTTTTTTGCCAAGCGCATGCGCATGACTCAAGTGGAGGTCGTCAAAGAGTACAAGGACATGGAGGGTGACCCTCATGTGAAGGGGCAGCGCCGTTCGTTGGCGTACCAGTTGGCCCAGGAAGAACCGAAGGTCAAGCTGCCCAAGCTGGAGGAGTCCGACATGCTGGTGGTCAACCCGACGCACTTTGCTGTCGCCTTGTATTACCGGCCGGGGAAGACACCGCTGCCGATGTTGGTGAGTAAAGGCACGGACGATGAAGCCCGCAAATTGATCCGCCGTGCCAAGGCGGCCGACGTGCCGGTAATCCAATGTGTATGGTTGGCTCGCACGCTTTACACGAAAAAATTGGGCGCGAGCATCCCTCGGGAAACCTTGCAGGCCGTGGCGCTGATTTACCGAACCTTGCGCGAGCTCGATGATGAGGCCAAGCGCGAAACCCTGGAGCTTCCCGAGCTTGAGCGGCGCTGATCACCTGTCCAAGGCTTGCAGAGTGGCCAGCGACAGCATCCGGCTGAGGATTCTGTCGAGAGCGTTGGCGGTTGCCGGCAGCGCGTGCCATATCACCAGGGCGTGCTGGGGATCGAGGTAGATAAAGCAGCCCTCGAACACCACCGCTTGTTCAAAGCGTCGCTCTAGCACTTGTTGCAATTGCCCAGCCTGCAGGGCCTCGCGCGCAATGCACAAGGCCACCCCAGGGCGCTGGCCAGCGTGCTGTGCGCAGACCTTGATACCGGGCGCCAGGGGCAGGTGAGCAGCAGCGCCACTCACCAGGTTGTCGAAAAATACCTGCCGTGGGGCGCCGGGCATATTCGGGGAACTCATCGTTCCAATGACACCGTCTGGTAGTCCGCCCGCTCACCGGAGGGGGCGGGCTCGACGCGCATCTGCGGCGGCCACCAGATCACCATCTTGTCCTTGCTCGATTGCGGGCGTGAGCACGAATCACCTTTGCACGTGGGCGTACAGCCGGTGAAGAGTATCGCTGCGCCAATCAGGATGACGCACAACAGTCGGTTTTTCATGGCGTGGCCTTCTGAGCTGGAGTGATCATGGAGGGGCGGGGCACGCTGAGGTGTTCATCTCTCACTACCGGGCGCATGGCGATGAATACTTCGGCTTCTTCACCCGGCTTGAGCCAGGCACGTGGCCACACGGTGACTGCCAGGGTCTGCGAGTTGCTGCATTCCTTTTCATCGATACGCACATTGCGTTTGAACTGGTTGCGCAACACCACCACCGCCACGTTGTATTCCGGGCCGGCGTACCACTGACTGCGGTCGGTGTTCAGCGCCAGCAAATCACGGGTGCTGCACAAGGTGTTCAGCGCCAGAGGCATCGGTGCCGCGCTGAAAGCCTTGGGGACTTCTCCACTGACCAAGCGCGCCAGCGTGGTGATGATGTCACTGCGTTTGATCACCGGCTGATGCGGTGAGTAGCGCCTGGCCAGTGGTGCGAGGGCAGCTTGCAACTCGGCCTGGTCGTCTTGTGGCAAGTAGCGCGACGGGTCGTCCTGGTCCCCGATGACGCGAGGTGTCAGGATAAACAAACGCTCACGGCGATTGTTGTGGCGTTCTGTCGAAGAGAACAGCGCCTTGCCCAGTAACGGAATATCCCCCAGCAGCGGGATTTTCTTTTGCTGGTCGGAACTGTCAGTGACATGAAAGCCGCCGACCACCAGCGAGCGCTTTTCCCGCATCACGGCCTGCGTGCTGACCTTGCCCCGGCGCACATCAGGGTGATTGGGGTCTCGGTCGGGATTGGTCTCGTCGAAATTACCGTCTTCTATATCGACCGCCAAATGGATCTGGTGAACACCACGTCCGGTCGTTACCCGAGGAACCACCTGAAGGCTGGTGCCTACGGTGACGGGCAGAATGGTTGCGTAATCTCTACCGGGGGTGATGTATTGGGTACGGTTGAAGTCGATCACCGCTGGTTGGTTTTCCAGGGTGAGCACCGAGGGGTTCGAAACCATGGTAGCCAGCCCCTTGGCTTCCAGCGCGCGGATATCGGCGTAGAAACGGTCGCGGTTATCAATCGACAACTGTGAGGAGGTGCCGGGCGCCATGTTGACGCCACCGCGGAAGCGGCTGTTCTGGAAACCCCAGTTCACCCCAAATTCACGCAATTGCGTACGTTCGATATCGAGAATGATCGCATCGATTTCGATCAACTTGCGCGCGACGTCGAGCTGGGTGATCAATTCGCGGTACATGGTTTGGCGTTCCGGCAAATCATAGATCAGCACGGCGTTATTGCGTACGTCGGCTTCGACTCGGATTCCGCTCGTGGATACCGGGGCCCGTGAGGTCAATGCAGGCATGGGAGCCATTTGACCTGTGGTGCCATTGGCGTCGAGCATTTGGCTCAGCAACGGATTGCCCAGCCGCGGCACATTGGGCGTAAGCGGCGCTGGCTGGGAGGCCGGACGTTGGGTCAAGCCTGTGAGCGCAGACGGGGAACGCGGTTCCAAAAGGCCTCGCAAGATGTTGGCGACGCCGGGAACGACGAGCTTTTCGCCGCGGTAATCCACTTGGCGGTCCGCCGCATTGGCGAACTTCAACGGGTAACTCAGTACGCTCTGTTTTTCATCCGGTGACCGGCGTTGGCTGCTGAATTGCTTGATCTGTTCGATATAGCGCTTGGGGCCGGAGACGAGCACGACACCGTCTTCCGGTAACTCACCCCAACCGAAACGGCTATCGAGCAGTCCAATATCGGTCAGCGCCTGCTTGAGGTCGGAAATCGTCTCTGACGAGACCTCCAGGCGCGCGGACTCCTGCTGGTCCAGCGTGCTGATGAACAGCGTGTTGTTGTAGAGAAACCACTGAAAACGATGCTCAACCCCGAGTCTGTCCAACAGTGACTGTGGGGTATTCGCGCGAATCTTGCCGTTGACGTCGCCTTCCAGCAGGCCTTCGATTTGCAGTTGCGTGCCGAATGTCTGGGCGAAGTCTTCGAGTACTTCCCGCAGCGGTTTGTGGTCGGCCTCATAGGCGTAGGCGGTGTTTTTCCATTCGGGGGGTATCGCGGCAAGGGCGTAGTGCGCCGGGGACAGCAAACAGGCGAGCGCTACCAGACTTGACCAGTTGAAACGTCTGGATGAAGTTTCACTCGAGTTAATGCGCAAGTCGCTGCGCTTGCAGATCGTGTTATGCATAGGTGTTTCCCTGTTTAGTGCAACAACGAACGTAGCCAGGTAGGTTTGAGTTGATGGATGGGTTTGTTCAGGCGCGCGACGGTGGCGCGCCAGGTATCGCGTTGGTTGAGCAGGCTCTCGATGCAGTGCAGCAGATGCTGTTCGTCGTGTGGGTTAGGCACGCAATGGATCAGCCAGAGGTCACCGCTGTCTGGTGACAGAGCGAGCGCACCTTGAAAGTGGGCCAGGCTGACGGCGCCCAGACGCATCCAGCTCACCAGCATTGATTCATTCCGGGAGTGTCGGGCCAGTTGAACGCTAAGCAGCAGGGTTCCCGAACAGTGACGCAGTACAACCGCTTCATCGTTCTCGAACAGCGTTAATTCCCCGGTGCCGTTCCTCAGGTATTCAGAAAACAGTTCTTTCAATTTACGGCACGCTATCCAGGCAGGACTTCAGTAGCATGTGCTTCACTCGGTTTTGCTCTTGGTAGACGTATTCGGAGGTGCGGTGTCGCTGTAAAAGATTGAAAAACAGCCCGATGTCTTCCTCCGAACCAGAGTTGTTTTCTGCTGCGTAGTTGTATTCCCTTTTAGTATGTCTGGCGTCGCTTAGAAGCCTGTCTTTGAAGCCGTCTAAATATTTCATAGAGGTATTCCATGAGGGGGTGTACCTCTTCTTGGTTTTTATTTCGAAATAGTTCCAGTTGTATTCAATTATTTTTAGGAAAGCGTCTGCCTGCTTCTATCGTGCGAAAGGGGGGGATCCTGTCTGACGAGAGCGCTGATCAAGACTGTCCAGTCAATACGAAAGTCGCCCTCTTCGGTATTCAATATGAGGTTTTGAGGTTCAATCGTATTTTCCGCGCGCAACGTCCAGCAATTACCGCTGTCACTGTCTAGGCATTGCCTGACTGTCTCAAGCTCATGTGGGTTGCATAAAAGCGTTGCCTTAATTGCAGGCACATGGCACGCCAGCAGTTGCCTGATCAGAGCCTTAATACGTTGGGGGGCGGGTGTTTCTTCAAGTAGAAGGGAGATAGCCTGGTTGGCAATTGAGGTTGCGTATTGCTCGAGGTTGTCACACAAGGCTTGGCGCTCGGCTTCCCAGCGTTTGAGCTGTGCATCGGCACGTTGCCATATTTCCAGACTCGCTTTTTCCAGAAGCTGCTCACGTTGTTCATTGGCCTCCTGTAGTAACTGTCTGGCTCCCGCTTTTGCCTGCTCAACCACATTGTCGGCTTGGGTGTAACTTGCCAGGGTTTCGCAGGAGAGAAGGCTCCCCGGGAGCGCACGTGTTCCGCCAGGCGAGTTGATGATGCGGCGACATAACATCGTTATTCTCCATGCTCCCATGAATCAACAGGATTGCGGGTGCCATCCATGGCGCCAATACGCCACACGACAGCATGCCAGAGCGTATCAAGGCGGCTGTGCGAACCCTTGAGCGCCAATGGCATTTGCTCTAGATCAAGTACACGTTGGCGAGGAAAGCGCAGGCGGATCCGCTGCCAGGTCGCCGGAGGAATCCAGGCGCGTAGCAATTGCAATGCGTCGTTATCAGGCTGCACGATATCAAGTGGCAGAGCCTTGGATAGGCTGTTACACCACAGGTGATGATGCTCATCCAATGCTGTCGCATAGGCCGGGCGGCAAATGCCCTCAATCAACGCAATCGCCAGATCAAGTTGCTCCGCAGAAGCAGTCGCCAGTTGAATTAATGCAGGGTCAGGCATCGGAGGTAGGCATGGAGCAATACCGAAATGTGTCCCCGTAGCCACCTGCCCGCTGCGATGGAGTTGTATAAGTGCCGCGTAGTTATCGATGCTTTTCCAGTCTTCATGCGCATATAACCAGGGGGCGGCCCACCATTGGGCCCAGGCGAGATTACTCATTGCTGGAATGAGTAGTCATGCTGGAAGACACTTCATGTGTTTGAGCGCGCACGTCAGGCGTCGGCATAACTCGTTGCTTTCGCTTTTGCCAGAACATACCTCCCGATACCATGAACACCACCGCGAGCAGCGAAACAGTCACACAGATTCTCCAGAAACCGAGGTCATCTTCGGGAACCAGGAACGGCCCGAAGTAAGCCAACCGCTGTTGCTCCAGATAAGCTGTCGCCGGCACGAACACGACGGTCAATTTTTGCGAGTTGTCGACCGCCGTGGCCATGCCCGGTAAGCTGCTAGCAACCATCCTGCGAACACGCGCCCTGATGTTGTCTGGGTCAAGCCTCGGATCATGTTTGATGAACACTGACGCAGAGGCAGGTTGCACAGGCTCTCCAGGCGCGACGCGCTCAGGCAATACCACATGGACCCGGGCGACGATAACGCCGTCAATATTCGATAGCGTTGTTTCAAGTTCTTGAGACAATGCATATATATAGCGCGCTCTTTCTTCCAGTGGCGTTGAGATCACACCTTCTTTACGAAAGGTGTTACCCAGCGTAGTGCGTGCTGCCCGAGGGAGCCCTACGGCCTCCAGCGTTCGCACTGCACGCGCAATCTCGGTGGCGTTGACAACAACGATAACGCCATCTTTTGCCGGAACTTTAGTGGCGCGGATATGTTTGTCAGCCAGCTCCGCTACTACCTCGTTAGCCTCTTGCTCAGTTAGCTGACGATGAAGCTCGACCCGTTCACTACAGGCCTGCAGCAGGAGAGAGAGACATATAACCAATACAAACGGTAGCAGGTGATTCATTTTAACCTACTGAAGACTGCTGATTTTATCAATGCATTGTGCGGTTTTACCGACGGATTTTGACAGCATCTGCTGAAGTAGGAGCGCGTCGGAAAGTTGGCCCGGATATTTTCGAGCTTCATCCAGCTTATTCGGGCTGCTCAAGGCACGCAGGCTTCTAGTCATACGGTCCGTCACAGAACTTAGCTTGCCTGCTGCCTCGGAAAGTAAGTTTTGCGTAACGGTGCTACCCGTGGCGTGTTTCGAAAATGATGAAGCGGTTACGGCGGCGTTAAAAAAGTCAATATCCGTACTCAAGTCCGTTAATTTATGGTCTGTGAGGGACTCGGATAGAGAGTTGCGTTCAGTCTGCTTAATAATGCCTATCATAGTAGGATCCTGTAACGTCGAAACTAACGTTGAGGGGGCTTATCTCCGTGTTTGCTTAAAAAGCCTTCCCCGCCGGGGCCGCAGGAAGGCTTTTGTAAGTTGAAGCTATTAAACGTTGAGTTTGTCGGATGCTGCCTTGATACCCGAGGTATTTTGGTTTTCTGCACCCTTAAATGCGTTTTTTACACCATCTGCGCGTTTTTTTGCTTCTGCAGCTTCCAAGCCTTGGTCAGCATCTTGAGCAGACATTTGGCCACCGCCGTAGCCGCCCGAATAAGGTGAGTAGGATGATCCGCTAGGAATAGCCATAGTGTTCTCCGTAATTAATATGTGTAAGTGAAACAGCACGCCTTAAGAAAAAACTCTCCATCCGTAGTGCCGTTCCATCAATTATGTGGTTCAAGAAATGTATGCGTTCCACGCATCGCTGGAGGCTATGTTTCAATAAATGTATTGGTTTGTTTCCGGTGCGCTCAACCCAGTGACACTCCCAAGTGCTTTATGCGGTGATACAGGGTTCTTTTGGGAACGCCCAGTTCGGTTGCCGCACTGTCCACACAATGGCTATTTTGGCGCAGGCACTCTTCAATCAGCGATTTTTCCATCTGATGCAGGCGCGCCTTCAGGCCCATCTCTATTTCCTGTCGGGTGATCACGGTTGCTGAAAGCGGAGGCAGGCCCAATACAAAGCGCTTCGCCGTAGATCGAAGCTCGCGGACATTGCCCTTCCAGGGGTGGCACAGCAACTGCTGCAACAATTGGCTATCGGGAGGGGGAGGGTAGGCGAGTTTGAAATGATCAGCTTCTTGCTGAATCATGTGGAGGAACATAGGGATGATTCGCGCTCGTCGATCCCGCAAGGCCGGAAGGTGGATGCTGACGACATTCAAGCGGAAGTAGAGATCACGTCTAAAAGTGCCTTGTTCGACCATCTCGTGCAAGACGCGTTGGGCAGATGCGATCACGCGCATATCCACAGGGATAAACCGGGTCGAGCCCAGACGCTCGACTCCACGGGATTCCAGCACGCGTAACAGCTTGGCTTGTAGCGTCAGTGGCATGCTATCGATTTCATCGAGGTATAAGGTGCCCAGATGGGCTGCTTCAACGAATCCAGCCCGGGATTGCATGGCCCCCGTATAGGCGCCGCTGTTTACGCCGAACAGCTGGCTCTCGGCAAGGCTTTCCGGAATGGCGGCGCAGTTGACGGCAACGAAGTTTCCCTTACGCTGGGATAGGTAATGAATATGTTGTGCCAACGTATCTTTACCCGTCCCTGTTTCTCCTAATAGCAGAATATCTATATCCAGAGCGGCGGTGTTGTTTATAGTCGTTTCGATGCTCGGGCAATCAGAGAAAGTTATATCTTCTATAAGACTATTCTGATTGAGCGTCGACATAATATTTTGCTCCAGTGCGGTGGCCGCATGATGAGGGCTATCTCCATATGAGCGCAGTTAAACAGGATTTTTTTATGTTGTCATGAACTGGTCAGGGCGTTGGGTGACGTGAAAGTTATACGTTTCAGCCAATAAAAAAGTTTCAAGTCTTGCTGGGTGAGTTTCGCCATTTCAGACGTAGGGGAAGTCTTAACGTTGCAAGGAAATATTCTAAAGAGGTGTTTTTGCATTGAGGCTTTTCATTGGGGGTCTCCTATTGAGCTTTTAAAATTCATGAGCAAATGTATCACTCATGACGTTTTTAATTTTTTCGTTAGCGAAATTCAAACGCCCACAAAAAAGCCGATGCAATGCATCGGCTTTTTATTCGCGGTATAAACCGCAGGTAACGCTTACACGTTGAAGCGGAAGTGCATCACATCGCCATCTTTTACGATGTATTCCTTGCCTTCCAAGCGCCACTTGCCCGCTTCCTTGGCACCGGCTTCACCCTTGAACTGAATGAAGTCGTTGTAGGCGATTACTTCGGCACGGATAAAACCTTTTTCGAAGTCGGTATGGATCACACCGGCAGCCTGCGGTGCGGTAGCACCGACCTTGACGGTCCAGGCGCGAACTTCTTCGACACCGGCGGTGAAGTAGGTCTGCAGGTTGAGCATCTCGTAGCCGGCGCGGATCACGCGGTTCAGGCCAGGCTCTTCCAGGCCCAGGGCCTCAAGGAACATGTCTTTTTCTTCGCCGTCGTCGAGTTCGGCTATTTCCGCTTCGATCTTGTTGCACACCGGAACAACGATGGCGCCTTCTTCGTCGGCAATGGCCTTGACCACATCAAGCAGTGGGTTGTTCTCGAAGCCATCTTCGGCGACGTTGGCAATGTACATCACTGGCTTGGTGGTCAGCAGGTGGAAGCCTTTGATTACGGCCTTCTCGTCAGCGCCCATGGTCTTCATCAGGCTGCGTGCCGGCTTGCCCAGGGTGAAGTGCGCGATCAACTGCTCCAGCAGGCCTTTCTGGACTACGGCGTCCTTGTCACCACCCTTGGCGTTGCGCGCGACTTTCTGCAGTTGCTTCTCGCAGCTGTCGAGGTCGGCAAAGATCAGTTCCAGGTCGATGATCTCGATGTCGCGTTTCGGGTCGACGCTGTTGGAGACGTGAATCACGTTCTCGTCTTCAAAGCAGCGGACCACGTGGGCGATGGCATCGGTTTCACGGATGTTGGCCAGGAACTTGTTGCCCAGGCCTTCACCTTTCGACGCGCCTGCGACCAGGCCGGCGATGTCGACGAATTCCATGGTGGTCGGCAGGATGCGCTTTGGATTGACGATGGCCGCCAGGGCGTCCAGGCGTGGATCCGGCATCGGCACGATACCGCTGTTGGGCTCGATGGTGCAGAAGGGGAAGTTCTCCGCTGCAATACCGGACTTGGTCAGGGCGTTGAACAGGGTGGATTTGCCGACGTTGGGCAGGCCGACGATGCCACAATTGAATCCCATGGTGTTTCCCCTCGGTAAGAGTCAGGCCTTCTGGCTGTGCAGGTTTTTCATCGCGCGGTTCCATTCACCGGCGAAGATATCCGGCAGCACGCCGAGGGCAAAGTCGATGCTGGCATCGAGTTTTTCCTGTTCGGCGCGTGGCGCACGACCCAGGACGAAATTTGAAACCATACTGGCAACGCCTGGGTGGCCAATGCCGAGCCGCAGGCGGTAGAAATTATTCTGATTACCCAACTGCGCGATGATGTCGCGCAGGCCGTTGTGCCCGCCGTGCCCACCGCCGAGCTTGAGCTTGGCGACACCGGGCGGCAGGTCCAATTCGTCATGGGCCACCAGGATTTCCTCGGGTTTGATCCGGAAGAACCCCGCAAGCGCCGCGACAGCCTGGCCGCTGCGGTTCATGTAGGTGGTGGGAATCAGCAGACGAACATCCTGACCCTGGTGCGAGAAGCGCCCGGTCAGGCCAAAATATTTGCGATCGGCCACCAGGTTCACACCTTGGGCGTGGGCGATGCGCTCAACAAAAAGGGCCCCCGCGTTATGCCGGGTCTGTTCGTATTCGGCGCCTGGATTTCCCAGGCCAACGATCAGTTTAATGGCAGTCACGACAGGGGCCCTTCCTTTGGAGTTGTGGATAACATCGCCGCAACCTGTGTGCGGCGAAAGTGGACGACAGAAGCTATTTACTCAAGAGTAAACGCCGCGTTATCGCCCGCTTTCTCGCTACGTTTCGGTCCGCGATGTTTCCTCAAGCTCCGGCAATACAGAGTGAATTACTCTGCAGCGCCTTCTTCAGCTTCTGGAGCAACGCGTGGAGCGTGAACGTTGGCAACAGCTTTGTCATCACCGTGAGCCAGTGCGACAAACTCAACGCCTTTAGGGGCTTTGAGGTCGGACAGGTGAACGATTGCGCCGACTTCCAGAGCCGACAGGTCGACTTCGATGAACTCAGGCAGGTCTTTCGGCAGGCAGGTCACTTCGATTTCGTTCAGGACGTGCGAGATCTCGCCGCCTTTCTTGACCGGAGCTTCTTCGCCAACAAAGTGCACAGGCACGATAGCGGTCAGTTTCTGGCCAGCTACAACGCGAACGAAGTCAGCGTGCATGATGAACTGCTTGGACGGGTGACGCTGCATCGCTTTAACGATGACGTTCTGCTTGGCGCCGTCGACGTTCAGTTCGATAACGTGGCTGTAGGCAGCTTCGTTTTCGAACAGCTTGGCGATTTCCTTGGCCAGGATGGTCACGGATTCAGCAGGCTTGTTGCCACCGTATACAACGGCTGGGATGTTGGCGGCGTGACGCAGGCGGCGGCTCGCACCTTTCCCCAGGTCAGTACGCGCTTGAGCGTTCAGAGTAAAGTCAGTCATTTTGTATCTCCAAAATAGCCATCATCGAGGGGCGTTTGCGACCAGCGCCGTACTCGACATGGGCAAAAAAGCCCCGCCCCAACAGAATGTCGGGGCGGGGCGCTTTTCGTCAGTGGGATGTGCCGAAGGTTTGACCCTTAGCGGAACATCGCGCTGATCGATTCTTCATTGCTGATGCGGCGGACCGCCTCGGCAACGACCGGTGCGATATCCAGTTGACGGATACGCGCACAGGCTTGAGCTGCGGCGGACAACGGGATGGTGTTAGTCACCACCAGTTCGTCCAACACGGAGTTCTCGATGTTCTCGATCGCTCGGCCCGACAGCACAGGGTGTGTGCAGTAGGCGAAGACTTTAGCCGCACCGTGCTCTTTCAAGGCTTTCGCCGCGTGGCACAGGGTGCCGGCGGTGTCGACCATGTCATCAACCAGAATACAGGTACGCCCTTCGACATCACCGATGATATGCATCACTTCAGAGTGATTGGCTTTCTCGCGGCGTTTGTCGATGATCCCGAGGTCCACGCCCAGGGATTTGGCAACAGCCCGTGCACGCACGACGCCACCAATGTCCGGGGACACGATCATCAGGTTTTCAAAGCGCTGGTCTTCGATGTCATCCACCAATACTGGGGAGCCGTAGATGTTATCTACCGGAATATCGAAGAACCCCTGGATTTGGTCAGCGTGCAGGTCAACCGTGAGCACACGGTCGATACCTACCACGGTGAGCATGTCAGCAACGACTTTCGCGCTGATAGCCACACGTGCGGAACGCGGACGGCGATCCTGACGGGCATAACCAAAGTAAGGGATTACAGCTGTGATTCGAGTCGCTGAGGAGCGGCGGAAGGCATCAGCCATCACGACGAGTTCCATCAGGTTATCGTTGGTCGGAGCGCAAGTCGGCTGAATAATGAAGACGTCTTTACCGCGGACGTTTTCATTGATCTCGGCTGTAATTTCGCCGTCGGAAAACTTACCGACAGAGATGTCACCGAGAGGGATATGCAGCTGACGTACGACACGTCGAGCCAGATCGGGGTTAGCATTCCCCGTAAAGACCATCATCTTGGACACGCGCAGTACCTAGAGGCTGAGGGTAACCTGGATGAGTATAGAAATGGCAGGGGCGGCTGGATTCGAACCAACGCATGGCAGGATCAAAACCTGCTGCCTTACCGCTTGGCGACGCCCCTGTATCTGTTGCAACGAGTGCCTAACACTCGGTTCCTTTAGAGCAGACTTTGCAGCTTGCGATGCAACATCGAAACGTTGCTTCCCTTTGCTACAAACCCTGTAAGGGTCTCTGTAAGAAGGGCCGAGACTTTATCAGCTTCAGCTTTGCTTGGGAAGCCCCCAAACACACAACTTCCAGTTCCGGTTAATTTTGCTTCGGTAAATTTACCTAACAAATTCAAAGCGTTACGTACTTCTGGATAACGCCTTGCTACAACCGGTAAGCAGTCATTTCGACTGTTTCCCTTGGGAACGGGGCGCACTTTAATGGGAGGAGAGTTACGTGTCAACAGTGGATCTGAAAAAATTTCTGCTGTACTTACAGATACTTGCGGAACAAGCACGACATACCACGGCTCTTCGGGGTATTCGGGGGTGAGTTTTTCCCCTACGCCCTCGGCGAAAGCCGCGTGCCCACGCACGAAAACCGGGACGTCGGCGCCCAGCGTCAGGCCCAGCGCTGCCAGGCGATCATCGTCCCAGCCCAGTTGCCATAAATGATTCAGACCCAGCAATGTGGTGGCGGCATTCGAGCTGCCGCCACCGATTCCACCGCCCATGGGCAAAATTTTATCGATCCAGATATCGATGCCGAGCCGGCAACCGGATTGCTCCTGAAGTTTTTTCGCCGCCTTCACGATCAAGTTGCTGTCGTGAGGGACGCCTTCGAATTCGGTATGCAGCTTGATCACGCCATCGTCGCGCACGGCGAAGGTCAGTTCATCGCCGTAGTCGAGAAATTGAAACAGTGTTTGCAACTCGTGATAGCCGTCTTCACGGCGACCGAGAATGTGCAGCATCAGATTGAGCTTGGCCGGGGAGGGCAGGGTCAATGTTTGTCCGGTCACGTTATTGCCCCAGCTTGCGCGGTTGCCAGTCCTTGATCACCAGCGTGACGTCAAGGTCGGTGCCGTGCAGCTTGATGCGCTCGGGCAGCCAATAGCCGCTTTGTTCCACATAGCTCAAATACTCCACCTGCCAGCCATCTTGTTCCAGCGTTGCCAGGCGGCTGTCGCCATTGAGGCTCAGGCGACTCTTGCTGTCAGGCGCGGGCAGACCGCGTACCCACCAGACCAGGTGAGACACCGGCAGCTTCCAGCCAATCTGTTCTTCCAGCAGCGCTTCCGGCGAGGTCGCTTCATAACGCCCCTGGTTGGCCACTTCGAGGCTGACTTGCCCCGGTCGACCCGTCAGGCGCGCCGCGCCACGTCCCAGCGGGCCGGACAGGCGAATATCGTAGTAATCCTGGCGTTGCAGCCAGAACAAGGTGCCGCTGCCGGAGTCCTTCGGCGCGCGAACCCCCACTTTGCCTTCGATCTGCCAGCCATCGATGCTGCTGAGCTGGTCCTTGTGTTGTTTCCATTGCGCCGGGTTGCCCTGGCCTTCAACGGATTCACGGGCGCCGAAACCCGCGCAACCGGCGAGCAGGGCGATAAAGCTGAAAACAACAATGTGGCGCAAGAACATAAGCTTAAAGGGTCTCGGATCCGGTCAGGCGTTTGATGGTGCCGCGCAGGATGGGGCTTTCGGGTTGTTCCTTGAGGAATTTTTCCCAGATCTGGCGGGCTTCGCGTTGTTTGCCATTGGCCCACAGCACTTCGCCCAGGTGAGCGGCGACTTCCTGATCGGGGAAGCGCTCCAGCGCCTGGCGCAGCAGGCGTTCGGCTTCGTCCAGGTTGCCCAGGCGGTAATTCACCCAGCCCAGGCTGTCAAGCACGGCCGGGTCTTCCGGGTTGAGCTTGTGAGCCTGTTCGATCAACACCTTGGCTTCGGCGTAACGCGTGGTGCGATCGGACAGCGTGTAGCCCAGCGCGTTGAGGGCCATGGCATTGTCCGGGTCGCGTTTGATGATCAGGCGCAGGTCTTTTTCCATCTGTGCCAGGTCATTGCGTTTTTCCGCCTGCATGGCGCGGGTATACAGCAGGTTCAAATCGTCGGGGAATTGCAACAAGGCTTGTTGCAGCAGTTTCCAGGCGCGCTCGCTCTGATTGTTGGCCGACAAGGTCTCGGCCTGGATCAGGTACAGCTGGATCGCATAGTCCGGCTCGGCATCGCGCGCAGCCGCCAGGCGCTTTTCCGCCTCGTCGGTGCGGCCGTTGCTCATCAGGATGTCAGCCTGGCGCAACTGGGCCGGGAGGTAGTCATTGCCGGGGCCGACTTGGGCGTATTCGAGCAGTGCAGCCTGCGGGTCGTTGCGCTCCTCGGCGATACGGCCGAGGTTCAGGTGCGCCGAGTCCACATGGCTTTCGCGCTGGATCAGCTCTTCAAGGTAACCCTTGGCCTCGTCCCAGGCCTTGGCTTCCAGGCACACCAGTGCCAGGGAGTAGCGCAGTTCGTCATCGTCCGGGTATTGCTGGACCAGGCTGGCGAACTGCACTTTGGCGTCCTCCATGCGGTCCTGCTCTACCAGCATGCGCGCATAGGTCAGGCGCAGGCGCTTGTCTTCGGGATACTTCTTGATGCTTTTTTCCAGCAACGGAATCGCTTCCTTGCCGCGATTGAGGTTCTGCAGCAGGCGCGCGCGCAACAGGATCGGGGCGATTTCGCCTTCTTCCGGCGGATTCTGCTCCAGAAGTTTCAGCGCCGCGTCGGCTTCGTCATCCTGTTGCAGCAGCAAGGCCTTGCCGAAAATCAGCTGGCTGTTCTTCGGGTGTTTTTGCAGCAGGCGGTCGAAGCTCTTCATCAGGCCATCGCGCGTGTCCTGGTCAGTGTCGGCCGCCGACAGCGCGAGGAAGTCGAAATGGGTATCGCCCTTACCCTGCAGCACCTTCTCCATATAGATCATGGAGTCGTCATAGCGCCCGGCGCGTGCCAGTTGAACGGCTGCCGCCCGCTGGGCTTCCAGATCGTCCGGTGCGTTTTTCGCCCAGATCAACGACGTATCCAGCGCAGCCTGGTCGGCACCCAAGTACTCGGCGATGCGGAACGCGCGCTCGGAAATCCCCGGATCCTGGGTGTTGATGGCCTGGGTCACGTAGTTATCCAGCGCAATATCGAAACGATTGCGCTGGCCGGCCAGCTCCGCGCTCAGCAGGCTGAACACCGTTTCTTCACTGAACGAGGAATAAACCTTAGGCTTTTCAGGGGCGGGGGTGCTGTCTTCCACCGGCGGCGTACCGTCCGGCGACACGGGTGCCATGGCCTGGCAGCCGCTGAGGAAGACAAAAGCAAGGAGCAACGCGGAAGATCTATTCATATAGGAAGAGGACGACTAACCTGCGGTCGGATCATCATGACACAAGCCTTCGGCCAAACATAACCGAGACTCAGCGGACGCCTTTCATAGGCACAACATATAGGGACAATAGACGACGGTGGTTGTTCTGAATCTATCGAAGTAGGACAATTGTCGGCTTCCCGACATCATCAGCGATATTGAATGGCCTTCCTCGCACTCGGTATTAACCACAAGACTGCCTCCGTAGACGTGCGCGAGCGCGTGGCGTTTACGCCGGAGCAGTTGGTTGAGGCCCTGCAGCAGCTCTGCCGGCTCACCGACAGTCGCGAAGCTGCGATCCTTTCGACCTGCAATCGCAGCGAGCTCTATATAGAGCAGGAACATCTTTCAGCGGATGTCGTACTGCGCTGGCTGGCCGATTTTCACCATTTGAGCCTCGATGACCTCCGTGCGTGCGCTTATGTGCACGAAGAAGATGCGGCAGTTCGTCACATGATGCGTGTGGCAGCCGGTCTCGATTCGCTGGTGCTGGGCGAGCCGCAGATCCTCGGCCAGATGAAGTCCGCCTACGCCGTGGCGCGTGAGGCAGGCACCGTCGGCCCGCTGCTGGGCCGGTTGTTCCAGGCCACGTTCAACTCCGCCAAGCAAGTACGCACCGATACAGCCATCGGTGAAAACCCGGTGTCCGTGGCGTTTGCTGCCGTCAGCCTGGCCAAACAGATTTTCAGTGACTTGCAACGCAGCCAGGCGCTGCTGATCGGCGCCGGCGAGACCATCACCCTGGTCGCCCGTCACCTGCATGACCTGGGCGTGAAGCGCATCGTGGTCGCCAACCGTACGCTGGAGCGCGCGAGCATCCTCGCCGAGCAGTTCGGCGCCCATGCTGTGTTGCTATCGGATATCCCGGCCGAACTGGTGCGCAGCGATATCGTCATCAGCTCCACGGCCAGCCAGTTGCCGATTCTTGGCAAGGGCGCGGTCGAGAGTGCGTTGAAGCTGCGCAAGCACAAGCCGATTTTTATGGTGGATATCGCCGTTCCCCGCGATATCGAACCCGAAGTCGGCGAGTTGGACGACGTTTACCTCTATAGCGTCGACGATTTGCACGAAGTGGTCGCCGAAAACCTCAAGAGCCGCCAGGGCGCCGCCCAGGCCGCTGAAGAGATGGTCAGCACGGGCGCCGAAGATTTCATGGTGCGCCTGCGTGAATTGGCGGCGGTGGATGTGCTCAAGGCGTATCGTCAGCAGGGCGAGCGCTTGCGCGACGAGGAGCTGATCAAGGCTCAGCGTTTGTTGGCCAACGGCAGCAGCGCCGAAGAAGTGCTGATGCAACTGGCTCGCGGTCTCACCAACAAGCTGCTCCACGCACCCAGCGTACAATTGAAAAAGCTTACTGCCGAAGGCCGCCTCGATGCGCTGGCCATGGCCCAGGAACTCTTTGCCCTCGGTGAGGGCGCGTCAGATAGCTCTTCGGATAAAAAATCGCAATGAAAGCGTCACTGCTCAATAAACTGGACGTGCTCCAGGACCGTTTCGAAGAACTGACCGCTTTGCTTGGCGATGGCGAAGTCATCTCCGATCAAACCAAGTTCCGTGCCTATTCCAAGGAGTACGCCGACGTTGAGCCGGTGGTGGCTACCTACAAGAACCTGCTCAAAGTGCAGGCCGACCTTGAAGGCGCCCAGGCACTGCTTAAGGACAGCGACCCGGACATGCGCGAGATGGCCGTGGAAGAAGTTCGCGAAGCCAAGGAAAAACTCGCCGCGCTGGAAGGCGATCTGCAACGCATGCTGCTGCCCAAGGACCCGAACGACGGGCGTAACGTCTTCCTCGAAATCCGTGCCGGCACTGGCGGCGACGAGGCGGCGATCTTCTCCGGCGACCTGTTCCGCATGTATTCGCGTTACGCCGAGCGTCGCGGTTGGCGGGTGGAAATCCTGTCCGAGAACGAGGGCGAACACGGCGGCTATAAAGAAGTCATCGCGCGGGTTGAAGGCGATAACGTTTACGGCAAGCTCAAGTTCGAGTCTGGCGCGCACCGCGTACAACGCGTGCCGGCGACCGAGTCCCAAGGTCGTATCCACACTTCCGCGTGCACTGTCGCCGTGCTGCCCGAGCCGGACGAACAGGAAGCCATCGAGATCAATCCGGCGGACTTGCGCATCGATACCTACCGCTCGTCGGGCGCGGGTGGTCAGCACGTCAACAAGACCGACTCCGCCATCCGCATCACCCACTTGCCCTCTGGCATCGTGGTGGAGTGCCAGGAAGAACGTTCCCAGCACAAGAACCGCGCGCGGGCGATGTCGTGGCTGTCGGCCAAGCTCAACGACCAGCAGACCAGCGCCGCCGCCAACGCGATTGCCAGCGAACGTAAGCTCTTGGTGGGTTCGGGCGATCGCTCCGAACGAATCCGTACCTACAACTTTGCCCAGGGCCGGGTCACCGACCATCGGGTCAACCTCACGCTTTACTCCCTGGACGAGATTCTTGCCGGGGGTGTCGACGCGGTGATCGAGCCGTTGCTCGCCGAATACCAGGCAGATCAACTCGCAGCGATAGGTGAATAAATGACCATCATCGCCAGCCTGCTGCGCGCCGCCGACCTGCCGGACTCGCCCACAGCGCGTCTGGATGCCGAATTGTTGCTGGCGGCGGCGTTGGGCAAGTCGCGCAGTTACCTGCACACCTGGCCGGAAAAAATCGTCACCAGCGAAGACGCGCTGACCTTTGCCGGTTTCCTGCAACGCCGTCGTGGCGGTGAGCCGGTGGCCTATATTCTTGGCCAGCAAGGCTTCTGGAAGTTGGACCTGGAGGTCGCGCCCCACACGCTGATCCCGCGCCCGGACACTGAATTGCTGGTGGAAGCCGCCCTGGAGTTGTTAGCGGCCACACCCGCCAAGGTCCTCGACCTGGGCACCGGCAGCGGCGCCATCGCTTTGGCCCTGGCCAGCGAACGCCCGGCCTGGCAGGTCACCGCCGTCGACCGCGTGCTGGAAGCCGTGGCCTTGGCCGAGCGCAATCGCCAGCGGCTGCACCTCACTAACGCCACGGTGCTGAACAGCCATTGGTTCAGCGCGTTGCAAGGTCATACCTATGACCTGATCATCAGCAACCCGCCTTACATCGCCGCCAATGATCCGCACCTTGTGGCGGGCGATGTGCGCTTTGAACCGGCCAGTGCACTGGTGGCCGGCCATGATGGTTTGGACGACCTGCGCCTGATCATCAAACACGCTCCCGCTCACCTGAATGCCGGTGGGCGATTGCTGCTGGAGCATGGTTACGACCAGGCCCCCGCCGTGCGCGACCTGCTGTTGAGTGAAGGTTTCGAAGACGTACACAGCCGTATCGATCTCGGCGGTCACGAGCGCATTACCCTGGGACGCCGTCCGTGCTGACCGATCAGGAGCTGTTGCGCTATAGCCGACAGATTCTGTTGCAGCATGTCGACATTGACGGCCAATTGCGCCTGAAAAACAGCCGGGCGCTGATCATCGGCCTCGGTGGCCTGGGCGCACCCGTTGCGCTTTACCTGGCGGCAGCCGGTGTGGGCGAGTTGCACCTGGCGGACTTCGACACCGTCGACCTGACCAACCTGCAACGCCAGATCATCCATGACACCGACAGCGTCGGGCAGACCAAGGTCGATTCGGCCTTGCGCCGCCTGACGGCTATCAACCCCGAGATCAAGCTGATCGCCCACCGCACCGCCCTGGATGTTGATTCACTGGCAGCCGCGGTCGAAGCGGTGGACGTGGTGCTCGATTGCAGCGATAACTTCTCCACCCGCGAAGCGGTCAACGCGGCTTGCGTCGCGGCGGCTAAACCCTTGATCAGCGGTGCAGCCATTCGCCTTGAAGGGCAGCTGTCGGTATTCGACCCGCGTCGCGCCGAAAGCCCGTGCTACCACTGTTTATACGGGCACGGCAGCGATACCGAACTCACTTGCAGCGAAGCCGGCGTGGTCGGCCCGCTGGTGGGGCTGGTCGGCAGCTTGCAAGCGCTGGAAGCCTTGAAACTGCTGGCCGGGTTCGGTGAGCCGTTGGTGGGCCGCCTGTTGCTCATCGATGCCTTGACCACGCGCTTTCGCGAATTGCGCGTCAAGCGTGACCCCGGTTGTAGCGTCTGCGGGACTCAGCATGGTTAAGGGCGCGCCTATTGGTGTGTTCGACTCCGGTGTCGGCGGTTTGTCGGTATTGGACGAAATCCAGCAATTGTTGCCCCATGAGTCGTTGCTGTACGTGGCCGACTGCGGGCATATCCCCTATGGAGAGAAAACGCCCGCGTTCATTCGCGAGCGATCGCGGTTGGTTGCCGAGTTTTTCCGCGAAAAGGGCGCCAAGGCCTTTGTGATCGCTTGCAATACCGCGACGGTCGCGGCGGTTGCTGACTTGCGCCAGGATTATCCCGACTGGCCACTGGTGGGCATGGAGCCGGCCGTCAAACCGGCCGCCGCAGCGACCCGTAGTGGCGTGGTCGGCGTGCTTGCCACCACCGGTACCCTGCAAAGCGCCAAATTCGCGGCATTACTCGACCGTTTCGCGACGGATGTGCGGGTCATTACCCAACCCTGCCCAGGGCTGGTGGAACTGATTGAAACCGGCGACCTGAACAGCCCCGCCCTGCGCAAGATGTTGCAGGGATACATCGAGCCGCTGCTCAGCGCCGGCTGTGACACCATCATCCTTGGCTGCACCCACTACCCCTTCCTCAAGCCACTCCTGGCGCAGATGTTGCCTCCCAGCATCATCCTCATCGACACCGGCGCTGCCGTGGCCCGCCAGCTCAAGCGTTTGCTGGGCGAGCGCGACCTGTTGGCCGACGGCAAGCCTGAACCTGCACAGTTCTGGACCAGTGGCGATGTGTATCAGCTAAGAAATATCCTACCGACACTATGGAAATATCCGGGCGTTGTGCGAAGCTTTGGTGCGTGAAAATTTCGTGAAATTCCGGTGTTATCCACTGGAACTTCTGACTACACGCCAGCTTCTATAGCGAGATAGCCTGTACAAAACCATATAACTTCGTTCGGAAAGGATGTTTCTTATGAAGCGCTTGTTCTGTTTGGCTGCGATTGCGGCCGCAGTAGTGGGGCACTCTGTTTCAGCGCAGGCCGCTGGCCTGGAGTTGGGTGTGGGGGGCACCAGCGATTCGACCATGACCTATCGGCTGGGGCTGACATCGGACTGGGATAAAAGCTGGTGGCAGAGCGATACCGGTCGATTGACCGGTTACTGGAGCGGCGCCTACACCTATTGGGACGGAGACAAGCGCGCCAGCGTCAGCAGCCTGTCGTTCTCGCCGGTGTTCGTGTACGAGTTTGCCGGGGAAAAGGTCAAGCCTTATATCGAAGCCGGGATTGGTGTTGCGGTGTTCTCGCGCACCAAAGTGGAAGACAACAACATCGGCCAGGCTTTCCAGTTCGAAGACCGTCTGGGTTTCGGCCTGCGCTTCGCGGGTGGGCATGAAGTGGGCATTCGTGCCACGCATTATTCCAACGCTGGCATCAGCAGCAATAACGATGGTGTAGAGAGTTACGCGCTGCATTACACCATGCCGCTGTAACCTTCAGGCCGTTGAAGATCCCCTGTGGGAGCGGGCTTGCTCGCGAAAGCGGTGTTTCAGTTGGTAAATGTCTGACTGATACACCGCTTCGCGAGCAAGCCCGCTCCCACATTTAGATCCCCGCTCATTTCATGATCAGCGATACGCCGTCGCGATCCCTTCGCGTTCGGTCAGGCACTCCGGCGCTCCCATCTCGAATTCCCGGCAGATCAGCGGCCGTCGCTCGTAGATCGTACACATCATCGTGTCCCGATCCAGCGCCGCGCACCAGCCGTCGTCCAGGCGCAGCATCACTTCGCCGCCCCAGTCATCGGTGTCGATATAGCGCTCCGGCACGCCGGTGTCGGTGATCAGCATGACCTCCAACTGACAGCAGCAAGCCGCGCAGGTCGAGCAGGTGACCGCGGGTTCGGTGATTTGGGTGTGGGGGATGTTCGTCATAGGGGGCAGTGTAAGGCAAGCGGGTGATACAGGTGTGAAACGACTGACAGGCGTCAGCGTGCCAATCGGTGCAACCCTACAAACACCACCGCCCACAGCAGCGCCAGGACAACCATCGTCGGCGCGAGGGCGAAGCCAAATTTCACCCCTGCCAATTGGCTGCCTGCAAAGTAGGAAAGCGGGCCGCCCACTGCGCCCAATATTGCCGCACGCCACCAGGGACGGGCGCTCCAGGCCAGGCAATGGCGCAATGTCGTCGCGAGCAACGCCCACAACAGGATCAACCAGAAGGGAATCAGCGGCCCCGGTTCCGTGAACTGGAACACGCCCAGCGCACGCAACGTGGTATCCAATAACGTGCCTACGACCGTTACGGCCAGGATCAGCTTGCCGTCGGCGGCCCACGAACTTATCCACAGCAGATGAATGGCAAGTACGGCCAGCCCGACCAGTAGCCACACGCTGTCACCGCCAAGCACACAAGCAAACCAGCCGCATTGAAACAGCACGGCATTGGCCAGTGTCTTAAGCACTGAAACGACCGAGCAGCGGCGGGTTGATCGCGGATGGTTTGGCCAACAGCAATTGCGCGGTGCCGATGGTGCGTTCCATAAAACCGCCTTCGCAGTAGCACAGGTAAAACTCCCACAACCGCAGGAAGTATTCGTCGTAGCCCAATTCTGCCAGGCGGCCGTGCGCGCGGCGAAAATTCTCATGCCACAGGCGCAAGGTGCGCGCGTAGTGCAGGCCGAAATCTTCCATGTGCAGCAGGTTCATATCGGTGTCGCGGCTGACGATCTGCAGCATTTTTTGCACGCAGGGCAGGGCGCCGCCCGGGAAGATATAGCGCTGGATAAAGTCGACGTTGGTTTTGGCCTGCTCGTAGCGTTGGTCGCGAATGGTGATGGCTTGCAGCAACATCAGGCCGTCGCTCTTGAGCAGGTGCGCGCACTGTTTGAAGTAGGTTGGCAGGAAGCGATGACCCACCGCCTCGATCATCTCGATCGACACGAGCTTGTCGTACTGGCCCGTAAGGTCGCGGTAATCCTGTAACAGCAGCGTGACTTGATCCTGCAGCCCCAGGGCGACGATGCGTTTTTCAGTGTAGGCAAACTGCTCTTTGGACAAGGTCGTGGTGGTGACCTTGCAGCCATACTGCTGCGCCGCATACAGCGCCATGCTGCCCCAGCCGGTGCCGATTTCCAGCAGGTGGTCGCTGGGCTTGAGGGCGAGCTTCTGGCAGATGCGCTCCAGTTTATTCAGTTGCGCCTGTTCCAGGGTGTCGTCGGCGGTCAGGAATTGCGCCGCCGAGTACATCATGGTCGGGTCGAGGAACTCTTCGAACAGGTCATTGCCCAGGTCATAGTGGGCGGCAATGTTTTTCTGAGAGCCCTTGCGCGTATTGCGGTTGAGCCAGTGCAGGCCCTGGGTGAACGGACGTGTCAGGCGTGCCAGGCCACCTTCCATTGCATCGAGTACGTCGAGGTTACTGACCATCACGCGCACCACCGCCGTGAGGTCCGGGCTGCTCCAGTAACCGTGGATAAAGGCTTCTCCGGCACCGATGGAACCGTTGGCCGCCACCAGGCCCCACACGGCCGAATCCAGGATCTGGATCTCCCCCAACAGATGCGCTTCCCGTGCACCGAATACCTGGCGCTCGCCGTCCTCGATCACCACCAACTGACCATGGCGCAACTGGCTGAGTTGCCGCAGCACGGCCTTGCGCAGCAGCGCGGCGGTCATGCCGTTGACGTTCAGGCGATGGGTTTTGACCGATAAGCTAGGGGATTTCATGGCGGCGATCCTTGGTGTACCCGACTGCGGTGCGAGAGGCGCCATCGGCGGCCCGGTGGGAAAAAATCGGTGTGCGTTTGAGCAACAGGCGCAGGGCCTGCCAATAGATCGCGAGGCAGGTCTTGGCGGTCATCCAGGGAAAGCGCCACAAGTAGCGGTGCAGGCTGGTGCGGTTCAGCGTCTCTTTCTGCAGGCTCAAGGTGGCGTCGAAGACTTTCAATTCGCCCTGCCAATCGGCCATGTGCACGCCGAGTTTGGCGGCGGGCGGGCTGAAGCTCATGCGGTATTCCAGGTCGCGCGGCAAGAATGGTGACACATGGAAGGCCTTGGCGACGGCGAAGTGCTGGTGCTCATTCGCGTTCAGTGCCTGGGCCGGCAGCACGTAGTGATAACGCTCGCGCCACGGGGTGTTGGTCACTTCACACAGGATCGCGGCCAGACGTCCGTCGGCCTCGAAGCAGTAGAAGAAACTCACGGGATTAAAAGCCAGGCCCCAACTGCGGGCCTGGGTCAGTAGGCAGATAACGCCCTGGGGTGTACGCCCCAGTGCCTTGCCGACTTCCTGGCGCACGGCATCGCTCAAGCTCATGCCGGTGCGCGTCAATTCACGCAGGTAGTCCTGCTGGCGAAAACCGAAAGGCGCCAGGCGGCTGCGCCCGGCCAGGGGCGTAAGCCCGAGCACTTCGTGTTCCTCGCTCAGGTCCAGGTACAGCAGGCCGATGCGGTACCGAAAGGCGTGGGCCTTGGGCGCAAACCGGCGATGGGCAATCCAGCCGCTGTACAGGGCGCTGTTCACAGGGCTTCTCCAAACGCCTGGGCCACGTGCAGGGCGCTGACCACGCCGTCTTCGTGGAAACCGTTGGCCCAGTAGGCACCGCAGTAGAAGGTGTTGCGCACGCCGGATATTTCTTCCCGGCGTCCCTGGGCCGCCACTGCCGCCAGACTGTATTGCGGGTGGGCGTAGGTGTAGCGGGCAAGAATCTTCAGCGGGTTGATCATCGGCGTCTGGTTGAGGCTGACGCAAAACGTGGTGTCGCTGTCGATGCCTTGCAGGATGTTCATGTCATAGGTGACCGCCGCCTGCGTCTGACGGTTGGGGGTGAGCCGGTAGTTCCAGCTGGCCCAGGCCAATTGGCGGTCGGGTAACAGGCGCGTGTCGGTGTGCAGCACGACATCATTGTCGGCATAGGGCAGTGCGCCCAATATTTGCAGCTCGGACTCGCTGGGGTCGCCGAGCAACGCCAGCGCTTGGTCGCTGTGGCAGGCAAACACCACCTTGTCGAAGGCTTCGGTGCCGGCGGCACTGTGGACCACCACGCCCTCTTCATTGCGCTCCACCAGATGCACCGGGCAATCGAGGCGGATATGTTCGCGAAAGTTGCGGGTCAGGGGTTCGATATAGCTGCTTGAGCCACCCTCGATCACACACCACTGTGGCCGGTTGTTCACCGAGAGCAGCCCGTGATTCTTAAAAAAGCGCACAAAGAACTGCAGCGGAAATTTCAGCATGTCCACCAGCGACATCGACCAGATCGCGGCACCCATCGGCACGATGTAATGCAGGATGAACCGCGGGCCATAGCCTTTCGCTTCGAGGTAATCCCCCAGCGTCATGTCGGCGCTGATGCGTTGCTCTTGCAGGTCCAGCGGTGCCTCGCGATTGAAACGCAGGATGTCGCGCAACATGCCCCAGAACCCGGGCGACAGGATGTTGCTGCGCTGGGCAAACAGGCTGTTGATGTTGTTGCCGTTGTACTCGAACCGGGTGTTTTCGTCGCACACCGAAAAGCTCATTTCAGTGGGTTTGAACTTCACCCCGATCTGCCCTAACAGGCGGATGAAGTTCGGGTAGGTCCAGTCGTTGAACACGATAAAACCGGTGTCTATCGCGTAGCTTTTATCGTCGACGGTGACGTTGACCGTGTGGGTATGCCCGCCGATGCGGTTGCCCGCTTCGAACAGCGTGATTTCATGACGACGGCCGAGCAGGTAGGCACTGGTCAGCCCCGCGATGCCGCTGCCGATGATGGCGATCTTCATAGGTCGTCCTTCTTCGGCGGCGGGCTGCGCAACATGCGTTTACCGATGATCAGTTGTGCGCGGTTTGGCAGTTTCGACAGCGGCCACAGGGTGGCGATAAACAGGGCGGGAAAGGCAATTTCCAGCGGGCGTTTTTCCAGCTTGGCGAAGATGTGCCGCGCGGCTTTGTCCGCCGACCAACTGAGCGGCATGGGGAAGTCATTGCGTTCGGTCAGTGGCGTATCGACAAAGCCCGGACTGATCACGGTCACGTCGATATTTTCCGGCGACAGGCTGATGCGCAGGGACTCGAACAGGTAGCGCAAGCCAGCCTTGGAGGCGCCATAGGCTTCGGCGCGCGGCATTGGCAAGTAGGTCACGGCGCTGGCGACACCCACCAAGTGTGGCGTCTGCCCGGCGCGCAACAGCGGCAGGGCGGCTTCGATGCAATAACTGCTCGCCAGCAGGTTGGTACGAACCACGTGCTCGATGATCGATGAGTCGAACTGACGTGCGTCCACGTACTCGCAGGTGCCGGCATTGAGGATCACCGTGTCCAGCGAACCCCAGACCACGCCGATATGCTCGCCGATCTCGCGCACGGTCTGGCTGTTGGTCAGGTCGCCCGCCACCACCAGCACTTGGCCGGGGTAGCGTTGCGCGAGCGCTTCCAAAGGCCCTTTGGTGCGGGAACTGAGCGCCACATGGGCGCCGCTGTTGAGCAACTCCACGGCCAGTGCGGCACCGATACCACTGCTGGCGCCAGTCAGCCAATAACGGCGGGGCGGTGTCAGGCTCATCCCATTCTCCTTTTAAGCCAGCTGATGACGCTACCCAGCACGGGCAAGTGTTCGTACAGCATGGCGCCGGCATCGAAATAGTCCCGGTGGCGGTACACCTTGTCGCGCCACATCAAGTGCGAGCAACCTTCCACCCGGATCACTTTGCCGTTGGCCAGGCGAGGGTGGCAAAAACTCATTTTCCAGCGCAAGTAACCTTCGCCTTCGGCGACCTGGTCGAAACTGTGGAAGTCAAAGCGCAGCTGGCTGACGTTGCTGTACAGATCGGCGAAGTAGCGGTGCAGGGCTGGCAAGCCATGGACTTCGTGCAGCGGGTCGGCGAAAGCAATGTCCTGGCTGTACAGGCTGTCGAGCAGGTGCAAGTTGTGCTTGTCCAGCGCGGTGAAGGCCTGGGCGAAGCGGCGCAGGAAGTCACTCATAGTCGCCCCCTGCGGCTTGGCGCGAGGGCAGGTTGCGGAAAGCGGCCAGCGCACGTTCACGGGATTTTTTCAGGTCGACGATCGAGCGCGGGTAGTCAGCCACGCCGAACAGGCCGCCGGCGGCTTCGGGGTTGTGCACGTCCTTTTTATTCAGCGCGGCCAGTTCCGGCAGCCAGTGCTTGATGAACACGCCTTCAGCGTCGAATTTCTCCGATTGGCTCAACGGGCTGAAAATCCGAAAGTATGGCGCCGAGTCGGTGCCGGTGGATGAACTCCACTGCCAGCCGCCGTTGTTCGCCGCCAGGTCGCCGTCGATCAGGTGGCGCATGAAAAAACGCTCGCCTTCGCGCCAGTCAATCAGCAGGTTCTTGGTCAGGAACATCGCCACCACCATGCGCAGGCGGTTATGCATCCAGCCGGTTTCCAGCAGTTGGCGCATGGCCGCATCGATGATCGGCAAGCCGGTGCGCGCTTCCTGCCAGGCGGCGAGGTCCTTGGGCGCGTTGCGCCAGGCCACGGCTTCGGTTTCCGGGCGGAACGCGCGGTGGCGCGACACCCGTGGGTAACCGACCAGGATGTGTTTGTAGAACTCGCGCCACAGCAATTCATTGATCCAGGTGATGGCGCCCAGGTCGCCACTTTCGAACTCGCCGCCGTTGGTTTGCAGCGCGGCATGCAGGCACTGTCGCGGCGAAACGACGCCCGCTGCAAGGTAGGCAGACAACTGGCTGGTACCGGGTTTCGCGGGGAAGTCGCGTTCGTCTTTGTAGTAGCTGATTTGCTGATCGGCGAAGGCATCGAGGCGCCGCCGGGCTTCGTCTTCACCGGCTGGCCAGAGGGCGCGCAGGCTGTCGCTGGGTGGGGCGAAACCTTCTACCGTGTTCGGGACGGGATCGCTTTTCAGCTTGAGCGGCGCCTGGGCCTTTGGCGCTGCAACCATGCGGGGCAGGGCGCTGTGCAGGCGGGTGTAGCAGACTTTACGGAACTGGCTGAACACCTGGAAATAAGTGCCGGTCTTGGTCAGTACACTGCCGGGTTGGAAGAACAGTTGATCGAGGTAGCGGTGGAACGTCACGCCATCGGCTTCCAAAGCCTTGGACACGGCAGCATCACGACGACTTTCGTTAATGCCATATTCTTCGTTGACGTGCACCGATTCCACCGACAGCTCGTGGCACAGCTTGCTCAGTACGTCGGGCGCTTGGTCCCAAGTGGCTGCGGTGCGGATCAGCAGGGGAATATTCAGCGCGCCCAGCGTTTTGCTCAGGTCTTGCAGGTTGCGCAGCCAGAAGTCCACTTTGCACGGCGCATCATCGTGGGACTGCCATTGCTGCGGCGTGATCAGGTACACGGCCGCAATCGGGCCCCGCTGGCTCGCGGCGGCCAGAGCAGTGTTGTCGTGCAGGCGCAGGTCGGTGCGCAGCCAGATCAAATGCATTTAAACAAGTCCACGCTGGATCAGCAGTTGGTGAGCCGACAACGGATCTTCGGCGACGAACAATTCGGGGAGGTCATGGGTTAATACGGACAACTCGGCCTGGTGGATGCATACCGTTGGTCCGACAATCAACTTTGGGCAACTGACGCCACCCAGAAGTTTTGCGAACGCCGACAGATGGAGCGACTTGCTCGAATAAAGCAGCACCGCACGCGGTTGCAGGTGTTCCACCGCCAGGGCCAGCTCACCGGCGGGCAGCGGCCAGTCGAACACTTCCACCGGGCAGTCGGCGCTGCTGGCGAGCCAGGCGCTGAGCCACAGGTGCGGCTCCAGGGGCAGGTCGGATTGGTTGACCAACAGCAGCGGCGCACCATGCAGCTGACGATTATTGTGGTAGATGCGCGCGCCAAACTTGCTGCGCAGCCAGGACAGGAAAAACACCCGTTCCATCTGCGCGCCGAACTGGCCTTGCCAGCGTTGTTCCAGCTCCTGCAGCAACGGCAGCAGCAGTTGCTCGCACAGGGTGCGGGGCGGGTAGAGCGCCATGGCCTGGTTGAAGGCGTCATCCACCCGGCGCTCGGTCAATTCGCTGATGGCTTGCACCAGGTTCTGGCGCAAGCTGTGCCATTCGTTTTCGACGGCATCGGGAATGGCCTGGGCGGAGTCGATCAGGCCTTTGACCTGGCTGACCGGTACGCCGCGATTGAGCCAGGTGAGGATGGTGTGGATACGTTGTACATGCTCGGCGCTGAACAGCCGATGCCCCTTGGGTGTGCGCTGGGGCACGATGAGGCCGTAACGACGTTCCCAGGCGCGCAGGGTCACGGCGTTGACACCGGTCTGGCGCGCCACTTCGCGGATCGGCAGCCAGCCATCTTCGAGGGCTTGGGCGAAGTCTTCGCCGGGTTCGTCTAGCAGGGCAACTTTCATGGTCTAGATCGCATTTCGCAGGCTGAGGTTTTCCGGGTGCGGTTGCAGATAGGCCTGCTGCGCGATGTAGCGGTCCGGGTGTTGACGAAAGTGGTGCTTGAGCAGGGTCATCGGCACCACCAAAGGCACGATGCCGTGGCGGTATTGGCCGATGACGGTTTGCATTTCCTGCTTGTCGTCGGCGCTGATGGCCTGCTTGAGGTAACCGCTGATGTGTTGCAGCACATTGGTGTGGGTGCCACGGGTGGCGCACTTGGTCAGGCCGGTCATCAACTCGCTGAAATAACCGCTGGCCAATTCATCCAGGTTGGCGTCCTTGGTCATGCTGCCCAGCAGGTGGCCGAGGCTTTTGTAATGCGCCGGACTGTGGGCCATCAACAAGTATTTGTAGCGCGAATGAAAGGCCAGCAGTCGGTGACGGGTCAGGCCTTCGGCCAGCAGTTGCTGCCAACTGGCGTACACGAATACGCGAGTCAGGAAGTTTTCACGCAGCACCGGGTCATTCAGCCGACCGTCTTCTTCCACCGGCAGATTGGGATGGCGGGCACAAAAGGCCTGGGCGTAGATACCGCGCCCGCCGCCGTCCACCGGAGTGCCATTTTCGCGGTACACCTTGACCCGCTCCAGGCCACAGGACGGCGACTTCTGCATGAAAATGTAGCCGCACAGGTCGGTGTGTTCCGCCGCCATCTGCTGGCCATAGTCGTCCAGCGGCTGGGTGACGTTCAGCTCGCGGTTCACCGTGCCGACGGCTTGCGGGTGAGCAGGGTCGCCCACCAGGCGGATGGGTTCGCGGGGAATGCCCAGGCCAATGGCGACTTCGGGGCACAGCGGCACAAAGTCGAAATAATCGGCGAGAGTCTGGCTGCACAGCAGGGATTGTTTATGGCCACCGTTGAAGCGCACGTTTTCGCCCAGCAGGCAGGCGCTGATGGCGATCTTCGGTTTGGTGATGCTGGACATAAACGAACCCTCGCAAGATTCCTGTACAAGGTTTGAATCTTGTACAACTAAATCCCATCATAGATTCGATGCTGTACAAGTCAAACTATTTGTACAAGTTTGCGCGTTGGCTATTTCCAGCCGATTTTCCAGGCGTCGATATCCTGCAGGGTTTGCCAGGGCAGGCGTTCGCTGCGGTGCGTCATGACCGCTTGCAGTTCGATTTCCAGCACGGTGCCTTCATCATCACGAAACAATTCGGTGACCAGGAAGTGTTTTTCCTTGTTTCGGGGGCGCGCTGCTGTCCATTTTGACAGCAGCAGTTTTGCGGGATTGATGCGGTTCATTGCAGGTGTTCCATCAAGCGTCGCGCGGCTTCCTGGCCACTGAGCCATGCACCTTCTACCCGGCCCGACAGGCACCAGTCGCCACACACGTACAGGCCCAGATCGGCGTCGGCCAGTACGCCGAATTCATGACTGCTGGACGGTCGCGCATAGAGCCAGCGGTGCGCCAGGCTGAACGACGGCGCGGGCATGGCGCTGTGCAGCAGTTCGGCGAAAGCGCCGTGCAGGTGCTCGATCACCGCCTCCTTCGACAGGTCCAGATGGGCCCTGCTCCATGCGCTGGTGGCATGCAACACCCAAGTGTCGAGGTGGGTGTCGCGCCCCGGTTTGCTGCGGTTGCGCGCGAGCCAATCGAGGGGGCTGTCCTGGACGAAGCAGCCCTCCATCGGCGTATCCAGGGGCTTGTCGAACGCCAGGGCGATGGCCCAGGTAGGGTCCATTTTCACGCCTGCGGCGGCACTCGCCAACTTGGGTGCGGCAGCCAGCAGGGCGGTGGCCTGGGGCGCTGGAGTGGCGATGATCACGTGACTGAACGGGCCGTGGTTTTCGCCGTCGGCATCCAGCAGGTTCCAGTGTTGTTTGCCCTGGAACACCTCGGTGATGCGGCAACCGAACTCCACCGGCAGGTCGTCGAGCAGCGCACGGGTGATCGCGCTCATGCGCGGCGTGCCGACCCAGCGGATCTGTTCATCGGGAGAGGGCGTGAGTTGGCCGGACTTGAAGTTGTACAGCTGGGGCTTCCATTGCTCGGCCCAGCCATTGCTTTGCCAGCGTTGCACTTCGTTGACGAAGCGCCGGTCACGGGCGGTGAAGTATTGCGCCCCCATGTCCAGAGAGCCGGCATCGCTGCGCTTGCTGGACATGCGGCCACCACTGCCGCGGCTTTTATCGAAGAGTTGTACGACGTGCCCCGCGTCTCGTAACGCTCGGGCGGCGGAGAGACCGGCGATGCCGGTGCCGATGATCGCGATGGGAACAGTCATGGGAGGCCTCGTTTTACCGTTGGTACAGACTACGCCGACACCAATAGCTGTACAATATTGTTTTTTGGTATAAGTTTTGGCTTACCTGTTCTTACGGCGTGACCTATGGTTAAAGCACAGGCTTAATCCAACGTTACGCCCGTTCAAATTGATCCCTGCTTATAAAATAGACCAGTGCGGGGCGGCGAACGTTACATGAGGAAGATCCCATGCACATTTTGCTGACCGGCGGTACTGGCCTGATCGGCCGCCAACTCTGCCAACACTGGCTTGCTCAAGGGCATCGACTGACGGTGTGGAGTCGTCATCCGGAACAGGTTGCCAAGCTGTGCGGCGCACAGGTAGCAGGCGTTGAACACCTGCAACAGGTTATCGGCCCGGTGGATGCCGTCATTAACCTGGCCGGCGCGCCCATTGCTGATCGTCCCTGGACCCACAAGCGCAAGGCGCTGCTGTGGAGCAGCCGCATCAGTCTGACTGAAACCTTGCTGGCGTGGCTTGAGGGGCTGGAGCAAAAACCTGCGGTGTTGATTTCCGGTTCAGCGGTGGGTTGGTACGGCGACGGCGGTGAGCGTGAGTTGACCGAAGCCAGCGGCCCGGTGCAGGACGATTTCCCCAGCCAGCTGTGCATTGCCTGGGAAGAAACTGCCCAGCGCGCCGAAGCCTTGGGGATTCGCGTCGTGTTGGTACGGACCGGTTTGGTGTTGTCGGCCGAGGGCGGCTTTTTGTCGCGGCTGTTGCTGCCGTTCAAACTGGCGCTGGGCGGGCCTATCGGCACTGGTCGGCAGTGGATGCCGTGGGTACATATCAAGGATCAAATCGCCCTGATTGATTTTCTTCTGCACAAGGCTGATGCCAGTGGTCCTTATAATGCCTGCGCGCCACACCCGGTACGCAATCGCGAGTTTGCGAAAACCCTGGGCCGGGTGCTGCACCGTCCGGCGTTCATGCCGATGCCGGCCTTTGCATTGAAGGTCGGCCTGGGTGAGTTGTCCGGCCTGTTGCTGGGTGGGCAGAAGGCAGTGCCCGAGCGCTTGTTGGCCGCCGGTTTCACCTTCCAGTTTACTGAGTTGCACGCGGCCCTGGATGACGTGTCCAGCCGCCTCTAAAGATAGGATGTTGCATGACGGATCACGCGTTGTTACTGGTCAATCTGGGTTCACCGGCGTCCACCTCGGTGGCCGATGTGCGCAGCTACCTCAATCAGTTCTTGATGGACCCTTATGTGATCGACCTGCCGTGGCCGGTGCGGCGCTTGCTGGTGTCACTGATCTTGATCAAGCGCCCCGAGCAGTCGGCCCACGCCTACGCGTCCATCTGGTGGGACGAGGGCTCGCCGCTGGTGGTGCTCAGTCGTCGCCTGCAACAGCAGATGACCGCACAGTGGACTCAAGGCCCGGTGGAATTGGCGATGCGCTACGGTGAGCCGTCCATTGAAACGGTGCTGACCCGCCTCGCCGCCCAGGGCATCCGTAAAGTCACCCTGGCGCCGCTGTACCCGCAGTTCGCGGACAGCACCGTGACCACGGTGATTGAGGAAGCCAAGCGCGTGGTGCGCGACAAAAAGCTCGATGTGCAATTCTCCATCCTGCAACCGTTCTACGATCAGCCCGAATACCTCGATGCCCTGGTAGCAAGCGCGCGGCCATACGTGGAACAGAATTACGACCACCTGCTGCTGAGTTTCCACGGCTTGCCTGAGCGCCACCTGACCAAGCTCGACCCTACCGGCCAGCATTGCTTCAAGGATGCCGACTGCTGCAAGAACGCGTCCGACGAGGTGCTTAAGACCTGCTATCGCGCGCAATGCTTCAGCGTCGCCCGTGATTTTGCCGCGCGCCTGGGCTTGCCGGAAGATAAATGGTCGGTGTCGTTCCAATCGCGCCTGGGCCGCGCGAAGTGGATCGAACCCTACACCGAAGCGCGCCTGGAGGCATTGGCCCAGCAAGGCGTGAAAAAGCTGCTGGTGATGTGCCCGGCGTTCGTGGCCGATTGCATCGAGACGCTGGAGGAAATCGGCGATCGTGGGCTTGAGCAGTTCCGCGAAGCTGGGGGCGAGGAGTTGGTGCTGGTGCCGTGCCTCAATGATGATCCGCAATGGGCTAAGGCGCTGAATACTTTGTGCGAAAGAGCGCCAACGCAGCTATAACTCAAGCCGAGTGAAGATCGAAATGTGGGAGCGGGCTTGCTCGCGAATGCGGTGGATCAGTCAAATAATCAGTGACTGACAGACCGCACTCGCGATCAAGCCCGCTCCCACATGGTTTACCGTGTTTACAGGTTAAGCGTCAGGCTGACCGTGAGATTGCGCGGCTCACCCGGATTGATCCAGTAATTGCTGTAGGACCGCTCGTAGTACTTCTCATCAAACAGGTTGTTCAAGTTCAAACCCACGGTGACATTCTCCGTGGCTTTGTAATGGGCCAGCAGATCAACCGTGTGGTACGCCGGCAGCTCGAAACCCGTGCCGGCCTCACCGGAGCGATCACCGACGTAGGTGATCGCTGCACCCAGGTCGGAGCCGCGCAACGCGCCGTCCTGGAATTCATACACCCCCAACAGACTGCCGCTGCGCTTGGCGACCCCGAGAATCCGGCTGCCGGCGGGAATGGTTTTATCGCCCTTGGTCACTTCGGCGTCGATGTAGGCAAACGCGCCGATCACCCTTATGGCATCGCTTACTTGCCCGCTCACTTGCAGGTCCAGACCCTGGCTGCGCGCTTTGCCTACGGCGCGGTTGAGATTGGTGGCCGGGTCCAGCGTCAATACGTTTTCCTTTTCGATATGGAACGCGGCGAGGGTTGCGCTGAGGCGGTCGTCGAACAGCTCGCTCTTGATCCCCACTTCATAGCCCACGCCTTCTTCCGGCTTGAAGGATTTGTTGTTGGCGTCCAGGCCACTGTTGGGCTTGAACGACGTGGAGGCGTTGGCGAACACCCCAACCTGCGGCGTGAGCTGATAGAGCAGGCCGGCGCGTTGAGTAAAGGCGTCGTGAGTCTGCTTGCTCTTGGCGTGGTTGCGGGTGAAGTCGTCGATGCTCTGCTCGAAATGCTCGAAGCGCACACCGACCATGCCGCGCAAGCGATCTGTGAAGATGATCTGGTCTTGCAGGTTCAGCGCGTGGCTTTTGGTCTGTTCGAAGAAGTCGGTGCCGGAGCGCGTGCCGTTGGGTTTGGGCTGGCCGTAAACCGGGTTGTAGATGTCAATGGCGTAGTCACGGCCGCCGATAGCTGTCACGCGTTCTTTCTTGCGGTAGTCCTCGTACTCGGTGCCGACCAGCAGTTCATGCTGCCAACTGCCAATGTCGAACAGCCCACGCAGCTCCAGCTGGGTAATGCTGTCGTGCCAACCCGTCGAGCGTTCGCGATAACGGCGGTTGATAGTGTGGCCGTCGGGGTTCAGTGCACGGTTTTCCGAAGCGTCGCCCCACAGGCTGCCTTGCTTGTAATGGCTGGCCAGGCGCAGTTTCCAGGCGTCGTTGAGGTGGTGTTCGAGGGTGGCCTGGAGGCGGTTGTTGTGGTTGTCGATATCGCCGTCGTTGGGTTCACCGAGGAAGGTGGAACGGGATAGGCCGGGGGCGTCGACGATGCCTCGGTCGAAGGTGGAGCTGTGACGGACGAATTCGCTTTCCACCAGCAGGCTGGTATCCGGGTCCAACTGCCAGCTGAACGAAGGCGCGACGAATACCCGCTTGCTCTGCACGTGGTCACGGAAGCTGTGGTTGTCTTCCACCGCCAGGTTGACCCGAGTCAGCACCTTGCCTTCGCTGTCCAGCGGGGTGTTCACGTCCACAGCGGTGCGATAGCGGTCCCAACTGCCCGCGCTGGTTTGCAAGGTAGTGAAGGCTTCAGGCTGAGGCTTCTTGGTGACGATGTTCACGGTGCCGCCGGGATCGCCACGCCCGTACAGGCTGGCGGCAGGGCCCTTGAGCACTTCGATGCGTTCAATGTTGGCCGCGTCCGGTGTGCTCGGGTAGCCACGGTTGGCGCTGAAGCCGTCCTGATAGAACTCCGACGTGGTGAAGCCGCGCACGCTGTATTCGTAGAGGGTCAGGCCGCCGAAGTTGTTCTGCTTGGACACGCCGCCGGCAAATTCCAGGGCGCGTTCCACGTTGGTGCTGCCCAGGTCTTTGAGCACCGTGGCGGGAATCACGCTGATGGATTGTGGGATGTCACGAATCGCCGTGTCGGTTTTTGTCGCACTGGCGGAACGGGTGGCGCGGTAACCTTTGACTGGGCTGGAGGCGGACTCGTAGGCGTCAGTGGTGACGCTGATGGTGTCGAGTTCCAGGGTATTTTCTTCGGCGTAGGCGGGGTCGAGCAGCAAACCCAAGGCCAGGCCAGCCAAGGGGGCGATTTTTCGAGACGGCATGATAGAGCATTCCAATAGCGATATTGAAACAATATAACATGACCGATGAGAATGGATCGCTCTGAAATATCAGCTTACAGGTGCCCTCGAATGGGCACCTGGGCAGCGAATTATTCCTCTTCCTTGACCGGCGCCGGCGGTGGGCGCAAACCGATTTCCGCCAGCAACTTGATCTCTTTGCCGTTGCGCATCACCTGTATTGCGACCTTGTCCGTGGGCTTGATCCGCGCCACCTGGTTCATCGACTTGCGGCCATCACCTGCCGGTTCGCCATTTATGCTGAGAATCACATCGCCCAATTGCAGGCCGGCTTTTTGCGCCGGGCCATCGCGGAAGATTCCGGCGACCACGATGCCTGGGCGTCCGGTCAAGCCAAACGACTCGGCCAATTCCTTGGTCAACGGTTGCACTTCAATCCCCAGCCAGCCACGAATCACCTGACCGTGCTCGATGATCGACTTCATCACCTCCATCGCCAGCTTCACCGGAATCGCAAAACCGATGCCCTGTGAGCCGCCGGACTTGGAGAAAATCGCCGTGTTGATACCGGTCAGATTGCCATTGGCGTCCACCAGCGCACCGCCGGAGTTGCCGGGGTTGATTGCCGCGTCGGTCTGGATGAAATCTTCGTAGCTGTTCAGGCCCAACTGATTACGCCCAGTGGCGCTGATGATGCCCATGGTCACGGTCTGCCCGACGCCAAACGGGTTGCCGATGGCCAGCGCCACATCACCGACGCGCAAGCCATCGGAACGGCCGAGGGTAATGGCTGGCAGGCTTTTCAGGTCGATCTTCAGTACCGCGAGGTCGGTTTCCGGGTCGCTGCCCACCACGCGGGCCAAGGTTTCACGGCCGTCACGCAGGGCCACCACGATCTGGTCGGCGCCGGTGGTCACGTGGTTGTTGGTGAGAATGTAGCCTTCGGGGCTCATGATCACGCCCGAACCCAGGCTGGACTCCATGCGCCGCTGCTTGGGCCCGTTGTCGCCGAAATAGCGGCGGAACTGCGGATCTTCAAACAGCGGGTGCGCCGGCTTGTTGATGACCTTGGTCGTGTACAGGTTGACCACCGCAGGGGCGGCGATGGTGACCGCATCGGCGTAAGTCACCGGGCCTTGTACCACCGCGCTGGTCTGCGGTGCCTGTTGCAGGTTCACATCCAGGCTGGGTAGGCCCACCAGCTCGGGGTAACGCTGAATAATCAGCATCGCGATCAGCACGCCAGCCAACAATGGCCATCCAAAAAAACGCAGCGCCTTGAGCATCAAGTTAGTCCTGACAGGTTGCAGGGGGCGAGAGAGCGCCCATAATGTCGCGCATTATACGAGGCTGTGACGCCTGCGAACGGGATATTTAGGAGTCTTTTATGGCCGTCCCCCTTACCACCCTCGTCGAGGAAGCGGACCGCTACCTCGGCAGTGCAAAAATTGCCGATTATTGCCCCAACGGCCTGCAGGTCGAGGGCCGCCCGCAGGTGATGCGCATCGTCAGTGGCGTGACCGCCAGCCAGGCCCTGCTGGACGCGGCCGTCGAGGCCCAGGCCGATCTGATCCTGGTGCACCACGGCTACTTCTGGAAAGGCGAAAACCCCTGCGTCACCGGCATGAAACAGCGCCGCCTCAAGACCCTGCTCAAGCACGACATCAGCCTGCTCGCCTACCACTTGCCGCTGGACCTGCACCCCGAGGTCGGCAATAACGTGCAACTCGCCCGTCAGCTGGATATCACGGTAGAAGGCCCGCTTGACCCGAGCAACCCCAAGGTCGTCGGCCTGGTCGGCTCCCTTGCCGAGCCCTTGTCGCCCCGTGATTTTGCCCGCCGCGTGCAGGAAGTCATGGGCCGCGAACCGCTATTGATCGAAGGCGGCGAGATGATCCGTCGCGTCGGCTGGTGCACGGGCGGTGGCCAGGGCTACATCGACCAGGCGATTGCCGCCGGCGTCGACCTGTACCTGAGCGGCGAAGCCTCCGAGCAGACCTTTCACAGCGCCCGCGAAAACGACGTCAGCTTCATCGCCGCCGGCCACCATGCCACTGAGCGCTATGGTGTACAGGCGCTGGGTGATTACCTGGCGCGGCGCTTCGCGTTGGAACATCTCTTCATCGATTGCCCCAATCCGATCTGAGCCTCACCACAGAAAGCCCAAACTTGGGGGCATATTCATATACCGTTTCGATCTAGTCCGCTCCCTGAATAGAAGCAGGTGCTGTGCTAGCATGCCTCGCTCGAACACGGCCCGCTGGCCGTCCATAAGATCGTTTTTCCGTGAGTAACCATGGTCGACAAACTGACGCATCTGAAACAGCTGGAGGCGGAAAGCATCCACATCATCCGCGAGGTCGCCGCCGAGTTCGACAACCCGGTGATGCTCTACTCAATCGGTAAAGACTCCGCCGTGATGCTGCACCTGGCACGCAAGGCCTTCTTCCCGGGCAAACTGCCGTTCCCTGTGATGCACGTCGACACCCGCTGGAAATTCCAGGAGATGTACCGGTTCCGCGACAAGATGGTCGAAGAACTGGGCCTGGACTTGATCACCCACGTGAACCCGGACGGCGTGGCGCAGGGCATCAACCCCTTCACCCACGGCAGCGCCAAGCACACCGACATCATGAAGACCGAAGGCCTCAAGCAGGCCCTGGACAAGCATGGTTTCGACGCAGCCTTCGGCGGTGCCCGTCGCGATGAAGAGAAATCCCGCGCCAAAGAGCGCGTGTACTCGTTCCGCGACAGCAAGCACCGCTGGGACCCGAAAAACCAGCGTCCCGAGCTGTGGAACGTCTACAACGGCAACGTCAACAAGGGTGAGTCCATCCGTGTGTTCCCGCTGTCCAACTGGACCGAGTTGGACATCTGGCAGTACATCTACCTGGAAGGCATCCCGATCGTACCGCTGTACTTCGCCGCCGAACGCGAAGTGATCGAGAAGAACGGCACGTTGATCATGATCGACGACGACCGCATCCTTGAGCACTTGTCTGACGAAGACAAAGCCCGAATCGTCAAAAAGAAAGTACGTTTCCGTACCCTTGGCTGCTACCCGTTGACGGGCGCGGTGGAGTCCGAAGCCGAGACGCTGACGGACATCATTCAGGAAATGCTCCTGACGCGAACTTCCGAGCGCCAGGGCCGTGTCATCGACCACGATGGTGCCGGCTCGATGGAAGATAAAAAACGTCAAGGCTATTTCTAAGGGGCTGTCATGTCGCATCAATCTGATTTGATCAGCGAGGACATCCTCGCCTACCTGGGCCAGCACGAGCGCAAGGAAATGTTGCGCTTCCTGACCTGTGGCAACGTCGACGACGGCAAGAGCACCCTGATCGGGCGCCTGCTGCACGACTCCAAGATGATCTACGAAGATCACCTGGAAGCCATCACCCGCGATTCGAAGAAGTCCGGTACCACTGGCGACGATATCGACCTGGCGTTGCTCGTCGACGGCCTGCAGGCCGAGCGTGAGCAAGGCATCACCATCGACGTTGCTTACCGCTACTTCTCCACCGCCAAGCGCAAATTCATCATCGCCGACACCCCCGGCCATGAGCAGTACACCCGCAACATGGCCACCGGTGCGTCCACCTGTGACCTGGCGATCATCCTGATCGACGCCCGCTACGGCGTGCAGACCCAGACCCGTCGTCACAGCTTTATCGCCTCGTTGCTGGGCATCAAGCACATCGTGGTGGCCGTCAACAAGATGGACATCAATGGCTTTGACCAAAGCGTATTCGAGCAGATCAAGGCTGATTACCTGAAGTTCGCCGACGGTATCGCCTTCAAGCCAAGCACCCTGGCCTTTGTGCCGATGTCGGCGCTCAAGGGCGACAACGTGGTGAACAAGAGTGAGCGTTCGCCTTGGTACACCGGCCAGTCGCTGATGGAAATCCTCGAAACCGTCGAGATTGCCAACGACCGCAACTACACCGACCTACGTTTCCCGGTGCAGTACGTCAATCGCCCGAACCTGAACTTCCGCGGTTTTGCCGGCACCCTGGCCAGCGGCATCGTGCACAAGGGCGACGAAGTCGTGGTATTGCCGTCGGGCAAGAGCAGCCGGGTCAAGTCCATTGTCACCTTTGAGGGTGAGCTGGAACACGCAGGCCCAGGCCAGGCCGTGACCCTGACCATGGAAGACGAGATCGACATCTCCCGTGGCGACTTGCTGGTACACGCCGATAACGTGCCGCAAGTGACCGACGCCTTCGACGCCATGCTGGTGTGGATGGCTGAAGAACCGATGCTGCCGGGCAAGAAATACGACATCAAGCGCGCCACCAGCTACGTGCCGGGCTCCATCACCAGCATCGTGCACCGCGTGGATGTGAACACCCTGGCCGAAGGTCCGGCGAGTTCGCTGCAACTGAACGAAATTGGCCGAGTCAAGGTCAGCCTTGATGCCGCCATCGCCCTGGACGGCTACGACAGCAATCGCACCACCGGTGCGTTTATCGTCATCGACCGTTTGACCAACGGCACCGTGGCAGCCGGCATGATCATCGCGCCGCCTATCACCCACGGCAGCTCGGCGCAGCACGGCAATTTGGCTCACGTAGCCACCGAAGAACGCGCGCTGCGCTTCGGCCAGCAACCGGCCACCGTGCTGTTCACCGGCCTGTCGGGCGCCGGCAAGAGCACCTTGGCCTACGCGGTTGAGCGCAAGCTCTTCGACATGGGCCGTGCGGTGTTCGTACTGGACGGCCAGAACCTGCGTCACGACCTGAACAAGGGCTTGCCGCATGACCGTGCCGGCCGTACCGAGAACTGGCGTCGTGCCGCGCATGTGGCGCGTCAGTTCAACGAAGCGGGCCTGCTGACCCTGGCCGCGTTTGTGGCCCCGGATGCCGAAGGCCGCGAACAGGCTAAGGCGCTGATCGGCAGCGATCGCCTGCTGACGGTCTACGTGCAAGCGTCGCCGCTGGTGTGCGCCGAGCGTGATCCGCAAGGCTTGTACGCCGCCGGTGGGGATAACATCCCGGGCGAGTCCTTCCCGTATGACGTGCCGTTGAACGCCGACCTGGTGATCGACACCCAGGCACTGTCGCTGGAAGAAAGCGTCAAGCAAGTGCTGGAGCTGTTGCGTCAGCGCGGCGCGATCTAACCCTCGCGGCCATAAAAAAGCCCGCCACCGAGTGATCGGTGGCGGGCTTTTTTCATTCTCAAGATCAGACTCGGTCAAAAATGTGGGAGCGGGCTTGCTCGCGAATGCGGTGGATCAGCCAATACATCTGGCGACTGACAAACCGCCTTCGCGAGCAAGCTCGCTCCCACATGTTGATTACTGTTCGCCTGGGAAATCTTTGTGCAGTTTTTCCAGCAGGAGGTCCTTGTCTTCCCAAAGCTGGTTGATCCAGCCCTGAAACGCCAACCGATACGCCCCATCCTGCTCATAATTCTTGCCAATGAACTCGGCCGGAATCTGCACCTCTTCAAACTGCACAACCACGTCTTTCACATTCCCGCACAGTAAATCCCAGTAACCTGGGCGGCCAGCAGGGTAGTGGATGGTCACGTTGACCAGTGACTTCAACTGCTCACCCATCGCATCCAGCACAAACGCGATACCACCCGCCTTGGGCTTTAGCAGGTAGCGAAACGGCGAGTTCTGCTGGGCATGCTTGCCCGGCGTAAACCGCGTACCTTCGGCAAAGTTGAATATGCCCACCGGGTTGTCGCGAAATTTCGCACAGGTCTTGCGGGTGGTTTCCAGGTCCTTGCCTTTCTTCTCCGGGTGCTTTTCCAGGTAGGCCTTGGTGTAGCGCTTCATGAACGGAAAGCCCAGCGCCCACCATGCCAGGCCAATCACCGGCACCCAGATCAGCTCCTGCTTGAGGAAGAACTTCAGCGGACGGATCCGCCGGTTCAGCACGTATTGCAACACCATGATGTCGACCCAGCTCTGGTGGTTGCTGGTCACCAGATACGAGTGCTGATAGTCCAGCCCTTCGAGCCCGGTCAGGTGCCAGCGCGTGCGGCGTACCAGGTTCATCCAGCCCTTGTTGTTGGTGACCCAGGCTTCATGGGTGTGGTTCATCAGCCATTCGCTGAAGCGCTTGGCAAACGGCAGCGCCTTGAACAACGCGACGATAAACAGGAACGAACACAACAGGATCGTGTTGAGCGCCAACAACAGCGACGCAATCACCCCGCGCACGGCGGCAGGTAGGAAAGCCAGCATTTAAATATCCATAGGTCGGTTGGCGGCTTGGATCGCAGTGAGCGCGATGGTGTACACAATGTCATCCACCTGGGCGCCGCGTGGAAGGTCGTTGACCGGCTTGCGCAGGCCCTGGAGCATGGGCCCCAGGCTCACGCAATCAGCGCTGCGCTGCACGGCCTTGTGCGTGGTGTTGCCGGTGTTGAGGTCGGGGAACACAAACACGGTGGCCTTGCCGGCGACCTGGCTGTTGGGGGCCAGTTGTCGGGCTACGTTTTCGTTGGCGGCAGCGTCGTATTGCAGCGGGCCGTCGATCAACAGCGAGCTTTGCTGTTCGTGGGCGAGCAGGGTGGCTTCGCGGACTTTTTCCACTTCTTCACCGCTGGCCGAGTCACCACTCGAGTAGCTGATCATCGCCACACGCGGGGTGATGCCGAATGCAGCCGCTGAATCGGCGCTTTGCAGGGCAATTTCCGCCAATTCGGCCGCGCTGGGGTGCGGATTCATCACACAGTCGCCGTACACCAGCACCTGCTCGGGGAACAGCATGAAGAACACCGACGACACCAGGGTGCAGCCCGGTGCCGTCTTGATCAACTGCAAGGCAGGGCGGATGGTGTTGGCGGTGGAGTGAATAACCCCGGAGACCAGGCCGTCCACTTCGTCCAGCGCAAGCATCATGGTGGCGATCACCACCGTGTCTTCCAGTTGCTGCTCGGCCATCGGCGCATTGAGGCTCTTGCTCTTGCGCAGGGCCACCATCGGTTCGACGTAGCGTTGGCGGATCAGGTCCGGATCGAGAATCTCCAGGCCTTCGGGCAGTTCGATACCCTGGGCGCGGGCGACCGCTTCCACGTCTGCCGGCTTGGCCAGCAGCACGCAACGGGCAATCCCCCGCGCTTGGCAGATGGCGGCCGCTTGCACGGTCAGCGGCTCGCTGCCTTCGGGCAGCACGATGCGCTTGTTGGCGGCCTGGGCGCGCTGGATCAACTGGTAGCGGAACACCGCCGGTGACAGGCGCATTTCCCGGGGTGTGCCGCAGCGTTGGTGCAACCAGCGCGCATCCAGGTGGCTGGCGACGAAATCGGTGATGATCTCCGCACGCTCGCGGTCATCGATGGGGATTTCTTTGTTCAGGCTATTGAGCTGGTTGGCGGTGTCGTAGGAGCCGGTGCTCACTGACAGCACCGGCAGACCGGCCTGGAAGGCACCTCGGCACAACTCCATGATGCGCGGGTCGGGCAAGGTGTCACTGGTAAGCAACAGGCCGGCCAGCGGCACGCCGTTGATCGCCGCGAGGCTGACGGCGAGAATGATGTCGTCGCGGTCGCCGGGCGTCACCACCAGCACGCCGGGCTTGAGCAGCTCCACGGTGTTACGCATGGTGCGGGCGCAGATGATGATCTTGGTCATGCGCCGGGTTTCGTAGTCGCCAGCGTTGAGGATCTGCGCGCCCATCAGGTCGGCCACGTCGCGGGTGCGTGGCGCGTTGAGTTCCGGCTGATAGGGAATGCAGCCGAGCAGGCGGAAATCGCCGCTGCGTAACAGGGGTGAGTGTTCCTTGAGGCGCGCCGAGAAGGCTTCCATGCTTTCGTCGGTGCGCACCTTGTTGAGGATCACGCCGAGTACTTTCGGGTCTTTCGGGCCGCCGAACAGTTGGGCCTGCAATTCCACGCGGCCGGAGAGCTCGGTGAGCACTTCATTTTCCGGTGCTGAGACCAGGATCACTTCCGCATCCAGGCTCTTGGCCAGGTGCAGGTTGACCCGCGCCGCATAGCTGGCGCTGCGGGTCGGCACCATGCCTTCGACGATCAGCACGTCCTTGCCCACGGCGGCTTGCTGGTACAGCGTGATGATTTCTTCGAGCAGTTCATCGAGCTGGCCGTCGCCGAGCATGCGCTCCACGTGAGCCAGGCCCAGGGGCTGTGGCGGCTTGAGGCCGTGGGTGCGCGCCACCAGTTCGGTGGAACGCTCGGGGCCCGTATCGCCTGGGTGCGGTTGGGCAATCGGCTTGAAAAAGCCGACTTTCAGTCCGGCCCGCTCAAGGGTACGCACCAGCCCGAGGCTGATGGAGGTCAGACCCACACCAAAATCGGTGGGCGCGATAAAAAAAGTCTGCATGCGAATTCTCTGAAGGTGCATGGCTTCGGTGAGGTTCTATGATTGAACGTCTACCGGGAATCAGGCGCCAAGGTTATCGTTATTCGTGCGCTTGCGCACACCAGCCGCAGGCAAAGGGCTGGCCTATTTTTTCAAGGCGTTGCGCGGGGTCGAGCACCCAGGCGCGGGACTGCCAGGGTGGCTGGTGGCGCAGGTGCTGGGTGTGGCCGCAGGACAGCTCGGCGACCCAGTGCTGGTCGTCGTCCTGATGGAGCCCGATGATGAAGGAAGCCGTTGATCGGCCCCGTCTGTCCGGGTTCTGTTCGCTTTCGGGCAAATCCTTGTTTAGACTTGTCCGTTCTTCATTCTTATGCAAAAGGTCTCGCCCCATGACGATCGCCGCTAACAAGGCTGTCTCCATCGACTATACCCTGACCAACGACGCTGGTGAGGTCATCGACAGCTCCGCCGGCGGCGCGCCGCTGGTCTACCTGCAAGGCGCAGGTAACATCATCCCAGGCCTGGAAAAGGCACTGGAAGGCAAGAGCGTCGGTGATGAGCTGAGCGTTGCCGTAGAACCTGAAGATGCCTACGGCGAGTACTCGGCCGAACTGGTCAGCACCCTGAGCCGCAGCATGTTCGAAGGCGTTGACGAGCTGGAAGTGGGCATGCAGTTCCACGCTTCCGCGCCGGACGGCCAAATGCAGATCGTGACCATCCGTGATCTGGACGGTGACGATGTGACCGTCGACGGCAACCACCCGCTGGCTGGCCAGCGCCTGAACTTCCAAGTGAAGATCGTTGCCATCCGCGACGCTTCCCAGGAAGAAGTGGCGCACGGTCATGTTCACGGTGAAGGTGGTCACCACCATTGATCGTGGTTTGATCAATAGGTAGCAAAAACGCCCCGACTGGTTCGGGGCGTTTTTTTTGTCTTGAAAATACACTGCGGTCGAAATGTGGGAGCGGGCTTGCTCGCGAATGCAGTGGATCAGTCAATACATCTCATCTGGTAACTGACACTCCGCATTCGCGAGCAAGCCCGCTCCCACACAAACAAAAATGCCCCGGACCTTTCGGTACGGGGCATTTCTTAACTGTTTCGCAACCTGGGTTGCGTTGCAGTTGTTACCACTTAGGCTGCAGCAGGAACGCTCAGAGCCTTGATGTGGCCATTCAGGCGGCTCTTATGACGAGCGGCCTTGTTCTTGTGGATGATGCCTTTATCGGCCATGCGGTCGATAACTGGCACAGCCAGAACGTAAGCTGCTTGAGCTTTTTCAGCGTCTTTGGTGTCGATGGCTTTAACTACATTCTTGATGTAGGTACGAACCATGGAACGCAGGCTGGCGTTGTGGCTGCGACGCTTCTCAGCCTGTTTTGCACGTTTTTTGGCGGAAGGTGTGTTGGCCACCGTCGAGCTCCTCGAAAGACTTTTTAGGAAATAGCAAACAAAATAGGCCGCGAATCATGCCGATGACTTGATGGGTTGTCAAGAGCGGCTGATGCGAACTGCTGAGTGGTCGATCTGAAGAGGCGGGTGATTTATTTCCGGCGCTTGACCTGTAAACTCGCGAGCTTTGGCTCTGTGCTGTTGCAGGCGCGCAGTATCGCATAAGTGGGCGCTTTGTTCGCCTGCTCTTTATCTAAAGGCGCAAACTCTTTCAATGAATCTGCTCAAATCGCTGGCCGCTGTCAGCTCTATCACGATGATCTCCCGTGTTCTGGGGTTTGTGCGTGACACGTTGCTGGCGCGCATTTTTGGCGCGAGCATGGCCACGGACGCCTTCTTTATTGCGTTCAAATTGCCTAATCTGCTCCGACGGATCTTCGCCGAAGGCGCGTTTTCCCAGGCATTCGTGCCGATCCTGGCCGAATACAAGACCCAGCAGGGCGAGGAAGCCACCCGCACGTTCATTGCCTATGTCTCGGGCCTGTTGACCCTGGTACTGATGCTGGTGACCCTCCTCGGCATGCTCGCCGCGCCCTGGGTGATCTGGGCCACGGCCCCCGGCTTTGCCAATACCCCGGAAAAGTTCGCGCTGACCACGGATCTGCTGCGGGTGACCTTTCCTTATATATTGCTGATCTCCCTGTCATCCCTGGCCGGAGCGATCCTCAATACCTGGAACCGTTTCTCGGTGCCGGCCTTCGTGCCGACCCTGCTGAACGTCAGCATGATCATCTTCGCGCTGTTTCTTACCCCGTATTTCGATCCGCCGGTAATGGCCCTCGGTTGGGCCGTATTGGCGGGCGGCCTGGCGCAACTGCTCTATCAGCTGCCGCACCTGAAAAAGATCGGCATGCTCGTGTTGCCGCGCCTGAACCTCAAGGACACCGGCGTGTGGCGCGTGATGCGCAATATGTTGCCGGCGATCCTGGGCGTGTCGGTCAGTCAGATTTCGCTGATCATCAACACGGCGTTCGCCTCGTTGCTGGTGTCCGGCTCGGTGTCGTGGATGTACTACGCCGACCGCCTGATGGAGTTGCCGTCCGGCGTGCTGGGCGTGGCGCTGGGCACGATCCTGCTGCCGACCCTGGCGCGCACCTATGCCAGCAAGGATCGCCAGGAATACTCGCGTATCCTCGATTGGGGCCTGCGCCTGTGCTTTGTGCTGGTGCTGCCGTGTGCCCTGGCGCTGGGGATCCTGGCCGAGCCGTTGACCGTGGCGCTGTTCCAATACGGCCAGTTCGATGCCCATGATGCCTTGATGACGCAGCATGCGCTGATCGCCTACTCCGTCGGCCTGCTCGGCATTATCGTGATCAAAGTGCTGGCCCCCGGCTTCTATGCCCAGCAAAACATCCGTACGCCGGTCAAGATCGCGATTTTCACGCTGATCGTCACGCAATTGCTCAACCTGGTGTTCATCGGGCCGCTGGCGCACGCTGGCCTGGCCCTGGCCATCAGTGCCGGCGCATGCATCAATGCCGGATTGTTGTTTTACCAACTGCGTAAACAGCAAATGTTCCAGCCACAGCCAGGCTGGGGCCTGTTTGCCCTCAAGCTGCTGGTGGCGGTGGGGGTGATGTCGGCCGTGCTGCTGGGTTTGATGCACTTCATGCCGGCCTGGGACGAAGGCCATATGCTGGAGCGCTTCCTGCGCCTTGGCGTGCTGGTCGTTGCGGGCGTGGTGGTGTACTTCGGGATGTTGCTGGTGCAGGGCTTCCGCCTGCGGGATTTCAATCGCAAGTCCCTGGGTTAGAGAGTTTGCCGCGATAAAACCGTTGTTTTATCGATTCGATCCATTTGGCCTGTGCTGTTGCCTGTCGTCCGGGGCCGGGTGTGGTTATAATCGACCACTTTATGAGCAAGAAGCGCGTTATGCAGCTGGTTCGAGGTCTCCACAACCTGCGCCCCGAGCATCGGGGCTGCGTCGCCACTATTGGCAACTTTGACGGTGTTCACCGTGGCCACCAGGCTATCCTGGCTAGGCTGCGCGAGCGTGCGGTCGAGTTGGGCGTGCCCAGCTGCGTGGTGATTTTCGAGCCACAGCCGCGGGAATACTTCACCCCCGAGACTGCGCCAGCCCGGCTGGCCCGCCTGCGGGACAAGCTGCAATTGCTGGCGGAAGAGGGCGTGGACCGTGTCCTCTGCCTGGCTTTCAACCAGCGTTTGCAAAGCCTGAGCGCCGCCGAGTTTGTCGACCGTATCCTGGTCGATGGCCTGGGCGTGCAGCATTTGGAGGTGGGTGACGACTTCCGCTTTGGTTGCGACCGCGTCGGGGATTTCGATTTTCTGCAGCATGCGGGCGTCAACCAGGGTTTTACCGTCGAAGCCGCGCAAACCGTCGAACTGGACGGCCTGCGCGTGAGCAGTACCCAGGTGCGTAACGCCCTGGCCGCTGCCGACTTCGCCTTGGCCGAGCGTTTGCTCGGTCGCCCGTTCCGCATTGCCGGACGGGTCCTGCACGGCCAGAAGCTGGCGCGCCAATTGGGCACGCCAACCGCCAACGTGCAACTCAAGCGCCGTCGTGTGCCGCTGACCGGGGTTTACCTGGTGAGCGTCGACATCGACGGCCAATCGTGGCCGGGAGTCGCCAATATAGGTGTCAGGCCCACGGTTGCAGGTGATGGCAAGGCCCACCTGGAAGTACACCTGCTGGATTTTGCCGGTGATCTGTATGACCGGCGTTTGACGGTGGTTTTCCACCAAAAGCTGCGTGAAGAGCAGCGTTTCGCCTCCCTTGAGGCGTTGAAAACGGCGATCAATGCGGATGTCGCCGCCGCCCGTGCACTAGCCGCACCTAGCGCCCATCGCTAACCGAAGAGCCTTAAATGACCGACTATAAAGCCACGCTAAACCTTCCGGACACCGCCTTCCCAATGAAGGCCGGCCTGCCACAGCGCGAACCGCAGATCCTGCAGCGCTGGGACAGTATTGGCCTGTACGGAAAGTTGCGCGAAATTGGCAAGGATCGTCCGAAATTCGTCCTGCACGACGGCCCTCCTTATGCCAACGGCACGATTCACATCGGTCATGCGCTGAACAAGATTCTCAAGGACATGATCCTGCGCTCGAAGACCTTGTCGGGTTTCGACGCGCCGTATGTCCCGGGCTGGGACTGCCACGGCCTGCCAATCGAACACAAAGTCGAAGTGACCTACGGCAAGAACCTGGGCGCGGATAAAACCCGCGAACTGTGCCGCGCCTATGCCACCGAGCAGATCGAAGGGCAGAAGTCCGAATTCATCCGCCTGGGCGTGCTCGGCGAATGGGACAACCCGTACAAGACCATGAACTTCAAGAACGAGGCCGGTGAAATCCGTGCCTTGGCCGAGATCGTCAAGGGCGGTTTCGTGTTCAAGGGCCTCAAGCCCGTGAATTGGTGCTTCGACTGCGGTTCGGCCCTGGCCGAAGCGGAAGTCGAGTACGAAGACAAGAAGTCCTCGACCATCGACGTGGCTTTCCCGATCGCCGACGACACCAAGCTGGCCGAGGCCTTTGGCCTGGCAAGCCTGGGCAAGCCCGCGGCCATCGTGATCTGGACCACCACCCCGTGGACCATCCCGGCCAACCAGGCGTTGAACGTGCACCCGGAATTCACCTACGCCCTGGTGGACGTCGGTGATCGCCTGCTGGTGCTGGCCGAGGAAATGGTCGAGGCATGCCTTGCCCGCTACGAACTGCAAGGTTCGGTGATCGCGACCACCACCGGCTCTGCGCTGGAACTGATCAATTTCCGCCACCCGTTCTATGACCGTCTGTCGCCGGTGTACCTGGCTGACTACGTCGAACTGGGTTCGGGTACCGGCATTGTTCACTGCTCGCCGGCCTATGGCGTGGACGACTTTGTCATCTGCAAAAAATATGGCCTGGTCAACGACGACATCATCAACCCGGTGCAAAGCAACGGCGTCTATGTGCCTTCGCTGGAGTTCTTCGGCGGCCAGTTCATCTTCAAGGCCGACCAGCCGATCATCGACAAGCTGCGTGAAGTCGGTGCGCTGATGCAAACCGCCACCATCCAGCACAGCTACATGCACTGCTGGCGCCACAAGACCCCGCTGATCTACCGCGCCACCGCGCAGTGGTTCATCGGCATGGACAAAGAGCCGACCACCGGCGACACCTTGCGTGTACGCTCGCTCAAAGCCATCGAAGACACCCAGTTCGTCCCGGCCTGGGGCCAGGCACGCCTGCACTCGATGATCGCCAACCGCCCGGACTGGTGCATCTCCCGCCAGCGTAACTGGGGCGTGCCGATCCCGTTCTTCCTGAACAAGGAAAGCGGCGAGCTGCACCCACGCACCGTCGAACTGATGGAAGTCGTGGCCCAGCGTGTCGAACAGGAAGGCATCGAAGCCTGGTTCAAGCTGGACGCCGCCGAGCTGCTGGGCGATGAAGCGCCGCAGTACGACAAGATCAGCGACACCCTCGACGTCTGGTTCGACTCGGGTACCACCCACTGGCACGTGCTGCGCGGCTCGCACCCCATGGGTCACGAAACCGGCCCGCGTGCCGACCTGTACCTGGAAGGCTCGGACCAACACCGTGGCTGGTTCCACTCGTCGCTGCTGACAGGTTGCGCCATCGACAACCACGCGCCGTACCGCGAACTGCTGACCCACGGCTTCACCGTCGACGAGACGGGCCGCAAGATGTCCAAGTCGCTGAAGAACGTGATCGAGCCGAAAAAGATCAACGACACCCTGGGCGCCGACATCATGCGTCTTTGGGTCGCGTCGACCGACTATTCGGGCGAAATCGCCGTGTCGGACCAGATTCTGCAGCGCAGCGCCGATGCCTACCGCCGCATCCGTAACACCGCACGCTTCCTGCTGTCGAACCTGACCGGTTTCAACCCGGCCACCGACCTCCTGCCAGCCGAGGACATGCTCGCCCTGGACCGTTGGGCGGTGGACCGTACCCTGTTGCTGCAACGCGAGTTGCAGGAGCACTACGGCGAATACCGTTTCTGGAACGTCTACTCGAAGATCCACAACTTCTGCGTGCAGGAGCTGGGTGGCTTCTACCTCGACATCATCAAGGACCGCCAGTACACCACCGGCGCCAACAGCAAGGCCCGCCGTTCGGCGCAGACCGCGCTGTATCACATCTCCGAAGCGCTGGTGCGCTGGATCGCGCCGATCCTGGCCTTCACCGCCGACGAACTGTGGGAATACCTGCCGGGCGAGCGTAACGAGTCCGTGATGCTCAACACCTGGTACGAAGGCCTGACCGAACTGCCGGCCGACTTCGAACTGGGCCGCGAGTATTGGGAAGGTGTGATGGCCGTGAAGGTCGCGGTGAACAAGGAACTGGAAGTGCAGCGTGCGGCCAAGGCCGTCGGTGGCAACCTGCAAGCCGAAGTCACCTTGTTTGCCGAGGACGGCCTGACCGCGGACCTGGCCAAGCTGAGCAACGAACTGCGCTTCGTGCTGATTACTTCCACCGCAAGCCTGGCGCCATTCGCCCAGGCCCCGGCGGATGCGGTCGCCACCGAAGTACCTGGCCTCAAGCTCAAAGTGGTCAAGTCGGCCTTCCCTAAATGCGCCCGTTGCTGGCACTGCCGTGAAGACGTCGGCGTGAACCCTGAGCATCCGGAAATCTGTGGTCGCTGCGTCGACAACATCTCGGGTGCTGGTGAGGTTCGCCACTATGCCTAATGCAGCCAGTCGTTTTGGACGTCTGGGCTGGCTCGTATTGAGTGTGCTGGTCCTGGTCATCGACCAGGCCAGCAAGGCTCATTTCGAGGGCTCCCTGGAGATGTTCCAGCAGATCGTGGTGATCCCGGATTACTTCAGCTGGACCCTGGCCTACAACACCGGCGCCGCTTTCAGCTTCCTGGCGGATGGCGGCGGCTGGCAGCGCTGGCTGTTCGCCCTGATCGCCGTGGTGGTCAGTGCGGTGCTGGTGGTGTGGCTCAAGCGTCTCGGCCGCGATGACACCTGGCTGGCTATTGCGTTGGCCCTTGTGTTGGGCGGCGCGCTGGGCAACCTGTACGACCGCATTGCCCTGGGCCATGTGATCGACTTCATTCTGGTGCATTGGCAGAACCGCTGGTACTTCCCGGCGTTCAACTTTGCCGACAGCGCCATCACCGTCGGTGCGATCATGCTGGCGCTGGATATGTTCAAAAGCAAGAAAACCGGAGAGACCGTCAATGACTGATCAGGTATTGGCTGAGCAACGCATCGGCCAGAACACGGAAGTCACTTTGCATTTCGCATTGCGCCTGGAGAATGGCGACACGGTCGACAGCACATTCGACAAAGCACCGGCCACCTTCAAGGTCGGTGATGGCAACCTGCTGCCGGGCTTCGAAGCGGCCCTGTTCGGTTTCAAGGCTGGCGACAAGCGTACCCTGCAGATCCTGCCGGAAAACGCCTTTGGCCAGCCCAACCCGCAAAATGTGCAGATCATCCCGCGTTCGCAGTTCCAGGACATGGACCTGTCGGAAGGCTTGTTGGTGATCTTCAACGATGCGGCGAATACCGAACTGCCCGGTGTGGTGAAGACTTTCGATGACGCGCAAGTGACCATCGACTTCAACCACCCGTTGGCCGGTAAAACCTTGACCTTTGACGTTGAAATCATCGACGTTAAAGCGCTCTGACTGACTAAACCGGTTCCTGTGGGAGCTGGCATGCCTGTGATAGCGTCACCTCGGCGTACTTGATATACCGAGTCGTTTGCATCGCGGGCAAGCCCGGCTCCTACAGAGGCTTACTCTTACAGAGTTGAGTTGATCCAATTTCTTGCGCTGCAAGACACGAGGCACAGCATGCAAATCAAACTCGCCAACCCCCGTGGCTTCTGCGCCGGCGTGGACCGGGCGATCGAAATCGTCAACCGCGCCCTGGAAGTTTTCGGGCCGCCGATTTACGTGCGCCATGAAGTCGTCCACAACAAATTCGTGGTCGAAGACCTGCGCGCGCGTGGCGCCATCTTTGTCGAGGAACTGGACCAGGTGCCGGATGACGTGATCGTCATCTTCAGTGCCCACGGCGTTTCCCAGGCAGTACGTACCGAAGCGGCAGGCCGCGGCCTGAAAGTCTTCGATGCCACCTGCCCGCTGGTGACCAAGGTGCACATCGAAGTGGCGCGCTACAGCCGTGACGGACGAGAGTGCATCCTGATCGGCCATGCCGGTCACCCGGAAGTCGAAGGCACCATGGGTCAGTACGACGCCAGCAATGGCGGGGCAATTTACCTGGTGGAAGACGAAAAAGACGTCGCCAACCTGCAGGTACAGAACCCTGAGCGCCTGGCATTCGTGACCCAGACCACCTTGTCCATGGACGACACCAGCCGCGTGATCGACGCGCTGCGCGCGCGCTTCCCGGCCATCGGTGGGCCACGCAAGGACGACATCTGCTACGCCACCCAAAACCGACAGGACGCGGTCAAGCAACTGGCCGATGAATGCGATGTGGTCCTGGTTGTTGGCAGTCCTAACAGCTCCAACTCCAACCGCCTGCGTGAGTTGGCCGAGCGCATGGCAACCCCGGCGTACCTGATCGATGGCGCCGAAGACATGCAGCGCAGCTGGTTCGATGGCGTCGAGCGTATCGGTATCACGGCAGGCGCTTCCGCCCCGGAAGTGCTGGTGCGCGGCGTTATCCAGCAGTTGCATGCCTGGGGTGCCACCGGTGCGGATGAACTGGCTGGCCGCGAAGAGAACATCACCTTCTCCATGCCCAAGGAGCTACGGGTTCGCTCGCTGCTCTGAGTACCTGTGTGCCGGAGTCGCTCCGGCACAACGCCTGCTCGGCACGCTCGCTGCGCAGGCTGATGCGCCCGCTGGGTGCCAGTACCACCTGATACAGGCTCTGCGCCAGATCTGTGGCGCATACGTGCACGGTGCCAGCGCGAAAACCTCCGCCTGAAAAAACCGGTTCGCCCAATCCGCTGAAGCGCACCTGGTTTTTGACCGGCCCATTGCCAACGATCGTCACTCCACCATTGTCCTGATGCTCCCGCAGGACTGGGTTGTCGTCATCCAAATGGCCGCGCCCGCTCGCATCCACAATGACCCGCCAGCCCTGGCTCCAGCTGTTCTCACGCGCATGAATGACCACCGCCTGGTTACGGGCGATGGCTTCGGTGCGTGCGTAGCGCAGGCCTGCGGTCAAGGATTGCGCCGCGCCGTGTCGCTGCTGTGAGTCCAGCAACCCCTTGAAACCGGGGGTTGCCAGGCCAGCCAGGATGCCGCTCACGATCAACCCGAGCAGCAGTTCGATCAGGGTGAAACCTTGTTGGTGCATGTGTCGTCCCTCCTTGGGTTCAGGTGCAGTCCTAGGTATAGCGCCCAGTGCATTGCGCCGAATGATGGCCTTCATGTCCAAAGTATTTCCCTTTGTTCCAGGAGCAGCGCGAGCGAAAAACCGACGCTAGTCTTGGGCCGCACAGCAGGTTTCTCCTGCTTTTTCCGGACCTCGACATGGATGACGACGGTTATGCCTGCCTGCCCCAACACCGGTTTCCCCCAGGATCTGTCTCGGCACCAAATTGGCATGACGCTGATCGAGGTGCTGGTTGCCGTATTGATCCTCGCCATTGGCCTGTTGGGCACGGCGGTGATCCAGCTCAATGCGCTCAAGTACACCGACAGTTCCCGAATGACCAGCCAGGCCAGTTTCATTGCCTATGACATGCTTGACCGGATCCGCGCCAATTCTGCGGTCGACTACTCCTGGGGCCGGGCCGAGCGTGCTCCGGCCAGCAGCGCATCCGCCAGCGTGCGCGATCTGGACCTGCATGATTTCGAGGCCAATATCCTCGGCTTTGCCGGGGCCAGCGCCAAAGGCTCGGTGTCGGTCAGTGCGGGTGAGGTGACTGTCAGCATCAGTTGGGACGACAGCCGGGGCGCGAACAGGCCGGGCGCTCGGGAAACGTTCACCCTGACCAGCCGCATCAGCGATGAATCGAGGGGGGCGCAATGAGGCACCGTGTTCGGGGCTTCAGCCTGGTGGAAGTGCTGCTGGCGTTGGCTGTGGGCTTGGTTGTGGTGCTTGGGGTCAGCCAGGTGGTGATTAGTTCCAGAGCCACCCATGCCAGCCAGCAGGCGGCGATGTTGCTGCAGGACGATGCGCGGTTCGTGCTGGGCAAGATCGTCCAGGACATTCGCCAGGCGGGCATGTTTGGCTGCCTGGCCACGGCGTTTATCGACGACGCTCCAGCAGCCTTTGATCAGCCTGTCAGTTGGAAGGCTGAGGCGGGTGTGAAGTCGCTGTCGCTGGTGACGGCGGATGTTGGTCAGCAGAGTGGCAAGCCTGACTGGACGGTGTTGTCCGATTGCACAGGAACCGCGCAGTCTTACGCCGGCAATGCGCCTGCGCCTGCCCCTGGACACATCAGGTTTGCGCTGCGCCAGATCACCTACACCTTCGAAGCGGGCCAATTGAGAGTGAGCACGCCTGCGGCGCCTGCCAAGGCGGTGTTGGTGGATAACGTGCAAGGGTTTGATATCAGCTTTGGCGTGGCCGCCAAACCGTCTTCCACGCAGGTGGCGCGCTACGACGCAAGCCCGGCGGACCTGTCCTTGATACGCAGCGTGCGCATCCTGATGACGCTGCGAGACCCGACCGAGCGCGTGAAGGATCAAACCTACAGCGTCGTGGCGGCACTTCGAAACCGTCTGGGGTAGGGCTGACATGATGCTTCAAAAGCCTATTCGTCTGCGGCAGGCCGGCATGGTGCTGCTGATCAGCCTGGTGGTGTTGTTGCTGTTGTCGCTGATCGGTCTGTCATCCATGCAAGGGGCGGTCAGCCAGCAAAAGGTCACCGCCAGTCTCTGGCACCGTAATCAATCGCTGCAAAGCGCCGAGAGTGGCTTGCGGCGTGGGGAGTCGGTGGTGCAGCGGTTATTTGCGACGCTGCCGCCGTGCCAGTCGATTGTCACCTGTGCACCGCCGGCCGCCGCCTATTCGGTGGTTGGGGCTGGGGTGGACCCTGTGTCGGGCATTACTTGGACTGCACTGGACGGCGGTCTATACGGCGTTCAAGCCCTGGGGGGCGCGGTGGGGCTGGCGCATTTACCACCACAAACCGTGGCCGACGTATATCGAGTGACGGCTGTCGGGTTGAGCGGCCAATTGCGCACGGTGCTGGAGAGCGTCTATGCGCATGTAGAAGAAGAGGGCGGCTCGCGTTTCCGGCGGGTGGCCTGGCGGCAACTTCAATAAGGAGCGTTGAAATGGGCATGGACAGGCGGGGTTTTACACTGATCGAGTTACTGATCGCCGTGGCCATCATCGCCGTGCTGGCCGGGATTGCTTACCCCGGCTATACCGGCCATATGAAAAAGGTCTATCGCGCTGAAATCGTCGCGTTATTGACCGACCAGGCTCAGCATCTGGAACGTTTTTATACGAGGAGCGGCACTTTTATTGATGCAAGCGGCGTCAGTGCGGGCAACGATCGCTATAGAATCACCGCAGCATTGAACCCTCAGGATTTCCAGCTGGTGGCTACGCCTGGCGTCGACTCGGTCATGACCGGCGACCTTTGCGGCGCGTTTAGCCTGACCAGCACCGGCGCGAGGACCAATCCGGGCGCTGCACCTGACATCTCGCGCAGGCAGTGCTGGGGGCAATGATGAGGGTGCGGGATGACTGGGCGCCAGGTGCGCTTGTTCCTTTTTATCGGCTGGATCAAATGATGGCAGAGCAACAGCAGGTAGTGATTGTCGGTGGCGGGGTCATCGGCTTGTTGACGGCGTTCAACCTGGCGACCCAAGGGCAAGCAGTGGTGTTGCTGGAGCGCGCGGGGTTGGGGCAGGAGTCCTCCTGGGCGGGCGGCGGTATTGTCTCGCCGCTGTATCCGTGGCGCTACAGCCCCGCTGTCACTGCGCTGGCCCATTGGTCCCAGGACTTTTATCCACAGTTGGCGCAGCGCCTGTTTGCGCAGACCGGTGTTGACCCAGAGGTTCATACCACGGGCCTGTACTGGCTGGACCTGGACGATGAAGCCGAGGCCCTGGCCTGGGCTGCGCGCGAAGGCCGTCCATTGAGCAAAGTGGACGTGTCGGCCGCCCATGACGCCGTTCCGGTGTTGGGTGGCGGGTACGCCAATGCGATCTACATGGCTAACGTCGCTAATGTGCGCAACCCGCGTCTGGTCAAATCCCTCAAGGCGGCACTGCTGACATTGCCCGGCGTGACCATTCACGAACAATGTGAAGTGACGGGTTTTTTGCTGGATGCGGGCAATGTAGTGGGGGTGAGCACTACTGATGGGGCGATCTTCGGCGATCAGGTCGTACTGGCGGCCGGCGCCTGGAGCGGTGAGCTGCTTGGTACGTTGGGCCTGTCGCTGCCGGTCGAACCGGTCAAGGGCCAGATGATCCTGTACAAATGCGCTTCGGATTTCCTGTCGAGCATGGTCCTGGCCAAGGGGCGTTACGCGATCCCCCGACGTGATGGGCACATCCTGATCGGCAGCACGCTGGAGCATGAAGGCTTCGATAAGACCCCCACTGAAACGGCGCTGGAAAGCCTCAAGGCCTCGGCGGTGGAGTTGATTCCCGCGCTGGCGGACGCCGAGGTGGTTGGGCATTGGGCCGGATTGCGCCCAGGTTCGCCGGAAGGTATTCCTTACATCGGCCAAGTGCCGGGCTTCAAGGGCTTGTGGCTCAACTGCGGCCATTACCGCAATGGCCTGGTGCTTGCGCCGGCGTCGTGCCAGTTGTTTACCGATCTGCTGCTGGAGCGTGCGCCGATCATCGACCCCGCGCCTTATGCGCCCGAAGGTCGGATCAACGCTGGATAGACTTTGGCCCTTGCTCCAAATGCGCCTGGGTGCAATACCACTCCTGGCGCGAGCTCAAGGCGCGATCCTGCGGCAGGTGCACGCCGCAGTGGGCGCAGCGCACCATCAGGGCAGCGTCAGGCTCGCTGGCGCGTTGCTGCTTGGCGGCCGGGCTTTTGAATTTGCGCCAGAACCATACTGCGGCGGCAATGACGGCAATCCAGAACAGTAGACGAAGCATGATGGGCAGTTTCTCGACAAGGAATGCGCCAGTTTAGCCAAGGACGTGCCAGGCGCACAGCGCAATAATACCGCCCACAAAAAAGGAGCCTCGAAAGGCTCCTTTTTGATGACGGCAGGTGCAATCAGTCGAACACACCGAAGGTCATGTAGCTGAACCACGAACGGTCCTGGTTGTTGCCCAGGGCCTGCGGTTCTTCCTCTTCGATCACGTCGCCGTTCTCGTCGTGGGGCTTGAGGTCCGAAGGAATGGCGTCCTTGGCGTCCTGGTACTGCTTGATCACGTCCTGGTTGGCGCGGGTTTCGCCCGGCGGCAGCGGTGGACGGGATTCGATCAGGCCCAGGGTGTACTTGCTCAGCCACGAACGGTTGTCGGCTTCGGCAACCTGAGGCACGAACTGGCCGTCCTTCAGGCTTGGGTGATCCGGGTAGTTGAGCTTCAAGGTTTCCAGGCTGGTGCTGGCCAGTTCGTCCAGGTGCAGACGCTGGTAAGCCTCGGTCATCACGGCCAGGCCGTCACCCACGGAGGGGGTTTCCTGGAAGTTCTCTACCACATAGCGACCACGGTTGGCGGCAGCTACGTAGGCCTGACGGGTCAGGTAGTAGTGAGCCACGTGGATCTCATAGGAAGCCAGCAGGTTGCGCAGGTAGATCATGCGCTGCTTGGCGTCGGGCGCGTAGCGGCTGTTCGGGTAGCGGCTGGTCAGCTGGGCGAACTCGTTGTAGGAGTCGCGGGCAGCGCCCGGGTCACGCTTGGTCATGTCCAGCGGCAGGAAGCGCGCCAGCAGGCCGACGTCCTGGTCGAACGAAGTCAGGCCCTTCATGTAGTAGGCGTAGTCGACGTTCGGGTGCTGCGGATGCAGGCGAATGAAACGCTCGGCGGCGGACTTGGCAGCTTCCGGCTCGGCGTTCTTGTAGTTGGCGTAGATCAGCTCGAGCTGTGCCTGGTCGGCGTAGCGCCCGAACGGATAGCGCGACTCCAGTGCCTTCAGCTTGGCTGTGGCGCTGGTGAAGCTATTATTGTCCAGGTCTTTCTGAGCCAGTTGGTACAACTCGACTTCGCTCAGGTTTTCGTCGACGACTTCCTTTGTTGACGAGCAAGCAGCAGTCATGGCGAGGATGGCGATCAGCAGCAGGTGTTTCACTTGCATGGCGGCTTGCGTCCCTATGACGGCCGCTGTCTTGGGCGGGGCCGTCCTGTTATGATGAGCGCCCCGTTGAAAGCCTCGGGGCAAAAGACGCCGTATTTAACCACAAGCGCGCAGCCGAAACCAAAGGCTGTGCCACGCCTAGTCTGAGCATGTCCGATAAAATTGAACTTCGCGCAGAGGTGCCGTCCGAATTGGGCGGCCAACGCCTCGATCAAGTCGCCGCACAATTATTCGCTGAGCACTCGCGCTCGCGCCTTTCCGCCTGGATCAAAGACGGCCGCCTGACTGTGGATGGAGCGGTTATCCGCCCGCGAGACATAGTCCATGGCGGTGCGATTCTTGAGCTGACTGCCGAGCAGGAAGCCCAGGGAGAATGGGTCGCCCAGGACATCGAGCTAGATATCGTCTATGAAGACGACGACATCCTGGTCATCAACAAACCCGCAGGCCTGGTGGTTCACCCGGCCGCTGGGCACGCTGATGGCACTTTGCTCAATGCCTTGTTGCACCACGTGCCGGACATCATCAACGTCCCGCGCTGCGGCATCGTGCACCGTCTGGACAAGGACACCACCGGCTTGATGGTGGTGGCCAAGACCATTCAGGCGCAGACGCAGTTGGTCACACAATTGCAGAGCCGCAGCGTCAGCCGGATCTACGAGTGCATCGTGATCGGCGTGGTGGTGGCGGGCGGCAAGATCAACGCCCCGATCGGTCGCCATGGCCAGCAGCGCCAGCGTATGGCGGTAATGGAGGGCGGCAAGCAGGCCGTCAGCCACTACCGAGTGTTGGAGCGTTTCCGTTCCCACACCCATGTGCGGGTCAAGCTGGAAACCGGCCGTACTCACCAGATTCGCGTGCACATGGCGCACATCAACTTCCCGTTGGTCGGTGATCCTGCCTACGGTGGTCGCTTCCGTATTCCGCCGGCGGCCAGTGCAACCATGGTTGATTCGCTGAAAAACTTCCCACGCCAGGCACTGCATGCGCGCTTCCTGGAACTGGATCATCCGACGAGCGGTAAGCGGATGAGCTGGGAATCGCCTCTCCCGGACGACCTCGTCTGGTTGTTGTCGCTGCTCAAGCAGGATCGCGAGGCGTTTATCGGATGAGTGACTGGCTGATTCCTGACTGGCCTGCGCCGGCTCAGGTGAAAGCCTGCGTCACCACCCGTGCGGGCGGCGTCAGTCTGGCGCCGTTTGACAGCCTCAACCTGGGCGATCATGTCGAGGACAGCCTGGAGGCCGTCCTTGAGAATCGCCGTCGTCTGACTGAGGCCTTTTCTATTCAGCCGGCCTGGTTGCGCCAGGTTCATGGCGTGAACGTGGTCGAGGCTGATCCTGCGCGCATCGCCGAAGCCGATGGCAGTTGGACCAGCACCCCAGGCATCGCCTGCACCGCCATGACCGCCGATTGCCTGCCCGTGTTGTTCTGCAACCGCGCCGGCACTCGCGTGGCGGCGGCCCATGCCGGTTGGCGTGGCCTGGCAGCGGGTGTGCTGGAAGCCGCGTTCGAGAGCCTCGACACCGAACCAGACCAAGTATTGGTATGGCTGGGCCCGGCAATCGGTCCCCAAGCCTTTGAGGTCGGTCCGGAAGTGCGTGAAGCCTTCATGCTGCAGCTGCCGATCACCGCCGAAGCCTTTGTGCCCAGTCGTAACCCCGGCAAGTTCATGGCCGACATCTATAAGCTGGCCCGTCTGCGCCTGGCAGCACGCGGCGTCACGGCTGTTTATGGTGGTGGGTTGTGCACCGTGACCGACCCACGCTTCTTTTCCTACCGGCGCAGCCCTCGCACCGGTCGGTTTGCCTCCCTTATCTGGCTGGAACGCTAGACTCATCTGATCTGCGTCAACTCCCTGTCGCTTGAAACTCCCAGAATCCACCCCATCTATAAGGGTATCTGGCAGGTTTCTTCATTCAGGATGTTTTATAGCTCCGGCCTGCTCAAAAGGAAGGTGACTAATGCGTATTGATCGTTTAACCAGCAAATTACAGTTGGCACTGTCTGACTCTCAATCCCTGGCCGTGGGCCTCGACCACCCGGCCATCGAGCCTGCGCACTTGATGCAGGCGCTCCTGGAGCAGCAAGGTGGTTCTATCAAACCCTTGCTGATGCAGGTGGGCTTCGACGTCAACAGCCTGCGCAAGGAGTTGAGCAAAGAACTCGACCAACTGCCGAAAATCCAAAACCCGACCGGCGACGTGAATATGTCCCAGGACCTGGCGCGCCTGCTCAACCAGGCAGACCGTCTGGCCCAGCAGAAGGGCGACCAGTTCATCTCCAGCGAACTGGTGCTGCTCGCTGCCATGGACGAGAACAGCAAACTCGGCAAGTTGTTGCTGGGCCAGGGCGTGAGCAAGAAAGCCCTGGAAAATGCCATCAACAACCTGCGGGGCGGCGACGCGGTGAACGACCCCAACCATGAGGAGTCGCGCCAAGCCCTGGATAAATACACCGTCGACCTGACCAAGCGCGCCGAAGAGGGCAAGCTTGACCCGGTGATCGGCCGTGACGATGAAATCCGTCGCACCATCCAGGTGTTGCAGCGTCGTACCAAGAACAACCCGGTGCTGATCGGTGAGCCGGGCGTGGGTAAAACTGCGATTGCCGAAGGCCTGGCCCAGCGCATCATCAATGGTGAAGTGCCGGATGGCCTCAAAGGCAAGCGCCTGCTGTCCCTGGACATGGGGTCGCTGATTGCCGGTGCCAAGTTCCGAGGCGAGTTCGAAGAGCGCCTGAAATCCCTGCTCAATGAATTGTCGAAGCAGGAAGGGCAGATCATTCTGTTTATCGACGAGCTGCACACCATGGTCGGCGCCGGTAAAGGCGAGGGCTCCATGGACGCCGGCAACATGCTCAAGCCAGCCTTGGCGCGGGGTGAGCTGCACTGCGTCGGTGCTACCACGCTCAACGAATATCGCCAGTACATTGAAAAGGACGCGGCCCTTGAGCGTCGCTTCCAGAAAGTGCTGGTGGAAGAGCCGAGCGAAGAAGACACCATCGCGATCCTGCGTGGCCTGAAAGAGCGTTATGAGGTCCACCACAAGGTGGCCATCACCGACGGCGCGATCATTGCGGCGGCCAAATTGAGCCATCGCTACATCACTGACCGTCAGTTGCCTGACAAGGCCATCGACCTGATCGACGAGGCAGCCAGCCGCATCCGCATGGAGATCGACTCCAAGCCGGAAGTACTCGACCGTCTGGATCGGCGCTTGATTCAACTGAAAGTCGAGTCCCAGGCCCTGAAGAAAGAAGAAGACGACGCGGCGAAGAAACGCCTGGAAAAACTCCAGGAAGAAATCGTCCGTCTGGAACGCGAGTATTCGGACCTGGAAGAAATCTGGACCTCGGAAAAAGCCGAAGTGCAGGGTTCGGCCCAGATCCAGCAAAAGATCGAGCAGTCCCGCCAGGAGCTGGAAGCCGCACGCCGTAAAGGCGACCTGAACCGTATGGCTGAGTTGCAGTACGGGGTGATCCCCGACCTGGAACGCAGCCTGCAAATGGTCGACCAGCACGGCAAGCCTGAGAACCAGTTGCTGCGCAGCAAGGTAACCGAGGAAGAAATTGCCGAAGTCGTTTCCAAATGGACCGGCATTCCCGTGTCGAAAATGCTCGAAGGCGAGCGCGACAAGTTGCTGAAGATGGAAAGCCTGTTGCACCAACGCGTAATCGGCCAGGAAGAGGCCGTGGTGGCGGTGTCCAACGCGGTACGGCGTTCGCGGGCCGGGTTGTCCGACCCGAACCGCCCGAGCGGCTCGTTCATGTTCCTCGGCCCGACCGGCGTGGGTAAGACCGAGCTGTGCAAGGCCTTGGCCGAATTCCTCTTTGATACTGAAGAGGCCATGGTGCGGATCGATATGTCCGAATTCATGGAGAAACATTCGGTGGCTCGCTTGATCGGCGCTCCACCAGGCTATGTGGGCTACGAGGAGGGCGGTTACCTGACCGAGGCTGTGCGGCGTAAGCCTTACTCGGTGATCCTGCTGGATGAGGTCGAGAAAGCGCACCCGGATGTGTTCAACATCCTGTTGCAAGTGCTGGAAGACGGCCGCCTGACGGACAGCCACGGGCGTACCGTGGACTTCCGCAACACGGTGATCGTGATGACGTCCAACCTGGGGTCGGCGCAGATCCAGGAGTTGGTGGGTGATCGTGAGGGCCAGCGCGCTGCCGTGATGGATGCGCTGACCAGCCACTTCCGCCCGGAATTCATCAACCGGGTCGACGAAGTGGTGATCTTTGAGCCGCTGGCACGTGATCAGATCGCGGGCATCACCGAGATCCAGTTGGGCCGCCTGCGTGGCCGCCTGGCCGAGCGCGAGCTGGACCTGGTATTGAGCAGCGAGGCGTTGGACAAGCTGATCGCGGTAGGTTACGACCCCGTGTATGGCGCACGGCCGCTGAAACGTGCGATCCAGCGGTGGATCGAAAACCCGCTGGCGCAGTTGATCCTGTCGGGCAGCTTCATGCCGGGCACCAGTGTCGAGGCGACCGTGGAAAACGACGAAATCGTCTTCCACTAAGCCCCGTCTGTTGGGTAATAAGAGAAGGCCCCGCATTGCGGGGCCTTTTTTTTCGATAGGGCGTTGAACTGTAAGGCAAAGGCTTGTAAAGTGCGCCCCGCAGCAACGTCAGCCCACGGGTTTCTTCTCCCCAAGAAGAAATCAGAAACAAGCGCAAATCATTGTCTTAAAAGCAATTTAAAGGGTTGACAGGGGTTTTTAAGATTGTAGAATAGCGCGCCTCAGACACATGAACGTAGCGATACGGACAAGTCGAAGAGAAGGTAGTAAGCAGTAACGTAGTACTTTGAAATATGTAGTTCCGTGATAGCTCAGTCGGTAGAGCAAATGACTGTTAATCATTGGGTCCCAGGTTCGAGTCCTGGTCACGGAGCCAATTTCAATATCGGGGTATAGCGCAGTCCGGTAGCGCGCCTGCTTTGGGAGCAGGATGTCGGGAGTTCGAATCCCCCTACCCCGACCATATTTGGGTCGTTAGCTCAGTTGGTAGAGCAGTTGGCTTTTAACCAATTGGTCGTAGGTTCGAATCCCACACGACCCACCATTTTTGAGACCAGTTAACGCTGGAATCGAATCTTAAGATCAGAGGCCAAAAGCGCTGATCGAAGAAGGCGACTGAAAGGTCGCCTTTTTATTACCGGGGTATAGCGCAGTCCGGTAGCGCGCCTGCTTTGGGAGCAGGATGTCAGGAGTTCGAATCCCCTTACCCCGACCATATTAAAAATCCTCGTATCGAAAGATACGGGGATTTTTTTTGTGCGCGAAAATCTTGACTCTCCGCAAAACAAATGTGGGAGCGGGCTTGCTCGCGAATGCGGTGTATCAGTCAGCACGTCTGGCGCTGAGCCACCGCATTCGCGAGCAAGCCCGCTCCCACATTTACCAGGTCCCACTCGGGACCGTGTTGTCAGTGGAGCTTGAGGCGTGGCTCGGTGCCTCGCCCGATCTTGCTCCCCAGCATCAGCATCGCCGTGCGAAAGAAGCCATACAGCGCCATCTGGTGCATGCGGTACAGCGACACATAGAACATCCGCGCCAGCCAACCTTCCAGCATCACGCTGCCGGTGAGGTTGCCCATCAAGTTACCCACCGCCGAGAAGCGCGACAGCGAGATCAGCGAGCCATAGTCGGTGTACTTGTAGCTCGGCAGGTCCTTGCCCTCGATGCGCAGCTTCAGCGACTTGGCCAGTAACGAGGCCTGCTGGTGAGCTGCCTGGGCCCGTGGTGGTACGTTGCGGTCGGTGCCCGGTTGCGGGCAGGCGGCGCAGTCGCCAAACGCGAAGATGTTCTCGTCGCGAGTGGTTTGCAGTGTCGGCAACACCTGCAGTTGATTGATGCGGTTGGTTTCCAGGCCATCGATATCCTTGAGGAAACCGGGTGCGCGAATACCGGCCGCCCATACCTTTAGGCTGGCCGGGATCACCTGGCCACTGGTGGTGATCAGTGCATCGGCCGTCACTTCACTGACCGCCGAATTGGTCAGCACGGTCACCCCGAGCTTCTCCAGGGTTTTGTGCACCGGCGCGCCGATACGCTCCGGCAGGGCAGGCAGCACTCGTGGGCCGGCTTCGATCAGGGTGATGTGCATGTTTTCCGGCTTGATGCGGTCCAGGCCATAGGCGGCCAGCTCATGGGCGGCGTTATGCAGTTCGGCGGCCAGTTCGACCCCGGTGGCACCTGCGCCGACGATGGCGACGCTGATTTTTTCTACCACGTCGGTCTGCCCGGCATGGGCGCGCAGGTAGTGGTTGAGCAACTGCTGGTGGAAGCGCTCGGCCTGCTTGCGGGTGTCGAGGAACAGGCAGTGCTGCGCGGCGCCCTCGGTACCGAAGTCATTGGTGGTGCTGCCGACCGCGATCACCAGGCTGTCATAGCCCAGCACGCGCGCAGGCACCAGCTCACGGCCTTCTTCGTCGAGGGTGGCGGCCAGCTGGATCTTCTTCTGTTCACGGTCGAGCCCGCTCATGCGCCCCAGTTGGAACTCGAAGTGGTTCCATTTGGCCTGGGCGACATAATTGAGTTCGTCTTCCGAAGAGTTCAGCGAACCGGCTGCCACTTCGTGCAGCAAGGGCTTCCAGATATGGGTCAGGTTGGTGTCCACCAGCGTGATGCTGGCGGTGCCGCGCTTACCCAGAGTCTTACCCAGGCGGGTAGCCAACTCCAGGCCGCCGGCGCCGCCGCCGACGATAATAATACGATGGGTCATGGGGATATCTCGCAAGGCTAAAAGAAATCGGAGCAGTTACCACCGCGAGCGCCAGGCAGCTCATAGCGTCAGGTAACTCAAAAGTCGGCTCAGCAAGCCAAGGCCGATCACCACTATCAGCACCACACCCAGGAGCAGCCACGGCCGGAAAGGCTTGCGCTCGACTCGGTGTTGGGAGAGTTGGAGGTACTCTTCGACATGCTGTTGATCATCGGGGTTCAGGCGGCTGGTCATAAAGGCCTCGTCAGGTAGACGTTGCAAAAGGGCGCCACGTTACAGTCCGGGGGCTCAGAGGCTGATGCCCACATCGAACACTATGCTGCGGCCCAGGTTGTTGCGCAAGAAATCCGGTGCATCCGGGTGGGCGAACAACACCCGTGCAAAGGTCGGCCCCACCAGCGACAGCGAGCGCCAGCCCTGGCGCAGGTATTCCGTCGGCGGCGGAAAATGACTGTTGAGGTCGAGCACTTCACGCTTGAGGCTGGTGAAGGCGACGATATCCAGCTCCCCCAGGTCCATCCCGCGCTCTTTGTAGTTATGGGCCTTCTTGCGCAGCGTGGGCGCCAGGCGCAACAAGAACTCATGGGCCGGGATGCGTCGGGGCTTGGCCTCGCGCCGCACCAGTTGGCTCAGGGAGAACGCGCTGCGTCGGCGCAGCAATTCGTCGCGCCATTCGTCGTTCAGGCGGCGGCCCTCATCCAGTACAAAAAACACCTCGAAGCTGGCGTCGCGAAACAGCACGTCCGGCGGCTCTTGCCCGGCGGCGTGGAATTCTTCGGCACGGTAGGGCACGTTCAGGCCTTGCAGCAGGCGCTGGCAGACCCAACGCTCACGCTCCCATTTGCGGGCATTGGACAAGAATGCGTTGGCTTGTTCGGCCGCTACGGTCAGCAGGCGCAAGTAATCTGAGTCATCCATAGCTAGCAGCTTAGCGCCCAAATGATGACCGCAGGAAGTCCCGCTGCAAAAGCTCGGTGTAGACTGGGCATTCGAGCGTTCCACCGGGTAAGAGGAGTGTGCAGTGAAGATTCTAGCGGTGTTTTTGTTGGCTCTGTTGCCTGTGGGGGCCCAGGCGGTTGAAGTGGGCGAGCGCCTGGCCCCTTGGACCCTGCTGGATCAATTCGATCAGGCCTACACCCTGGATAACCAGGCGCAGGTCCTGCTCGTTGCGCGTGGCATGGACGCCGCCAAGCAGGTGGATGCAGCGCTGCAGGGCCAACCCAAAGGCTACCTTGAGGCACGACATGCTGTGTTTGTTGCCGATATCCAGCGCATGCCGCGCCTGATCGCCAAGCTGTTCGCGGTACCGGCCATGCAGTCCTACAACTACCGGGTCATGCTGGACCGTGACGCACGCATTGCGCCGCGTTATCCGGGGCCTCTGGATAAAGTGCTGTGGCTGCAACTGGATAACGGCAAGCTGGTCGCCGAGCACGCCTACAGTTCTGCCGCCGAACTGCGTCAGGCCCTGGAGCAGGTGAAGCCGTGATCAGCGCCGCGGTGTTGGCGCCGGCAACACTCGGGGCCGGCTGGCTGTTGTATGTGCCCCTGGTAGTCTGGGCCATCTTGCGTTCACCTTGGGTCGAACTGTTTGCCGACCGGCGGCGCCAGCATTTGCTGTTTGGCACCGTGTTCGCCTTGTTCATGCTGTGGCTGGTACGGCGGGATTTCGATACCGGCGTGTCCTACCACTTTATCGGCATGACCGCCGTGACCCTGTTGCTCGATTGGCCCCTGGCGATCGTGGGCGGTTTTGCCGCCCAGTTGGGTTTGATGGCGTTGGGACGCCAGGACCTCGCAGCCCTGGGCGTCAACGGCCTGCTGCTTATTGGGCTGCCGGTGCTGGTCACGGAAGCCTGCGCGTTGCTGGTCGAGCGGGCGCAACCGCGCAATCCCTTCGTGTATATCTTCTGCTCCGGTTTTTTCGCCGCCGCGCTGTCGGCTTTGCTCTGCCTGGTGGTCGGACTGGGGCTGTTGTGGTTCGACGGCCGTTTTGCCCTGCCGGAATGGCTGGAGGATTTTGTCGGCTACCTGTGGCTGATCATCTTTCCCGAAGCCTTCATCAACGGCATGGTTGTCAGCGCGCTGGTGGTGTTTTGCCCGGAATGGCTGGAGACCTTCAACCGCACGCGCTACCTGTCCGCCCCCTGGAAGGACGACGATTCACAGCGTTGACCCAGATCAAATCCCACCCACCCAAGCAGGGCCATGCTCAGCGAAATTTTTCCAGGCAAGGCGGGAGCACGAATCATGAGTGTGTACGAGTGGGCACGGCAGGAATTGCGCAGAAGCCAGGACGCGGCACAGGAAATCGGTTTTGACCCGGGCCTGACCTTGCGTGCCATGCTCAGCGCGGTGGTGCAGCAGAGCAAAGGTGTGCGCAGTTTCGAAGACCTGGCCGACGAGCTGCAATACCTTGCAGAGAACCTCGACGACCAGCAGGAATACGCCTTTATGCGCCCTTAGTGGCGCGGTGGCAGGTCTTCGGAAAACAGCTCGTCTTCAGCGTCCGGGGCCACGGGGATCTTGTGTTCTTCAGCAGCCCAGGCGCCCAGGTCGATGAGCTTGCAGCGGTCCGAGCAGAACGGCCGGTTGAGGTTGGTCGCTTTCCATTCCACGGGTGCGCCGCAGGTTGGGCAGTCGACGGTCAAGGGTTGGCTCATGATCGGCCTCCACGCAAAGTAAGGTAAAAGTGGTGCAGTCGCTCGACCTCGCTGTGCAGCCAGGCAAGGTCCCGGTCATTGACCAGTACATCATCGGCATGGTTCAGGCGGTCTTCGCGGCTGGATTGAGCCTTGAGGATCGCCTGCACCTGTTGCTCGTTGATGCCGTCGCGCTGCAGGGTACGCTGAATCTGCAGCGACTGCGGCACATCGATCACCAGGATGCGCTGGGTCATGCTGTACTGGCCGGACTCGATCAGCAGCGGCGACACCAATATCGCGTAAGGCGACTTCGCGCGCGCCAGGTGGCTGCGAATCTCCTCGCCAATCAACGGGTGCAGCAAGGCTTCGAGCCAGCGGCGCTCTTCGGGTTCTTCAAAGATCAGCTTGCGCAGGGCGGCGCGGTTCAACTGGCCGTCGGGATGCAGCACGCCAGCACCGAAGTGCTCGGCGATGCGCGCCAGTGCCGGCCGTCCAGGCTCGACCACCCAGCGGGCGGCGTGATCGGCGTCCACGAGGTCGATGCCAAGGTCGATAAAGTGCTGGGCCGCGGCGCTTTTACCGCTGCCGATGCCACCAGTGAGGCCGAGAATCCAGGGTGTTGTAACAGGAGTGGTCATCTGAAACCGACAGACTGCAAATAGAAGTCGGTTATTTGACCACCCCAGAGCAATGCAATCCAGCCGGCAATCGCCAGATACGGACCAAATGGCATCGGTACCGACGCGTGGGACTTGCGCAGGCGCATCAGGATCAAGCCCACGACCACACCCACCAGCGACGACATCAAGAGGGTCATGGGCAGGATCTGCCAGCCCCCCCAGGCGCCGAGCAAGGCCAGCAGCTTGAAGTCGCCATGGCCCATGCCGTCCTTGCCGGTGACCAGTTTGAACAGCCAGAACACGCTCCACAGGCTCATGTACCCGATGACCGCACCCCACAAGGCCTCGGGCAGTGTCGTCAGCAGGCCGAACCCGTTGACGATCAGCCCCAGCCACAGCAGCGGCATCACTAGCACATCCGGCAACAGCTGATGGTCTGCATCGATCAGGCTCATCGCCAACAATCCCCAGCTCAGCACCAGCACTGCGCCCGCCTGCCAGCCAAAGCCGAAACGCCAGGCCACCCAGGCTGAGATCAATGCACACGCCAGTTCAGTGAGCGGATAACGGGCGCTGATCGCACCTTGGCAATGGGCGCAGCGGCCTCGCAGAAACAGGTAGCTGAGCAGTGGGATATTTTCCCACGGACGTATCGGATGATTGCAGTGTGGGCAGCAGGAACTGGGGTGCATCAGGTTGTAGGTCGGGCCGGCAGGCTCAGCGGGCATGCCGAGCACTTCGAGCGCCTGGGCCCGCCATTCCCGTTCGAGCATCGTTGGAAGGCGCCACACCAGCACGTTGAGAAAGCTGCCGACGATCAGGCCCAGCAGCGACGCCAGCGCAACAAAAGCCCAGGGGTGTCCGGCCAACAGCAGGCTCAAAATGCACTCCCCAACTGGAAGACTGGCAGGTACATGGCGATCACCAATGCGCCGACAATGCCTCCCAGGACCACCATGATCAGGGGCTCCATGAGGTGGGTGAGGTGATCGACCAGGTTGTCCACATCGGCCTCGTAATGGTTGGCGACCTTTTCCAGCATGCGGTCCAGTGTGCCCGACTCTTCGCCGATGGCTGTCATCTGGATCGCCATGCCGGGGAACAGGCCGCTGGTGAGCATGGATTGGTTCAATGGCATGCCAGTCGCTACATCGCGTCGCATCTGTTCGATTGCCCGTCTGAATGGCCCGGAACCGGCGGCACCGGCCACAGAATCCAGCGCCTGCAGTAACGGAACGCCGGCGGCAAACGTGGTGGACAGCGTGCGGGCGAAGCGGGCCACGGCGGATTTGCTCAGCAGTTTGCCTGCCACGGGCGCTTTCAACAAACAGCTGTCCAGCCATAGACGGAAATCCGCCAAGCGCCGATACGCTTCGCGCAGCCCCAGGCCTCCCGCAAGACCGCCCAGCGCCACGGCCCACCAGGCTTTCTGCATGAACTCGGAAAGGCCGATGACCTGCAGGGTGAAACCCGGCAGCTTGCCGTCGACCCCGGCAAACAGGTTCTGGAACTGTGGCACGACGTGGACCAGCAGCACGCCGGTGACGAGGCTGGCGACCACCAGCACGGTGATCGGATAGGTCATGGCTTTTTTGATCCTCGTCTTTAGCTGCTCGCTCTTTTCCCGGTGGATCGCCACGCGCTCCAGCAAGGTTTCAAGTGCTCCGGCCTGTTCGCCGGCGGCCACCAGGTTGCAGTACAGCTCGTCGAAACAACGCGGCTGCTTGCGCAGCGCCTCGGCAAGGCTGGTGCCGGCTTCGATGGCCTGTTTCAACCCTTGCACACGCTCACGCAAGGCGCGGTTGTCGAAGCCCTCAGCGATGATGTCGAAGGCCTGCAGCAGCGGAATACCGGCCTTCAGCAGGGTGGCCAGTTGGCGAGTGAACAGGGTGATGTCGGTTGATGTGATCGAGGCTGCCAGGCTCGACAGCACTGGGGATTTTTTGCGCACATGCCCTGGGCAGATGCCCTGTTTTCGCAACTGTGCCTTCACCAGGGCAGGGTTGTGTCCGGTGGTTTGCCCGGACACCCTGCGTCCTTTGCGGTTGATGCCTTCCCAGGCGTAGAGCGTTGAAGCGTTGTCCATGTCACGGTTCCGCACAGAGGTCGTCGAAGCTTTATAGCGTAGTCAGGTGACGGATTCTGACAGGCTGGCAGTGGCGGATAAAATGTCAGAATGTGCGTCTTGTGCGCGATTGAGCGCCTGCGGATGAGTACACTGGCGCCGCTGTACAACACGGGGCGCAGGACGCGCCTTGTCATGAGTTCTATCCTGGAGAGTGAATGTGAGACGTCAAAAAGGTTTTACCCTGATCGAGCTGTTGATCGTCGTGGCAATCATCGGCATTTTGGCCACCATCGGCCTGCCCATGTACACCACCCACCAGGCCAAGGCCAAGTTCACCGCCGGCCTGGCTGAAATTACCGCGTTGAAGCCTGGTTATGAAGACACCCTCAACCAGGGCACGGTCCCCACGTTGGCATTGATCGGCGGCACCAGCCCGACAGCCAACTGCAAGATTGACGTGACAGGGGACGTTGCCACGGGCGCGGGTTCCATCAGTTGCGAAATACTGGATGCCCCGGCACCGGTGCTCGGCAAGACCATCAGCCTGACACGCAATGCCGCCACGGGTTGGACATGCACCACCACCGCTGACGCAAAATATGTCGCCAAGGGCTGCGGCGCCGACGGCGCTTAACTGCTAAACCCTCCACAGGGAAGTTGAGGTGACCGATGGGGTTATTCGTAGAGCAGCGTGGCAGTGTTTTTCTGGTCGCAGTGATGTGCCTGCTGTTTGTCGGAATTTGTGCTCCCTTCAGTGGGCATGATCTGCAACGGGTGATGCAGATCGGTATCGGGGCTTGCGCTGTGCTGTATGGGCTGTCGGTCGCCCGCGTTGAACGGCTGGTTGACCGGCCCACAGCCTTGGGTCTGGCGCTGATCATCGGGCTGGGCCTGATGTCGTCGATGCGGGCTCACCAGCCGCTGTGGGCATTTGCTGAAGTGGCGGTGTTTGTTGGCTGCGGCGCGATTGCCGTGGCATTTGCCCTGCTGCGACGCCAGGGCGGCGAGCCTTTGGACCGTGCCTTGATCCTGTTTGTGGTGCTGTTGTGCCTGATCAAGTCGATTCAATACACCTACGCCGGTGCCCTGGCGTTCATCAGCGCCGAGCGGGTGCTGGACCCTGACGCGTTGCTGTCCGGCTTTTCCAACAAGCGTTTCTACGGCCAGTTCCAGACATTCACCTTGCCGCTGCTGGCGCTTCCTTTGTTGATCCCCACGCTGTCTCGCCCACTCAAGGCCGCGACTTTTACGCTGCTGTGCGTGTGGTGGCTGATCGCAGTGGGGGGCGGCACGCGCGGCACCTGGCTGGGCATGGGCGTCGCGGCTGTGGTGTTGGCGGTGCTGGGACCATGGGGGCGGCGCTGGTTGGGTTGGCAGTTGGCCGCACTGCTGGGTGGATTGTTGCTGTACTGGCTGGTGTTTAAGGTGTTGGCGGATCATTTGGGAATCGAGATCGCGAATGCCGCCAGCGATCGCCTCACCACCTCCTTGTCGGGGCGTGGTCCGATCTGGTGGCAGGCCTGGCATATGCTCGTCGAGCGGCCTTGGCTGGGATTCGGGCCGATGCATTTCGCTGATATCCCCAACAGTATTGCCGCTCATCCCCACCAGGCCATCCTGCAATGGACCAGTGAGTGGGGGGTGCCATCGGCTTTGTGCGTTGCGGTGTTGGCTTGGCGAGGGGGCTGGGCAACGTTCGGTGTACTGCGTAAGCGCGCGCTGAGCGCCGAGCGTGCAGACCTGCTGCGGCTCTGCCTGTTTGCGGCGCTGGTGGGTGCGTTAGTGCAGTCCATGGTCGATGGTGTGATTGTGATGCCTAACTCCCAGGTCTGGCTGGCGCTGGTGGTGGGCTGGCTGATGGCGTTGCACGTATGGCGAGCTCCGGCAGCGGTCGAACGGTCATGGGCCTGGGGGGCGTGGAAAGCACTGAGCGTGTTGGCCGTTGGTCTGCTGATTTTTATTGCGTTGCGCGATGTGCCGCACTTCAAACAGGCCCAGCAGCAGTACCTGGACGCCCATGGCGATTACCTGCAACCACGCTTCTGGGCCCAAGGTGTGATTGCCCGCTGACGGCGGCAAGTTGCCGGACTCTCGATGCGGTGCTAGCTTTAGCCCACCGCCCGTGTAGCTCAGCCGGTAGAGCAGCGCACTCGTAACGCGAAGGTCGCAGGTTCGATTCCTGTCTCGGGCAAAAAGGCAACAAAGGCAGTACTGTTTTCAGTTGATCCCAGAATGGTTCTGAAGGCCAGACGAGCTGGTATTTGCGCCCGCTCTTTTGTATCTGCGCAACCTTGATGACCCAGATGCATCCCCATTCCTCGATCTAAGAGAACAACATGACCACGACTGAAATGACCCAGGAAGTTCGGCACGAAGAAGCACTCAAGAAGTACCTTGAGGACACGCCGCAGCTGAAAGAAGAGATCAAGGACCTGAGCGCCGATGATCAGCGTGACCAGATCCAGTGGGCATTCGAGGATGAGGCCGAGAGCCAGGGCTACCAGCCCTGGGAGCTGACCCTCAAGTACACCTCGACACCGGAAGCGTTCGAAGCGGCGCGACTGGCCTTGCATAAAGAGGCGGCCGAAGTGCTGGGTGTCGAATGGGAAGAATATTGCGAAATGAATGACCTGGTGGTTTAAAAGCAGTCCGCAGGAGCGGGCAAGCTCGCTCCTGCAGTCAAGGCGCCTCAGATGCTAAGGCGCATCGACAAATCCACCGCCTTCACATCCTTGGTCATCGCGCCAATCGAGATGTAATCCACCCCGGTCTCGGCGATGGGTAGCAGGGTGCTTTCATTGATCCCGCCGCTGGCCTCCAGCTTCGCCTTACCGCCGTTCAGGCGCACGGCTTCACGCATATCGTCCAGGCTCAACTCATCGAGCATGATGATATCCGCGCCCGCCGCCAGGGCTTCGCGCAGCTCATCCAGGCTTTCAACTTCGATTTCCACCGGCTTGCCGGGGGCGATCTTGTGGGCGGCCGTGATTGCCTGGGCAATGCCGCCACAGGCCGCGATATGGTTTTCCTTGATCAGGAACGCGTCATACAAGCCGATACGGTGGTTGTGGCAGCCACCGCAAGTCACTGCGTATTTCTGCGCCAGGCGCAGCCCCGGCAGGGTTTTGCGGGTGTCCAGCAGCTTGACCTGGGTGCTGGCGACAAAGTCCGCGAGAAATTGCGCGCGGGTGGCGACCCCGGACAGCAACTGCAGGAAATTCAGCGCACAGCGTTCGCCGCTGAGCAGCGAGCGTGCCGGGCCTTCAAGGCGGAACAGCACCTGATTGGGGCTGACGCGCTCACCGTCAGCCACTTGCCAATGCACGGCAACCCGAGGGTCCAGTTGGCGGAACACCGCATCCACCCAGGCCGTTCCGGCGATGACAGCGGTGTCGCGGGTAATGATGGTGGCCGTGGCCAGCCGTTCGGCCGGGATCAACTGCGCAGTGATGTCGCCGCTGCCGATGTCTTCCAGCAGTGCGCGGCGCACGTTGGCTTCGATTTCGGCGGTGAGGTCGGCAAGACGGAGATTCGGCATAACAGGCTCCACAGACAAAGTGCCCCGATTATAGGGGCAGTGCGCGTTCGAACCCAGGCTCACCACTCATTTACCGTGCAAAGGCAGAGTTTGCTGGCGCACCTGCCCTCATTTGCCAGATAATCTAGCGCCTTGCAATTGGCGTCATAGCTTTGACGTTCAGAAAGATACCGCCGTTTCAGGAGGCCAGGATGCACAATGACGCAAAGGTGGTGCCTTTCAATAAGGCGTCCGCCACGCCATCGCCGCTCGCCAGACTGCCGGTAGTGTTGCTGCAGGTCCGCGACAAGGCGGCGCAACAGCTGCAGCAAGGGCTGCAGGACCTGTTCGATAACGCCGACGACACCTTGTTCGAAATGGCCGACAAGGCGCGCAACAACCTCGACCATCATATTTTCTTCGAGGCCATGCGCGACCTGCGGCTCAAGCGCAAGAATTTCGAGCGCGTGTTCATGGAGCGCCTGTTTGAAGCCTTCGCCAGCCTGGGTCAGGCAGGGCGGGGGGAATTGCAGTTGGTGCCAGTGGTTTCCTACGACGCGGCACCGGGCTCGTCCAGGGATGACCTGGAAAAAGCCGTTACGCTTGAAGCAATGCTGGATCGGGTGCGGCATCGTGACGGCCTGGCCCTGGGGCAACTCACGGCGCGCTTGAGCGCGTTGCTCGGCAACCACCTGGATGATCGCGAGAACCCATTGGGGCCAGCACTGCTGTGTGAGTGCTTCCTGCGGGCGGGACGCAGCCTGGGCGTGGAGATCCGCGTCAAACTGATCATGCTCAAGCTGTTTGAAAAATACGTACTCAGTGACGCCGACCAACTGTACGGCGAAGCCAATCAGTTGCTGGTCGCGACCGGTGTGTTGCCTGAACTCAAGGCCGTACCGTCCCGCCGGCGTGAGGCGCGTGAGGCCCGTGAGCTTGCGCGCGAAGAAACCTTGCCGCCTGTCGACGAAAATGGCCAGGAAGCCTTCGCTGCGCTGCAGCCGTTGCTCACCGCGGTACGCGGTAGCGTGGCGCCGACCCTTGAAGCCAGCGCCGAACCCTTGCCCATCTCCCCCCGTGACCTGCTGCGCCTGCTGTCCCACTTGCAGCAATATGTACCCGAGCCTGAGGTCGAGGATGATTTCGACCTGCGCAACCAGCTTGAACAGTTGCTCACCCGCGTCAGCGTCAAGAGCGGTAAGTCGCGGGTGGTGGAGGAGGCGGACGAAGATGTGATCAACCTGGTCGCGTTGCTGTTCGAATTCATCCTCAACGACCGGGCCGTGCCCGATGCCTACAAGGCCTTGATCGGTCGCCTGCAGATCCCGATGCTGAAAGTGGCGGTGCTGGACAAGAGCCTTTTCAGTCGAGCCAGCCACCCGGCGCGACGCCTGCTCAATGAAATCGCCACCGCTGCCATGGGCGCCAGCCAGCGCGACCCTCTGTACCTGCGCATCGAGCAGGTGGTGCAGCGCTTGCTCAATGAATTTGTCGAAGACCCGGTGATCTTTTCCCAATTGCTCGCCGAGTTCAGCGCCTTCACCGCTGATGAGCGACGGCGCAGCGACTTGCTTGAACAGCACACCCGTGATGCCGAAGCCGGGCGTGTGCGCACCGAAGCTGCGCGTCAGCGCGTGGCCGATGTGCTGAACAAACGCCTGCTTGGCAAGACGCTGCCGCGTCCGGTCGTGCAATTCCTGCAGCAGGCCTGGAGCCAGGTGCTGTTGCTGGCCAGCCTCAAGCATGGCGAGCAGTCGGTGCAATGGCAGGCGGGGCTGCGCACCATGGACGAACTGATCTGGAGCGTCGGCCTGCAGCAAGACACTGAAGCCGGGCGTCATTTGCTGGGGCAACTGCCGGGCTTGCTCAAGGCCCTGCGCGACGGATTGACCAGCGCCGCGTTCGACCCCTTCAGCACCCGCGAGTTTTTCGTGCGTTTGCAGGCCTTGCATGTCCAGGCCCCTGGCGGGGGCGACGAATGGATCGAAGTGCGTGAGCCGTTTGTACTGACCTCTGCGTTACCCGATCCGGTCCGCGATCTGCCGGACAACGACCCCGACCTGCTGAAAGCCCGACAGCTCAAGGTGGGTGATTGGGTGGTGTTCGAGGGAGACGAAGCGACTACGCTGCGCTGCCGGCTGACGGCGATCATGGCGCCGGCCGACACCTATGTCTTCACCAGCCGCACGGGGCTCAAGGTGTTAGAGAAAAGCGCGGGCCAACTGGCAGTGGCGTTCAAGCGGGGCGCGCTGCACACCCTGGACGCTGGCCCCTTGTTCGAGCGTGCCTTGACTGCCGTCGTGGGCAAACTGCGTCAACTCAATCGCGGCAAGTGATCGCAACCGAAGGGGCGAACGCGGCATACTGGTCACATGTTGTCTCGTTCAAGGAACCTGTATGCAGTTGGACCCCACCAGCGGTTGGTGCAAAGGCATCCGTCATTGCCCTTCGCCCAACTACAACGAGCGCCCCGCCGGCGAAATCTCACTGCTGGTGGTGCATAACATCAGCCTGCCGCCGGCGCAGTTCGCCACCGGCAAAGTGCAGGAATTCTTCCAGAACCGTCTGGATGTCACGGAACATCCCTACTTTGAAGGGATCGCCGACCTACGGGTGTCTGCGCATTTTCTGATTGAGCGTGATGGTGCGGTGACGCAGTTTGTGTCCTGTCTCGACCGGGCCTGGCATGCCGGGATCTCACAGTTCGAGGGTCGGGATACCTGCAATGACTTTTCCCTGGGGGTTGAGCTCGAAGGCACGGATGACCAGCCGTTCACTGACGCCCAATATGCGTCGTTGACCAACCTGACCCGCCAGTTGCTGGCGGCTTACCCCGACATCACGCCTCAGCGCATTTGTGGTCACAGCGATATCGCTCCGGGTCGCAAGACCGATCCCGGCCCGGCTTTTGATTGGACGCGCTTTCGCAGCGCCCTGCAGGATGGAGGACACGCACGATGAGTTTCCTGGTGTTGGTGCTGGCCGTATGGATCGAGAAGTTCTCGGCCCTGCGCCAGCGGTTACAGCGTGATGGTGGTTGGCTGCGTGAACTGGCCAAGCTGGAATCGAGCCCACGCATGGGCAAGCAGCCCTGGTTGATCCTGGCATTGCTGGTGTTATTACCGGTGGCCTTGCTGGCGTTGTTGCTGCTGGTGCTGGAACCGGTGGCCTACGGACTGTTGGCGCTGCCGGTGCACCTGCTGGTGGTGATCTACAGTCTGGGCCGTGGTGATCTGCTCGCCGGGCTGGGTCCCTTTCGCGACGCCTGGCGACGGGGCGACCTGCAAGCCGCCGAGCATGTCGCCGAGCGTGACCTGAATCTGAGCGCCGACAGTGGTGAACAGTTGCTCGAACGCGTCCAGGGCCATCTGTTGTGGCAGGCCTACCAGAGCTTTTTCGCGGTGATTTTCTGGTACTTCCTGTTGGGCCCGGTTGCCGCGCTGGCTTATCGCTTGCTCGCACTGGCCAGTGAATACAGCAAGAACCCTCTGGTGGCCGAGCGGGCCGGGCAACTGCGCCACGCATTTGACTGGCTGCCGGTGCGCCTGCTGGCAGCCAGTTTTGCCCTGGTGGGCAACTTCGTCGCCGTGGGCCGCGTGATGCTGCACGAACTGTTGAGCTGGGACATCAGCGCCGCCGAACTGGTGGAAAAAGTCGGCCTGGTCGCCGCTGAAATCCCGCCACCGGCGGTCGGTCCCGATGGCATCAACAGCCTGGACCGGCTCTGGGAACTGCTTTTGCGTGCGGCGGTGCTGTGGTATGCCGGGTTTGCGATCTGGACGGTGTTGCCTTAACGCCCTATCTCATTAACCTTAAGTTACAAAACTCCCTTTCAAATTGAGCTATACAGATGCTGGCTAACTGCCGCCCTGCGCCTCGATAAAAATAAAAGAAAGGGAGTTAACCTGTGAAGAGCTTGCTCTATCCCGCCGTCGCGCTGATGAACCGCCTGAGCTTCGGCATGAAGTTCAGCTTGATCAGCGTGTTGTTCCTGCTGCCGATGCTGGCGACCAACTATTACCTGGTGCGTGATTCGTGGCGCGAATACCAGGGCACGCGGGTGGAGCTGCAGAGCCTTGATTTGCTCGGTAGCAGCCTGGCCCTGCGCCGCGACCTGGAAACCCTCAACAACCAGGTGCAGATCAACGCCACGCTGGGCCAGTCCGGCAAGGCGGGCGATCTTGAGGGCAAGATCAGCGCCCTGGAACAAAGCGTGCTGAGCCGCCTGCAAAGCCTCAACGCCATGGCGACTGAGCCCGAGCAAATTGCCGCTTTTGACGCCAAGCGCGACGAGTTGATCGCAGCCTTCAAGGCCCAGCAACAGGAAACGTCGTTGCTGAGCAAAAGTGCTTTGATCGGCAAGTTGCTCAACAAGGCGCAGATGCTCAGCCAGATCATTGCCAGCCAAGCCGGTTTGAGCCGCGACCCCCAGAGCGACCTGCGCCAACTCAGTGAGCTGATCACCAGCGTGACCCCACTCGTCACCCAGACCCTGGGTGAAGGTCGAGCAATGGGCGCGTATTCCCTGGGGCAGGGTTTTCTCAACTCGTCGTCCAGCACACGGTTTGACGAGCTGTTGCAGCAATTGGAAAAAATCCAGGCCGAATATGGCCTGAAGTTGCAAGATGCCTTGGGCTCCAGCAAAGCCGCCCATGCGGCTCTCGACGGCCTGGCCAAGTCCAGCAACGCCAGCCTCAAGCAAGGCAGCGAGTTGTTTGAAGAACAGGTGGTGATGGCCGAAACCCTCGACGCGCCCTGGCAGGATTTCTACGACGGCGTCAGCCGATTGATGGCCCAGACGTACCAGTTGGATGACGCCACCCTGACGTTCCTCGGGCAGCAATTGGAGCAACGCCTGGCACAGAGCCGTACGCATATGGTGGTGCTGGTCTCGGCCCTCAGCGCGGTGTTCCTGCTGATTTTCTACTTGTATGCAGGCTTCTACGCCTCCACGCGCACCACCTTGCGGCGCTTGGGCGCGATGATGGATAAGGTCGCGGCCGGCGACATGACCGTCACCTTTGTCGCGCAAAGCCGCGATGAGCTGGGTGACCTCGGCCAGGTGTTCAATGGCACCGTGGCGAAGATCCATGACTTGATCGAGCGCGTCGGGCACACCGTCAGTCAGGTCGAGCTGCAGGCCGGGCAGGTGGAGACGGTCTCGGCCCAGAGCAACCAGGCCGTTTCCGGGCAGCGTATGCAGATCGAACAGGTGGCGACGGCCATGAACCAGATGTCGTCCACTGCCCAGGAAGTCGCGCGCAGTGCGGCGGCGGCGGTCAGCAGTGCCCACAGCGTCAACGACGAAACCGTCAGCGGCCGCAGCCTGGTGCAATCCCAGCAGGGCAGCATTGCGCGACTGGCGACGGAGATCGATCAGTCGGTGCAGGTAATCAACCAACTGGCCACCGACAGCCAGTCCATCAGCAGCGTGTTGGAAGTGATCAAAAGCATCGCCGAACAAACCAACTTGCTGGCGCTCAACGCGGCCATCGAGGCCGCGCGCGCCGGCGAGCAAGGGCGTGGGTTTGCGGTGGTGGCCGATGAGGTGCGGACCCTGGCGCGCCGTACCCAGCACTCCACCGAGGAGATCGAGCAGATGATCAGCCGCTTGCAAAGCGGCGTGGCGGCGGCCGTGAAAGCCATGGGCAGCAGTCATGATATGGCCAGTGGCACCGTGGGGCAGTCGGAAAGGGTTCAGCAAGCCCTGGAAAATATCCTCGGCGCCGTCGGGATGATCGTCGATCAAAACCAGCAGATCGCCGCCGCTGTGGAGCAACAAACCGCCGTCGCCCACGATATTGACCAGAACATCGTTGAAATCAATCGGGCTGGTGAGCATGCCGCCGAGGGCGCGTATCAGACCGAAGCGGCGAGTCGACAGCTGTCGCTGCAGGTGATTGAGTTGAAACAATTGATCGGCGCGTTTCGGGTATGAGAATTGAATGTAGGATTTATCGTTTCATGGTGTGGCGCTTGTCCTGATTTTGCTGCGTCTCTTTTCTGAAGCCGTGAATGGGTGAAACTTGTTTCACTCGATTTCAAGTCCGGGGGAGGCACAGCGATGACCGCTGCGATCGGCATCAAAGGGCACTGCGCCCATTGTGATATCACCTTTAATCTCAAGCCTTGGCAACTCAACGCCATCGCCATCGAAGAACCGTTCGATTGCCCTTACTGCCAATGGATCTTGCAACTGAACTGCCCTCGACAGTTGCGCCAGTTCAGGTCCCTGGACCAGTGGGCGCTGGTGCGCCCGAGCATGGTGGTGTTGACCTGCATGGTGCTGATCGTGGCGTTGGTGGCGGAGTGGGTGGGGCTGATCAGTGTGATCGGCCAATTCAACATCTCGTTGGTGGTCTTACTGGTGCATTTGCTGGTGTTGCGATACGTCCGTCACCGCCAGCGCCTGATCTTGAATCTGCAACGGGTAACGCCCGCGCTACCAGTTGAACAGCTCGCACGCATTGCGTGTGCTCGCCTCAGCCAGCAATAGAGGGCTGATGCCCATGCGCTCGGCAAGCTCAGTGCAGATAGCCGGCAGGTGTTCGGGGCTGTTGCGCTGGCCGGGATACATGGCGGGCGCCATATCCGGTGAGTCGGTTTCCAGTACCACGGCGTCCAACGGCAGGTGGGCCAGCACCTTGTGCATGCGCAGGGCCTGAGGCCAAGTGGCGGCGCCCCCCAGCCCGAGTTTGAAGCCGAGCTTGATGTATTCGCGGGCTTCTTCGCGGCTACCGGCAAACGCATGGATGATGCCGCCACGGGGCAGGCGAATGCGCTTGAGGGTAGCGATGACGTCCGCGTGGCTGCGACGGACATGCAGCAGCGCCGGCAGCTGGAAGTCCACGGCCAGTTTCAGTTGGGCCTCAAACAGGCTTTGCTGGCGTTCGCGGTCCAACTGTTCGAGGAAGTAATCCAGCCCGATTTCGCCTACCGCACACAGTTGCCGGTGACCGTGCAGGCGAGTCAGCCAGTCGCCGAGCTCCGTCAGGTCGGCGGGGCGATGGTCATCGAGGTAGACCGGGTGCAGGCCAAACGCAGCGAACAAGCCTTCGTCCGTTTGCACCAGATCCCACAGCCGCTGCCAATTCTGCTGATACACCCCCAGCACCACCATGCGTCGCACGCCCAGCGCTCGGCTGTGAGCGAGGACTTCCCGGCGATCGCTGTCGAAATCCGGGAAGTCCAAATGGGTGTGGGTGTCGATCAGCTCCACGCTCAAGCCTCGCGAATACGCTGCTTGAACGTCCGGCCGATGGCATGCACGCCGGGTTGGTACTGCTCGTCTTCGACCGCGACCAGGGCCAGGCGCAGCGCGGTCTCGGCGATCAGTTGATGTTGCTGGGCCATGGCGTTGACCGGCAGCGGCAGGAAATCCAGCAACTGTGTATCACCAAAGGTGCCCAGGCGCAGCGGCCGCGATTTGAGTGGGAAGTCATGCAGCGCGTCGAACACGCCCTGCAGCAGCACGTAGGACGTGGTCACCAGTGCGTCAGGCAAGTGCCCCAGTTGCTGCAGAAGTTGCTCCATCAACTGTCGGCCACAGTCGCGGCTGAAGGCTTCGCCGTGTTCGACGATCACCTCGCCGGTGAACCCTTCCAGCGCTTCACGGAAACCGGCGGCACGCTCCTGGCTGATGCTCAGCTCGGGCCGCGCGCCGATCAGCACAATCTGCTTGGGCAGGGGTTGCAACAGGCTGCTGGTCAATTGCTGGCACGCCTGGCGGTCGTCGCTGACCACCGAGCAGAATTGATCTGCGCCCATCACCCGGTCGATGGCAATCACCGGCAAACCCTTGGCCTGCAGCTCGCGGTAACTGTCATCGCTGGCCGGCAGGCAACTGGCGACAAACAGCGCGTCACACCGCCGGGCGCGGAACAGTTGCAGCAATTGACGCTCGCTGTCGGCATCGTCGTCGGAACTGGCGATCAGCAGTTGATAGCCGCGCGCCCGGGCACCTTGCTCCAAAAGCTTGGCGATGCGGGCGTAACTGGGGTTTTCCAGGTCGGGCAGGATAAAGCCCAAGGTGCGCGTGTGCCGACTGCGCAGCCCGGCGGCCTGAGGGTTGGGGGTAAAACCATGGGCTTCGACCACAGCACGCACCCGTTCGACGGTGGCGTTGCTGATGCGTTGCTGTTCGGCCTTGCCGTTGATGACGTAGCTGGCGGTGGTTACGGACACACCGGCAAGACGGGCGATATCACTGAGTTTCAAACCGGGATTTCCTTGTTTTCTGGAGCGGGCCCCGACATTTTCTCCAATCGTAACCGATTCCTGTACACGACCAATGTCCTGGCTCAAGCGCCGAGTGGTTCTTCAAGGATGCGCAATTAACGCGTAGTCTTCCATAAGATCTAGATTAAACGTTTCAGCCAGCGTATTTTTACGACGTTCGCGACTGAGTGGCTACTGCCAATTGACTACTCAGTCAGTTAATCATGAACACCCTTTACACTGTTTGTTTAAAACAATACCTAGTGCGCCACCGCACTAACTAGGAGAACGGCATGCTTGAGCTCACTGTAGAGCAGATTTCCATGGGCCAGGTGGCCGTGGACAAATCTGCTGCCTTGCACCTGCTCGCTGAAAAACTGGTGGCCGACGGCCTGGTCGCCGAGGGATACCTCAGCGGTTTGCAAGCCCGTGAAGCCCAAGGCTCGACCTTCCTCGGTCAAGGCATTGCCATTCCCCACGGCACTCCCGAAACGCGCGATCAGGTGTTCTCCACCGGTGTGCGCCTGCTGCAGTTTCCCGAAGGGGTGGACTGGGGGGACGGCCAGATCGTGTACCTGGCCATCGGCATTGCCGCCAAATCCGACGAACACCTGCGCCTGTTGCAACTGCTCACCCGCGCCCTCGGTGAAACCGACCTGGGCCAGGCTCTGCGCCGTGCCGGTAGCGCCGAAGCGCTGTTGAAACTGCTGCAGGGTGCGCCGCAGGAACTGGCGCTGGATGCGCAGATGATCGGCCTGGGCGTGTCCGCTGACGACTTCGAAGAGCTGGTATGGCGCGGTGCACGGCTGTTGCGTCAGGCCGATTGTGTGAGCAATGGTTTCGCTGCCGTGTTGCAGCAGGTCGATGCGCTGCCCCTGGGCGATGGCCTGTGGTGGTTGCACAGCGAGCAGACCGTCAAGCGCCCGGGCCTGGCGTTTGTCACCCCGGACAAACCTATGCGCTACCTCGGCCAGCCGCTCAATGGCCTGTTCTGCCTGGCCAGCCTGGGGGAAGCCCACCAGACGCTGCTCGAACGCTTATGCGCCTTGCTGATAGAAGGTCGCGGCCAGGAACTCGGCCGCGCCACCAGCAGCCGCGCCGTGCTTGAAGTGCTCGGTGGAGAATTGCCACCAGACTGGCCTGCTGCGCGCATTACCCTGGCCAACGCCCACGGCCTGCACGCGCGCCCGGCGAAGATCCTTGCGCAGTTGGCGAAAAGTTTTGACGGCGATCTCCGTGTGCGCATCGTCGATGGCCCGGTGGGCGCCGTGTCGGTGAAAAGCCTGAGTAAATTGCTGAGCCTCGGCGCGCGTCGCGGCCAGGTGCTGGAATTTATCGCCGAACCGAGCATTGCTGGCGACGCGCTGCCCGCACTGCTGGCAGCGGTGGAAGAAGGCCTGGGTGAAGACGTCGAGCCGCTGCCGACCCTGAGCGTCCAGCCTGAAGTCCTCGATATCGAGCCGGAGCTCAGCGCACCCTTGGCCGGTAGCCAGGTTCAGGCCATCGCCGCTGCGCCGGGCATCGCTATCGGCCCTGCGCACATCCAGGTTCTGCAAGTCTTCGATTACCCACTGCGCGGCGAATCTTGCGCCATCGAGCGCGAGCGTCTGCACAGCGCCCTGGCCGATGTGCGCCGCGATATCCAGGGGCTGATCGAACGCAGCCAGTCCAAGGCGATCCGCGAGATTTTCGTCACCCACCAGGAAATGCTCGACGACCCGGAACTCACCGACGAAGTCGACACGCGCCTCAAGCAAGGCGAAAGCGCTGAGGCGGCATGGATGAGTGTGATCGAAGCGGCGGCCAAACAGCAGGAGTCGTTGCAGGATGCCTTGCTCGCCGAGCGTGCCGCCGACCTGCGTGACATTGGCCGTCGTGTGCTGGCGCAACTGTGTGGCGTCGAAACCTCCCAGGAACCGAGTGAGCCTTACATTCTGGTGATGGACGAAGTCGGTCCGTCTGATGTGGCCCGGCTTGATCCGGCGCGCGTCGCTGGCATCCTCACCGCCCGCGGCGGCGCGACGGCCCACAGTGCCATTGTCGCCCGCGCCCTCGGTATTCCCGCGCTGGTGGGCGCCGGTCCGGCGGTGTTGCTGTTGGCCGCAGGTACGCCGTTGTTGCTGGATGGCCAGCGCGGGCGCCTGCATGTGGATGCCGACGCCGCTACCCTGCAACGCGCCACGGTCGAGCGCGACACCCGCGAACAACGCCTGCAAGCGGCCTCGGCACAACGCCACGAACCCGCGTTGACCCGTGACGGTCATGCCGTGGAAGTGTTCGCCAACATCGGCGAAAGCGCTGGCGTCGCCAGCGCGGTGGAGCAGGGCGCCGAAGGCATCGGCTTGCTGCGCACCGAACTGATCTTCATGGCCCATCCGCAAGCGCCGGACGAGGCTACCCAGGAAGCCGAATACCGCCGCGTCCTCGATGGTCTCGCCGGTCGTCCGCTGGTCGTGCGCACCCTCGATGTGGGCGGCGACAAACCGCTGCCTTATTGGCCGATCGCCGAAGAGGAAAACCCCTTCCTCGGCGTGCGCGGCATTCGTCTCACCTTGCAACGCCCGCAGATCATGGAAGCCCAACTGAGGGCGCTGCTGCGCTCGGCGGACAACCGTCCGCTGCGCATCATGTTCCCCATGGTCGGCAGCGTCGATGAGTGGCGCGCCGCCCGTGACATGACCGAGCGCCTGCGTCTGGAAATCCCGGTGGCGGACCTGCAACTGGGCATCATGATCGAAGTGCCGTCGGCCGCGTTGCTCGCGCCGGTATTGGCCAAGGAAGTGGACTTCTTCAGTGTCGGCACCAACGACCTGACCCAGTACACCCTGGCCATCGACCGTGGCCACCCGACCCTGTCCGCTCAGGCCGATGGCCTGCACCCGGCAGTGTTGCAACTGATCGACATCACCGTGCGTGCAGCCCATGCCCATGGCAAATGGGTTGGCGTGTGCGGCGAGCTGGCGGCGGACCCGTTGGCAGTGCCGGTATTGGTCGGCCTGGGGGTGGATGAGTTGAGCGTGTCCGCCCGCAGCATTCCCGAAGTGAAGGCGCGCGTGCGCGAATTCAGTCTGAGCGAGGCCCAGGGCCTGGCGCAAAAAGCACTGGCGGTGGGCTCACCTGCCGAAGTGCGAGCCCTAGTGGAGGCCGTATAGATGGCAAGGATTCTGACCCTGACGCTGAACCCGGCGTTGGATCTGACGGTACGCCTGGCGCGCCTGGAACCGGGTGAAGTCAACCGCAGCGAAACCCTGCTGACCCATGCCGCCGGCAAGGGTGTGAACGTGGCGCAGGTGCTGGCCGACCTGGGCCATGAGTTGACCGTGGGCGGCTTTCTCGGTGAAGGCAACCCCCAGGCCTTTGAAGCGCTCATTGCACAGCGTGGGTTTACCGATGCGTTTATCCGCGTGCCCGGTGAAACCCGCAGCAATATCAAGATTGCCGAGCAGGATGGCCGGGTCACCGACATCAATGCACCGGGGCCGCAGGTGACAGAACAGGCGCAGAACGCCTTGCTGGACAAACTGGCGCAGATTGCTCCCGGCTTTGATGCGGTGGTGGTGGCCGGCAGCTTGCCACGCGGCGTCAGCCCGCAGTGGTTCAAAGGGCTGTTGGAGCAGTTGAAACGCTATGGCTTGAAAGTCGCTTTGGACACCAGCGGCGAAGCACTGCGCGCGGGTTTGCTGGCCGGCCCATGGCTGGTCAAACCCAATACTGAAGAGCTGGCCGAAGCCCTGGATAACGCCACCGATGCGGTCAGCCAACTGCACCGGCAAGGTGTCGAACATGTGGTGGTCTCCGACGGTGCCGCCGGCGTGAGCTGGTACAGCCCAAATGCGGCGCTGCAGGCCACACCGCCCAAGGTGACGGTCGCCAGCACCGTAGGCGCCGGCGATTCGCTGCTGGCCGGTATGCTCCATGGTCTGCTCACCGGGGATACGCCGGAACAGACCTTGCGCCGCGCCACGGCGATTGCCGCGATGGCGGTGACGCAGATCGGTTTTGGCATCAGCGATCACGCGCAGTTGGCGCGTCTCGAAAGCGGCGTTCAAGTGCGCTCGCTGACAGAACAATAAGAGGGTTTGTGATGAAGTTAGCCATTGTTACCGCCTGCCCGAACGGCATGGTCACCAGTGTGCTGTGCGCCCGCTTGTTGGACGCCGCCGCACAGCGCCAGGGCTGGAGCACCAGCGTTGAAGTGGTGGATGTGCAGCGCCCGGAACGCCAGCTCTCCCAGGCCACGATCGACGATGCCGAATGGGTGTTGTTGGTCAGCAGTACCCCGGTGGATATGCAGCGGTTTGTCGGTAAGCGCGTGTTCCAGAGCACGCCGGCCCAGGCGCTGGCGGATGTCGACGCGGTATTGCGTCGCGGCGCTGAAGAAGCCCAGGTGTATGTCGCCACGCAGCAGGCGGCTGAAAATGCACCACGTATTGTGGCAATCACGGCTTGTCCGACGGGCGTGGCGCACACCTTCATGGCCGCCGAAGCCTTGCAGCAGACCGCCAAGCGGCTGGGCTACGACTTGCAGGTCGAGACCCAGGGCTCGGTCGGCGCACGCACGCCCTTGAGCCCGCAGGCTATCGCTGAGGCCGATGTGGTGCTGTTGGCGGCGGATATCGAAGTCGCTACCGAGCGCTTCGCCGGCAAGAAAATTTACCGCTGCGGCACCGGCATTGCCCTCAAGCAATCCGAAGCCACCCTCAACAAGGCCCTTGCTGAAGGCGCAGTGGAAAGTGCGGCCAGCGGTGCCGTGGCCAAGAAAGAAAAAACCGGCGTTTACAAACACCTGCTGACCGGTGTGTCGTTCATGTTGCCGATGGTGGTGGCGGGCGGGTTGTTGATTGCGTTGTCCTTCATGTTCGGCATCACTGCTTTTGAAGAGAAAGGCACACTGGCTGCTGCCTTGAAAACCGTCGGCGATCAGGCCTTCATGTTGATGGTGCCGCTGCTGGCGGGCTACATCGCTTATTCCATTGCCGACCGTCCTGCGTTGGCCCCCGGCATGATCGGCGGGTTGCTGGCGACCACCTTGGGTGCTGGTTTTATCGGCGGGATATTTGCCGGTTTCCTCGCCGGTTATTGCGTCAAGCTGATCACCCGCGCGGTGCAGTTGCCGCAAAGCCTGGATGCGCTCAAGCCGATCCTGATCATCCCGTTGCTGGCGAGCCTGTTCACCGGCCTGGCGATGATCTACCTGGTCGGGCCACCGGTGGCGCGCATGCTTGTGGGCCTGACGGAATTCCTCAACACCATGGGCACCACTAACGCCGTGCTGCTGGGCATTCTGTTGGGCGGCATGATGTGCGTCGACCTCGGTGGGCCGATCAACAAGGCAGCCTATGCGTTTTCCGTCGGCATGCTGGCGGCGCACAGTGGCGCGCCGATTGCCGCCACCATGGCGGCCGGCATGGTGCCGCCGATCGGCATGGGCATCGCTACGTTCCTGGCACGCCGCAAGTTTGCCCAAACAGAGCGTGAGGCCGGCAAGGCGGCGATCATTCTCGGGATGGTGTTTATCTCCGAAGGCGCGATTCCCTTTGCGGCCAAAGACCCGCTGCGCGTGATCCCGGCCAGCATCGCCGGTGGCGCGTTGGCCGGCGCGCTGTCGATGTACTTTGGTTGCAAGCTCGCGGCGCCCCACGGCGGCCTGGCGGTGCTGGTCATCCCGAATGCGATGAACCATGCGCTGCTGTACCTGCTGGCGATTGTCGCGGGCAGCTTGCTGACCGGTCTGGTGTACGCCTTGATCAAACGTCCGGAAGCGCAAGAGCTGACTGTCGCACCCGTGTCATAACCCCATGCTGTAGTGGCCCTTTTGATACTCAAGAGGGCACCTGCATGAGCCACTTCGATCTCGGCCGCCGCCGCGTGATGCAAGCCGTCGGCGCCGGCCTGTTGCTGCCGGGCCTGGCCCCGGCGGTGATCGCCTCTGTGAAGGACCGGCCGCAACTCACCGACGGCGTGCAGTCCGGCGATCTGCTCGGTGATCGCGCCATGATCTGGAGCCGCAGCGATCGCCCGGCGCGCATGGTGGTGGAGTGGGACACCCGCAGCGTATTCAGCAACCCGCGCAAATTCATTTCGGCCCTGGCCGATAACCGGACCGACTTCACGGCCCGCGTCGAACTCACCGGTCTGCCCGCCGATCAGGCGATTTTCTACCGCGTGCATTTCGAAGATGCCCAAACCGGCGTCGCCAGCGAGCCGTGGTTCGGCCACCTGCGCAGTGTGCCGCAACAGCGCCGCGATATTCGTTTCGTGTGGAGCGGCGACACCGTCGGCCAAGGCTTCGGCATCAACCCGGACATTGGCGGCATGCGCATCTATGAAGCCATGCGCCTGCGTTTGCCGGACTTTTTTATCCACAGTGGCGACACCATCTACGCCGACGGCCCGGTGCCGGCGCAACTGACGACCGAAAACGGGCGTATCTGGCGCAATATCACCACCGAAGCCAAGAGCAAAGTCGCCGAAACCCTGGATGAATATCGCGGTAATTACCGCTACAACCTGATGGACGAAAATGTCCGTCGCTTCAACGCCGAAGTGCCGCAGATCTGGCAGTGGGACGACCATGAAGTGGTGAACAACTGGTCGCCGAGCAAGCAGTTGGATGAGCGTTACCAGGTCAAGGACATCAACACCTTGGTCGGCCGTGCACGCCAGGCGTGGCTGGAATATTCACCGATGCGCCGGCAGAGCGCCGATGGCGGCGGGCGGATTTATCGCAAGCTCAGCTATGGGCCGTTGCTGGAGGTGTTCGTGCTGGATATGCGCAGCTATCGCGGGCCGAACGATGACAACCTGGGCGCTGAAAAACCCTTCCTGGGCCGGGAGCAATTGGACTGGCTCAAGCGTGAACTCAAGGGGTCGCAGGCGCAGTGGAAAGTCATCGCGGCGGACATGCCCATTGGGCTGGGTGTACCCGACGGCGAAGTAAGCCCCGGCGTACCGCGCTGGGAAGCGATTGCCAACAACGACCCTGGCGCACCGCAAGGGCGTGAGTTGGAAATTGCCGAGCTGCTGGGTTTTTTAAGGGCGCAGAAGGTGCGCAACCACGTATGGCTGACGGCGGATGTGCATTACTGCGCGGCACATCACTATCACCCGGATCGTGCGGCGTTCCAGGATTTTGAGCCGTTCTGGGAGTTTGTGGCCGGGCCGTTGAACGCGGGGAGCTTCGGGCCTAATCCATTGGATAAGACCTTTGGGCCTGAAGTGGTGTTCGAGAAGGCACCACCGGCGCAAAACACGTCGCCATTCGCCGGGTTTCAGTTTTTTGGCGAGGTGCAGATAGATGGGCAGACGGCGGAGTTGACCGTCATCCTGCGGGATTTGGATGGGGTCTCAGTGTTCGAGCAAACGCTGCAACCCGCCTGATTTGGAATGCAATGAAAACGGCGGGAGTTGGCTTGCCTGCGATAGCGCTAGTGAATTCACCCTCGCTGTCGCAGGCAAGCCAGCTCCCACCGTTGCCAATCAGTAGACGTCGCGACGATAACGGCCTTGTTCGATCAGCCGCTCCACGGCCTCACTGCCGAGTATGTCCACCAACGCCTGATCCACCCCGGCCGCCATGCCTTGCAGACTCCCGCACACATAAATCGCCGCGCCGTCGCTCAGCCACTTACGCAACACGTCGGCTGACTCCCGCAGGCGATCCTGCACGTAGATTTTCTCTTCCTGATCGCGAGAAAACGCCAGATCGAGCAACGCCAGGTCACCGCTGGCCAACCAGCCCTGCAACTCGTCCTGGCACAGGAAATCATGGGCGATATTGCGCTCCCCAAACAGCAGCCAGTTGCGCTGCTGGCCATCGGCAACACGCGCCTTGAGCAAGCTGCGTAGGCCGGCCAGGCCGGTGCCGTTGCCCAGCAGGATCAGTGGCACGGGGATGTCTGGTAGATGAAAACCACTGTTGCGGCGCAGGCGCAGGCTGATGCTTGAGCCGAGGGCGGCATGTTCGGTGAGCCAGCCTGACCCCAGGCCCAGGCTGCCATCGGGGTGGCGTTCCTGGCGGACGATCAATTCGAGTACGCCATCGCTGGGAATCGAGGCGATGGAATATTCGCGCATTCCCAGGGGCACCAGCGCGTCCACCAGCGCCTGGGCGTGCAGGCCGACCAGGTGAGCGCGATGCGTCGGCAATTGGCGAGTGGCCAAAGCCTGGTCGAGGGTGTGCGCCATGCCGTCGATCAACACGCCGTTGCTGCCGGCCAGACCCAGGCCTTCGAGGAAGTGCTCGATGGCCCAGGGGCAGTTGCGCGGCAGCACTTCCACCAGGTCACCGGCTTGCCAGCTGTGTGGCGAAGGCGAGGTGAGGCCCAGTAAATAGACACCGGAACCTGCGCTGTCGCGGTTGAGCAGGGTGCGCTGACACAGCGTCCAGTTTTCGTATTGGGCGGTCGGCCAAGCGGCCGCCGGGGCGTGACCGGTGAGCTGGCCGAGTTGTTGTTGCCAGTGCAGCAGGGCAGTGGTGTCGCCGCTGTCGACTTCCACCGGGGCAAACAGCGCGTTGCCGCCCTGGTTGGTCAGCCAGAAATGCAGGCGCCGCGCGAAGCCGCAGAAGTGTTCGTATTGACGATCACCCAGGGCCAGTACCGAGTAGTTCAAGCCCTTTAGGGACAGGTCCTGACCGAGCACACTGCGCTCGAAACCGCGGGCGCTGTCGGGCGCTTCGCCGTCGCCGAAGGTACTGACCACGAACAGCGCATTTGCCGACTGGCGCAGGTCATCCTGGCTGACACTGCCCAGGGACTGCACCTTCACCGGCAAGCCGGCCGCCTGCAATTGGCCGGCTGTCTGCCAGGCCAGTTGCTCGGCAAAACCGCTCTGGCTGGCAAAGCCGATCAACCATGGCGGAGCATCGCTGGTGTTGGCCGTGAGGCCTTTACGCGCGTCACGCACCTGGCGTTTCTTGCGACGCCGATCCAGGTACAACAGCCAGCCGGTAATGAAGAACAACGGCATCAGCACTGAACTGAGCGTGAGAATGATCCGCCCCACCAGGCCGAAGTAGCTTCCGGTGTGCAGCGCGTAGACGCTGGTCAGCAGTTGGGAACCGAGGGTTTTGCTGGCGTAGCGGTCGTGGGATTTGACCTCGCCAGTTGCCGGGTCCAGGTTGATCTGGTTCAGCGCACGGTCATGGGGCGAGTTGTCCAGCAGGTAGTAAACGATGGCAGGTTGCCCGGCGACGGCCGGCATGCGGATATTGTAGGCACTCAAGCCTGGGCCGGCGTTGCTGTAGATACTGCTCCAGATCGCATCGTAATTGGCCACGGGCGCCGGGCCTTCGGGGGCCGGTCCGCGTTTGCGCACGCGTTCATTCTGTGGGGCATCGGACAGCAGTTTGGTCAGGCCCTGGCTGTACCAGTCGTAGGACCAATACAACCCGGTCAGCGCCGACAGCAGGTAGGCCAACAGGCACCAGGTGCCGAATACCGAGTGCAGGTCCCAATTAAAGGCACGGCCCTTTTTGCGCCAATCCAAGGTCAGCCAGGCACGCCAGCTCGCCACCTGGCGCGGCCAGCGCAGGTACACACCGGAGAGGCAGAAGAACACCAGGATCAGCGTGCACGCGCCGGTGATGTTGCGCCCGATATCGCCCATCACCAGGAAGCGGTGGAACTGCAGCACGAACCCGAAGACCTCCTGGCCGACCACATCGCCCAGGTAGTTGCCGGTGTAGGGATCGAAATAGCGCAACTGGCCACGGCGTTCACCGGGCGGCGGGGTGAAGAACACGCGGGCGGCGTTGCCGCTTTCGCTCTCCACGAACAGCATGGCCACGGTCTTGCCTTCGGTCGCTTCCAGTTTGCGCACCAGCTCGGCGGGCGGCAGTACGCCGGCTTCGCGTGTTTGCACGGTCAGTACGCTGGGGTTGAGCGCCCGCAGTATTTCATCCTGAAACGAGACCGCAGCCCCGGTGATCCCCATCAAGGCCAGCACCAGCCCGGCGGTAATGCCGAAGAACCAGTGCAACTGGAACAGGGTTTTCTTCAACACGTCTGACCGCCTCGTCTATCCGGATATGTAGGGCACGGCGCGCATTATGCCGTGCCATGTCGAGAAACATTCTGTTTAACACGCAAAAGCCCCACGCATCCGATGCGTGGGGCTTTTTGCTGCGTGGTAGTGCTGTTTAGAAGTGGAAACTGGTGGTCAACAGCGCCGTACGACCGGCCGCCTGATTGGCGAAGTGCGTCGAGAAGGCTTTGTCGTAATACAGCTTGTCCGTCAGGTTTTGCACGTTCAATTGCAGGTCGACGTTCTTGGTCAGTTTGTAGCTGGCCATGGCGTCGTAGCGGGTGTAGGACGGTACGTAAACGGTGTTGCCTGCATCGCCATAAACCTGGTCGACGTAGAACGCGCCACCGCCGATGGTGAGCTTGGAGGTGACGTCGTAGGTGGTCCACAGGCTGAAGGTGTTCTTCGGCGTATTGGGCATTTGATTGCCTTTGTTCGACCCCGAGCTGACCACACCGTTGCGGCCGTTCAGGCCGGATTTGACCAGCTCGCTGTCGAGGTAGCTGTAGCCGGCGAACACCTGCCATTGGTCGGTGATCTTGCCGCTGGCGGACAATTCCACGCCGTCGACTTGGGACTCACCTGCGTTCTGATAGGTCAGGGCGTCGACCAGGATGCGCGTGTTTTTCTTCTCGGTACGGAACACCGCAGCGGTCAGAGACAGGCGATCGTGGAACAGGTCCCACTTGGTGCCCAACTCGTAGTTGACGGTCTCTTCCGGCTGCAGGTCGCTGCTGGCGGCACCGGCAGACAGCGGGTTGCCGTCCGAACCTTCACCGACCAGGCCACCGGCAGGCGTCGCCGACGTGGCGTAGGAGGCATAGATGCTGGCGTTTTCCACAGGTTTCCAGACCAGGCCGGCTTGCCAGTTGAAGAATTGGCTGTCTTCTTTGATTTTGCTGCGGCCGGTCGCGGAGTCGGTGTTGGCAACGGTGTCGAAGGTGTCGTAGCGCAGGCCGACGTTCAGCAACCATTTCGGGTCCAGCTCGATGGTGTCGAACACATAGGCGCCACGGCTGGTGGCCTTGGTGGCGGTGCCGTAATAGTTGCGCGCGATGCTGCCGGTCCAGGCGTCATCCGGGTTCGGGTTGCTCAGGGAGGTGCACTGGCCGCCCAGGCTGCCTTTGGCCACGGTGCAGACCGGGTTGGTGTTGGGGCTGATGGTGTAGTTGCTCACGCGGGTTTCTTCGCCGGTGAACTCCAGGCCGGTGGAGTAGCTGTGCTTGAAGCCCAAAGCCTGGAAGCTGCCAAACAAGTCCGTCTGGTTGGTGGTGGTGGTTGTGGTCGAGACCCGGCTGTTGGCGCGGCGCCACACGGTGCCGAACCGGTTGACGTTGAATTTGCTGTCGTCCGGCTGCGTCAGGATGTAATCCTGGCCAGTGCTGCCATGGCGCAGGGTGTTTTTCAGCGTCATGTTGTCGTTCAGGTCGTGCTCGATGGAGAACGTGCTGATATCGGCGCGGGTCTTGCGGAAGTCGCGATCCTTGAGGCCGTAGAAATTGTTGCTGTCGCCGCCGTCGTTGGGTTTGTCATGCACGTGGGCAGTGGCGGTCGATGAGCCGTAGCCATAAGGAATCCCCGAATCCGGCAGGTCGTCGCTTTCCATGTGGTAGTAGCTGAGGTTGACGCGGGTAGGGGTGCCCAGGCCGAACGTCAGCGACGGCGCTACGCCCCAACGGTCGTAATTCACTGCGTCGCGGCCGGCGACGTTCTGTTCGTGGCTCATCAGGTTCAGGCGGAACGCGGCGCTGTCGTCGAGGAACTGACGGTTCACGTCGAGCACGTAGCGGCGGGTCTGGTCGGAACCATAGGTGAAGCCGCCGTTGGTGAAGTCCCGCGCTTGTGGGGTTTTGCTCACCAGGTTGAGGCTGCCACCGGCCGAGCCACGACCGCCGAACGAAGAGTTCGGGCCTTTGCTGACTTCGATCGATTCGATGTCGAAAATCTCACGGCTCTGGCCGCCGGTATCGCGCACGCCGTCCAGGTATGTGTCGCCCTGGGCGTCAAAACCACGGATGAACGGGCGGTCGCCCTGAGGGTTGCCGCCTTCACCGGCACCGAACGTGATGCCCGGTACGGTGCGCAAGGCATCCTGTAACGACGTGGCGGCGGTGTCCTTGAGCACTTGTTGCGGCACCACGGTGACCGAGCGCGGTGTGTCCACCAAGGGCGCGGTGTATTTCTGCGACGAGGCTTTTTCCACTTGGTAGGAGGTGTTGTCCTGTTCTTCCCCGGTGATGCTGGTGGCGCCGAGGGAGATGCTGTTGCGCTGGCCTTTTTGTTCAGTGTCTTCAGCCGCCTGCGCCTGATGGGCGATAGCGCTGGCGCTGAGGGCAACGCCGATGGCCGAGGCCAACATGCGAGGTGAACTGGCAGGTATTTTTGTAATGGTGCGCGACATGACGTGTCCCTTCCCCAAGGATGTGAGGCGGCGGAATATAGGGTGAACACGACTTTCTATCAATTGCGATACATTGCTAATTGCACTAAATTTACATTCTTTACACTTTTGACTTACGGTTTTTACGGACTCGTTCGTCCCGGCGTTTTACAGGGCGGATAAGAATCAATACCATTGGCGCCTTTCCGAATTCAGGTATTGCCCATGCTGCTGCACATCCCCGGCCTGTTCTCTCGTGAGGAAGTGCAGCGCATTCGCCAAGCCTTGGAAAACGCCGATTGGGCCGACGGTAAAATCACCGCCGGGCACCAGTCCGCCAAAGCCAAGCACAACCTGCAATTGCCTGAAGGCCACCCTCTGGCCAAGGAAATCGGTGCGGCGATGCTGGAGCGCTTGTGGCAGAACCCGTTGTTTATGTCGGCAGCGTTACCGCACAAGGTCTTCCCGCCGTTGCTCAACTGCTACACCGCAGGCGGCAGTTTTGATTTTCACATCGACAACGCCGTGCGCCAGCCCAAAGGCAGCCACGAACGCGTGCGCACCGATTTGTCGTCCACCTTGTTTTTCAGCGACCCCGATGAATACGACGGCGGCGAGCTGGAGATCCAGGACACCTTCGGCCTGCAGCGTGTGAAGCTGCCGGCCGGCGACATGGTGCTGTATCCCGGTTCCAGCCTGCATAAAGTCAACGCCGTGACCCGCGGTGCGCGCTATGCCTCGTTCTTCTGGACCCAAAGCCTGGTGCGCGAAGACAGCCAGCGCACCCTGCTGTTCGAGATGGACGGCGCGATCCAGCAACTGAGCGCCGATGTGCCCGACCACCCTGCGTTGATCCAACTCACCGGCACCTATCACAACTTGCTGCGCCGCTGGGTCGAGGTCTGAGCATGGGCTTTTTATTGCGCCGCGAAGAAGTGCTCAACGTTGAGCAGCTGCAGAGCATGCTTGACGATTCGCCCGTCCGTGCCGCCCAGGCGATCCTGATCGCGGCGAAGGAGGGCGTGGTGGATGCCCAGGCGCTGCTCGGGCAGATCCTGCTGGAAGGGCGTGGCATTGCGCGCGATGAAGCGCTTGCCTTGCGCTGGTTCCGGATTGCAGCCCAAAGCGGGCACTTGATGGCACGCAATATGGCAGGCCGTTGCCAGGAGCATGGCTGGGGGTGTGCCGTCGATGAGGTGGCGGCTGCGAGGGAATACCGGATGGCAGCAAAGGCCGGCCTGGATTGGGGTCAATACAACTATGCCAATCTGCTGGCGACCGGACGCGGCGTCGCTGAAGACCAACAACAGGCACTGGCCTTCTACCGTCAGGCGGCGGAGCAGGGGCATGCCAAGTCGATGAACTTGGTGGGGCGTTATCTGGAAGAGGGCCTGTTCTGCCCACGGGACCTGGACGCTGCCGTGGATTGGTATCGACGCTCAGCCGAAGCCGGGGATTTTCGCGGGCAGTTCAGCTATGCGGCGGTGTTGGCTGACAGCGGTCAAATCGAGGCGGCGCTGGCGTGGCTGCGCAAGGCATTGGCGGGCGGGAATCTGAAGTTCCTGCGCACGGCGCACAAGGCACTGGCAGCAGCGAATGATCCGCAGATTCGGGCGATGGCCGAGGCTTACAAAGAGCGCGCCACACACCTGAACCTGTAGGAGCCGGCAGCCGGCTCCTACAGCGGTTGATCGTTCCCGGGAGGGACGATCAGACGTAGAACGATTTCAACGGCGGAAAGCCATTGAACTCAACCGCGCTGTAGCTGGTGGTGTACGCACCGGTCGACAACCAGTACAGACGATCACCAATCGCCAGGTTCAGCGGCAGGCCGTACTTGTAGTTCTCGTACATGATGTCGGCGCTGTCACAGGTCGGGCCGGCGATGACCACTTCTTCCATCTCGCCTTTCTTCTCGGTCCAGATCGGGAACTTGATGGCTTCGTCCATGGTTTCGATCAGGCCGGAGAACTTGCCCACATCCGTGTACACCCAACGCTCGACGGCGGTACGGGATTTACGCGCCACCAGCACCACTTCGCTGACCAGGATACCGGCGTTGGCGATCAACGAACGGCCTGGCTCCAGGATGATTTCCGGCAGGTCGTCGCCGAAATCCTCCTTGAGGAAGCGGATGATTTCTTCGGCGTAGGTTTCCAGGCTGTTGGTGCGGGTGATGTAGTTGGCCGGGAAGCCGCCACCCATGTTGATCAGCTTGAGGTGAATGCCGTCTTCTTCCTTCAGGCGTTCGAAGATCACTTTGACCTTGGCGATCGCCGCGTCCCACACGCTGATGTCGCGCTGTTGCGAGCCGACGTGGAACGAGATGCCGTAAGGCACCAGGCCCAGGTCACGGGCGAGGATCAGCAGGTCCATGGCCATGTCGGTCTGGCAGCCGAATTTGCGCGACAAAGGCCAGTCAGCCGTGGTCGAGCCTTCGGTGAGGATACGCACATACACTTTCGAGCCCGGTGCGGCCTTGGCGATGTTGCGCAGGTCGGCTTCGGAGTCGGTGGAGAACAGACGCACGCCCTTCTCGTAGAAGTAGCGGATGTCCTTGGATTTCTTGATGGTGTTGCCGTAGCTGATACGGTCGGCGCTGACGCCGCGATCCATCACTTTATCCAGCTCGTAGATCGAGGCGATGTCGAAGCTCGAACCCTTCTCTTTGAGCAGGTCGATGATCTCGACGGCTGGGTTGGCCTTGACCGCGTAATAGACCTTGGCGAATTCGAAACCGGCGCGCAGGTCATCGTAGGCCTGGCTGATCATCGCGGTGTCGATCACCACGAATGGGGTTTCTTGCTTGTCGGCGAACGCCTTCATTTTGTCAAAAGTGGCGCGCGCGAAATAGTCTTCGACGTTGATCGACATGCTGGGAACTCCTAAGGGCAAACTGTAGTAATCAATGGGTGCAACTGAACGTCCTCCGTATCCCCACTTTGGTTCGCCTACTTCCCAAGGCATGTCGCCGAAAGCAAAAAGGCCATGGGACTAACCGCTTCCCTTGGCCTTGCTGTCTCGTCGTCAGTACTTGAGCCGGATGGATCGTTTCCAGCATGGACGTTCGGCGCGAACTTTAGGACGTGAGAGGCCATAGATCAACTAAAAATGTCGCGTTTTTGCACGCGTTCGTCGCGGGAACCGGTGCAGCTACTTATGTAACCGACAGGTATGACGGAATGATGTTCCCCGGAAGGGGCAATTCGCTGGAATTTCCCTGGCACACCTCAGACCAAATGTGGGAGCGGGCTTGCTCGCGAAAGTGCTGCATCAGTCACTCTATTCAGTGACTGACACTCCGTATTCGCGAGCAAGCCCGCTCCCACATGTTTTAACCGAGTCGAGTCATATCAGGCCAGGGCGGTCTCGGCAGGCGACACAATACTGGTCTTGCCCCCACGGGACTTACCGGAACTCAGGTACTCGGCAATCGACTCCTGGGTCACTTCGCCGAGGAATACCCGCTCCGCATCCATCACCGGCAGCCACGACCGGTTGAACTCATACATGCGCGACAACAGGATGCGCAGATGCTCGTCATACGCCGCCGTCGCGTTGAACTCGCGCAGGTACTGGCCGCAAGTCCCGGTCTGACGGTGCAGGTCGCGACGTCGGACATAACCCAGTGCTTTGTTCTCGGCACAGGTGACCACCATGTAGCGGCGGTCATGCTCATCCATCAATTCCAATGCATCGGCCACCGGCGTCTCGGGGCTCACCGACGGTGCGTTGTCCGCCGCATCTTCGGCCTTCACCAGCAACAGGCGCTTGAGGGTACTGTCCTGGCCCACGAAGTTACTGACGAATTCGTCGGCCGGGTGGGCGAGCAGGGTGTCCGGATGATCGATCTGCAACAGCTTGCCGGCGCGGAAGATGGCGATCTTGTCGCCCAGCTTGATGGCTTCGTCGATGTCGTGGCTGACCATGATCACGGTCTTGTTCAGCGCGCGCTGCATCTCGAAGAACTCGTTCTGGATCATCTCGCGGTTGATCGGGTCGACCGCGCCGAACGGTTCGTCCATCAGCAGCAGTGGCGCATCGGCCGCCAGGGCACGGATCACGCCGATGCGCTGTTGCTGGCCACCCGACAGCTCACGCGGGTAGCGGTGCAGGTATTGCTTGGGCTCCAGCTTGATCATGCTCATCAACTCGCGGGCGCGGTCATGGCATTTCTGCTTGTCCCAGCCGAGCAATTTAGGCACGACCACGATGTTTTCCTCGATGGTCATGTTGGGGAACAGACCGATCTGCTGGATCACATAACCGATGTTGCGACGCAGGGTCACTTCGTCGAGGTCGGTGGTGTCTTCGCCATTGATCAGGATCTTGCCCGAGGTGGGCTTGATCAGGCGGTTGATCATTTTCAGCGTGGTGCTCTTGCCGCAGCCCGACGGGCCGAGAAAGACGCAAATCTCGCCTTCATTGACGGTCAGGCTTACATCGTTCACGGCCGTCACAGTCTTGCCGTTGCTTTGGAAGGTCTTGGACAGGTTTTGAAGTTCGATCATTTGAGCAATCCTTTTGGAGTCAGCGAGCGTTGCAGCCATTGCAGAAGCAGGTCGGCGAAGATGGCCAGGAGACTGACCAGCACGGCGCCAACGATCAGCATCGACATGTCGCTGCGGCTGATGGAAGCCAGAATAAGTACACCCAGGCCACCGGCGCCGATGGTGGCGGCGATGGTCATGACACCAATGTTCATCACCACGGCGGTGCGCACACCGGCGAGGATCACCGGCACGGCGATGGGCAGCTCGACCATGCGCAGGCGCTGGCCGAAGGTCATGCCGATGCCGCGTGCGGCTTCGCGAATGCCCGGTTCCACCCCGGTGAGGGCCAGGTAGGTGTTACGCATGATCGGCAGCAGGGAGTAGAGGAACACGGCGGTGATCGCCGGCATCGGCCCCAGGCCCTGGCCGAACTTGGAATAGAACGGCAGCAGCAGACCGAACAGCGCGATGGACGGTACAGTCAGCAACACGGTGGCGCTGGCTTGCAGCGGACCGGCCAGGGTCGGAAAGCGTGTCATCAGAATGCCCAGGGGCACGCCGATCAGGATCGCGAGGATCACGGCGATGCCGACCAAGGTGATGTGCTGTCCGGTCAGTTGTAGGACTTGGGCCCAATCAAGATGGGAAAAGGCGTTCAGGAATTCCATGTCTTCTCCTCTTATTGATTGATGGGATGTTGGCGCAGGAAGTCGGCGGCAACAGCGGATGGGCTTTCATGGTCGACGTCGACCCGCGCGTTCAACTGGCGCATGGTTTCGTCGTCGAACAGATCGGCCAGCGGCTTGAGTTCAGCCGCGAGGGTTGGATGCTGGTCGAGATACGCCTGACGGATCACCGGTGCGGCGGTGTAGTCCGGGAAGTAATGCTTGTCGTCTTCCAGCAGCTTCAGTTTGAAGGCGTTCAGGCGACCATCGGTGGTGTAGACCAAACCGGCAAACACTTGACCGTTACGCAGGGCGGTGTAGACCAGGCCGGCGTCCATCTGCCGGGTGTTTTTACGCGTGAGGTTCATGTCATACAGCTTGACCATGCCGCCCATGCCGTCGGACCGGTTGGCGAACTCGGTGTCCAGCGCCACCAGGCGCGTGCCTTTGGTTTTTTCCGCCAGGGCGTGGGTCAGGTCGCTGATGCTGTTGATCTGCGGGAACTCCTTGGCCACGTTCTCGGGCAGGGCCAGGGCGTAGGTATTGCTGAAGCGCGACGGCGAGAGCCAGATCAGGCCTTTTTTAGCGTCGAGTTCTTTGACTCGAGCGTAGGACTGTTCGCTGTCGAGTTTCTCGTCGACATGGTTGTAGGCCACCAGCGACACGCCGGTGTACTCCCAGATCAGGTCCAGTTGCCCGCTTTCCTGGGCACTGCGCGCCAGGTTGCTGCCCAGGCCGCCAGTCACACGGGCGTCGTAGCCCTTGGTGCGCAGGTACTGGGAAGTGATTTCGGCGAGCAGGGTCTGTTCGGTGAACACCCGGGCGCCGATGCGGATCACCGGTTTTTCGGCGGCTTGCGCAATGCCTGCAAACAGCAGGACGCAGCTCAATATCAGGGTCAGTCTTTTCATGTGATTTCCTTTGCCAAGCCTTAAGACGGACGCAACCCGCGTTCCAACCAGAGGCGGCTGGCCATGGTCACCAGACCGTCAAGCAACAACGCCAGCAGCGCGGTGCACGCGGCGCCGAGTAGCAATTGCGGCTGGTTGTTCAGGGCGATGCCGGGGAAGATCAGGCTGCCCAGGCTGTTGGCGCCGATCAGGAAGGCCAGCGGTGCGGTACCGACGTTGATCGCCAGCGCCACGCGCACGCCACCGATGATGATCGGCACGGCGTTGGGCAATTCGACGCGAAACAGCACTTGGCGCGGTGTCATACCGATGCCGACGGCGGCTTCCTTCAAGGAACCCTGCACGTTTTTCAGGCCTTCGTAGGTATTGCGCACAATGGGCAGCAAGGAGGCGAGGAACAGGGCGAAAATCGCAGGGCCGCTGCCGATGCCGAGGACGCCGAGGGCGATGGCCAGTACGGCCAGGGGAGGGACGGTGTTGCCGATGTTGAAGATCTGCATGAAGCGTTCTGCACGCCCGACCATGTTCGGTCGACTGAGCAGGATACCGGCGGGGATCCCCACAATCAGGGCGGCCAGCATGGAGACAAGAACCAGGATCAGATGAGCTTGCAGGTAAAACAACAAATCGTCGCGGTACAGTTCGATCGTGTTGATGCCGATCCAGTGGACCAGCAGGGCCAAGAGGGCGACGACAACCGCTCCTCCTATCAGCCCTTTGCCATAGCGAATAGCCACAGGCGGACTCCTTTTTTCTTCTGTCGGCGAACACATTCCTTCGTGGCATGCCATGCTTGGCTGCCTCTGAATGTGGTCGCGAAATGCAGCTCGCCGATACCGGCAACGCGGTATGCGATCGAGCCATGAGCGCAGCCTCGTCAGGCTAACTTGCTGATTTATCAGCCCCTGTTCCGAGTGCGGTAGCAGGGGAGTGGACGTCTCTACCTTTTAAAAGGTTCCACACTTGGCAGCATTTAGCCACCCCCAATGGGCTGAACGGTGGTCTGGCTGCCTGGGTTTGCGCTATACTCGCCGCCCTTTTTTGACTCACCTGCCAGGCGATTTCCCATGACCCACCAGGCCGCCGAAGTCGCGAAACGCCGCACTTTCGCCATTATTTCCCACCCCGATGCCGGTAAAACCACCATCACCGAGAAGCTGTTGCTGATGGGCAAGGCAATCGCGGTGGCCGGCACGGTGAAATCCCGCAAATCCGACCGCCATGCCACCTCTGACTGGATGGAAATGGAAAAACAACGGGGTATTTCCATTACCACGTCGGTCATGCAGTTCCCGTATCGCGACCACATGGTCAACCTGCTCGACACCCCGGGCCACGAAGACTTCTCCGAAGACACCTACCGCACCCTGACTGCGGTGGACTCGGCACTGATGGTCCTCGACGGCGGTAAGGGCGTCGAGCCGCGCACCATCGCGCTGATGGACGTGTGCCGTCTGCGTGACACGCCGATCGTCAGCTTCATCAACAAACTCGACCGCGACATCCGCGACCCGATCGAGCTGCTCGATGAAATCGAAGCCGTCCTGAAGATCAAGGCCGCACCGATCACCTGGCCGATCGGTTGCTACCGCGACTTCAAGGGCGTTTACCACCTGGCCGACGACTACATCATTGTCTACACCGCCGGCCATGGTCACGAGCGCACCGAAACCAAGATCATCGAGAAACTCGACTCCGACGAAGCCCGCGCCCACCTGGGTGACGAGTACGACCGCTTTGTCGACCAGTTGGAACTGGTGCAGGGCGCCTGCCATGAGTTCAACCAGCAGGAATTCCTCGACGGCCAGTTGACCCCGGTGTTCTTCGGTACCGCCCTAGGCAACTTCGGTGTCGACCATGTGCTCGACGCTGTAGTGGATTGGGCCCCGCGCCCGTTGGCACGTGTCGCCAACGAACGCACCGTAGAGCCGGTCGAAGAGAAGTTCACCGGATTCGTGTTCAAGATCCAGGCGAACATGGACCCTAAACACCGCGACCGTATTGCCTTCATGCGCATCTGCTCCGGTAAATACGAAAAAGGCATGAAGATGCGCCACGTGCGCACCGGCAAGGACGTACGCATCGGCGACGCCCTGACGTTCTTCTCCTCCGAGCGTGAACAGCTCGAGGAAGCCTACGCGGGCGACATCATCGGCCTGCACAACCACGGCACCATCCAGATCGGCGACACCTTCACCGAAGGCGAAGCGCTGGGGTTCACCGGTATCCCGCACTTCGCACCGGAACTGTTCCGCCGCGTCCGCCTGCGTGACCCGCTGAAATCCAAGCAACTGCGCCAAGGCTTGCAGCAATTGGCGGAAGAGGGCGCCACCCAGGTGTTCTTCCCCGAGCGCAGCAACGACATCATCCTCGGCGCCGTCGGCGTGCTGCAGTTCGATGTGGTCGCCAGCCGCCTGAAAGAGGAATACAAGGTTGAGTGCTCGTATGAGCCGATCACTGTGTACTCCGCGCGCTGGATCGATTGCAGCGATAAGAAGAAGTTGGAAGAGTTCTCCAACAAGGCCGTGGAAAACCTGGCGGTGGATGGCGGTGGTCACCTGACCTACCTGGCCCCGACCCGAGTCAACCTGGCGCTGATGGAAGAGCGCTGGCCAGATGTGAAATTCCGCGCAACCCGTGAGCACCATTAAGGTCTGAGCGGTTTATAAAAGGGCGAGGCTGTCATGGCTTCGCCCTTTTTTGTGGGCGCTGAACACCACATTTTGATCCGCGCATGGCGATCGATTGGCAAGAAGCCCGCATCGGGTCTAGCGTATTCAACTACTTCACCCACTCACCGACGGATCAGGAGGCGACCTTGCGTATAACTCAACGTGCCGTTCAGCTGATGTTGCTGGCGGCTCTGGGGCTGGCCGGCAATTGGGCGCTGGCGGGCGCTGGAACGCCCCAATGGAAAGACACCGGCCCTGTCACCAAGAAAAAGCAGCAAGAGGTCAACTCCGGCAGCTGGAAACCGCAAGCCCAGCCCGCCCCGAAGGAAGATCAGGAAAATCCCTACAACGATGGCGAGGACAGTGAAACCTACGACGACGGCGAAACCTGATACCTGGCGCAATCCCGGCATCGCGACTAGCGTCAACGCTGGCGGCGGTAAACGGCTGTCGCGTGGGATCTACCTACTGACTGGACGGAATCAACCATGAGTATTTTTCAACGAGTCTTGCTGTTGATAAAGGTGCTGGTGCTGTTGTCGTTGGGGATGTCGTCGGCCTGGGCGCATAACCCGCTGCAGAGCAGTGTTGGGTCTTCTGGGCATCGCCAGGATCTGCAATTGGCGAAGTCTGAGGCGGAGCCTGGCGACAAGGACCAGGGTGGCAGTGAGGGGGATGATGATCCCACCACCGACGAACCGGACAGTGATGATCCGGACGATGAGGGCGACAGCCAGACGTAGGCATCGCCCAAAAGAAAGCCCCTCCCACCCGGCTGATGCGCAACCTGATGGGAAGGGCTGTAGAACACTTGCAATGCCTTGGGCTGATCACCCAGGGCATTTTTGTTGCGATGTCACGCGACGAACTGCTCCGCGTAGTGGCAAGCCACCTGACGGTTATCCAACGGCCGCAGTTGCGGCTCCTCGGTGCTGCATCGCGCGGTCGCATACGGGCAGCGCTTGTGGAAGGCGCAGCCGGGCGGCGGGTTCAGCGGGTTGGGCAGCTCGCCGACGATTTTGATCTTCGGCTTGTTCGGGTCTGGATGGATGGTCGGGGTCGCCGACAGCAGCGCCTGCGTATACGGGTGCAGCGGGCGTGCGTAGATGTCTTCCTTGGGACCGACCTCCACTGGGCGACCGAGGTACATCACCATCACGTCGTCGGCAACGTGTTGCACCACTGCCAGGTTGTGGGAAATGAACACGTAGGCGGTGTTGAATTCCTGCTGCAGGTCCATGAACAGGTTGAGCACCTGGGCCTGGATCGACACGTCCAGCGCGGAAGTCGGTTCATCCGCCACCAACACTTTCGGTTGCAGCATCATGGCGCGGGCCAGGGCGATCCGTTGGCGCTGGCCGCCGGAGAACATGTGCGGGTAGCGCTGATAATGCTCAGGGCGCAGGCCCACTTGCTTCATCATCGCCTGTACCTTCTCGCGGCGTTCGGCGGCAGACAGGTTGGTGTTGATCAGCAGCGGCTCGGCCAGTTGATCACCGACTTTCTGCCGTGGGTTCAGCGAGGCGTACGGGCTCTGGAACACCATTTGCACGTCTTTGCGCAGTTGCTTGCGCTGGGCCTTGTCGGCGCCCGCGACTTCTTGTCCGGCGATTTTCAGGGAACCGGAAGACGGCTCTTCAATCAATGTGAGCGCGCGGGCCAGGGTGGATTTGCCGCAACCCGACTCGCCTACAACCGCAAGGGTCTTGCCGGCTTCGAGCTCGAAGGACACGCCATTGAGGGCACGCACCGTGGCGTGGCCCTTGAACAGGCCGCGGGACACTTCGTAGTGACGGGTAAGGTCGCGGGCGGTAAGAACGACGGCCATTACGCCACCTCCTGGTTCAAGGGGTAGAAGCAGCGCGCGAGGCTGTTGGTTTTCGGGTCAAGGTCGGGACGCTGGGTACGGCAGTTTTCCTGCACGTAAGGGCAACGCGGCGACAGCAGGCAGCCCTGCGGACGGTCATAGCGGCCGGGTACGATACCGGGCAGCGTGGCCAGGCGCGTGGCGCCGAGGCTGTGCTCCGGGATCGCCTTGAGCAGCGCTTCGCTGTAAGGGTGCGCTGGAATGTCGAACAGTTGCGGTACCTGGCCGACTTCCACGGCTTGGCCGGCGTACATCACGCACACGCGCTGGGCGGTTTCCGCCACGACCGCGAGGTCGTGGGTGATCAGCACCAGGCCCATGTTCTGTTCTTTCTGCAGGGCCAGCAGCAGTTCCATGATCTGCGCCTGGATGGTCACGTCCAGTGCAGTCGTCGGCTCATCCGCAATCAGCAGTTTCGGCTCGCCGGCAATCGCCATGGCGATTGCGACACGCTGGCTCATACCGCCGGACAGTTGATGCGGGTAGGCATCCATACGGCTGGCAGCGCCTGGAATTTCGACTTTTTCCAACAACTCGATGGCACGCTTGCGCGCTTGTTTGCCGGACATTTTCAGGTGCAGGCGCAGCACTTCTTCAATCTGGAAACCCACGGTGTAGCTGGGGTTCAGTGCAGTCATCGGGTCCTGGAATACCATCGCCAGGTCTTTGCCGACGATCTGACGGCGCTGGCGGTTGCTCAGCTTGAGCATGTCCTTGCCGTCGAAGTTCAGCGCGTCGGCGGTGACGATGCCGGGGTGTTCGATCAGGCCCATCAGCGCCATCATGGTCACGGATTTACCCGAACCCGACTCACCAACGATCGCCAGTACTTCACCTTTGTCGACGGAGATGTCGAGGCCATCGACCACCGGCACGGCGGTCTTGTCGCCGAAGCGGACGTTGAGATTCTTGATTTCTAACAGTGACATGGGAATCTCCTCAGGCGGCGTTCTTGAGTTTCGGGTCCAGCGCATCGCGCAGGCCGTCGCCCATCAAGTTGATTGCCAGCACGCTGAGCAAAATGGTCAAACCAGGCAGGCTCACCACCCACCAGGCGCGTTCGATGTAGTCACGGGCCGAAGCCAGCATGGTGCCCCACTCCGGGGTTGGCGGTTGTACACCAAGGCCAAGGAAGCCCAGAGCCGCGGCATCGAGGATCGCCGAGGAAAAGCTCAAGGTGGCCTGAACGATCAGCGGCGCCATGCAGTTGGGCAGCACGGTGATGAACATCAGACGTGGCAGGCCGGCGCCGGCGAGGCGGGCGGCGGTCACGTAGTCACGGTTCAGCTCGCCCATTACCGCAGCGCGGGTCAGGCGAACATAGGACGGCAACGACACGATCGCGATGGCGATCACGGTGTTGATCAGGCCAGGGCCGAGGATCGCGACAATGGCTACAGCCAGCAGCAGCGACGGCAGGGCCAGCATGATGTCCATCAGGCGCATGATGGTCGGGCCGAGCAAGCGCGGGAAGAACCCGGCGAACAGACCCAGCAGGATCCCCGGGATCAGCGACATCACCACCGACGACAAACCGATCAGCAAGGACAGGCGCGAGCCCTGGATCAGGCGCGAGAGCAAATCACGGCCCAGTTCGTCGGTGCCCAGCAGGAATTGCATCTGCCCACCTTCCAGCCAGGCTGGCGGGGTCAGCAGGAAGTCGCGGTATTGCTCGCTCGGGTTATGTGGTGCAACCCACGGGGCAAAGATCGCGCAGAACACGATCAGCAACATGAACAGCAGGCCGGCAACCGCGCCTTTGTTCTTGGAAAAGGCTTGCCAGAATTCTTTGTACGGAGACGGGTACAGCAGGCTTTGATCGACTGCTGACACTGGAGTAGGTGTGGTCATGGTCATGATCTCAGCGCTGGTGACGGATGCGTGGGTTGGCGAAGCCGTAGAGGATATCCACCACGAAGTTCACCAGGATCACCAGGCAGGCGATCAACAGGATGCCGTTCTGCACCACCGGGTAGTCCCGCGCGCCAATGGCTTCGATCAGCCATTTGCCGATGCCGGGCCAGGAGAAGATGGTTTCGGTCAATACCGCACCGGCTAACAGCGTGCCGACTTGCAGGCCGACCACGGTCAATACCGGGATCAGTGCGTTACGCAGGCCGTGCACGAACACCACGCGCGCCGGCGACAGGCCTTTGGCCTTGGCGGTGCGGATGTAGTCTTCGCGCAGCACTTCGAGCATCGACGAACGGGTCATCCGTGCGATCACCGCCAGCGGAATGGTACCGAGCACGATGGCCGGCAGGATCAGGTGGTGCAGGGCATCCCAGAACGCGTCCGGCTCGTCAGCCAGCAGGGTGTCGATCAGCATGAAGCCGGTGCGCGGCTCGATGTCGTAAAGCAGGTCGATACGCCCGGACACCGGGGTCCAGCCCAGGCTGACCGAGAAGAACATGATCAGGATCAGGCCCCACCAGAAGATCGGCATCGAGTATCCCGCGAGGGAGATGCCCATCACCCCATGGTCGAACAGGGATCCTCGTTTAAGCGCCGCGATCACCCCGGCCAACAGGCCCAGGATACCGGCGAACAACAGGGCGGCCATGGACAGTTCCAGGGTCGCCGGGAAGAGGGCAGTGAATTCAGTCCACACGCTGGTGCGGGTACGCAGCGATTCGCCAAGGTCACCCTGGGCCAGTTTGCCGACGTAATCCAGGTATTGCGCATACAGCGGCTTGTTAAGACCAAGGCGTTCCATTGCCTGTGCGTGCATCTCGGGGTCGACGCGCCGCTCGCCCATCATGACTTCGACGGGGTCGCCAGGGATCATGCGAATCAACGCAAACGTGAGCAACGTTATGCCGAAAAACGTGGGGATCAATAACCCCAGTCGGCGGGCAATAAAACTAAACATCTTGTCGTGTACCTCAATCAGCCGGTTAGGCAGGTCCGGCGCCGTCAATAGCGACGGCGCCGAGCGTTTTTCTTATTTACTTCACCTGGGTGGTGGCGAAGTTATTTGTACCCAGAGGGCTTTGGGTGAAGCCTTCTACGTTCTTGCGCATGGCGGTGAACAGTTTCGGGTAAGCCATGGGAAGCCATGGTTGGTCCTTATCGAAAACGTCCTGTGCTTGTTCATAGAGTGCAGCGCGCTGGGCGGGTTCAGCGATGGCGCGAGCTTTGTCGATCAAGTCTTGAAACTCTTTGTTACACCAGCGGGCGTAGTTTTCGCCGTTTTTCGCTGCATCGCAACTCAGGTTCGGGGTCAGGAAATTGTCCGGGTCGCCGTTATCACCCACCCACCCAGCCGAAACCATGTCGTGCTCGCCGTTTTTAGCACGCTTGAGCATTTCGCCCCATTCCATGACTTTGATATTCACCTTCAGGCCGATCTGCGCCAGGTCCGCCTGCATGCGCTGTGCGCCGAGCATCGGGTTAGGGTTGGTCGGGCCGCCGCCGTTGCGGGTGAACAGGGTGAACTCGGTGCCTTCCGGTACGCCGGCTTCCTTGAGCAGCGCGCGGGCTTTGTCCAGATCGCGGGGCGGGTTCTTCAGTTTTTCGTTGAAACCCAGCAAGGTCGGCGGATAAGGGCCGGTGCCCACCACCGCATTGCCTTTGCCGAACAGGGCTTCGGTATAGCCGGCCTTGTCGAACGCAATGTTGATCGCGTGACGGACCCGCGCATCGCTCATGTATTTGTGCGTGGTGTTCAACGCGGTGTAGCTGGTGGTCATCGCCGCCAGTTCGTCGACTTTCAGGTTCGGGTCTTTCTTGATGCTTGGAATGTCATCGGGCTTGGGAAACAACGCGATCTGACATTCGTTGGCCTTGAGCTTCTGCAGGCGCACGTTGTTATCGGTGCTGATCGCCAGGATCAACGGGTCGACTGCCGGTTTGCCACGGAAGTAGTCGGGGTTGGCCTTGAACCGCGCCTGAGCGTCTTTCTGGTAGCGGGTGAAGACGAACGGGCCCGTGCCGATGGGCTTGGCGTTGAGGTCTTCGGTCTTGCCGGATTTGAGCAACTGGTCGGCGTATTCCTTCGAATGGATTGAAGAGAATGCCATGCCCAGGTCGGCCAGGAACGGTGCTTCAGGACGGGTCAGGGTAAAGACGACGGTGTGATCGTCAGTCTTTTCTACGCTCTTGAGCAGTTCCTTGAAGCCCATGCTTTCGAAGTACGGGTAACCCACGAGGGACTTTTTATGCCACGGGTGATTCGGGTCCAGCTGACGCTGGAAACTCCAAAGCACGTCGTCGGCGTTCATGTTGCGCGTGGGTTTGAAGTAATCGGTGGTGTGGAACTTGATATCGTCACGCAGGTGAAAGGTGTAGGTCAGGCCATCGGCGCTGATCTCGGGCAAGTCTTTGGCCAGCGCGGGAACCACTTCGGTAGTGCCGGGCTTGAAGTCCACCAGGCGGTTGAACATGGTTTCAGCCGCGGCGTCAGCGGTCACGGCCGTGGTGTACAAGACCGGGTCAAAACCTTCCGGGCTGGCTTCGGTGCAGACCACCAGTGGTTTGGCCGAAACGCCGATCGCCACGCTCAACAGCGCGGCAGCCATAGCGGCTTGTAGCGGGAGCATTTTCATTCAGAGCCCTCTGCAATCGATGGGACCAGACAAGCGTAGATGGCGGGCTCGTCCTGAGCCCGCCGTCTACCTGGCGCTAATTAAAGAATGTTGAATGGGATGGTAGTAACCAGGCGGAATTCGCGCAGGTTGCCGTCAGACTGGTTTTCGCTGGCGCGGTGCGTCACGTAGGTGGCGCGAACAGTAGTCGCTTTCAGAGGACCGCTCTGGATCGCATAGGAAGAACCAATGCCGTATTCCTGGTGGTGTTCGCCGTTCTGGGCCTGGATGCCGTTGTAGGCGAAGTCTTTCACGCCGTTGTCGCCACGGTAGTGAGTCCCGTCAATGCCCCAGCCGCGTGCCGAGTAGATGTTGAACTTCAGGCCTGGAACGCCGTATTCGGCCATGTTGATGGCGTAGGCAACCTGGAAGGACTTCTCGTTTGGACCGTTGAAGTCAGAGGTCAGGGAGTTGGCCAGGTAGATGCCGTTGGTTTCGTGCAGGTAGTCGAAGTACTCGTTACCGTTCACTTCCTGGTACGAGAAGGTCAGGCTATGAGCTTGGTGAGTCAGGCCGAGCGACAGCGAGTAGGTATCGTTGTCGATTTCGCCCATCAACTTTTTGCCTTCGTCGACGGTCTTGTAGTAGTTCAGGCCTGTGGTCAGGCTCAGTACCTGGCTGTCACCCAGTTCATGGGTAGCGCCGAAGTAGTACTGGTTCCAGAAGTCTTTGACGTTAGCGGCGAAGACGCTGGTTTTCAGGCTTTTCAGCGGCTGGTAGTTGAAGCCCAGGGTGTAGACCTTGTCGGTCTCAACGCCGCTGCTGCTGTACTCACTGCGGAATTTCGACAGGCTTTGTTCGGTACGTGGCGAAACGCGGTCAAACACGCCACCTTGGAACGACAGGTTGCTGAATTCTTCGCTGTTGAAGCTCACACCTTCAAAGCTCGAAGGCAGCGCACGGTTGCCGATGGTGTCCATGATGCCGCTGCTGAAGTTCTGGCGACCGGCGGTCAAGGTCGTGTTCGAAACACGGAACTTGACGTTGGCCAGGCCCAGTTTGCTCCATTGGCCTACGGCGTCACCGTAAGTGTGGGCCAGGGTGCGGTTGGAGCCGCCAGCGATATCTTTTTGATCATCGATCAACGCGATGTAGTTATAGGCCGCCACTTCGGTGGCCACGCCAACGGTGCCCTGGGTGAAGCCCGAGGAGTAGTTGAGGATGGTGCCTTGGGCCCAGTTGTAACGGCGGGAAACGTTGGTTTTTACATCTGCGGCTTTATCGGCGGCATTTTTGTAGTAACCGAATTTCTGACCACGAAATTTCATTTCGTTGGAGTACCAGTTACGCGTGGTACCGCCCAGGCTTTGACCGTCGATAAAGCCTTTGGCCTCACTTTGGGCGCTGGTGCCGGCCAAAGTGGTCGGAACGAAGTCCTGGCTGGTGGTTTCAGCGTAGGCGGTAGCCGTGATGCTGCTGATGGCCAGGGCCAGAAGCGCTTTGCTGCTCAGTTTCATGAATGAAGCTCCTTTGGTTCTCTTTTTAATGCCGGTCTTTTTTGGTGATCCGGCTATTGGGTGTGTAACTCGTTCAAGCTCATGCAAACGTTTGGCGTAGGAAAAATCCCAACAAAAGGCCGCGCGTTTGCAGCAAGGCGGGGCTCGCCCTGCGCAATCCGGTTATTTTCTTATGGGGTGATACTGACGCCCGAGAACACGTTGCGGCCGAAGGGGCTCACTTTGAAACCTTCGACTTTGGCGCTTAACGGCTGGTTGACCGTCGAGTGGGCGACTGGCGTGATGGGCACCTGCTGCTTGAGCAGTTGCTGCGCCTGTTTGTACAGAACAGTCCTTTGTTCGCGGTCGGTCACGACCTTGGCTTGCTTGATCAGCTTGTCGTACGCCGGGTCACACCACATGGAGTAGTTGTTCCCGCCGATGGCGTCGCAGCTGTAGAGAGTGCCCAGCCAGTTGTCCGGGTCACCGTTGTCACCGGTCCAGCCGATCAGGCTGACATCGTGCTCACCGTTCTTGGTGCGCTTGATGTACTCGCCCCATTCGTAGCTGACGATCTTGACCTTGAGGCCGATCTTGGCCCAGTCGCTTTGCAGCATCTCGGCCATCAGCTTGGCGTTGGGGTTGTACGGACGTTGCACCGGCATCGCCCACAGGGTGATCTCGGTACCTTCCTTCACCCCGGCAGCCTTGAGCAGTTCCTTGGCTTTTTCCGGGTTGTAGGCGGCGTCCTTGATGCTGTCGTCGTAGGACCACTGCGTCGGTGGCATGGCGTTGACCGCCAATTGCCCCGCGCCCTGGTACACGGCGTTGAGAATGCTCTGCTTGTTCACCGCCATGTCCAGCGCCTGGCGCACTTCGAGCTGGTCGAACGGCTTGTGGCGCACGTTGTAGGCAATGTAGCCGAGGTTGAAGCCGGGCTTGGTCAGCAGTTTCAGGTTCGGGTCGGCCTTGAGGGCGTCGACATCAGCTGGGCGCGGATGCAGGGTGACCTGGCATTCGCCGGCCTTGAGTTTCTGCACCCGCACCGAAGCGTCGGTGTTGATGGCGAAGATCAGTTGGTCCAGCTTGACCCGGCTCGGGTCCCAGTACTGTTTGTTGGCCACATAGCGGATCTGCGAGTCTTTCTGATACCGCTGGAACACAAAGGGGCCAGTGCCGATCGGCTTCTGGTTGATGTCGCTGGGCTTGCCGGCCTTGAGCAATTGCTCGGCATATTCAGCCGACAGGATCGCGGCGAAACTCATGGCGATGTTTTGGATGAACGCGGCGTCGACCGTATTCAGGGTCATCACCACGGTGTGCGGGTCGGTTTTTTCGACCTTGGCAATGTTCTTGTTCAGGCTCATCCCGTTGAAGTAGGGGAACTCGGTGGGGTAGGCCTTGCGAAACGGATGGTCGGGGTCAAGCATGCGGTTGAAGGTAAACAGCACGTCGTCGGCGTTGAAGTCCCGCGTCGGCTTGAATTCCTTGTTGCTGTGGAATTTCACCCCTTCACGCAGGTGAAAAGTATAGGTCATGCCATCTGGCGAAATATCCCACTTGGTTGCCAACGCAGGTACGACACCGGTCTCGCCCTTTTCAAACTCAACCAGGCGGTTGTACAGCGGCTCGGCCGCGTCGTTGTCGGTGGCGGTGGTGTATTGCGCAGTATCAAAGCCTGCCGGGCTGCCTTCCGAGCAGAACACCAGGCTCCGCTTGTCGGCGGCGTGGCTCATCGTGGCCACAGCCAGCAGGCTGGTGGCAAACATTGCGGATAGAACGGTGGTATGGCGCATGACGATCCCGATCCTTGTTTGTAGTTGTCATCAGCGAGCAACCACCCGGGCGTTCGGCCAAGGTGACATCGCTGATCCCATACGCAGCAAGTGCCTTTCCGCATTTGGAGACTCTGCTGTCCTACGACGTTATGGGTCGCGGAGCTGGCAGTAAATGCACCAAATCGGATTGACCTTGTAGGCAACGGCGTCACGCATCGCAATTCGTTGCTGTAGGACGCAACGATTGCGAGCGTGGTCTGTTTCCTACGGTCCAGGCGGATGCAATAACGGCGACGTTAAGAAACGTCGCCGTCAATGATCCTTACTTGCCGCTGACGCTCACGCCGTAGAAGGAGTTCAAGCCAAACGGGCTGATCTTGAAGTCCTGCACGGTGGAACGCATGGGTTGATACACCGTCGAGTGCGCGATAGGTGTCATCGGGACAGCATCTTTGAGGATATGTTGCGCCTGCTTATACAGCTCGGTGCGTTTGGCGACGTCCGACGTAGCCTTGGCTTCTTTCACGATGCCGTCGAATTTCTTGTCGCACCATTTGGAGAAGTTGTTACCGGACAGCGAGTCGCAGCCGAACAGCACGTTCAGCCAGTTGTCCGGGTCACCATTGTCACCGCTCCAACCAATGATCATGGCCTGGTTCTCGCCACCTTTGGAGCGCTTGATGTACTCGCCCCACTCGTAGCTGGTGATCTTCACGTTGAGACCGATCTTCTTCCAGTCGTTCTGCAGCATTTCAGCCATCAGCTTGGCGTTCGGGTTGTACGGACGCTGAACCGGCATGGCCCACAGAACGATTTCGGTACCTTCCTTGATGCCCGCTTCCTTGAGCAGCGACTTGGCTTTCTCAGGGTCGTACTTGGCATCCTTGATGGTGGTGTCGTACGACCATTGGGTCGGTGGCATGGCGTTGACAGCCAGCTGGCCGGCGCCCTGGTAGACGGAGTCGATGATCTGCTGCTTGTTCACCGACATGTCCAGCGCCTGGCGTACGCGCAGGTCGGCCAGTGGGTTTGGCTGGTCGCTGCCCTTGACCTTGTCCATGACGTTGTAAGCGATGTAGCCCAGGTTGAAACCGGCCTGGTGCGGCAGTTTCAGGTCCTTGTCATCGCCCAGCGCCTTGAGGTCGGCCGGACGTGGGAACAGGGTGATCTGGCATTCGTTTTTCTTGAGTTTCTGGATACGCACCGACGGGTCGGTGGTGATAGCGAAGATCAGGTTGTCGATCTTCACGTCTTCAGGTTTCCAGTAGTCCTTGTTGCCGGTGTAACGGATGTTCGAGTCTTTCTGGTAGCTCTTGAACACGAACGGGCCAGTGCCGATCGGCTTCTGGTTGATGTCCGCAGGCTTGCCTTCCTTGAGCAGTTGAGCGGCGTATTCAGCCGACTGGATCGAGGCGAAGCTCATTGCCAGGTTCTGGATGAAAGCGGCGTCCACGGTGCCAAGGGTGAACTTGACAGTGTGCTCGTCGACTTTCTCGATGTTCTTGATGTTGGTGTCCATCCCCATGTCCGTGAAGTACGGGAACTCGGTGGGGTAGGCTTTGCGGAACGGATCGTCCTTGTTGATCATGCGATTGAACGTGAACAGTACGTCATCGGCATTGAAGGTACGGGTCGGCTTGAAGTACGAAGTGGTGTGGAACTTGACGCCATCACGCAGGTGAAAGGTGTAGGTCAAGCCATCCGGGGAAACGTCCCAGCTGGTGGCGAGCCCAGGAATCACAGCGGTACCGCCGCGTTCGAACTGGGTCAGGCGGTTGAACATGGTTTCGGCCGAGGCATCGAAGTCTGTTCCGGTGGTGTACTGGCCTGGGTCGAAACCGGCCGGGCTCCCTTCGGAGCAGAACACCAGGTTAGTCGCCGCTTGGGCGAAAGGAGCTGCGGCCATAAGGCCAGCGCTAACAATTAACGGAATGACTGCGTGTTTAAGCATGTTGGCCTCATGATTTGTTGTCATTTTTGGTGGTGAGGGCGACCTCGTGAGTCGGCCTGCGGATACTTATGCAGGCGCCATACCCATTGCAAGATGCTGAACCGTCGCGAGGCTGAAACAGTGGTACGAACGTACAGGAATGTCGCAATTATGAAAGTTTGTACATATTTGCGCATATTTTGAGGGTTTTTTCGGTGCAGGAGGTGCACCAAAAATGACCAGCCGAGGCGTCTAGCGCACTCGGTTGGGGCGTTGCTGTTACTTATCTAGACTCACGCCATAGAACGGCGTCAGCCCAAAGGGGCTGATCTTGAAGTCTTTGACTTCCTTGCGCAGCGGCTGGAAAACCGTCGAGTTCGCAATAGGCGTTATAGGTACTTGTTCCTTAAGGATTTTCTGTGCCTGTTGATACCACTTGATGCGCTGTTCGCGGTCGTTGCTGACCTTGGCCTGCTGCACGAGTTTGTCGTAGGCCGGGTTACACCATTTGGCGTAGTTGCTGCCCTTGACCGCAGCACAACTGTAGAGCACGCCGAGCCAGTTATCCGGGTCACCGTTGTCGCCGGTCCAGCCATAAATCATCGCGTCATGCTCGCCATTTTTGGCGCGTTTGATGTATTCGCCCCACTCATAACTGACGATATTGGCCTTGATGCCGACCTTTTCCCAATCCTGCTGGATCATTTGTGCCGACATGCGCGCGTTCGGGTTGGACGCGCGTTGTACGGTCATTGCCCACAGGTTGACGGTGGTACCGGGTGCAACCCCTGCTTCTTTTAGTAGCGCCTTGGCCTTGGTCGGGTCATAGGGTGCATCCTTGATGGTGGGGTCATAAGACCACTGCGCTGGAGGGAGGGCATTCTGCGCCAATTGTCCGGCGCTCTGGTACACGGCCTTGATGATCGCCGGCTTGTCGATGGCCATGTCCAGGGCCTGACGCACCTTGAGCTGATCAAGTGGTGGGTGGGTCACGTTATAGGCCAGGAAACCCAGGTTGAAACCGGCTTGTTGCAGCACATGCAGGTTCGGGTCCTGCTTCATCACCTCGATATCTGCAGGGCGCGGGTAACCGCTGACCTGGCATTCGCCGGCCTTGAGCTTCTGCAGGCGCGACGCCGCATCCGGGGTGATGGCAAACACCAGGTTGTCGAGCTTCACGTCCTCGGGTTTCCAATACTGTTTATTGGCCACGTAACGGATCTGCGAATCCTTCTGGTAGCGCTTGAACACGAACGGCCCGGTGCCCACCGGTTTCTGGTTGATCTCTTCGGCCTTGCCTTGCTTGAGCAGTTGCGCGGCGTACTCGGCGGACTGCACCGAGGCGAAGCTCATGGCCAGGTTCTGGACGAACGACGCATCGACGTTGTTCAGGTTGAACCGCACGGTGTGGTCATCGAGTTTGTCGACGCTCTTGATCGTGGTGTTCAACCCCATGTCGGTGAAGTACGGCGACTCGGAGGGGTAGGCCTGGCGAAATGGGCTTTGCGCATCGAGCAGGCGATTGAAGGTAAACAGCACATCATCCGCGTTGAAATCGCGGGTAGGGCTGAAGAAATCGGTGGTGTGGAACTTGACGCCATCGCGCAGGTGGAAGGTGTAGGTCAGGCCGTCTTGGGAGATATCCCAGCTTGTCGCCAGGCCAGGTTCGACTTCGGTGCCGCCGCGCTTGAACTGGGTCAGGCGGTTGAACACGGTTTCGGCGGACGCATCGAAATCGGTGCCGCTGGTGTACTGGCTGGGGTCGAAACCGGCGGGGCTGGCTTCGGAACAGTAGACCAGGGTACTGGCCGCCTGGGCCAGCGGCATGCAGGCCAGCAGGCCGGCAGCGAGGAGGAGCGGTTTTAAGGCGATTCTTTCCATGGAGACCCCTGAAGTGGCAGGCATATGTAAGCTGCCCAAACGAAAACGGCGCTACCGAGGGTAACGCCGTTCAGGTTTATCAGGTAGGGGTCACGGCATCTGCACTTCAATCACGCCATCGGCGCTCATGTTGACTTGGCTGGTGCCGGCTTCCACTTCTGGCGTAGGTGCCGAATCGGCCATGGCGGCTTTCATCATCATGCCGCCACGGGCATAGGGCATCGGGTAGCCGTTGGTGTTGAAGTTCAGGTTGACGATCTTGTAACCCTTGCCACCCAACGCATCGGTGGCCAATTGTGCGCGTGCTTTGAACGCGGCGACCGCATCTTTGAGCAGCGCATCTTCGCTGGACTTGCGCGTAGCGTCGGCGATGGAGAACTCCATGTTGTCCATTTTCAGGGTGCTCTGCAGTTCGCCGGTGAGCTTGGACAGCGCCGGGAAGTCTGCGCTTTCCAGGCGCAGTTCGGCGCGTTCACGCCAGCCGGTGATTTTCTGGTTCTTGCTGTCGTAGATCGGGTAGCTGTTGCGGCTGCCCTGGCGCAGGGTCACGCCTTTGACTTCACGGGCCTGGCCCAGGGCCTTGTTCATGGTGGTGGTGATTTCGGCGGCGAGCTTGGCCGGGTCGCTGTTCTGGGATTCGGTGTACAGGGTCACGATCATCTTGTCGCGGGCCACCTCCTGGCTGACCTCGGCGCGCAGGGAAATCTGGTTGTAGTTCAGTGCGTCAGCGGCCAGTGCTGGCAGGCTGACCAGAGTGCCGACGCTGAGGGTGAGGGCGGCTGCACTGCGAGTGAAACGAGACATGGAAGCTCCTTGAGATAGTCGTGTTCGGTATGACTGTAGACGGTGACATCGGGTTCTTCGGGTTTACACATTCGCTACAAGTTGTGGGGATGCCGACGAACGGTCATTTGCCTGGCCTGCGGCAAAGAGCCACACGCGCCGTGCCAGCTTGCCTGCTTCGTTTATACTCCTGCCGATCCGCCTGCAGCGCTCACCGGGAGAGCACATGCTCGCCGCCGTAAAACTGACTTCCGCCACTCGCCAGAACCTCTGGCGCCTGACGTTCATCCGTACCTTGGTACTGGCCGCACAGGCCGGCTCCGTCGGGCTCGCCTATTGGTTCGACTTGCTGCCGCTGCCGTGGCTGCAACTGGGTGTGACCCTGGGTTTCTCCACCGTGCTCTGTGCGTTTACCGCGATCCGGTTGCGCACCACCTGGCCGGTGACCGAGCTGGAATACGCCCTGCAACTGGCCTGCGACCTGTTTATCCACAGTGTGTTGCTGTATTTCTCCGGCGGTTCCACCAATCCGTTTGTTTCGTATTACCTGGTGCCCCTGACCATCGCCGCGGTGACGTTGCCGTGGCGCTACTCGGTGGTGCTGTCGGGCATCGCCTTGACGCTTTACACCTTGCTGCTGGCACGGTTCTACCCGCTGCAAACCTTTCCGATTGCCCGGGAAAACCTGCAGATCTACGGCATGTGGCTGAGTTTTGCCCTGTCCGCCGCAGTGATCACGTTCTTCGCCGCGCGCATGGCCGAAGAACTGCGTCGCCAGGAAGAATTGCGCGCCATTCGCCGTGAAGAAGGCCTGCGCGACCAGCAGTTGCTGGCCGTTGCCACCCAGGCTGCCGGCGCCGCCCATGAACTGGGCACACCTTTGGCCACCATGAGCGTGCTGCTCAACGAAATGACCCAGGACCATCACGACCCGGCGCTGCAGGAAGATCTCGGCGTGCTGCGCGAACAGGTCAAGCAATGCAAGCAGACGTTGCAGCAACTGGTACGCGCCGCCGAAGCCAATCGCCGCCTGGCAGTGGAGATGCAGGACGTGACCCAGTGGCTCGACGAAGCCCTGAACCGCTGGCACCTGATGCGTCCCGAAGCCAGTTACCGTTTCCACCTGCTGGGCCAGGGCAGCGTGCCGCGCATGGCGCCGCCACCGGATCTGACCCAGGCGCTGCTCAACCTGCTGAACAATGCGGCCGACGCCTGCCCCGACGGCCTGGGCGTGCAATTGGACTGGGACGCCGAAGACGTGACCATCAGCATTCGCGACCACGGCGCGGGTGTGCCGCTGGCCATTGCCGAGCAGATCGGCAAACCCTTCTTTACCACCAAGGGCAAAGGCTTCGGCCTCGGCCTGTTTTTGAGCAAGGCCAGCGTGACCCGCGCGGGCGGCTCAGTGAAGCTCTATAGTCATGAGGAAGGTGGCACGCTCACCGAGCTGCGCCTGCCCCGTGTCGCACGAGGAGATATCGATGAGTGACGAGATCCAAGTCGAAGGCGAAGAACTGCCGCACCTGTTGCTGGTAGATGACGACGCCACCTTTACCCGCGTGATGGCGCGCGCCATGAGCCGTCGCGGTTTCCGTGTCAGCACTGCAGGGTCTGCCGAGGAGGGCTTCACCATCGCCCAGGCCGACCTGCCGGACTACGCGGCGCTCGACCTGAAAATGGACGGCGACTCCGGCCTGGTGCTGCTGCCCAAGCTGCTGGAGCTCGACCCGGAAATGCGCGTGGTGATCCTCACCGGTTACTCCAGCATTGCCACGGCCGTCGAGGCGATCAAGCGCGGCGCCTGCAACTACCTGTGCAAACCGGCGGACGCCGACGACGTACTGGCGGCCTTGCTCTCCGAGCACGCCGACCTGGACACCCTGGTGCCGGAAAACCCGATGTCGGTGGACCGCCTGCAGTGGGAACACATCCAGCGCGTGCTGACCGAGCACGAAGGCAACATCTCCGCCACTGCCCGCGCCCTGGGCATGCACCGCCGTACCTTGCAGCGCAAGCTGCAGAAGCGCCCGGTCCGCCGCTGAGCCTGATCTGAACAACAGCTGAACAAGCTGCTTCAGGCCGCACGGAGTCCCGAACCGATCCACTATGATCGGTTCGAACGCGTGTCATCTTTTTCCTACCGAGCCTGAACGATGAATCCGAACGCTGAGTACTCCGCGGTCAACGACGCGGTGCGTGGGCAATTCTTCCGCCGCACCTGGGCGATGATTACGCCCTATTGGCGCAGTGAAGAGAAGGGCAAGGCCTGGTTGTTGCTGGCGGTGGTGATCGGTTTGTCGCTGTTCAGCGTGGCGATCTCCGTGTGGCTCAACCACTGGTACAAGGATTTTTACAACGCCCTGGAGAACAAGGACACCGCCGCCTTCTGGCAACAGATCGGCTATTTCTGCGGCATCGCCACCGTGGCGATTCTTGGCGCGGTGTACCGTCTCTATTTGACACAGATGCTGACCATTCGCTGGCGGGCGTGGTTGACCGAAAAGTATTTTGCACGGTGGCTGGGCCACAAGAATTACTACCAGCTGGAGCAGGGCGGCTACACCGATAACCCTGACCAGCGGATTTCCGAAGACCTCAATAGCTTTACCTCGAACACCTTGAGCCTTGGCCTAGGCCTGCTGCGCAATGTGGTGAGCCTGGTGTCGTTCTCGATCATCCTGTGGGGCGTGTCGGGCAGCATCGACGTCTTCGGTATCACTATTCCAGGCTACATGTTCTGGTGTGCCTTGGTTTACGCGGCAGTCGGCAGCTGGTTGACCCATCTGATCGGTCGCCGTTTGATCGGCTTGAGCAACCAACAACAACGTTTCGAAGCAGACCTGCGTTTTTCGATGGTGCGGGTGCGGGAGAACGCCGAAAGTATCGCCCTGTACAACGGCGAGCCCAACGAGAATCAACGCTTGAGTGCTCGCTTCGGGAAGGTCTGGCATAACTACTGGGACATCATGAAGGTGTCCAAGCGCCTGACGTTTTTCACTGCCGGTTACGAACAGATTGCCACCGTGTTTGCGTTTATCGTGGCAGCACCGCGCTATTTCTCCGGCAAGATCGAGTTGGGTGAGCTGATGCAAATCAACTCGGCGTTCGGCAACGTGCAAGGCAACTTCAGCTGGTTTATCAGCGCGTACTCGGACCTGGCCGGCTGGCGCGCGACCAGTGACCGTCTGCTGAGCTTTCAGCAGGCCATGCGTGACAACGAGCAACGTCCAGCGGCCATCGATGTATGCGTCGAGGGCGAACGCCTGGTGGTGCAGGGGCTGGGCATGGATCTGGTCGATGGCCGCCACCTGCTGACCGACGCCCATATGATCGTTGAGCCGGGGCAGCGTGTGATGCTCAGTGGCCGTTCCGGCAGCGGCAAAAGTACCTTGTTGCGCGCGATGGGGCATCTCTGGCCCGCCGGCCACGGCAGCATTCGTCTACCGGCCAAGCGTTACCTGTTCCTGCCACAAAAGCCCTACTTGCCGATCGGCACGCTGAAGGCCGTATTGAGTTATCCACAGGACGACAGCGTCTACCCGGCAGAACGTTATGCACAGGTCCTGGAAACCTGCCGCCTGCCTCATCTGGTCGGCCGGCTGGAGGAAGCCAACCACTGGCAGCGCATGCTCTCGCCGGGCGAGCAGCAACGCCTGGCTTTTGCCCGTGCCTTGTTGTTCGCGCCGCAATGGCTGTACATGGACGAAGCCACGTCGGCGATGGATGAAGAGGATGAAGCGACGCTGTATCAGGCGTTGATCGATGAGTTGCCGGGGCTGAGCATCGTCAGCGTCGGCCATCGCAGCAGCCTCAAGCGCTTCCATGGGCGGCATGTGCGCATCGAGGGTGGGCGCTTGCAAGAACAGCAATTGGCGTAAGGTCAAACTCGGTCAATGCGGGGGCGGGCTTGCTCGCGAATAGGGTCTATCAGTTACCGATGTGCTGACTGACCCACCGCTTTCGCAAGCAAGCCCGCTCCCCCATTTGATTGATGTTGTTTGTGAGACTCACAAAAAAGCCCGGCTGATCATCGATCAGCCGGGCTTTTTAGTGTTTGAGAATCAGGTTACTTCTTCAAACCGTAATGCTCATCCAGCATGCCTGGAGCGTTCGGCGTTTTTGGCGCGTAGTCCCGTGGTGGCTCCTGGTTTTCCCGTGGCGGGGTCAGGCGTTCCCGTGGGGTTTGCGGTGCATCGGAATGCAGCGCGGCCAGCAGGCGCTGACGGGTGATGTCGTCGAGGGCCAGGCGGTTGGCGCCATCGGCGAGGTGATCCTGTACTTCCTGGTAGCTCTGGGTGAGCTTCTTGACCAGGGTCGCGGTGCTGTTGAAGTGGGTAACAACCTCGTTCTGATAACTGTCAAAACGTTCCTGAATGTCATCCAACTGACGCTGCGTGCGGTTAGGCGCGGCATTCGGCAGCAAGCGAGCAACCAGGAAACCAATGGCGACACCGGCAACCAGGGCAAGAGTCGGCAACAACCAAACTAAGAGCGAGTGTTCCACGAGTCCTTCCTCTATAAACGGCTTTGCTTTACGTTAACGGCTCAAACCTGCGCTGTATACCGCGATTAAGCTCGCAATGATGCCATGCACAGACTTTTAGCTAGACGAGTCGACCCTTTGTGAGGTCACGGAGTTCATCTCTTGCTCATGCGTGAAACCCCCGTTTTGATCGATGGCCCGGTAGGCCAATTGGAAGCCTTGTACCTGGATCACCCCGAGCCACGTGGCCTGGCGCTGATCTGCCACCCCAACCCGGTGCAAGGCGGGACCATGCTCAATAAAGTTGTATCGACCCTGCAACGCACCGCTCGCGATGCCGGTTTGATTACCTTGCGTTTCAATTACCGTGGCGTTGGCGCGAGCGCCGGCACCCACGATATGAGCACCGGCGAAGTGGATGACGCCGAAGCGGCCGCCACCTGGCTGCGGGAAAAACACCCGGACCTGCCGATCACCTTGCTCGGTTTTTCCTTCGGTGGCTACGTCGCTGCCAGCCTCGGCGGGCGCCTGGAAGCCAAGGGTGAAAAACTGTCACATTTGTTCATGGTTGCGGCGGCGGTGATGCGTCTTCGCGATACCGATGCGCTTCCCCAGGGCTGCCCATTGACGCTGATCCAGCCGGAAACCGACGAAGTGGTCGACCCGCAGACCGTCTACGCTTGGTCCGCCGCCTTGAATCGCCCCCATGAGCTGCTGAAAGTGGCAGAATGCGGACACTTTTTTCACGGCAAGCTCACCGATCTGAAGGATCTGGTGCTGCCGCGACTTTCGAATTGATAGCAGTCTGATAAGCGATTACCCATGACGACTCGTACCCGTATCCTCACCGGCATCACCACCACCGGCACGCCGCACCTGGGCAACTACGCCGGTGCGATCCGCCCGGCTATCCTCGCCAGCCAGGACGCCAATGCCGACTCCTTTTACTTCCTGGCCGACTACCACGCCCTGATCAAATGCGATGACCCGCAGCGCATCCAGCGTTCGCGCATGGAAATCGCCGCGACCTGGCTGGCCGGTGGCCTGGACGTGAACCGGGTGACCTTCTACCGCCAGTCCGACATCCCGGAAATCCCCGAGCTGACCTGGCTGCTCACTTGCGTTGCCGCCAAGGGCCTGCTCAACCGCGCCCATGCGTACAAGGCCTCGGTAGACAAGAACGTGGAAGCCGGCGAAGACCCGGATGCGGGCATCAGCATGGGCCTCTACAGCTACCCGGTGCTGATGGCGGCGGACATCCTGATGTTCAACGCGCACAAGGTGCCGGTGGGTCGCGACCAGATCCAGCACGTGGAAATGGCCCGCGACATCGGCCAGCGCTTCAACCACCTGTTCGGTAACGGTAAAGAATTCTTCACCATGCCCGAGGCGTTGATCGAAGAAAGCGTCGCCACCTTGCCGGGCCTGGATGGTCGCAAGATGTCCAAGAGCTATGACAACACCATTCCGTTGTTCACCAGCGCCAAGGACATGAAGGACGCGATCTCGCGCATCGTCACCGATTCCCGCGCGCCGGGCGAAGCCAAGGACCCGGACAATTCGCACCTGTTCACCCTGTACCAGGCGTTTGCCAGCAAGGCCCAGGAAGAAGAGTTCCGTGCCGAACTGCTGCAAGGGCTGGGCTGGGGCGAGGCGAAGAACCGTCTGTTCCAACTGCTGGACGGCCAGCTTGGCGAAGCCCGCGAGCGTTACCATCAATTGATGTCGCGCCCGTCGGACATGGAAGACCTGCTGCTGGTCGGCGCCAACAAGGCCCGTGCCGTGGCGGCACCTTTCCTGGCCGAGCTGCGCGAGGCGGTAGGCCTGCGTTCGTTCGTCAACCCGATCGCAGCGCCGGTCGCGACCAAGAAGAAAGCTGCAAAAGCCGCGCGCTTCGTGAGCTTCCGTGAAGACGACGGCAGCTTCCGCTTCCGCCTGCTGGCGGCCGAGGGTGAGCAACTGCTGCTGTCGCGAAACTTTGCTGACGGTAAAGCGGCGGGCGCGGTGACCAAGCAACTGCAAAGCGGCGATGGGCTGGACGTACGCACCGAGGCCCTGAGCTTCAGTGTATGGCTGGACGGCACCGCAGTGGCCGACAGCGCCGAGTTCGCCGACGAAGCGTCCCGTGATGCTGCCATCGCCGCTCTGCGCGTTGCGTTGACCCCCCTCGAGGATTAACCCGACCAAGGGTTGATTGCCATTATCCGGGGCCGTCGTTACAGTGACGGCCCGTTTTTGTTGCCTTGCTAACGAAATTATGACGCCCCTAGAACGATATCAAGCTGATCTGAAACGCCCTGAATTCTTCCATGACGCGGCCCAGGAAACGGCGGTGCGTCATTTGCAGCGCCTGTACGACGACCTGGTTGCGGCCTCGCAAAGCAAGCCGGGGATGCTCAGCAAGCTGTTTGGCAAGAAAGACCATACGCCGGTCAAGGGCCTGTATTTCTGGGGCGGCGTGGGGCGGGGCAAGACTTACCTGGTCGACACGTTCTTCGAAGCGTTGCCGTTCAAGGAAAAAGTGCGGACGCACTTCCACCGCTTCATGAAGCGCGTGCACGAAGAGATGAAGACCCTGCCGGGCGAGAAAAACCCGCTGACCATCATCGCCAAGCGCTTCTCCGAAGAAGCACGGGTGATCTGCTTCGATGAGTTCTTCGTCTCCGACATCACCGATGCCATGATCCTCGGCACCCTGATGGAAGAGCTGTTCAAGAACGGCGTGACCCTGGTCGCCACCTCGAACATCGTGCCCGACGGCTTGTACAAGGACGGCCTGCAGCGCGCGCGCTTCCTGCCGGCCATCGCGCTGATCAAGCAGAACACCGAAATCGTCAACGTCGACAGCGGCGTCGACTACCGCTTGCGTCACCTGGAGCAAGCGGAGCTGTTCCACTTCCCGCTGAACGAAGCGGCCCACGAAAGCCTGAAGAAGAGCTTCCGCGCCCTCACGCCGGAATGCACCCAGGCGGTGGAAAACGACAAGCTGATGATCGAGAACCGCGAAATCATCGCGCTGCGTACTTGCGATGACGTGGCTTGGTTCGAATTCCGCCAGCTGTGCGACGGCCCGCGTAGCCAGAACGACTACATCGAACTGGGCAAGATCTTCCATGCGGTGATCTTGAGCGGCGTGGAGCAGATGAGCGTGACCACCGACGACATCGCACGACGTTTTATCAACATGGTCGACGAGTTCTACGACCGTAACGTCAAGCTGATCATTTCGGCGGAAGTCGAGCTGAAGGATCTGTACACCGGCGGGCGCTTGAACTTCGAGTTCCAGCGCACGCTGAGTCGCTTGCTGGAAATGCAGTCCCACGAGTTCCTGTCGCGCGGGCACAAACCTTAGCAGCAACCCAACACAAATGTGGGAGGGGGCTTGCGCCCGATAGCGGTGGTTCAGTCAATATCTACAGTGACTGACACGCTGCCATCGGGGGCAAGCCCCCTCCCACATTTTGGTTTCTGTGCACCCTTGGTTACGCGGCTTGCTGGAGTTACGCGGCCTGCTGGAATTGCTGGCGGTACTGGTTTGGCGACAGTTCAGTGTGCTGTCGGAACAGCCTGGCAAAGAAACTCGCATCGTCATAACCCACTTCATAACTGATGGTCTTGATGCTCTTGCGGCTGCCCGAGAGCAGTCCCTTGGCCGTCTCGATGCGCAGACGTTGCAGGTAATGCAGCGGCTTGTCGCCGGTAGCGGTCTGGAAGCGACGCATGAAATTGCGGATGCTCATGCCGTGTTCCCGGGCCACGTCTTCGAAGCGGAATTTGTCGGCGAAGTGCTCTTCGAGCCAATGCTGGATCTGCAGGATGATCACGTCCTGGTGTAACTTCTGCCCGCCAAACCCAATGCGTCCAGGCGAATAGCTGCGCTGCACTTCGTAGAGAATGTCGCGGGCCACCGCCTGGGCGATGTTGGCGCCGCAGAAGCGTTCGATCAGGTAGATATAGAGGTCGCACGCCGAGGTGGTGCCGCCGGCGCAATACAGGTTGTCGGCGTCGGTGAGGTGCTTGTCCTGGTTGAGCTGTACCTGGGGGAAGCGTTCGGTGAACGCGTTGAAGAAGCGCCAATAGGTGGTCGCTTCCTTGCCATCGAGCAGGCCGGCTTCGGCCAGCCAGAACACCCCGGTGGCTTCGCCGCACAACACGGCGCCGCGTGCGTGTTGCGCACGCAACCATGGCAGCACCTGGGGGTAGCGGGTGCAGAGGGCGTCGAAGTCATCCCAGAAAGCCGGTAGCACGATGATGTCGGCGTCTTCCAGGCCGCCGTCCACCGGCATGATCACATCGCTGAAGCTGCGCACCGATTGCCCGTCGGGGCTGACCAGGCGCGTTTCAAACGCGGGGGTCAGGCCCAGGCCTTGCTGTTTGCCGTACCGCAGGCTGGCGAGGTGGAAGAAATCCTTGGCTTGCATGAGGGTTGAAGCGAATACCCGATCAATGGCCAAAATGCTGACGCGCCGCAACGGCGTGGAGATTTGGTTAGACATAATTTCATTTATTCTTATAGGGGAAAGTGGTCACCAGACGGCTGGATCGTCTTATTTTTTGTCGCATGTGTCCAGTGTCCCGTGATGCCTTCGCGGCATAGTCTCTGTGGGCTCGTCCTTGTCCGACAATCCACGCAGGTGACCCATGATTCCCAGAACCTTGTTCAGCCCGGAACACGAACTCTTCCGCGAGAGCGTGCGCACCTTCCTCGAAAAAGATGCCGCGCCGTTTCATGGACACTGGGAGAAGCAGGGCTATATCGACCGCCGCTTATGGAACAAGGCCGGGGAGGCGGGCATGCTGTGTTCCCATCTGCCGGAGGAATATGGCGGGCTGGGTGCGGACTTTCTCTACAGCGCGGTGGTCATTGAAGAGATCAGCCGGCTGGGCCTGACCGGTATCGGTTTTTCCCTGCATTCGGACATTGTTGCGCCGTACATCCTGCATTACGGCAGTGAGGCGCTGAAGCACAAATATTTGCCCAAGCTGATCTCCGGCGAGATGGTCACGGCCATTGCCATGACCGAGCCGGGCGCCGGTTCCGACCTGCAAGGCGTGAAGACCACGGCGGTGCTGGACGGTGACGAATACGTGATCAATGGCTCCAAGACCTTCATTACCAATGGCTACCTCGCGGAGTTGGTGATTGTGGTGGCCAAGACCGATCCCAAGGCTGGCGCGAAGGGCACCAGCCTGTTTCTGGTGGAGGCCGACACGCCGGGCTTCGACAAAGGCAAGCGCCTGGAGAAAGTCGGCATGAAAGCCCAGGACACGTCGGAGCTGTTCTTCCAGGATGTGCGGGTGCCCAAGGAAAACCTGCTGGGCCAGGCCGGCATGGGCTTCGCGTATTTGATGCAGGAGTTGCCCCAGGAGCGACTGACGGTAGCGATTGGCGCGTTGTCATCCGCCGAGGCAGCGCTGGAGTGGACCCTGGAATACACCCGCGAGCGGAAGGCATTCGGCAAGGCGATTGCGGATTTCCAGAACACTCGCTTCAAGTTGGCGGAAATGGCCACCGAGATTCAGATTGGCCGTGTGTTCGTCGACAAATGCATGGCGCTGCACCTGGAAGGCAAGCTGGATGTGCCCACGGCGGCGATGGCCAAGTATTGGGCCACGGACTTGCAATGCAAGGTGCTCGATGAGTGCGTGCAGTTGCACGGCGGCTACGGCTTTATGTGGGAATACCCGATTGCACGGGCGTGGGCGGATGCGCGGGTGCAGCGGATCTACGCGGGGACCAACGAGATCATGAAGGAGATCATTGCGCGGGCGCTTTGACCTTTAGTCTTGTTGAAGGCCTCTTCGCGGGCAAGCCCGCTCCCACACTTTGATTTGTGAATACATTCAAATGTGGGAGCGGGCTTGCCCGCGAAGGCGGCTTAAGGGGCCATCAAGGCGCTGGGTTCGGATGATCCTTCTGAATCGCCTCAATCCCTTCCAAAACCTCTTTCGAGAGTTTCAGGTCGGCACTGGCAATGTTGCTGTCCAGTTGCTCCAGGCTGGTGGCGCCAATGATGTTGCTGGTCACGAACGGCTGCTGGGTCACGAACGCGAGCGCCATCTGCGCCGGGTCCAGGCCGTGTTCCCGTGCCAACGCCACATAACGGCTGCACGCCGCTTCCGACTGCGGGTTGAAGTAACGGCTGAAGCGGCTGTACTCGGTCAACCGGGCCTTGGCCGGGCGTGCGCCACCTTCGTATTTGCCACTGAGCATGCCAAACGCCAGCGGCGAATACGCCAGCAGGCCGCACTGTTCACGAATCGCGACTTCCGCCAAACCTACCTCAAAGCTACGGTTGAGCAGGTTGTAGGGATTCTGGATCGACACCGCACGGCTCCAGCCACGGGCTTCGGCCAGTGCCAGGAATTTCATGGTGCCCCATGGGGTTTCGTTGGACAGGCCGATGTGGCGAATCTTGCCCGCCTTGACTTGCTCGTCCAGCGCTTCGAGGGTTTCCTCCAGCGGGGTGAGATCGTCTTCGTCCTTGTGCTTGTAGCTCAGTTGGCCGAAGAAATTGGTGCTGCGTTCCGGCCAGTGCAACTGGTAGAGGTCGATCCAGTCGGTCTGCAAGCGTTTGAGGCTGGCATCCAGGGCGTCGACGATGTGCTTGCGGTTGTGGCGCAGGTGGCCATCGCGGATATAGTCGATGGTGTTGCCGGGGCCGGCGATCTTGCTCGCCAGGACCCAGTCGGCACGGTCGCCACGACTTTTGAAGTAATTGCCGATGTAACGCTCGGTGGTGGCATAGGTGTCGGCCTTGGGCGGCACCGGGTACATTTCCGCCGTGTCGAGGAAGTTGATCCCCGCGGCCTTGGCCCGCTCGATCTGTGCGAAGGCCTCTGCCTCGCTGTTCTGCTCGCCCCAGGTCATGGTGCCCAAGGCTATCGCGCTCACGTTCAGATCCGTACGGCCCAGCTGTCGATAATCCATCGGGTACTCCTTCAGGGAAAACAATCATAAAAGCAGGTTGAATTTTTTTTCGCAATCTGCATAATTGCCCACCTCTTTCTGCAGTGGAAGTGATGCGCCGCCTGCCGAAGAATCTTGCCGTTGAACGGACGCGCCGACCCGAGCCCCCGATAGCGTCTGTATCCGGCTGCCTTTGACTTGTCAAAGTACGCACTATTCAGTAAGATCCGCCGTCTAATTTACAGGGCGGCCCCTGAGGCTATTAAAGAATGACAACTTTTACTGCAAAACCGGAAACAGTTCAGCGCGACTGGTTTGTCGTCGACGCCGCTGGTCAGACCCTGGGTCGTCTGGCCACTGAAGTCGCCAGCCGTCTGCGTGGCAAGCACAAGCCTGAGTACACCCCTCACGTTGACACCGGTGACTACATCGTGATCATCAACGCTGAGCAGGTTCGTGTAACCGGCAACAAAGCAAGCGACAAAATGTACTACCGTCACTCCGGTTTCCCAGGCGGTATCAAGTCTTCCAACTTCGAAGGCCTGATTGCCAAGAAGCCTGAAGCCCCGATCGAAATCGCGGTCAAAGGCATGCTGCCTAAGGGCCCACTGGGTCGCGATATGTTTCGCAAGCTGAAAGTCTATGCGGGCGCTGTACACCCTCATGCTGCTCAGCAGCCCCAAGAACTGAAGTTTTAACGGAATAGTTCATTATGTCGGCGACTCAAAATTACGGCACTGGCCGTCGCAAAACCGCAACCGCTCGCGTTTTCCTGCGTCCGGGTACTGGTAACATCTCGATCAACAACCGCTCCCTGGACAACTTCTTCGGCCGCGAAACTGCCCGCATGGTAGTTCGTCAGCCGCTGGAATTGACCGAGACCGTTGAAAAGTTCGACATCTACGTCACCGTTATCGGTGGCGGTGTAAGTGGTCAAGCTGGCGCAATCCGCCACGGTATCACTCGCGCTCTGATGCAGTACGACGAAACCCTGCGTGGCGCTCTGCGCAAAGCTGGCTTCGTGACTCGCGATGCCCGTGAAGTTGAACGTAAGAAAGTCGGTCTGCGTAAAGCGCGTAAGCGTCCGCAGTACTCGAAGCGTTAATTCGCTTTACGTTCCACAGAAACGCCCAGCCCCTTCGCGGAGCTGGGCGTTTTTTATTGCCTGCGATTTATGCATAAATTTGTGCGTGACAACTTGCCACATCCGTAGACCCCCTATACTACAAGGCCTGGAGGCTGAGCTCCCGGCAATTCCCTTGTCATACGTGGGGCTTTTCATTACCATCCGTCAAAATTTTTATAAGTAAAGATTCAACACTTAGTAGACGCCTGATTTAACAGGCCAAAAAGCTGATGGGAGAGGACTGAATGAGCAATGACGGCGTGAATGCAGGCCGGCGTCGCTTCTTGGTAGCAGCCACATCCGTGGTGGGTGCTGCAGGAGCGGTGGGGGCTGCGGTCCCGTTCGTGGGGTCATGGTTTCCCAGTGCCAAGGCGAAAGCCGCAGGTGCACCGGTGAAGGTGAATATCAGCAAGATCGAGCCAGGGCAGCAGATGATTGCTGAATGGCGCGGCCAGCCGGTCTTCATTGTTCGTCGTACCGAGGAAATCCTGGGGAATCTCAAAAAGATCGAAGGCCAGTTGTCTGACCCTCAATCCGAGAAGTCCGACCAACCCGCCTACGCCAAGAATGAAGTGCGTTCGATCAAGCCGGAGATCCTGCTACTGGTCGGTCTCTGTACCCACCTGGGTTGCTCGCCTACCTTCCGCCCGGAAGTGGCCCCTGTCGACCTGGGCAAGGATTGGGTCGGCGGTTATTTCTGCCCCTGCCACGGCTCCCACTACGACCTCGCTGGCCGCGTCTACAAATCCCAGCCTGCTCCCTTGAACCTGCCGGTTCCTCCGCACACCTACGAAACTGACGACCTCATTGTCATTGGCCTCGATAAGGAGAACGCGTGATGAGCAAGTTCATGGATTGGGTGGATGCGCGCTTCCCCGCCACTAAAATGTGGGAAGACCATCTCAGCAAATATTACGCGCCAAAAAACTTCAACTTCTTCTACTTCTTCGGCTCCCTGGCACTGCTGGTGCTGGTCAACCAGATCGTCACCGGCGTCTGGCTGACGATGAGCTACACCCCGTCGGCGGAAGAGGCGTTTGCTTCGGTCGAGTACATCATGCGTGACGTCGAGTACGGCTCGATCCTGCGCCTGCTGCACTCCACGGGCGCGTCGGCGTTCTTTATCGTCGTCTACCTGCACATGTTCCGCGGCCTGCTCTATGGCTCGTACCAGAAGCCCCGCGAGCTGGTGTGGGTGTTCGGCATGCTGATCTACCTGGCGCTGATGGCTGAAGCCTTCATGGGCTACCTGCTGCCCTGGGGCCAGATGTCGTACTGGGGCGCCCAGGTGATCATCTCGCTGTTCGGTGCGATCCCGGTGATCGGCAACGACCTGACCCAGTGGATCCGGGGTGACTACCTGATCTCGGGCATCACCCTGAACCGCTTCTTTGCCCTGCACGTGGTGGCCTTGCCGATCGTGATCCTGGGCCTGGTGGTACTGCACATCCTGGCGCTGCACGAGGTGGGTTCCAACAACCCGGATGGCGTGGACATCAAGAAGCACAAGGACGAAAACGGCATCCCGCTGGATGGCATTCCGTTCCACCCTTACTACACCGTGAAAGACATTGTCGGCGTGGTGGTGTTCCTGTTCGTGTTCTGCTCGATCGTGTTCTTTTTCCCGGAGATGGGCGGTTATTTCCTGGAGAAACCTAACTTCGAACAGGCCAACGCCTTCAAGACACCTGAGCACATTGCCCCCGTCTGGTACTTCACACCGTTCTACGCGATCTTGCGGGCGATCCCCGACAAGCTCATGGGCGTGATTGCCATGGGCGCGGCCATTGCGGTGCTGTTCGTGTTGCCTTGGCTTGACCGCAGCCCGGTCAAATCCATGCGCTACAAGGGCTGGCTAAGCAAGATCTGGCTGTGGGTGTTCTGCATTGCGTTCGTGATCCTGGGTGTACTCGGTGTCTTGGCGCCGACTCCAGAGCGTACGCTGCTGTCGCAGGTCTGCACCTTCCTGTACTTCGCCTACTTCATTCTGATGCCGTTCTATACCCGGCTCGAGAAGACCAAACCGGTTCCGGAAAGGGTGACTGGCTGATGAAAAAGTTATTCGTTGCATTGATGCTTGCGGCACTGCCGCTACTGTCCTTCGCTGCCGAGCATGGCGGACCGGAGCTGGAAAAAGTCGATATCGACGTGTCTGACAAGGCTGCCATGCAGGATGGCGCGCGCACGTTCGCCAACTATTGCATGGGCTGCCACAGCGCCAAGTTCCAGCGTTACGAGCGTGTTGCCGATGACCTTGGCATCCCCCATGAAATGATGCTGGAAAAGCTGGTGTTCACGGGCGCCAAGATCGGCGACCACATGACCATCGGCATGAAGCCTGCAGACGCCAAGACCTGGTTCGGCGCAGCGCCGCCTGACTTGACCCTGGTAGCCCGTGTGCGGGGTACCGACTGGCTCTACGGCTACCTGAAATCCTTCTACGAAGACCCGGCACGTCCGTATGGCGTGAACAACCGTGTGTTCCCGAACGTCGGCATGCCTAACGTTCTGGTCGGCCTGCAAGGCAAGCAAGTGGTAGGATGCAAGCAGATCCAGGTCGTTGAAGACGGCAAGAAGCAATACGATCCGTTGACCGGCACACCTTTGACTCATGAAGCGTGCGATCAACTGAAGATAGAAACCCCAGGTTCGTTGACAGACGAGCAGTTCGACGAGAAGGTCAAGAACCTCGTGACCTTCCTGGCCTACTCGGCCAATCCGGTCAAACTGGAGCATCAGCGCATCGGTACGTATGTGTTGCTGTACCTGGCCTTCTTCTTCGTATTCGCCTATCTGCTCAAACGCGAATACTGGAAGGATGTGCATTGATCCAACTGTAAGCAATTGCTGTTAATCTTGCGCGCCCAGCGGCATCTCTGACGTAGCGATCGGTTGAACCGGACGTTACAGAGATGCTCTCTGGGCGCGCTCGTTTTTGAGCTTTCGATAATTTCAACAAGCGAGGAGGACCGCCATGGGCGTGACCAATCGGTTGGCCTGTTACTCCGACCCCGCCGACCACTATTCCCACCGAGTGCGCATCGTGCTCGCAGAGAAGGGTGTCAGCGCCGAGATCATCAGTGTGGAGGCGGGCCGTCAGCCGCCAAAACTGATCGAAGTGAACCCTTACGGCAGCTTGCCCACCCTGGTCGATCGTGACCTGGCGTTGTGGGAGTCGACCGTCGTGATGGAATACCTGGATGAGCGTTACCCGCATCCGCCTTTGCTGCCGGTGTACCCGGTGGCGCGTGCCAACAGCCGGCTGCTGATCCATCGGATCCAGCGTGACTGGTGTGGTCTGGTGGATGTGATTCTGGATACCCGCAGCAAAGAGGCGGCACGTGTACAGGCGCGTAAGGAATTGCGCGAAAGCCTGACCGGCGTTTCGCCGCTGTTCGCCGATAAACCTTTTTTCCTCAGTGAGGAACAAAGCTTGGTGGATTGCTGCCTATTACCGATACTCTGGCGTTTGCCGATACTTGGTATTGAACTGCCGCGGCCTGCCAAGCCGCTGCTTGATTACATGGAGCGCCAGTTTGCGCGTGAGGCTTTCCAGGCGAGTCTGTCTGGTGTCGAACGCGATATGCGCTAAGGCTTAAGGAGCCGCTGATGAACTCCAGTCGACCCTACCTGGTCCGCGCGCTCTATGAGTGGATTGTGGACAACGATTGCACCCCGCACATGCTGGTCAATTCCGAATTTCCTGCGGTTCAGGTACCGGAGGGTTTTGCCAGTGATGGGCAGATTGTGCTGAACGTATCGCCGAGTGCCGTGCGCCACCTGCACATGGACAACGAAGCCGTGAGCTTCGAAGGGCGTTTCGGCGGCGTGCCGCATACGCTGTTCGTGCCGATTGGCGCCATCCTCGGCATCTATGCCCGGGAGAACGGCCAAGGCATGGTGTTCGATCTGGAGTCGCCTTTCGAGGATGACGAAGCGATCGAAAACGAAGGCGGCGATGACTTGCCGCCACCGGATTCCGAGCCACCGCGCCCTAGTGGCCGGCCGAGCTTGAAAGTGGTGAAATAACGGGCGTTCCCTCAGGGGAGCACTGAGAAAATGCCTCGACGTGTGTCGGGGCATTTTTTTGCGCGAAGGATAGGGATGAAAGTCGCGCCTGGACGGTGATCGTACAACCACCATGGGCTATGATGCGTGCTCAAGCTCACCGAGAAAGATGATTCATCATGGAAAACGCCAACATCGCCCCTCGTCTTCCCCGCAAGCGCCGCAGCCTTGCCCAGGAATTGGTCACGGTGTTGTCCGAGCAGATCCGCGACGGCCAGCTCAAGCGGGGCGACAAATTGCCCACCGAGTCGGCGATCATGGACGCCCATGGGGTCAGCCGCACGGTGGTGCGTGAAGCCATCTCGCGCTTGCAGGCGGCGGGGCAGGTCGAAACCCGTCATGGTATCGGCACCTTTGTACTGGATACGCCCAGCCCGAGCGGTTTCCGCATCGACCCGGCCACGGTAGTGACCCTGCGGGATGTGCTGGCGATCCTGGAGCTGCGGATCAGCCTGGAGGTGGAATCCGCAGGCTTGGCCGCGTTACGTCGCAGCGACGAACAACTGGCCGCCATGCGCGCGGCGCTTGATGCCTTGAATGAAAGCGCGGCTCACGCCGGCGATGCGGTGGCGTCCGATTTTGCATTCCACCTGGAAATTGCACTGTCCACCGGCAACCGCTACTTCACCGACATCATGACCCACCTGGGCACCAGCATCATTCCGCGTACGCGCCTGAATTCGGCGCGCCTGGCCCATGATGACCAGCAGCACTACATGGGGCGTTTGAGTCGTGAGCATGAAGAGATTTATGAAGCGATCGCGCGTCAGGATTCGGACGCGGCGCGGGCGGCGATGCGGTTGCATTTGACCAATAGCCGGGAGCGGCTGCGCCATGCCCATGAAGAGGCGGAGGCGCAGCGGGGTTAAGCTGGCGTTCTCAGGCCAGGTCGAACTCGATTTCGGTCACGCTGCCATTGGCGTCGTAATGGAACGTCTTCTTGGTAACCTCCAATACCTGACCGTCCATATTGAGGTAATCGCCTTTATTGGGCAGTTCCTCAATTTTGACGTTCGAAGTGCTGTTTTTTTTGCCTTTGAATTTAACCTGAATGTTGTTAGCCATGATTAAGCCTCATTGAGCAGGAAGAAAGTTAGGTGAAGGCCCGCACATCATGTGCGGGCCTCATCACGTTAGGAGGGGTGGAAATGTGCTGATACTGTCAGAATTCACAGTTCTGACGAGCGGTATCAGGCACGCCTGGAGCGGACCCCGGCTCAAGGCCGCGGCGTATTTGGCTTGTAGTCCTTCAACAACAAATACGTACTCCACCCCCACCAATCATTCGTCCAGTGCTTGTCGTTCAAGTCATTCACCTCCTTACGACGCAGCACCTTGTCCCCCTCCATTTTGAACAGCGGCGAGAAGTTGTTCGCCGGGTTCTGCGCCGCATTCAGGTCTGGCACATACAGCGGCGCCTTGAAGTTGGCCGGAGAGGGCGCGATACCGCTGATGAAGGTTTCGAAAATTTCATCCGCCGAAACCTGCACCGCACGTTTGACCTGCACCCGATTGTCCGCATCGATGGCGTCGAAGTAGCGTTTGTCTCCATACGCGTGCCACTGATCGCCCATGGCGTTACGCACCTTGAGTCCGAATTTGCTGTCTTCGTCGTGCATGAAGCGGCTGATCAGCGAACCCAGTTCACCGGGAGTGACCACGGCGGCGAGTTGTTTGCGTGGTACTCGCAGATGGCCGGCGGAGAACAGGTCGGTCAAAAAGTGATCAGCAAAACTGTTCATGGCATACGCCAGCTCCAGCGCTTGATCGGTGCCGGTCTGGTGCGCCACGACGGCTTGTTGCAGCGCCGCCGTGTGCCCCGCCAGATAGGCCGACAGCGCCCATTCGCCGAAGTGGTCGGCATTGTCCGCCGCCAGTTTCAGGTAACGTCCCAACGGAATCAGCGCCGAAACTGCGCTGCCGCCGCCCGTGATGCGGTTCCATTCCTCGGACAACGTATCACCCAGCGCGTCGTAGGCTTCATGGGCTTGTTTGCCGTCCTTGATCGCCTGCTTGACCGCATTGATCTCCTTTTGCATCACCGCGAGGATCTTGTGCGCTTCTTCCCGCGAGGCGGGCAGCACGGCGAGCGTATTGAAGGCTGCGGTAAAGCGTTGGACGCGCTCGACGGGGGAGGCGCCATCGCTGATCGGTTGGCCGGGGATGCCATAGAAGTCGCCCCCGAGGGCGATCACTTGGCCATAGGTCAGCGCCAGCCCATTGGGCAGGTGCAGCTCGACCTGGCGTGCGGGAATCGCCGGGGCATCCTTGACGAAGCGCAACAGGGTGTCATCGCCGATGGCAGTGTGTTCACCGCCTTCGAAGCGCAATGTGGGTGGGTTCTTTTCGGGTGCGGCGAGTTCAAGACCTGACATGTTAGCTCCTTGCTATGTCGTAGGAATCTTCCGTGATAGCTGTATGTATATACAGCTAAATCGAGCATAGAGTAAAAAATTCCTACGTCAAGAAGGCGCGCATTCAACGCTCTCAGAACGAAGTCTGATGAATTGCAGTTGACGAATTGTTTTATAGTTGTACGATGACGTACGACATCACCAAAACCAACAACAACCTTTCGATAGAAAGTCTTCGCCCAGGGTGTTCGAATAATGAATCCACAAGAACTGAAGTCCATCCTTTCCCACGGTCTGCTGTCTTTCCCGGTGACCGATTTCAACGCCCAGGGTGATTTCCACCAGGCGGGCTACATCAAGCGCCTTGAATGGCTGGCCCCTTACGGCGCCACGGCTTTGTTCGCTGCTGGCGGTACCGGTGAGTTCTTTTCCCTCGCGGCCAGCGAATATTCCCAGGTGGTGAAAACCGCAGTGGATACCTGCGCGACCAGTGTGCCGATCCTCGCCGGTGTGGGCGGTTCGACACGCCAGGCCATCGAGTACGCTCAGGAAGCCGAACGCCTCGGCGCCAAAGGTCTGCTGCTGCTGCCGCACTACCTCACCGAAGCCAGCCAGGATGGCGTTGCGGCCCACGTTGAGGCCGTGTGCAAGTCGGTCAAGATCGGTGTGGTGGTCTACAACCGTAACGTCTGCCGCCTGACCGCTCCGCTGCTGGAACGCCTGGCCGAGCGCTGCCCGAACCTGATCGGCTACAAGGATGGCCTGGGTGATATCGAGTTGATGGTGTCGATTCGTCGCCGCCTCGGTGATCGTTTCAGCTACCTCGGCGGCCTGCCGACTGCAGAGGTTTACGCCGCTGCCTACAAGGCCCTGGGAGTTCCGGTGTACTCCTCGGCGGTGTTCAACTTCATCCCGAAAACCGCGATGGACTTCTACCACGCGATTGCCAAGGACGATCACGCCACCGTTTCCAAGATCATCGACGACTTCTTCCTGCCATACCTGGACATCCGTAACCGCAAGGCCGGGTATGCCGTCAGCATCGTCAAGGCGGGTGCAAAAATCGTCGGCTACGACGCAGGTCCGGTACGCACGCCGCTGACCGACCTGTTGCCGGAAGAATATGAAGCCCTGGCCGCGCTGATCGACAAGCAAGGCGCGCAATAACTCATCTACAAGGCCGCTGAGCAATCAGCGGCCTTTTGCGTCAGGAGAAGATTCGTGTCCCAAGCCCAACGTTTTGACAACTACATCAATGGCCAGTGGGTGGCCGGCGCTGACTATTGCGTCAACCTCAACCCGTCGGAGTTGTCCGATGTCATTGGTGAATACGCCAAGGCGGATGTTACCCAGGTCAACGCCGCCATCGATGCGGCCCGCGCGGCATTCCCGGCCTGGTCCACTTCCGGGATCCAGGCGCGCCATGACGCTCTGGATAAAGTCGGCAGTGAAATCCTCGCGCGCCGCGAAGAGCTCGGCACCCTGTTGGCCCGTGAAGAGGGCAAGACCCTGCCCGAAGCCATCGGCGAAGTGACCCGCGCCGGCAATATTTTCAAGTTCTTCGCCGGTGAATGCCTGCGGCTGTCCGGCGACTACGTGCCGTCGGTTCGCCCGGGCGTCAATGTAGAAGTCACTCGCGAAGCCTTGGGGGTGGTCGGCCTGATCACGCCGTGGAACTTCCCGATCGCCATCCCCGCCTGGAAAATTGCCCCGGCCCTGGCCTACGGCAACTGCGTGGTGATCAAGCCCGCCGAGCTGGTACCGGGTTGCGCCTGGGCCCTGGCAGAGATCATTTCCCGCGCCGGTTTCCCCGCCGGTGTGTTCAATCTGGTGATGGGCAGCGGTCGCGTGGTCGGCGACGTGCTGGTCAATAGCCCGAAAGTCGATGGCATCAGCTTCACCGGTTCTGTCGGTGTTGGTCGTCAGATCGCCGTCAGTTGTGTGTCGCGCCAGGCCAAAGTGCAGTTGGAAATGGGCGGCAAGAACCCGCAGATCATCCTCGACGACGCCGACCTCAAGCAGGCCGTCGAGCTGTCCGTACAGAGCGCGTTCTACTCCACCGGCCAGCGTTGCACAGCGTCCAGTCGCCTGATCGTCACCGCCGGTATCCACGACCAGTTCGTCGCGGCCATGGCTGAGCGCATGAAGTCGATCAAGGTCGGCCACGCGCTGAAAAGCGGCACCGACATCGGCCCGGTAGTTTCCCAGGCCCAGTTGGACCAGGACCTCAAATACATCGACATCGGCCAAAGCGAAGGTGCGCGGCTGGTCAGCGGTGGTGGCCTGGTGACCTGCGATACCGAAGGTTACTACCTGGCACCGACGCTGTTTGCCGACAGCGAAGCCGCCATGCGTATCAGCCGTGAAGAGATCTTCGGCCCGGTCGCCAACGTCGTGCGCGTAGCGGACTACGAAGCAGCGCTGGCCATGGCCAATGACACCGAGTTCGGGCTGTCGGCGGGCATTGCCACCACATCGCTCAAGTACGCCAACCACTTCAAGCGTCATTCCCAGGCCGGGATGGTGATGGTCAATCTGCCGACGGCAGGTGTGGATTACCACGTTCCCTTCGGCGGCCGTAAAGGCTCGTCCTATGGCTCGCGGGAGCAAGGTCGCTATGCGCAAGAGTTCTACACCGTGGTGAAAACCAGCTACATCGGTTCGTAATACGCAACACCCAGTGGGGGCCGGATGCCTGTCGGCTCCCCACGGCAAAAACAGAAAACCATTACCCGCAAAAAAAATAATTAGTGGGAGTACTTCTTCATGCAAGCGACCAAGCCGACCCATGTCCGCTATTTGATCCTGCTCATGCTGTTCCTGGTGACCACGATCAACTATGCCGACCGGGCCACTATCGCCATCGCAGGCTCCAGCCTGCAAAAAGACCTCGGCATCGACGCGGTCACGCTCGGTTACATCTTCTCCGCATTCGGTTGGGCCTACGTGGCCGGGCAAATTCCCGGTGGCTGGCTGCTGGACCGGTTCGGCTCGAAAAAAGTCTATGCCCTGAGCATCTTCACCTGGTCTCTGTTCACCGTGCTGCAAGGCTATGTCGGTGAGTTTGGTGTCTCCACCGCCGTGGTTGCGCTGTTCATGCTGCGCTTCATGGTGGGCTTGGCCGAAGCGCCGTCGTTTCCCGGAAATGCCCGTATTGTGGCGGCGTGGTTTCCTACGGCAGAACGCGGTACGGCTTCAGCGATCTTTAACTCTGCGCAATACTTCGCCACGGTGCTGTTTGCGCCGCTGATGGGGTGGATCGTCTACAGCTTCGGCTGGCAGCACGTGTTTATCGTGATGGGCGTGATCGGCATCATTTTCTCGCTGATCTGGTTGAAAGTTATCCACAGCCCGCGCCAGCATCCGATGATCAACGAAGCCGAGTTCAACCATATCGCCGCCAATGGTGCGATGGTCGATATGGATCAGGACAAAGGCAAGGGTAAGAAAACCGACGGTCCGAAGTGGGACTACATCCGCCAACTGTTGACCAACCGCATGATGCTCGGCGTGTACCTGGGCCAGTACTGCATCAACGGCATCACCTACTTCTTCCTTACGTGGTTCCCGGTGTACCTGGTGCAGGACCGTGGCATGACGATCCTCAAGGCCGGTTTCATCGCCTCGTTGCCGGCGATCTGCGGGTTTATCGGCGGCGTGCTCGGCGGGGTGATTTCCGACTACCTGCTGCGCAAAGGCCACTCCCTGACCTTCGCCCGCAAGGCGCCGATCATTGGTGGCCTGCTGATCTCCAGCAGCATCGTGGCCTGCAACTATGTGGATATCGAATGGATGGTGGTGGGCTTCATGGCCTTGGCCTTCTTCGGCAAAGGCGTTGGCGCACTGGGTTGGGCGGTGGTGTCCGACACCTCGCCGAAACAAATCGCCGGTCTCAGTGGTGGTTTGTTCAACACCTTCGGTAACCTTGCGTCGATTACCACGCCGATTGTGATCGGCTACATCATCAGCACCACCGGTTCTTTCAAATGGGCCTTGGTGTTTGTCGGCGCCAACGCGCTGGTGGCGGTGTTCAGCTACCTGGTCATCGTTGGCCCGATCAAGCGTGTAGTACTCAAAGAGCCGCCTACCCAGGGGCCTGAGTTGACCCGCCTAACCGAAGCGCATTCCTGAGGGGCCGTGTGATGCAGTTGATTGAACATGCCGACTCGCCGCGCTCGATTCGTTTGCACGAACGCGACAACGTGGTGATTGTGGTCAATGACCAGGGCGTACCGGCCGGGACCGAGTTCCCGGATGGCCTGGTGACCGTGGACTTCATCCCCCAGAGCCACAAGGTGACCCTGGAAGATATCCCCGAGGGCGGTCAGATTATTCGCTACGGCCAGACCATCGGTTACGCCCTGGCGCCGATTCCGCGGGGCAGTTGGGTGCAGGAGGATCAACTGCGCATGCCTACCGCGCCGCCGTTGGACAGCTTGCCGCTGTCCACCGAGGTGCCTGAGGCCCAGGCACCGCTGGAAGGGTTTACCTTCGAGGGCTACCGCAACGCGGATGGCACTGTGGGCACGCGCAATATCCTCGGCATCACCACCACGGTGCAGTGCGTCACCGGTGTGCTGGACCATGCGGTCAAGCGTATCAAGGACGAATTGCTGCCCAAGTACCCGCACGTCGACGACGTGGTGGCGCTGACCCACAGCTACGGCTGCGGCGTGGCGATCACTGCAACGGATGCCTACATTCCGATCCGTACCGTGCGCAACCTGGCGCGCAACCCGAACCTGGGCGGTGAAGCCCTGGTCATCAGTCTGGGCTGCGAGAAATTGCAGGCCGGGCAGGTGATGCACGACAACGACAGCTCGGTCGACCTGAGCGAGCCCTGGCTGTACCGGCTGCAGGATTCCAGCCACGGTTTTACCGAAATGATCGAGCAGATCATGGCACTGGCCGAGACGCGCTTGAAGAAACTCGACCAGCGCCGCCGCGAAACCGTGCCGGCGTCCGAGTTGATTCTGGGCATGCAGTGTGGCGGCAGTGATGCGTTTTCCGGCATCACCGCCAACCCGGCGCTGGGCTATGCCTCGGACTTGCTGCTACGGGCCGGGGCGACGGTGATGTTTTCCGAAGTCACCGAAGTGCGCGATGCCATTTACCTGCTGACGTCTCGCGCCGAAAACACGCAAGTCGCCCAGGAACTCGTCCGGGAAATGGATTGGTACGACCGTTACCTGGCCAAGGGCGAGGCGGACCGCAGCGCCAACACCACGCCGGGCAACAAGAAGGGCGGGTTGTCGAACATCGTCGAGAAGTCCCTGGGCTCCATCGTCAAATCCGGCAGCAGCGCGATCAACGGCGTGCTGGGCCCAGGCGAGCGTTTCAAGGGCAAGGGCCTGATCTTTTGCGCAACGCCGGCCAGTGACTTTGTGTGCGGCACCTTGCAATTGGCGGCGGGGATGAACTTGCACGTGTTCACCACCGGGCGTGGCACACCTTACGGATTGGCAATGGCGCCGGTGGTCAAGGTCTCGACCCGTACGGAGTTGGCGCAGCGGTGGCCGGACCTGATCGATATCGACGCCGGGCGCATTGCCACCGGGCGCGCGACCATCGAGGAGCTGGGTTGGGAGTTGTTCCATTTCTACCTGGATGTGGCCAGCGGCAGGAAGCAGACGTGGGCGGAGCATCACAAACTGCATAACGACATCACCTTGTTCAACCCTGCGCCCATTACCTGAGACCGGGTCGCCTGCCTTCGCGAGTAAACCCGCTCCCACACTTGACCGCATTCTCATGCTGGAACTCGGTCAAGTGTGGGAGCGGTGGTGCGACGATTCGACTTGCTCGCGAAGGCGTCCTACCAGACGCCGCAGGGCTGCATGGCTTATCATTAGCCACCTACCGACGCTCACCAAGGCTTTCCCGGCATGCTGGCAATTTTCCTCACCACCCTCACCATCACCGCGCCGGTGTTTGCCATGCTGTTCCTCGGTGTGCTGCTCAAGCGCGTCAATTGGATCAACGACAACTTTATCCACACGGCCTCGTCCCTGGTGTTCAACGTCACCATGCCGGCGCTGCTGTTCCTCGGCATCCTGCATGCCGACCTGCACTCGGCGCTCAAGCCGGGCTTGCTGATCTATTTTGCCGTCGCCACCTTGCTCAGCTTCGCGCTGGCCTGGGGTTGGGCGATCTTTCGGTGCCCGCGTGAAGACCGCGGCATCTATACCCAGGGTGCGTTTCGCGGCAATAACGGCGTGATCGGTCTGGCGCTGGCTGCCAGCATGTACGGCGACTACGGCATCTCCCTCGGCGCGATTCTCGCGGCACTGGTGATCCTGTTCTACAACACCCTTTCGACCATCGTGCTGGCGGTGTACAGCCCGGTGATCAAGTCCGATCCGTGGAGCATCTGCAAGAGCGTGGTGGCCAACCCGCTGATCATCAGTGTGATCGCAGCCACGCCGTTCGCGGTGTTCCAGATTGGCTTGCCGGGTTGGCTGGAGTCTTCGGGCCAGTACCTTGCGGACATGACCTTGCCGCTGGCGCTGATCTGTATCGGTGGCACCCTGTCGCTGGCGGCCCTGCGCAAAAGCGGGAGCATGGCCCTGAGCGCCAGCCTGGTGAAGATGATCGGTTTGCCGGTTGTCGCGACGCTGGGCGCCTGGCTGTTGGGTTTCCGGGGGCCGGAGCTGGGGATTCTGTTCCTGTACTTCGGTGCGCCGACCGCAGCCGCCAGTTTTGTGATGGCCAGGGCAGCCGAGGGTAATCATGAGCTGGCGGCAGCGATTATCGTGATCACCACCTTGATGGCGGCGGTGACCACCAATATCGGAATCTTTGTGTTGCAGGCGGGCGGCTGGATCTAGCCCTCTTTCTGATAGGTTTCGATCACTTCCTGCGCCGCACGAAACGCATCAATTGCCGCCGGCACACCGGCATACACCGCGCAATGCAGCAGTGCCTCGCGGATCTCTTCCACGGTACAGCCATTGTTCAGCGCACCGCGCACATGGCCCTTGAGTTCCTGCGGGCACTTGAGCGCGGTGAGGGCGGCGAGGGTGATCAGGCTGCGGGTCTTCAGCGGTAGACCTTCGCGGTTCCACACGCTGCCCCAGGCATGTTCATTGACGAAGTCCTGCAGCGGCTGGGTGAACTCGGTGGCGTTGCCCAAGGCGCGGTCGACGAACACATCGCCCATGACCTGGCGACGCATCTCAACCCCGGGCTTTTTCTGATCGGTCATTGCGGCTCCCTCTTGTGTTGGCGGCGCCAGGCTCGCAGCGTGCTGAACAACAGAAAAGCCACCAGCACTGGCAGGACGTAATACAGCATCAGTTGTTCAAGCTTGCTGGCCAGGGGCATGCCGGTGGTAAAGGCCATCACATGCAGGCCGTACGCCAGGTACAGGCTCAGCAGCACCAGGCCTTCGGCGCGGGTCACGCGGTAGCCGGTGTAAAACACCGGCAGGCACAGCACCACCACGCCGAGCATCACCGGCAGGTCGAAATCCAGGGCATTGGGCGATACCGACAGCGGCGAGGGCGCGAGCAGGGCGGTCAGGCCCAATACGCCCAGCAGGTTGAACAGGTTGCTGCCAATCACGTTGCCCACGGCGATTTCCCGTTCGCCACGCAGGGCGGCAATCAGCGAGGTCGCCAGGCATGGCAGCGAGGTGCCGACGCCGATCAAGGTCAGGCCGATCACACGTTCCGACAAGCCCAAGTCGCCCGCCACATCCACGGCTGCGCCCAACAGCAAATGGCCGGCCAGCACCAGAATCAGCAGCCCGCCAAGCATCAGCAGCACGCTGCTCAGCCAGGGCGCGCGGGCCACGGTGTCCAGCGTGCGCGGGCGGCGGGAATGACGGGTCTGGTAGTGCAGCACACCGAGGTAGGCGACCAGGGCAACGAGCAGCACCAGGCCGTCGAGTGGCGTGAGTGCTTCATTGGCGGCGAGGGTGAACACCAGCAGCCCGGCCAGGATCATTACCGGAATATCCAGGCGCACCAGCTGGCGCGAGACCCGCAGCGGAATGATCAGCGCCGACAGGCCCAGGGTGACCAGGATGTTGAAGATACTGCTGCCGATCACGCTGCCCACCGCGATATCGGTGTTGCCGGCCAGCGTGGCTTGCAGGCTGACGGTCATCTGCGGTGCGCTGCTGCCGAAGGCCACGATCGTCAGGCCGATGATCAGCGGCCGCACCTTGAGGCTCGCGGCCAGGCGCACGGCGGCGCGCACCAGGATTTCGGCGCCGATGATCAGCAGGACCAGGCCGCTGACCAATTCCAGCAGGCTCCAGGGCGAGAGGGCGGTTAATCCGAAAATGGTCAGGGCTCCGTCTTCAGTTGCTCAGGGCTTGCACGCGCACACGCGCGGTGCCGCTGCTGATCATACCCAGTTGCTGGGCAGCCTTGCGCGAAAGATCAATCAAGCGCCCACGGGTATGCGGGCCGCGATCATTGATGCGGACAACCACGGATTTGTCGTTGTCGAGATTGGTGACCTTGACCTGGGTGCCGAACGGCAATCGCCGGTGGGCGGCGGTCAGGGCGTTCTGATTGAAGGGTTCACCGCTGGCTGTCTTATTGCCATGGTGCTTGGCGCCGTAATAGGAGGCGGTGCCGGTTTCGTCGTAGCCGTTGGGGTTGATGATGCCGCTGGCGCAACCGGCCAGTAGGGAGAACAAGGCCAGGAGGCCGAGTAGACGCTTCATGTTCAAGATGCCCCATAACAAATGTGGGAGCTGGCTTGCCTGCGATGCAGATAACTCGGTGTCTCAAGAACATCGAGGGGATGCAATCGCAGGCAAGCCCGCTCCCACAGGGTATCCGGGTGGGAAGTGAAATTTCCGCCCGGACTGTCCATCGCTATCAGCCTTCGAGCTTGCTTTTCAGCAGTTCGTTCACCTGTTGCGGGTTGGCCTTGCCTTTGGAGGCTTTCATCGCCTGGCCGACAAAGAAGCCGAACATCTTGCCGCGCTTGGCTTCGTCCGCCGCACGGTACTGTTCGACCTGCTCGGCGTTGGCTGCGAGCATTTCATCCAGCACGGCCGAGATCGCGCCGCTGTCGGTGACTTGCTTGAGACCGCGTTTCTCGATGATTTCATCGGCGCTGCCTTCACCGCTGGCCATCGCTTCAAACACGGTCTTGGCGATTTTGCCGGAGATGGTGTTGTCCTTGATGCGCAGCAGCATGCCGCCCAATTGCTCGGCAGAGACCGGGGCTTCGTCGATTTCCAGGCCCTGCTTGTTCAACAGGCTGCCCAGTTCAACCATCACCCAGTTGGCCGCCAGCTTGGCGTCACCGGCAATGCTCACGACTTTTTCAAAGTAGTTGGCTTGCTCACGGCTGGAAGCCAGCACGCTGGCGTCGTAGACCGACAGGCCGAACTGCGCCTGGAAGCGCTCGCGTTTCTGCTGCGGCAATTCCGGCAGGGTGGCCCGGATGTCGTTGAGGAACGAGTCCTCAAGCACCACCGGCAACAGGTCCGGATCGGGGAAGTAACGGTAGTCGTTGGCTTCCTCTTTGCTGCGCATGGCGCGGGTTTCATCTTTGTTCGGGTCGTACAGGCGGGTTTGCTGGATGACCTTGCCACCGTCTTCGATCAGCTCGATCTGGCGACGCACTTCGCTGTTGATCGCTTTCTCGATGAAGCGGAACGAGTTGACGTTCTTGATCTCGCAGCGAGTGCCGAACTCGACCTGGCCCTTTGGACGGATCGACACGTTGCAGTCGCAACGCAGCGAACCTTCAGCCATGTTGCCGTCGCAGATGCCCAGGTAGCGCACCAGCGCGTGGATGGTCTTGACGTAGGCTACGGCTTCCTTGGCACTGCGCATGTCCGGCTCGGACACGATTTCCAGCAGCGGCGTGCCGGCACGGTTCAGGTCGATACCGGTGGCGCCCGGGAATTCTTCGTGCAGGCTTTTACCGGCGTCTTCTTCCAAGTGCGCGCGGGTTACGCCGACGCGCTTGATGGTGCCGTCTTCCAGAGGAATGTCCAGGTGGCCCTTGCCGACGATCGGCAGTTCCATCTGGCTGATCTGGTAGCCTTTGGGCAGGTCCGGGTAGAAGTAGTTCTTGCGCGCGAACACGTTGTGCTGGCCGATCTCGGCGTCAATTGCCAGGCCGAACATCACCGCCATGCGTACCGCTTCCTGGTTCAGCACCGGCAGTACGCCGGGCATGCCCAGGTCGACCAGGCTGGCCTGGGTGTTGGGCTCGGAGCCGAACGTGGTGGCGCTACCGGAGAAAATCTTCGATTGGGTGGCGAGCTGGGTATGAATCTCCAGCCCGATCACAACTTCCCATTGCATAGTGTTCTCCTCAGAAGCCGGTAGGGGTGCGAGTGTGCCAGTCTGTGTTCAACTGGTACTGGTGCGCCACATTGAGCAGGCGGCCTTCCTGGAAATACGGGGCGAGCAATTGCACGCCGACCGGCAGGCCATCGACGAAACCGGCAGGCATGGACAAGCCCGGCAGGCCCGCGAGGTTGGCGGTGATGGTGTACAGGTCTTCCAGGTACTCGGCGATCGGGTCGCCGGTCTTGGCGCCGATCTTCCAGGCCGGGTTTGGCGTGGTTGGGCCGAGGATCACGTCGACTTCTTCAAAGGCGGCCATGAAGTCGTTCTTGATCAGGCGACGGATTTTCTGCGCCTTGAGGTAATACGCGTCGTAGTAACCGGCCGACAGGGCGTAGGCACCGACCATAATCCGGCGTTGCACTTCGGCACCGAAACCTTCGCCACGGGAGCGCTTATAAAGGTCGGTGAGGTCTTTCGGGTTTTCGCAGCGATAGCCGAAACGCACGCCGTCGAAGCGGGACAGGTTGGAAGAGGCTTCTGCCGGCGCGATCACGTAGTACGCAGGAATTGCGTGCTGGTTGTTCGGCAGGCTGATTTCCTTGATGACGGCACCCAGGCTTTCCAGCGTCTTCACGCTGTTGTGCACCAGCTCAGCAATGCGCGGGTCGAGACCGGCGCTGAAGTATTCCTTCGGCACACCGATACGCAGGCCCTTGAGCGACGTGTTCAGGCTGGCGCTGTAGTCCGGAACGGGCTCGTCGATGCTGGTGGAGTCCTGTTTATCGAAGCCTGCCATGCCTTGTAACAAAATTGCGCAGTCTTCAGCGGTGCGCGCCAGAGGGCCACCCTGATCGAGGCTGGAGGCGTAGGCGATCATGCCCCAACGGGAAACGCGACCGTAGGTCGGCTTCAGGCCGGTGAGGTTGGTAAAGGCCGCTGGCTGGCGGATCGAGCCGCCGGTATCGGTGGCCGTGGCGGCGGGCAGGAAGCGCGCAGCAACCGCGGCCGCCGAACCACCCGACGAACCGCCAGGCACGTGGTCCAGGTTCCACGGGTTTTTCACCGCGCCGTAGTAGCTCGACTCGTTGGCCGAACCCATGGCGAATTCGTCCATGTTGGTCTTGCCCAGGGTCACGGCCCCGGCGGCAGCCAGCTTGGACACCACAGTGGCGTCGTAGGGAGCCTTGAAGTTGTCGAGCATCTTCGAGCCGCAGCTGGTACGGATGCCCTGGGTGCAGAACAGGTCCTTGTGGGCGATCGGTGCGCCCAGCAGTGCGCCACTTTCACCGTTGGCGCGACGTGCGTCGGCGGCCTTGGCCTGGCTCAAGGCCAGCTCTTCGGTGAGGCTGATGAAGCTGTTGACCTTTGGATCGTGCTCGGCGATGCGCGCCAGCAGGGTCTTGGTCAGCTCTTCGGAAGAAAACGTTTTGTCGGCGAGACCGCGGGCGATCTCGGCCAGAGTCATATGATGCATTGCAGGCTCTTTCCCTTTAGTCGATGACTTTCGGAACCAGATACAGGCCGTTTTCGACCGCTGGCGCGATGGACTGGTAGGCCTCGCGATTATTACTCTCGGTCACGACGTCTGCGCGCAGGCGCTGGCTGGCTTCCAGCGGGTGAGCCAGGGGCTCGATACCGTCGGTATTTACGGCCTGCATTTGGTCGACCAGCCCGAGAATGCTGTTCAGGGCTGCGGTGGTCTGTGGAAGATCGGCATCATTGAGGCCAAGCGAGGCCAGGTGCGCGATTTTTTCCACGTCGGAGCGTTCAAGCGTCATGGGAATCTCCAGTGGAAAACAGAACGGAGGCTGTCCGTGTGTTAGATTGTCGGAACACTACCGCATTTCTACGGTCTTACGGCCGCGATTGTGGGGTTAGGTGCACAGAAAGTCGGCCAATTTAGCACATTGGCGCCTTGCCCAAAATCCCTGTCGTTGTTAGAGTTTGCCGCACTTTTTTACCCACGCGTTGCCTAGGGTCCCTTTCCCATGTTCAAGAAACTGCGTGGCATGTTTTCCAGCGATCTTTCCATTGACCTGGGCACTGCCAACACCCTTATTTACGTGCGCGAGCGCGGTATCGTCCTGAATGAGCCATCGGTTGTGGCCATTCGGACCCATGGTAATCAGAAAAGTGTCGTTGCCGTCGGCACCGAGGCCAAGCGCATGCTCGGCCGTACACCAGGCAATATTGCTGCCATTCGTCCGATGAAAGACGGCGTGATCGCCGACTTCAGTGTCTGCGAGAAGATGCTGCAATACTTCATCAACAAGGTTCACGAAAACAGTTTCCTGCAGCCCAGCCCTCGTGTGCTGATCTGCGTTCCATGCAAGTCCACCCAGGTTGAGCGTCGTGCCATCCGTGAATCGGCCCTTGGCGCCGGTGCCCGTGAAGTGTTCCTGATCGAAGAGCCAATGGCTGCTGCGATCGGTGCCGGCCTGCCGGTTGAAGAAGCCCGCGGTTCGATGGTGGTGGATATCGGTGGTGGTACCACTGAAATCGCCCTGATCTCCCTGAATGGTGTGGTGTATGCCGAATCCGTACGCGTAGGCGGCGACCGCTTCGACGAAGCGATCATCACTTATGTACGTCGTAACTACGGCAGCCTGATCGGTGAATCCACCGCTGAGCGCATCAAGCAGGAAATCGGCACCGCCTACCCAGGCGGCGAAGTGCGCGAAGTCGATGTGCGCGGTCGCAACCTGGCCGAAGGCGTTCCACGTGCCTTCACCCTGAACTCCAATGAAGTGCTGGAAGCTCTGCAAGAGTCCCTGGCCACCATCGTTCAGGCGGTGAAAAGCGCCCTGGAGCAATCGCCGCCGGAACTGGCTTCCGACATCGCCGAGCGTGGCCTGGTACTGACCGGTGGTGGCGCCTTGCTGCGCGACCTCGACAAGCTGCTGGCCCAAGAGACTGGGCTGCCGGTGATCGTCGCCGAAGACCCGCTGACTTGCGTTGCCCGTGGCGGTGGTCGTGCACTGGAAATGATGGATAAACACACCATGGACCTGCTCTCCAGCGAATAAGTCATTGCTGGTCAGCCCATGTTTCGCCCGCAGGCAGCACTTTGCAGTGCTGCCTGTTGGCGTTTATCTTCTTCAATCTGCATCCAGGCCGGTTAGATGCCGTATGAATAAAGAGAACATTTGCCTGGGAGGAGCGGCTTATTAAACCGCTTTTCGCCAAAGGCCCCTCATTGGGCGTGCGCCTGTTGGTGCTGGTCGTGCTTTCGGTCGCGCTGATGGTGGTCGATGCCCGCTTTGCACTGCTCAAACCCGTGCGCAGCCAGATGTCGCTGGTGTTGATGCAGACTTACTGGATCACCGACCTGCCGCAACGTCTGTACCAGGGCGTGGCCAGCCAATTCGGCAGCCGCACCGAGCTGGTCGCCGAGAACGAAAAACTCAAGACCGAAAACCTGCTGTTGCAGGGGCGCATGCAGAAGCTCGCGGCCCTCACCGAGCAGAACGTTCGGCTGCGCGAGTTGCTCAATTCCTCCGCACTGGTCAACGAAAAGGTCGAAGTGGCTGAGTTGATCGGCATGGACCCCAACCCCTTCACCCATCGCATCATCATCAACAAGGGTGAGCGCGACGGTGTGGTCCTCGGCCAGCCCGTGCTCGACGCCCGTGGCCTGATGGGCCAGGTGGTTGAGCTGATGCCCTACACCTCGCGGGTATTGCTGCTGACGGACACGACCCACAGCATTCCGGTGCAGGTCAACCGCAATGGCCTGCGCGCGATTGCCAGCGGCACCGGTAATCCGGAGCGTCTGGAATTGCGCCATGTGGCTGACACCGCTGACATCAAGGAAGGCGATCTGCTGGTCAGCTCCGGCCTGGGCCAGCGTTTCCCGGCGGGTTACCCGGTGGCGACGGTCAAGGAAGTAATCCACGATTCCGGTCAGCCGTTCGCCATTGTGCGTGCCGTGCCGACTGCCGCCCTGAACCGCAGCCGTTACCTGCTGCTGGTGTTCAGTGATAACCGTACGCCGGAAGAGCGCGCCAACGACGCTGCGCAGGCGCAGGAAGCGGAAGACAAGCAAAACGGTACAGCTGCGATCGTTCCGGCGACGGTGCCCAAGCCGGCATTCGTGGGGCCACCCGCACCGACGGCGGCTCCGGCAGCGCCCGTCGCCACCCCGGTCAAGCCGGCAGCCCATAGCACGCCTCCAGCCAAGCCGGCAGTGACTAAACCCGCAGCCGCGACACCGGCTGCCAAGCCTCCGGCAACTGCCCCGGCAACCACGCGGCAGAGGGAGGAATAATGGCCAATACTCATTCGCGCAACGGCTGGATCGTCTGGCTGACCTTTGCTATCGGTATGCTGCTTAGCGTTTCGCCATTGCCGCAATTCATGGAAATCCTGCGCCCGCTCTGGCTGGCACTGCTGCTGGCCTTCTGGTCGCTGAACCTGCCGCATAAAGTCGGCATGGTCACGGCGATGTTCCTGGGCTTGGCGGAAGATGTGCTCTATGGCACCTTGCTGGGTCAGAACGCGTTGATCCTGACCCTGATCACCTTCCTGGTGTTGTCGTTGCAGCAACGCCTGCGCATGTTCCCGATGTGGCAGCAGTGCCTGGTGATCCTGGTGATCTTCGGCCTGGCGCAGCTGGTTCAGCTGTGGCTGAGCGCCTTGACCGGCAACCGCCAGCCAACCCTGGCGCTGGTATTGCCGGCGCTGGTCAGTGCCTTGCTCTGGCCATGGATCAGCTTCGGTCTGCGTGGGTTGCGTCGTCGCTATAAAATCAATTGAATGGATTGCGAGGCTCTGCCTGGTTATCGAACCCTACAGGGAGAGTCTGCAATGAATTCGCTTTACCTGGCCTCGGGCTCCCCGAGGCGGCGTGAACTGCTGGTCCAGATCGGTGTGCCTTTCACCGTGGTCAGCGCCGCTATCGATGAAACTCCTCTTACAAACGAATCCGCCGTTTCCTACGTCGAGCGCCTTGCGCGCGGCAAGGCGGCGGCGGGTTTTGCTGTGCTCGAAAGCACTGACGACGTGTGTGTGCTGGGTGCCGATACCGCCGTGATCGTCGATGGCCAGATACTCGGTAAGCCCGTGGATCAGGCCGATGCCCTGGCAATGCTGATGGCGCTGGCGGGGCGTGAACATGACGTGCTGACCGCTATTGCCCTCACCGATGGCCAGCGTTGCGAGACTGTTTGTGTAAGCAGTCGTGTACGGTTTCGCGGGATTTCCGTCGAGGAAGCGACCACCTACTGGCAGAGTGGCGAACCCCAGGACAAGGCGGGCGGCTATGCTATTCAAGGGTTGGGCTCAGTATTTGTCGCCGGACTCAATGGCAGTTATTCCGCTGTGGTAGGCCTGCCGGTGTGCGAAACCGCACAACTGCTCGCCCAATTCGGCATACCCTGTTGGCAAAACCTTACCGCGCGCTGAACGCCGTATTCCAGCGCCCAGCCTTAAGCGACCGGTCACTATTGTGAAAACGCCTGAACGAGACCCAGCCATGAGTGAAGAGATTCTGATCAATATCACGCCGATGGAATCGCGCGTGGCGGTGGTAGAGAACGGTGTTCTGCAAGAAGTGCACGTTGAGCGCACCCAGAAACGCGGGATCGTCGGCAATATCTACAAAGGCAAAGTCGTGCGGGTATTGCCGGGAATGCAGGCGGCGTTCGTCGACATCGGCCTGGACCGAGCCGCGTTTATCCATGCTTCGGAAATTTCCCTGCGCGAAGGGCCGGCGGTAGAAAGCATCAGCGCCTTGGTGCACGAAGGGCAGAGCCTGGTGGTGCAAGTCACCAAGGACCCCATCGGTTCCAAAGGCGCGCGCCTGACCACTCAGCTGTCGATTCCGTCGCGTTACTTGGTGTACATGCCGCGCACCGCGCATGTCGGTATTTCCCTGAAGATCGAAGACGAAGCCGAGCGCGAGCGTCTCAAAAAGGTGGTCAGCGACTGCGTGGCTGCCGAAGGCATCAAGGAAGCGGGCGGCTTCATCCTGCGCACTGCCGCTGAAGGTGCGGGTGCCGATGAGATCCTCATGGATATCCGTTATCTACGGCGGCTATGGGACCAGATCGGCGCACAGATCAAGACCATCGGCGCACCCAGTGTGATCTACGAAGACCTCGGCCTGGCCCTGCGTACGTTGCGCGACCTGGTCAGCCCGAAGATTGAGAAAATTCGCATCGACTCGCGGGAAACATTCCAGCGCACCACGCAATTTGTGGCCGAGCTGATGCCGGAAATTGCCGACCGCCTGGAACACTACCCCGGCGAGCGACCGATCTTCGACCTGTATGGCGTCGAAGACGAAATCCAGAAAGCCCTGGAACGCAAGGTGCCACTCAAGTCCGGAGGCTACCTGGTGGTGGACCCGGCGGAAGCCATGACCACTATCGACGTCAACACCGGCGCGTTCGTGGGCCATCGCAACCTCGAAGAAACCATCTTCAAGACCAACCTCGAAGCCGCCACCGCGATCGCGCGCCAACTGCGCCTGCGCAACCTCGGCGGCATCATCATCATCGACTTCATCGACATGGAAGATGAAGAGCACCAGCGCCAAGTACTGCGTACCCTGGAGAAACAGCTGGAGCGCGATCACGCCAAGACCAACATTATCGGCATCACCGAGCTGGGCCTGGTGCAGATGACGCGCAAGCGCACCCGCGAAAGCCTGGAGCAGGTATTGTGCGAGCCGTGCAGCAGTTGCCAGGGGCGCGGTAAATTGAAGACGCCGGAAACCGTTTGCTACGAGATTTTCCGCGAAATCCTGCGAGAAGCGCGAGCCTACCAGGCCGAAGGTTACAGAGTGCTCGCCAACCAGAAAGTGGTCGACCGGTTGCTGGATGAAGAGTCCGGTAACGTTGCTGAGCTGGAAGGGTTTATCGGGCGCACGATACGCTTCCAGGTCGAAACCATGTATTCCCAGGAACAATACGACGTGGTGCTGCTCTGATCCCCATTCGCTTACCTTTTATGAGACAGGCAGGCCTTGATCTGCCGTCCGACTACTGCCTTGAGGGTCGCCTGACATGGAGCGTCTGATACGCTTTTTTGCCGCTTTGACCCGTTGGAGCCTGGGCCTCTGTGCCTTGTTGCTGGTATTGGCGGCGGTGTATGTGAGCCTGGGGCGTGAATTGACGCCGCTGGTGGCCGAGTACCGTGCGGAGATCGAAGCCAAGGCCCAGGCCGCGGTGGACATGCCGCTGCACATTGGCAGCGTTGAAGGCCGCTGGAGCGGGTTCGCACCGGTATTGCGGGCCCACGATGTGATGCTGGGCGAGGGCAGCAGTGCCCTGCGTCTGGATCAGGTCGAAGTGGTGCCGGATATGTGGGCCAGCCTGATGGCCCGCGAGGTGCGCATTGCCCACCTGCAGGTCGGCGGTCTGCAGCTCAGTGCCAAGGAAGACAAGGATGGCAAGTGGGCGCTGCAAGGTCTGCCGGTGCAGGACGATCAGCCCGTGGACCCTGAGCAGCTGCTCAAGAACATGCAAAAGGTCGAGCGCGTGTCGTTGCTCGACAGCCAGGTGACCTTGCAGCCATTTGACCAGGCGCCGGTGACCCTGACGTATGTCGGCCTGAGCCTGCACACTGGCGTCACCCGCCAACGCCTGGATGCACGCCTGACCTTGCCCGACGGCCAGCCATTGGCGGTGAGCCTGCGCACGCGTATTCGCGCCAGTCAATGGAAGGACGGTGAAGTCCAGGCCTACCTGAGCCTGCCGCAAAGCGACTGGGCCAAGTGGATTCCGGCCAAACTGACCCAGCAGTGGAAGCTCACCCAATTCAAGGCCGGTGGTGAATTCTGGCTGACCTGGGCCCAAGGCACCGTGCAGAGCGCGGTGGTGCGCCTCAATTCGCCGCAGGTGAAGGGCAGCTACGCCGACCGCAAACCTGTGCATATCGAGAATCTGGCGCTTACCGCTTACCTGCAACGCAGCGAAACCGGTCTCAAGGTCCTGTTCGACTCACTGGCGATGAACCTGGGGGACACCCGCTGGGAATCGCGCCTGCAACTGCAACAGCGCCTGGCCACCGACAAGGACCTGGAAGCCTGGAAGCTCCAGGCCGACCGCCTGGACCTGACCCCGATCACGCCGCTGCTCAATGCCCTGGCGCCGCTGCCGGAAGGTTTTGCCAAGACTATCCAGCACCTTAAGGCCACAGGCCTGCTACGTAACGTGCTGGTGGACTTTCGCCCTGAAGATACGACCGATCAAAAAGTCAGCTTCGCCGCCAACCTCGAACGCATCGGTTTTGATGCCTACATGGGGGCGCCCGCCGCGCGTAACGTATCCGGCAGCATCAGCGGCGATCTGGGCCATGGCGAGTTACGTATGGACAGCAAGGACTTTTCCCTGCACCTCGATCCGATCTTTGCCAAGCCGTGGCAGTACATCCAGGCCAATGCACGTCTGACGTGGAAGCTCGACAAGGAAGGCTTCACCCTGATTGCCCCATACATCAAGGTGCTGGGTGAGGAGGGCAACGTCGCTGCCGATTTCCTGATTCGCCTGCATTTCGACCACAGCCAGGAAGACTACATGGACCTGCGGGTCGGCATGGTCGATGGGGATGGGCGATTCACCCCCAAGTACCTGCCTGCGGTGTTGAGCCCGGCGCTGGATGAGTGGCTGCGCACCGCGATTCTCAAGGGCGCAGTGGACCAGGGCTTCTTCCAGTATCAGGGGTCGCTGAACCACGACGCGCTACCGGCGTCGCGTAATATCAGCCTGTTCTTCAAGGTGCATGACGCCGAATTGGCGTTTCAGCCGGGCTGGCCTCATGTGAGCAAGGTCAGCGGCGAAGTGTTTGTCGAGGAGAGCGGCGTACGCATCCTCGCCAGCAAGGGCCAGTTGCTCGACACCAAGGTCAAGGACGTCTACGTCAATATTCCCCACGCCCCGGAGGGCAAGGACAGTCATCTGTTGTTGACGGGTGGGTTTGCCGGTGGCTTGGGCGACGGTTTGAAAATCCTCCAGGAAGCGCCGATCGGCACCGCTTCGACCTTTGCCGGCTGGAAAGGTGACGGTGACCTGCAAGGCAGCCTTGACCTGGATATACCACTGGCGAAAGGCACCGAGCCGAAGATCGTGGTGGACTTCAAGACGGATAAATCGCGCCTGCAATTGGCAGAGCCGACCCTGGACTTGACCCAGCTCAAGGGCGATTTCCGTTTCGACAGCGCCAAGGGCCTCAGTGGCCAGAACATCACGGCCCAGGCGTTCGACCGGCCGATCACTGCGCAGATTGTTGCCGATGGCAAGCCGGGGAATATCAGCACGCGTGTGACTGCCAAGGGCCAAGTGACGGTCAAGCGGCTGACGGACTGGTTGAATATCAGCCAACCGTTGCCAGTGTCCGGCGATGTGCCTTACCAACTGCAACTGACCCTGGATGGCGCCGATAGCCAATTGATGGTCAGCTCCAATCTGAAGGGCGTTGCCGTGGACCTGCCGGCACCGTTCGGCATGCCCGCCAGCCAAGGACGTGACAGTGTGTTCCGCATGACCTTGCAGGGCGCCGAGCGTCGTTATTGGTTTGACTACGGCGAACTGGCCAACTTCACGTTTGCCGCGCCGCCGGACAAATTCAACGACGGGCGTGGCGAACTTTTCCTCGGCGATGGCGATGCAGTGTTGCCAGGGGCCAAGGGTTTGCGTATTCGCGGCGTGCTGTCTGAACTCGATATCGACCCGTGGAAGAAACTGGTAGACCGCTACGCGGGCAATGATCCGGGCGGTAGCGCGAAGCAGTTGCTCAGTGGCGCCGACTTCAAGGTAGGCAAGCTGACCGGCTTTGGCACTCAGTTTGATCAGGTCAATCTGCAACTGGACCGCAAGCCTGCGGCCTGGGGCCTGCAGCTCGACAGTCAGCAAGCCAAGGGCACGGTCAACCTGCCGGACGCCAAAGGCGCGCCGATTGCGATCAACCTGCAGTATGTGAAGCTGCCGGCAGTGGACCCGACGGTGCAGGCTGACGAAAACGCGCCAGACCCCTTGGCCGATGTCGATCCAAAAAATATCCCTGCACTGGATATCGCCATCGACCAGCTGTTCCAGGGCCCGGACCTGATAGGCACCTGGTCGCTGAAAATCCGCCCGACGGCCAAAGGCATGGCCTTCAATAACCTGGACCTTGGCCTCAAGGGCATGCAGCTCAAGGGCGCCGGTGGTTGGGAAGGGACGGCGGGCGACAGCAGCAGTTGGTACAAAGGCCGCCTGGATGGCAAGAATATCGGTGATGTGCTCAAGGGTTGGGGTTATGCGCCCACTGTCACTAGTCAGGATTTCCATCTGGATGTGGACGGTCGCTGGCCCGGCTCGCCAGCCTACGTCGGGCCCAAGCGTTTCTCCGGTAGTCTGGACGCATCGTTCCGCAACGGCCAGTTCGTAGAAGTGGAAGGCGGCGCCCAGGCGCTGCGGGTGTTTGGCCTGCTGAACTTCAACTCCATTGGACGCCGTCTGCGGCTGGACTTCTCGGACTTGCTCGGCAAGGGTTTGAGCTATGACCGGGTCAAAGGCTTGTTGGCGGCCAGTAATGGCGTGTTCGTGACCCGGGAGCCGATCACCATGACCGGGCCTTCCACTAACCTGGAGCTCAACGGCACCCTGGACCTGGTCGCAGACCGTGTCGACGCCAAGCTGCTGGTCACCCTGCCAGTGACCAATAACCTGCCGATCGCCGCGCTGATCGTGGGCGCGCCCGCCATTGGTGGCGCGTTGTTCCTGATCGACAAACTGATCGGTGACCGTGTTGCGCGCTTCGCCAGCGTGCAATACAAGGTCGAAGGCCCGTGGAAGGACCCGAAAATCACCTTCGATAAGCCATTTGAAAAGCCAAACTGAGAGCCTGTGGAGTAGCATGGCGGCCTATCCATTACGGAGGGTCGGTCCATGTCCTTTGCGGTAATTCAAATGGTCAGCCAGAGCGATGTGCTGGCCAATCTGGCCCAGGCCCGGCGTCTGCTGGAACACGCCGCGGCGGGTGGCGCGAAGCTGGCGGTATTACCGGAAAACTTCGCCGCCATGGGCCGCCGCGACGTGGCCGACATCGGTCGCGCCGAAGCGCTGGGCGAAGGCCCGATCCTGCCGTGGTTGAAACAGACTGCCCGCGACCTCACCTTATGGATAGTGGCCGGTACTTTGCCGCTGCCGCCCAAGGATCGGCCGAACGCCAAGTCCAATGCCTGCTCGCTGCTGGTCGATGATCAGGGCGAAATCGTTGCCCGTTACGACAAGCTGCACCTGTTCGATGTGGATGTCGCCGATGCTCGCGGTCGCTATCGCGAATCCGACGACTATGCTTTCGGAGATCATGTGGTGGTGGCGGACACGCCCGTCGGCCGGTTGGGCCTGACGGTGTGTTATGACCTGCGCTTCCCCGAGCTGTACAGTGAGCTGCGCGCGGCGGGGGCTGAATTGATCACCGCGCCTTCAGCGTTTACGGCGGTGACCGGCGCCGCGCACTGGGATGTGCTGATCCGTGCACGTGCCATCGAGACCCAGTGTTACCTGCTGGCGGCGGCTCAAGGCGGGGTGCATCCGGGGCCACGGGAAACCTATGGCCACGCGGCGATTGTCGACCCTTGGGGCCGTGTGCTGGCAAAACAGGATCAAGGCGAAGCGGTGTTGCTGGCCGAACGCGATAGCAGTGAACAGGCGTCGATACGGGCGCGCATGCCGGTGGTCAACCATCGGCGCTTTTTCTCGCAGGGCGCACAGCGACCTGCTTCGGAACGATGAATTTAAGGCCATACCTATGAGCGAGTTGTTGTCCTCAGTCAGTGATCACCTCCTGGCCCCCGGTGGCGTGACCATCGAAAGCTTGCAAACCGTGCTTGGCGATCTGGCCGGGCCGGGCATCGACGCGGCCGACCTGTATTTCCAGGGGCAGATTTCCGAGTCCTGGGCTCTGGAAGACGGCATCGTCAAGGAAGGCAGTTTCAACCTCGATCAGGGTGTGGGTGTGCGTGCGCAGTCCGGTGAGAAAACCGGTTTTGCCTACAGCAACGCGATCACCCTGGAAGCCTTGGGCCTGGCCGCGCGTGCCGCGCGCTCGATCTCCCGTGCGGGCCAAAATGGCACGGTGCAGGCGTTCAGCACCCAGGACGTGGCGCAGTTGTACGCGCCGGATAACCCCCTGGAAGTGATCAGTCGTGCGGAAAAGGTCGAGCTGCTCAAGCGTATCGACGCTGCAACCCGCGCCCTCGACCCGCGTATCCAGCAAGTCACCGTGAGCATGGCCGGTGTGTGGGAGCGCATTCTGGTGGCGTCCACCGACGGCGGCCTGGCGGCGGATGTGCGGCCGCTGGTGCGCTTCAACGTCAGTGTGATCGTCGAACAGAACGGTCGCCGCGAACGCGGTGGCCATGGCGGCGGCGGGCGTACCGACTACCGTTATTTCCTCACCGACGACCGTGCCATGGGGTATGCCCGTGAAGCGTTGCGCCAGGCGCTGGTCAATCTGGAAGCCATCCCGGCGCCGGCTGGTACTTTGCCGGTGGTGTTGGGTTCGGGCTGGTCCGGCGTGCTGCTGCACGAAGCGGTCGGCCATGGCCTGGAAGGTGACTTCAACCGCAAGGGCAGTTCGGCCTATAGCGGGCGCATGGGCGAGATGGTTGCGTCCAAGTTCTGCACCATCGTCGATGATGGCACCCTGGCCGGGCGCCGTGGCTCGCTGAGCATCGACGACGAAGGCACGCCAACCGAATGCACCACCCTGATCGAAAACGGCGTGCTCAAGGGCTACATGCAAGACAAGCTTAACGCCCGCCTGATGGGCGTGGCGCGCACCGGTAACGGTCGGCGTGAATCCTACGCGCACCTGCCGATGCCGCGGATGACCAACACCTACATGCTCGGTGGCGAAAGCGATCCGGCGGAAATCATTGCTTCGGTGAAACGCGGCATCTACTGCGCCAACCTCGGCGGCGGTCAGGTGGACATCACCAGCGGCAAGTTCGTGTTCTCCACCAGCGAGGCGTACCTGATCGAAGACGGCAAGATCACCGCGCCGGTCAAAGGCGCAACGTTGATTGGTAACGGTCCTGAAGCGATGAGCAAGGTGTCGATGGTCGGTAACGACCTGTCGCTGGACAGCGGCGTGGGTACCTGCGGGAAGGATGGGCAGTCGGTGCCGGTGGGTGTCGGCCAGCCAACGCTGAAGATTGATGCGATCACCGTGGGTGGCACGGGGTCGTAAGGGGTGGAGCTTCGGGTGGCGCAGAACGCCACCCGGGGAAGAGGATCAACGCAGGCCGCGTTGAGTCTCGTCCAGCTCACGGATGTACTTGAAGATTTTACGGCTGGTGGCGGGCGCCTTGTTATGCGCCAGTTCGTGCTGGGCCTGACGGATCAGGGAGCGCAGTTGCTGGCGGTCCGCATCCGGGTAGTCCATCACGAATTTCTCCAGCACCGCGTCATCGCCCGAGATCAGGCGGTCACGCCAGCGTTCCAGGTTATGGAAGCGTTCGTTGTACTGGCGAGTCGAGGCATCGGTTTGATCGAGCAAAGTCAAAATGGCGTCGATGTCCTGATCGCGCATGAGCTTGCCGATAAACGAGATGTGCCGTTTACGCGCGATATTCGCGGTGTGCTTGGGCGCATCGGCCAGGGCACGACGCATTTCGTCGGTCAGTGGCAGTTTTGCAATCAAGTCTTTTTTGAGCGTTGTAAGGCGCTCGCCGAGGTCGACCAGAGCATGCAGCTCACGTTTGACCTGGGTTTTGCTTTTCTCCCCATCGAGGGAGTCGTCGTAAGAATCAACCATGGTGGCAGTCCGCAAAGAAACGCCGCCATGATAACCAGTCGGGGGCCGCTTGTCCGGCCCGGTCGCTCGATGGCCTTAACCGAAAGCAGAATTTGAGTGGAGAAAACCATGAGTGCAGCCCAAAGCGTCGGTCCGCAAGCGTTACCGGCACTGCAGGAACAAGTCGAGCAGATCCTTGCCGAGGCCAAGCGCCAGGGGGCCAGTGCCTGTGAAGTGGCGGTGTCGCTGGAACAGGGGCTGTCGACGTCGGTCCGTCAGCGGGAAGTGGAGACTGTTGAGTTCAACCGCGACCAGGGTTTCGGCATCACGCTGTACATGGGGCAGCGCAAAGGTTCGGCCAGCACCTCGGCCAGCGGTCCGGACGCGATCCGCGAGACGGTGGCCGCAGCGTTGGCAATCGCCAAGCACACCTCCGAGGATGAAAGCTCTGGCCTGGCCGATAAAGCGCTGATGGCCAAGGACCTGCAGGATTTCGATCTGTTTCACGCATGGGATATCACACCCGAACAGGCCATTGAAAAGGCGCTGATCTGCGAAGCGGCCGCGTTCGACGCCGATCCCCGCATCAAGAACGCGGATGGCACCACGTTGAGCACGCACCAGGGGTGCCGCGTGTATGGCAACAGCCATGGCTTTATCGGTGGTTATGCATCCACCCGTCATAGCTTGAGCTGCGTGATGATTGCCGAAGCCGATGGCCAGATGCAGCGTGATTACTGGTATGACGTGAACCGTCAGGGCGAGTTGCTGGCGGACGCGGTCAGCATTGGTCAGCGCGCCGCGCAGCGTGCGGCGAGCCGTCTGGGTGCGCGCCCGGTGCCGACCTGTGAAGTGCCGGTGCTGTTCTCGGCGGAACTGGCCGGTGGGTTGTTTGGCAGCTTCCTGGGGGCGATTTCCGGTGGCAACTTGTACCGCAAATCCTCGTTCCTGGAAGGCTCGATTGGCCAGAAACTGTTCCCGGAGTGGCTGACCATCGATGAACGTCCGCACTTGATGCGCGCCATGGGCAGTACGTCGTTCGACGGTGATGGCCTGGCGACTTATGCCAAGCCGTTCGTCGAGAAGGGCGAGTTGGTGTCTTACGTGCTGGGCACATACGCCGGTCGCAAGCTGGGCCTGCCCAGCACCGCCAACTCCGGCGGCGTGCATAACCTGTTCGTCACCCACGGCGATGAAGACCAGGCGGCGCTGCTGCGGCGAATGGGGCGTGGCCTGCTGGTGACTGAGTTGATGGGCCATGGCCTGAACATGGTCACCGGTGATTACTCCCGCGGGGCGGCGGGTTTCTGGGTGGAAAATGGCGAAATTCAGTTTGCCGTCCAGGAGGTGACCATCGCCGGCAATATGCGCGACATGTTCAAGCAGATCGTTGCTGTGGGTAATGATCTGGAACTGCGCAGCAACATTCGCACAGGTTCGGTGTTGATCGAGCGGATGACTGTCGCTGGCAGCTGATCCTTCCGACGCTTCACCCAATAAAGGCGCGCCCTCCTCAAGACGGCGCGCCTTTTTTTGTGCGTGCATTGCAGGTGGCTAGTTTGTTGCACTTGTTTTGATTCTCAATATCATTTAATAATAAATATCATTACCGAATGAGTGTGGATCATGAGTTCTGTCCTGCATGAGGATCCTTACCTGGAGAGCTGGCGCTGGATGAGTCGCCAGATTCGCTGCGGCCTCGACCCCAACGAACCGCGCCTGATCGAACATTACCTCAATGAGGGGCGATACCTGGCGTGCTGCACGGCGACCCATCCGTGGACGATCGCAGAAACTTCATTCCACCTGCTGCTCGATACCGCCAGCGACATCGCACTGCCCTGGCATTGGCGCTCTCTGTGCCTGGATCAAGCCTGGCGCCCCCTGCGCGACCTGGAAAAACTCTCCCACTGCGCATGCCGCCTCAAGCGCTGGCAGTCCTTTGCGTGGCGATTGGCGACCTGCGAGCTGCTGCCCTCGATTTCTGTTTCTGACCTGGTGCAAGGATCTTCCGATGAGTAACACCCGTATCGAACGCGACAGCATGGGCGAACTGCAAGTGCCGGCCGAGGCCTTGTATGGCGCGCAAACCCAGCGCGCGGTGAACAACTTCCCGATCAGTCATCAACGCATGCCGGCGCAATTCATCCGCGCCCTGATCCTGGCCAAGACCGCCGCCGCCAAGGTCAACGTCGACCTCAAGCAAATCAGCGAAGGCCAGGGCAAGGCCATCGTCGACGCCGCCCAAGGCTTGCTGGAAGGCGACTTCATGCGTCACTTCCCGGTGGATGTCTTCCAGACGGGCTCCGGCACTAGCTCCAACATGAACGCCAATGAAGTGATTGCCACCCTCGCTACCCGGTTGCTCGGCGAATCGGTCAACCCCAACGACCACGTGAACTGCGGCCAAAGCAGCAACGACATCATTCCGACCACCATCCATGTCAGTGCCGCACTGGTCCTGCATGAGCAAACGCTGCCGGCCCTGCTGCATTTGGTGCAAGTCATTGAACAGAAAGCCGAGGAGGTTCACCCGTTCATCAAAACCGGCCGAACGCACCTGATGGATGCCATGCCTGTGCGCATGAGCCAGGTGCTCAACGGTTGGTCGCAGCAGCTCAAGGCCAATATCGGCCACTTGCAGGATCTATTGCCGAGCCTGCAAGCGCTGGCCCAAGGCGGTACGGCGGTTGGCACCGGGATCAACGCACACCCGGAATTCGCTGTGCGTTTCAGTCAGCAACTGAGCAGCCTGACCGGCGTGAAATTCACGCCCGGCAAGAACCTGTTCGCGCTGATTGGCTCCCAGGACACCGCCGTCGCGGTCTCCGGCCAGTTAAAAGCCATTGCCGTGTCGCTGATGAAAATCGCTAACGACCTGCGCTGGATGAACTCCGGTCCGCTCGCGGGCCTGGGTGAAATCGAACTGGAAGGCCTGCAGCCTGGCTCGTCGATCATGCCTGGCAAGGTCAATCCGGTGATCCCGGAAGCGACGGCGATGGTTGCCGCCCAGGTTATCGGTAATGACGCGGTGATCACCGTCGCAGGCCAGTCCGGCAACTTCGAGTTGAACGTGATGCTGCCGATCATCGCGCAGAACCTGCTCAGCAGCCTCGAATTGCTGGCCAATGCCAGCCGTTTGCTGGCCGATAAAGCCATCGCCAGTTTCAAGGTCAACGAAGCCAAGCTCAAGGAAGCGCTGTCGCGCAACCCGATCCTGGTGACCGCGCTCAACCCGATCATCGGTTACCAAAAGGCCGCTGAAATTGCCAAGAAGGCCTATCAGCAAGGCCGTCCGGTGATTGACGTCGCCCTTGAACACACCGACTTACCGCGCAGCCAACTGGAAGTTCTGCTGGATCCGGAAAAGCTCACGGCCGGCGGCGTGTAATCACCGACCCTGCTTTGGAGGCTCACCATGGAGCACTGGAAACGCATGATCGAACGGGCCAATCGCTGCTTTATGGCAGGCGAGTTGGTGGACGCTCGCGAGGCCTATTTGCAAGCCCTCGCCTTGGCCCAAGTGTTGTTCGAACGCTGGGCGGACGCCGACGAAGCAGTGGCGGCTTGCGTCATTTCCCATCACAACCTGGCGGACCTTCACCTGCGCCTGAACCAGCCGGAGGAAAGCGCGGAATACCTCTGTGCCATCCACCAGCGCCTGCTGCAGACCCTGCAGGATCCGCGGCTGAGCCCGCAATTGCGGGAAGCGGCGCTGCGCCAGAGCAGCAAGACCTACGTCGAGCTCTTGAATTTCATCAGCGATCACGGCGAGTACCCTCGCACTCATCGCCTGTTGGGTGGCGCAGCGGCGCAACCCACCCCTCCTCAATACGGAGCACATTGATATGACTTATACCTTGCCTGCATTGCCTTACGCCTACGACGCCCTGGAACCGCATATCGATGCGCAAACCATGGAGATCCACTACACCAAGCACCATCAGACCTACATCAACAACCTCAACGCTGCCGTCGACGGCACCGAGTTCGCCGGCTGGCCGGTGGAGAAGCTGGTCTCCAGCGTGCAGCAACTGCCGGAAAAGCTGCGCGCAGCCGTGATCAATCAGGGCGGCGGCCATGCCAACCACTCGCTGTTCTGGGCAGTGATGTCGCCCAAAGGTGGCGGTAAACCCGACGGCGCATTGGGAAAAGCCATCGAGGAGCAGTTGGGCGGTTTCGACAGCTTCAAGGAGGCTTTCACCAAGGCTGCGCTGACCCGTTTTGGCAGCGGCTGGGCCTGGCTGAGCGTCAATCCACAAAAGACCCTGGTGGTGGAAAGCAGCGGTAACCAAGACAGTCCGCTGATGAGCGGCAACACGCCGATCCTAGGTCTAGACGTCTGGGAACACGCCTACTATTTGCTGTACCAGAACCGCCGCCCGGAATACATCAATGCCTTCTACAGTGTTATCAACTGGCCAGAAGTCGCCGCACGCTATCAGGCCGCCGTGGCCTGACATTCACCTTCATAACAAGATCTAAGGCCGACTATGGGCACTGAAACACTGGCGATCAGCAGCGGGCGAATGTTTCGTTATGCGTTTGGCTCGCTGCTGCTATTGGCAGGTACTGCATTGCTGGTGGCCCACGGGCTGGCGTGGCTGAACCTGGAGCCGCGCATTCTGCGCGCCCTGCAGGGCGGATCCATCTGTGCGCTCGGGACGGCGCTCGGCGCGGTGCCGGTGCTGGTTATCCGGCGCATGCCGGTGGCATTGAGCGATACGCTGCTGGGCTTTGGGGCTGGGGTGATGTTGGCGGCGACCGCGTTTTCGCTGATCGTGCCGGGCATCGCTGCGGCTGAAGGCCTGGGGCTCTCGCCCTGGGGGGCCAGTGGATTGATCAGTTTTGGCATTATGTTGGGCGCCTTCGGGCTGTATCTGGTTGACCGCAAAGTCTCCGGCGCCAGCCCGGAAATGCTGGTGGGCACGCCGGACAAACCGGTGATCCCGCCGCGTATCTGGCTGTTTGTGTTTGCCATCATTGCCCACAATATCCCGGAAGGCATGGCTGTGGGTGTCTCGGCGGGCGGCGGCATGCCGGATGCTGACAGCCTGGCCATGGGCATCGCCTTGCAGGACGTGCCGGAAGGGCTGGTGATTGCGTTGGTGTTGGCCGGGGCGGGGATGTCGCGGGGCAAGGCGTTCTTGATCGGTGCGGCGTCAGGTCTGGTGGAGCCGGTGTTTGCGGTGCTTTGTGCCTGGTTGGTCAGCCTTGCCGAAGTAGTGTTGCCATTGGGTTTGGCGCTTGCCGCTGGCGCGATGCTGCTGGTGGTGACTCACGAGGTCATCCCCGAGTCGCGACGCAATGGTCATGAAAAGCTCGCCAGCCTTGGGTTGTGCATCGGATTTTGCTTGATGATGGTGATGGACACGGCTTTGGGATAATACCCGCTCCCTTGTAGGCGCCGGCTCGCCGGCGATCAGTCGCGAGTCGTGGACGCTATCGCCGGTCAGCCAGACTTCTACAGGAGGGTTATTCGCCTTCGTCGAAGTAGTTATTGATCAGTGCCACCAGTGCGGCCATCGCTTCGTCTTCCTGCTCGCCCTCTGTCTTCAAGTGAATCTTGGTGCCCTTGCCGGCAGCCAGCATCATCATGGCCATGATGCTTTTGCCATCGACCATGGATTCCGGCGTACGACCGGCGCGGATCTGGCAGGGAAACTGCCCGGCGACACCGACAAATTTGGCCGAGGCACGGGCGTGCAGGCCCAGTTTGTTGATGATTTCAATTTCCAGAGCGGGCATCGCGAAGGTGTTCCTTTCAGCTAAGGTCGCGGTGGCGGACCTGGACATTCTTGAGGGTTTGTTGCAACACCTGGCCCAGGCGCTCGGTCAGGTAGACGGAGCGGTGGTGCCCGCCGGTGCAGCCGATGGCAATGGTGACATAGGCGCGATTGCTGGCGGCAAAACGCGGCAGCCATTTGAGCAGGTAACTGGAAATGTCCTGGAACATTTCCTCCACATCCGGTTGCGCGGCCAGGTAATCGGCCACGGCCTGGTCCAGCCCGGATTGCTCACGCAGCTCCGGCTTCCAGTAGGGATTGGGCAGGCAGCGCACGTCGAACACCAGGTCGGCGTCCACCGGCATGCCACGCTTGAACCCAAACGACTCGACCAGAAAGGCGGTGCCTGGCTCCGGCTGGTTCAGCAGGCGCAGCTTGATGGCGTCGCGCAACTGGTACAGGTTGAGGCTGGTGGTGTTGATCTTGAGGTCGGCGAGGTCAATGATCGGCCCCAGCAGCTTGGTTTCGTCTTCAATGGCTTCCGCCAGGGAACGGTGAGGGCTGCTGAGGGGGTGGCGCCGACGGGTTTCGGAGAAACGCTTGAGCAGGGTCTCTTCGTCGGCATCCAGGTAGAGCACATCGCAATGGATATGCTTGGCCCGCACTTCCTCGAGCAATTGCGGGAATCGCTCAAGGTGGCTGGGCAGGTTGCGTGCATCAATCGAAACGGCAACCAGAGGCTGAGCCAGTTCGGTGTGGATCAACGCGCGTTCCGCCAATTCCGGCAGCAGGCCGGCGGGCAGGTTGTCGATGCAATAGAAACCGCTGTCCTCAAGAACGTTGAGGGCGGTGCTTTTACCCGAGCCGGAGCGGCCGCTGACGATGATCAAGCGCATGATTACTGCCCGTTCTGTTCATCCAGGACAACCTGGTAAAGCGCCTCGTTGCTTTTGGCGCTGCGCAGTTTGTCGCGTACGTCCTTGCGGTCGAGCATGCTGGCGATCTGCCGAAGCAGTTCCAGGTGCGCATCGGTGGCAGCCTGCGGGACCAGCAGTACAAACAGCAGGTCGACCGGGGCACCGTCGATAGCGTCGAAATCGATGGGAGCGTCCAGGTGAAGCAGGGCGCTGACTGGGGTCTCGCAGCCTTTGAGGCGGCAGTGCGGAATGGCGATGCCGTTGCCAAAACCGGTGGAACCGAGTTTTTCACGGGCAATCAGAGCCTCGTAGACATCTTGCATTTCCAGTTCAGGCACTTCGCGGCTGATCAGGTTGGCAATTTGCTCAAGGGCTTTCTTCTTGCTGCCGCCCGGCGCGTTCACAAGGGAACGGCCGGGGGTCAGGATGGTTTCAAGTCGGATCATGGGGGGAGAGTTAACGACCTGTGCCCTGAAGCAGGCTCAGATTCTTTTCCTTATGCTTTTTAAGTTGGCGGTCAAGCTTGTCTGTGAGCAAGTCGATTGATGCATACATGTCTTCATGCTCGGCATTGGCGACTACTTCGCCACCGGGTATCTGGAGAGTCGCCTCAATTTTCTGCTGAAGCTTGTCGACCTTCATGATGACTTGCACATTGGTGATCTTGTCGAAATGACCCTCAAGCCGTTTCAGCTTCTGCTCGACGTATTCGCGCAATGGAGGGGTGACTTCTACATGGTGTCCACTGATGTTGACTTGCATACAGCTTCTCCTTCGTTGCCAGTGCATAAAGCGGCAGGTAGGACTACCTGCCACTGGAACGCTGTGGCCCGCCCGTCACATCAAACGCTTACGCTCGCTGGAAGGCGCGATCCCAAGGGATTCGCGGTACTTGGCGACGGTTCGACGGGCGACCTGAATGCCTTGTGCCTCCAGTAAACCAGCGATCTTACTGTCACTCAATGGCTTTTTCTGATTTTCCGCAGCAACCAGTTTTTTGATGATCGCGCGAATCGCCGTGGACGAGCATTCACCGCCTTCGGAGGTGCTGACATGGCTGGAGAAAAAGTATTTCAGTTCATAAATACCCCGTGGGGTATGCATGAATTTCTGGGTGGTCACCCGGGAAATCGTCGATTCATGCATGCCAACCGCTTCGGCGATGTCATGCAGTACCAGCGGTTTCATCGCCTCGTCGCCGTATTCCAGGAAGCCGCGCTGGTGCTCGACGATCTGAGTGGCCACTTTCATCAGGGTTTCGTTGCGGCTTTGCAGGCTCTTGATGAACCAGCGCGCTTCCTGCAACTGGTTGCGCATGAAGGTGTTGTCGGCGCTGGTATCGGCGCGACGTACGAAACCGGCGTATTGCGGGTTGACGCGCAGGCGCGGCACCGACTCCTGGTTCAGCTCTACCAGCCAGCGCTCGTTGTCCTTGCGTACGATGACGTCGGGGACTACGTATTCGGCTTCGCTCGACTCGATTTGCGAGCCTGGGCGCGGGTTGAGGCTCTGTACCAGCTCGATGACCTGGCGCAGGTCGTCTTCCTTGAGCTTCATGCGGCGCATCAACTGGCTGTAGTCGCGGCTGCCGAGCAAGTCGATGTAGTCGGTGACCAGGCGCTGGGCCTCGGTGAGCCAGGCCGTCTTGGCCGGCAGTTGGCGCAATTGCAGCAACAGGCATTCGCTGAGGGTGCGTGCGCCGATGCCGGCGGGCTCGAACTGCTGGATGCGGTGCAGGACGGCTTCAATCTCGTCCAGCTCGATATCCAGTTCCGGGTCGAAGGCTTCAAGAATTTCTTCAAGCGTCTCGTCCAGATAACCCTGGTTGTTGATGCAGTCGATCAGGGTCACGGCGATCAAGCGATCGGTGTCCGACATCGGCGCCAGGTTCAGTTGCCAGAGCAGATGGCTCTGCAGGCTCTCGCCAACGGAGGTGCGGGTGGTGAAGTCCCACTCGTCATCGTCATTGCTGGGCAGGCTGCTGGCGCTGGTCTGGTAGACGTCTTCCCAGGCCGTGTCGACGGGAAGCTCGTTGGGGATGCGTTCGTTCCAATCGCCTTCCTCAAGGTTATCCACCGTAGGGGCGGTTTCCTGATAGGAGGGTTCCTGCACGTCGGAATTGGGTTTTTGCTCGATGTTATCGGCCAGCGGGTCTGCATTATCGAAGTCGTCGCCTTCTTCCTGGCGTTCGAGCATCGGGTTGGACTCCAAGGCCTCCTGGATTTCCTGTTGCAGGTCCAGGGTCGACAATTGGAGCAGGCGGATGGCCTGTTGCAGCTGCGGTGTCATCGTCAGCTGCTGGCCCATTCTCAGGACTAGCGATGGTTTCATGGCAGGGGCTTAACACCTTATTCGCCGGCGCAATGCGCCATCCACGACAGGGCGCGTGAGCGCCAAACATAAGCAAATTATATGCCTGATGTCGGGGGCTTTGCCTAGAGCGCGGTAACAATAAAAATCCGGAGGTTTTCATTGACTCCCGCGCACCTCGGCAAACGGCCGTGACACCACGGTGTTTACAGGCGGAACTCGTGACCCAGGTACACTTCCTTGACCAGATCGTTGGCCAGGATGGTGGCCGAGTCACCTTCGGCGATCAGTTGGCCATCGTTGACGATATACGCGGTTTCGCAGATATCGAGGGTCTCACGGACGTTGTGGTCAGTGATCAGCACGCCAATGCCCTTGGCCTTGAGGTGATGGATGATCTGCTTGATGTCGCCGACCGAGATCGGGTCGACGCCGGCAAACGGTTCGTCCAGCAGAATGAACTTGGGGGCAGTGGCCAGGGCGCGGGCGATTTCCACACGACGACGCTCACCACCGGACAGGCTCATGCCGAGGTTGTCGCGAATGTGGTTGATGTGGAATTCCTGCAGCAGGCTTTCCAGTTCCTTGCGGCGGCCGTCACGGTCGAGTTCCTTGCGGGTCTCGAGGATCGCCATGATGTTATCGGCGACCGACAGTTTGCGGAAGATCGACGCCTCCTGCGGGAGATAGCCGATACCGGCGCGTGCACGGCCGTGCATCGGCTGGTGGCTCACGTCCAGGTCGTCGATCAGCACGCGACCCTGGTCCGCCTGGACCAGGCCGACGATCATGTAGAAGCAGGTGGTCTTGCCGGCACCGTTGGGGCCGAGCAAGCCGACGATCTGGCCGCTGTCGATCGACAGGCTGACGTCGCGCACGACCTGACGGCTTTTATAGGCCTTGGCCAGATGCTGGGCTTTCAGGGTTGCCATTACTCGGCCTTCTTCTTCGGCTGGATAACCATGTCGATGCGTGGGCGTGGTGCAGTGACCTTGCTGCCATTGGCACGACCGGCGTTAGCGATCTGTTTCACGGTGTCGTAGGTGATTTTCTCGCCTTCCGTGGAGTTGCCATCGGGGCTGAGCACCTTGGCCTGATCGATCAGCACGATGCGGTTCTGCTGGGCGTGGTACTGGATGGTCTTGCCGTAGCCTTTCATCGGGCCGGTGTCGGTAGGCGACTGCTTCTGTTCGAAGTAAGCCAGGTTGCCCACGGAAGTCACCACGTCGATGTCGCCGGCAGCGGTGCGAGTCAGGGTCACCGTATTACCGGTGATCTTCATCGAACCCTGGGTAATGATCACGCCACCGGTGTAGGTGGCGACACCTTGCTTGTCATCCAGCTGCGCATCGTCAGCCGAGATGTGGATCGGCTGCTGGCTATCGTTCGGCAGAGCCCAGGCGCTCACGCTTCCCAGTGCTGCGCCCAGACCGAGCAAAATAGGGAGAGTTTTAACGAGCCTCATACTGTCCTCTTACGTTCGATAGCAGGTGTATCCTGCTTTCTTTCAAATACGCTTTCATTCCCTTGCCAGTCGATACACCGCCAGCGCCGTCGATTCTAACGTCTTGCTCGGTCTGCGCATATTGCTTCTGCGGGAATACGGTCATGCGACTGCTGGTAATCACGGTATCGCGGTTCTGCGCGTCAGTGCGGGCGACGCGTACCGAGTCGATCAATTCAACTTCGGTACCGTCCGGGTTGACCTCGCCACGCTTGCTGGTGACGTGCCAGGGGAATTCGGTGCCGCGGTACAGATTCAGGTCGGGGTTGGTCAGCAGGGTGACTTCGGATGCCTTCAAGTGTTCGACTTTGTCCGATGTCATTTCGTACTGCACTTTGCCGTCAGGTAGGAACTGTACGCTGTAGGCATTGGTGGCGTAATAGTCGATAGCGCCTTGGTCAGCCTGCGCAACAGGCTGGTCGAGAAAGCGCTCCGGGCTGATATTCCAGTAGCCCACCGCCAGGAGCAGCGCGGCGATGACCCCGAATAACAGGAAGTTGCGAATCTTTTTGCTCAGCATAAAACGCTCTATAAGTAGGCGGCGTGGGCCGCTTCAAGGCTGCCCTGGGCACGCAGGATCAGCTCGCAGAACTCGCGGGCGGCACCTTCGCCGCCACGGGCGGTGGTGATGCCGTGGGCATGCTCGCGAACAAATGCCGCCGCATTGGCGACCGCCATGCCCAAGCCCACCCGGCGGATCACCGGCAGGTCTGGCAGGTCATCGCCCAAGTAGGCGACCTGCTCATAGCTTAGGTTGAGTTGGCCAAGAAGCTCGTCCAGAACCACCAGTTTATCCTCGCGGCCCTGATACAGGTGAGGAATCCCCAGATTTTGTGCGCGACGTTCCACAACCGGAGTCTTCCGGCCACTGATGATTGCCGTTTGCACGCCTGACGCCATCAGCATCTTGATGCCCTGGCCGTCGAGGGTGTTGAACGTCTTGAATTCACTGCCGTCTTCGAGGAAGTACAGGCGGCCATCGGTCAGCACGCCATCAACGTCGAAAATCGCCAACTTGATGTTTTTACCGCGTTGCAACAGGTCGCTGGTCATTTACATCACTCCCGCACGCAGCAAGTCGTGCATGTTCAGGGCGCCGATCGGGTGGTCATCGGCATCGACCACCACCAGCGCACCGATCTTGTGGTCTTCCATGATCTTCAAGGCTTCGGCGGCCAGCATTTCAGGGCGGGCGGTCTTGCCATGGGGGGTCATCACCGCATCGATGGTGGCGGTGTGGATATCAATGGTGCGGTCCAGGGTGCGGCGCAGGTCGCCGTCGGTAAAGACCCCGGCCAGGCGGCCGTTGTCTTCCAGGATCACGGTCATGCCCAGGCCTTTGCGGGTCATTTCCATCAGCGCGTCCTTCAACAAGGTGCCGCGCTGGACGTGGGGCAGTTCATCACCGGAATGCATGACGTTTTCCACTTTCAACAGCAGGCGGCGGCCCAGGGCGCCACCGGGATGGGAAAAAGCGAAGTCTTCAGCGGTAAACCCACGGGCTTCCAGCAGCGCCACAGCCAGGGCGTCACCCATGACCAGCGCCGCGGTGGTGGAGGAGGTGGGCGCGAGGTTCAGCGGGCAGGCCTCGTGGGCCACGTGAACATTCAGGTTTACGTCGGCGGCCTTGGCCAGGGTCGATTCCGGGTTGCCGGTGAGGCTGATCATCTGTATGCCCAGGCGCTTGATCAGTGGCAGCAGGGTCACGATTTCGTTGGTGGTGCCGGAGTTGGACAGCGCCAGGATGATGTCATCCTTGGTGATCATGCCCATATCGCCGTGGCTGGCCTCGGCCGGGTGCACGAAAAACGCAGTGGTCCCGGTGCTGGCCAGGGTGGCGGCGATCTTGTTGCCGACGTGACCCGACTTGCCCATGCCGACCACGACAACCCGGCCCTTGCTTGCCAGAATCATCTCGCACGCGCGTACGAAATCTGCGTCGATATGCGCCAGCAAGCCTTCTACGGCTTCAAGCTCGAGGCGAATGGTGCGTTGTGCGGATTGAATAAGGTCGCTGGATTGGCTCATGTCTGAAATCGTATAGCCTGACGAAAAGTCGGCGATTATAGCGGTAATGATCAATTCCCTCACGCTAGTTCGTCAGGGTTTGTTCGCAACGCGCCTGAGATTCATCCCAAGCAACGATTTTTCCCTGTCCCCAATCTGAACAAGCGCTGTTCCGGCCTTGGGCGCCCTGTACCAGCAGTGATATAGTTCGCCGCCAGTTCGGTCCGCCCAGCCCACGTGGCCAACTATTGCACAACGGTTGCAAACGTTTGTCGCAAGCGTGGTGTCTGAGTGAGAGGCTGCATCCCAAGGAGTTTAGATGAGTGCCGATAACGCCTACGCGGTCGAGCTGAAGGGACTGACCTTCAAGCGCGGGACGCGCAGCATCTTCAATAACGTCGATATCCGCATTCCGCGCGGCAAGGTCACGGGCATCATGGGGCCTTCCGGTTGCGGCAAGACCACCCTGTTGCGCCTGATGGGCATGCAATTGCGCCCCAGTGCCGGCGAAGTGTGGGTCAATGGCCAGAACCTGCCGACGCTGTCGCGCAGTGATCTGTTCGATGCGCGCAAGCATATGGGTGTGCTGTTCCAGAGCGGTGCGCTGTTCACCGACCTCGATGTTTTCGAGAACGTGGCCTTTCCGCTGCGGGTGCATACCCAGCTGTCCGATGAAATGATTCGTGACATTGTGTTGCTGAAACTGCAGGCCGTAGGCCTTCGCGGTGCCATCGACCTGATGCCTGACGAGCTGTCCGGCGGCATGAAGCGCCGTGTGGCCCTGGCGCGTGCCATTGCCCTCGACCCGCAGATCCTCATGTATGACGAGCCTTTTGTCGGTCAGGACCCCATCGCCATGGGCGTGCTGGTGCGTTTGATCCGCTTGCTCAACGATGCGTTGGGCATCACCAGCATTGTGGTCTCCCACGATCTGGCAGAAACCGCGAGCATTGCCGATTACCTCTATGTCGTCGGCGATGGCCAGGTGCTGGGGCAGGGCACGCCCGAAGAACTGATGAACGCCGACAACCCGCGCATTCGCCAATTCATGACCGGCGATCCTGATGGCCCGGTGCCTTTTCACTTTCCGGCAGCGGATTACCGCTCAGATCTTCTGGGGAAGCGCTGATGCGCAAGACATCTCTCATCGAGAAGGTTCGCCTTTTCGGTCGTTCGGGTATCGACATTGTCGAAGTGCTCGGTCGTTCGACGATTTTCCTGTTCCACGCCCTGCTCGGTCGCGGCGGCATTGGCGGCGGCTTCGGCCTGCTGATCAAGCAGCTGCATTCGGTAGGCGTGATGTCCCTGGTGATCATCGTGGTCTCTGGGGTATTCATCGGCATGGTGCTGGCGTTGCAGGGCTTCAATATTCTTTCCACCTACGGTTCGGAGCAGGCGGTGGGGCAGATGGTCGCCCTGACGCTGTTGCGTGAACTGGGGCCGGTGGTGACTGCCTTGTTGTTCGCCGGGCGTGCGGGTTCCGCGCTGACCGCCGAAATCGGCAACATGAAGTCCACCGAACAGCTGTCCAGCCTGGAAATGATCGGCGTGGATCCGCTCAAGTACATTGTTGCCCCGCGCCTGTGGGCCGGCTTCATTTCCCTGCCACTGCTGGCGATGATCTTCAGCGTGGTCGGTATCTGGGGCGGTTCGTGGGTGGCGGTGGACTGGCTGGGCGTCTACGACGGCTCCTACTGGGCCAACATGCAAAACAGCGTGACCTTCAGCGGTGACGTGCTCAACGGCATCATAAAGAGCATTGTCTTCGCCTTTGTCGTCACCTGGATCGCCGTATTCCAAGGCTACGACTGTGAGCCCACTTCAGAAGGGATCAGTCGCGCCACCACCAAGACCGTTGTGTACGCCTCGCTGGCGGTACTGGGCCTTGACTTCATTTTGACCGCCTTGATGTTTGGAGATTTCTGATGCAAAACCGCACTGTGGAAATCGGTGTCGGCCTTTTCTTGCTGGCTGGCATCCTGGCTTTACTCTTGTTGGCCCTGCGAGTCAGTGGCCTGTCGGCCAGCCCCACCGCCGATACATATAAACTTTACGCGTACTTCGATAATCTCGCCGGTTTGACTGTCAGAGCTAAAGTGACCATGGCCGGTGTGACCATCGGCAAGGTCACGGCAATCGATCTGGACCGCGACAGCTTCACCGGGCGAGTGACCCTGCAACTGGACAAGAAGGTAGATAATCTGCCGACCGACTCCACTGCATCTATCCTCACTGCGGGTCTGCTGGGCGAAAAATACATCGGTATCAGCGTGGGTGGGGAAACAGCCCTGCTCAAGGATGGCTCGACAATCCACGACACACAGTCGTCGCTGGTGCTTGAAGACCTGATCGGTAAATTCCTGCTTAATACGGTCAATAAAGACGCCAAATGAGGAATCTGTTCATGATCTCTACCTTGCGACGTGGCCTGCTGGTGTTGTTGGCAGCGCTGCCGCTGATGGCTAACGCTGCAGGTTCTGCGCACGAGCTGGTGCAGGACACGACCAGCAAGATGCTGGCTGACCTGACTGCCAATAAAGAGCAGTACAAGCAAGACCCGAGTAAGTTCTACGACGCGCTCAACACCATTGTCGGCCCGGTGGTCGATGCCGAAGGCATTTCCCGCAGCATCATGACGGTCAAGTATTCGCGCAAGGCAACTCCCGCGCAGATGCAGACTTTCCAGGAAAACTTCAAGAAAGGCCTGTTCCAGTTCTACGGCAACGCTTTGCTTGAGTACAACAACCAGGGGATTACCGTCGCTCCAGCCGGTGACGAGTCCGGTGATCGCACCAGCGTCAACATGAGCGTCAAGGGCAATAACGGCGCCGTCTACCCGGTGCAGTACACCCTGGAAAAGATCAACGGCGAGTGGAAGCTGCGTAATGTGATCATCAACGGGATCAACATCGGCAAGCTGTTCCGTGACCAGTTCGCCGACGCCATGCAACGCAATGGCAATGACCTGGACAAGACCATCAATGGTTGGGCCGGCGAAGTCGCCAAGGCCAAGGAAGAAACCGACAAACAAGCTTCCGGGAAGCCTGCGCAATGACTGAAGCGGCTGTTCGTCTAGGCGATGCCGGCGAGCTGTTCATCAGCGGCGTGCTGGATTACCTCACCGGGCCTGACCTGCGCAAGCAGGGCCAGGCACTGATCAAGACCAGTTCCGCGCCCGCGTTGGTGCTGGATTGTTCGGCGGTGACCAAGTCCAGCAGCGTCGGTTTATCGTTGTTGCTGTGCTTCATGCGTGATGCCCAAGCGGCGAAAAAGCCCGTCAGCATCCGCGCAATGCCCGAAGACATGCGTGAAATTGCCGAAGTTTCCGGTCTGACCGAACTGCTGGCCCATCCTTAATACACATCATTAAAGAGGCCCCCCGTCAGAGTCCTGCTATGCGGGGTTCGCAGGCGCGGGGCTTTTTTGTATGATGTGCGACCCGCGCGCACTGGGCGCCGATAGAGGTTGAGCATGCAGGCCCTAGAAGTTAAGAGCTTTCTTGAAGGAAAGCTGCCGGAAACGACCGTAGAAGTTGAAGGCGAAGGCTGCAACTTCCAGCTGAACGTGATTAGCGATGAACTGGCGGCACTCAGCCCGGTCAAGCGTCAGCAGCAGATCTATGCCCATTTGAACCCGTGGATCACCGATGGCAGCATCCATGCGGTCACTATGAAATTTTTCAGCCGCGCGGCCTGGGCCGAGCGCACCTGAGCCCCCAAGGCGTCGAGATTCTTATGGATAAATTGATTATTACCGGCGGTGCCCGCCTTGATGGCGAAATTCGCATCTCCGGTGCAAAAAACTCCGCCTTGCCGATCCTGGCAGCGACCCTGCTGTGCGATGGCCCGGTTACCGTGGCCAACCTGCCGCACCTGCACGATATCACCACCATGATCGAGTTGTTCGGTCGTATGGGTATCGAGCCGGTGATCGACGAGAAACTGGCCGTCGAAATCGATCCGCGCACCATCAAGACCTTGATCGCCCCGTACGAATTGGTGAAAACCATGCGTGCGTCGATCCTGGTGCTGGGCCCGATGGTTGCCCGTTTTGGTGAAGCCGAAGTCGCCCTGCCTGGCGGTTGCGCCATCGGTTCGCGTCCGGTGGACCTGCACATCCGTGGCCTCGAAGCCATGGGCGCAGTCATCGACGTCGAAGGCGGCTACATCAAGGCCAAGGCGCCGGAAGGCGGCCTGCGTGGCGCGAACTTCTTCTTTGATACCGTCAGCGTGACCGGTACCGAGAACATCATGATGGCTGCTGCCCTGGCCAAAGGCCGCAGCGTGCTGCAGAACGCCGCGCGCGAGCCGGAAGTGGTCGATCTGGCCAATTTCCTGAACGCCATGGGTGCCAAGGTTTCCGGTGCCGGCACCGACACCATCACCATCGATGGTGTAGAGCGCCTGCACACTGCAACCTACAAGGTCATGCCCGACCGTATCGAGACCGGCACCTACCTGGTTGCTGCTGCCGTGACCGGTGGCCGCGTCAAGGTCAAGGACACCGATCCGACCATCCTGGAAGCGGTCCTGGAAAAACTGCGCGAAGCCGGTGCCGAAATCACTACCGGTGAAGACTGGATCGAGCTGAACATGCACGGCAAGCGTCCTAAAGCCGTCAACGTGCGTACCGCGCCGTACCCGGCGTTTCCGACCGACATGCAGGCGCAGTTCATCTCCTTGAACGCCATTGCCGAAGGCACCGGCGCCGTGATCGAGACCATCTTCGAAAACCGCTTCATGCACGTGTATGAACTGCACCGCATGGGCGCGAAGATCCAGGTCGAAGGCAATACCGCCATTGTGACTGGCACCGAGAAACTCAAGGGTGCGCCAGTGATGGCTACTGACCTGCGGGCTTCGGCCAGCCTGGTGATCTCGGCGCTGATCGCCGAAGGTGACACGTTGATCGACCGCATCTACCACATAGACCGTGGCTACGAGTGCATCGAAGAGAAACTGCAGATGCTCGGCGCGAAAATCCGCCGCGTACCGGGCTAGTCCCTGCTGCACTGTAGGAGCAAGCTTGCTCGCGAAAGACCTCAACGATAACGTGTTTATCCAGAATCAACGCGGTGTCCATGAGTTCTTCGCGAGCAAGCTCGCTGCTACAAACACTGATTTGTTTCAAATCGAGGCTGTAATGGCCTCGATCTGTGTCCGGCGCCGTTTGCGATCGGACAGCAATAGCCTGATGAAGGACTGACGTTTCCCATGTTGACCATCGCACTGTCAAAGGGCCGCATCCTTGACGACACGTTGCCGCTTCTGGCTGAAGCGGGCATCGTGCCGACCGAGAATCCGGACAAGAGCCGCAAGCTGATCATCCCCACGACCCAGGACGACGTTCGCCTGTTGATCGTGCGGGCCACCGACGTGCCGACCTACGTTGAGCATGGCGCGGCTGACCTCGGTGTCGCCGGTAAGGACGTGCTGATGGAATACGGCGGCCAGGGCCTGTACGAGCCATTGGACCTGCGTATCGCCCTGTGCAAGCTGATGACCGCCGGCCGCGTCGGCGACGTCGAGCCTAAGGGCCGTTTGCGCGTGGCGACCAAGTTCGTCAACGTTGCCAAGCGCTACTACGCCGAACAAGGCCGTCAGGTCGATATCATCAAGCTCTACGGTTCGATGGAGCTGGCACCGTTGATCGGCCTGGCCGACAAGATCATCGACGTGGTCGACACCGGCAACACCCTGCGTGCCAACGGTCTTGAGCCGCAAGAATTCATTGCCGACATCAGCTCCCGCCTGATCGTCAACAAAGCATCGATGAAGATGCAGCACGCCCGTATCCAGGCGTTGATCGACACCCTGCGCAAGGCAGTGGAGTCGCGACACCGCGGTTGACTTACCCGCGTAGCCGGAAGGCTGCGCCCGTCTATCCGCCTCATAGCCAGAATTCTCAGGTGCCCAAGCGGAAACGACTGCTAATTTAGGGCGCCTGAGTTTTTGCCAATTCTATTGAGGCCCTCGCTATGACCACGTCCACTGCAATTGCCCGACTCAACGCTGCCGACCCGGATTTCGCCCATCATCTGGATCATCTGCTGAGCTGGGAAAGCGTGTCCGACGATTCGGTCAACGGGCGAGTACTCGACATCATCAAGGCCGTGCGCGAGCGCGGTGATGCGGCGTTGGTGGACTTTACCCGCCAGTTCGATGGCCTGGACGTCGCGTCGATGTCCGACCTGATCCTGCCGCGCGAACGCCTGGAGCTGGCCCTGACGCGCATCACTGCACCTCAGCGCGAAGCTCTGGAAGTCGCGGCGGCGCGGGTGCGCAGCTACCACGAAAAGCAGAAGCAGGATTCCTGGAGCTACACCGAGGCCGACGGCACCGTGCTGGGCCAGAAGGTCACGCCGCTGGACCGTGCCGGCCTGTACGTGCCGGGTGGCAAGGCGTCTTACCCGTCGTCGGTGCTGATGAACGCGATCCCGGCCAAAGTGGCAGGCGTGACCGAAGTGGTCATGGTGGTGCCGACCCCGCGCGGTGAGATCAACGAGCTGGTGCTGGCGGCCGCCTGCATCGCCGGCGTCGACCGTGTGTTCACCATCGGCGGCGCCCAAGCCGTCGCGGCCCTGGCGTATGGCACCGAAAGCGTGCCGAAGGTCGACAAGGTGGTGGGGCCCGGCAACATCTACGTCGCCACCGCCAAGCGTCATGTGTTTGGGCAGGTCGGTATCGACATGATCGCCGGCCCTTCGGAAATTCTCGTGGTGTGCGATGGCCAGACCGATCCGGACTGGATCGCCATGGACCTGTTTTCCCAGGCCGAACACGACGAAGACGCCCAGGCGATTCTGGTCAGCCCGGACGCCGAGTTCCTCGACAAGGTTGCGGCCAGCATCAATAAGTTGCTGCCGACCATGGACCGCGCCGAAATCATCGAGAAGTCGATCAATGGTCGGGGCGCGTTGATCCTGGTGCGCGACATGGAGCAGGCCATCGAAGTGGCCAACCGCATCGCGCCAGAGCACTTGGAACTGTCCGTTGCCGATCCACAAGCCTGGCTGCCGTCGATTCGCCACGCCGGCGCGATCTTCATGGGCCGTCACACCAGTGAAGCCCTGGGCGACTACTGCGCAGGCCCGAACCACGTGCTGCCGACGTCCGGCACCGCGCGTTTCTCGTCGCCGCTGGGGGTGTATGACTTCCAGAAACGTTCATCGATCATCTTCTGTTCGCCGCAGGGCGCCTCCGAGCTGGGCAAGACTGCCTCGGTGCTGGCCCGTGGTGAATCCCTGAGCGCCCACGCCCGTAGCGCCGAATACCGCATCCTTGATGAGAAGGGGAACTGAGACATGAGTAAATTCTGGAGCCCATTCGTCAAGGACCTGGTGCCTTACGTGCCCGGCGAACAACCCAAGCTGACCAAGCTGGTCAAGCTCAACACCAATGAAAACCCCTACGGCCCATCGCCCAAGGCGTTGGCAGCGATGCAGGCGGAGTTGAACGATAACCTGCGCCTGTACCCGGACCCGAACAGCGACCTGCTCAAGCAGGCGGTCGCCAAATATTACGGGATCGACGCCGGCAAAGTGTTCCTCGGCAACGGTTCCGACGAAGTCCTGGCGCACATCTTTCACGGGCTGTTCCAGCACGACCTGCCGCTGCTGTTCCCGGATATCAGCTACAGCTTCTACCCGGTGTACTGCGGCCTTTATGGCATCCAGTCGGATCCGGTGCCGCTGGATGAACAGTTCCAGATTCGTGTGGCGGATTACGCCAAGCCCAACGGTGGGATCATCTTCCCCAACCCGAACGCGCCGACTGGCACAGTACTGGCGCTGGACGCGGTGGAACAGATCCTCAAGGCCAGCCCGGATTCGGTGGTGGTGGTCGACGAAGCCTATATCGACTTCGGTGGTGAAACCGCTATCAGCCTGGTGGACCGTTACCCGAACCTGCTGGTGACCCAGACCCTGTCCAAATCGCGCTCACTGGCCGGTTTGCGTGTAGGCCTGGCCGTGGGCCATCCGGACCTGATCGAGGCGCTGGAGCGGGTCAAGAACAGCTTCAACTCCTATCCGCTGGATCGCCTGGCGATTGTCGGCGCGGCGGCGGCGTTCGAGGACCGTGAGTACTTCGAGAAGACCTGCCAATGGGTCATCGATAGCCGTAACACGCTCGTCGCTCAATTGGAGGAGAAGGGTTTTGAGGTGTTGCCGTCGGCGGCCAACTTCATCTTTGCTCGCCATCCTGAGTATGACGCTGCTGGCCTGGCGGCCAAGTTGCGTGAGCAAGGGGTGATCGTGCGGCACTTCAAGCAGGAGCGGATTGCCCAGTTCCTGCGGATCAGCATCGGTACGCCTGAGCAGAACCAGGCGCTGATTGATGGCCTTGGCGAGCTCTAACAGCCGCTGAAACACAGGTGGGAGCGGGCTTGCTCGCGAAAGCGGAGTATCAGTCGAAAGGTATGCGACTGATACACTGCCTTCGCGAGCAAGCCCGCTCCCACATTCAGTTTTGCGGTGTTAATTAAAGCAGCGGCTCATCCGGCTTCTTGTTCTTCCAGCCATCATTGCCCGGCAGCAGCAGGTTCAAACCAATCGCTACCACCGCACACAGGGCGATGCCCTTGAGGCCGAAATCATCCGGGCCGGTGCCGGTACCCACCAGCACACCGCCAATCCCGAACACCAACGTCACCGAGACGATCACCAGGTTGCGCGCTTCGCCCAGGTCGATCCTGTGGCGGATCAGCGTGTTCATGCCCACGGCGGCGATAGAGCCGAACAGCAGACACAGAATCCCGCCCATCACTGGCACCGGGATGCTTTGCAGCAGCGCGCCGAACTTACCGATAAACGCCAGGCTGATGGCGAACACCGCCGCCCAGGTCATGATTTTCGGGTTGTAGTTCTTGGTCAGCATCACCGCGCCAGTCACCTCGGCGTAGGTGGTGTTGGGCGGGCCGCCAAACAGGCCGGCTGCCGTGGTGGCAATGCCGTCGCCCAGCAGGGTGCGGTGCAGGCCGGGCTTCTTCAAGTAGTCGCGACCGGTCACGCTACCCACCGCAATCACTCCGCCGATATGCTCGATCGCCGGGGCCAGGGCCACCGGCACGATGAACAGAATCGCCTGCCAGTTGAATTCCGGCGCGGTGAAGTGGGGCAGGGCGAACCATGGCGCGGCGGCGATCTTCGCTGTGTCGACCACGCCAAAGTAGAACGACATGGCAAACCCCACCAGCACGCCGGAGATGATCGGCACCAGGCGGAAAATGCCTTTGCCGAACACCGCCACGATCAGCGTGGTCAGCAGCGCCGGCATCGAGATCATCATCGCCGTCTGGTAATGGATCAGCTCGGCGCCATCGCCTGACTTGCCCATCGCCATATTGGCGGCGATCGGCGCCATGGCCAGGCCAATGGAAATAATCACCGGCCCGATAACCACCGGCGGTAACAGCCGATCGATGAACCCGGTGCCTTTGATCTTCACCGCCAGACCGAGGAAGGTATACACGAACCCGGCCGCCATCACCCCGCCCATGGTCGCCGCGAGGCCGAACTGGCCCTTGGCGAGAATGATCGGGGTGATAAAGGCAAAGCTCGACGCCAGGAAAACCGGCACCTGCCGCCCTGTCACCAGCTGGAACAACAGCGTGCCCAGGCCCGCGGTGAACAGGGCAACGTTTGGATCAAGACCTGTGATCAGCGGCATCAACACCAACGCGCCAAATGCTACGAAGAGCATCTGTGCGCCAGACAGGATCTGGCGCCAAAGCGGGTCGTTGAATTCATCCTGCATGTTCACGCGTCCTTCTGCTTGGTGCCGAAGATCTTGTCACCGGCATCGCCCAGGCCTGGGATGATGTAGCCGTGTTCGTTCAGGCGCTCATCGATGGACGCGGTGTAGATCTGCACGTCCGGATGGGCCTTCTCGACGGCCGCGATGCCTTCGGGGGCAGCGACGAGGACCATGGCGCGGATGTCCCGGCAACCGGCTTTTTTCAGCAGGTCGATGGTGGCAACCATGGAGCTGCCGGTGGCCAGCATCGGGTCGATGATCATCGCCAGGCGTTCGTTGATTTCCGGAACGAGTTTTTCCAGGTAGGTGTGGGCTTCCAGCGTCTCTTCGTTGCGGGCTACGCCCACAGCGCTGACCTTGGCGCCCGGGATCAGGCTGAGTACGCCTTCGAGCATGCCGATACCGGCGCGCAGGATCGGGACCACAGTGATTTTCTTACCAGCGATTTTCTCCACCTGGACGGGACCGGCCCAACCGGGGATCTCGTAGGTTTCCAGGGGCAAATCCTTGGTGGCTTCGTAAGTGAGCAACGCTCCGACTTCCTGAGCAAGCTCACGGAAGTTCTTCGTGCTAATGTCGGCGCGGCGCATAAGGCCGAGCTTGTGTCGGATCAGCGGGTGGCGGATCTCGCGAGTGGGCATGGGAAAGGCTCCGGCGGCGGGCAAAAAAACCGGCCTAGATTAATCTATCCGAGGGTGTTGTCCTATAGACATCTAGTACGTTAGTCCATTAAGGCTTGCTCGGAGCGCACGAGAAGCGTACCTTCGCCCGCTTTTCTTGCCACAGCACCCCCTTGGAGAGCGCCATGTCCGCTGATCTCGAGCATATCCGTCAAATCATGCGCGAGGCTGACTGCCTGTACACCGAAGCGCAAGTCGAAGAGGCGATCGCCAAGGTCGGCGCGCACATCACCCGCGAAATGGCCGACACCAACCCGGTGGTCTTCTGCGTGATGAACGGTGGCCTGATCTTCGCCGGAAAATTGCTGACTCATCTGCAATTCCCGCTGGAAGCGTCCTACCTGCACGCCACCCGCTATCGCAACGAAACCAGCGGCGGCGATCTGTTCTGGAAAGCCAAGCCGGAAGTCTCGTTCATCGATCGCGACGTGCTGATCATCGACGACATCCTCGATGAAGGTCACACCCTGGGCGCGATCATCGACTTCTGCAAACACGCCGGCGCGCGCAAAGTGCACACCGCTGTGCTGATCGACAAAGACCATGATCGCAAGGCCCGCCCAGATCTGAAGGCCGATTACGTCGGCCTGCCGTGCATCGACCGCTACATCTTCGGTTACGGCATGGATTACAAAGGCTACTGGCGCAATGCCAATGGCATTTACGCCGTCAAAGGGATGTAAGCCATGGCCCGTTTTCTTGATCAGACGCTGTTTGCCGAACTGGCCGAGAAAGCGGGCGCTAGCCCTCGTGGCCGGCACCATCATAATTTCCATCAAATGGAAGAGCCGTGTCACCGTCTCGCTGTGGGGTTGCAGCCTGACACTTATGTGCCGCCTCATCGGCACCTGAGCGCGGACAAGGCGGAAACCTTGCTCGTGCTGCAGGGCCGCCTGGGTGTGCTGGTGTTCAGCGAAACCGGCGAAGTGCTCGCCAGACGCGTGATGCAGGCGGGTGGCGAATGCGCTGGCGTTGATCTTCCTCCCGGCGTGTTCCACGGTTTGGTGGTGCTGGAGCCCAACACGGTGATGTTCGAGTGCAAGGCCGGCCCGTATCGTCCGGTGGGCGAAGGCGAGCTGGCCGATTGGGCGCCCCGCGAAGGCGATGCCGGCGTGGCCGAGTATCAACGCTGGATGCTTGCCCAGTTCGATTGAGCTACAGTGCTGGGCCCATCTTGCCGGAGCGGCCCATGAGCCTGTTGATACGCACCTGCGCCGTCCTGGCGCTGACCCTCAGCCTGCCGCTGGCCGCGGCGCCTGCACCGATGCACAGCCAGTTCCTGCCCTCGGACGACCTGACCCTGCGCGCGGAAACCCCGGACCAGCAGCAACTGCTGCAAGTTAATGAGTACGCTGTGGTGGTGGGTAATCAACGCCAATCCAGCCAGCAACCGATTCCGGTGACCTCGCCGCTGATGATCCGCCTCAAGGGCAAATCCCTGAACAAAGGCGCGACCATCAGCCAGGTGGTGCTCAACTTCGATGCCGAAAGCAAAAGCCTGAAAAAGCCGGTGTACGACGATAAGAGCAAGACCCTCACCTTGTCCTACCCGGTGGCTCAGTACAGAGTGATCGTCGACTTGCTGCGCAATGACACGGTGTATGTACAGTTCCTCAGTTATGCCAATGGGCATATCTGGGCCGACTTACACACCGGTGCTGTTCGCGCACGGTAGTGAGAACCCAGCATCACCACATGTGGGAGCGGGCTTGCTCGCGAAAGCGGAGTATCAGTTAAAGGTAAGTTGACTGACCCACCGCATTCGCGGGCAAGCCCGCTCCCACATTGGTTCTGCGTCGCTTCCGAAGCTGGCGTGCCGCAGGTAAACTGCTTTTCCCGTGTAATGTCTGCAGGCTGGAGTCGGTAATGCGTAAAGATAAGAAACAGGTGATTGGCGACGAGATCGGCGACGATCAGATCAAGTTGTTCCTGGACTTCGAGCCGGTCGATGCGACTTCACCGTCCCTGCACAAACTGATCAAGGCCTACCGTGGCCTGCGTATCGACGACTTCGAACGGTTCCTGGGCTTTTTCAAGGAAGCTGGCCTGGACCTCGACGGCAAGGATGAGCATGGGCAGACCTTCGTGGACCTGATCAAGGACCAGCGTAATGCCGCCGAGTATATCGAGCTGATCGATAACGCCCGCGGCTGATTATTCGAGGCACACAAAAACGCCCCGTTCTCATCACGAGAGCGGGGCGTTTTTTATGGCGTCACGACTTCAAGCGTAGCTTTCAGTCTCGGCGGCAGGTGCAACCAGTTCCAGGCTGATGTTGTTCTGCGTGTTGATCTTGCGATACAGCTCCGCGTCCGTTTCCAGAACCTTTTCCCGCGCCGGGAAAATTTCCTGCAACTTGGCGGCCCATTCACCTGCGGCTTTGCTTGGGAAGCACTTCTCGATCAGCTCCAGCATGATCGAAACGGTCACCGAAGCACCCGGAGACGCGCCCAGCAGGGCGGCCAGCGAGCCGTCTTTGGCCGCGACCAGTTCGGTACCGAATTGCAGCACGCCGCCTTTCTTCGGGTCTTTCTTGATGATCTGCACCCGTTGACCGGCCACTTCCAGGCGCCAGTCCTCGGCTTTCGCCTCCGGATAGAAGCGACGCAGGGACTCCAGGCGCTGCTCCATGGATTGGCGCACTTCGCTGACCAGGTACTTGGTCAGGTCCATGTTGTCGCGGGCCACAGCCAGCATCGGGCCGATGTTGCCGGCGCGAATCGACATCGGCAGGTCGAGGAACGAGCCGTGCTTGAGGAACTTGGTGGTGAAGCCGGCGTATGGCCCGAACAGCAGGGATTTCTTGCCATCCACCACACGGGTGTCCAGGTGCGGCACGGACATCGGCGGCGAACCTACGGCAGCCTGGCTGTAGACCTTGGCCTGGTGGTGCTTGACCACTTCCGGGTTGTCGCAACGCAGCCATTGGCCGCTGACCGGGAAGCCGCCAAAGCCTTTGCTTTCTTCGATGCCCGAGGCTTGCAGCAGCGGCAGGGCTGCGCCACCGGCGCCGAGGAACACGAACTTGGCGTCCACGTCACGGCTGTTGCCGCTGTTCACATCCTTGATGCTCACGGTCCAGCCTGTGCCGTTGCGCTTGAGGCCGGTCACACGCTTGCTGTACTTGACCTGGGCGTCTGGCGAACTGGTCAGGTGGCTGAGCAGTTGGTTGGTCAGTGCGCCGAAGTTGACGTCGGTACCGTTCATGACGCGGGTGGCTGCGATTTTTTCGTCGAGCGAGCGGCCCGGCATCATCAGCGGCATCCACTCGGCCATTTCGCTACGGTCTTCGGTGTAGTGCATGTCCGAAAACGCGTGGTGCTGGCTGAGAGTTTCAAAGCGCTTCTTGAGGAAGTCCACGCCTTTTTCGCCCTGCACGAAGCTCAGGTGCGGCACCGGGCTGATGAAGGACTTGGACGAGCCAAAGGTGCCCTTTTTGGTCAGGTACGCCCAGAACTGCTTCGACACCTCGAACTGGGTGTTGATGTGCACGGCTTTCTTGATGTCGATGGAGCCATCGGCGGCCTGGGGCGTGTAGTTCAGCTCACACAGCCCGGCGTGGCCGGTCCCGGCGTTGTTCCACGGGTTGGAACTTTCCGCGGCACCCGAATCCATCAGCTCAACGACTTCCAGCTTGAGGCCGGGGTCGAGCTCTTTGAGCAGTACGGCCAGGGTGGCACTCATGATGCCGGCCCCTACCAGTACTACGTCGACTGCTTCGTTATGCGCCATTTAACGCGTCTCCAAAATCTGCAGCACCAAATTGACGGCATGGCTGCCAGGAGTGACGGGGCGATTCACGTGTTGCCCCAGATTACCCATGGCCAGGATCGCCATGTCCGATTCGCAATTCTTTGCATGTTCAGCGCGCGCTTCCTGCCGGGCTAATCTGCCTATGAACGCATTCATGGGCGCCTGTGGCAATTCGACTTATGGTCAAAGCGTGCGATTCATGCAATCAATCCGTAGCGGACAGGCTCAAGCTCCGGTTTTTAAAACGTGCTCGGTCCTGTGTGGTTGGGCTGTTCCAGACGCTGATGGTGCTTGTACAAACGCCAAACTATTCATTTGCTCGCCACACTCTTGTGAAGTTGTGAAAACCCGTTTTTTCACGCTCTTTTGAAGACGTGAACCTCAAAAAAGGGCTGCCCCAGCCTGGCACCTGGCCCCTAGCCGACACGCGGCAAAACGGGCAAACAACTCAAGTGGCCGAGCGCAATGGCAGCTCTGGCAGATTCGGTAAAGGCGGAGGGTTTGCAGGGAAAACAGCAAGCACGCCAGCTTCACTCGATCTGTGTGGGCGGCTCTCTGTGGGCGATTTGGGGGTTAGTGCCGTGGCAATAACGATGCTGCGAGGCCCGATCAGGAGACGTCCTTATAATCGGGGGGAGATTGTAGCGAAGAACGCCAGGGAAATGGGCGTGTTTTATGACTTTTATTAGGCGTTCGGTCAGGCGGCCAACGGCTGGTGCCGGGGCGACCGCGCAGGACGCGGGCTGACGCGTGCGCGGGCCGGTAGCGGGTGGTGCATCCAGCTCAGGCGGATTTCATCGATTTCCACCCATCCGTCCCCTACCGGCGGCTGGCTGCATTCTTTGAAGGCCTGGCAACGACCTTGCGCATCGAGCAGGGCGAACTGACGAAGGGCGGGCTTGCGCGTAAACAATGACCAGAGAAAATGCATGGTGTCTGACCTCCTGAGATTGGGGCCTAGCATGTCGGTCGGGCATGACGAGCTTGTGTATCGGCCATGACATATCAGTGACACCGAACCGCGACAGGCCGCGCAGGTCTCAGGTTGTAACTGGCGCTAGTTCCTGGCACAGGCGCACCGCTATACTGCCCGCCTGTCGGTACCTGATTTCTGGAGAGAAGAGCATGTTGCAACGCCTGTTGTTCGGTTTGATCACTGTGACCAGTTTGACCCTGGTTGGCTGCGCCAACAGCCCGCAACAACTGACCCCGGAACCGAAAATCACCACGCAGCTGGCGCCTGTGGGCCACGGCCAGCCGGTGTCGGTGCGTGTGGTGGATGGTCGTCCGTCGCCGACCCTCGGCTCTCGCGGTGGCCTGTACCCGGAAACCGCCCTGGTCTCGGTGAATGCCCAGGACGTACTGCCCAAGCTGCAGGCCCAGGCTGAAGCCGCCGTGCGTCTGCTGGGGTTCACCCCAAGCGCCAACGCACCGGGTGCGCCGCAGTTGACCATCACCCTGGCCGAACTGAAGTATCAGTCGCCTAAAGATGGCCTGTACGTGACCGAAGCGTCCATCGGCGCGACCTTCAAGTCCGATGTCAACGCCGGCACCCGTCGCTACAGCGGTCGCTACGGTGCGTCCCTGAACCAGCGCTTCGGCATGTCACCTAACCAGGAAACCAACACCAAGCTGGTCAGCGACGTCCTCAGCGACGCCTTGACCCGCCTGTTCAAGGACCCAAGCATCGGTTCGTTGCTCAGCTCGCAATAACCGATTCAGCAAAAAGCCGGGCCCAGTGATGAGCCCGGCTTTTTTTCGCCTCCAGTTTCACGCGGCGGTGTCGATACAGAAATCCAGCAAGCTCACCCCCGTCAGCAGATCGGTCTCCGGCAGGTCCGCATGCTGGTGTCCGCCGAGGGCGCAATACACCAGCCAGTGGCGATCCTGGACGTTGAAGGCCAGGCTGCCAACCAGTGCTTCTTGCTCATCACTTTGGGTGATCAGGTACAGCCGATCCTGGTTTTGTGCGTGCAGCATGACAAGCTCCTAAGCGTCGAAGGGCAACAGAGTGGCTTGTTAAGGTGACGTTCAGGTGACGGCGTAAATTACTGGATACATTAGCCGTTAACGGGGGAGGGAGCATTTACGGCGCGGGAGGTCACTATCGTTCAGGTTTGTATCTGAACCGATACCAAGACACTGTCTTACTGAGGTTTGCGATGGCGCTGCCCGCACTACTGATCAATGTTCTGGCTTTACTAGTGGCCTGCACGGGTGCGGCGCTGCTGTTCATTACCCGCCTGCGCGAACAGCGCGCGATGGCCGACCTGACCGCGCAAGGCGAAGATCGCGCGATCGACCAGCCGATGTTGTTTCTGGATGTACGCACCGAACGGGCGCATCGTCTGGCTTACCGCATTGGGTTTGCCTGCCTGGGGTTGGCGTTGGTCACTTCCTGGCTCAGCACCCACCTCTGAAAACATCGCGAAACGAATGTGTGCGGGCTAGTGTGGGAGCTGGCTTGCCTGCGATAGCATCACCTCGGTGCGATTGATATACCGAGGTGCCTGCATCGCGGGCAAGCCCGGCTCCCCACACAAGCCAGATCCCACATGTTTGATCGGCGTTTAAAGAGGGATTCCAGCTTTTACGCGATACTGGTTGCGCACCGGCGTCGCATATTGCACCACCAGGAACGGTCGGTGTTCGGCCGGGCATTCGTTCAAGCGCCGCTCCCATTCCGTCTTCGCCTTGGCCAGCTCATCGGCCGGGAACACCTCGGCCGCTGTCGGCACCTGCAATTGCGGGTCCGCCTCGCTCCATTGAGCATAAGCCAGGTAATGCACCGGGAATAACCGATAACCACCGAGAATCTGCCGGTCCATTTCTGCGGCCAACACCTTGGTATCTTCGAAACGCTCAGTGATCGGCGGCGCGAAGTTGATGTGGACCCGGCCCTTGTAGCCTGTAATGCCAAGGGCAATGCTCACGTCATCCTCGCCCGGCGCCTTGCTGTAGGTGCCGGTGGTGGCGCGGATGTACAGCTCGCGGGCCTTGGCTGAGTCGCACGGGTCGTATTCGTAGCTGATGGACACCGGCGTCAGGTTCAACGACTGGATCACCTCGGCAAACGGCTCATCCTTGCGGCTGACATGGAACATCTTGAGGATCGCCGACTCGGTGCGATCATCCCCATCCTTGGCGCGCCCTTCGGCCTGGGCAATCCAGATCGACGCACCGTCGTTGCGGATCGAATGGTTGATATACGCCGACAGCAGCTGATACGCCGCCATCTTCTCCTTTCGCCCGGTGATCGAGCGGTGCACGATGAAGCTCTTGTTCAGGCGCATCAGGTCGCTGACGAACGGCTTTTGCAGCAGGTTGTCACCGATGGCGATGCGTGGCGTCGGCAGGCCGGCGTGGTACACGGCGTAATTGACGAAGGCCGGGTCCATCACGATATCGCGATGGTTGGCCAGGAACAGGTAGGCCGTGCCGGACTTGAGCTGCTCGACGCCGGTGTAGGTCACGCCGTCGGTCGCCCGGTCGATGGTGTGGTCGACGTAGTACTCGACTTTGTCCTGCAGCGTAGCCACGGTGGTGACGCCGGCGAACTCACGGCGTAGTTTGCGGGCGATCATTGGCTTGAGCAGCCAGCCCAGCGCGCCGGCAAAGCGCGGGAAGCGGAAGTGGGTCAGGATGTCCAGAAAGGCCTTGTCACTGAACAGGCGCGCCAGCACTGCCGGGACTTCGCTGTCGTTGTAAGGTCGGATGGTATCGAATTCGCCCATCATGCTCTCTTGTTAGAAACGGCTAGGGTAAGTAAAGGAAATACCAGGGTGCGGCCTGAGTAATGGGCTCAGCCGAAATATAACCCTGTAAATAGACCGGCGATTATACGCACAAGTCACCTTGGAGGCTGCGATGCTAGAAAACGCGACGTACGATTGTCCTTATTGTGGTGAAGTGGTTGAGACAACGGTGGACTTGTCCGGTGGTGACCAGACCTATATAGAAGACTGCCAGGTGTGTTGCCGGCCGATCATTTTCGATCTGCAGGTGCATGGGGAAGAGTGGATGCTCGAAACCCGAAGCGAAAACGAATAACGGATACATCCATGCAGCGAATCTACGAACCGGAAAACCTGATGGAAGGCGAGCTGCTGCAACAGATGCTCGCCAGTGAGGGTATCGAGTCGCATCTGGTGGGCCGTCATTTGCTCGGCGGCACTGGCGAATTGCCCATTTTCGGCCTGTTGGGTCTGGAGGTGGACAATGACCGGGCCATGGAGGCCCGCGAGCTGATTACCGCCTATATCGGTGCTCAGCCGGTGCCGGGTGACGAACCCGACAGCTTCCCCGACGTGCTGGTCTGTTAGGCTGTCGGTCGGTTTATCCAAGAGTCGTGTTGCCCCATGTGTGGACGTTATGCCCTGTTTCGCTGGAATCCCGCCTTTGCTGCCTTACCGGGCTTCCCGGCCGATCAGCAGGCGCAGTGGAACATCTCCCCGAATGATTCGGTGCTGATCCAGCGCGCCACCGCCGGCCAGCGCACCCTGGCCCGCGCCCGCTGGGGCCTTACGCCGCCGTGGTTGACCGATCTTTCGCGCACACCCGCCCATGCCCGCGCCGAAACCCTGGCCGAACAGCCTATGTTTCGCGAAGCGTTCCGCCAGCGCCGCTGCCTGCTGCCCGCGAATGGGTTCTACGAGTGGCGCGGTACGCAGCGCAAACGCCCGTACTGGCTGACGCCGGGGGAGGGTTCCACATTGTTTTTCGCCGCGATCTGGGAAGCGTATCCGGTGCAGGAGCAAGTGTGGCTGAGTACGGCGGTGGTGACCCAGGCTGCCCAGGCTCAGCGTCGCCCGCTGATTCTGGATGAGGCCGGGCAGGAGGCCTGGCTCAACCCCGAGACACCGTTGCATGTGTTGCAAGGTCTATTGGCCAGTGAACCCACCGCGTTGCGCGAGCGGGTCCTGGCCAACATGGTCAATGATCCCAAGCTCAATGGGCCGGAGTGCCTGACCCCGGCTTGAGCCTATTGGCTGTCTGTGGTCTTCACTGGCCTCTTCGCGAGCAAGCCCGCTCCCACATTTGGAATAGTGAATACAGTTAAATGTGGGAGCGGGCATGCTCGCGAAGGCGGCCTCAATACCGCCGCAAATCCCTAAACCTTGAACTGATTGATCAACCGCCGCTGCTGCTCCGCCAGCTTGGTCAAATCCGCACTGGCCGCGCTGGATTCATCCGCGCCGCCTGCCACTTCATTGGCCACCTGGCCGATATTGATCACATTGCGATTGATGTCCTCGGCCACCGCGCTCTGTTCCTCGGCGGCACTGGCGATCTGGGTGTTCATGTCGTTGATCACCGACACTGCCTGGGTGATCGTTTCCAGCGCTTCAGCCGCCTTGGCCGCGTGTTGCACGCTTTCATCGGTGCGGCTCTGGCTGTCCTCCATCACCCGCACCACGTCCCGGGTGCCTTGCTGCAACTGCTGGATCATGGTCTGGATTTCTTCGGTGGCCTTCTGGGTCTTCTGCGCCAGGTTGCGCACTTCGTCGGCGACCACGGCAAACCCACGGCCTTGCTCGCCGGCCCGCGCCGCCTCGATGGCGGCGTTGAGCGCCAGCAGGTTGGTCTGTTCGGCAATCCCGCGAATCGCGGTGAGGATGGCGTTGATGTTCTCGCTGTCCTTGGCCAGGGTTTGCACCACGCTCACCGCTTTGCCGATTTCTTCAGCCAGTGCGCCGATGGACGTGGAGGTGTCGCGCACAATGCGCATGCCTTGGCTCGCGGCTTGGTCGGCATGGCTGGCGGCTTGGGCGGCCTGGGTGGCGTTGCGTGCAACGTCTTGCGCAGTGGCGGTCATCTCATGCACGGCGGTGGCCACCTGATCGATTTCAACCATCTGCTTATGCACGCCCTGGTTGGTGCGGATCGCAATGTCGGCGGTGTGTTCCGATGAGTCGCTGACCTTCTGCACCGAACTCACCACCTGGGTGATCATGCCTTGCAGCTTGATCAAGAAGGTGTTGAAGCCGTTGGCGATCGCGCCCAGTTCATCGGCGCGGTCACTGGTCAGGCGCCGCGTCAGGTCGCCTTCGCCTTGGGCGATGTCATTGAGCATCGCGACCATTTGCTTGAGCGGGCGGGCGATGCCGTGGCCGACCAGCCAGATCACCAGCAAGCCGATACCGGCGATCAGCAGACCGGCGATGGTCATGCCGAAAATGTCGGTCTTGCGCTGGGCCTCCAGGTCGCTTTGCAGCTTCTGGGAATCGGCCATCACTGCGCTGAGCGGCAGTTGCAGCATCAGCGTCCAGCGTGCGTCGGCCTGGCCAATAGTGAACGGCAGGAACAGTTCGATATGCCCGTGTTCCTTGTCGATGTCGTAACGTACTTCACCGGCTTTCAACTGGTTGAGGTTGGTCAATTCGTTGCTGTCGAGCAGGTCACTGGCTTTTTCGCCGAGTTTGCTGGCGTCCTTGGTATAGGCCACCAGGCGGCCATTGCTGGAGATCAGCGCCATTTCACCGGCACCGTTGTAGAGCTTTTGATCGGCGCTGGTGAGCATGTCCTGGATGAAGTTCACCGACAGGTCGGCGCCGACGATGCCCTGGAACGCGCCGTCGATCATGATCGGCTCAATGAACGAAGCCAGCATCACCATTGCATTGCCCACCTTGTAAGGGGCGGGATCGATGGCGCAGGCTTTTTTGTTTTCCTTCGAGCACAGGTAGTACTCGCTGGCGCGCACGCCGGTGGAGAGGATGTTCTGGTCGTTGACGTCGGCGAGCTTGTCCAGGCCCAGGCTGCCATCGGCGTTGCGGTACCACCAAGGTAGGAAGCGTCCGTCGGCGGCCATGCCGACAATGGGGCTGTTCACGTAGGCCGCGTCGTTGTGGTCGATCGCGTTGGGCTCCCAGCCGATGTAGGCGCCGAGGATCTTCGGGTTGCGCACCACGGTTTCATGCAGCAGGTTGATCAGTTGCTCGCGGCTGACTTGCAGGGCCGGCTCGCCCTTGGCGTCTTTCATGCCGAGCAGGGCGTTGGCGGTGGCCAGGCTCTTGGCGGTCACCAGTGGTGCTTCCAGTTCGCGCTGGATCAAGGTGGCCTGGGTCTGCGCCAGGGCGGTCAGGCGCTGTTCGATAATCTGTTCGAATTGCACCTGGGTGCGATCCTGCACCATCTCTTGGGTCCGCGCTCCCGCAAACAAGGCGTACAGCACCAGCACCGCGACCACGCTCAGGACAATGGCCCCGGCCAATGCCGCGACAGAAAATTGGATCGACTTGAATTTCATGAAGGCTCCGGGCGCAGGGGAGATAGTCCGCCTTTTTGTATCGGCCACGGGCGTGCAGGGCATTAGGGGGTGTCCTGCAAAAATCTTCGGGGTGTCGCAAATGGAATGCCCGCCGCCGTTGTTGGGGCAGGTAGGGTGTATCCGAAATTCTTCGGTTACACGTCTGGTGTATCTGGCGCGGATACAAATGTGCGCCTACGATACGCGCCATGTTTTAAGGGCGTCTTTCAGGGAGAGTGTTGATGAAGAAATCATTGGTGGTAAGTGGGTTGGTGGCAGCGATGCTGCTGGCTGGGTGTCAGTCGGTCAACACCACCAGCGGCGGCGCCGTTGGGGTAGAGCGCAAGCAGTACATGTTCAGCATGCTGTCGAGCCAGGAAGTCGACCAGATGTATGCCCAGTCCTACCAACAGACGTTGGGCGAAGCCAGTAGCAAGGGCCAATTGGATAAGACCAGCGCCAACGCCAAGCGCGTGCAGGCCATCGCCAACCGCTTGATTGCCCAGGCGCCGACCTTTCGTGCGGATGCCGCACAGTGGAAGTGGGAAGTGAACCTGATCAAGAGCGACGAGATGAACGCCAACTGCGGGCCTGGCGGCAAGATCTTCGTGTACAGCGCGTTGATCGACAACCTCAAGCTCACCGATGACGAACTGGCTGCCGTGATGGGCCATGAAATCGCCCACGCCTTGCGTGAACACGGCCGTGAAGCCATGTCCAAGGCCTACGGGATCGAGATGGCGAAGCAGGGCGCCGGTGCATTGTTCGGCCTCGGCCAGGACAGTCTGGCACTGGCCGATACCGTGGCAAACTACGGCATGACCTTGCCCAACAGCCGCAGCAACGAAAACGAGGCAGACCTGATCGGCCTGGAACTGTCGGCCCGCGCCGGCTATAACCCGAACGCCGCCATTACGTTGTGGAACAAGATGGCTAAAGCCTCGGAAGGTGCACCGCCGGAGTTCATGAGTACTCACCCGGCCTCCGACAGCCGAATCGCCTCGTTGCAGGCGGCGATTCCGAAGGTGATGCCGCTGTACCAACAGGCCAAGAAATCCTGAGCCTAAAGATCTGGTGAAGGTCTAAATGGGGGAGCGGGCTTGCTCGCGAAGGCGTTGGATCAGTCAAATAATCAGTGACTGACACTCCGTATTCGCGAGCAAGCCCGCTCCCGCATTTGATTGGGTTTACAGATTTAGATCCAGCCACTGCTCTGCATGGCCTTGTACACCGCCACGATCGCCAGGATGAAGAACGCTGTTGCCGCCAGTCGACGAATCAAGGTCAACGGTAGTTTTTCCGCCGCAAAATTCCCCGCCAAGACCACCGGCACGTTGGCAATCAGCATGCCCAGGGTGGTGCCGATAATCACCAGCCACAACTCCGGATACTGCGCCGCCAGCATCACCGTGGCGATCTGCGTCTTGTCACCGATTTCCGCAAGGAAGAACGCGATCAGCGTGGTCAGGAACGGGCCGAATTTGCGCGTGGTGCTGGCTTCGTCATCGTCGAGTTTGTCCGGCACCAGGGTCCACAGCGCCGTGGCGCAGAAGCTCGCCGCGAGGATCCAGTGCAACACCGCATCCGAGAAGAAACTCCCAAACCAGGCCCCCACGGCACCGGCGGCCGCGTGGTTGGCCAGGGTCGCGGCAACGATGCCGGCGATGATCGGCCAGGGTTTGCGAAAGCGTGCGGCAAGGATGAGCGCGAGCAGTTGCGTCTTGTCGCCGATTTCGGCCAAGGCAACGATTGCGGTAGGAACGAGCAATGAATCCAGCATCAGGTAGGTTTCCAGGGGCGGGTCGACACGGCTATGACACGTACAGCCTTCCCGCCCCGGGTAAGGTGTGCGTGTCATAGGTCTTGTCAAACCCCGGTCCGTCTGTGCGGACTCCTGGGTCGCATACGCCATGGTCTGCTGACCAAGTATGTTGACGTATGCCGGACGAGCGTGGCGCTCGTGGGAGACTACTCCCCTAGGACGGAGCGGATTCTGCCTAGGCAAAATCCATTCGGCAAGCCTTCTTTTTCAAACGCCCGTCAGCCGCGCTTTGCACGGTAGATGCGGAAACCGTTGCCCTCGGCCTTGATCGCGCACACGCCCAAGTGCTCTTCGATCAGCGGTTGGTACTTCAGGAAACTGTTAGCGACCAAGCGCAGTTCGCCGCCTTTTGCCAGGTGTTTCGCCGCTTTTCGCAGCAAGTTTTCGGTGGCGAAATAGTCGGTGTGCACCCCGACATGGAACGGCGGGTTGCTTAAAATCGCGTTCAACCCCATCGGGGCCGCATCGATGCCATCACCGGTCAGCACCTCGGCTTCCAAGCCGTTAGCGGCCAGGGTCAGGCGGCTGCTGGCAGCGGCAAAGGCGTCCACATCTAGCATCGTCACTGTGTTGTGCGGGTAGCGACGTTTGACCGCCGCCCCCAGCACGCCAGCGCCGCAACCGAAATCCAACAGATGGCCGCTTGGCAGCTTGTCCAGGTGCTCCAGCAACAACTCGGTGCCGCGATCCAGTCGACCGTGGCTGAACACGCCCGGCAGGCTCAACACCTTCAGCGGACCTTCAGCCAGCGGCACCTCGAAGACCTGTGCCAGGCTTTCCAGCTCGACGGCTTGGGGCGCGTTGGCCACGGTGACCTGCCACAGCTGGCAATGCCGCGCGTTGTCGAGCTTGCGCGGTTTGCCGAAAGGGATCATCTGCTTGGCGGCGCTTTCGATGCCGGCTTTTTTCTCGCCGACCAGAAACAATTCGGCGGCGGGCAAGCGTGCAGCCACGGCGTTGAGCAGGTAGTCGGTGAGGTCCTTGGACTTGGGCAGGAAGATCACCGCCGCATCAAATGCGCGCTCCGGCACGTTCACACCAAAGTGGCTGCGCTCGGCGAAGCGTGCATCTAGCGCCGCCTGGTCGCCGGCATGCCAGCTCCAGCCGTGGGCGTTGGGCAGTCGGCCGAGCAGGTCGTCGGCAGGCAAGCCCACCAACAGCAGGTTGCCTTGAAAAAGTTCGGCCTGACGAAGCAGTACTTCACTGCGCGGATCCATGGTCTGCTCCTTGAAAAGGGGCGCAGTTTATCAACTGACGACGCGCAGCGGGGCCCCGTTGAAAAAGCCACGGGCGTTTTCCGCCAGTTGGCCGACGATGCGTTGGCGCGCTTCGCGGCTGCCCCAGGCGTTGTGCGGGGTGACGATCAGCCGCGGGATATCGCCGGCCAGCAGTGGGTTGCCATGCACCGGCGGTTCTACGCTCAGTACATCGGTCGCCGCGCCACCCAGGTGACCGCTGCGCAATGCATCGGCCAGGGCCTGTTCGTTGATCAAACCACCGCGTGCGGTGTTGACCACAAACGCGCCGGGCTTGAGCAGCGCCAGTTCACGGGCGCCGATAAAGTCGCGGGTGTGTTCGTTGAGTGGGCAGTGCAGGGTCAGCGCGTCCACCTGCGCCAGCAGTTCATCCAGCGGCACGCGGTCAGCGCGGGCCGGGCGTCCCGGAATAGCGCCGAGCAGGACACGCATGCCGAAGGCTTCAGCCAGTCGCGCGACTGCGCCGCCCAATTCACCGTGGCCGAGCAGGCCGAGGGTCTTGCCTTCCAGCTCGACAATCGGGTGGTCCAACAGGCAGAACTGTTTGGCCTCCTGCCACTTGCCGGCGCTGACATCCCGTTGATAATCCTTCAAGCGCGTCGCCAGGTTGAGCAACAGCATGATCGTGTGCTGCGCCACCGAAGGCGTGCCATAGCCCTGGCAGTTGCTCACGGTGATGCCATGGGCGCGGGCGGCTTCGAGGTCGACGTTATTGGTGCCGGTGGCTGACACCAGGATCAGCTTGAGCTCCGGGCAGGCCGCCAAGGTTGCTGTGTTGAGGGCGATTTTGTTGCTGATCACGACGTGGGCGCCTTGCACGCGTTCGATCACGTTCTGCGGCGTGGTGTCTGCAAACAATTGCAACTCGCTGAAGCTGTCTCGCAGCTCGCTGAGGTCGAGGTCCCCCGGGTCCAGGGAAGGGTGATCAAGAAAGACGGCGCGGCGATTGTTCGTCATCAACTGTACCTTTTGCGACAGGGTTCGAAGGCGTAATCTCCCGAGCCTATCAGATGAAATAATCAGTTACTTAATGGGAGTGAGCATGTACGCCGCCGAGTTTTTGACCGTAGCCCTGATTCACTTACTGGCGGTAGCCAGCCCCGGCCCGGATTTCGCGGTGGTGGTGCGTGAAAGTGTGACCCACGGCCGTCGCGCCGGGACCTGGACTGCACTGGGCGTCGGTTCGGCGATTTTCCTGCACGTGGGTTATTCGTTGCTCGGTATCGGCTTGATCGTGTCCCAGTCCATCGTGTTGTTCAACGCCCTGAAATGGGCCGCGGCCGCCTACCTGCTGTACATCGGCTTCAAGGCCCTGCGCGCGCAGCCGGCCAAGCCTGCCGCCGAGGGCGAGTTGCACCGCGAAGCGGGCGAACGCACCCCGCGAGGTGCCTTCACTGCCGGTTTCGTGACCAACGGCTTGAACCCCAAGGCCACGCTGTTCTTCCTGTCGTTGTTCACCGTGGTGATCAACCCGCACACACCGCTGGCGATCCAGGCTGGTTACGGCGTGTACCTGGCAGTGGCGACGGCGCTGTGGTTCTGTCTGGTGGCGATGCTGTTCAGCCAGCAGCGCGTGCGCGCTGGGTTTGCGCGGATGGGCCACTGGTTCGACCGCACCATGGGCGCTGTGCTGATTGCGATTGGCGTAAAACTGGCCTTCACCAGCATGAAGTAAACTCGAGTGAGCACCGCACAAATGTGGGAGCGGGCTTGCTCGCGAATGCGCTGTGACAGTCAACACATGCGTGACTGATCCACCGCATTCGCGAGCAAGCCCGCTCCCAAATTGGAGCTCGGTAAGGCTTCAATGCTGGCGCAAAGCTAGCATTCATTGGGGGCTGCAAATCATTCCTTTGGCTGATTTGGTTGAAACATAAGGTCTCTACAGTGCAGATCTTGAAGCCAAGACCGTGCAGTCATAAAAGGGATTCGTATGTTGCAGACCCGTGTTATCCCGCCCGCCGAAGGTGCGTACCAATATCCGCTGTTGATCAAACGCCTGTTGATGTCCGGCGCCCGTTACGAGAAGACCCGGGAAATCGTCTACCGCGACAAGCTGCGCTACACCTACCCGACCCTGATCGAACGCGTTGCCCGCCTGGCTAATGTGCTGACCGAGGCCGGCGTCAAGGCCGGTGATACCGTCGCGGTGATGGACTGGGACAGCCATCGCTACCTGGAATGCATGTTCGCCATCCCGATGATCGGCGCGGTGATCCACACCATCAACGTGCGCCTGTCGCCGGAACAGATCCTGTACACCATGAACCATGCCGAGGACCGCTTCGTGCTGGTCAACAGTGAGTTCGTGGGGCTTTACCAGGCGATTGCCGGGCACCTGACGACGGTCGACAAGACCCTGCTGCTCACCGACGGCGATTCCAAGACTGCCGAGCTGCCCAACCTGGTGGGCGAGTACGAAAGCCTGCTCGCCGCCGCCAGCCCGAAGTATGACTTCCAGGATTTCGACGAAAACTCCGTCGCCACCACCTTCTACACCACCGGCACCACCGGTAACCCCAAGGGTGTGTATTTCACCCACCGCCAGTTGGTGCTGCACACCATAGGTGTGGCGACCATCATGGGCAGCGTCGACAGCGTGCGATTGCTCGGCACCAACGACGTGTACATGCCGATCACGCCGATGTTCCACGTGCACGCCTGGGGCTTGCCGTATGTGGCGACCATGCTCGGCCTGAAGCAGGTCTACCCCGGTCGCTACGACCCGGAATACCTGGTGGAGCTATGGCGTAAGGAAAAGGTCACTTTCTCCCACTGCGTACCGACCATCCTGCAGATGGTGCTCAACGCCAAGGCCGCCCAAGGCGTGGATTTTGGCGGTTGGAAAATCGTCATCGGTGGCAGTGCCCTCAACCGTACGCTGTATGAGGCGGCAAAGGCCCGTGGGATTCAACTGACCGCCGCGTACGGCATGTCCGAGACCGGCCCGCTGGTGTCCTGCGCCCACCTCAACGAAGAACTGATGGCCGGCACCGAGGACGAGCGCATCACCTACCGCATCAAGGCCGGTGTGCCTGGGCCATTGGTGGAAGCGGCGATCATGGACGCTGAGGGTAACTTCCTGCCCGCCGACGGCGAGTCCCAGGGCGAGTTGGTCCTGCGCGCGCCGTGGCTGACCGAGGGTTATTACAACGAGCCGCAGAAGGGCGCCGAGCTGTGGGCGGGCGGCTGGATGCACACGGGCGACGTGGCCACCCTCGATGCATTTGGCGTGATCGATATTCGCGACCGCATCAAGGATGTGATCAAGACCGGCGGCGAGTGGATCTCCTCCCTGGCCCTCGAAGACCTGGTCAGCCGTCACCCGGCGGTACGCGAAGTAGCGGTGGTGGGCATTGCCGATCCGCAGTGGGGCGAGCGCCCGTTTGCCTTGCTGGTGGTGCGTGATGGCCATGTGATAGGCGCCCGCGAGCTCAAGGAACACCTCAAGCCGTTCGTGGAATTGGGCCATTTGAGCAAATGGGCGATTCCTAGCCAAATCGCCGTTGTTACGGAAATTCCCAAGACGAGTGTAGGAAAACTCGACAAAAAACGTATCCGTATCGACATCATTGAATGGCAGGCGAACAACAGCACCTTCCTGTCCACCCTCTGACCCTCCTCGCCGTGCCCGCTCGGGCACGGCAATGCTCTATCTGGCACCTTTACTTGTGATTTGCCGATTTTCAGCCATCCTTGCCGCGTCGGCCCTCGCCGACATGGCGAAAGGACTGTGGCAGACGGGTTGGTGATGCAAATCACACTTTAGAGGGATCAAGCAGTACCCCCTGCTGGCTATAGTCCCACTCAGAGTTTTTCAAGGATGTTCCGCTTCGGGCCATGAGGGCTCGGCTGCCGAGCGGCATTGGAATCGTTGTATTCCGGCTGTTACACGCATCAACAGAAAGAACTCACTGCCATAACAATAATGCACATGGAGTAGCGTCGATGACCTCAGTAAACCAGTTCTGGCGCCGGGCAAGACTGCCCCTGGCCGTCAGTCTCGCTTCTACGCTCGCCGGGCCCGCATTCGGCGTCAGTTTCAATATCGGTGAAATCGAAGGGAGTTTTGACTCGTCGCTTTCCGTGGGGGCGAGCTGGTCGACAGCCAAGCCCAACAAGGATCTGATTGGCGTCAACAACGGTGGTCGTGGCTTATCCCAAACTTCCGACGACGGTCACCTCAACTTTAAGCGCGGTGAAACGTTCTCGAAGATCTTCAAGGGTATTCATGACCTGGAACTGAAGTACGGCGATACCGGTGTGTTTGTGCGTGGCAAGTACTGGTATGACTTTGAGCTCAAGGACGAAAGCCGTCCGTTCAAGGACATCAGCGACAACAACCGTAAAGAGGGCGCCAAGTCCTCTGGCGGGCAGATTCTCGATGCGTTCATCTACCACAACTACAACATTGCCGATTTGCCGGGGTCGGTACGTTTTGGCAAGCAGGTGGTGAGCTGGGGTGAAAGTACCTTCATTGGCGGCGGCATCAACTCGATCAACCCGATCGACGTGTCCGCGTTCCGTCGTCCGGGGGCTGAGATCAAGGAAGGCTTGATTCCGGTCAATATGTTCTATGTGTCGCAGACACTGACCGATAACCTGTCGGCGGAAGCGTTCTATCAGTTGGAATGGGACCAGACCGTTACCGATAACTGCGGCACTTTCTTCTCTCAGCCTGATGTTATTTCCGACGGCTGCAGTGACAATTTGCGCGTGTTGAACAGTCGTCGCTTCCTGCCTGCCGCAGTACTGCCAGGGCTTGCCGCCAATGGCGTCGACGTCAATAACGAAGGCGTATTGGTGCGTCGTGGTCCAGATCGTGATGCGCGCGACAGTGGTCAGTTCGGTGTCGCGTTCCATTACAACTTCGAGCCGCTGGATACAGAGTTCGGCGCTTACTTCATGAACTACCACAGTCGTGCGCCGATCTTCAGTGCCCAGGGCGCACCGCAATCGAAATACACCGGTGCAACGCCTGGTGTGCCAGCCCAGCTGCGTCCGTTGGTGGTCGCGGGTAACTCCAATTATTTCGTTGAATACCCGGAAGATATTCGTCTGTATGGCTTGAGTTTCTCCACTACCCTGCCTACGGGGACTGCATGGAGCGGCGAGTTGAGCTATCGCCCAAATGCACCGGTACAACTGAGCACCACAGACATTCTTTTCGCCGGCGTAACGCCACTTCCGCCCTTCAACAATGCGTCTGTGTTGAAAGGGACGCCGGGTCAGGACCTGCATGGTTATAACCGCAAGGAAGTCACCCAGTTCCAAACCACCTTCACGCACTTCTTCGATCAAGTCATGGGCGCCAGCCGCTTGACCACTGTCGGTGAAATCGGCGTGACCCATGTCGGTGGGCTGGAAAGCAAATCCGAGGCACGTTATGGCCGTGACCCAGTCTTTGGTCCGGGTTCGCTACCAGGGGGGTTCTGCAACGCGCTCAACAACTCCACAGCACAAGGCGGTGGTTTGCCTAATGCCGCCAGCCTGAATACCAACTGCAACAACGACGGTTACACCACCGCCACCTCCTGGGGCTACCGCGCTCGCGCCATCTGGGAATACCCGGACGTGTTCGCCGGCGTCAACCTCAAGCCAAACGTGGCGTGGTCCCATGACGTCAAAGGTTATTCGCCAGGCCCTGGCGGTAACTTCGAAGAAGGTCGCAAGGCAGTCAGCCTGGGCCTGGATGCCGAGTATCAGAACACCTACACCGCCAGCCTGGCCTACACCAACTTCTTTGGTGGCAAGTTCAGCACGGTGGATGACCGCGACTTCGTCGCTTTGAGCTTCGGCGCCAACTTCTAAGCACACGCATTTCAGGAAGACCAGAACATGAAAATAACCAAAAGTCTGTTGCACGTGGGTGTGCTTGGGCTGTCGATCCTGGCGAGCAACGTCATGGCGGCGGTGTCGGCGGATGAAGCTGCCAAGCTGGGCACGACCCTGACGCCGATGGGCGCCGAAATGGCCGGTAACGCGGCGGGCACCATTCCTAAGTGGTCGCCGCTGCCGACCAACGCGGGTGCCGTCGACGCCCGTGGGTTCCTGGCCAACCCTTACGCCAATGAACAACCGCAATTCACCATCACCGCAGCGAACGTGGAGCAATACAAGGACAAGCTGGCGCCGGGGCAGTACGCGATGTTCAAGCGCTATCCGGAAACCTTCAAGATGCCGGTCTATCCGACCCATCGCGGTGCCACAGTGCCGGCTGATGTGTTTGCCTCCATCAAGAAGAACGCCACCACGACCAACCTGGTGTCTGGCGGTAACGGCCTGGAAAACTTCGAAACCGCCGTACCGTTCCCGATTCCGAAAAGCGGCGTAGAGGTGATCTGGAACCACATCACCCGTTATCGCGGTGGCAGCGTGACCCGTCTGGTGACCCAGGCCACGCCGCAAACCAACGGATCCTACAGCCTGGTGTACTTCCGTGACCAGTTTGTATTCCGCGACAAGATGAAGGACTACGACCCGAAAAACCCAGGCAACGTGCTGTTTTACTTCAAGCAGCAAGTGACCGCGCCGGCACGTCTGGCCGGTGGTGTGCTGCTGGTGCACGAAACCCTGGACCAGGTGAAGGAACCGCGTTCGGCCTGGGTCTACAACGCCGGCCAGCGCCGTGTGCGCCGGGCGCCGCAAGTGTCCTATGACGGGCCAGGTACCGCCGCCGACGGCCTGCGTACCTCCGACAACCTCGACATGTATAACGGTGCACCGGATCGCTACGACTGGAAGCTGGAGGGCAAGAAAGAAATCTACATCGCCTCCAACAGCTACAAGATCGACGATCCGAAGCTCAAATACGCCGACATCATCAAGGCCGGCCACATCAACCAGGACCTGGCCCGCTACGAGCTACGCCGCGTCTGGCACGTGGTCGCGACCTTGAAGGAAGGCCAGCGTCACATCTACGCCAAGCGTGACTTCTTCATTGACGAAGACACCTGGCAAGCGGCCGTGATCGACCACTACGACGGCCGTGGCCAACTGTGGCGCGTGGCGGAAGCCCATGCCGAGAACTACTACGACAAGCAAGTGCCGTGGTACGCCCTGGAAACCCTCTACGACCTGCAGTCCGGCCGCTACCTGGCGCTGGGCATGAAGAACGAAGAGAAGCAGGCGTATGACTTTGGCTTCACCGCCACCACCAGCGACTTCACCCCGGCGGCCCTGCGCCAGGATGGTGTTCGCTAACCTGCGTTAGCTTGCAAATGTGGGAGGGGGCTTGCCCCCGATAGCGGTGGGACAGTCAAAAAGCGCATTGACTGATCCGCCGCCATCGGGGGCAAGCCCCCTCCCACATTTTTTGTCGCAGTTCTTTTTCAGGCAAATGTTGCAAAGATCTACAAACCCGCCGCTTTTACCGCTAGTCTGCGGACATCTGCAATGCCGACAACAGCCTTCTACAAGAGCCCGGCGATGACTGATCTGTCCCGAATCCAAGGGCCTGCCAGCACGGTCATTCCGACCCTGGAAGGTCGCTTCTACAGGCCACCTCTGCCTGACGGCTACGTGCTGCGCCCTCGCCTGTGCGAACGCCTGAGCGCTGGTCTGGAAGGGCGCTTGCTGCTGGTCAGCGCACCGGCTGGGTTTGGCAAGAGTTCGTTGGCGGTGGAGTTTTGCCAGAGCCTGCCGGCCCATTGGCAAAGCCTGTGGCTGGGCCTGAGCCCACGGGACAACGACCCCGGGCGTTTCCTCGAACGCCTGCTCGACGGCTTGCAGCAATTCTTTCCGCAACTCGGCGCCCAATCGCTGGGCCTGCTGAAAATGCGTCAGCGTCACCAACCCTTTGCCTTTGAAGAGTGGCTGGATGGCCTGCTCGACGAACTGGCTGTCCACCTGTCCACCCGTGCGCCGCTGTTGCTGGTGCTGGATGATTACCATCTGGCCCAAGGGCCGGTGCTCGACCGCTGCCTGCAGTTTTTCCTCAATCATTTGCCTGACGGCTTGGTGGTGTTGGTTACCAGCCGCCAGCGTCCGGACTGGCATCTGGCGCGGCTACGGTTGTCGCGTCATCTGCTGGAGCTGCATGAACAGGACTTGCGCCTGACTCACGACGAATCACTGGCAGTGCTGGATCGCCACAGCAATTCCCTACAAGGTGAAGCCCTCGATAACCTGATCCGCCGCAGCGAAGGCTGGGTCGCCGGCCTGCGTTTCTGGCTGTTGGCCGCCTCTGAAGCCGGTAGCGACGGCGCCTTGCCGCAGAGCCTGCACGGCGGCGAAGGGCTCATCCGCGATTACCTGCTGGAAGAAGTCATCGACTGCCTGCCGGCCGACGTGCAGGCGTTTTTGTACGACACCGCCCCTCAGGATCGATTTTGCAGCGAACTCTGCGACGCGGTGCGTGAAGCCCACGACAGTGCCGAAATCCTGCGTTACCTGCAGGCGCACCAAGTGTTTCTGGTGCCACTGGACGACCAAGGGCATTGGTACCGTTATCACCATCTTTTTTCTGATTTGCTGCGCACACGGCGCGCCAGCAGTCACGTTCTGCCAGCGGCCAGCCTGCACCTGCGTGCGTGTCGCTGGTTCAATGCCCAAGGCTTGATCGATGAAGCGGTGGAGCAGGCGCTGCGCGCCGGCCATCTGGACGTGGCGGCCAACCTGGTACAGAACCTGTCTGAAGAACAACTGCTGGCTGAGCAGAATGTTGGCATGCTACTGCGCTGGAAAATGGACTTGCCCGACAGCCTGCTGATCAGCACGCCGCGCTTGATCGTGCTCTACAGCTGGGCCTTGGGCCTGGCCTGCCAGTTGGATGCAGCGGAAGAACTGTCCAGCTACCTCAGCCGCTTCCTGCCGGCGCCGTCGGCTACCGCGCAGAAATCGATGTTGGCCCAGTGGCTGGCCCTGAGCGGGATCATCGCCCGCGGCCGGGGCGATCGCGAGCTGACCCAGCGCTATTGCAGCGAGGCCCTGGAGAGCTTGCCACAACGGCGTTACGGCCAGCGGTTGATGTGCTTATCGACCCTGTCCAACCTGGCCATTGTCGATGCCGACCTCTGGCGTGCACGTGGCTTGAACCGTGAATCCCTGGAGCTGGCGCAGCGCGTCGGCAACCCATTGTTCGAAGCCCTGGCCCACTACGACCGCGCGCGAGTGTTGCAAGCGCGCGGTGAGATCCTGCGTTCCCTGGATGAAGTCCGCCAGGGCTTGCAACGCCTGCACGGCTTGGCGCCGCAGCGCTTGTATGCAGTGCGTGCGCGGTTGTCGCTCTACGAAGGTTTTCTGCTGCTGGTGCGGCTCCAGCCCGACGCCGGCCTCGCCCGTTTGCGTGCCGGCCTCGCCGAAGCCCGAGCTTGTCGCGATATCAGCGTGTTGATCGGCCATTGTGTGATCGCCAATTTCGAAGGGCGTCGTGGTGACTTCCCCAAAGCCTTTGCCGAACTCGCCGAGGCTGAGCGCCTGATGCATATCTGGGATGTGCCGCCGATCTACTACCTGGCGATGATCACCCTGATCAAGTGCGAGCTGTGGCTGGCCCAGGGCCGCACCGACTTGGCCGACGCCTGGCTGACGCGCCTGGGGCAAACTTACCATGGCGAACACGCCGCTGCCGCGCCGGAGTTTCACCCGCACCTGCCGCAGCATATCGGGCTGCAACAGGCTGCGTTGGACGCCACTCGCCACCAACCTGCGGCGGCGTTGCAGCGTCTCGAAGAGCTGGCGCTGCAGGCGCATAACAGCGGGCGTCAGATGATCGCGTTGATGGCCCTGACCCAACGGGTGCAACTGTTGCTGGAGGAGGGGCAGGAGACAAAGGCGCGTCCAGTCTTTACCCAGGCCCTTGAGGCCGGCATAGGCGGGGCTTTGCAGCCCTTCCAGCGATTGCTGGAAACCCACCCGGACTGGATGCGTGAGCAGCTGGCCAAAGATCCTCACGGCCTGCTGAGCCAGAGCCTGCTGGCGCTGTTACCGGCGGTAGTCGTGGTAGAAGCGGCTTCTACCCATGAGACCTTGAGCGCGCGGGAGCTGGCGGTGCTGCAATTGATCGCTCAAGGTTGCTCCAATCAGGAAATCAGCAATCGACTGTTTATCTCCCTGCACACGGTCAAGACTCACGCGAGCCACATCAACAGCAAGCTGGGTGTAGAGCGTCGTACGCAAGCAGTGGCGAGGGCCCAAGAGCTGAGGTTGATCGGCTAGGGATACTCCAGTCTGTTTTAATAGTGCACTTATTCCGGCGATGTTCGCCCGGAAACGATATTTCATTTGCACGACAGGACCCAGAATGGAAACCGCCAAGCCGACCCTCATCCGCGAAACCTTCCCCGTCGGCCCCCTGCAGTGCAACTGCACCATTATCGGCGACCCCGTCAGCAAAAAGGCCATCGTGGTCGACCCAGGCGGCAACCATGAGCTGATCCTGGCGCGGCTCGATGCCCTGGGACTGAAAGTGGTGAGCATCATCCACACCCATGCCCATCTGGATCACTTCCTGGCGTCCGGCCAGTTGAAGGAGAAGACCGGTGCCACCTTGCACCTGCACAAAGAAGATCAATTCCTTTGGGACAATCTGGAAATGCAATGCCAGATGTTTCGCGTGCCCTATACCCCTGTACCTTCGCCGGATCGTTGGCTGGAACATGATGAAGAGTTGGCCTGTGGCTGTGGCGTGGCGTTGCACACACCCGGCCATACGCCAGGGTCGATGAGCTTCTGGTTTGCCGACGCCAAGCTGCTGATTGCCGGCGACACGCTGTTCCGGCGTGGTATCGGGCGCACCGATTTGTGGGGCGGCGACCAGGCGACCATCGTGCGCTCGATCAAGCAGCGCCTGTATACCTTGGACGAGGGCGCGACGGTAGTGACCGGCCACGGGCCGGATACCCGGCTGGGCGATGAAATGCGTGAGAACCCATTTGTGCGGGCGTGAAGGGTTCATTGCCGGGCAGAGCGCGTTCTATAACAGGCAAACCTTGTAGCAAAAACTCAGGTCGTGTTCAGTGAGCGTCTGCTACGGTTTCTGTAGTCACGGAATTTTTGCCGTTTGTCGCGTTCCAAACTCGGCACAGGTCCATTGCCAATGTCCTTTGCACCATAGAATGCAAAAGTAGGAGCTCCCCCCATGTTCACTTCGCGTCGTCTGCTTGTTGTCGCTACCTGCGTAGCTTTGTTGTCCGGCTGCGCATCCCCTAACCCTTATGACGGCAGCAGCCAGGGACAGGCGAGTAATGAATCCGGCGGTATGAGCAAGACTGCCAAGTACGGTGGCCTGGGTGCCCTGGCCGGCGCATTGGCCGGTGCGGCCATCGATCACAACAACCGTGGCAAGGGCGCGCTGATCGGCGCCGTCGTTGCGGGTGCCGGTGCCGCGGGTTACGGCTACTATGCCGACCAGCAGGAAAAGAAACTGCGTGAAAGCATGGCCAACACCGGTGTTGAAGTTCAGCGCCAGGGTGACCAGATCAAGCTGATCATGCCAGGCAACATCACCTTCGCGACCAACTCGGACGCGATTTCCAGCAGCTTCTACCAGCCGCTGAACAACCTGGCCAACTCGCTCAAGCAGTTCAACCAGAACACTATCCAGATCGTCGGTTACACCGACAGCACCGGTAGCCGCCAGTTGAACATGGACCTGTCCCAGCGCCGTGCTCAGAGCGTAGCCAACTACCTGACTTCCCAAGGCGTCAACGGCGCCAACCTGAGCGCCCGCGGTGCCGGCCCGGATAACCCGATTGCCAGCAACGCCGACGTCAACGGCCGTGCCCAGAACCGTCGTGTGGAAGTGAACCTCGGCCCGATTCCTGGCCAACAGTACGGACAGCCGGGTGCCCAGCAACAGGCGCCACAACAGAACAACCAGTTCCAGGGCAATCCGTACTCGCAGTACCAGTAAACATTCGTGAATAAAAAAGGGCGCCTGAGTAAGGCGCCCTTTTTTGTGGCTGTCGGTTACATCAATCGATGTACTCGAAGACCTTGACGATTTTCTGCACACCGGAAACACCCTGCACCAGGTTGGCTGCGCGAGTGGCTTCGGCCTGGGTGAGCAGGCCCATCAGGTAGACGATGCCGTTGTCGGTGACGACCTTGATGCGCGAGCCAGGGATCGCGTTATCGGTGAGCATCTGCGCTTTGATCTTGGTGGTCAGCAGCGCGTCGTTGCTGATGGCCAGCAGGGTGATCGGGTTCATCACTTGCAGCTCGTTGTGTACCTTCTTCACGCGCTGTACGGCGGCGGCGGCTTGCTCGGCCTGGGCCTTGAGGTCGGCGCGTGGCGTCTGGCCAGCGAGCAGCACGACGCCGTTAAAGCTGGTCACGACGATGCGCGAAGCACCATTGCCCAGGTCCGGTGCGGCCTTGGCAACGTTGACTTCAACCTTGGTTTCGATCAGCGAGTCATCGATCTTGCTGCCGAAAGTGCGGGTGCCCTTGTCATCCTGAATAGGGGTGTCGCGTGTTGCAGTGATGGCCGTGCTGCAGCCGCTGATAGCGAGGCACAGGGTGATGGCTAAAAGGCTGAGGCGGTTAACGGTCATTCTTCACTCCCAAACAGTTGGCTGTCGATCAGATCGCACAGGCAGTGGATCGTCAGCAGGTGGACTTCCTGAATACGTGCGGTGACTGTGGCCGGGACGCGAATCTCCACGTCTTCAGGCAGCAGCAGTGAGGCCATGCCGCCGCCATCGCGTCCGGTCAATGCTACGACAATCATTTCGCGATCATGTGCGGCCTGGATCGCTTGAATAATATTCGCCGAGTTGCCGCTGGTGGAAATCGCCAGCAACACGTCGCCCGGTTGGCCCAGGGCGCGGATCTGCTTGGAGAAGATTTCGTTGTAGCTGTAGTCGTTAGCGATCGAGGTGATCGTCGACGAGTCGGTGGTCAAGGCAATAGCCGGCAGGCTCGGACGCTCACGCTCGAAGCGGTTGAGCAGCTCGGACGAGAAATGCTGGGCATCGCCGGCCGAACCGCCGTTGCCGCACGAAAGCATTTTGCCCTCGTTGAGCAAGGCGTTGACCATGACCTGACTGGCTTGCTCGATGTGCGGTGCAAGTACGTCCATCGCCTGTTGCTTGGTGTCGATACTGGCCTGGAAAAGCTGGCGAATTCTGGATTGCATGTCCATCTGTGTGACCTTAAGTAGCGCGGCTGTTTGGCACAGGAATGTGCAGCCCGCAAAGCAAAGAGCAAAAGTGTGTGGTGAAGATGTCCGGCGAATCAGCTGTCGAAGGCATCTTTGAGCCAGTTCAGATCAGCTTGACCAGACGGTGTGCTTTCTATGGCAACCACATCGAAACGGCAGGGGGCGTCGGCCCAGCGATGCTCTTTCTGCAGGAAAAACTGCGCGGCCAGTATCAGCTTTTGACGCTTGCGCCCGTCGATACTGGCGAGTGCGCCACCCCATTGTGCGTGTTTTCTGTAGCGGACTTCGACGAATACTACTGTATCGCCGTCAAGCATGACCAGATCAAGCTCGCCACGTTTACATAACCAGTTCTGCGCCAGCAGGCGCAGACCCTGTTGTTGCAAGTGCTTCAGCGCTTGTAGTTCGGCATCCTTGCCACTTTGTGCGCTGGACCGCTCGGGCATCAGCGCGGGGTGTCCGGCAGACGCTGGATCTCACCGCCGACGAACTTGGCCCATGGCATCTGGCGATCAACGCGCTGGGTGGTGCTGATGCCCAGGCTGCCCGACAAGCCGTCAACTCGGGTGTCCGGCAATGCCTTGAGTTGCCCCAGGCGTGGCGCCAGGCGGTAGGCATCGACGCCCATGGCGTACAGGCGACCCAGGCTGCCATTGGCTTGCGGCCATTGAGCGGCAACCTGATTGCGCAGCGGGTCGGTGGTGTTGAGCAGCCAAGGGGTTTCGCAGAACATCACATTGGTCATGTCCAGGTACTGGTTCTTGTCGCCGCTGGCGCTGAACACGTGGGACGTGGCGTACACCGGCACATCGCCGGCGTATTGGAAGTTCAGGGTCGGCTTGATCTGCTGGGCCAGTTGCGGGGTCACGGCCAGGAAGATGAACTCGATGTCCTGGCGACGCGATGGTTGCGCCGCGACGTCGGTGCCAACGGTGCTTTGCAGGCTCTTGGCGCGACCTTCGCTTTTACGCAGTTGGAACAGATCGGCAATTTGCTGGGCGAGGGCGACCGGCTGGTCGACGTACTCAACCCCCATGACCTGGCCGCCATTGGCTTCCCAGTCCTGGCGGAAGGCTTTGTAGACACGCTCGCCCCACTCGCCACGGGGCACCATTGCTGCAGCGCGGTGCAGGCCGTCGGCACGCGCACGACGCGATACTTCGCGGGCTTCGTCTTCTGCGGCCAGGCCGAACTGGAACAGTTGCGCCGGGCTGCGATCGCTCTCGCTGTAATTCAGTGCCAGGGTGGTGATCGGCAGTTGTGGGCGCGCGCTGAGCTGTTTGACCAGCGGTTTCTCCAGCGGGCCGACTACCAGTTGTACGCCTGCAGCCTGGGCCTTGGCGTAAAAGTCGTCGAGGGAGGTGAGGCGCGAGCTGTCATAGAACTCGATCACTGGCGGCTTCTGCCCGGCTTGTTCAGCCTGGTAGTGCGCAGCCATGAAGCCTTCACGCAGTGCCTTGCCGACGGAGGCCAGCGGGCCATCCTGTGGCAGCAGCAGGGCGATCTTGGTCAGGGGCTGGCTGGCCAGTTCCTTGAGCTTGGTCAGTGGCGTTGGCAGTTGCACGGCAGCCGGGTGGCCCGGGTTCTGCGCACGCCAGGTGTCGATGGCAGCCTGTTGCTGCTCCAGCGTACCGGCGCCCTTGACTGCCTGGGCCAGGGTAATCCAGCCGTCGAGCGTCGGGTTGCCGCTGGCCTGCAACTGTTCCGCCGGTAGGGCGGCAATCAATACCCAGATAGCTTCGTGGTTGCTTTTGGCGGCATCGCCCGTGAGCAGTGGGGCCATGGCGACACGTTCACGGGCGGCGGCCAGGGTCTGGCCATCGGCTTCATAAGCACGGGCGTGTACGCTGGCGGTGCGGATCTGCTGCTCGGGCGGCAGGTCCTTCAGGCTTTGCAGACTTGGGTGGTTCAGGGCGGTCAACGCGGCCTTGGGCTGGTTGCGCGCCATGGCAAGTTCAGCGGCCAGGGTGCTGGCAAAAACTTGCGCGGCTGGCTTGAGGACATCCAGGGACACCTGCGCAAGAATCTGCGACGAGCGGCCAGGGTTGTTCTGCTTGTAGGCCATGTCTGCCGCACTCAGGCGCAGTAATGCGGCCTTTTCTGGCGTCTTGGCGGTGGTGGCCTGTTCGAGCAGTTGCTCGATACTGGCGTCCGGGGTCCGTGGAAGGTCGCCAAGGCTGGACGAGGGCGAGCTGGCGCAGGCGGCCAGCAAGGCAGCGAGGCAGAGGGCGGAGAGCAGCCGCAGGCAAGCGATCATGTAAGTGTTCCTGATACCGATCAAATTAGCGTGGAATTGTACCCAAGCACTGGCCCAGGCGCGATGTTACTGGCGTGAAACCGTCGATTTAGGTCGTGCAAATGTTGCAACGGGCGTCAAACGGCTGAAAAGGCATCGGCCGTGATGGCATATTTTCAAGGCGCCTACGCGCTACAATGTCGCTTTTGCCAACCATCGAGGTGTGCGTTTTGACTGCTCCAGGTCCTTTGAATTCCACTGCAGGCTCGCTTTTTGTCGTGGCGACGCCCATTGGCAACCTGGACGACATCAGTGCTCGGGCACTGAAAGTGTTGCGCGAGGTTAAATTGATCGCGGCTGAAGACACTCGTCACTCCCAGCGCTTGATGCAGCATTTTGGTATCAGCACGCCATTAGCGGCGTGCCATGAGCACAACGAGCGCGAGGAGGGCAGTCGCTTTATCGTACGCCTGCTGGCCGGCGACGATGTGGCGCTGATCTCTGACGCAGGCACGCCGCTGATCTCCGACCCTGGCTACCATCTGGTGCGCCAGGCGCGGGCCGCTGGTATCAATGTAGTGCCTGTTCCGGGCGCGTGCGCGCTGATCGCTGCGTTATCGGCGGCGGGCCTGCCGTCGGACCGTTTCATCTTTGAAGGTTTTCTGCCAGCCAAAGCTGTAGGGCGTCGTGCGCGCCTTCAAGCACTGAAGGAAGAACCGCGCACGTTGATCTTTTATGAAGCCCCCCACCGAATCCTTGAATGCCTGCAGGATATGGAGCTGGTGTTTGGCGGCGAACGCCTGGCGCTGCTGGCGCGTGAGCTGACCAAGACCTTTGAAACCCTCAAGGGCCTGCCTTTGGAAGCGCTGCGTGCGTTCGTCGAGGGCGACAGTAATCAGCAGCGCGGCGAGTGTGTGGTGCTGGTGGCGGGCTGGACGGCGCCAGAGGACGAGGACGCCGTGGGCAGCGAGGCGATGCGTATTCTGGATCTACTGCTCAAGGAGATGCCACTCAAGCGTGCAGCAGCCCTGGCGGCGGAGATTACCGGCGTGCGCAAGAACCTCTTGTATCAAGCGGCACTGGATAAGCAGAAGGCCGAATAGTTCCGGTGTCAAACCTGTATTCCGTCTGAACGTGATGGCAATTCTGAACTTTTATTACTTGTCCTAAGTCCGCCGTGCCGTTAACCTTCGCGGCGGAGAGTCGATTGGACAGTCGCTGCCCTCTATGAAAATTAGGGGGGGGAGGAAAGTCCGGGCTCCATAGGGCGAAGTGCCAGGTAATGCCTGGGAGGCGTGAGCCTACGGAAAGTGCCACAGAAAATAACCGCCTAAGCACTTCGGTGCCGGTAAGGGTGAAAAGGTGCGGTAAGAGCGCACCGCACGTCTGGCAACAGTTCGTGGCTAGGTAAACCCCACTTGGAGCAAGACCAAATAGGGTCCCAAGGCGTGGCCCGCGCTGGGACCGGGTAGGTTGCTAAAGATGTCCAGTGATGGCCATCGTAGACGAATGACTGTTCAAGACAGAACCCGGCTTACAGATCGACTCTCCACCTTTTTCCTTTTGTCCGAATCTCGGGCAGAAAACCGGTAGTAACGCAAGAATCCCTCCCTGCCGAATGATTGGCAGATGCATCTTCGTAATACCAAAAAAATCTTACTCTTAATAAATTACTTTAACTTCGAGCTATAGCTCTTTGAGCTATCTGTGCTTGTTGGGCCAAAAACATCGTCGAACTCGGTTTTCTCCTCCGTTTACGCTCCTAAATCTCCGTTCTGTAAGGCTTTTCCTTGAATCCGCGCCTTGACGGTGTGGTGGGCGCATTCCTATAGTGTGCGCAAGTGGCGGAAAGTGGCACAAAGTGGGTTTTTTGAACGTAAAACGCTAAAATTTGGAGAAACGCATCTGTGTTTCGCGGAGCTAACGCTATCAGTCTCGATGCAAAAGGCCGTCTCGCCATGCCGAGCCGGTATCGTGACGAGCTCATTTCGCGAAGTTCCGGACAGTTGATCATCACTATCGATGCCGTTGACCCTTGTTTATGTGTTTACCCCCTCGATGAGTGGGAGTTGATTGAAACCAAATTGCGCGCCCTGCCTTCATTGCGTGAAGAAAACCGCCGCCTGCAGCGTTTGCTGATTGGTAATGCCGTCGACCTCGAGTTGGATGGCAGCGGTCGTTTCCTGGTGCCTCCGCGTCTGCGCGAGTACGCCAAGCTGGATAAGCGCGCAATGCTGGTCGGCCAACTGAACAAGTTCCAATTGTGGGACGAAGATGCCTGGGATGCTGTTTCTGCAGCTGACCTGGCTGCTATTCAACAACCGGGCGCCATGCCTGATGAACTGCGTGATTTGATCCTGTGACTATTGATAGCGGCTTTAACCACATCACCGTACTGCTTGACGAAGCCGTTGAGGCTCTCGCCGTACGCGCGGATGGCTGCTATCTGGATGGCACATTCGGCAGAGGCGGGCATAGCCGGTTGATACTCAGCCAGCTCGGGCCTGACGGCAAACTCCTCGGGTTCGACAAAGACCCTCAAGCGATTGCCACCGGGCAAGCGCTAGCGGCCGAAGACGGCCGCTTTGTCGTTGTGCAGCGCAGCTTTGCCGAGCTGGGCGCCGAAGTGGCGGAGCGCGGCATGGCGGGCAAGGTGGCCGGGGTTTTGCTCGACCTGGGTGTGTCCTCGCCACAGCTCGACGACCCCGAACGCGGCTTCAGCTTCATGAACGATGGCCCGCTCGACATGCGCATGGACCCTACCCGTGGCGTCAGCGCCGCGCAGTTCATCGCGACCGCGCCAGTGGAAGAAATCGCCCGTGTGTTCAAGGAATACGGTGAAGAACGTTTCGCTGGCCGCATGGCCCGTGCCGTGGTTGAGCGCCGTGAAATCCAGCCGTTCGAACGCACAGCCGACCTGGCCGAAGTACTGAAAGTCGCCAACCCTGCCTGGGAAAAGGGCAAGAACCCGGCAACCCGAGCCTTCCAGGGCCTGCGTATTCACGTCAACAACGAATTGGGCGACCTGGAGGCCGGCCTCGAGGCTGCGCTCGAGGCGTTGGAAGTGGGCGGTCGCCTGGTGGTGATCAGCTTCCACTCCCTGGAAGACCGTATCGTCAAACTGTTCATGCGTCGCCTGGTCAAGGGTGAGTCCGACAACTTGCCGCGCAACCTGCCGGTACGTTTCGAGGCCTTTGTGCCGAAAATCAAAATCCATGGCAAAGCGCAGTTCGCTTCCGAAGCCGAACTCAAGGCCAACCCACGCTCCCGCAGCGCCGTTATGCGCGTCGCGGAGAAGTTGCGGTGAGCAAGCTTTTCGCCAAGCCCCTCCCGGGCGGCAGCTTCTTCATGTTGCTGCTGTTTGTCGGCGTGCTGATTTCCGCGATTGCGGTGTCGTACAGCGCCCACTACAACCGTCAGTTGCTGAATACCCTGTATGGGGAATTGAGTGTGCGTGACAAGGCGCAAGCGGAGTGGGGCCGGTTGATCCTCGAACAAAGCACCTGGACGGCCCATAGCCGTATCGAAGTGCTGGCCACCGAACAGCTGAAAATGCATATTCCTGGCGCGGCTGAAGTCCGCATGGTGGCGCCATGATGAAACTCGAGGGCGCACTCTACCCATGGCGCTTCCGCCTGATGCTCGGCTTGCTGGCATTGATGGTGGGTGCGATTGCCTGGCGGATCATTGACCTGCAAGTGGTCGACCGGGACTTCCTGATCGGCCAGGGCGACGCCCGTAGCCTGCGACACATCCCGATTCCTGCACACCGCGGCCTGATCACCGACCGTAACGGCGAGCCTCTGGCCGTCAGTACGCCGGTGACCACCCTGTGGGCCAACGCCAAGGAACTGCAGGTGGCCAAGGACCGTTGGCCGGCGCTTGCTGCTGCCTTGGGCCAGGACCCGAAAGCCTTGGCCGAGCGCCTCGAAGCCCAGGCCAATAAAGAATTCATCTACCTTGTTCGTGGCTTGACGCCTGAACAAGGTCAGCAGGTGCTCGACCTTAAAGTCCCCGGTGTCTACGGCATCGAGGAATTCCGTCGTTTTTACCCGGCCGGTGAAACCACCGCGCACATGGTGGGCTTTACCGACATCGATGACCACGGCCGTGAAGGCGTCGAACTCGCCTACGATGAATGGCTTGCCGGTGTTCCTGGCAAACGCCAAGTCATCAAGGATCGGCGCGGCAGACTGATCAAGGACGTCCAAGTCACCAAGAACGCCAAGGCCGGTAAGCCCTTGGCGTTGTCCATTGACCTGCGCCTGCAATACCTGGCCAACCGCGAGCTGCGTAACGCGATCATCGAGAATGGCGCCAAGGCCGGCAGCCTGGTGATCATGGACGTGAAGACCGGCGAGATCCTCGCCATGGTCAACCAGCCGACCTACAACCCTAATAACCGTCGCAACCTGCAGCCGGCGATGATGCGCAACCGCGCCATGATCGACGTGTTCGAGCCGGGCTCGACCATGAAAGCGATCTCCATGAGTGCTGCCCTCGAAACCGGGCGCTGGAAACCGAGCGACAAGGTCGAGGTGTACCCAGGTACCTTGCAACTGGGCAAATACACCATTCGTGACGTGTCCCGTACCGAAGGCCCGGTGTTGGATTTGACAGGTATCCTGATCAACTCCAGTAACGTGGGCATGAGTAAGGTCGCCTTCGATATCGGCGGCGAGACCATCTATCACTTGGCGCAGAAAATCGGTTTGGGCCAACCCACCGGCCTCGATTTCCCAGGCGAGCGCGTGGGCAACCTGCCCAACTATCGCGACTGGAAAAAGGCCGAGACCGCCACGCTTTCCTACGGCTACGGCCTGTCCGTGACCGCGATCCAACTGGCTCACGCTTTCTCTGTATTGGCGAATAATGGCCGGATGGTTCCGCTGAGCCTGATCCATGTCGACGAAGCGCCGAAAGCCACCCAGGTGATTCCGGAAAACGTCGCCAAGACCATGCAAGGCATGCTGCAACAAGTGATCGAGGCACCGCGCGGCGTATTCCGTGCCCAGGTGCCGGCGTATCACGTGGCGGGCAAGTCGGGTACCGCTCGTAAAACGTCGGTGGGCACAAAAGGCTACGCCGAAAACTCTTACCGTTCGCTGTTCGCCGGCTTCGGCCCGATGAGCGATCCACGCTACGCCATCGTCGTGGTGATCGATGAGCCGAGCAAAGCCGGTTACTTCGGTGGCCTGGTATCGGCGCCGGTGTTCAGCAAAGTGATGTCCGGCACCCTGCGCCTGATGAACATCACGCCGGACAACCTGCCGCCGACCCAACAAGCGAATGCCGGTCCACCGGCCGCTGCTGTAAAAGCCAATGGAGGGCGCGGCTGATGTCTCTTAGCCTGAACAAGATTTTTGCCCATGCCGGACGCGATCTGTTGATCCGCGAGCTGAGCCTGGACAGTCGTAATGTACGCGCCGGTGACCTGTTCCTGGCCGTGCCGGGTGGTAAGTTCGATGGCCGTGCGCACATCGCGGATGCCTTGCAACGCGGTGCGGCTGCCGTGGCTTATGAAGTGGAAGGCGCCACCGTGCTGCCGATCACTGACGTGCCATTGATTCCGGTCAAAGGCCTGGCTGCGCAGCTGTCTGACATTGCCGGACGCTTTTATGGCGACCCGAGCCGCCAAGTCAACCTGATCGGCGTCACCGGTACCAACGGCAAGACCAGCGTGACCCAATTGATTGCCCAGGCGCTTGACCTGCTGGGCCAGCATTGCGGCATCGTCGGCACCTTGGGCACCGGTTTCTATGGCGCGCTGCAAAGCGGCCTGCACACCACGCCGAATCCGATCGCTGTGCAAGCGACCCTGGCCGACCTGAAAAAGGCCGGCGCCAAGGCGGTTGCCATGGAAGTGTCGTCGCACGGTTTGCACCAGGGCCGCGTTGCTGCGCTGGCGTTTGATGTGGCGGTGATGACCAACCTGTCCCGCGATCACCTCGATTACCACGGCACCATGGAAGCCTACGCTGCCGAGAAGGCCAAGCTGTTTGCCTGGAACGACCTCAAGTGCCGCGTGGTAAACCTGGATGACGCATTCGGCCGCCAGCTGGCTGCCGAAGACCGTGAATCGCGCTTGATCAGCTACAGCCTGGAAGACGCCAGCGCGTACCTGTATTGCCGTGAAGCCCAATTCAATGATGAAGGTGTGCGCGCCACGCTGGTGACGCCTCAGGGCGAGCATCATTTGCGCAGCAGCCTGCTCGGTCGCTTCAACCTGAGTAACACTTTGGCGGCCGTCAGCGCGTTGCTCGGCCTGGAGTACGCCCTCGACGAAATCCTGCGTGTACTGCCGAAGCTGGAAGGCCCGGTCGGTCGCATGCAGCGCCTGGGTGGCGGCAAACAGCCGTTGGTCGTGGTCGATTACGCCCACACGCCCGATGCCCTGGAAAAAGTCCTGGTGGCGCTGCGTCCACACGCCAAGGGCAAGCTGCTGTGCCTGTTCGGTTGCGGTGGCGATCGCGATCGCGGCAAACGTCCGTTGATGGCCGAGATCGTCGAGCGTCTGGCCGATGGCGTGCTTGTCACCGACGACAACCCTCGCAGCGAAGATCCGGGCCAGATTTTCGACGACATCCGTGTCGGCTTCAAAGACGTGTCCAAGGCCACGTTTGTCGCCGGGCGCGGTGTAGCCATCGCCCAATTGATCGCCAGCGCCGGTGCTGACGACGTGGTGGTGCTGGCCGGTAAAGGTCATGAGGACTATCAGGAAATCAACGGCGAGCGCCACGCCTTCTCCGATCTGGTCGAGGCCGATCACGCCTTGACCGCCTGGGAGATCGCCCATGCTTAAAGCGATGAAATTCAGCGAACTGACCCAGGCCCTGTCGGCCCGCGTGCTGTCGAGCGATTGCAGCTTCGACGGCGTCAGTATCGACAGCCGCAACATCAAGCCGGGGCAACTGTTTGTCGCACTGACGGGCCCGCGCTTCGATGGTCACGACTACCTGAATGAAGTCGCCGCCAAAGGTGCCGTCGGCGCCTTGGTGCAGCGCGCAGTGGCGGACTCCACACTGCCGCAACTGTTGGTCGCCGACACCCGTTTGGCCCTCGGCCAGCTGGGTGCGTTGAACCGTGCCGCATTTACCAATCCCGTTGCGGCCATTACCGGCTCCAGCGGCAAGACCACGGTCAAGGAGCTGCTTGCCGGCGTGTTGCGCACGCGCGGCCCGGTGCACGCCACCCGTGGCAACCTGAACAATGATTTCGGTGCCCCGTTGACCCTGCTTGAACTGGCCCCGGAACACACGGCGGCGGTGATCGAGTTGGGCGCGTCGCGCGTCGGCGAAATTGCCTACACCGTGGCGCTGACCAAGCCTCACGTGGTGGTCATCAACAACGCCGGTACCGCCCATGTCGGCGAGTTCGGCGGCCCGGAAAAAATCGTCGAGGCCAAGGGTGAAATCCTCGAAGGCCTCGATGCCTCGGGCATCGCTGTGCTGAATCTCGACGACAAGGCCTTCGAAACCTGGCGTGTACGCGCCGCCGGTCGCAAGGTCCTGACGTTTGCCGTGCTCAACGCCGCGGCGGATTTCCATGCGTCCAACATCACCGTTGATGCGCGTGGCTGCCCGTCCTTTACCTTGCACACCCCGCAAGGCAACGAACATGTGCAACTGAACCTGCTGGGCAACCACAACGTCGCCAATGCATTGGCCGCCGCTGCAGCCGCCTACGCCCTCGGCGTGTCGCTGTTCGGGATCGCCACGGGCCTGGGTGCGGTGCAGCCGGTCAAGGGGCGCACCGTAGCGCAGTTGGCCACCAACGGCATGCGCGTGATCGATGACACCTACAACGCCAACCAGTCCTCTATCTGCGCTGCCATTGACCTGCTCAAAAGCTTCGAAGGCCGCAAGGTGCTGGTGCTGGGCGACATCGCCGAACTGGGCGACTGGGCCGAACAGTCCCATCGCGAGGTCGGCGCTTACGCCGCCGGCAAAGTCGACGCGCTTTATGCCGTCGGCCCGAACATGGCCCACGCCGTCAGCGTATTCGGCCCTGGTGCCCGACATTTTGTGACCCAGGCCGAGCTGATTCAGGCGCTGACCGCGGCTGAACATGACAAACATACAACCATTTTGATCAAGGGATCGCGCAGCGCGGTGATGGAAAACGTCGTCGCGGCCTTGTGTGGCTCAAGTACGGAGAAACATTAATGCTGCTGCTGCTGGCTGAGTATCTGCAACAGTTCCACAAAGGCTTCGCGGTCTTTCAGTACCTGACCCTGCGCGGGATCCTGGGTGTGCTGACTGCGTTGTGTTTGTCGCTGTTCCTGGGGCCGTGGATGATCCGCACCCTGCAGAACCTGCAAATCGGTCAATCGGTTCGTAATGACGGCCCGCAGTCGCACCTGTCCAAATCCGGCACCCCGACCATGGGCGGTGCGTTGATCCTGTCGTCCATCGGCATCAGCACCTTGCTGTGGGCCGACTTGCACAACCGCTACGTGTGGACCGTGTTGCTGGTCACGCTGCTGTTCGGCGCCATCGGCTGGGTAGATGACTACCGCAAGGTGATCGAGAAGAATTCGAAGGGGCTGCCAAGCCGCTGGAAGTATTTCTGGCAATCGGTGTTCGGCCTGGGCGCAGCGGTGTTCCTGTTCATGACCGCGCCAAGCGCGGTGGAAACCACCCTGATCATCCCGATGCTCAAGGACGCCAGCATTCCACTGGGCATTTGCTTCGTGGTGCTGACCTACTTCGTGATCGTCGGCTCCAGCAACGCGGTCAACCTGACTGACGGCCTCGACGGCCTGGCGATCATGCCGACGGTGATGGTGGGCGGCGCGCTCGGCATCTTCTGCTACCTGTCGGGTAACGTGAAATTCGCCGAGTACCTGCTGATCCCTTATGTACCGGGCGCAGGCGAGCTGATCGTGTTCTGTGGCGCGCTGATCGGTGCCGGCCTCGGCTTCCTGTGGTTCAACACCTATCCCGCACAAGTCTTCATGGGCGACGTCGGCGCACTGGCGCTGGGCGCGGCCCTGGGCACCATCGCGGTGATCGTTCGCCAGGAAATCGTGCTGTTCATCATGGGCGGTGTGTTCGTGATGGAAACCCTGTCGGTGGTCATCCAGGTGGCTTCCTTCAAATTGACCGGACGCCGCGTGTTCCGCATGGCGCCGATTCACCACCACTTTGAACTCAAGGGCTGGCCTGAGCCACGTGTGATTGTCCGTTTTTGGATCATCACCGTGATCTTGGTGTTGATCGGCCTTGCCACCCTGAAACTGAGGTAGAAACGAGTGTCCCTGATCGCTTCAGACCACTTCCGCATCGTTGTCGGCCTCGGCAAGAGCGGCATGTCCCTGGTTCGCTTCCTGGCGAGCCGGGGCAAGCCGTTTGCCGTGGCCGACACGCGGGAAAATCCACCGGAGCTGGTCACGCTGCGCCGTGACTACCCGCACGTGGAAGTGCGTTGTGGCGAGCTGGATGTCGAGTTTCTGTGCCGTGCCGATGAGCTCTACGTGAGCCCCGGCCTCGCCATCGCGACCCCGGCCCTGCAAGCCGCCGCCGCCCGTGGTGTGAAACTGTCCGGCGACATCGATCTGTTCGCACGTAACGCGCAGGCGCCGATCGTGGCTATCAGCGGTTCCAACGCGAAAAGCACCGTGACCACCCTGGTCGGCGAGATGGCGGCTGCGGCCGGTAAACGTGTGGCCGTAGGCGGCAACTTGGGCACGCCGGCACTCGACCTGCTCAGCGACGACGTCGAGCTGTACGTGATGGAGCTGTCGAGCTTCCAGCTGGAAACCACCCACGACCTCGGCGCCGAAGTGGCCACCGTGTTGAACGTGAGTGAAGACCACATGGACCGCTACAGCGGCCTGCCGGCCTATCACTTGGCCAAGCACCGGATCTTCCGTGGCGCCAAGCAGGTGGTGGTCAACCGTCAAGATGCGTTGAGCCGTCCGTTGATGGGCGAGGGCCTGCCGTGCTGGACCTTCGGCCTGGGCAAACCTGATTTCAAGGCCTTCGGTATTCGCGAAGAGAACGGCGAGAAATACCTGGCCTTCGAATTCCAGAACCTGATGCCGGTGCGCGAGCTGAAAATCCGTGGCGCCCATAACCAGTCCAACGCCCTGGCGGCCTTGGCACTGGGTCATGCCGTTGGGCTGCCGTTCGACGCCATGTTGTCGGCCCTGCGTACCTTCGGTGGCCTGGAACATCGTTGCCAATGGGTGCGCGATCTTGACGGCGTCAGCTATTACAACGACTCCAAGGCCACCAATGTCGGTGCGGCCCTGGCGGCCATCGAAGGCCTCGGCGCCGACATCGAAGGCAAGCTGGTGCTGATCGCCGGTGGCGACGGCAAGGGTGCCGACTTCAAGGACCTTAAAGGCCCGGTTGCCGAACATTGCCGTGCCGTGGTGCTGATGGGGCGCGACTCCGATTTGATCGCCGCCGCCCTCGGCGACGCGGTGCCGCAAGTGCGCGCCACGTCCCTGGACGACGCCATCGCTCAGTGCAAGGCCCTGGCCCAGCCAGGTGATGCGGTGCTGCTGTCGCCGGCGTGCGCCAGCTTCGACATGTTCAAGAACTACGAAGAGCGCGGCCAGCTGTTCGCCCGCGCCGTGGAGGCCTTGGCATGAGTATCGACTTTCGGAACATCATCAAGCCCTACCCGTCGCCGATCATCACGGGGCGCGGTATCGACCTCGATTTCCCAATGCTCGCCGGTTGCCTGGCGCTGTTGGGCCTGGGCCTGGTGATGATCACTTCGGCGTCTTCCGAAGTGGCCGCCGTGCAGTCGGGCAACACCCTGTACATGATGATCCGTCACCTGGTGTACCTGGTGATCGGTCTCGGCGCGTGCATCGTCACTATGATGATCCCTATCGCCACCTGGCAGCGCCTGGGTTGGATGATGCTGATCGGTGCGTTCGGCTTGCTGATCATGGTGATCCTGCCCGGCATCGGACGCGAGGTGAACGGTTCGATGCGCTGGATCGGCTTCGGTGCGTTCAACGTGCAACCGTCGGAAATCGCCAAGGTGTTTGTGGTGATCTACCTCGCCGGTTACCTCGTACGTCGCCAGAAAGAAGTACGCGAAAGCTGGATGGGCTTCTTCAAGCCGTTCATCGTACTGCTGCCCATGGCCGGCCTGTTGCTGATGGAGCCCGACTTCGGGGCCACCGTGGTGATGATGGGCGCGGCCGCAGCGATGCTATTCCTGGGGGGCGTCGGTCTGTTCCGTTTCACCTTGATGGTGGTGCTGGCCGTGGCCGCTGTGACGGTGCTGGTGCAGGCGCAACCTTACCGGATGGCCCGTCTGATTACCTTTACCGACCCGTGGGCCGACCAGTTCGGTTCCGGCTACCAGTTGACCCAGGCGCTGATCGCCTTCGGTCGCGGCGAGTGGCTGGGCGTGGGCCTGGGCAACAGCGTGCAGAAGCAGTTCTACCTGCCGGAAGCGCACACCGACTTCGTGTTCTCGGTACTCGCCGAAGAGCTGGGCGTGGTGGGTTCGCTGTGCACCGTTGCGTTGTTCGTGTTCGTGTGTGTACGCGGTATGTACATCGGCTTGTGGGCCGAGAAGGCCAAACAGTATTTCGCCGCCTATGTGGCCTACGGCTTGTCGTTCCTGTGGATCGGCCAGTTCCTGATCAACATCGGTGTGAACGTCGGCCTGCTGCCGACCAAGGGCCTGACCTTGCCGTTTCTCAGTTACGGCGGCAGTTCGTTGGTGATTTGCTGTGCGTGCCTGGGCTTGTTGCTGCGCATCGAGTGGGAGAGTCGAACCCACCTGGGCAGTGAAGAGATGGAATTCAGCGAAAGCGATTTTGCCGAGGAGCCACCCCATGGGCGCTAACGTGCTGATCATGGCGGGTGGCACCGGGGGCCATGTGTTCCCTGCGTTGGCCTGTGCTAGGGAATTCCAGGACCGTGGCTACTCCGTGCACTGGCTGGGCACGCCGCGTGGCATCGAAAACGAACTGGTGCCGAATGCCGGCTTGCCGCTGCACCTGATCAACGTCACCGGCTTGCGTGGCAAGAGCAAGTTGTCCCTGCTCAAGGCGCCGTTCGTATTGCTCAAGGCGGTGTGGCAGGCGCGCAAAGTGATTCGTGAACTGAAGCCGGTGTGTGTACTCGGTTTTGGTGGGTATGTGACCGGTCCTGGTGGTGTCGCCGCCAAGCTCGCCGGTGTACCGGTGATCGTGCACGAGCAGAACGCCGTCGCCGGTACCGCCAACCGCCTGCTGGTGCCGCTGGCTGCACGGGTGTGCGAGGCGTTTCCGAAGACCTTTGGCGCCTCGGACAAACTGCGTACCACCGGCAACCCGGTGCGCACTGAACTGTTTATGGGCATCGCCCGTGAAGCACTGGCGGGGCGCAAGGTGCACCTGCTGGTCATGGGCGGCAGCCTGGGCTCCGAGCCGTTGAACAAACTGCTGCCGGAAGCACTGGCGCAACTCCCTGTGGAATTGCGCCCGGAGGTCTTCCATCAGGCCGGCAAGCACCACGGTGAAGTCACCGCCACGCGTTATCGCGAAGCCGGTGTCGAGGCGAACGTACAGCCCTTCATCAAAGACATGGCCCATGCCTATGGCTGGGCCGACCTGGTGGTCTGCCGCTCCGGTGCGCTGACCGTCAGTGAACTGGCCGCCGCCGGTCTGCCGTCCTTGCTGGTGCCTTTGCCCCACGCGATCGACGATCACCAGACCCGCAACGCCGAATATTTGGCCGGGGAGGGCGCTGCCTTCCTGCTGCCGCAAAGAACGACTGGCGCCGCCGATTTGGCCGCACGCCTGACCGAGGTTTTGATGCAACCGGAACGACTCAATAGCATGGCGAGCACCGCAAGCCGCCTGGCCAAACCTGACGCAACCCGCACTGTGGTGGATATCTGCCTGGAGGTGGCCCATGGTTGAGAATCAGAAAGCCATGCCGCAACCGGAAATGCGCCGCATCCGTCGTATCCACTTCGTCGGCATTGGCGGCGTGGGCATGTGTGGCATTGCCGAAGTGTTGCTGAACCTGGGCTACCAGGTGTCCGGCTCTGACTTGAAAGAGTCGCCGGTCACTGAACGCCTGAAAACCTTTGGTGCACAGATCTTCATCGGCCACCGCGCCGAGAACGCCGCCGAGGCCGATGTGCTGGTGGTGTCCAGCGCCGTGAACACCTCCAACCCGGAAGTGGCCACTGCCCTTGAACGTCGCATTCCCGTGGTGCCACGCGCCGAGATGCTGGCCGAGCTGATGCGCTATCGCCACGGCATTGCCGTCGCCGGTACCCACGGCAAAACCACCACCACCAGCCTGATCGCCTCCGTGTTCGCGGCCGGTGGCCTGGACCCGACGTTCGTCATCGGTGGCCGTCTGAATGCAGCCGGTACCAATGCACAACTGGGCACCAGCCGTTACCTGATCGCCGAAGCCGACGAAAGTGACGCGAGCTTCCTGCACCTGCAACCGCTGGTCGCCGTGGTCACCAATATCGACGAAGACCACATGGCGACCTACGACGGGGACTTCAACAAGTTGAAGAAAACCTTCGTCGAGTTCCTGCACAACCTGCCGTTCTACGGTCTGGCCGTGGTGTGCCTGGACGATCCGGTGGTGCGCGAAATCCTGCCACTGGTCAAGCGTCCGACCGTGACCTACGGCTTCAGCGAAGACGCTGACGTGCGCGCGATCAATGTGCGCCAGGAAGGCATGCAAACCTTCTTTACCGTGTTGCGTCCCGACCGCGAGCCGCTGGATGTATCGGTGAACATGCCGGGCAACCACAACGTACTCAATTCCCTGGCGACCATCTGCATCGCCACCGACGAGGGCGTCAGCGATGAAGCCATCGTCGAAGGCCTGTCGCGCTTCGCCGGCGTGGGCCGCCGCTTCCAGGTATACGGCCAATTGCCGGTAGACGGTGGTGACGTGATGCTGGTGGACGACTACGGTCACCACCCGACTGAAGTGGCTGCCGTGATCAAGGCCGTACGCGGTGGCTGGCCGGAGCGCCGTCTGGTGATGGTCTACCAGCCGCACCGCTACAGCCGTACCCGCGACCTGTATGACGACTTCGTCAATGTACTGGCCGATGCCAACGTGCTGCTGCTGATGGAAGTCTACCCGGCCGGTGAAGAACCGATTCCGGGCGCCGACAGCCGCAAGCTGTGCAACAGCATCCGTCAGCGTGGCCAGTTGGACCCGATCTACATCGAGCGTGGTGTGGACCTGGCGCCCATCGTCAAGCCGCTGCTGCGGGCCGGTGACATTTTGCTGTGCCAGGGGGCCGGTGATATCGGTGGTCTTGCGCCTAAGTTGCTGGCGAGCCCGCTGTTTGCGGCGGCCAAGGGGAAGTCGAAATGATCAACGACTACGGCTCCCTGTTCTCGACAATCGCACCTGCCGACTTCGGTCGCGTAGCGGTGTTGTTCGGTGGCAAAAGCGCTGAACGCGAAGTCTCGCTCAAGTCCGGCAACGCCGTGCTCGACGCCCTGCAAAGCGCTGGCGTGAACGCCTTCGGCATCGACGTGGGCGATGACTTCATCGCCCGCCTGCAGGCCGAGAAGATCGACCGCGCCTTCATCATCCTCCACGGCCGTGGCGGTGAAGACGGCAGCATGCAAGGCCTGCTGGAGTGCGCCGGCATCCCCTACACCGGCAGTGGCGTCCTGGCGTCCGCGCTGGCGATGGACAAGTTGCGCACCAAACAGGTGTGGCACAGCCTGGGTATTCCGACCCCGCGTCACAGTGTTCTGTGCAGCGAAGACGATTGTATTTCTGCAGCCAAGGAACTGGGCCTGCCTTTGATCGTCAAACCAGCCCATGAAGGCTCCAGTATCGGCATGGCCAAAGTGAACTCGGCCGCCGAATTGATCGACGCATGGAAAGCGGCAAGTACCTACGATTCGCAAGTGTTGGTGGAACAGTGGATCCAGGGTCCCGAGTACACCATCGCCACCCTGCGTGGCCAGGTATTGCCGCCTATCGCATTGGGCACGCCCCACACCTTTTACGACTACGACGCCAAGTACCTGGCTTCCGATACCCAGTACCGGATCCCATGCGGCCTTGACGCAAGCAAAGAACAGGAATTGATGGACCTCACGGCGAAAGCCTGTGAGGCGCTGGGTATCGCCGGTTGGGCGCGAGCAGACGTGATGCAGGATGACCAAGGGGATTTCTGGTTCCTGGAAGTCAACACCGCACCGGGCATGACGGATCACAGCTTGGTACCTATGGCAGCCCGTGCGGCCGGTTTGGACTTCCAGCAGTTAGTGCTGGCGATCCTGGCCGACAGCATTGAGCCAAGAGGCTAAGGACATGAAAGGCGCATCGCTTCGTCATCAGCCCCCACAAGCACCGAGCCGCAAGCCGGTGCCGCGGGGTGCCAGTCGAATGGTGGCTAAAGAGCCGATGTCGGCGCGCCTGCCGAAAGCCAACTTCGGTTTCCTAAAGGCGCTGTACTGGCCGGTTTTGCTGGTGGTGCTGGGCTTCGGAACCTATGAAGGCGCGCAACGTCTGTTGCCGTATGCCGACCGGCCGATCACCAAGATCAGCGTGCAGGGCGACTTGAGTTACATCAGCCAGCAAGCGGTACAGCAGCGCATCGGCCCGTACCTGGCGGCGAGCTTCTTTACCATCGACCTGGCCGGCATGCGCTCGGAGCTGGAACAGATGCCATGGATCGCCCACGCCGAAGTCCGCCGCGTATGGCCGGACCAGGTGACGATCCGCCTGGAAGAACAGCTGCCGGTGGCCCGTTGGGGTGACGAAGCGCTGTTGAACAACCAGGGCCAGGCGTTCACCCCGCGTGAACTGGCGAACTATGAACACCTGCCGCAGCTGTTCGGGCCGCAGCGGGCACAGCAACAAGTGATGCAGCAGTACCAGGCCTTGAGCCAGATGCTGCGGCCAATGGGTTTCTCCATCGCACGCCTGGAATTGCGTGAACGGGGCAGTTGGTTTTTGACGACCGGGGCAGGCAGTTCCGGCCCGGGCATCCAGTTGTTGCTGGGACGCGACCGCTTGGTGGAAAAGATGCGCCGCTTCATTGCCATCTATGACAAGACCTTGAAAGAACAGATTACGAACATTGCGAGCGTCGACCTGCGTTACGCCAACGGCCTTGCCGTCGGCTGGCGTGAACCGGCTGCGCCCACGGCAGCGCAACCCGCTGTCGCGAAGAATTAAGAAGAGGCAGGACCCATGGCAAACGTGCAAAGCGGAAAAATGATCGTCGGTCTCGATATCGGCACCTCCAAAGTGGTGGCGCTGGTGGGCGAGGTCGGGGAAGACGGCGTCATCGAAATCGTCGGTATTGGCACGCATCCGTCCCGGGGCCTGAAGAAGGGCGTGGTGGTGAACATCGAGTCCACCGTGCAATCGATCCAGCGCGCCATCGAAGAAGCGCAGCTGATGGCCGGTTGCCGGATCCACTCGGCGTTCGTCGGCGTGGCGGGCAACCATATCCGCAGCCTGAACTCCCACGGCATCGTGGCGATCCGCGACCGCGAAGTCAGCTCCGCCGACCTTGAGCGCGTCCTCGACGCCGCCCAGGCCGTGGCGATCCCGGCGGACCAGCGCGTGCTGCACACCCTGCCGCAGGACTACGTGATCGACAACCAGGAAGGCGTTCGCGAGCCTCTGGGCATGTCGGGGGTACGTCTGGAGGCCAAGGTTCACGTCGTGACTTGCGCCGTCAACGCCGCACAGAACATTGAAAAATGCGTGCGCCGCTGCGGTCTGGAAATCGACGACATCATTCTCGAGCAGTTGGCCTCGGCCTACTCGGTACTGACCGACGACGAAAAAGAACTGGGCGTCTGCCTGGTCGACATCGGCGGTGGCACCACTGACATCGCGATCTTCACCGAGGGTGCGATCCGTCACACCGCCGTGATCCCGATTGCCGGTGACCAGGTGACCAACGACATCGCCATGGCGCTGCGTACACCGACCCAGTACGCCGAAGAAATCAAGATCCGCTACGCCTGCGCCCTGGCCAAGTTGGCCGGTGCCGGCGAGACCATCAAGGTGCCGAGCGTGGGTGACCGTCCACCGCGCGAACTGTCGCGCCAGGCCCTGGCCGAAGTGGTCGAGCCGCGCTACGACGAACTGTTCACCCTGATCCAGGCTGAACTGCGCCGCAGCGGCTACGAAGACCTGATCCCGGCCGGCATCGTGCTGACCGGTGGTACCTCGAAGATGGAAGGCGCGGTCGAGTTGGCCGAGGAAATCTTCCACATGCCGGTTCGCCTGGGCGTGCCCCATGGCGTCAAAGGCCTGGGCGACGTGGTACGCAACCCGATTTATTCCACCGGTGTGGGCTTGCTGTTGTACGGGCTGCAAAAGCAGACCGACGGCATTTCCCTGTCGGGCCCAAGCAACCGTGACAGCTACCGCAGCGACGACGAGGCCAAAGCGCCGTTGTTCGAGCGGTTGCAGGCATGGGTCAAGGGTAACTTCTAAAGATTTACCGCGACACCGCAGCACCGCAATAAGCAGTAGGCGAAAAAACTAGAGAAAACGAAAGGAGAGGGAACATGTTCGAACTCGTAGACAACATCCCCGCAAGCCCGGTCATCAAAGTGATCGGTGTCGGCGGTGGCGGCGGCAACGCTGTCAACCACATGGTCAAGAGCAACATTGAAGGCGTTGAATTCATTTGCGCCAACACTGATGCCCAGGCGCTGAAAAGCATCGGCGCGCGGACCATCCTGCAATTGGGCACAGCCGTGACCAAAGGCCTCGGCGCTGGCGCCAACCCGGAAGTCGGCCGTCAAGCCGCGCTGGAAGACCGCGAGCGTATTGCCGAAGTGCTGCAAGGCACCAACATGGTGTTCATCACCACCGGCATGGGCGGCGGTACCGGTACCGGTGCTGCGCCGATCATTGCCGAAGTGGCCAAGGAAATGGGCATTCTGACGGTGGCTGTCGTGACCCGTCCGTTCCCGTTCGAAGGTCGCAAGCGCATGCAGATCGCCGACGAAGGCATCCGTCTGCTGTCTGAAAGCGTCGACTCGTTGATCACCATCCCCAACGAGAAGTTGCTGACCATCCTGGGCAAGGACGCAAGCTTGCTGTCCGCCTTCGCCAAGGCTGACGATGTACTGGCCGGTGCCGTTCGCGGTATCTCCGACATCATCAAGCGCCCAGGCATGATCAACGTCGACTTTGCCGACGTCCGTACCGTGATGAGCGAAATGGGCATGGCGATGATGGGCACTGGCTGCGCCAGCGGTCCGAATCGTGCGCGTGAAGCCACTGAAGCGGCCATCCGCAACCCGTTGCTGGAAGACGTGAACCTGCAAGGTGCACGCGGTATCCTGGTGAATATCACCGCCGGTCCTGACCTGTCCCTGGGTGAGTACTCCGACGTGGGTAGCATTATCGAAGCCTTCGCTTCCGAGCACGCCATGGTCAAAGTCGGTACCGTGATCGATCCGGACATGCGCGACGAGCTGCATGTAACCGTGGTTGCGACCGGCCTGGGCGCAAAAATCGAGAAGCCTGTGAAGGTCATCGACAATACCGTCCATACCAACCATGCCAGCCAGCAAGCTGCCGCTCCAGCGCCTGCGCGCCAGGAACTGCCGTCTGTGAACTACCGTGACCTGGACCGTCCGACCGTGATGCGCAACCAGGCCCAGGCCGGTGCTGCAGCGTCCCGTAGCCCGAATCCGCAAGATGATCTGGACTACCTGGACATCCCGGCATTCCTGCGTCGTCAGGCCGATTAATGGAATGTATCAGGGCTATGAAGGTGATTGGTGTTCAGCAAAGGTCTGGTCTGCTATTATCGCCAGCCTTTGTTGATACCAGTTCGCAATTTGCGCTGAAGCGGTCCAAGCCATGATTAAACAACGCACCCTGAAGAATATTATTCGTGCCACAGGTGTAGGTCTGCACTCCGGGGAGAAGGTATACCTGACCCTCAAGCCTGCACCTGTCGACACCGGCATCGTGTTTGTGCGTGCCGACCTGGACCCTGTGGTGCAGATTCCTGCTCGCGCGGAAAACGTTGGCGAAACCACCATGTCGACCACATTGGTCAACGGTGACGTCAAAGTGGACACGGTGGAGCACTTGCTCTCGGCCATGGCTGGCCTGGGCATCGATAACGCCTACGTCGAGCTCTCCGCGTCCGAAGTCCCGATCATGGATGGCAGCGCTGGACCCTTCGTATTCTTGATTCAATCTGCCGGCCTGGAAGAACAGGACGCAGCCAAGAAGTTCATTCGCATTCTGCGGGAAGTGACAGTAGAAGACGGCGACAAGCGCGCCACCTTCGTCCCGTTCGAAGGCTTCAAAGTGAGCTTTGAGATCGATTTCGATCACCCGGTATTCCGTGACCGCACCCAAAGTGCAAGCGTGGATTTTTCCAGCACTTCGTTCGTAAAAGAAGTCAGCCGCGCCCGTACCTTTGGTTTCATGAGTGACATCGAGTACCTGCGCAAGCACAACCTCGCACTCGGCGGCAGCGTTGAAAACGCCATTGTGGTCGACGCGGATGGTGTACTGAACGAAGACGGCCTTCGCTACGAAGATGAATTCGTGAAGCACAAGATCCTCGATGCAATCGGTGACCTCTACCTGCTGGGCAATAGCCTGATAGGCGAGTTCAAAGGCTTCAAGTCGGGCCACGCCCTTAACAACCAGCTGCTGCGCAAGTTGATTGAGCAGACAGACGCTTGGGAAGTTGTGACCTTCGAAGATGCCAGCACCGCACCGATCTCTTACATGCGTCCCGTTGCGGCGGTGTAAGTAACAACTCTCTTTCTTTCGTTTTGAAAGGCCGCCTTCGGGTGGCCTTTTTTTATGTGCCGGCTACGACGTTGATCCTAGAGTGAGGGGGGTTGAGCCTCGACAATGCGGTTTCGGCCGCTGTGCTTGGCTTCATACAACGCCTGATCCGCACTCAGTAACAACGCTTCCAGCGACAGCCGGCTACGCTTGTCCCAGGTGCTCATGCCGATGCTCGCCGTAATCGGTTGCGCATCCCCCGCCACCCTTGGCAAATGCTCGATGCTGCTGCGGATATGCTCGGCGATGACCCAGGCACCCTTCGCGTCCGTGTGGGGCAGCACCACCGCGAATTCCTCACCGCCATAACGCGCCGCGAGATCAGCCGGGCGGCGGATATTGGCGCCTATCACTTGCGCCACGGTGCGCAATGCCGCGTCTCCACCGTGATGGCCATGGCGGTCGTTAAAGGCTTTGAAGTGGTCGACGTCGATCATCAGCACGGTCAGTGGTTCGAGCGAGCGTTGCGCGCGGTCCCATTCAAGGCGCAGGCGTTCGTCCAGAATGCGACGGTTGGCCAAGCCGGTCAGGGCGTCGACGGCTGCCAGTTCTGACAGCACGCGCTCTGCGCGATAACGGCGTCGCAGTTCGCGGCGCAGCATCCAGGTCAGCCATAACAAACCGATACACAGGATGCCAGTGGCGCCACTGGTCAACAGCGCGGCGCGTTGCCAGCGGGCGAATACATCTTGGCTGGACAGTGCAACCACAACGATCAGCGGTAGCTCACCCACATTGGTGAAGGTGTACAGGCGTTCCGTGCCGCTGATGGCAGAGATCGCCTGGAAGGTGCCACTGCCTTCACGCAGTATTCGCTTGAAATTCGGTCGCTCGCTCAGGTCCTTGTCGATCATGTCGCTTTCGAGCAGCGGCTGCTGGGCCAATAAAAAACCTTGGTTATTAAGCAGGTTGACGCTGCTGCCGTTGCCGATGGTCACGGTGTTGAAGAGCTGGTCGAAATACGCCAGGCGCATGGTCGCGACCGCAACGCCAGCAAACTCACCGTTGGGCCCCGACACTCGACGGCTGAATGCCATGCGCCAGAGCTGGTCGCAGTCGCAATGAATCTTGAACGGCCGGCTGATATACAAGCCGGCCTGGGCGTCCTTGGTATGCACCTGGAAGTAATCGCGGTTGGCAAAATTGCGTGGGGTGGGCTGCAGGGTGGAAGAATCGGCGATCACTGTGCCATTGGCATCCAACAACAGCACTTCACCTTTGAAAGGCGCAGCGGTGGACAGGTCAAACTGCACCAAGTGTTGGATATTTGCGGAAACCTGGGCCAGGTCCTCACGTTGCCTGGCAGCAATCAACCCTTTGAGGGCCAGGTCGTAGAGTTCGACGTTACGCAGCACGTCGGCATTGATCAACTGCGCAATATTGGTGGTTGAGCGCGTCGCGGCCTGCAGGGTGCTCGCGTGTTCGCGGATCAGCAACACCGCGACGATGACCACGATCAGGACGACAGTAAGGCCACTGCCCAGAATCAGAAATAGCTCTGGGCGTGCCGGTAAGCTTCGAACGCGGGGAGGACTCATCGGGCAGACTTCAGCGGGACAATACTGGCAGTTTAGATCTACCCGATGAAAATTAAATACCCGATAAAAAAGAAAGATCTGGGTGTCAGAACACGTTGATCGGGTAATCGACGATCACTCGGTATTCATCCACGTCTCGATCCACCGCCGAGTAGCCGTTGCTGCCGCGATTGGTCGCCCACTGCAGGCGCACGGCCAGGTCTTTGGCTTTGCCACCCTGTACCACGTACTTGAGGTCGATATCCCGTTCCCAGTGTTTGGCGTCTTTGCCGTCAGCGCTGTACCAGGCGCTATAGCCCCGGCTTTGCGGGTCGACCTTGGTCAGGTCGGTCTTGCCGCTGATGTAGGACACCGCCGAGGTCAAGCCGGGCAGGCCCAGTCCTCCGAAGTTATAAGCGTACTTGAGTTTCCAGGAACGCTCGTTGGGGCCGTTGAAGTCGGAGTATTGCTGTGAGTTGTCCAGGTACACGCTGTCGCCCTGGGCGATGTAGTCGAACGGCGTGTTGCCGTTGACCCTCTGGTACGCGGCAGTGACGCTGTGATGGCCGACGTCCACGGTGAAGTGCAGGCTGTAGGTGTTGTTGTCGATATCCCCCAGCAGCGACTGCCCGGTGTCCTGGGTGTGGTAGTAATGCAGACCGGGGTTGAGACTGATCATCTCGTTCACCACATAGGTGTAGTCCAGGTCGTAGTAGTACTGATTCCACACGTCCTTGAGTTCGGCGGCGTAGAGGTTGCTGGTCAGCCCGTCGATACCGCTGAACGACACGCCGGCCCAGTTCATGTGCTGGCTGTCCGTGTGCTCGGGCAGCGCGCCGTAGCTGGTGCCGATGCGACGGTGGCCGCTCTGGTTATAGAGCTTGGTGAAGCTGGCCTGGCCACCTTCGAACATCCAACCGTCGAGGCTGTGGTTGGTCAGGCTCACGCCACGGAAAGTCTGCGGCAACATGCGGGTCGCGCCGCCGGCAATCACCGGGTTATTGAGGAACAGGTCGCCGGCTTTCAGCTCGGTATCGAATGCGCGCATTTTCAAGGTGCCACCGGCCGTCGAGAACGAGCCGGGCGCCTTGCCGTTGCCGCTGCCGTACGGAAGGATGCTGGAGCCATCGGTGCCGCCACCGCCGTCCAGTTTGAGGCCGAGCATGGCGTGGGCGTCCAGGCCGAAACCGACCGTGCCCTGGGTGTAGCCGGACTCGAAGATGCCGAGAAACCCCTGGCCCCATTCCTTGCTGTCATCGGTGTGAATATCGCGACGGTCGCGGTTCATGTAGTAGTTGCGGGTGTTGATATTGAGGTGGGCACCTTCGACGAAACCGTCGGCGGGGGTGGAGTCTGCCGCGTGGGCAAGGGGGGCAATCGTTGCTGCAATCGCGAGGAATAACGGGGTGAACGTCAGCGAGTTCTTCACCGGTGGAGCTCCTTTGGTCAATCGAAAACGGCCAGTGTCGTTGGGGGGGCCTGGCCTTTTTTACGGCAAAAAAAAGCCGCTGAAGTCAGCGGCTTTAAGACAGATTCCCAGTGTAGAGCCCTGGAAAAAAGTCGAGGGAAATTCGGGTAAGCGGAGACTGCCTTTGCCGTCGCGCTCATCGATGCGTCAAATTAACGCAGGCGAGCGGTGCGATACAGAGTGTAACAAGATAATGACTGTTGCCCAAATCGCAACAGTCAGGCGTTAGACCGGCAGGGTAATGCCAAACGTATTCCCACCGCCGTCGCTGCGTACGAACACATCGCCGCCGTGCATCAGGGCAATCGCCTTGACGATGGCCAGGCCCAGGCCGTGATTGGCCCCGCTGTTGCTGCGCGATGCATCCACTCGATAGAAGCGTTCGAACAGGCGCGGCAAGTGTTCGCTGGCAATCGCGTCACCGGGGTTGGTCACGCCGATTGCTACCTGATGGTCCTGTCGCTCGATGCTCACCACGATCACCTGATCGGGTGCTGTGTGTTGCACCGCGTTGCTCAGCAGATTGATCAGTGCGCGGCGCAGGTGGGCTTTTTCGATCTGCACCGTGGCATCGCCGCGTACCTGCACCGTGACCTGGGCGTCTTCGAGGATGAAGTCCAGGTAGTCGAGGGTGGTTGCCACTTCATCGGCCAGGGAGCTTTCGGTCAGCTTGGTGGCCTTGCTGCCTTGGTCGGCGCTGGCCAGGAACAGCATGTCGTTGATGATCGAGCGCAGGCGCTCCAGCTCTTCGAGGTTGGATTGAAGCACCTCGAAATAATGCTCGGCAGAGCGCCCGCGAGTCAGCGCAACCTGGGTCTGGCCGATCAGGTTGGTCAGTGGCGAGCGCAGTTCGTGGGCCACGTCGGCATTGAACGACTCAAGGCGTGAGTAAGCCTGCTCCACGCGGTCGAGGGTGGAATTGAACGAGTTGACGAACTGGCTCAACTCCGGCGGCAACGGTGACAGTTGCAGGCGTCCGGAGAGCTTGGGTGGGGCGAGTTTCTGTGCCTCATCCGAGAGTTTGCCCAGGGGTTTGAGGCCGATGCGCGCGACCCAGAAGCCCAGCAACGACGCCAGCACCACGCCCACCAACGAGAGGGCGACCAGCGCGACCAGCAAGTGGTGCTGGGTGGCGCGGAAATTCTCGGTGTCGATGGCGATCATGAAACGCAAGGGCGGACGCTGATCCTTGGCCGGGAACTGGCTCACCAGCACCTTGAGCGGGTATTCGCGCCCCGGCAGGCGCAGGTCGCGCTTGCCCGTGGGGCCTTCGGCGAAGGCACGGATCTGCGCATCGGGGTTGCCGTACTCATAGTTCGGATCACTGCTCACGACCCAGAAGCGGATGCGCTTGTCTTCCTCACCCAACAACTTGAGCTTGGCCTGAATCTTCACCCAATGGTCCGGTGTACCGAAGCGGTTCACCGAAGACTCCAGCACGCTGTAGCGCGCATCCAGCTCGGCGCCCGGCAACAAGCCGAGGCTGCGGTCCACCTGCTGGTACAACGCGCCGCCGATCAATAGGAAGATCAGCAGCGCCACCAGGGTGAACATGCTGCTCAGGCGCAGGGCAATGGAGTTAGCTGACACTTCGGCTCTCCAGCACATAGCCCATGCCACGGATGGTGTGCAGCAGCTTGGTGTCGAACGGCCCGTCGAGTTTGGCGCGCAGGCGCTTGATCGCGACTTCCACCACGTTGGCGTCGCTGTCGAAATTGATGTCCCAGACCATTTCCGCAATCGCGGTCTTGGACAGGATCTCGCCCTGGCGCCGCGCCAATACGCTGAGCAGTGAGAACTCCTTGGCGGTCAGATCCAGGCGCACGCCGTTGCGGCTGGCCTTGCGGCTGATCAGGTCGATCCACAGGTCGGCAACTGTCACCTGCACCGGTTCGTGGCCGCCGCTGCGGCGGGTCAGGGCTTGCAGGCGGGCCACCAGTTCCAGGAAGGAGAAAGGCTTGCCCAGGTAATCGTCGGCGCCTTCGCGCAGGCCACGGATGCGGTCTTCCACGCGTTCGCGGGCGGTGAGCATGATTACCGGCGTCTGCTTGCGCGCACGCAAGGCGCGCAGCACGCCAAAGCCGTCGAGGCCGGGCAGCATCACGTCAAGTACGATCACGGCGTAGTCGTTTTCCAGTGCCAGGTGCAACCCCTCGACGCCTTCGCGCGCCACATCGACGGTGTAGCCTTGCTCCGTCAGACCGCGGTGTAGGTAATCCGCGGTTTTTTCTTCATCTTCAATAATCAGGACGCGCATCAGCCTTTTGCTCCAGGGCGGGGCCTCAGCCTCAATGTGTGGTCGCCAATGCAGGCGTTGGTTTGGGCTTGTGGAAAAACTTCTCAAGGTACAAGTATATGACCGGCGTGGTGAACAGCGTCAGTGCCTGGCTCACCAGCAACCCGCCGACCACTGCGATACCCAGCGGTTGGCGCATTTCCGCACCGGGGCCGGTACCGAGCATCAGCGGCACCGCGCCGAGCAGGGCGGCGAGGGTGGTCATGATGATCGGTCGGAACCGCGTGACGCAGGCTTCGTAGATCGCATCCTCCGGCGACAGGCCCCTGACGCGCTGAGCCTCCAGGGCAAAGTCGATCATCAGGATGCCGTTCTTCTTCACGATGCCGATCAACAGCACCAGGCCGATCAGCGCCATGATCGAAAAGTCCTGGCCCATCAGCGACAGCATGATCAGCGCACCCAACCCCGCCGAAGGCAAGGTGGAGATGATCGTCAACGGGTGCACGAAACTCTCGTACAGCACGCCGAGGATAATGTAGACCGCCACCAGTGCCGCCAGGATCAGCCATGGCTGGCTGGCCAGCGAACTCTGAAAGGCCTGTGCCGCGCCCTGGAAGTTGCCGATGAGGGTGGTCGGCATGCCGATTTCATTCTTGGCCTGGTTGAGCATGATCACCGCGTCGCCCAGTGCCACCCCAGGCGCCAGGTTGAATGACAGGTTGGCGGCCGGGAACATGCCGTCATGACTGATCGACAGTGGGCCCACGGTGGGCGGATCGACTTTGGCCAGTGCCGACAGCGGCACCATCTCGTTGGTCAGCGGCGAGCGCAGATAAAAGTAGTTGAGGCTCTCGGCCTTGCCGCGTTGCTGGGTGTCCAGTTCCAGCACCACTTGGTACTGGTTGATCTCGGTCTGGAACTCATTGATCTGGCGTTGGCCGAACGCGTCGTACAGCGCCTGGTCGACATCGGTGGCGGTGAGGCCGAAGCGCGCGGCGGCCTGACGGTCGATGCTGATGTGGGTGATGCTGCCGCCCAGTTGCAGGTCATTGGACAGGTCGCGAAACGCCGGGTTGGCCCGCAGTTTTTCGGTGAGGCGCTGGGTCCAGGTGTTGAGCGTCGGCCCGTCGTTGCTCTTGAGCACATACTGATACTGGGCGCGGCTGGGGCCGGAACTCAAGTTGATGTCCTGACCGGCGCGCAGGTACAGCACAATGCCTGGCACCTTCGCCAGTTTAGGGCGGATACGGTCGATGAACTGGCTGGCTGACACATCGCGGTCGCCACGGTCTTTCAAGGCGATCCAGAAACGGCCGTTGGCGATGGTCTGGTTGCTGCCCGTCACGCCGACCGAGTGCGAAAATGCTGCCACCGCTGGGTCGGCCTTGACGATCTCGGCGAGGGCTTTGTGTTTGGCGACCATGTCCGGGTAGGACACATCGGCCGCCGCCTCGCTGGTGCCCAGAACAAAACCGGTGTCCTGCACGGGGAAGAAACCCTTGGGGATAAACACATAGCCGACCACGGCCAAGGCCAGGGTCACTACAAAGATTGCCGCCATGGTGCGTTGATGGGCCAGGGCACGGCGCAGGTTGCGTGCATAGCCGGCCAGCAGTCGCTCGCTGAAACCGGGTTTGTCGTGGGCATGATGGGTGGGGGCGCGCATGAACAGCGCAGCCAGCGTCGGTGCCAACGTCAGCGAGACCACCACCGAAATCAGGATGGTCGAGGTGGCCGTCAGGGCGAACTCCTTGAACAGCCGCCCGACCACGCCGCCCATGAACAGCAGCGGAATAAACGCGGCCACCAGCGAGAAGCTGATGGACACCACGGTAAAGCCGATTTCACCGGCGCCCTTGATCGCCGCTTCGCGTTTGTCGAGCCCGGCTTCCAAGTGGCGGTGAATGTTCTCTACCACCACGATGGCATCGTCCACGACAAACCCCACGGCGATTACGATCGCCACCAGCGTGAGGTTGTTCAAACTGAAACCCATCAGGTACATCAGCGCAAAGCTGGCAACCAACGACACCCCCAGCACGCTGGACACGATCATCGTTGCCGACAACTGGCGCAGGAACAACGCCATCACCGCCACCACCAGCAGAATGGCGATCAGCAGCGTCACTTCCACTTCATGCAGGGACGCGCGGATGGTCTTGGTGCGGTCGGTCAGTACGCTGACCTGCACCGACGCCGGGAGCATGGCTTGCAGGCGCGGCAATTCGGCTTGAATGCGGTCCACGGTCTCGACGATATTCGCCCCGGGCTGGCGCGAGATCACCAGGTTGACCCCGGGCGTGTCGCCGGCCCACGCCTGTACGTAGGCGTTTTCCGAACCATTGATGACTTTGGCGATATCCCGCAACTGAACCGGTGCCCCGTCCTTATAAGACACGATCAACTGCGCGTAGTCCTCCGGGTGGAACAACTGGTCGTTGGTCGACAGGGTCGACACGCTGTTCTCACCGTAGATCGCGCCCTTGGCCAGGTTGAGGCTCGATTGCTGGATGGCCAAACGAATATCGGCCAGGGTCAGGCCGATGGCGGCGAGTTTGTCCGGGGATGCCTGCACCCGAATCGCCGGGCGCTGCTGGCCGGTGATGTTGATCTGGCCAACGCCGTCGATCTGGCTGATCTGCCTGGCCAGCAGGGTTTCCACGTAATCACTCAGCTCGGTGCTGGGCATGCTGTTGGAGCTGACGCTGAGAATCAGCACCGGGCTGTCCGCCGGGTTGACCTTCTTCCAGGTCGGCAGGCTCGGCATATCGCTGGGCAGCTTGCCGGACGCGGTGTTGATCGCCGCCTGCACTTCTTGCGCAGCGGTGTCGATGCTCTTGGTCAATGTAAATTGCAGGGTCAGCAGGCTGGAGCCCAGTGCGCTGCTGGACGTCATTTGGGTCATGCCGGGGATGGCGCTGAATTGCACCTCCAGCGGCGTTGCCACGGATGACGCCATGGTGTCCGGGCTGGCGCCGGGCAGGGTGGCGGTGACCTGGATCGTCGGAAATTCTGCTTCCGGCAGTGGGGCGATGGCCAGGCGCGGGAAGGCAATCAGCCCGAGCAGCACCAGGGCGAAGGTCAGCAGAAGGGTGGCAACCGGGTGGTCGACGCACCAGGCTGAGGGCGAACGGCTCATGGCTGCACCTTGGCATCAACGGTCTGGATCACCTGCGGCGGCTCCTTGAGGACTTCCACCTGGGCGCCTGCCTTGAGTCGCGATTGGCCGTCACTGACCAGCACATCCCCGGCTTGTACGCCCTTGATGATGTTCACGTCGCTGTCCTGGTAGGTGACTTGCACCGGTACCACGTCGACCTTGTCACCGTTGACCCGGTATACGAAGTGCGAATCCAGGCCACGCTGCACCACGGTCGGTGGCACCACCAAGGCGTTTTTGTCGAGGGCGGTCTGGATCTTGATGGTCACCAGTTGTCCTGGCCACAAGCGTTGCGAGGCGTTGTTGAACTCGGCCTTGGCGCGCAGAGTGCCGGTGGTGGAACTGATCTGGTTGTCGATCAGACTCAAGTGGCCTTCGCCGAGCAGGTCGCCGGTCTGGCCATCGGTGTCGGCGCCGAGGTAGGCATCGACGCTGGCCTGGGTAGGCGCTGCGATCAAGCCCTGCAAGGTGGGCAACATCTGCTGTGGCAGGGAGAACTCGACGGCAATCGGGTCGATCTGGGTCACGGAAAACAGGCCCTGGGCATCGCTGGTGCGCAGGAAGTTGCCTTCATCCACGGTGCGAATACCCACGCGGCCACTGACCGGTGAGCGAATTTGGGTGTAGGAAAGTTGTACCTGGGCTGAATCGATCGCGGCCTGTTTGCCTTGGGCCGTGGCCTTTAGCTGGTTGACCAGCGCTTGTTGCTGGTCATAGGTCTGTTTGGACACGCCGTCGTCGACGCTCAATGCCTTGTAGCGCTTGAGGTTGACCAGCGCCACCTGCAACTGTGCCTGGCTTTCGCCCAGTTGTGCCTTGGCCTGGTCAAGGCTGGCGCGGATCGAGCGGTCATCGATGGTCGCCAGCAGGTCACCGGCCTTGACCAGTTGCCCTTCCTTGACCAGCAATTTAGTCAGGATGCCATCCACTTGCGGGCGAATCACCACACTGTGCAACGACAGCACTGAACCGATCCCGCTGACAAAACGTGGAATATCCTGCTGCGCCACGCTTACCACCCTCACCGGAATCGCAGTGGGCGCCGCCAGTTTGGACTTGGCCGGGCGGGTCAGTGCCCAGGCCGCAACAGCCAACACCACGAGGACACCTACGATCAGGGCGGTTTTTCGTTGAATTTGCATGGGGTGAGGTGCCAAGGCGAAGGATTGGAAGTGGATGAGGCCTTTATAGCCCGCCAATCCGGTCAGCAAGGTGACTGCTAACTGACAGCGCTGTCAGTAAAGACCGACCATTCGTACAGGTGGTGGTTAAAGATCCGAGGCGGGCAGGTATACTGCGCGCCAGCGTGGCCCGCAAGCTGGCCCCGCGTCATTTTTTGCACGCTCCGGAGCCTCCATGACTTCCCCGACACAACCCCCTGTTGAAGCGGCCGACCTCGTCGATCCGGCCAGCGCCGAAGGCGTTGAAAAAGCCGAGATCCCGGCGTTCAAGTTTCCCTTCAAACCGGGTGAACTGGCGGGGGCCAAGAATGCCGCCCAGCCCTGGTACAAGAACGGCGCCAAGAACGGCCACACCAAGACCCCGGGCATGGCCCCGCCGGGTACGCGCCGCTCCATGGGTAAACGTTAAGATTAATCGGTTGTAATGTTTGGCGGATGTTGCCTACAGCCTCCGCTGATGTTTCTGATTGTAGGCCGGCGACTGTTTCTTGAAAGCTGCACAGCCTTTGCGCTTCCCTGGGTTTTTAGTGGGGTGGAGCGCAGCGTGCTCTTTCCGGAAAAGGACGTTTCCTGTGGCCCTGATACACCTGTGTGTAATGCTTGCCCTGTCGCTCGCGGTGGATGCCGTTGCAGGCATTGATCAACCACGGCGCGAAATCCGCTTTGCTGTCGTCGCACAGTTTTCCCCTTTCCAGAGTCGCAACCCGCAAGGACAGTTGATCGGTCTGAATATCGAGTTGGGTAACGCGCTCTGCCAGCAATTGAATGTGCGCTGTACCTGGGTCGACCAGGTGCTGGTCGAAAACTTCGAAGGCCTTGAAGCCCGGCAATTCGATGCAATCATGGGTATTGCCTCCACCCCCCAGCGCCGGCGCCGGGTGAGTTTCACCGACAACCTCTACCCCTTCACCACACGGTTGGTGGCGCTGCGAACCTCAGGCCTTTTGCCAACGCCAACGTCGCTCAAGGGCAAGCGGGTCGGGGTATTGCTGGGGAGTAACCGCGAAGCGTTTGCCCGGTCCCAATGGGGGCCAAAAGGCGTGATCATCAGGAGCTTCTGGCTCAACGACGAACTGGTTCGCAGCCTGCTGGCGGGTGAAATAGACGCGACCCTGCAGGGCACCGTGGAAATTCGCAACGCGCTGCTCGACACTGCCGCCGGCCAGGACTACGACTTTCTGGGCCCCGCCGTGTCTACTGAACTGCTGGGCGACGGTGTGGCGATCGCGCTGCGTAGCACCGATACGGGGCTGCGCACTGAGCTCAACCGTGCCCTCGAGCAGCTTATGCACAACGGCGAATATCAGCGGATCCTTGCACCTTATCGCCTGGACGCGCCGTGATGGCTTAGTCAGTTGTAGCGTCAGTGGGCGAGAGCGTTTTGCACTAAGCCGCGCGTAACGGGATAAACGCGTAGTTGGCCGGCACCTCGGTCGCAATCTGCGCCCCGGCATCCAGCACCTGCTCGGCGATGTCCAGTCCGGACACATGGAACACCCACTCATTGGCCACCGACGGCTGACTTATCGCCAACTCGATCGCCTGGGCAAATGCCCCCATGTCCGGCAGGTAAGCGGTAAATCCATCGCCCTTGAGCGCCGTGGTGCGAATGCCCAGTAATGCGCACACCGCCTCTTTGGTCTGCACATCGTCGCGGTCGGCCTGGCGCGAACGACGGATCAGTTCAGCCAGCGCCTGGTCCATCAGCTCACCGCCGACGATCAGCACCGGCCCCTGTTCCCAGGATTCCGGTGGGCATTCCTTGGCAGCGGGGTTCAGCGGGATATGCGGGTTGATTTCCATCGGATAGATGCGACACACCAACGGGCGGCGCGCATAGATGCGGCACAGGTTGTCTTCGTCAAGATTCCGGCAGCGCCCCGCGTTGTAGGCCGCAAAGGTGATTGCCACAAACGCCTCGGTGTTGCCGCTGGGCACCACCACCGAACGGCGCTCGGCATGTTCGCGTTGCAGCTGGGGCAGGCCCAGTCCATTGCCCAGGAAACCTTCCACCAGAACAATGACGTTACCGCCGTCCGCCGCCCACATCCGGGCCTCTTCCAGGGTCAGGGGCACGTGATGGTCGGAGCAGCATTTGCCGCAGCCGACGCAGGAAAATTGAGTATTCATGGCGGATCTGTCACCAGGTTAGGTCAGAGGGCACGCAAGAACGGTGACGGGTTTTTACCTCTGTTCACCAATTCGCTCTCTGGAAGCAAGTTACACGCCAGTGTGTGTTAGTCCTGAGGTACTACGTCGCGTAGGACAAATTTCATGCCTGCGCTTTCATACAGCTGGCGGGCACGCACATTGCTCTCCAGCACCTTGAGGTCCACGTAGGGTTCGCCGCGTTGCTTGAACGTCTGGAAGCTGTGCAGCAACAAGGCTCGCCCCAGCCCTTGGCCTTGGGCGCAGGGGTGAATAGAGAGGTTCTTGATAAAGGCGCTGGTCCAGCACTGGGCCACGCCGAGAATGCCTTCGTCGTTGCTGACCACCAGGCACAGGGTGGGATCGAACTCGGCGTCAGTGGTGAACTGATGCCGCCAGGTGTCCAGGTTGGGAACGCGACCGCCGCCCTGATCCTGGGTCAGGCACAGCACGGCATGAATCGCTGGAGCCAAGTCGTTGCGGTAGTGATCCAGTCGCGTACCCGGCGGCCACTGAGGGGCGGGCAGGCTGCCGGTGAGGTCACGACGCAGCAGTTGGAAATAGTCGCTCACAGGCCTTTTTGTGCCACCGTTTGAGCGGCCACTACCAGGCACTTGGTCAGTTCCGGCGAGGAGAATTTGGTGAGCACCGCGTCGGCGCCGGCCAGCCGGGCTTTTTCGCTGTTCATCGCGCTGTCCAGGGACGTGTGCAGCAGCACGTAGAGGTGCTGGAAGTCCGGGGTTTCGCGCAGGGTGCGGGTCAGGGCGTAGCCGTCCATTTCCGACATCTCGATATCCGACACCACCACATTGATCTGCTCGACCGTGCCTTGCAGCTCCAGCAGCACATCGATGGCTTCCTTGGCGCTGCGTGCGGTGTGGCAGGTGAGGCCAAGGTTGCGCAGGGTGTGCACCGATTGCTGCAGGGCGACCTGACTGTCGTCCACCACCAGGATGCATGCGTTGCCCAGTACTTCAGCTTCTTCCATGGTCAGGTCGGTTGGCGCTGCTTCGATCGGTGCCGGCGCGATACCGTGGATGACTTTCTCGATATCCAGTACCTGCACCAGACCGCCTTCCACTTGAGTCACCCCGGTAATGAACGCACGGTTACCGCCGGAGCCATAGGGCGGCGGGCGGATGTCGGTGGTCAGGCAATGCACGATCTTGCTCACCGCCTGTACATGCAGGCCCTGCTTGGAGCGGCTCACGTCGGTGACGATCAGGCAGCCGCCGTCCGGGTCTGCCAAGGGCATTTCGCCCAGAGCGCGGCTCAGGTCGATCACCGCCAGCGAGTTGCCACGCAGGGTGGCGATGCCTTTGACGTGAGGGTGGGACTCCGGCAGCTTGGTCAGCGGCGGGCAAGGAATGATTTCACTGACTTTCAGCAGGTTGATCGCCATCAGCTTGCCGCTGCGCAAGGTAAAGAGCAGAAGCGAAAGTGAGTCTGCGCGGGCTTTGGTGGTAGACATAAAAACCTTCTGTGGATCAGGGATGACGATCTATAGAGGGTTATCGACTTGGGGAGGCCAGGCTTTAACCGGATTTTGTATCGGGACGGGTGTGTGGGAGCGGGCTCCCACACACGGCCTATTTCAGCCCTTCCACACTTGCGGATTGACCAGGTCCTGCGGGCGTTGGCCCAGCAGAGCACTGCGCAGGTTGTCCAGAGCACGGTTGGCCATGGCTTCACGGGTTTCGTGGGTGGCCGAGCCGATGTGCGGCAGAGTCACGGCATTGCTCAGTTGGAACAGCGGCGACTCGGCCAGCGGCTCCTGCTCGTACACATCCAGCCCGGCACCGCGGATGGTCTGGTTTTGCAGGGCTTCGATCAGCGCCGGCTCGTCTACCACCGGGCCGCGGGAGATGTTGATCAGGATCGCGCTGGATTTCATCAAACCCAGTTCGCGGGTGCTGATCAGATGACGGGTCTTGTCGCTCAACGGCACCACCAGGCACACGAAATCCGCTTCGGCCAGCAGCTCATCCAGGCTGCGAAACTGCGCGCCCAGTTCCTGCTCCAGTGCCGGCTTGCGGCTGTTGCCGCTGTACAGGATCGGCATGTTGAACCCCAGGCGCCCACGCCGGGCCACGGCTGCGCCGATGTTGCCCATGCCGACGATGCCCAGGGTCTTGCCATGCACGTCGCAACCGAACAACGGCGCGCCGACGCTGGCTTTCCACTGGCCGGCCTTGGTCCAGGCGTCCAGTTCGGCCACCCGGCGGGCGCTGCTCATGAGCAGGGCAAAGGCCAGGTCGGCGGTGCTTTCGGTGAGCACATCGGGGGTGTTGGTGAGCATGATCCCGCGTTCGTTGAAGTACGCCACATCGTAGTTGTCGTAGCCCACCGACACACTGGACACCACTTCCAGCTTGCTCGCGCCCTGTAACTGCTCGCGCCCCAGCTTGCGGCCCACGCCGATCAGGCCGTGGGCGTGGGGCAGGGCTTCATTGAATTGAGCGCTGATGTCGCCCAGCTTGGGGTTGGGCGCGATCACTTCGAAATCCTGTTGCAGGCGTTCGATCATTTCCGGGGTGACGCGGCTGAAGGCGAGGACAGTCTTTTTCATTGCAGGCGGGCTCATCGACTACGGAAGAATGCCAAGCACGCTAACATTCCTGCCGACAATTGTCAGGGCACCCTGAACCAAAGTGGGCACAGTCCAAAACGCGGGAGCTGTTGTTTGATAGCCCTCAGTTCGCCAACCGAGCGCCGCTGAGGCTGCCGCTCAATTCATACGCCACCAACTCCGCCTGATGCGCCGCCAGAATCTCCGGCAGCGAGCCACGCAGGTATTCCACCCAGGTTTTGATCTTCGCATCCAGGTATTGGCGCGATGGGTAGATGGCGTACAGGTTCAACTCCTGGGAACGGTAGTTGGGCATTACCCGCACCAGGGTGCCGTTGCGCAGGCCTTCGATGGCCGCGTACACCGGCAACAGGCCGACGCCCATGCCGCTGGTGATCGCGGTTTTCATCGCGTCGGCCGAGTTCACCAGGAACGGCGACGTATTGATCGCCACGCTTTCCTGGCCTTCGGGGCCGTTGAAAGTCCACTTGTCCAGTTGGATCACCGGGCTGACCAGGCGCAGGCAGGCGTGGTTGAGCAAGTCCTGTGGGCGCTGCGCGCAACCTTTGGCCTTGACGTAATCCGGCGAGGCGCACGCGATGCTGTAGGTAATGCCCAGACGCTGGGACACGAAGCCCGAGTCCGGCAGCTCGCTGGCCAGCACGATGGACACGTCGTAGCCCTCATCGAGCAAGTCCGGCACGCGGTTGGCCAGGGTCAGGTCGAAGGTGACGTCCGGGTGGGTGCGGCGGTAACGGGCAATTGCATCGATGACAAAATGCTGGCCGATACCGGTCATGGTGTGCACTTTCAGCTGCCCGGCCGGGCGCGCGTGGGCGTCGCTGGCTTCGGCCTCGGCTTCCTCGACGTAGGCCAGGATCTGCTCGCAGCGCAGCAGATAGCGTTTGCCGGCCTCGGTCAGCGCGATGCGTCGGGTGGTACGGTTGAGCAAGCGGGTTTGCAGATGGGCCTCAAGGTTGGAGACCGCGCGCGACACGTTGGCGGTGGTGGTATCCAGTTGCACGGCGGCGGCGGTGAAGCTGCCGGCTTCGGCCACGCAACTGAAGGCGCGCATATTTTGCAAAGTGTCCATGGAGTGTTCTCAGGGGAGATAACAAATTGTGACAGAAAGTTGCGCCGTCCAGTGATCCCTACCAACGGATTATCGCCTGAACGGTAACAAAGATTCACAGGAATGCCAGCTTATCGTCCTCCCTATCGCCCCCTAGAATTGCGCCACCTACCCCCGCATCACCTCAGGAAGTCGCTTGCCGTGCCGCGTCGCATCAGCAGAGAGCTGAAGACTCTCAGTGTTTGGGCCTTATCGTTAGCAATCAGCGGCTGCATCGGAACCGGAGGAATTGCCCCACAAGGCCAGTCCCTCAACGCCAATACCCTGGCCACCGACGACGCCATCCAAAACGCTGCACAAGACGCCCACTGGCCCACCGGGCAATGGTGGCAGGCCTACGGCGACCCGCAATTGAACCGTTGGGTCGACCTGGCCACTCAGCACAGCCCAAGCATGGCCATGGCTGCCGCGCGAGTGCGCGAGGCGCGGGCCATGGCCGGGGTCGCCGAGTCGGCCGAATCGCTGCAGATCAATAGCGACACCACCCTCAAGCGCCACAATTGGCCCAAGGATCAGTTCTATGGTCCTGGCGAACTGAGCGGTGCCAACACCTGGGACAACAATGCCAGCCTGGGCCTGAGTTACGCCCTCGACCTGTGGGGCCGCGAAAGCAATGCCACCGAGCGTGCCGTCGACCTGGCGCACATGAGCGCTGCCGAAGCGCGCCAGGCCCAGCTCGAATTGCAGAACAACGTGGTGCGCGCCTATATCCAGTTGTCGTTGCATTACGCCAACCGCGATATCGTCGCGGCGACCCTGGCACAACAGCAACAGATTCTCGACCTGGCCAACACACGCCTGAACGCCGGGATCGGCACCCACTTCGATGTCAGCCAGGCCGAAACCCCGTTGCCGGAAACCCATCGCCAACTGGATGCGTTGGACGAAGAGATCGCCCTGAGCCGTAACCAGTTGGCAGCCCTGGCGGGCAAAGGACCCGGGGAGGGCGCGCAGTTACAGCGCCCGAGCCTGTCCCTGGCCGCGCCGTTGAAATTGCCCTCGAGCCTGCCCGCGCAATTGCTCGGCCAGCGCCCGGACGTGGTTGCCCGCCGCTGGCAAGTTGCGGCCCAGGCCCGTGGCATCGATGTGGCCCATGCCGGTTTCTACCCCAATGTCGACCTGGTCGGCAGCCTCGGATACATGGCCACCGGTGGCGGCATGCTGGAATTCCTGGCGGGCAAGAAATTCAACTACAACGTGGGACCTGCGATCACCTTGCCGATCTTCGACGGCGGCCGCCTGCGTGCGGAACTGGGCGAAGCCAGCGCGGGCTATGACATCGCTGTCGCCCAGTACAACCAGACCCTGGTCAATGCCCTCAAGGGTATCAGCGACCAATTGATCCGCCGCGAATCCATGGATAAGCAAGCCGCCTTCGCCGCGCAGTCGGTGGCCTCGGCGCAGAAGACCTACGACATCGCGATGATCGCCTATCAACGTGGCCTCACCGATTACCTGAATGTGCTGAATGCGCAGACCTTGCTGTTTCATCAGCAACAGATCGAGCAACAGGTGCAGGCCGCTCGCCTGAGCGCCCACGCCGAACTGGTGACGGCCCTGGGCGGCGGCCTCGGCGCCGGCGACGACGCACCGCAAGATGCCAAGACCCTCCCGAGCAAGACCCCGGCGGCGCTGGCCGTGTTTGATCACTGAGTAGGATTCGATGACTCCCTTGCCTGCACCGCTGCGCTGGCTGCATTCCCTTGAATGGCGCCGTGGCTTTTTCGACTGGGCACGCAGCGATGGCGTGACCTGGGTGTATATCTTCAAGGTGCTGGTCGCCGCGTTCCTGACGCTGTGGCTGGCCATGCGCCTGGAACTGCCGCAACCGCGCACGGCGATGATCACCGTGTTTATCGTGATGCAACCCCAGAGCGGCCAGGTGTTCGCCAAGAGCTTTTATCGCTTCCTCGGCACCCTGGCGGGGTCGGCGGTGATGGTGTTGTTGATTGCCCTGTTTGCGCAGAACACCGAGTTATTCCTCGGCGCGCTGGCGATTTGGGTGGGCATTTGCACCGCCGGCGCGACGCGCAACCGTAACTTCCGCGCCTATGGGTTTGTGCTTGCCGGTTATACGGCGGCGATGGTTGGCCTGCCGGCCCTGGCCCATCCGGACGGCGCGTTCATGGCGGCGGTGTGGCGGGTGCTGGAAATTTCCCTGGGGATTCTGTGCTCCACGCTGGTCAGCGCCGCGATTCTGCCGCAAACCAGCAGCGCCGCCATGCGCAACGCCTTGTACCAGCGCTTCGGCGTGTTTGCGCTGTTCGTCACCGATGGCCTGCGCGGACGCAGTCGACGTGAAGGTTTCGAGGCCAGCAACGTGCGTTTTATCGCTGAAGCGGTGGGCCTTGAAGGACTGCGCAGCGTCACGGTGTTTGAAGACCCGCACATGCGTCGGCGCAACGGCCGGCTCAGTCGCCTCAACAGCGAATTCATGAGCATCACCACGCGCTTCAATGCTTTGCATCAGTTGCTGGAGCGGTTGCGCGCGGATGAAGCGGCCCCTGTTGTCGCCGCCAGACCCGGCGTGCAAGACCTTGCCGAACTGCTCGATGGTTTCTCCGGCCGTGCGCTGACCAGCCCCGATGCGGCGCGCCTGGTCAACCAACTCAGCGCCTATAAGGACGGCCTGCCCGCCAAGGTCCGCAGCCTGCGCGCGGCTTTTCAGGAAGAGCACCCAAGTGAAGCCGAGCAGCTGGATTTCCACACCGCCTACGAGCTGCTTTACCGGTTTGTCGATGACCTGCACAACTACGCGCAAACCCACGCTTCCCTGGCGGAACATAGCCATGAGCGCGAGCAATGGGACGAAACCTTTATCCCCAAGACCAACTGGCTGGCCTGCGCTGCCTCGGGGATTCGCGCGTCATTCATCCTGATGGTACTGGGCAGTTATTGGGTGGCCACCGCCTGGCCCAGCGGCGCGACCATGACCCTGATCGCCGCCGCCACCGTGGGCTTGTCCGCCGCCACGCCGAACCCGAAACGCATGGCGTTCCAGATGGCTTGCGGAACGTTGATAGGGGCCCTGGTGGGCTTTGTCGAAATGTTTTTCGTGTTCCCCTGGATCGACGGCTTCCAGCTGCTGTGCGTGATGCTTGCCCCGGTGATCATCTTTGGCGCGTTCCTCGCTTCGCGCCCGCAATACGCGGGTGTTGGCGTAGGGCTGCTGATCTTTTTCAGCACCGGCTCGGTGCCGGACAACCTGACGGTCTACAACCCTTACACCTTTATCAACGACTACATCGCCATGATCCTCGGCATGCTGGTGTGCGCGGCGGCGGGCGCGATCATTCTGCCGCCCAACAGCCGCTGGTTGTGGCGCCGCCTCGAACAGGACCTGCGCGAGCAGGTGGTGTACGCGATCAGCGGCAAACTCAAGGGGCTGGCGTCGAGCTTTGAAAGCCGCACCCGTGATTTGCTGCACCAGGCCTATGGTCTTGCTGTTGGCCAGCCGCAAGTGCAGCGCGACCTGCTGCGCTGGATGTTCGTGGTGCTGGAGGTTGGCCACGCGATTATCGAACTGCGCAAGGAACAGGCGATGCTGCCGGTGCACCCGGCGTACGCCGAATCCCAGCCGTGGCGCCAAGCCATCCGCGTGATGGGCCGCTCGCTGGTGCGGCTGTTCCTGCAACCCAGCGCGAGCAACCTGGAGCGTGGCCTGATCGCCGTCGACCATGCGATCAGTCGTGTGCAGGCCACCGACGAACCCTTCGCCCCGCACTTCGACACCTCGGCCCTGCGCCGGGTGAAAAGCTACCTGCATTTTATCCGCACCTCGCTTTTGGACCCGCAATCGCCGTTGGCCGCTCTTAAAGGTGCCACGCAAGGAGCCACGCATGCCTCGTGAAATCGCCTTCCACGGCGTGTATATGCCGACCATGACCCTGATGTTCCTGATCGCAGCTGTGCTGGCCTGGGCGCTTGATCGCTGTTTGGCCGGGTTTGACCTGTACCGTTTTTTCTGGCACCCGGCGTTGCTGCGCCTGAGCCTGTTTGTTTGCCTGTTCGGCGCCCTGGCGCTGACCGTCTACCGTTGAGAATCCCCCGATGAAAAAGTTTTTCAGCCTGCTCGCGACCTTGCTGGTATTGGCTTTGGCGATCTGGATTGGCCGTACGCTGTGGGTGCACTACATGGAAACCCCATGGACCCGAGACGGCCGTGTGCGCGCCGATATCATCAACGTCGCGGCCGACGTCACCGGTGAGGTGGTCGACGTGCCGGTGCGTGACAACCAGTTGGTGAAGAAGGGCGACTTGCTGATGCAGATCGATCCCGAGCACTACCGCATTGCCGTCAAGCAGGCGCAATCGCTGGTGGCTTCGCGCAAAGCCACTTGGGAAATGCGCAAGGTCAACGCTCATCGGCGCGCCGATTTGGACGCCCTGGTGATCTCCAAGGAAAACCGCGACGACGCCAGCAACATCGCCGACTCAGCGCTGGCCGATTACCAACACGCGCTGGCGCAACTGGAAGCGGCCGAACTCAATTTGAAGCGCACGCAAGTGGTGGCGGCTGTTGATGGTTATGTCACCAACCTGAATGTGCATCGCGGTGACTATGCGCGTATCGGCGAAGCCAAGATGGCCGTGGTGGATATGAACTCGTTCTGGGTCTACGGCTTCTTTGAAGAAACCAAGCTGCCCCACGTCAAGGTCGGTGACAAAGCCGATATGCAGTTGATGAGCGGCGAGACCCTGAAGGGCCACGTGGAAAGCATCTCACGTGGTATCTACGACCGCGACAACCCCGAAAGCCGCGAGCTGATCGCCGACGTGAACCCGACCTTCAACTGGGTGCGGCTGGCCCAGCGGGTGCCGGTGCGGATTCACATCGATGAGGTGCCGGAAGGGGTGTTGTTGGCGGCGGGGATCACCTGTACCGTGATTGTGGACCAGACACAAAACTGAACCGGCGCTAAGCCTTAATAAACGTTTCATGCAAATGGCGCCACAGCAGCGCACCACTGGCCTGCTTTTCGAACACTACCGTGGCGCGGCGATCCGTGCGGGTGCCGCTGTCGTCGAGCTGATGTTCGCGATAGGTCACCGTGGCGCCACGTGCATGCCGATCGATGCCGGTCATTTCGCTCAAGGTGATCTTCAACCCTGGACGCATGCCGCCCAAACGCGTGAACAGGGCGTTGACCCCGGCGGCATTGACCCGTGTGCCGGTCGCCGGGGCAACCATGCTGAATTCCGGTGAGAAGCGAGCGAGCAAGGTCTGCAAGGTGCCCTCAGGCGCAACCCCGGCAAACCATTGCTCGATCTCCACGTGGGTCTGGATCACTTCTTCGAAAAAGTCGCTGTAATCAATCATCGGTGAGGCTCGCTGGCAGGGTGAAGCAGTGAGCGTACTCTGGATGCATCCAGGCGCAGCACTGCAAAAAGAGGCAGCAGGGTCAAGGCTGCCGCCATCGTGAAGGTTATGGCGAAAGAATCCAAGGCCGACAACAATGCACTCAGCGCTGCCGCGCCCAGGCAGAAGCTCACTTGGCGATTGATGTTCCACAGGGCGCTGGCGTGGCCCATGCGTTCGGCGGGGATATCCACAAAGGCCAGGGTCTGCGCGGTGCTGCTGCACAGGCTGCCACCCAACCCCATCAAGAGGTAGGCAGGGATGATCAGGGCTGGCGCGTTGAGCAACAATATGCCGACGCATTGCAGCGCCATGCCCGCCAGCAACAACGGCTTAGGGCCACAGCGGTTGAACAGTTGTTTGCTGAGGAAAATCGCCAGCGCCGACGCCAGGGCCCAGGGCAACATCAGCGCACCGGTTTGTGTCGCGTCATAGCCGAGTCCGCGCAAGTAGAGGATGGCGATAAGGCTGGTGCCGATGAATACGCCGGGGATGCACAGGTAGATCAGCATGGCGGTGCGCAACATCGGGCTGCGCACTTGTTGGAAAATACTGCCCACGTCCAGCTTCGGACGAAGCTTGGCCGTCACATCGGGCGTTATCCACAGCAGGGTTAGCAGCAAGGTAATCAACGCCAGGGGCAAGTTGGCGTAGAAGATCCAGCGCCACGACAGGCTGTCGACAATCAACCCGCCCAACGCCGGGGACAGCGCCGGCACCAGCAGTGCTACCGACATCACGCGCGCCGTCAATTGGCTGCGCTCAGCCGCAGGGAAATGCCGGTAAGCCATGGCCTGTCCCACCGGAATCAGCAAGCCGCCGCCCAGCCCCTGTAGGGCGCGCCAGCCGATCAGCGTTTCAATCGAACTCGCCTGGCCCACCATCACCGAAGCGCCGGCGAACAACAGCAGGCTGGCGGCGATCAAGGCTCTTTCGCCCATCAGCGCCGCCAGCCACACACTCAGTGGAATGATCACCGTCAGGCCGAGCAGGTAGGCGTTGCTGATCCATGCCAGTTGAGTGACCGAAGCCTGCAGTTCGCGGGCAATATCCGGGTAGGCGACTGTGGCGACAAACATGTTCACCAGGTCCAGGGCAAAGCCCAGCAAAAAGATCCAGGCGACTTTCGAGCGGTAGGTCATGAGCGCGATCCTGCGAATGAAGCGGGCAGGGTAGGCCGCGCATGCTGTTTGGGAAACGTCGGTTTGCCTGTTAGTTTGTCAAAAATATTTTGACAAAGGAGGGCGCCGCCGATGGTCAGCCTGGACCGATTCGACACTTTCAAGGCCGTGGTCGAGGCCGGCTCGCTTACCGCTGCCGCCGACTTGTTGGGCCAGACCCGCGCCGTGGTCAGCTTCAACCTCAAGCGCCTGGAAGCGGAGCTGGGCGTCACCCTGCTGACCCGTAACACCCGGCAACTGGCGCTCACCGATGCCGGCGAGCGTTTCTACGTGCGCTGCACACGCATGCTCGAAGAAGCACGGTTGGCGGTGGAAGAGGCGCGTTCGGAGCATGCCCAACTCAAAGGCACGCTGCGCATTACCACCACTGTGGAATACGCATTGGCCGTGGTTGCCCCGGCTGTCGAAGCCTTCCGCCGCCTGCATCCAGACCTGAACATCCACTTATCCACCTCCTCGACCCATGCAGACCTGATCTCCGAGCGTTTTGACGTGGCGATTCGGCTGGGACGCCTGCTGGATTCCAATCACCGTGCGGTGCAGTTGTCGTCGTTCGACGTGTTTGCCGTGGCGGCGCCATCGTTGGGCGGGGTGAGTACACTGGATGAATTGGAACAGTTGCCCAAGCTGGGACATGGCCGATTGACGGAGTTGCGCGTGACCGATCCCCAAGGCGGCGAACATCTCTATCGCCCCGGCCACGCGTCACTGGTCGCCGACAGCGCAGCCGTGCTCCAGGCCTTCGCTGTGCGTGGACATGGCGTGGCAGTGTTGCCGCAATGGCTGGTGAAGGATGATCTGGAGGCCGGGAGGCTGGTGCGCTTGCTGGCGGACCATCGTTTTGCCCCGCAAGGGGTCTACGCGATGTATCCGGACACTCGGCATTTGCCCCTGAAGGTGCGGGCGTTTATTGATTTCATGAAGGGTTAGAGCGAACCGGCCAGCCCGAAGCGCTTCTTCAACACCTTCTCCAGCAACCCCTTGGGCAACAACGCTGCCATCAACGGTAACGCGCGACTGCCATTGCCCGAGCGCAGCAGGCGAGGCGGTTGTGGTTGTTGCACGGCCTTCAATACATCCGCCGCGAACACGTTGGCCGGCGTCGGCTTGTCCTGGGACGCCTGGCTGCGCGCCCGGATGCCATCGCGCAGCGGCCACCACGGCGACTGTTCATTGATCAACAGTTCGGCCTGGGCGCCGGCGTTTTTCGCAAAACTCGTGTTGATCGCGCCGGGTTGCACTTCCATGACCCGCACGCCAAACGGTCCCAGTTCCATGCGCAGTGCGTCGCTCAAGGCATGCACGGCCGCTTTGGACGCGCAGTAGGCGCCGGCAAACGGGGTCACCAGCACACCGGAAACACTGCCGATGTTCACCACCACTCCCTTGCTGCGCCGCAGGGCCGGAAACAGCGCCTGGGTGACGCCGACGATGGAAAACACATTGGTCTCGAATTGGCGTTGCATCGCCTCGGTGCCGCCGTCGAGCAATGGGCCCATGGCGCCGTATCCAGCGTTGTTAACCAGCACATCCAATTCGCCCAGTTGTTCGGCCAGCCGTTGCAGGGCGGCGCTGTCGTTGACGTCCAATTGCACCGCGTTAAAGCCTGCGGCCGACAAACCGGCGACGTCTTCCGCACGGCGGGCGCTGGCCCACACGCGGTAGCCTGTGGCCTTGAAAGCGTCAGCCAGGGCACGGCCGATGCCGCTGGAGCAACCGGTGATCAGTACGTTGGGCATGGATCGATCCTTCATCAGTCCGAGAAACTGCCTTGCAGGTGCTCGGCACGGAACTCCAGGGTTTGCGGGCGGTAGCCGGGGCGTAAAGGTGGGGTTGGCAAGCAATCGTCCCAGGTGCCGCCGGCTTGCAGTTCGCCAGGGCCGCGATAGCGTGGGGCGGCATAGACGTTGTCGGCCAGGTTGACCGAGTCGCCCGGTGCATAGGCGGCGACGCGCCAACGCAGCTCAGTGAGGGGCACATCGTTGCCATTGTTGAGGGTCAGTTTCAGCGGACGGTCCGCAGGGCATTCCTGGGGAGCATAGCTGATGCGCAGTTCCAGGCGTGCCAGTTGGGAGGCTTCGCGGTTATCCAGCCAGACGACCCAGATGGCCACGAAACCCAGGCCAACGGCGGCGGCCAACGATACCGGCAAGGCTTTGGCCGGGTAGCGCAGCAGCAGGATCAACCAGGTGATGATCAGTAGGACGCCGAAGAACATGAGGACAGTCTCGTATGCGGATGAACCATCCTACCTGCGCGATGGCCTGGATGCCTATGGCGAGTCTCTGTTTTCATGAGGGAACCGCACAATGCCTTTTCTCCACAAATCCAGCATAGGGACATGCAGATTGCCCAGGAGGGTATCAACCCCAGTCTGATCAAGTGAGACGAACTATGATTGCTTCAGCCGTGCTTATACCTGCTGCCACGTCCGCACTGTCGTCAGTGGCTTCCTCTCTTCTCACGCCTCAATCTGCGCCAGCGCCGAGCAGCGCTGCAACATCGAATCAAGCGAACGTAAAGCATGACACTCAAGCGCAGCCCCGCATGCAAAGTCAACAATTGACCAACCTGGGGCAAACGCTGCTGCAAGGGGCTGCGACGCTTTTCCCCACAGCGTTACGTGGCGGCCCCGAAGAAAAGGCGAAGGGCGCTGGACTGATGGTGGGTGGGGCTGCCGCAGAAGGTCTTGGGAAAAGGTTTGGCATGAGTGGTGGTCTGTTGAGCAAAGCCGTTGGCGCCGGTTTGGTATATGGCGGCAGGGCTGCTCAGGAATTTGGCAAGAGCCGATACGACAGCGCGGACAGCACCACGAACAACACGGGTAACTACAACGCCTACTCCCCGTCGAATTGGGGGAGCAGGCCGGCGTCGTAACGGGCTGGCGGTGCAATAAAAAAGCCCCCGCCCAACCGGCTGCGGATAGGGGACGCAGTCGACTGGACGGGGGCTTCTTTTACGACTGTTTTACTGCGCGATAGTTTTCACCGACACGCCACGTTCAACCGGCGTCGAGCGACCGTAGATATCTTCAAAGCGCTCGATGTCGTCTTCGCCCAAATAGCTGCCCGATTGCACTTCGATGATCTCCAACGGGATCTTGCCCGGGTTGCGCAGGCGATGCACCGAGGCGATCGGGATGTAGGTGGACTGGTTCTCGGTGAGCAGGAACACGTTCTCGTCACAGGTAACTTCAGCGGTGCCGCTGACCACGATCCAGTGTTCGGCGCGGTGGTGGTGCATCTGCAGCGACAGGCACGCGCCCGGCTTGACCGAGATGTGCTTGACCTGGAAACGCCCACCCATGTCCACCGAGTCGTAGGAGCCCCACGGGCGATAGACTTCGCAGTGGTTCTGGGTTTCGCTGCGGCCCTGGTCGTTGAGGGTCGAGACCATCTGTTTGACGCCCTGGACCTTGTCCTTGTGGGCAATCATCATCGCGTCCTTGGTTTCCACCACCACGATGTTGTCCAGGCCGATCACCGACACCAGTTTACCGTTGCCGTGGATCATGCAGTTGCGGCTGTCCTGGATCACCACGTCGCCTTTGCTGACGTTGCCGTGGACGTCTTTGTCGTTGACGGCCCACAGCGAGGCCCAGCAACCCACGTCGCTCCAACCGGCGCTCAGCGGCACCACGCAGGCGCGCTGGGTTTTTTCCATCACGGCGTAGTCGATGGAGTTGTCCGGGCAGCAGGCGAAGGTGGCTTCGTCGAAGGACACCGTGTCGGCGGTCTGTTCGCTGCGTTCAAGGGTCAGCAGGCAGGTGTCGTAGATGTCCGGGTCGTGCTTTTTCAGCTCTTCGAGGAAGCGGCTGGCGCGGAACAGGAACATACCGCTGTTCCAGAAGTAACCGCCGCTCTTGACGAACTCCATGGCGCGTTTTTCATTGGGTTTTTCCACGAACTGCTCGACGCGGCTCACGCCTTCGGGCAGCAGCGAATCGTTGGTGGACTTGATGTAGCCATAACCGGTTTCCGGACGGGTGGCCGGCACGCCGAACAGCACCATCTCGCCACGCTCGGCGGCCACGGTGGCCAGGGCCAGCGCACGCTGCAGGGCTTTCTGGTCGTCGATCACGTGGTCGGCGGGCAACACCAGCATCAGCTCGTCGCGGCCTTCATTGACCAGCATCATCGCGGTGAGGGCCACGGCCGGCGCGGTGTTGCGGCCGAACGGTTCCATCAGGATGCGCTGACTTTCGAGCTTACGCGCGGCCAGTTGCTCGTTGACGATAAAGCGGTGGTCCTTGTTGCAGACCACGATTGGGGAATCCATGCCTTCAAACACCAGGCGCTCCAGGGTTTGCTGGAACAGCGTGTGCTCGCCGGTCAGGGCCAGGAATTGTTTTGGGAACTGTTTACGCGAAAGCGGCCAAAGACGTGAGCCGCTACCACCGGAAAGGATGACTGGAATCATGGGTGTTTCTCCTTGAATCGATTTGGGTCAGAGCTACGAAGGTTTGTCGTTTCACTCTTGTTTTTGTCTCGGTCTCTGTGGGAGCGGGCTTGCTCGCGAAGGCAGACAAACCGAGTCGTCTGCATCGCGGGCAAGCCCGGCTCCCTCAGGGAAATAATCAGCGGGTCGACACCGGGCGTTTCACCCACACTGGCGACAGGCTCGAACCGGAACCGGTGACGTACAGCACCGCCGCTTCACCGCGTTCCAGGGCCACCGGCTTCACGTCGCCGACTTTTTTGTCGCCGTCATACAGCGCCAGGCTGACCTTCACCGGGTTGATTTCGCGCTCGCCACGGCCTTTGGCAGCGACTGCCTTGACCACGTCGGTCTTGCCGTCAGCGGTCTTCAAGGTCAGGGCTTTGTCGCTGAGGTTCTGCACGCGCACCAGGGACTTCTGCTTGTTCTTGAACGGTGGCTCCTCGATCAGCTGTGGCTGGCCGCTGCCGCTGTTGACCAGGGTGTAATAGTGGTCGGCGGCGAGTTTGACCGGCACGGTCTGGCTGCCGACCTTGGCGCTGTAGTCACCGCCGGGCATGAAGCTGAAATCACTGCTGGCCAGTGGTGCGACATCGCTCAGGTTGGTGGCGCCGACAGTGGCGCTGACTTCCTGATTGCTGGCGTTGTAGATCCGCACGAAGCTCGAACCTTTTGGCGCGGTAGGGCCGTAGAGGGCGGCGTCGCCACCGGCGAAGGCGGACATCGATACGAAGCTCAGGCCGGCTGCGATAGCCAGGGTTTTAGCGAGACGACGAGGAGTTGTAGTGAAAGTCATGTGAGTTACCTCTCTTTCAGTTTTGCGCCCGGTCGGGCGTCTCGGATTTTTGGTTTTTAACTGGGGTGTTCAGTGCCATGTTCTGTTGGCGCGAACCGGCTTGTTTAAGCTGCGCAACCCAGGATGGGTCGGCATCACCGATTTCGTTGTTCACGGGCAGATAACGTTCAGGAAACTCCCAGATCAGCACCTGGGGCGGGCTGTTCTTGAAGTCATCGCTTTTGAGGTAGCTGAGCATCGGCAGGATCGGGCCGTGGCCGTCTTCGGCGTAGCTGACCACGTCGCTGCCCAGGGCTTGCTTGAGGGCGCCGACGAAGTTCCAGTTGGGGTTGGCGCTGTAGCTGGTGCCCACCAATGCCACCGGGGTTTCGCTGTCGCTGAACAGGGCATCGTCACCTTGGGTTTCGGCCAGGTGCGTGACGCGTTTTTCCAGCGGTTCTTTCGGCGGCATCAGGTTTTCGAACAGCGGGTCCAGGGGCAGGAACAGACGCAGGTCGCCTTTATGCGGCTCGGTCTTCTCGGCTTCGGTGATAAAACGCTGCGGCTCGCCGTGAAGCGGAGTCTTGTCGGCGATGGTCTTGGCCAACTGCTTGGCAGCGATTTCGGCACCGTCCGGTGTCCAGTGGGTGTCGGTGCGCAGGAACACTTGCTTGCCGTCGAGCTTGGCCTGTTGCAATGGGCCGAGCAGGTCCGGGGCGATGATCTTGTCGGCCGCGACACGGGCGTGGAAGTCCTGGTACAGGTTGGCGTGGATGCTGGCCGGTTTCACTTCACCCAAATGTTCCGGGTAAAGGCGCACCTTGGCTGGCACGATCGCCATCACCAGTTGAATGCCCTGGGCTTTGAGTTTCTGGCGCACGCCTTCGACCAGCGCGTAGTTGCCTTCAAGGTTCTGGTCTTCGTTGACGGCGGGGTTGAATTCCTCGTCGCTGTACAACCAGTGATCGCGGCCCAGCACCACACCGGGACGGCCTTCATTGAACAGCTTGTAGTCCAGCGCCGCCCACAGGTTGGTGCCCATGCGCTTGATCGGGAACTCGTCGTCGTAGTGGGTCTCGACGGCTTTGGTCCAGCGACCGTTGAGCACGGTGGCGTCGGCATTGGTGCTGAAGCCGAAGAAACTGCGCAGCGACCAGGCGCCCAGGGCCAGCAGCAGCACCAGGAACAGGCCGATATAGAGGACGCGTAATGAACGGGTCATGGTCGGCTCCCTCAAAATTGGAAGTAAAGGAACGGCGAGAAACTCTGCGCCGACAGTTTGAGAATCGACGCCACGAACAGCAGCAGCACCGCAGCGCGCATCGCGTAGCGTGGCCAGTCAGCGGTCCAGTAGGCCGGTTGCACGGCGGCATCTTTGCCCACGGTGAAACCGGGTTCGTGGATGCTGCCTGGGTTGTCGCCCGGCACAGCCTTGATCAGGCTAGGGTCGGCCGGTTTGGTCTTCTCGGCAGGACGATTGGTGTAGAAGTCGCGCAGGCCGAAGAACGCCAGGGTTGCATACGCCACCACCAGGGTTGCCACTTGCAGGCCGGTGAGGTTGGCGCGGTTGAGTTCCGACAGCGACCACTCGCCAAAGCTGAACATCGCACCGTACATACGGCCGGCGACGTGCAGGTTCTCGGCGCGGAAGATCACCCAACCCATCACCACCAGCAGGAAGGTGAAGGCCCAACGCACCGGGTTGAAGCTGCGCGGCGACGTGTTGAGGCCGATGGCTTTTTCAATCGCCAGCCACATGCCGTGCCACGCACCCCACACGATGTAGGTGATGTTCGCACCGTGCCACAGGCCGCCGAGCAGCATGGTCAGGAACAGGTTGCGGTAGGTGGTCAGCGTGCCTTTACGGTTGCCGCCCAGGGTGATGTACAGGTAGTCACGCAGCCAGGTGGACAAGCTGATGTGCCAGCGCCGCCAGAACTCGGTGATCGACTGGCTGATGTACGGCTGCTTGAAGTTCTCCATGAAACGGAAGCCCATCATCAAGCCCAGGCCGATGGCCATGTCGCTGTAGCCGGAGAAGTCGAAGTACAACTGCGCGGTATAGGCGAGCGCGCCGAGCCAGGCATCGCCCGTCGTCGGGTTTTGCAGGGCGAAGCAATGGTCGGCCACCACCGCCAGGGTGTCGGCGATGAAGACCTTCTTGATGAAGCCCTGCATGAACCGCGTGCAGCCCTCGGAGAACTTGTCGAGGGTGTGGGTGCGGTTGTTGAACTGATCGGCCAGGTCGCGGAAACGCAACACCGGGCCGGCAATCAGGTGCGGGAAGATCGCCACGAACGCCGCAAAGTCGATCAGGTTGCGGGTTGCAGGGGTATCACCGCGATACACGTCGATGATGTAGCTGATGGACTCGAAGATGTAGAACGAGATCCCGATCGGCAGCAGCACGTGGGTGAGAATGAACGGCTCCAGGCCGGCCGACTTCATCATCACGTTGATGCTGTCGACGCCAAAGTTGGCGTACTTGAAGTAGCCGAGGATGCACAGGTCGACCACCACGCCCAGCAGCAGCCAGCGCTGGGCCGGCTTGGTGCGCACGCCTGCCGCACCGACCTTGAGGCCGATCCAGTAATTCCACAGCGTCACGGCGGCGAACAGCGCCAGGAAGTCCACTCGCCACCAGGCGTAGAACACGTAGCTGGCCAGTAGCAGCAGCAGGTTGCGATAGCGTTGCCCGCTCAAGTAGTACAAGCCGAGAAAGATCGGCAAGAACAGAAACAGGAACACATTGGACGAGAAAACCATCCCGATCTCTCCATGTTTAACCAACAGTCAAGGGCCAGAGCCCCCCCAAACCCCCCCACGATTTCGGGGGAGGGCTGTATTGCATTCTCACTGTCGAAACCGGCTCAAAAATGTGGGAGGGGGCTTGCCCCCGATGGCGGTGTAACAGTCGCCATCTGTGTTGAATGACACCCTGCTATCGGGGGCAAGCCCCCTCCCACATTTTTTACCGAGTTCGCTCAGGAACCTTTGTTGCCTTTTTCGTGCGACGGGTCGTAGACCTTCGTCAGGTCACCCCCGAGGCGGAACGTCTTGAACGGCTGCATCCCGTGCTTGCGCTCGATCACATCCGGCGCGCAGGTGTAGAGGGTGCAGAACGGCTCAAGCCAGGCATATTTCATGTCCTCCTTGAGGTCCTTCATATCCTGCTCTTTGCCGTTCTTCTGTTCGAAGATCTCCGGATCCTTGACCCCGGCCAGCACTTTTTCGCCCAGGCGCTTGAGCGCGCTGTTGTTTTCCTGGCGCAGGTCCACACCGTTGACCAAGGCAAAGCTGGCGATCATCGACAGCGGCGGCAGGGCGTAGTTGTGGTACGACAGGGCGCGTTGCTGGCGCTTCAATTCGTTCGGCAGGAAGCCTTGGTCGTCGACCTGATTCGCGCCGACCTTGTATTCCTTCACGGCCCAGTCGAACAGGTCGCGACGGTTGGTGGCGACGGACGTTGCCATCACCGACCAGGCGGCCCAGTAAGAGTGGTTGTTGGTTTTTTCCAGCGGCAGGTTGTCCCAGTCGCTCACCACCTGGTCGGCCAGTTTGTTGAACCAGGCTTCGATCAGCTGCGATTCCTGCTGGTGGTTGGCCAGCGGGTGCGACTCGGAGAACTTCAAGCGCACATAGGCCGACGCCATGCTGCCCAGTGCCCATTTGCGCATGGACTTGCCGGTGTGGTTGAAGTCTTTGGACATCAACGCATCTGCCCGAGCCCATGTAGCCAGCCAGTTGAGCGTGCATTCCAGTTGTTCGGGCCGGCCATCGCGCATGAACTGCATCACGCGCTTGCTGGTGTCTTTTTCCAGCTTGGTGATGTCGGCGGTGCTGTCACGAAAGGCTTTTTCGGATTGCACATTCAGCGTGGAACGGGCCTTGTCCGAGCCTTCGTACTTGCTGCGAAATTGCAGCGAGCCGGTGTACGGCGCGGGCATGGCGTCGCAGTCATTCTTGAAGTCGCCGGTCTTGAACGCTTCAATCGGTGCGAAATAACCCTGGGGTGGACGCAGTGGGGCGGCGGCGTTGACTGAGCCGGCGAACATCGCCAGGCCGAGTAACGTGGGAATCAATAACTTCTGCATAAGTAACCTCATTGCCCAGTTGAGGCGGTCTGTTGACCACCGGCTGGGAATACGTTGCGTGTGCAAATTTTCGCTTCGACTTTCTGCGCGGCAGCGCCCGCTTCGGGACCCTGCACTTCCACGGCCAGCAAGTTCTGCGAGGCCCAGTCTTCATCGGTGCGCAGTTCAAAGGCGAAACGCCCGTCTGTATCGGATGTTTCGGGTTTTTCGATCTTGATGTCCTCGTGGCGCCCGTTCATGTACCAGAGGGTGGCTTGCAGGGTTTTCACCGACGGGTCGGCGAAGCGGATATCAACCTGGTGGTTGGCGTTGCGCAGGTCTTTGTTCGAACTGTTAACCAGCAATTCGTTCTTGCCGGGCTTCAATGTCGTGCTGGCGGTCATCTGCGCGGTCTTGCCTTCGCAGCCGTTGTCCAGCAGCGCCATCATCTGGCGGTAGATGGTCTCCTGGTCCAGGCGATACAGCGGCGAGAATTCCCAGATCAGAATCTTTGGCGGGGTCTTCTGGAATTCTTCGCTGCCCAGGTACTGGATCATCGAGCCTTCCAGGCCACCGCCGGGGAAGGCGACGTTGAGGATGTCAGCACCGATTTCCTGTTCCAGGAAGCCGGCGAAGTTGTAGTTCTTGCCACTGTGACTGGTGCCCACCAGCGTGATCTGCGGGTTGCCCGAATCGCTGAACAGGTCGCCGTCGCCCGCTTCGCCCTTGGGCTCGGTGGAGAACTGATCCATGTACTGGATCGCGTAGCTGGTGCCACACAGTTGCCCGGCCATGTTGTGCAGGGTGCCGGTCTTGCCCATGCGTCCGGACACTTTGGTCTCGAATTCACGCTTGGGAATATCGGCAAATTCAGGCATTGCACGCACTTTGGCGCCGACGATTTTCGCCGTGCGCTGGGCACCATACGGGGTCCAGTGCTGGTCGCCACGGAAGTAGAAATCGTGGGCTGGCAGCTCATCCGGCAGTTGCTCGTTGGTCAACGGCGACAGGTCCGGCACCACGTAGCCCATCTTGGCGAAACGGCCGAGCATGGTTTTGTAGTTGGCCAGTGCCTTGTCGAAATCGAACTTGGCTTTTTCTTCCGGGTTGAGCTTGTTGCGGTTCACCAGGCCACGGGTCGGCTGGTAGACCACCACCAGTTCCACGCCCTTGGCCTTGAACGCATCGTGCAGCTGTTGCATGCGCTTGTAGCCGGACGGGGTGGTATCGAATTCGGTGCGCAGGTCTTCCTGGGTCCGGAACAACCAGTCGCCCTGGGCTTGCACCAGGGTGGTGAAGTTCTGCTGGTAGCGCGTGGTGTAGTTGCGCGCATCGTGGGCGGCCGGACACAGGCTGCAGCACGGCTCGGCGGTGAAGGTCGGCGCCTTGACTTCGTCGGCGCGCACGCCCTGGCTGGCCGCGAGCAGGCCGAGGGTCAGACCCGAGAGGCTCAACAGTTTGATCATGTGTGGGTGCATAAGGGTCATCCTCAGTCCTGCAATTCGGTCTGGCGTTCGACAGGGTCGATCAGCACGGCTTTCTGCTGGCGTACCAGCAGGTCGAGAATCTCTTCCTGGCGATCGCCCAGCACGCCGTTGAAGCTGATGCCGCTGGATTTGGTCGGCGCCAGCATCGACACGCGGTACAGCTCCACGCTCAACGGCGAGTCGATGGACAGCGGCCCGCTGCCGTTACCCGCCAGTTCACCACCGACCACGATCAGCGAGACCTTGGCGTCGAACGGGTCGAGGGCGATGTCGCGGTCGGTGTCGGTCAAGTCCTTGATGTGGCCGTAAAGCCCGGTCAGGCCGTTGGCCATCGAGGTGTTTTCGTACAGCTTGATGTTCACGCTGTTACGCACGCGAATACCGTGGCGACGGTTGGCAATCACTTTGTTGCCCCACAGCAGGTTGTCGCCGCTCTCATAGAGGGTGATGCCGTCGGTGTGGTTACGGTAGAACTCGTTGTCGGCCACGATGTTGTTGACGCTGTTACGGTCGAGTACCAGGCCGGAGAGCTTGTTGTCGTAGCTGCGGTTGTTGAAGATGAAGCTGTCGTTCACTTCCCGGGAAATGATGATGCCGTGCTTCTTCTTGGTGCCGTAGACGGTGTTGTCCGCGATGATCAGGCCGTGGGAACGGTCGTGGGGGTCAATGCCGTAGACGATGTTGTCTTTGTAGGTATTGCCCTTAATCACGAAGTTCGTGGTCTCGTAGCAGTAGAAGCCGTACCACATGTCCGAGAACTCGGAGTTGATGATCCAGCCGGTCGGCTCTGGACGCTTGAGCACCTTGGCCATGTTCGGCGTGTACTGGGAAATACTCACCCCGTACGACTTACTGTTGGCGTAGCCGAAACTGGCCATCTTGGTGTTGGAGATGTAAGTCTCGGTGCCGCCCCACGCCAGTAGAAACGGACGGAATTCCTTCGGCGACTTGAACAGCGCCGGGCCGTTGGCTTTTTCGCTCCAGCCGGTGACTTTGGTGTCACGCACAAACAGCTGGCCGTCGTTGATCAGGAACGAACCGCTTTCCTGGGACAGGCGCAACTCCTGGGTTTTTTTATCGATTTCCAGGATGCCCTTGCGACCGACCACGATTGGCAACTTGGCCAGGAATACACCCGGCGATGTCTCGCTCAGGTACTGTTTGGGCACCTTGCCCAGCAAGTCCTTGAGGTTCATGTAGCCGTCGTCGACAAAGATCGCCTGGGGAATGCCGTGCTGGCGCACCACCCATTCGGCCATCTTGTTGTCACCGCCGATGAAGTCCTTGAGGGCATCTTCCTGCATCATGCGGCGGATGCTGATCTTGCCTGGCTTGGCGCGCACGATCTTTTTTTCCATCGCCGCGTCGGTATAGCCCGACAGGTCCGGCAGGGCCGGCTTGGCCATTTCCAGCGGCGCGGTCGGCGGGCTGGAGATGGTGTAGGTCTTGGCCTGTTGCAGCTCTTTGGCGATGGTCGGCGCTTTAGCCTGCGGCGCGACATCGGCCATGGCAGCAGCGCTGGCCAGCAGCATCGCTGCCGCCAACATGGCCGAGCCTTTGAGGGCTTGAGGGTTCATTGCGCAGGCTCCCATCAGAACTTCCAGATCACGTCGACAAAGGCGCGATGCATGTACGAGTCAACCTGGCTGCCATAGGCGTCGCCCGGCTTGAACACACCTGCACGGAAACGCACCAGGGCCGATGGCTCGTCGATCGACTGGCTGAGCGCAGCCGGCAACAGGCCGGTCTTGAAGTACTTGGTGACCACCAGGTCCATCTCCTGGCCCAGATCTTTCTTGCCGTCTTCGAGCGGCAGGGAAGTGCTGGACAGGATCGCGCCGGTCACGTCATCGGTGTTGTTCTGTACGGCATCGATGCCGTTGCTGCCCACCGGCTTGTTGCCGTCGACGCGCCAGAACTTGTGGTACACCAGGCTGGCGTCGTAGTCCTCGCGCAGCTGCCAGGAGCCGAACAAGCTCATGGACTGCATGTTGTTCATCTCGCCACGGAAGGCTTCGCCGAAGCGGTGCACGCGGGACTGGGTGCCGGTCCAGTTCGAACGGTTGCTTTGCAGGCCGTTCTGCTCGTATTCGGCGCTGGCGCGGGAGTAGGCCGCACCGACTTGCCACTGTGGGTCCAGGCGCAGGCGGATACCCAGGTCGGTGGCCCAGCCATTCACGTCATCGCTGCGCTTGGCCGTGGTCGGACGGGTGCCGTCGGCGTTCAAGGCGTTGACCGTGTCGCGGTCGCCCTGCATACCGGTGATGCTCGCCCAATAGTTGACGGTGTTGGTGTTGCGCCAGTTGTAGGCGTCGCTGTTGGCTTCGATGCCGAGCCAGGTCAGGTCGCCGTTCTCGCGCTTGTCCAGCGAGTCAGTGGCGACGCCCGGTTCCGGGTAGTCCAGCTTGCCGTCGTCATGGGTGTGGTGAGCGCGCAGGCCGATCCACTGGCCTGGCGTCCACTGGTAGGCGGCGTCGGCGTAGAGGTGCTGACGGTCCTTATCCTTGGGCGACAGTTCCTTGAGGTCGGTGCGGTATTCGCTGAAGCGTTCAGCGACGCCGACGTTGGCCTTGAGCAAGGTGGTGTCGAAGGTCCAGTTCAGCGCTTCGATGTTGGTGTCGCGCCATTGGCCGTCGTCATTGCGCAGGCGTTGGCGGCCCAACTTGAGGATCTCGCCAGGGTAAGGCGTGAAGCCGCTGTAGCCGACCCAGAACTCACGCATGGCCAAGTAGTTTTTCTTGGTTTTGCGGTCGTTGTTGGTGGTCTGCTGGTTTTCGTCATCCGCCGACTGCTGCAGCGTGTCGGTCTCGATGATGTCGCTCGATACTACCGCCTGGCCCATGGCATAGGCACTCCACGCGCCGCTTTCACCGTAGATCCACGGGCGCAGGTCGAGGCCGATACCGTTGACGTCGCCGCCTTTCTGCGTGCCGAGGTCGCGGTCATCTTCGGACTGGGCGGTGGCTTTGACTTCCAGGCCGAAGTTTTTGGCTTCGGTCAGCGCGGCCAGGGTAGGGCACGACCACAGCAGGGCGAAGGTCAGGCCGATGCCGGCCTTGACGAATGGGTTGAGCTTCATAGGGATTCCTCGCCGTCTTCTTCTTCCAGGGCGTGCAGTTGCAGCGTGCTCTGAGCCAGGGTGCCGCGAGCGGCCAGTTCCTGTTGCACCAGGCGTTGGCCTTGGGCGCGTTGCTCCGGAGTCAGTGGGGTTTCCAGCTGCGTGGCCAAGTCATTGGCCTCTGGCGTGTCTTGGGCTTTAGCCAACTGGCTGAAGACATAGGCATTCAATGGGTCGGGCTTGGTGCCCTTGCCTTGGGAAAACAATTGGGCAATCGCGAAATCGGCGCTGTTCTGGCCATTGCGCGCAGCGGTCAGTAAGTGGTCCAGGGCTTTTTGCGGGTAAACCTTGCCCAGGTAGCCACGGCGATAGATCTGGCCGAGGTAGTAATCGGCGGCCACTTCCTTGCCCACGGCTTTTTCGAAGTGTGCTTCGGCGGCCTTGGCGTCGGCGGGCACCCACTTGCCTTCGTAGTAGAGCTTGCCCAGCAACAGCTCGGCGCGCGGTTGGTCGGCGGCGCGGCCGTTGTCCAGGTACTTCATCATCTGGTCGACATCGCCCAGTTCGGGGAAGTCGTAGAGCAGTTGTGCCAGGCTGACCCACGAAGCCGGGTAGCCGGGGGCGATTTTTTCCAGCAGCGCCTGGGCGGTTTTTTCGTCGGTCTTGCCAAGCGATGCGTCACCCAATACACGGGCTACGCTGTCGACGCGCTGTGCAGTGACGGTGCCACGGCTGTAGCCGGCTTCCATCTGCTTGAGCAGCTCGGCCTGCTTTTCCGGCTCGGCTTTTTTCTGGTAAACCGTGGCCAACTCGACGTAGCAGATATCGGTGGTATTCAGCGCGGCCTTGCAGATGCGCTCCACGTCATCCAGATGCTGGTCGTAAGTGTCCTGAGTGCGATACAGCAGCACTTGGGCGAGGCCGGCTTCCGGGTAACCGGCGGCCTGCCATTTGCTGATCTGCTGCTGGGCATTCACATTCGGGAAGCTGTGCGGGTATTGCAGGTACAGCATCGCCAGTGGAATCAGGGTGTTGCCTTCGCCATTGGCAAAGGCTTTTTTCAGCAGGCCTTCGGCTTCATGGTGTTCGGCTTCGGTGCTGCCAGGCTTGGCCACCAGCAGGCGACCGAGACGGGCCTGGGCGCGGGGCGAAGTGTCCGCCGCGGCGCGGTAGGTGGCTTCAGCCTGTTTGATTTGCGCCGGATCGCGGGTGCCGACCTGGATGTCAGCCAGGCCCACCTGGGCCTCGCTGTAACCCAGGTCTGCCAGTTGCTGGTAATTCTGCTGGGCGGTGACGGTGTCGCCACGTTTCAACGCTTCGTTAGCCAGGCGTTGGTCGGGCAGGCCGGCGCAACCGGCGAGGCTGACTGCAACAGCTAGCAACGCCGCAGTACCCATGTGGGAGCGGGCTTGTTCGCGAAGGGGCCCTGTCAGTTGATGCATGTGCTGGCTGACACACTGCTTTCGCGAGCAAGCCCGCTCCCACAGGGATTGCGGTGTTTTTGAGAAAGTCGTCACAGGCATGTCCTCGCTTACAGACCGTGGGCCATGGCTTTATCGATCAGCCAGTTCAGGGACGGGCCACGGTCGCTGGTCACTTCCACCGGGCGACCGGCGTAGGTGCTGTCCAGCGGTACGTCAGGCTTGATCTGCACGCGAATGTCGGAGGACAGGTCGGCGCTGTTCAGGCTGGTGCTGCTGACGATGGTGCCGGTACGGATCTGTTCTTCGTCGGCCACCTGGAAGCTCACCGGTGTACCTGGGCGAACGTCGGCGAACTGGCGATAGGTGAAGCGCGCTTCAACATTGGCGAGGCTGCCGCGCGGCACCAGTTGGAAGATCACATCACCTTTGTTGGCGTACTGACCGTCCGCGACCATTTGCTGGGCCACCACGCAATCGCAGGGCGACGTCAGGGTGCCGGTCATTTGCTTGCCGAACAGCTCTTCAACCTTGGCCGGTTGCAGTTGGTCTTCGTCCAGGTGACCCTTGAGCACGTCCAGCATGCTGGTGCTGAAGGTCGCCAGTGGCGCGCCTTTGGCAGCGATCCCGTCACCCTTGAGCAGGCTTTGCACAGTGCCGTCGCGCGGCATGGTCACGTTCATGCCGGGTACGTTGACCAGGCCTGCCTGGGCGTGGCTGACGAAGTACATGCCGTAGATCGACTTGAAGACAAAACCGAACGCGGCGAGGCCGACCAGAAAGATCGCCAGGCTGAACGTCACGGCGCGCAGGCGGCCGAAGGCGCTCATGTTGCTGCCGCCGTCCTTGACCTTGCGCGCCTTGGTGAAGTTGTCGCGTTGCAGGGTCGCCAGCACGTCGCCCATGGTCACGATGTCACCGGACAGGTGCGAGGTGATCAGATGGCGCAGGGTGGAAATGTCCTGAGCGTCGAGGTTCTGGAACTGGCAACCGGTACGGCCGCTCTGGCGATCGTAGGAGCGGATCTGCAACTCCACATCCATGGCCAGGCCGAGGTTGTCGATGACGAATTGCAGGCGACCCTTGTGCACTTCCCCCACGGTCAGCGGCTGCGTGGCGGTGAACGCCAGGCCGCCGGCCGACAGGTCGATGACCCGTGCTTCGGTCTGGGTGCGGTCGGTGTTGAAGAAGCGCAGCTTGGCCGGGATTTTTACCCGGGCATGTTGGCGCTGGGCTTCGGATTCGTGGACAACGTTGGCGTTTACTTGGCTGTTCATGACGGTGTAATTCCTTGGTTAATTCAGGCTTGGCAGGGTCAGACCATCATCAGCAACACGGCGACGAAAATGCTGCCGGCGGAGAAGGTCATGGTCCGAGACGACCAGGTGTTGAACCAACGTTGAAAGCTGGCCAAATCGCGGGTCAGTTTGGTGTCCTGGCGGGTCCAGGACTGTTGATCAAGGCGGAAGAACACGTAGATCTTCACCAGCGCGCCCATGATCTGGTTGTAATAGAGAATCACCGGGTACGCCGGGCCGATCTTGTGGCCGGAGCACGACAGCAGCAGGGTCAGAATCAGACGGGTGATGCCGATCCACAGCAGGTACGCGAGGATGAACGCGCCGCCGTACTTGAAGGTGGCGATAATTGCCACGGTCAGGCCGAGCAGGGAGGTCCACATCGAGACGCGCTGGTCGAACAACACGATGCTGGTGAACAGGCCCAACCGACGCATACCCAGGCCCAGGGCACGGGAGTTCTGGCGCAGGTTGTTGCCGTACCAGCGGAACATCAGTTTGCGGCTGGCCTTGATGAAGCTCTTTTCCGGCGGGTGTTCCACGGTGTGGATCGCCGCGTCCGGCACGTAGAACGTGTCGTAGCCCAGGCGCATCAGGCTGAACCAGCTGGACTTGTCATCACCGGTCAGGAACTTGAAGCGGCCCAGGCGCCAGTGTTGCAGCGAGTCGCTTTCCACGTCGGCGATAAAGCCCGGGTCGGTCACTACACTGGCGCGGAACACTGACATACGACCGGTCATGGTCAGTACGCGCTTGGACAGGGCCATGGAGCACATGTTGATGTGGCGCTGGGCGAAGCGCAGCTTGTGCCACTCGCTCATGATGTAGCCGCCGCGCACTTCGCAGAACTCGTTGGTGGTCAGGCCGCCGACATTGTCGAACAGCTGGAACCACGGCACGGTTTTGCGTACCACGCCTTCGGCGAGCACGGTGTCGCCATCGATCACCGCAACCACTGCGCGGTCATCCGGCAGGTGGCGGGAGATGGCGCGGAAACCGAAGGCCAGGCCGTCGCGCTTGCCGGTACCGGCGATACGCACAAAATCGAGCTTCACGTGTTCCGGCGGGTTCATGCGTTCCCACAGGCTTTTCACCAGCAGCTCATCGGACATTTCCACCAGCGAGCAGACCACGGTGGTGGGAAAGCCACATTCGATGGCTTCACGGATCACCGAGCTGTAGACCTGCGCGGTGGTCAGCGCATCGATACGGAAACTGGTGACCATCAGGAACACATGGGATGGGTCGGCAGCTTTGCCCAGCTTGCGCACTTTACGGCGCAGGTGTGGGTAGACCACGTAGAGAAACAGCATGCCGCGAAAGAAATGCGTAGCACCCATCGAGTAGCGCCAGATGCCGACGGCGCCAATCAGGAAAATAAAATTCTTCGACTCGGAGTCGAACGTACTCGCCGGCAAAAGCAGGGCGAGTCCCATCAGCAGGCTCAGAAAGAACAGCCAGCCGGCGGATTGGAGCAGTACGTGTTTTAACTTGGACATAAGCGTCATCCGAAGGTGAAGAAGGCTCCAGGCTGCAAGCGCTGGGGATGGGTACGCTTGCAGCCCGGAACTTGCCGTTGCTCTTACCAGCAAATACCTTCGGTGCGGCTACCGGCGCTGGTGGCATTGGCCATGAAGCCCACCAGGTCGATCACTTGCTTGCCGTGCGGTGCGTTATGCGCCAGGGCACGGAACTTCTCATCGCGGTTGCCCAGGATGATCACGTCGGAGTTGTTGATCACGTCGTCGAAGTCCGAGTTGAGCAGGGACGACACGTGCGGGATCTTGCCTTCGATGTAGTCTTTGTTCGCGCCGTGGACACGGGCGTACTCGACGTTGCTGTCGTAGATGCTCAGATCGAAGCCTTTGCCGATCAGCATTTCGGCCAGCTCCACCAATGGGCTTTCGCGCAGGTCATCGGTGCCGGCCTTGAAGCTCAGGCCCAGCAGCGCGACTTTGCGTTTATCGTGGCTGGAAACGATGTCGAAGGCGTTCTGTACCTGGGATTCGTTGCTGCGCATCAGCGAGTTGAGCAGCGGTGCTTCCACATCCAGGGAACTGGCGCGGTAGGTGAGGGCACGCACGTCTTTAGGCAGGCACGAACCACCGAAGGCGAAGCCAGGGCGCATGTAGTACTGGGACAGGTTGAGGGTCTTGTCCTGGCAAACCACTTCCATCACTTCGCGACCGTCGACGCCGACGGCCTTGGCAATGTTGCCGATCTCGTTGGCGAAGGTCACTTTGGTGGCGTGCCACACGTTGCAGGTGTACTTGATCATCTCGGCAACGGCGATGTCCTTGCGGATGATCGGTGCGTCGAGTTCTTCGTACAGCGACTGCAGGACATCGCCGGAGGCTTTGTCGAATTCGCCAATGACCGTCATCGGTGGCAGGTCGTAGTCGGCGATGGCGGTGGATTCACGCAGGAATTCCGGGTTGACCGCGACACCGAAGTCGACGCCGGCTTTTTTGCCGGAGCAGTCTTCGAGAATCGGGATTACCACGTTGGCCACGGTGCCCGGCAGTACGGTGCTGCGCACGACCACGGTGTGGCGGGTGGCTTTGTCACGCAGGACCAGGCCGATTTCGCGGCATACCGCTTCGATGTAGTCCAGTTCCAGATCGCCGTTTTTCTTGCTCGGCGTACCGACGCAAATCATCGACAGGTCGGTATCACGGATGGCTTCGGCGAAGTTGGTCGTGCCGCGTAGTCGGCCGGTTTCGATACCCTGGCTCAACAACTCGCCCAGACCCGGTTCAACGATTGGCGATTTGCCGGCATTGATCAGGTCAATCTTGTCCTTGGAGATGTCTACGCCAACCACTTCGTGGCCACGGGCAGACAGGCAACCGGCACATACTGCGCCAACGTAACCGAGACCAAATATGCTGATGCGCATCGCATTTACCTCTTTGTCATTGAAGACTGTATTAATCATGCCAATTAATGGCCGGAGTTCATGTTTGCAAGCGTCACTGATGCCACGGAAGTTGGGCGAATAGACGCCGACTTACCGCGTACAGGCATGTTAATTAGTGAGTGACTAACTATTGCACTCAAGTTGTGCGCAACTTGGCCTTGTTATTGGGGCTTGCCCTGAAATGCAGCCGGCCTTCCTGGTGGAAGGTGCCGACGCCAGTGCCTCAGGGTGCAGATAGAAGCTTTAAGCCTTTAACTATCAACACCTTGGGTGTCATCACTGACACATTTGGGTAAGCGCTCCCTTGGCCTATAGGGGATAGCAATTCATCCTTATCGCCGCCCTCAACTCATATCAGTTGATGTTATGACCCATGAGTCAAAGTTGATGGGGCAACTTTGCTACTTCCTTGGGTCATGGTGTAAGTCATCTCCTACAGAAACAGAGAATTTCGTTACCGGTGGTATGAGCCGTGCGTTTAGACGAAGTTCCAGGCCGCTCATCCTGTTTCCGGAAATTTCTTGAAATATTAGGAAAGATGGCACTGGTACTATATTGATAGCACTTGCTACTTGGGCCAGTAGTTGTGGGGAGTTGGTACAGGGAGATAGTTTTGTGCCACTACACTTTAAAAAAAGTGGTGCCACTACGAAAAAAAACGACGAATGTCGAGTGAAAGAATTGTTAGAGAGGTTTCGGAATATTTTTTGACGTCAAAATAATGACTATTTTCTGAGTGAGCTGGATAAAAAAGTGGGAGCTGGCTTACCTGCTCCCACAGTTGATATTCCGTGCGGTGACGGGCGGAGCCGCCTTATTCCGGTGCGTGATCGCGTAAAAACACCAGGTTGTCCGGCTTCGACTGCTCGGCATTGAAGCGATAGCCCTGCACATCAAACGCCTTGAGCTTGGCCGGGTCATTGATGCGTTCTTCGATCACAAAGCGGCTCATCATGCCCCGTGCTTTCTTGGCATAGAAGCTGATGATCTTGTACTGGCCGTTCTTCAGGTCCTTGAACTCGGTGTTGATGATCCGCGCGTTCAGGGCCGTACGCTTGACCGCCGAGAAGTACTCGTTGGAGGCCAGGTTCAACAGAACGTCATCGCCTTGTTCAGCCAACGCTTCATTCAGCCATTCGCTGATACGTGTACCCCAGAACGCGTACAGGTCCTTGCCACGGGCATTGGGCAGCTTGGTGCCCATCTCCAGGCGGTACGGCATCATCAAGTCCAGGGGGCGCAGCAGACCGTACAGGCCCGAGAGCATGCGCAGGTGGTCCTGGGCGTAGGAGAAGTCGGCATCGCTGAAAGTGTCGGCATTCAGCCCGGTGTATACGTCGCCTTTGAACGCCAGCAGCGCTTGCTTGGCATTGGCGGGGGTGAACGCCGGGGTCCAGCTGCCGAAACGGGCGGCGTTGAGGCCGCCGATCTTGTCGGATACGTGCATCAATTCGCTGATTTGCGCCGGGCTGAACTCGCGCAGTTGCTCGATGAGCTCCTGAGAGTGGTCCAGGTACTGCGGCTGTGTAAAGCGCTGGGTCGCAGGCGCGGTCTCGAAATCGAGGGTCTTGGCGGGTGAAATCACCATCAGCATGAAGTCGTCTCCTGTAATCGTGAAGGGATTCTAGGGGCTGGGGCGTTTTGACTCCACCTATGAAGCCCATAGATACCCCGATTTCTGTAGGCGCGAGCAAGCGCGCGCCGACGATAATCGGCAGTTAGTCCGCTATGATGGCCGGTGACTCTGGAGAGGGAGACCCCGTGTGCGAATAGCGCTTTTGTTGTTGGCTTGTATGTTGTGCCTGAATGCCCGGGCGGCGCCCGTGGATGTGGCCAGCCTGGACCGTGGCACCTGGCCCGAAAAACTCGGCAGCCCGGCGTTGTTCGACGTGGCCTCACGCGCCGAAATCCTGATGTTCGCCCACAGCCTGCTGGCCAGCGAGAATCAGGACGAAGCCGCGCTCAAGCAGCGCCTGGGCCTGAAGATCATTAACCTCTCCGCCATTGACGACCTGCGTCGCCAGCTCTGGCAGCGATTGTTGGAGAACTACACCTTTGCCCAGCAGAGCTGCGAGGTAGATGCCTCATTCTGCTACCTGGTAGAGAGCATGGACGACCTGCGCGAGCAGGCGGGCAAGTTCGAGGTCAGTGCAGATTCCTTCTATATAGGCTGGGCCGACCCCAGCCGGCACTTTCATGAGCGCTATCTGGACGAGCTGCTGCGCAAGGCCGCGCTGTTCCCGCAGATCAGCAGCGAAATCGCGCGCTTTGGCGACCATGAGCGTAATGGCGATGAATTCAACGACCGCCTGTTCCTGCTGACCTTCGACGGCGGCCCGGCCCCGGTCAGCGGCAATACCGACTGGCTCACCGACTACCTGCGCAAGCAGAAGATGAACGCCACGTTCTTCGCCCTCGGCAGCAGCCTGCAAACCCGTGTCGAACGCAGTTCGGTTGCCGATGTGCAGGCGCTGTACCAGGGCCAGTGCGTGGGCACCCAAGGTTGGCAGTACCGCTCCCACAGCCATTGGGTGGACTGGCAGAGTTCCATCACCCGCAGCGCGACACTGGCGCAAAACCTGATGCCGGAAAACTACGTGCCGCTGTTCCGTCCTCCCTATGGTCAACGTCGCGCAGACAGCCAGGGTTTCTTTCAAGCCCAAGGCTTGCAAGTGGCATTGTGGGACATCGATTCCCAGGACGAGCCGGGCAAGCTCAAGGCCGATGAGTCGGCGCAGCGGGTGCTGACGTTGATGCTGCTGTGGCGCAAAGGCGTGATTGTGTTTCACGACACCCAGGACAAGGCGCGGGTAGCATTACCCATGCTGTTGCAGGCGACGGCGCAGAGTGGTCTGGGTTGGCAGGACTGCCGGGAGGCATTTCGCTGAAGTGCCCGGCCCTGTTGAGTGTGAGGCGATTTCGGGGTGATTTTGTGCGAGATTTCGATGCAGGCGGACTTCCGACTTTAGCGGGGTACGTGGCACGCGGCTAGTGCTATTCGTCATCCTGAAAAATAAACTTCAAAAAAACGTCAAAGTGCTTTTTTCTGTCACACGTTTTGCGGTATTACGAAGTCAGATCGCCGAAACCTGCAGCACAGGTGGCGTCTTCCAAGACTCCTCAGGTGGGCACTGCGCTTGACGTCACTCAGGTGCAGTCGGTGGTCGAATCGAGGCGCAGCACCGCCCAGGTATTGCGTCGACTGGCTCCCACAAAGGTGACCGAGTATGGATGATCATGGACGTAACCCTTCTTCCGACCAGCCAATCCTTTATGTGCTTGATACCAACGTACTGATTCACGATCCAAACGCACTGCTCAACTTCGAAGAACACCACGTCGCCATCCCGATGATCGTGCTTGAGGAGCTCGACAAACTCAAAAGTGGGCACCACAGCGTTGCCGCCGAATGCCGCCAGGCCATCCGCCTGATCGACAAGACATTGGGCGAAGCGTCGCCGGAGGACGTCGAAGTCGGCGTACCGATCCAGCGCGGCAAAAGCGGGCCCAAGGGCTTGCTGTCGATTCTGATGAGCAAGCGCAGCGAGCCCAACAGCCTGCTGCCGGAGAATCTGAACGACAACAAAATCATCAACCAATTGATCGACCTGCACGCCCGCGACAAGGACCTGCGCGTGGTGCTGGTGACCAAAGACATCAATATGCGTCTCAAGGCCCGAGCGTGTGGGATCGCGGCCGAGGACTACAGTACCGACCAACTGGTCGACGACGTGTCGATGCTGTCCCGTGGTTATCACATGATGACTGGCTCATTCTGGGACCGCGTCAGCAAGGTCGAAACCCGCCAGGACCATGGCCGCACTTGGCACCAGGTGCAGTTGATCGACAACCTGCCGGCCGTGCACATCAATGAATTCATCGTCGACGAACAAGGCTTCGTGGGCTGGATCAAAGAGATCCAGGTCGACAAGCTGCTGATCCTCGACCTGCATCAGGAACCCCTGTTGCACCAGGAAGCCTGGGGCCTGAAACCGCGTGACATCTACCAGAGCCTGGCGCTGTATGCGCTGCTCGACCCGGACATCCACCTGGTCAACCTGACCGGTGCTGCCGGTTCCGGTAAAACCATTCTTGCCCTGGCTGCCGCCATCGAGCAGACCATGGTGACCAAGCGCTATCGCCGCATCATCGCCACCCGCAGTGTGCAGGGCCTGGACCAGGAAATCGGCTTCCTGCCCGGCACCGAAGCGGAAAAAATGGAACCGTGGCTGGGGGCGATTACCGACAACCTCGAAGCCTTGCACATGGATGACGAAAACACCCATGGCAGCGTCGACTACATCCTCAGCAAAGTGCCGTTGCAGTTCAAATCCCTCAACTACATCCGAGGTCGCAGCTTCCAGCAGAGCCTGATTTTGATCGATGAATGCCAGAACCTCACCCCGCACCAGATGAAAACCATCATTACCCGTGCCGGCGCCGGTTCCAAAGTGGTGTGCCTGGGTAACCTGGCACAGATCGACACCCCTTACCTGTCCGCGACCAGCTCCGGGCTGACCTACCTGACGGAACGCTTCAAGGACTTCCCGAACGGCGTGCATATTGCGCTGCAAGGGGTACCTCGTTCGATTCTGGCTGAATACGCCGAATCGCATTTGTAAACGCAATCACTGTGGGAGCGGGCTTGCTCGCGAAAACGGTGTGTCAGTCGCCGGCTTTATTGGCTGACACGCCGCATTCGCGAGCAAGTCCGCTCTCACGTAAGGCTGCTGCCACATTTTGATCGGTGTTAGGTTTACAATCGACGCTCCTGATCAGGAGTATCCCCGTGCTGACTCATCTCGATTCCCAAGGTCGCGCCCATATGGTCGACGTCACCGACAAGTCCGTGACGTTCCGCGAGGCGGTGGCCGAAGCGCGCGTGCGCATGTTGCCCGAGACCCTGCAAATGATTGTCGACGGCGCCCATCCCAAGGGCGACGTGTTTGCCGTGGCCCGCATTGCCGGGATCCAGGCCGCGAAAAAAACCAGTGACCTTATCCCGCTGTGCCATCCGCTGATGCTGACCGGCGTCAAGGTCGAATTGAGCGCCGAGGGCGCAGACTCCGTACACATTGTGGCGCGCTGCAAACTCACGGGGCAGACCGGCGTGGAGATGGAAGCGCTGACGGCCGCCAGTGTCGCCGCATTGACCCTCTACGACATGTGCAAGGCCGTGGACCGCGGCATGACCATCGAAAACATCCGCCTGCTGGAAAAGCTCGGCGGTAAAAGCGGGCATTTCAAGGCGGATCAGGCATGAGCATCAACGTATTGTTTTTTGCGCGTTACGCAGAGGCTGTGGGCTTTGATTCGCTGGAGATGGAGGGCGATTTCGCCACCGTCGATGCTGTGCGCCTCGCGTTGGCCAGCGACCCTGCGTTCGCGGTACTCAACGAGACCAGCCTGATGTGCGCGCGCAACGAAGAGTTGTGCGACCTCGAGGAACCGGTGCAGGCAGGTGACGACGTGGCGTTCTTCCCCCCCGTGACGGGAGGCTGACCATGGCCGTTCGTGTGCAAGCCCAGGCGTTTGATCCGGGCGTCGAGGTGAATGCCATGCACGCGGCCAATGTCGGCGTGGGGGCGGTGGTGAGCTTTGTCGGCTATGTGCGCGACTTCAACGACGGCCTGGATGTGGCGGGAATGTTCCTTGAACACTACCCCGGCATGACCGAAAAAGCCCTGGCCAAGATCACCGTCGAAGCCGAGCAGCGCTGGCCGTTGCTCAAGCTGGAAGTGCTTCACCGCATCGGCGCGCTGGAGCCGGGCGAGCCGATTGTGTTTGTCGCGGCAGCCAGTGCCCATCGTCAGGCAGCGTTTGATGCCTGTGCGTTTGTGATGGATTACTTGAAGACGCGGGCGCCGTTCTGGAAGAAGGAAAATACGCCTCAGGGCCCCCGCTGGGTAGAAGGTCGCAGTAGCGACCATGATGCGGCGCTGCGCTGGAAGTAATGCAAGGTTAAAAACCTCGTTAATACATGCTCAAGGTGATAACGAGGTTTGAGCGCATGGCTCAGTTGAAACGCTCTGAGCGACAGTCTTTTAATTCAAAACTAATCTGAAAAACACCGCTTGCCTGTCAGTTCTGACAGTAGGCACGGTGCCGCGCTGAATATTAAATAAGTCTAGGTGGTTAAATTTACTTTGATGGTCATGCCGCCAGTGCGACAGCATGAGGCATGCGTGAAGGAGAGCGTTATGGCCGCGGGCGACATTGTTATAAGAGCCTTTGAGGTGAAGCTGCCTAACGGGCAGAACTGGACTAATGAGCTTTATGCCAACGGTCGGCATCAATGCCAGTTAAATATATTGATAAAGAAAGAAGTCGAAGATGCCAATGGCAGCTATATTGAAACTCCGTTAACTACAACTGAGCGCAATAGCGCAACAATTACGGCTTATGGTTTCCCTGAATCCGTACTTCCTCGGGGGTGGTCGTGCGATAAAACTAAAAACCAATTCGACGTAGGCCTGCGGCCGCTAGGCACGGAAGACTCCGCGGAAGAGCCTAGGGCAGAATTCGACCCTGTTGACAGCAGTTTTGAATTGATAAAGTTGTATATGAGAGCCGGTACGAGCGCGTCCATAGGGACCGAAAGGTTAATGGCAAAAATTTACGTAGGGGGAAAAACGTATACCACCAATGGATCGGTGGGGGGGGTACCCTTTCAGAGTTACGTGGATATCCAACTCACTAGACCCTACCGGTTAGAGATTAACGAGCTGAGTACCTATGTCGACCTTGATGCGTACTCCCACAACCACAATAAAGTCGATATAGATATCTATTATATGACGCCAACCGTTAAAGGTATTCGTTTTGTTGAAAATCGGGGTTTGGATTCGCCCGTGGTTGTCGAGGGAGAAGGGTCACATTTTCATACCTCGTATGTTCAGCATACGAACGATGGGATCCGGTTTAAAGGTGGTGTTGTAATGGTTGAGAGCGGTAGGTTAACAGTGGATAAAATTCAGAAGGACAATGGTTCGGGGGAGGTTCTTTATAATAAGATGTCTACCATTATGCGTGCTGCGCGATATAGAGGGTGGATCAATACTCCCGATGACAACCGGCAAAGTGGATGGCGTCTGTGGGATAACTATGGGTGTGAGCACGTTTTTTATATTGGCTTCACCGACAAAGGAAATGTGCTGGTGTTAAGAACTTAGTTGTTGATTGGGGTTGTGACGCGCATCTATTTTGAATAGGGGCTTTCACTTTTATGAACGTTTACTCCAATGCTTTTAACTTCAATAGCCGCCTCAATGGCGTTGTCGACACGCGCACTGGTCAGTACGTTTGCCGTATTGCACTGGCCACACTCTACCCGCAGGGGCCGTTGGAAATAAGTCGTGAAATTGCACTCTCCTTCTCCCTGTTGAACTCAGATGTCTCAGGTAACTATGGCGCCGGGTGGCGCCTTGACAACACGGAGTTTGATCTGGCGACTTCAAAGCTGACGTTGTTGACAGGTGAGCAATACCAAACCCATGGGCTGCCGTCTGTGGGGCGCACATTGGTGATCAAGGACCGAAAGCTCAAGGACCTGGTGGTCCAGCGTGTCGGCGAGTCCACGCTTCACGTGATTTATAAGGACGGCACCCTTGAAATCCTAGGGCGCCCGAGTAGCTCTGGGCCTTACAAGATCACAGCCATTCAGTTTGAAAACGGTGAGCGCTTGCGCTTTTCTTATCTCCAGGGGGGCCGTTGGAGCGCATTCAGAACGATCAAGGGCAAGACTTGTTGGTGTTGACCTACATGGGCGCCTTACTTGTGGAGGCCGACGTTTTGATTGACGGTGGCCGGTATGCCCGTACTCGAATTGCCTATGGGAATGTTAACAACCAACTAGTGCGCGTCACTGTCCCTTACGATCGTACACAGGCTCCGGAAACTGCGGCCTATACATTTGTCTACCACAGACCGTTTCGCAACGGCCTCATCGCGATCAGCGAAGTCAACTCACCGATGGGGGGTAACACACTCATCAGCTACGAAGAGAATGGCCATCAATACGCAAACAATCAGTACATCCCGCGCGTGGTGGGGTGGCGGCAAACCCCGGGGGGTAATCAGCCACCGATCGGTCGTAAGTACAGTTACAGTGCGGGGACTAACTTCACAGGTTATCCCTACTCGGGTGGCTTCACTCCGGGTGAAGAAAACATGTACCTGATTGCCGGTGACTATGCCTATTGGGGCGAAGAGACGGTCATTGATGTGAGCAACAATGATGCCCCGTTGTATGCCACCCGCATGACCTATAACAAGTTCCACCTGTTGACCGAGGAGCGCGTGACCCGCGAAGGGACCCGAACCACCACAAGTCTTGCCTATAACATCCTCCCTGGAAAATTGTTCCCTGATCAGCCGCCCAACCTGCAATTGCCTCGGCAGGTGGTCAGACGCTTCGAATTGGTTGCTGGCGGCAACGCTCGTGAAGAAGTGCAAACCATGGAGACCGATGACTATGGCAACGAGCTAAGTCGTACCGAAGCCTCTGGCGTTTGTGTCGAACGCAGCTATTACCCGGTCGCGGGCGAGGCGGGAAAGTGTCCGGCCGACCCCCATGGTTTGTTCCAGCGCTTCGTGAAGCAAGAGCGCCTTGTTGCCGCAGGCGATACGCCAGCCGCACGACTCACCGAGTACACACATACCCGTGTGCCACAGACGGGTAACAGCTACTTTGTGGTGCAGGAGTCGGTGACTCAACCTGACCTGTTCAGCACGCGGCATACCTACTACGACACACCCGTCTTGTTGGTTGGTCGATTGAAAAGCACGTCCAATACAATCGACGAGCTTGCGTTGACCAGTCACTTCACCTACACCGTTGCGGCGGGCAACCTTGTTGAGACCCGGCGCATGATGGGGCGTGAGGGGCAATGGCTTGAGTCGGCACGCACGCTCTCGCTGGTCAATCGGCGGTTGCTGTCGATGACTCGAGACGGTGGTTGCTCACTGGATCTGGCGTTCGATGTCAGTGGCCGTTTGACAGCGGAAACAGTTTCTCTCGGCAAACCCCAGCAAGCCGGGCGGCGTTACGCCTATCATTTTGCGACGCCGGAAAAACGTGCTCATTTGATCACCACTGATGCGCAAAATAACCAGGTCATTACCTACTTTGATGGTGTCGGGCGCCAAGTGTCCGAAGCTCAATTGATCGGTGCCAACCGTGACCAGGAGCGTGTCACCAGAACGTGGCGTTACGACGCGTTGGAGCAACTATCGGAAGTGGTCAAGCACGATTACCTGACCGATGGGCAGCGCTCATTGAAAAGCACCTACTCCTATAACCATTGGGGCAACTCCAGTCGTGTGACCCGCGCCGATGGCAGTGTGCAGATCGATGAGTACGATCCACTGCTCAACCTCAGGGTCGAAGGAGTTGAAGGCGGCGAGCGCTTGAGGCGTTACTTCAATGAGCACAATCAGCCGGTAAAAGTGGAACGTCTCGACGCAGGCGGCGCGACTGTCGAAGTGGAGTCGCGCACCTACGATGGCTTGGGGCGCTGCCTGTCGGTACTGGATAATATGGGCAACAAGCGCACCGAGTTTACCTATGATGCCTTCGACCGGTTAATGACGACCCTTGAAATACCGCTTGATGGCACGCCGCAAAGGCTGCAAAAAACGGACTATGCCCCCGGCACCAGCGACGCAATGATCAGTGCGTTGGCGGTCGATGGCAAGTGTCTGGGGGCCCGTACTTATGACAGCCTGGGCCGCTTGACCAGTCAGACGCGCGGGACGGGGCAGGCCACAACCTGGGAGTATGAGCCTGGATGGAATGAGCCTGTCGCCATAACTTCCCCACGGGGTCATCGTCAGACGCTGACTTACGATAAGGAGTTGGGTGTACCGATCCGTAGAGAGATGACAGGGCTTCCGGTGAGCGCCTACCGACATGATGCAACTACCAGCATGTTGACCCGCTCGGAAACCGATGGCCTGATTCACGAGTATTTTCAGGACGCGAATGGCCATCCAGAAAAGGATATTCAAACCGCCAACGGTGCGTCACTCACTGCGCTGTATAGCCATTCTCCTGGTGGGCGCCTGTTGTATCAAACGGCTGCCGATGGTCAGCTCAGCACGCTTGAGTACGATATTTACGGGCGTTTTTCCCGGATCACCACCGGGCCCCTGGTGATCGAGCAAGGCTACGATACCCTTGGCCGGCCTCAGGACCTGACCACGGTCTATGAGGACACGACGGTGGTGACCAAGGTGTCTTATGATGCATGGGGACGGGAAGCCGAACGCCGCTTCGAGGAGAACGGTGTACTGCTGCAGGTGATGACCAATACGTATCACGCCAACAGTCTGTTGGCGACCCGCTTTCTTCGAGACGCGAGTTCGCGGGTGGTGATTGGTGAAACGTTCACCTACGACGCTTTCTTACGGTTGAAAACCTACCGTTGCGAAGGCCTCGAACAGCCTCAGGATCATTTGGGGAGAGGCATTGTCGGGCAGGACTTCAGCTTAGATGGCCTCAACAATATCACCGGCGTAGTGACCACCTTTGTCGATGGCACGCAGGACATCTGCGAGCGATTTTTCACCGGCGCCGATCCGACACAATTGACTCGCCTGACCCATACGGCACCACCACAAGATGTGACCCTGACGTACGATGCGGCGGGCAACCTGCAGGCAGGACCGTCTGGGCAGGTCTATACGTACAATGCCTTTGAGCAACTGACAGGTGTGCACGCCGGTTCCGACCAGTACAGCTACCAGTACGATGCCGACTCCCGACAGGTCGTTGCATCCCGGGGCGATGAGCCGCCAGTGAGGTTGGCCTATAGCGGCGAACGCCTTGAACTACTGGTTGAGGGGAACAAAACCATCCGTTACGCCAACGGCGATGATCAAGTGATGGCACTCAGCGGTGGGGTGGATGGGGTGCAGTTGTATGCCAACGATGCCTCTGGCAGCGTGCGCGGCATAACCGCCCCAAGCGAGGCTCATGTGCGGCGACACTACACGCCCTATGGCGATACGACGATATCGCTGGACGATGGTAAGGCCCGCAGCATGGCCGACCTGCAACTACCTGGAATCAATGGCCAGCGACTGGACGTAGCGACCAACCTCTACGTCCTCGGCAGCGGCGTGCGCGCCTATGACCCGCGCCTGATGATATTTCTGCAGGCTGATCCGCTGAGCCCTTTCGATGAAGGTGGGGTCAATGGTTATGGGTACGCTGCGTGTAATCCGACCAACATGATGGACCCCAGCGGGTTGTGGCCGACCTGGTTGAAGTGGGCTTTCACGGGGGCTGCGTTGGCGTTTGGCGTTGTGACACTGGGGGCAGGTTTGGCAGGCATTGCTGCTGCTGGTTTAGCCGCCGTTACCTCGGCCCAGATAGTAGCCGTCGTCGGAGCGACGATGGGTGTCATTGGCAACATCTTAGGGGTGACCGCACTGAGTATAGAAGCGGTTGATAACGCAAACGGATGGGATCGCTCCCATCACATTAAAAATCTGGGGTGGGCGTCTTTCTCCTTTTCCATCGCCAGTTGGTCAGCCAGTGGATACAACGCCTGGGGGGCTGCGAGTAAAGCGTATGGCGCGGCGAAGACGGGGGTGGATGTAGGGAAGAACACAGCTGGTTTTGTTGTCGACGTCCCACTGCGTGAGGCGCTGAGGAGTGGGAGCAAATTAATCTTGGGTCGAACCTTTAAATTCGGTAAAGCGGTGACCACTAGCAGTAAGGCGTTCGGTTCCACACGAGCATTTGTCAGAACGGCTAATTTGATGCGCTCGTTGGTGGCGCGTTACGACGCTCTCGACTCCCCTTCCGAAGTGGACGACGCGACTAAGGGGGAAAGACGTGAGGCGCAGTCGCAATCACGTTCGGAGCTGGCGCACATCGCCGACATGCCAGACACCGCAAACCGGTTTTATCAGGCGTTCAGGGAGGAGGCTTTACGTATTCGTCAGCCGATCCTGAGTGAGCTTTACCAGGCGGCACCACAACGGTAAGGGTGATTCAAACACATCAGCAACGTGGAAAGCGTTGCGGCGATGTCGCTCCGCAGGAAATAGTGGACAAAAAAGCAGGTACATAAAGCCCTGCTTCTTCGTCCTTGGTTCAGGCTTACGGGCGTTTGCGCTCGACAGGGCGCAACAGGTGCGTCGGCGGCGTTTCACAGCTGATCTTGCGCCCCAGCAGCGTCTCGATCGACGGCAACTGATACGAGTCATCTTCCCCGGCAAAGCTGATCGATACACCCGCCGCCCCGGCACGACCGGTACGGCCGATACGGTGTACGTAATCGTCCGGCACTTCCGGAAGGGTGAAGTTGATCACATGGCTGATGCCATCGATGTGAATCCCGCGACCGGCCACGTCGGTGGCCACCAGCACGCGGATCTTGCCTTCGCGGAAGCCTTCGAGGGTCTTGATGCGCTTGTGCTGTGGCACATCGCCCGACAGTTGCGCAGCGTTGACGCCGTCACGCACCAGGCGTTCTTCGATGCGGCGCACTTCGTCCTTGCGGTTGGCAAACACCATCACGCGCTCCCAACCGTTGTCGTTGACCAGGTTGTAGAGCAGCTTGTACTTGTCGGCACCGGCCACGGCATAGATGTGTTGCTCGACGTTCTCGCTGGCGACGTTTTCCGCTTCGATCTCGACGATGGACGGGTCGGTGGTCCACTGCTTGGCGAGGTTCATCACGTCCTCGGTGAAGGTCGCGGAGAACAGCAGGGTCTGACGCTCGGATTTCGGCGGGGTCTGGCGAATGATCTGACGCACTTGTGGGATGAAACCCATGTCGAGCATGCGGTCGGCTTCGTCCAGTACCATCACTTCTACCATGTCCAGGTGCACGTCGCCGCGCTGGTTGAAGTCCAGCAGTCGGCCCGGCGTGGCTACCAGAATGTCGCAGTGACGGGCTTCGAGGTGCTTGAGCTGTTTATCGAAGTCCATGCCGCCGACGAACGTCATTACGTTAAGGCCGGTGTACTTGGTCAGGTCTGCGGCGTCCTTGGCAATCTGTACCACCAGCTCCCGGGTCGGGGCGATGATCAGCGCGCGCGGCTCACCCATGTAGCGTTCTTTCGGCGGCGGCGTCTGCAGCAACTGGGTAATGATCGAGATCAGGAACGCGGCGGTCTTGCCGGTGCCGGTCTGTGCGCGACCGATGGCGTCTTTGCCGGCCAGGGTGAAGCCCAGCACCTGCGCTTGGATCGGTGTGCAGTACGGGAATCCCAGGTCCTGGATGGCGTGCATCAGTTCAGGCGCCAATTTGAAATCGTGGAAGCGCGTCTTGCCTTCCTGCGGCTCGACGACGAAGTCTTCGAGTTTCCATGGGATCACCGGCGGCGTTGGCGCACGTTCGCGACGTGGCTTCGGCGCCACTGGCGCGGCAGCGGGTTCAACCGGCTTTGCCTGTTCAGGCGGTGTCACCGTTGGCTTCTTTGGCTGGGCAGCAGGTGCGTGCCGTGCGGGCTGTTTGCCGTCATTGCGGCTACCGGCTGTCGGAGCAGGAGCACTGGAATCAGGCGCGAGCGGCTCAGCCTCGCTTTTGCCGAACATCTTCTTGAGTGCTTTGAGCACGGTGATCTCATTAATTGGTTAAGGAATGTACGCCGGCCAGTGTAATGCAAGAATCGGGCGCGGCGTAGTGCGTCTGTCATACAGCTACATAAACTGTGGTTTTCAGCCCAGGCGAACGGTCAACCAGGCACCGATATCGCGTATCTCCTCGGGTAACACTTCGTGGCCCATTGGGTATTCCTGCCATGTCACGGTGACACCACGGGTTTTCAAATGCTCGTAAGCGCTGCGGCCCATGGCGTTCTGTACCACATCGTCGTACTGGCCGTGCAGGCACAGGGCGGGAATGCGCTGTTGGCTGGCTGATAATTCCAGCTCGTCGCTGAACGTAGGGGCATAGGTGGAGAGGGCGATCACGCCACCCAAGGGACCTTCCCAGTTCAGGAATGCGGTGTGGAAAACCACGGCGCCGCCCTGGGAAAAACCGGCGAGGAAAATTCGCGAAGCGTCTATTCCGGTTCTCTTCTGCGCTTCGATCAGGTCCGTGACCATTTTTGATGATGCTTCCAGTTCTTCCAGGCTGATCGAACGGGCCGGGCTCATGGCCTTGATGTCGTACCAACTGGGCATTTCATAGCCCCCGTTGATCGTCACCGGACGGGTCGGTGCCTGAGGCAAAACGAAGCGAGTGGTCAGCAAGCTTTCTTGTAGCGCCTCGGCCACCGGCAGGAAGTCGTAGCGATCGGCACCCAGGCCATGCAACCAGATTACGCAGGCATCTGCGGGCTTGGCGGGCTGAAGAATCAAGGGGTCGGTCATGTCTGCTCCATTAATGTGCGTGCGCTCCGATTAAGTGCGACGGAACGGTGCGTGGCTTGTCGATCTGTTAAGAGAATGTCGCAAGGTTGAATCTTTTGCACTTGATCATGGGCTGAAACGGCTCAGCCAGCACTCTGGTACGCGCCTTGCTACGTGTAGGTCGATGTCAGAACTTTCCTCAAGCGGTAACACTATCAGTGCATGCCGCTTGTAGGAAACAAGCTGGAATTACTGCGACAACTTCATGCCGCTTGACCCTAAAAAAAGCCAACACGGGTCGATATCGCCTCATAAGGGTGCGCTGAGGTTCGAGCTCCGACACAACAAGAGCAAACTGGAGGTTTGAATGAAGGTATTGAAATCCACCCTGGCCATCGTTTCCGCGGCGGCCGTTCTGGGTGTCAGCGGTTTCGCCCAAGCCGGCGCCACTCTGGATGCCGTGCAGAAGAAAGGCTTTGTGCAATGTGGCGTGAGTGACGGCCTGCCGGGTTTCTCGGTGCCGGATGCCAGCGGCAAGATCCTCGGGATCGACGCTGATGTGTGCCGCGCCGTGGCCGCTGCCGTTTTCGGCGACGCTACCAAGGTCAAATTCAGCCAGTTGAATGCCAAGGAGCGTTTCACCGCGCTTCAGTCCGGCGAAGTCGACATTCTGTCCCGTAACACGACCATGACCAGCTCCCGCGACGCCGGCATGGGCTTGAAATTCCCAGGCTTCATCACTTATTACGATGGCATCGGCTTCCTGGTAAACAACAAGCTGGGCGTGAAAAGTGCCAAGGAGCTGGACGGTGCAACCATCTGCATCCAGGCCGGTACCACCACTGAGCTGAACGTTTCCGACTACTTCCGCGGCAACAACCTGAAATACACCCCGATCACCTTCGATACCTCCGACGAAAGCGCCAAGTCGCTGGAGTCCGGGCGTTGCGACGTGCTGACCTCCGACAAGTCCCAACTGTTCGCCCAGCGCAGCAAGCTGGCCGCACCGAAAGACTACGTGGTACTGCCGGAAACCATTTCCAAAGAGCCATTGGGCCCCGTCGTGCGTAACGGCGACGACGAGTGGCTGGCCATCGTGCGCTGGGTTGGCTACGCCATGCTCAACGCTGAAGAGGCCGGCATCACTTCGAAAAACGTTGAAGCTGAAGCCAAGTCCACCAAGAACCCGGACGTTGCACGTCTGCTCGGTGCTGACGGCGAATACGGCAAAGACCTGAAAGTGAAGAAAGACTGGGTCGTACAGATCGTCAAGCAAGTCGGTAACTACGGTGAAGTGTTTGAGCGCAACCTGGGCAAGAGCACCCCACTGGAAATCGACCGTGGCCTGAACGCGCTGTGGAACAACGGCGGCATTCAATACGCACCCCCTGTGCGCTGATCGCTGATGGTTCTGTCACCCGGTGGGCCAACCGCCGGGTGATGTTCTGTTCCATTATTTTCGGGGCATTTCATGCAAAAACAAATCGGCGCACCCAAGCAGAAGCTCAGCTTCAGCGATCCCAAATTGCGTGCGTGGCTCTTCCAGATCATCACGATTGTGGCGGTGGTCTCGCTGGGCTGGTACCTCTTCAACAACACCCAGACCAACCTTCAGCACCGAGGCATTACCTCGGGTTTCGATTTTCTTGAACGCAGTGCCGGCTTCGGCATCGCGCAGCATTTGATCGACTACACCGAATCGGACAGTTATGCCCGGGTGTTTGTGATCGGTTTGCTCAACACCTTGCTAGTGACTTTTATCGGCGTGATCCTGGCGACGCTGCTCGGGTTCGTCATCGGCGTGGCGCGGTTGTCGCCGAACTGGATGATCAACAAGCTGGCGACCGTGTATGTGGAAGTGTTCCGCAACATCCCGCCGCTGCTGCAAATCCTGTTCTGGTACTTCGCGGTGTTCCTGACCATGCCGGGGCCACGCAACAGCCACAACTTCGGCGACACCTTCTTTGTCAGCAGCCGTGGCCTGAACATGCCGGCAGCGATTGCCGCTGACGGTTTCTGGCCATTTGTGGTCAGCATCGTGGTTGCCATCGTGGCAATCGTGCTGATGGCGCGTTGGGCCAACAAGCGCTTTGAAGCCACCGGCGTACCGTTCCATAAGTTCTGGGCGGGCCTGGCGTTGTTCATCGTGATCCCGGCGTTGTGCGCCTTGATCTTCGGTGCACCGCTGCACTGGGAAATGCCCAAGCTGCAAGGTTTCAACTTTGTCGGCGGCTGGGTACTGATCCCTGAACTGCTGGCATTGACCCTGGCGCTTACCGTGTACACGGCAGCGTTTATCGCCGAGATCGTGCGTTCGGGTATCAAGTCCGTCAGCCACGGCCAGACCGAAGCCGCGCGCTCACTGGGCCTGCGCCCTGGGCCGACGCTGCGCAAGGTCATCATTCCGCAGGCCCTGCGGGTGATCATTCCCCCGCTGACCAGCCAATACCTGAACCTGGCGAAAAACTCGTCGCTGGCAGCCGGTATCGGTTACCCGGAAATGGTTTCGTTGTTTGCCGGCACGGTGCTCAACCAGACCGGCCAGGCCATCGAAGTCATTGCCATCACCATGAGCGTGTACCTGGCGATCAGCATCAGCATTTCCCTGCTGATGAACTGGTACAACAAGCGCATTGCGCTGATCGAACGGTGAGGAAACGCCCATGAGTTCACATACTTTCAAACCGGATATGCCGCCGCCGAACAAAGTGTTCGGGCCGATGGCATGGATGCGCGCCAACCTGTTTTCCAGCTGGCTCAACACCCTGCTGACGCTGCTGGCGTTCTACCTGATCTACCTGGTGGTGCCGCCAATCCTGAGCTGGGCGATCATCGACGCCAACTGGGTTGGCACCACGCGTGCCGATTGCACCAAAGAGGGCGCCTGCTGGGTGTTTATCCAACAGCGCTTCGGGCAGTTCATGTACGGCTACTACCCCGGCGACCTGCGCTGGCGCGTGGACCTGACCGTGTGGCTGGCCATCGTCGGTGTGGCGCCGTTGTTTATCTCGCGTTTCCAGCGCAAGGCGGTCTACGGCCTGGGTTTCCTGGTGCTGTACCCGATCATCGCGTTCTTCCTGCTACACGGCGGGGCGTTTGGCCTGACCAACGTGGCGACCAGCCAATGGGGCGGCCTGATGCTGACCCTGGTAATCGCCACTGTCGGCATCGCCGGCGCCTTGCCGCTGGGCATCATGCTCGCGTTGGGGCGGCGCTCGAACATGCCGGCGATTCGGGTGGTCTGCGTGACCTTCATCGAGTTCTGGCGCGGTGTACCGTTGATCACTGTGCTGTTCATGTCCTCGGTGATGCTGCCGTTGTTCCTGCCGGAAGGCATGGGCATCGACAAACTGCTGCGGGCGCTGATCGGCGTGATCCTGTTCCAGTCGGCCTACGTGGCTGAAGTGGTGCGCGGTGGCTTGCAGGCGATTCCCAAAGGTCAGTACGAAGCGGCCGCTGCGATGGGCCTCGGCTACTGGCGTTCGATGGGCCTGGTGATTCTGCCGCAAGCCCTGAAGATGGTGATCCCCGGCATCGTTAACACCTTTATCGCGTTGTTCAAGGACACCAGCCTGGTGATCATCATCGGCCTGTTCGACCTGCTCAACAGCGTCAAGCAAGCCGCCGCCGACCCGAAATGGTTGGGCATGGCCACTGAAGGCTACGTGTTCGCGGCCCTGGTGTTCTGGATTTTCTGTTTTGGTATGTCGCGCTATTCCATTCATTTGGAACACAAGCTCGACACTGGCCACAAGCGTTAGGAGTTGATGTTATGAGCGAAGCGATCAAACAGCCTGTGAGCCCTGAAGGCATTATCCAGATGCAGGGCGTCAACAAGTGGTACGGCCAGTTCCACGTGTTGAAAGACATCAACCTCAACGTCAAGCAAGGCGAGCGTATCGTGCTGTGCGGCCCGTCGGGTTCGGGCAAGTCCACCACCATCCGCTGCCTCAACCGTCTGGAAGAGCACCAGCAGGGCCGCATCGTGGTCGATGGCGTGGAGCTGACCAACGACCTCAAGCAGATCGAAGCGATCCGCCGTGAAGTGGGTATGGTGTTCCAGCACTTCAACCTGTTCCCACACCTGACCATCCTGCAGAACTGCACGCTGGCGCCGATGTGGGTGCGCAAGATGCCTAAGCGCAAGGCCGAGGAAATCGCCATGCACTACCTGGAGCGCGTGCGCATCCCGGAGCAGGCGCACAAGTTTCCGGGCCAGCTCTCTGGCGGCCAGCAACAGCGTGTGGCGATTGCCCGTGCACTGTGCATGAAGCCGAAAATCATGCTGTTCGATGAGCCCACTTCGGCACTCGATCCGGAAATGGTGAAGGAAGTTCTGGACACCATGATCGGTCTGGCTGAAGACGGCATGACCATGTTGTGCGTGACCCACGAAATGGGCTTTGCGCGCACCGTGGCCAACCGTGTGATCTTCATGGACAAGGGCGAGATCGTGGAACAGGCGGCGCCAAATGACTTCTTCGACAACCCGCAGAATGACCGGACCAAGTTGTTCTTGAGCCAGATTTTGCATTGATCGATGTCTGAAAAAATAAACCCGGCCAAGTGCCGGGTTTATTTTTGCCTGCTGAAAATTTTCAGGAGGCTTGTAGGGCGAGTTGTTGTGCGTCAATCGAAAATACCGCTCCTTTTTCCTACCTAAGAACCCCTAGTGCGTTGCCTTTGTAGGTCAGTCCGAATAGGCTGTAGGAAAATTCATCCTATGATGGGACGAAAGCGCAAAATCCTATGACAGACATCGCCCCCCTGATCAAACGCTCTCTGGTCGACCAGGCCCTGGAGCAACTGCGCCAGCGCATCAGCCAGGGCATATGGGCCATCGGCGAGCGCCTGCCCACCGAGCCCGAGCTTTCCGCAGAGTTGGGCATCAGCCGCAATACCGTGCGCGAAGCCATGCGCGTATTGGCGTTTTCCGGCTTGATCGAGATCCGTCAGGGCGACGGCAGTTACCTGCGCTCGATGACCGACCCGCTGGGCGCCATGCGCGCGTTGTCCCATTGCACTCTGGAGCAGGCGCAGGAGACGCGGCAGATCCTGGAAGTGGAGGCCATCGGCCTGGCCGCCCTGCGTCGTACCGAGCAAGACCTGCATCGGTTGCGCGCGGCGCTCGACACCAGCGCCGCGCTGTACCACGGGGAACTGGAGGCCTACATCAGCGCCGATCTGGTATTCCACCAACAGTTGGTGGACGCGGCGCACAACCCGGCGTTGAGCGAGTTGTACCAATACTTTTCCAGCATCATCGGCGCGCAACTGCGCCAGACCCTGAACCTCTCGCCGCGCCGCCAAGCGGTGTTCGACCTGCACACCGCCCTGCTTGATGCCGTCGCACAGCAAGATGCGGAGCGCGCCAAATCCCTTTGCCGGCAGTTGATCAATGAACCTTGATGCCCCACGCACGCCTGAGTTGGAACAACTGCTGATTGACGCCGAGGCCGATGACGATGAGGTCCAGCACAGCCCCCCGCCAGTGAGCCGGCCGTGGGTATTGCTGCTGGGCCTGGTGCTGGTGGCGCTGAACCTGCGCCCGGCCCTGTCGAGCCTGTCGCCGCTACTCAGTGAGGTTTCCAGCAGCCTGGGGTTGTCGGCGGCCAGGGCCGGTTTGCTGACCACCTTGCCGGTGCTGTGCCTGGGTCTGTTCGCGCCGCTGGCGCCGATCCTTGCCCGGCGTTTCGGCGCCGAGCGGGTGGTGCTGGGGATTTTGCTGATGCTGGCCGGCGGTATTGTGCTGCGCAGTGCGTTCGGAGAAGTCGGCTTGTTTGTTGGCAGCCTGATCGCCGGCGCCAGCATCGGCATCATCGGCGTGTTGTTGCCCGGTATCGTCAAGCGCGACTTTGCCAAACAGGCGGGCACCATGACCGGGGTCTACACCATGGCGCTGTGCCTGGGCGCGGCGTTGGCGGCGGGGGCCTCGGTGCCCTTGAGCGACTACTTCGGCCACCGTTGGAGCATCGGGTTGGGCTTCTGGATGCTGCCGGCGTTGCTGGCCGCGTTGTGCTGGTTGCCGCAAATCGGGCACAAGCATGGCGCGCATCGCGTTGCCTACCGGGTGAAGGGCTTGCTGCGTGATCCGCTGGCCTGGCAAGTGACCTTGTACATGGGCCTGCAATCGTCCCTGGCCTACATCGTGTTCGGCTGGGTGCCATCGATCCTCATCGACCGCGGCCTGAGCGCCACCGACGCCGGGCTGGCGCTGTCCGGTTCGATCATCGTGCAACTGCTCAGCGCCCTCACCGCGCCGTGGCTGGCCACGCGCGGCAAGGACCAGCGCCTGGCCATCGTGGTGGTGATGCTGCTGACCCTCGGCGGGCTGATGGGCTGCCTGTATGCGCCGCTCGACGGGCTGTGGGGCTGGGCGATCCTGCTGGGCCTGGGGCAGGGCGGCACGTTCAGCCTTGCGCTGACCTTGATCGTGCTGCGCTCGCGGGATGCCCACGTCGCCGCCAACCTGTCGGGCATGGCCCAAGGTATCGGTTACACCCTGGCGTCCCTCGGCCCGCTCGCGGTGGGCCTGATTCACGATTGGACCGGTGGCTGGGCCGCCACCGGCTGGGTTTTCGCGGTGATCGGCCTGGGCGCCATCGTCGCCGGTCTCGGTGCGGGGCGGGCGAAGTACGTCGGCGTGTGCAGCGAAAAAGTCTAGAGGTACACCACCTCCAGGGTCGCCGAACCGTCCATGAGGATGTCGGTACTCAGGTCCAGATTCTGTTTGGCGTTGATCACCGTCTCCAGGGTCAGCGTGCTGGTCAGGTTCTGGATCGCCATGGGGCCGGCGGTGCTGCCCGCAGTATCGGTGAAGCCCAGCAGGCTTTTGGCGCCCACGTCGATCGGGTTGCGGTTGGCCGTGCGCCAGGCCAGGCCGGCGGTGGTGGATTCGGTGCCGTAGACCTCGGCCACGGCGTCCACCACGGTCAGCGTTGGATCGAACGTCACTGAGTACACGCCGATCTTGTTCGCGCTGTTGTCCAGGCCCAATCCGTAATAAATCTCGCTGTTGACGTAGGCGGTGCCGTCGCGGTTGTCGCGCATGCGCAATGCGTAACGCACCGGGCCGTTGCAGGTCACCGTCAGGCCCAGGGACTTGAGCGGCAGCCGCGTGCCCGTCGTGAGGTTGAGGTCTTGCTGGGCGATCTTGCCGAAGTCCACCTGCCCGTTGTCCGACAGGCTCGGCACACAGGACGCCGGGGTGATTGTGGCGTTGACGTTCAGGTCGACAGCGGCGGCCTGCGCCGGTTGGCTGAACAGCAGGGGTACGAGGATCAGGTAGCGAGTAATCATGGGAGCCTCCGAGGTGCTTAGAAGTAGGTGATTTCCAGGGTCGCCGAACCGTCGAGCCGCACTTCACTGCTCAGGTCCAGGCTGTCGAGCGGCGCGACAAAGGCTTTCAGGCTGAGTAGCGCGCTGAGGTTTTGCAGGGCCGTCGGGCCTTCTGTGCTGCCGGTTGTGGCGGTAAACCCCAGGAGGCTGCGTGCGCCCAGGGGAATTGTGCTGGCGCTGGCGTTGCTCCAGGCGGCGCCGCCGGTGGTGGAGTCGGTGCGATACAGCTGTGGCAGGTTGTCGGCGCTGGCCTGGGCGGGGTCGACCAACAGGTAATAGCGGCCGATTTTCTGCCCGCGTGCATCCAGGCCCAGGCCGTAGGCGGTTTCATCGATGCCGCCGGTGGCTGAGCCGGCGCGGTTGTCGTGCATGACCAGGGCAAACGGGGTCGGGCCGTCACAGCTGACCGTGAGACCCAACGCGCGGGCGGGCAGGGCGGTGTCTTTGTCGCGACGCAAATCGCTGACCGACAACTTGCCAAAGTCCACCGTGCCGTTGTTGGCCAGGGTGGGCGTGCAGGCCGCTGGCGCGAAGCGCGCTTGCAGATGCAGCTCGCGCGAGCGTCCGGACGCGGGGGCATCGACCAGCGCCGAGGCGTCCCAGGTCTCGGCATCGCGCACCCGAAACGCCTCTTCCCGGGCCCAGGCATTGACCTGCAGTTGTGCAGAAAAACTGCGCCCGGCGACGGGCTGGCCGTCGTGCAGCGGGACGATGCCATGGTCGGCGCGCCAAGTCAGGCTCGCCGCCACCTGGGCGGGCGCCTGGCCGGGGCCGGCGAGCAGGCCCAGTTGCACCGCGCGGCCATCGAGCACGGCGTCATGCACTTGCACGCGGTAACTGCCACCGTCGGTGAAGCGCAAACGCTCGGTGCCGGCGGCCAGAGCGCGGTAGAACAGGCTCATGTCGGCGGTTTCCGGGCAGTTGAGGGTCAAGGACAGGCGTCGTTCACCGAGCAGTCGCTCGGCGGTCGGCGTTGACGCAATGGCGCGGTTCATCAGGCCAAAATCCAGGCGCGATTCGCTCAGGTCCAGGCGGCAGTCGTCCTGGGCCAGGGCGGTGCCGGTACACAGCAGCAGGGCTGCCAGGCAGTGGTGACGTTTCATGGGGCGTTCCTCAAGGCCGCTGGCAGCGGGCCGGGGCGGTTTCGAAATACACGTGGGGGTCGGCCTTGGCCGGCAGTTCAAAGCGCAAGTGGCAGCGCGGCTGATCGGCGGCCTTGATCCAAAGCGAACGGGTGTCGAGCACGTCGGACAAGAACACTTGGTTGCCTTCCTGGACCAGCGTGATGAACTCGCCGTCCTCGGTGGTCACGGTCGAGCCGCGTGGCATCGGGGTGTCCAGGGTCAGCAGCGCGCGGCGGGTGAGCGACACGCCGAACTCGATGCGGTCCACCGCGCCGCGCCCTGCCGAGACCACCGCGAGCCCGTTGTGGATGTCGGCATTGCGCGGCAGCGAGCGGGTTTGCACTTCCAGCGGGCTGCGCCCATAGGCGCTGAGCTGGGGCGCGACGGCCTGACCCTGCCAGTCGGTCCACACCGGGCCGCTGGGGGTATTGACCTTGATTCCGGCCATGTCGCCCACCGACAGCACGGCAAAGGTGTCGCGCACCGGGTAGGGCGAGAACGTCAACCCGTCGCCGTGCAGCACCACCGCGCCGCGTGCGCCGCCCTGGTAGCTGGAGCGTTCGGCGTCGGAGCGGGTGTAGTTGAAGTCCAGCTGGCTGTAGAACGGCAGGGCCGAAACGCCCAGGGACGACTCGACCTCGCGGTCGCGGGTGTCATGTTCGACGCCGACCCGATACGCCAAATGGTCGTTGATCTGTTCGTTGAGCCCAAGCCCGGTGCGGTGCTCGCCACCGGAATTGCGCACCCACGCGCGGCCTCGGCGGCTTTCGCCCAGGGGCAGGCTGACCGTCAGGTACAGGCTGTCGTCGTTATAGCGACGCCCGCCCATGTGCCATTCGGCGGTGGCGGACACCGACATGCCGGCGATTTGCGTGCCCCAGGACGCCAGGGCACGGCTGCTGCTGTCGCCCTGGAACGAGGACGAACGCGAAAACCCCGCGCTGAAGGCGCCCAGCCACGGATGCGACCACGAGGTGGTGGCGCTCTGCTGGTCGCGGTAGCGCGTGCGTTGCTGCTCGCGGGTGTCGACGACGTAGGTCGACTCGCTGAGGTCGCGGTAGCCCAAGGTGCGCCAGGAATTGGCCGCCGTGAAGGCCCAGCGCTCGCTCAGTTTCTGCGACCACGACAGGTCGGTCTGCACACCGCGCTCCTGGGTGCGCCGCGAGGCTTCGGAGGCGACCACGGCGACTTGCACCTGGCTATCCTGCCAAGGCAACAGCCCCAGGCTCAGGCCCGCCGAGCGATAATCCTCGGCCGCCAACAGCCCGCTGCCGAAGCTGACCTGCGGATGCGGCGAGGCGCTCCAGCCCGCACTCACCACCCAGGGTTCAGCGCCTGGGCCGTCGCCGATATTGCGCACCCGCCCGGCCGCCACCGAGTAACCAGGCGCGGGCAGGCCCAGGCCGAGCATGGCGGCGGGCACGGTGAACCGGCGTTCCTCGCCGGTGCTTTCCTTGACCGTGACTTCGACGTCGGAGCGCCCATTCAGCCGCGGCACATTGCTCAGGCTGAACGGACCGGCGGGCACCACCGTGGAGTGAATCAACGTGCCGTTCTGGCGCACTTCCACCTGGGCCGGGCCATTGGCGATGCCATCGATGGTCGCGCCCTGGTTCTGATCTTGCAGGGCCTGTTCGGTGAGCACTTGCACGCCGGTGATTTGTGCCCCGGCGAGCACCGGGTTGTAGAGGTTGATCTGCCCGGCCTGCAACACCGCCTGGTGGCTGGCGAAGGTGCGCTGGGCGTAGGCGTCCAGGTGGGTGGTGCTTGAGGTGCTGTCTTGCCAGGTCTGCACCTGGCGGCTGCGCACGATCCAGTCGCCGGCATTGAAGCCGACCTCGGTATTGGCCGAGCCGAAGCGGCTGGCGTCGTCGCCGTAGTGGTTGTACAGGCCGGTCACGTCGTAGTTGAGCAGCGCGGCAAACCCGCCGGTCTGATAGCCGGAAATGTCCTGGGTGACCGGGCGCAGCGCCTGGGTCGGTACCACCAGGTTCAGGTTCAGGTTGGCCGGGTCATGCTCAATCACGGTTTGCGGGTATTGCTGGAGAAAGTCGTAGCAACGGCTTTCCTCGGCCGGGCCCGAAGACGGCGTCACCAACTGCGCGGCGTTCAGCAGCGGCGGGTCGAAGCAGGTTGCGCCGTGCTGATCGATGCTCACATCGACGCGCCCGCGCCGCTGGCCGTTGACCGTCAGGTTGAGCGCGTGGCGGCCTTGGGTAAACCGCGGGGCCTGCATCAGCAGGCTCGCGAGTTCAGGGTCGATGCCGCGCTGGAGCAGGGTCTGTGGGTCAAAGGAATCGCTCGACGACGGCGTCTGTGCCCAGGCCAGGTTTGTCGGCAACCCCAGGCTGAGTGTCAGCACAAGCAAGGCGAGGTGCGGTGAAACGCCGGGCACGGCTTTGCCGTCACGGTAATGAATGACTGTGTTCACACAAATGCACTCGGATGATGGAAGTACCCGGCGTGATTCCCTATCGCGTCAGGTCTTCCCGGTGGCCTTCAGTGGGTGGCCACTTCGTTATCGTGGCGCCGTTGCATCCCTGGGCGCCGTTGCATCACAGGGTTATGGGCGCGTCGTGGGGCTCGACGGCAAAGCCATACACGGTGGCCGGTTGCAGGCGCACGCGGGTGGCGCCGGTGCCGGTGCCGCTGGCGGTCATGGTCAGTGTTTCGCCGGGCAGCACGTAGGTGCGCGGCAGCATCGCCGAGGCATTGCCGGGCAGCAGTTGCAGCTCCTGGGCCAGGCGCACTACATACGGGGTAGGGTTGTGGACGCTGAGTTGGTCGGCCTTCAAGGTCCAGCTCAGGCCCAGCCACGGTGTGCGATTCGGTGCCAGCCCCTTGGGATGAATGATCACCGGCAGGTTCTGGCGTACGGTCACGCCCACTTGCGCGCGCCCGGCCTGGGCCGGGTCGCGTTGGGCGGGCATGCCTTCGAATATCGCGCGCTTGAGGCGCTGGGTTTGCAGCGGCGCCTGGGTTTGCAGGATGAAGCGCACCAGCTGGCTCTTGGACGCTTCGACGCGGGTCAGGGGTGGGGTCACGAACAGCAAGGTGTCGCTGTCCTCGGGAATGTTTTCGAGGGTGACGTGCAGCAGGGCCATTTTGTTGTCGGTGTTGGTGACCGAGACCGTAGCCTCGCCGTCGGCCTCGTTGACGATCACCACCGAGGTGTCCGGGACCATGCCGTCGGCACGCGCGACGGTTGCGCCGAAGACGGCCAGTGCCACGCAGCAGAGGCGCGGCATCGCACGCCAAACGGAAAGAAACAGGTTCATAACAGGGCTCTTCAATACAAGGTGCTTCAAGGGGGTCGCCATGTGCTCGGCATGTGACCGGGGCGCTGACGACGCAGGGTCAGAGGTAACGCAGGTTCAGCGTGATCGAGCCATCGAGGGGCACCTCTTCGTGGAGCGTCAAGGTGTTGGCCGGGCTGATCGAGGTGTCGACCCGCAGAGAGGCCACCAGCAGCCGGATCGGCGCGGGCAACGCATCGCCAGCGTGGGCGAAGCCCATGAACAGGCCGGGGTACACGTAAGGCTCGGGTTTCCAGGTGGCGCCCTGGTCGGATGAGGTCAGGGTCTGCATCAACTGCGAATCGCCAACCGGCCCGCGCAATGACAGGCTGACCGAGCCGAGGCGTTCGTCGGGGGCGTGGGGGTTCATGCCCAGCCCATAGAAGTAGTCCGGCGCCAGCGATGACTCGCGTTTGTTGTCGATGCCCACCAGAGCGAACAACACCGGTCCTTCGCAACTGATGCTCAAGCCCATTTGCTGATTCGGCAGCACGGTGTACTCACTGGGGTGCAGTGTCGTCGCGAGGATCCTGCCGTGGTCGACAAGGCCGTTGTCCGACAACGATACGGTGCAGGCGCTGGGGGTTATTCGCCCGTTGACGTCCAACTCCACAGGCGAGAGGGCGAAGGCCAAGGGCGTCGTCAGCAACAGCGAGGCGAGGGCCGGCAAGCGAATAAGCAGGGTCATGGCGTAAGTTACCTGGTGTTGAACGGTGGTACGGGCATCGGCTCAGGCGGCGTTACAGGTACTTGACTTGGATCGTGACCGAGCCATCAATCGGGGTATCGTCTGTGAGCGTCAGGTTCTTTGCCGCCAGGATGAACGGCCTTACCGCGAGCTCCATCGCGGTGTTCTTGGCCGCGACAGGGATGCGCCCTGCGTTGGGGTCGCGGATTGAAATAATGAGGTTTTTTGACCAGTTAGTGTCCGGATCATGGGTGCCCCAACTGGCGCCGTTGTCCATCGAGAAGATATGTGTGACGGCAGCCCCGTCGGCGACCCCTTTGTCGAGGAGCATGATGTAACCACCGATACGCTCACCCGCGAGCGTCTTGCCGATGCCATATCGGCCGATGTCACCGGAGTCTGCCCGGTTGTCAGTGGTCTGCATGGCAAACAGTGTCGGTGCCTCGCAGTCGATGCCCAATTGCAGGGTGGTCGGGGTCAGCCAGGTTGACGCCTCCGGGTTCAGGTCTTTGACCGAAATCCGGCCGACGTCGACGGTGGTGGCCGACAGGCTTGGCGTACACGCCGAGGGTACGATCAGGCCCTTGACGCTCAGGTCGACGGTGGATGCGGCGAATGCCGGGAATGCGCTGGCGATCAACAGGCCGGCAACGCTGGTGCTGAGTAGTTTTTTCATCACGGGTAAAGCTCCAGGGAAAGGGGGCATGCCCAGCCCATACAGGTGAACGGCGATACGGGCTTCGGAAAGGGCAGTGGCGTTACAGGTACTTGACTTCGATGGTGGCCAAACCATCGATCGCGGTGTCTTCGCTGATGGTCACGTTCTTTGCCGGGTGGATGAACGGGTTGACGGAAAGCGCCATCAGCGTGTTCTTGGCCGGGATGGGTGTTGACGCCGTACCGATTGCCTTGATCGAGATCAGACTCGTGGATTGCCAAAGGTCGTCTTCATAATGAGTGAACCAGGTGGTGCCGCCGTTGTAAGAAACAATGGTTTGGACGGCGACCGCGTCGGCCACGGCGTTGTCGAGAAACAGACCGTAGCCGCCGATCGGTTCGCCGGCGGCGGTCTTGCCGATACCAAACTCGCCGGCGTTGGCACTGGAATCAGTGCGGTTGTCGGTGGCCTTCATGGCGAACAGCGTCGCGGCCTCGCAGTCGACGCTCAGCGACAAGGTGCTCGGGTTCAGCAGGGTGCGGCTTTCCTGATTAAGGTCCTTGACCGACACCCGGCCCATGTCGACGGTGTTGGCCGACAGGCTTGGCGTACACGCCGAGGGCACAATCAGGCCCTTGACGGTCAGGTCCACGGTGGACGCGGCGAGTGCCGGTAATGCGCTGGCGATCAACAGACCGGCAACGCTGGTGTGGAGTAACTTTTTCATGCGGGTAAAGCTCCAGGGAAGGATAGGCATACAGGGGGTGCAGGGGTTACAGGTAACGCACTTCGACGGTCACGTGCCCGTCGAGGGGGGCTTCATCGGTCAGGGTCAGGCCGTCGGCGCGGGCGATCCGGGTGTAGAGCGCAACGTCCGCGTCGAAACGCGTCACCGCCATGGGCCGGGTGGTGTTGTCGGCCGAAGCAGCCGCGAGCAGGTTGAGGTGGCTCAGCTGGGTTCCGGCGGCCCAACTGGTGCCGCCATCCAGTGACACGATGGTGCGCGCGGCCGCCTCATCCGCCACCGGGTTGCTCAAAGCCAGGGACACGCTGCCCAGGTTCTCGCCTTGGGACGTCGTGCCCAGGCCGTGATGGTTGGGAATCACCGCGGTGCCTTGACGGTTGTCGATGGTGGTCAAGGCAAAGAGCGTCGAGCCCTCGCATTGCACGCTCAGGTGCAGGGAATTGGGGGGCAACAGCGTGTGTCGGTCCGGGTTGAGGTCGCGCACGGTGACTTTGCCGTGGTCGATCACGCCGTCGTTCGACAAGCCCGTGATACAGGCTTTGGGCGTGATCGCGCCGGTCACGCGCAGGTCGGTTTGGCTGCCAGCCAAGGCGCTGGGCACAGTGGCCAGTAACAGGCTCGCCAGCAGCGCTGGGACATATTTATCCATGGAACGAACAACCTCTCTGGGTAATGTCCTGAGTGGATGGGTCACAGGTACTTGACTTCGATCGTGGTGGAGCCGTCGATCAGCACTTCATTGCTCAGGTCCAGGCTGTTGGCGGCGGCGATCTGGGTGTCGACCAACAGGTCGACGATCACGTTTTTGAGCGGGATCGGCTTACGGTTTTGCCCCGTCGAACCGTCGCCGAACGCCGCCAGGTACTGGCTCTGCCACATCACATCGTCGATGGGGCGCCAGCTCACGCCGTCCAATGACTCGATGGGCTCGGCGGCGACGTTGTCGGCCACCGGGCTCCTGAGGGAAATCCAGAACGTGCCGATTTTTTGCAGGTTGTTGATCAAGCCCAGGCCGTAACCGTAGCTGCTGGTCGACGACCCGGCGCGGTTGTCGGTGGTGCGCAGCGCAAACAGGGTCTGGGCTTCGCAGTCGACGTTGAATTGCAGCCGGGCGGTGGGCAGGTTGGTCGCCGTGGTGAGGTTCAGGTCTTTGGCCGAGAGCTTGCCGTGATCCACCAGGCCATTGCCCGACAACGTCGGTGTGCAGGCACTCGGGGTAATCACGCCAACGACCGCCAGTTCCACGGTGCTGGCGGCAAACGTCATGCCGCTGCAGACAAGGGCGACGGCGGCGGTGAGGGCGGCTAAGGGCTTTTTCATGTGATCGAGCTTCCAGTGCAAAGCTGATTGCCGAGGGGTCAAGGGAGGACGCGTCGGCAACGAGGTGGCGAACGCCTGGAGTGGCCGGTCGCGTCCCGCTTAGGGGATGCCGGGCAATTTATCGGGGGGAAGGCGTCTGGCAAATACAACAAATACGACAATGAACGGGTATCGCACACGCCCAATCGACTTGTCGGAACTCGTTTTAGTGTGTGTAGGAAATTTAAGGATTTCGTAGTTGTTGTATCGCTTCAGCGCGCTCATTCAACTAGCGTTCCGGCCGATAGTTTTTCCACAGCACATTCGAACAGGTCTGAGCGTCAGCGCTTGAACCGCGGCCCCTCCGTCGGTGGATGGTTTGCCAGCCGTTGAGGTTGCCGATTCCGGCGCCGCGCGCTTTTTGAAGTTGAGGTAGTCATGTCTTCAGACCCTATCCCAGGCGACCAAGCAGGGGATGACCGGGTCGCGCAGCCCCCGTCGACCGTGCATTGGCGTGAGCTCAAGGTGTTGTTGGTGGACGATCACCCCGCGTACTGCCTGCTGATGGGCGCCATGTTCGAGCGGCTGGGGCTGGCTTTTGAAGTGTGCGCACATGGCCAGGCCGCGTTGGCGTTTCTGGACGTGACCTGTGTCGACCTGATTTTCAGCGACTGCCAAATGCCGGTGATGGACGGCTTTGCCATGACGCGCGAACTGCGCCGCCGCGAACAGCGCGCCGGAACGCAGGGCGTGCCGGTCATCGCGTTCACCGGCAAGCTGGGCGCGCATGAAATCCAGCAGTGCCAGGCCGCCGGCATGGATGCCTGGCTGGACAAACCGGTGACTTTCCAACAACTGCGCCAGGTGCTCGGCGACTGGCTGCCCGGCCCACGTATCAGCGAGGCGGTGCAGCCGATGGTGGCGGTCGAAGGGCGCTGGCCGAGTCGCGCACGGCTGGGTCAACTGTTCGGATGCCCGGAGGCGTTGCCCGGCATCCTGGCGAGCCTGGTGTACGAAGCCGAGATCGATCTGCATGCGCTGGCACAAGCCACCGACGGCCTGCACGCGCAGGCAACGGTCGAGCACCTGCACCGCTTGATCGGCAGCGTGGCATTCTTCGGTGCCACACCGCTGGAAAAGCGCGGTCACCTGTTGATCGAAGCGATCAACCGCGACGGCGTGGCCATGCACCTTCCGCGCTTGCTCGCATTGCGCAGTGACTTGATCGGGTATTTGAACTATTTGTCGGCGTTAGGAAATGGATGACAGCTCATGCTGATGCGTGTTGTAGGTCTTCGGAGTGGGGTATTTCCTTTTTTTCTGTAGGGCAAAATCCTGTTTCCAGGGATTGCTGGGCTATCTGCCATTACTGCTTTCAGGGGCGGTTGTTGCTGATCCGATCCGGGAGTATTTTGCGCGGATTCAAGTTGCCATCATGGTGGTGCTCATGCTTCGCGTAATTATTGCTGACGATCATCCCATTGTGCGTATCGGGCAGAAAGTGGTGATAGAAGCCAATGGCCGATGCAAAGTCGTTGCCGAGGCCGACGGTCCGGATCAGTTGCTGGCGCTGGTGGACAGCACGCCGTGCGACATCCTGGTCACGGACTTTGCCATGCCGGGTAACCAGCAAGCCGACGGTTATAGCTTGCTGGGCCTGATGCAGCGCCGGCATCCGGACTTGCCGGTGATTCTGGTAACCATGTTTGCCAGTGTCGCCACCTTGCGCGAATCGTTTGCCCAGGGGGCCCGGGCGGTCCTGGCCAAAAGCGCGTCGGCCCGTGAACTGCCGCTGGCGATTGCCGCCGTCAGTGAAGGGCGCACCTTCGTCAGCGAATGTTTGCGTGCGCAACTGGCGGAGGCCGGGACGGGCAACCAGCAAGCCGTGCCGCAGTTGTCCTGCAAGGAGCGCGAAGTGGTGCGCATGCTCGCCAGCGGTATGACCGTCAGCCAGATCGCGGCGCGGGTCAACCGCAGCATTTCGACCATCAGCAAGCAGAAAAGCACGGCGATGAACCGGCTGTGCATTTCTACCGATGTGGATCTGTTCGCCTACGCCCGCAGCAGCGGCATGGTGCCCTGAGCCCGGCGCGGCAAGCCGCCCATTTGCGCGGCGAATGTTGCTAGCCTTGGCGCTGCCGGCGGCTTATCGTGCGGCTATCTTTTCGACGCCAGCGGACCCTGCCCATGAGTGATGCCCATAACGCCCTGATCACCGAGTTCTACAGCGCCTTCCAGCGCCTGGACGCCGAAGCCATGGCCGCCTGCTACACCGACGACGTGGTGTTCAGCGACCCGGCCTTTGGCGAGCTGCGTGGCCGCGATGCCGGGGATATGTGGCGCATGCTCACCACCCGCGCCAAGGACTTCTCCCTGACCTTCGACCATGTGCGCAGCGATGACAGCACCGGCAGTGCGCATTGGGTCGCGACGTACCTGTTCAGCGCCACCGGCAATACGGTGGTCAACGACATCGGTGCGCGGTTCGTGTTTCGCGATGGCAAAATCTGCGAGCACCACGACCACTTCGATCTGTGGCGTTGGTCGCGCCAGGCCCTGGGCTTGAAAGGCCTGCTGCTGGGCTGGTCGCCTGCGCTGAAAAACGCCGTGCGCGCCCAGGCGCTCAAAGGGTTGAAGGCATTCCAGGCCGGTCGTTGATAAGATTAGCGTTCCTCTGGTTTGCAGACATCGCCCGTGACTGATCCTTCCGCACCCAAACCCTGGTTCGTCTACCTGGTGCGCGCCGCCAATGGTTCCCTGTATTGCGGCATCAGCAATGACCCGGTGCGCCGCTTTGCCTCGCACCAGAGCGGCAAGGGCGCCCGGTTCTTTTTGTCGAGCCCTGCCGTGGCGTTGGTGTACACCGAGCAATGCGCATCCAAGGGCGAAGCGCTGCGCCAGGAACGCCTGATCAAGAAGTTGAAGAAGAGCGCCAAGGAGTGCCTGGCGGCCAGTGGCTCATTGATTTGACTGATGGGTTCCCATCGCCCCGTTTCCTGTGGTTGCAGGCTAAGCTAGCGGTTCATTTCTAGCGCGGAGCCTGGCATGTCTGAGTTAATCCTCCACCATTACCCGCAGTCCCCCTTTGCTGAAAAAGCCCGCCTGCTTCTGGGTTTCAAGGGATTGTCCTGGCACTCGGTGCATATCTCGCCCGTCATGCCCAAGCCTGACCTGACAGCCCTCACCGGCGGTTATCGCAAGACCCCGGTGTTGCAGGTCGGCGCAGATATCTACTGTGACACCGCCTTGATTGCCCGTCGCCTGGAGCAGGAAAAGTCTGCGCCGGCACTGTTCCCCCAAGGCCTGGAACTGGTCACTCAAGGCTTCGCGGCCTGGGCGGACTCGGTGGTGTTTTCCCATGCTGTGGCGCTGGTGTTCCAGCCGGAATCCCTGGCGGTGAAATTTGCCAAGGTGCCGCCGGAAATGATCCAGGTGTTGGTGGCGGATCGCAGCAAGCTGTTCAGCGGCGGCACCGCAACCCGTGTGCAATTGGACCAGGCCAAGCACCAGTGGCCGACGATCATCCATCGCATCCATCAGCAGTTGCAGCACCCGGCGGGGGATTTCCTGTTCGGCGAGCCGTCGATTGCCGACTTTGCCCTGGCCCACCCACTGTGGTTCCTCAAAGGCTCTTCAGTGACGTCGCCGTTGGTGGACGCCTATCCAGCCGTCGCTGCCTGGCTGGACCGTGTGCTCGGGTTCGGCCATGGCACCTCTATCCAGATGAGCGCCGAGCAAGCCTTGGAGGTATCGCGTAACGCTGCACCGGCTGTTTTGCCTGAAGAAGTGTTCGAGGACTTGAACGGCTTCAAGGCCGGCCAGCAGGTGACCATTTCCGCCACCGACTACGGCACCGACCCGGTCGCTGGGGAACTGCTGTTCGCCGGGCGCGAAGAGCTGATCCTGCGCCGTACGGACGAACGTGGCGGCACCGTGCATGTGCATTTCCCGCGCATGGGGTTTTGCATCCAGGCGCAATAAACAAAAAAGTTGCAAATAAAAGTGAGGTAAATCCACGGCCCATCCGTGTAGTGCTTGAAACTGCGATCTATTCGCATTAACAGCGTTTTCTACACGGGTTCTCACAGCATGAAGTCGACGGCGGGCGGTTGGGTTAAACAGTGGCTGGGAGCCTCGGTATTGGCGGTATCGGGGCTGGCGCTGCTGCCCTTGAGTGTGGCGCAGGCGCAGGAGCAGCAAAGCGCCCGGTTCAACTTCGCCCTGACGGCCAAGCCGCTGCCCCAGGCCTTGAGCGATTTCAGCCGCGTCACCGGCATCAGCGTGATCTACACCGATGAAGCGCCCTACGGCCTCAGTGCCCCGGCGGTCAACGGGCAAATGAGCGCGACCCAAGCCCTGCAACGGCTGCTGAGCAACACCGGCTTCACCTTCCGTCAGATCGATGCCCGCACCCTGGCGCTTGAGCCGGTGCCGACGGAGGGCGCGGTCAACCTCGGCGCAACCACCATCAGCGGTGTCGGCCAGCAAGTCGAGGACAGCACCAGCTACCAGCCACCGCCCACCAGTTCGGTGATGCGCTCCCACGCGCTGCTGCTGGAAACCCCGCAAACCGTCAACGTGGTGCCTGCCCAAGTACTGCGTGACCAGACCCCGCGTAATCTGGATGACGCCCTCGCCAACATCAGCGGCATCACCCAGGCCAATACCTTGGCCAGCACCCAGGACGCCGTGATGCTGCGGGGCTTCGGCGACAACCGTAACGGTTCGATCATGCGCGACGGCATGCCCATCGTGCAGGGGCGCGCGCTGAATGCTACGGCCGAGCGCGTCGAAGTGCTCAAGGGCCCGTCGTCGCTGCTGTACGGTATTCAGGACCCGGGCGGCGTGGTGAACATCGTCAGCAAAAAGCCGGAGCTGATGCGCTCCACTGCCCTGACCGTGCGCGGCTCTACCTTTGGTGACGGCAAGAACGGCAGCGGCGGCAGCCTCGACACCACCGGCCCGATTGGCGACAGCGGCTTGGCCTACCGGCTGATCGTCGACCATGAAGACGAAGATTACTGGCGCAACTTCGGCACTCACCGTGAGAGCCTGATCGCGCCGTCCCTGGCCTGGTACGGTGACAGCACCCAATTGCTGTTTGCCTACGAACACCGCGAATTTCTCACGCCGTTCGACCGTGGCACCGCCATCGATCCCAAGACCAATCACCCGCTGGACATCCCAGCCACACGCCGTCTGGATGAACCTTTCAACAACATGGAAGGCCGTTCCGACCTGTACCGCTTCGAAGCCGATCATGACCTGAACGATGATTGGAAAGCCCATTTCGGCTACAGCTGGAACCGCGAGACCTACGACGCCAGTCAAGTGCGTGTGAGTGCGGTGAACGCCAACGGCACGCTGACCCGCAAGATGGACGGCACCCAGGGCGCGATCACTACGGACCGCTTCGCCACGGCGAGTCTGGAAGGCAAAGTCAATGTGTTCGGCCTGCAAAACGATGTGGTGTTCGGCCTGGATGACGAGTACCGCAAGATCTACCGCGCCGACCTGATCCGCCAGAGTTCGCGCGCCACCAGCTTCAACTACAACAATCCGGTGTACGGCAACGAAGTGGCGGGCACGACCGTCAGCCCCGCCGACAGTGCCCAGACCGACCTGCTGCGCAGCGATTCGTTGTTCTTCCAGGACGCCATCCACCTGAACGAACAGTGGATTTTTGTCGCCGGCGCGCGCTACCAGATGTATGACCAATACGCCGGCAAAGGCGTACCGTTCAAGGCCAACACCAACGGCAACGGCCAGGCCTGGGTGCCGCGCGCGGGCCTGGTGTATCGCTACACCGATGAGTTGTCGTTCTACGGCAGCTACACCGAGTCGTTCAAACCCAATTCCACCATCGCCGCCTTGGCCGATGGCAGCACCTTGACCGGCGACCTCACGCCCGAGGAGTCCAAGTCCTGGGAACTGGGGGCCAAGCTCGACATTCCGGGACGCATCACCGCCAGCGCGGCGTTGTTCAATATCGACAAGCGCAACGTGCTCGTCTCTGTTGGCTCAGGCGCCAACACCGTCTACAGCATTGCCGGCCAGGTGCGTTCCCGTGGCCTGGAACTCGACGCTACCGGGCAGTTGACCGACAAGGTGAGCCTGATCGGCAGCTACGCTTACACCGATGCGCTGGACGTCAAGGACAAGGACCCGACCCTGGAAGGCAACCGTCTGCAAAACGTCGCCAAGCACACCGGCTCGTTGGCTGTCGCCTATGACTTCGGCAACATCTTTGGTGGCGACCAGTTGCGGGTGGGGACCGGTGCACGTTACGTCGGTGCACGCGCAGGCGATGCGGCCAACGATTTCACCTTGCCGGGGTATACCGTGGCGGATGCGTTCGCCACCTACGACACCAAGATCGATGGGCAGAAGGTCAAGTTCCAGCTCAACGTGAAGAACATGTTCGACCGCGTCTACTACACCTCGGCGGCCAGCCGCTTGTTTGTGTCCATGGGCGATGCACGGCAGGTGTCGGTGTCCAGCACCCTGGAGTTCTAAGGGGGTTGTGGTAGCGTTGCCGCCATTGATGTCTTGGCGGAAACGATACTGATGCATTTTGGACGATGGCTACATCTGCTGTGCTTGAGCTTTTTGCTGGGTGGTTGCGCGAGTGTTTCACCGACTTCCACCCCGGCAACCCTGGAGCAACTCCTGGCTGACCCGGCCCTCAACGGCGCCACTGTTTCCCTGATGGTGCGTGATGCCCGTAGCGGTAGCACGCTCTATCAACACAACTCGCGTACACGGTTGATCCCCGCGTCCAATCTCAAATTGCTCACCACCGCAGCGGCGATGGATGTGCTGGGGCCGCAGTACCGTTTTTCTACCCAATTGCTGAGTAATGGCACGCTGCAAGGCGAGCGCCTCACCGGTAACCTATACCTCAAGGGCCTGGGTGATCCGACCACGCAGTTCGCTGATTACCAGGCATTGGCGGCACAGCTTGCAGCCCAAGGCGTGCGTCAGGTCCAGGGCGACCTGGTTTTCGACGATACCTTTTTCGACGCCGAGCGCCTGGGTGTGGACTGGGCTCACGACGATGAAAGTACCTATTACGGTGCGCAGATTTCAGCGTTGACCGTATCGCCGAACACGGATTTTGATGCGGGGACGTTGCTGGTCACGGCGAAGGCCCCTAGCGGGGTTGGCCAACCGGTCAGCGTGGTGGTGAGCCCGTCTACCGACTACGTGCAACTGAGCAACCGTGCTGTCAGCGGCCCCGGCAACAACTACGGCATCACCCGCCAGCATGGCACCAATCTGTTGCAGCTCACCGGCACGCTGGCGCCGGGCAAGCAAAGTCGACAGTGGGTGAGTGTGTGGGAGCCGACGCAACTGGTGGCCAATCTGTTTGAGCAGGCGTTGGCGCAGCAGGGCATTCAGGTGCTGGGGCGGCGTGTGATCGGTGGCGCAAGCCCGGTCACGGCCAGGGTGCTGGCCGAGCATCAATCGGCGCCGCTGCAGGCACTGCTCACACCGCTGCTCAAACTGTCGAATAACAACATGTCCGAAGCCTTCCTCAAGGCCATGGGCCGCAAGGCGTCCAATGCAGGGACGGCGCAGGCCGGTGTCGCGGCAGTGGCAGACTTTATGCGGCGCCAAGGTTTGGACCCGATGACGCTGAGCCAGGTCGATGGTTCGGGCTTGTCGCGGCGCAATCTGGTGTCGTCGCAAAACCTCACCGATCTGCTGCTGGCGACGGCCAAACAACCCTGGTTCGAGGCCTGGTACAACGCCTTGCCGATCGCCGGTAACACCGATCGCATAAGCGGCGGCAGCCTGCGTTATCGACTGCGCGGGACGCCGGCCGAAAATAACCTGCATGCCAAGACCGGCTCCATGGCCGGCGTGTCATCGTTGAGCGGCTACATCACCGACGCCCAGGGCCGGCGCCTGGTGTTTTCTATTATCAGCAACAACTACCTGAGTACCGCCGCACCGATCCGCGCCCTGGAAAACCGCGTGGCGCTGGCCCTGGTCCAGTGGCACGACTAGTTCAGGGCTGATAGCCCATGCGCCAACTCACGGCCCGGGTCGCCGCCAGCAAGTGCTGCGCCGCCGGGCCATCTTCGTCGGCATGGAACAACGAGGTGGGGCCAACGACGGTCATCACCGCCGCCACTTGGCCGATGGCGTTGAACACCGGCGCCGACAGGGCATCGACGCCGGGCATCAACAGACCGTGCACGAAGTGCAGACCACGGCTGCGGATCTGCTCGCAGGTGGTGGCGTAGGCCTGGTCATCCGCCAGGGCATGAGCGATGCCGGCCTGGATTTCCCGCTCACGCAGCTCCACGGTTTCCCGCGACGGCAGGTAAGCGCTGAACACCAGCCCGGTGGACGAGCTGAGCAGCGGCAGCACCGAGCCCAATTGCGTGACCACTGTTACCGCGCGCACCGCCGGCTCAATCTGCACGACGGTGGCGCCCTGGTTGCCCCACACGGCTAAAAAGCAGGTTTCATTCAGTTCATCGCGCAGCTCCGCCAGGGGCATCGCGCCGACTTTCAACACATCCATGCTGCCCAGCGCCGCCAAGCCCACGCGCAACGCTTCACGGCCCAGGCCGTAGTGGTTGGTGGCGGTGTTCTGTTCGGCAAAACCCGAGGCGATCAGCGCCTGTAAATAGCGGTGCACCTTGCTCGCCGGCATCTGCACGTGCTCGGCCAGGCGTGACAGCGAAGTGGCCGGCGACAGTTCGGCCAGAGCCTTGAGGATATCGGTGCCGACTTCGGCCGAGCGGACTTTCTGTTTACCGGTGTCGCGGGGCTTTTCCATGGAAGGGCGAGAATCCGAGAGATGAATGGGCGTCTTTATAGCTTGACGGTCGATGGTGATCAAATTACGTTATGCGTAACTGGATTACGATAAAAACAACTTCCGTGTAGAGGACGATCCATGAACCTCGAATACCTGTCGGGCTTCGGCAATGAATTCGCCAGCGAAGCCTTGCCCGGCGCGCTGCCGATCGGCCAGAACTCCCCGCAAAAAGCGCCCTACGGGCTGTACACCGAACTGTTCTCTGGCACTGCGTTCACCATGGTGCGCAGTGAAGCCCGGCGGACCTGGCTGTACCGCATTCAGCCGTCGGCCAATCACCCTGCATTCATCAAGCTTGAGCGGCAACTGGCCGGGGGGCCGTTGGGGGCGGTAACGCCTAATCGCTTGCGCTGGAACCCGTTGGATATGCCGAGCGAACCGACGGACTTCATCGATGGGCTTGTAGGAATGGTCGCCAATTCAGGGGCAGAAAAGCCCTCAGGCATCAGCATCTACACCTACCGCGCCAACCGTTCCATGGAGCGTGTGTTCTTCAACGCTGATGGCGAGTTGTTGATTGTGCCGGAGCTGGGTCGCCTGCGTATTGCTACCGAGCTTGGCGTGCTGGAGGTGGAGCCGCTGGAAATCGTCGTGTTGCCTCGTGGCCTGAAATTCCGCGTCGAGTTGCTGGATACGCAAGCGCGCGGTTACGTCGCCGAGAACCATGGTGCGCCGCTGCGTCTGCCGGACCTGGGCCCTATCGGCAGCAATGGCCTGGCCAATCCACGCGACTTCCTGACGCCGGTTGCCCACTACGAAGATGTGAAAAAACCAACAACGCTGGTGCAGAAATTCCTCGGCGAACTCTGGGCCTGTGAGCTGGACCATTCGCCACTCAACGTGGTCGCCTGGCACGGCAACAACGTGCCGTACAAATACGATCTGCGCCGCTTCAACACCCTTGGCACCGTGAGCTTTGACCACCCGGATCCGTCCATCTTCACTGTGTTGACCTCACCTACCAGCACCCACGGCCTGGCCAACCTCGACTTCGTGATCTTCCCGCCACGTTGGATGGTGGCTGAGAACACCTTCCGTCCGCCGTGGTTCCACCGCAACCTGATGAACGAATACATGGGCCTGATCCAGGGGGCCTACGACGCCAAGGCCGAAGGCTTCCTGCCCGGTGGCGCGTCGCTGCACAGCTGTATGAGCGCCCACGGCCCGGACGGCGAGACCTGCACCAAGGCCATCAACGTGGACCTGGCGCCGCACAAGATCGATAACACCATGGCCTTCATGTTTGAGACCAGCCAAGTGCTGCGTCCCACCCAGTTCGCCCTGGACTGCCCGCAACTGCAAAACACTTACGACGCGTGCTGGGCCTCGCTGCCCGCCACCTTCAACCCGAACCGGAGATAACCCATGACTCAGCCTACACTTACCCGCAGCTGGGTGGCCTCCGCCAATGGTCACACCGATTTTCCCCTGCAAAACCTGCCGTTGGGCGTGTTCAGCGTCAACGGTTCGACCCCGCGTGCTGGCGTGGCGATCGGCGACTCGATCCTGGATCTGCAAGCCGCCATCGATGAGTTTGACGGTGAAGCCCGCCGTGCGGTCGAAGCGACCGCGGGTGGCCAACTGAACGCGTTTTTTGCACTGGGCCGCGGCCCGCGCGTGGCCTTGCGCGAGCGTCTGTTGGAGTTGCTGGCCGAAGGCAGCACGTTGCACACCCGTGAAGCGCAGGTGCTGCATCGCGCTGCCGATTGCCAGATGCACGTTCCGGCGCGGATCAATGACTACACCGACTTCTACGTCGGCATCGAGCACGCGCAAAACGTCGGCAAACTCTTCCGCCCCGACAATCCTCTGCTGCCCAACTACAAGTACGTGCCGATTGGATACCACGGCCGTGCTTCGACTATTCGCACCTCGGGCACCGATGTACGCCGCCCCAAAGGCCAAACCCTGCCGGCCGGCCAGAGCGAGCCGACCTTCGGCCCGTGCGCACGCCTTGATTACGAATTGGAGCTGGGCATCTGGATCGGCCAGGGCAATGAGATGGGTGATTCGATTGCCATTGGCGATGCGGCCGATCACATCGCCGGTTTCTGTTTGCTCAATGACTGGTCGGCACGGGATATCCAGGCCTGGGAATACCAGCCGTTGGGGCCGTTCCTGTCGAAAAGCTTTATCACCACTATCTCGCCTTGGGTGGTGACGGCCGAAGCCCTGGAACCGTTCCGCAAAGCGCAGCCGGCGCGCCCTGAAGGCGACCCGCAGCCGCTGTCGTATCTGCTGGATAAACGTGACCAGGCCGCAGGTGCGCTGGATATCGAGCTGGAAGTACTGCTCACCACCGCCGCCATGCGCGAGCAGAACCTGCCGGCCCATCGCCTGGCCCTGAGCAACAGCCTGCACATGTACTGGACTGTCGCGCAATTGGTGGCGCACCACAGCGTCAACGGTTGCCAATTGCAGGCGGGCGATCTGTTTGGTTCGGGCACCTTGTCCGGCCCGCAAGCCGGCCAGTTCGGCAGCCTGCTGGAAATGACCGAAGGCGGTAAAAAGCCGGTCGAATTACCGTCCGGTGAGGTGCGCAAGTTCCTCGAAGACGGTGATGAAATCATCCTGCGTGCGCGCTGCAACCGTGAAGGCTTCGCCTCCATCGGCTTCGGCGAATGCCGCGGCACCGTGATCGCGGCACGCTAGGAGGGCAGGGCGATGGAACTCTACACCTACTACCGTTCCACCTCGTCGTATCGGGTGCGCATCGCCCTGGCGCTCAAGGGCCTGGACTTCACCGCCGTGCCGGTCAACCTGCTGGTGCCGGCGGGCGGTGCCCATCGCCAGCCCGAGTACCTGGCGATCAACCCGCAAGGTCGTGTCCCGGCCTTGCGTACCGAGGAGGGCGAACTGTTGATTCAGTCGCCGGCGATCATCGAGTACCTCGACGAACGTTATCCACAGGCGCCGCTGCTCTCCAGGGACCTGGCGACCCGCGCTCATGAGCGTGCGGTGGCCTCGATCATCGGCTGCGATATCCATCCGCTGCATAACTCCAGCACCCAGAATCTGCTGCGCCAATGGGGGCATGACGAGGCGCAACTGTTGGAGTGGATCGGGCATTGGATCAGCCAGGGCTTGGGCGCGGTGGAACAGTTGATCGGCGACCAAGGGTTTTGCTTCGGCGAGCAGCCGGGGTTGGCCGATACGTTCCTGATCCCGCAACTGTATGCGGCCGAGCGCTTCAAGGTGCCGTTGGCCAGTTACCCGCGCATTGGACGGGTGGCGGCGTTGGCGGCCCAGCACCCGGCATTTGTGCGGGCACACCCCGCCAATCAGCCGGATACACCCGCTGCCTGATTCCTGCTGTTCCATAAAAATAAAAAACAGGTACTTGCGATGCACAATCAGCTTGCCAGCTTTCGCGCGGCACTCGACGCCCGTCCGGTGTCGCGCTATCAGTGGTTGATTCTCCTGTTGCTGGCGCTGCTGCTGGTGACCGACGGCTATGACGCCCAAGTGCTGGGTTACGTGGTGCCGGCGCTGGCCCAGGACTGGGGGCTGGAAAAGGCTGCATTTGGCCCGGTCTTCAGCGCCAACCTGCTGGGGCTTACCTTGGGGTCGTTGCTGGTGACGCCGCTGGCGGATCGGTTCGGCGTGCGGCGCATCCTGCTCGGCTGTGTGCTGATCTACGCCAGCCTCACCGTGTTGATGGTGTTCGCCAACTCGCTGACCACACTGATGGCCGCCCGGTTTATCTGCGGCATCGGTATGGGGGGCGCGATGCCGAGTGCGATGGCGTTGATGTCGGAATACTCGCCGCCGCGCCTGCGTACCTTGATGGTGACCCTGGCGGCGTGTGGCTTCTCGTTCGGCGGTGCGGCGGGCGGGTTTGTGGCGGCGGGGTTTATCGAAGGCTTTGGGTGGCAGGCGGTGTTTCTGGCGGGTGGCGTGACGCCATTGCTGTTGTTCCCGTTTCTGGTATGGCTGCTGCCGGAATCATTGCCGCGTTTGCTGCGTGATGCACCACCCTATGCACGGTTGCAGAACGTGACGTCACGCATGCTGCCGGGCTGGCAACCGCCGCTGGCGACCGAGGCCGAAAACCAACAGGAGCAGGGCAGCAAACTGACGGTGGTGGAACTGTTCCGCAATGGCTACGCACGTCCGACGCTGCTGATCTGGTCGACGTTTTTTGTCAGCCTGATCCTGCTGTATTTCATGATCAGTTGGCTTCCGTCGTTACTGCTGGAGAGTGGGTTGGCGTTGAAAGAGGCCAACCTGGTGACCTCGATGTTCCTGTTCGCCGGTACTTTGGGTGCCATCGCCATGGCCTGGTTCGCCGACCGCTTGAAACGCAAAGTGCGGCTGTTGTCCGGCGTACTGGCCGCCGCAGCGGTGTGCACGCTTCTGCTCGGCCTGAACCATGACAACCCGCGCTACTTGGTGGCCTGTGTCGTTGCGGCCGGTTTTTGCATCATCGGTGGTCAACTGACCCTCAATGCCTTCGCCAGTAACTTCTACCCCGCTCATGTACGTGCCACCGGTACGGGGTGGGCGCTGGGAGTGGGGCGTTTTGGTTCAATCCTGGGGCCGTTGTTTGGCAGCCTGTTGCTGGCAATGCATATCCCGGTGCAGCAGATTTTCTTTTTCTGCGCGATCCCGGCGGTGATCGCGGCTCTGTTGATCATTCAGGTGCGTTCGCCCGAAGCTGAAGGTTCGAAGAGCCCGTTGGCTGGGGATACCCTCAAGGCGCCACAGGCCTAATGCACCACTGAATTGGGCGGCAGGTGCCCCAGGCGCTCGGTCAGGCGCAGGCGCTGGATCGGGTCTTCGCTGAGCATCAGCGCATGTTCCAGGTCGAAGCGTTCGGCGTTGGGGCAGTCGAGGCGCTGATACAGGCTCGCCCGTGCCAGGTAATCGGCGGCGCTGGCATTGCCCAGTTCCAGCACGCGTTCGGCGTCGATCAGGGCCTGGAGTGGAATGTCGTTGGAAAGGTGCAGTTGTCGCAGGTTGCGTGACAACCGTTGCAGGATCGAACGTGGATCGGCGGTGTGCAGGTGATCGGCCTGCAGCTTGAGGTTGGGGCCGTATTGGCGCTGCAACAGGTCGCGGCAATCGTTGGGGTACAACCGCCGACCGCCGCAGGGATCCAGCAGGTGATCGGCGCCGGGTACCCGCAGCAGGAAATGGCCGGGGAAATTCACGCCGACCATGGGGATTTCCAGGCGGCGCGCCAGCTCAAGGGCGATCAGGCCCATAGCCAGGGGTTGCCCGCGTTTGCGCTGCAAGACCTTGTCCAGCAGGGCGGCGGCGGGGCGCAAAGGGGTGAATTCATCCTGGGCAAATCCCAGGTCATTCAGGCGTCGCAACAGCGGCTGGCCGAGTTCATCCGCCGGCAACAGGGGCATGCCCTGGCTCACCTGTTGTTGCAGCAAGGTCAGTTCCTGCAGGGTCTGCGAGGGTTGTACGGTCGGGTCATGCTCGGCAGCAATCCACAACGCCGCTTCAAACAGCGCAGGTGGGGAGCGTTCCAGGCAGGCGAAAAAGGCTTTGCGGGGATTCATTGCATTCTCCGGCGTATGCCCCCGTTTTAGCCTTGCTGGGAATTTTCGTCCAGTGGCTTAAAGAATATCCTGCTCGCTTATGTCGCAAGTCCTGCGAAAACGGGCGTCTTATTCCAGCGTGGTCCGGCAGTTTTCTGCCGCAAGCCTATACTTGGCCCACTACCAGAAGTGATTCGGGAGCTTGACGATGTTTGCTCTCATGCACAGCACCCGCCTTGAATCGCTGCACTTGAGCGTCGACCCGGTCACCGGGCTGAAGGCGGTCATCGCCATCCATAGCAGTCGCCTGGGCCCGGCCCTGGGTGGCTGTCGCTATCTTTCCTACCCCGACGACGAAAGTGCCGTGGCCGATGCCGCGCGCCTGGCCCAAGGCATGAGCTACAAGGCGGCCCTGGCCGGTTTGCCGGTAGGCGGTGGCACCGCCGTGATCCTGCGCCCTGGCCACGTGGAAAATCGCGCGGCCCTGTTTGAAGCCTTCGGCCGTTGCATCGAGCAACTCGACGGCCGCTACATCACCGCCACCGACAGCGGCACCTCGGTGGCCGACATGGATTGCATCGCCCAACAAACCCGCTACGTCACCAGCACCACTGCCGCAGGCGATCCTTCGCCCTATGCGGCAATGGGCGTGTTCGCCGGCATCCGCACCACCGCCATGGCGCGCCTTGGCAGCGACAACCTCGAAGGCCTGCGCGTGGCGGTTCAGGGGCTGGGCAATGTCGGTTACGCCCTGGCTGAACAGCTGCACGCCGCCGGCGCGGAACTGCTGGTGAGCGACATCGATCATGGCAAGGTGCAACTGGCCATGGAGCAGTTGGGCGCGCACCCCATCGCCAACGACGCGTTGCTGAGCACGCCGTGCGATATCCTCGCGCCCTGCGGCCTGGGCGCCGTGCTCAACCGTCAGAGCGTTGGCCAGTTGCGCTGCGCCGCCGTGGCCGGTTCCGCCAGTGCGCAACTGACCAACCTGCAAGTGGCCGACCAACTGGAAGGCCGCGGCATCCTCTACGCCCCCGACTACGTGATCAACTCCGGCGGCCTGATCTACGTCGCGCTCAAGCACAGCGGAGCGGAACTGCCAACGATTACCGCGCACCTGTCCAATATCGGCACGCGCCTCACCGAGATCTTCGCTCACGCCCAGGCGGAAAAACGCTCACCCGCACGGGTGGCGGATGAGCTGGCCGAGCGTTTGCTGTACCGCTGATACACCGGTCAGAGTTGATACTTCTCACGCACCAGTGAGCCGACCCCCATGCGATCCAGAATGTGCATCGGACACAGGAGCGTGACGCGGACGGTCCCCGGTAGCCGACTGATTTCAATCGAGCCGTTAAGCGTTGCGCGGTTGCGCACCTCATCCATCGACAGGCCCGTGACGGCCGCTGCGCGCTCCAGGCCGTTTTCCGTCGCTAAGTTGAGGTCGGCGCCACTGCCGATAAACGTAATGGGTCCGTTGTCTTCTATCTCGAACTGCCCCCAGCGCTCGCCCAATGCCTTGACATGCAACCGTTGCTCGGCAGTCATCGGACGAGCCATGGGCGGCAGGTCATCAAGGTTCTGCAGCAGGATCGGGCCGTCGAGTGCCAACCCCTTGATCACATGGGCGGTCAGTTCGGTTTCACCCGATACATCGGTGGCATGCCCGGCAATTTCGCCGTTGCCTTGCTGGGCGTGCATATCGCCCATGTAAACCCCGGCGCCGGGGACTCTCACCGGGCAAATCAGCACGCAACCTTCACGTACCGAGTTGGTGTCCATGTGCCCGTCGGTTTTCGCGGCATGCAGTTGGTCATGGGTCATGCCGTAGCGATGGGGCGCGCCGACCAGGTACTGGCCGAAGTCGGCACAGTTGTGGGAATCCGGCAGATCCCGTGAAGGCGTGGTGCCAATATTGCCCAGGAACGGCCGCATGTGCGCGGCAAGGCCGGGGATATCGGCGCGGGCCAGGGACAGAATCGAATGCTGGGCGGACATCTCCGGCAACGCCGCCATATCCGGTGCCTGGCCGGCGAGGCGGTCGGCTACCAACTGGTTCACGGTCAGGCTCAGCTGATGCTCGGCATCGAACACGATGACGTAGCCATGGCTGAAACGAAATGCGCTGACCTCCGCCCCGCAGGCGTTGCAACGAATGGCGTCGGCGCCGATGCCGTCGACATGGCTGGCGGGATGCTCCTGGCCACAGTTGGAACAGAACTTGGCGACAAAGGGATCGCCATGATAACGCCCCTCAACAAAACGCATGACACCTGACGAAGTGGCCAGAGACGTCACGCGCATGCGTTTGATCTTCAGGGCCACGGCGTCACCAACCTCTGCGCCGGCGATGAATACGGGTTGAGTCACCTCATGACCACCCTCAAATGCGGGCGTGATCATTGGGCCCCAACACCCCGGCGGAGTACCGGTGATAAGCGTGCCGCCATCGGCGAGCGGGCCGAGCATCTTCTGGCTGGGGCCGATGAGGCCATTGGTGTAGGTGTTGACGATCAGGCGATCAACCGGTGCTGAGTGGTGCATTTTTATTCTCCGGGTCCTATGTGATTGAACCTTCGGTCACGGCTTATTGATCAGGGAAGGTTCAGGCAGGCCCAGTAGACCGGTGTTTTGTATCCCGAATATGTCGCGCGGGTGCGCTAATACACAGTGGTACATAACGATGGGAGAGGAGGGTTTGTAACTGCAAAAATCCTGATAGGGTTCTGTGGGCTGGCGCTTTGAGGTGCTTGCTCAGCTATCGTTTTCCTACTTGCTGCGGAGAATATTCATGTCCAATCAAGCAACAGCCCATTCCGTAACGTTCAAGCGTCCGGACGGCGCCGAGGTCAATGGCTATCTGGCCAGCCCGGCTGTGCTGGAAGAGGCGCCGGCCATCGTATTGATTCAAGAGTGGTGGGGGCTGAACGAGCAGATCAAGGGCGTGGCCATCCGCCTGGCCGAGTGCGGTTACCGGGTGCTGGTGCCGGACCTTTATCGCGGCGCCTCGACCGTGGAAGAGGAAGAAGCCCATCACCTGATGGACAGCCTGGATTTTGGCGATGCGGTATCCCAGGACATCAAGGGTGCGGTGCGCTACCTGCAGGCCGACTCGCAAAAAGTGGGCGTGACCGGCTACTGCATGGGCGGGGCGTTGACGCTGTTGGCGCTCAATGCAATTCCGGAGCTGGCTGCGGGTGTGGTCTGGTATGGCTTCCCACCGCTTGAATATCTGGATGCGGCAAAAATCAAAGCACCGCTGATTGGCCATTGGGGCACACAGGATGCTTTTTTCAACATCGAAACCGTCGCGGAGCTGGAGTCAACGCTGCACGCGGCAGGTGTGGACGCGACCTTCTACCGTTACCTGGCGCGCCATGCCTTTGCCAACGAAACAGCGATCGGCAACGGCCGTATCCCCGACACGCAATACGACGCCGCATGGTCGCAACTGGCGTGGGACCGCACGTTGACCTTCTTCGGTAAAACCCTGTGGCAGGCGTAAGGCGCAAATAGCCTTCGGTAAAACGATGAGTTGCCGGTCTGCCTGAACCTGTTGGTTCACCCTGAATCAACGGAGGCGGGCCGGCCTCCTTACTCTGCCTCTGGCTGCCCGATCTCGGCCAGGGCGCTGGCGTTGTTCTTGAACGCTGCTGCAAAGGCGGCGCGGTTCTTGGCCATGAAAATACCGGCGTCTTCTGCCTGCTTTTCAGTCAAGCCTTCCACGTTTTTCAACAGGACTTCCATCAGGGACTCTGCCAGTTCGAGCATCTGGTCGTGTGCGTCGGCAAGTTTGCGGTCCACGAATGTAGTCTCCAAGTCGCGGGTACTGCGATACAGGGTTTCAACAGCCATTTTTTGGCCTCGTCATCAGGGTGCAGTAGTGAAGGGGAGTAGCCCTTGTGTTCGGGTGTCGCTAGAGTGCTGTATTTATATACAGTAAAAAGAGTAAGCCAAACCCTCGGGTTTGGGTAGCAGTTTTTTAATGTAGCCCGTAAATACAGGTTTGGAGTGCCTCATGTCACCCCGCCATCATCTTATACCTGCCCCTGGCCTTTTTTCTGCATGCAGAACAACTGTCACGTCTAACCCGCATTATCCGGTCGAGTCGACCTAAGGAAGCATCATCGTGAAGATCAATTGGGCCGAAAGGCTGCGCCAGCAAGTACACGGGCTGGCCGAGTCACTGGGCAATCTGTTTGTCGAGTCGTTTCACTACCTGGCGCTGTTCGCCATTGGTGCGGTGACGGCCTGGGCGGCGGTGATGGAGTTTCTGGGGATGCTGGAGAACGGGCACATCAAGATCGATGACATCTTGTTGCTGTTCATCTACCTGGAACTGGGCGCTATGGTCGGGATTTATTTCAAGACCAACCACATGCCGGTGCGCTTCCTGATCTACGTGGCGATCACCGCGCTGACGCGTCTGCTGATCTCCAACGTGTCTCACCACAACCCACCTGATGTGGGAATCATCTACTTGTGCGGTGGGATTCTGCTGTTGGCGTTTGCGATTCTGGTCGTGCGTTACGCGTCGTCAGCCTTCCCATCGGTGAAGGTCGAAGGCCCGCGTCGCAAGGGCGAGGCGAGCCTGGAGACCGAGAAGGGCGAGCTTTAAAGCCCGACGCTGAACGGCAGGGCGCGGGTCGGCGGTCGCTGTAGGACTTTGTGATCGCCATCCGTCATCATCGCCAGGATCTCCATGGCGCTGTGGCCCTGTTCGATGGCGATGCCGAACTGGATGCTTTGCACCAGGCGTTTTAGCCGCTTTGGGTCATTGCGCTGTTCGGCGCTGATCATGCGCTTGGCCACCACGCCTTGTTCGTTGGAGAGGGTCAGCATGATGCTGCCGTCCAAGCGTTGGATGCTCAGGTTGACGCGATATTCGGGAGTGAATGTGTCGGTGATGATCTGAAAAGGATTGTCCATGGTGCGTACCGCCTAATAAGAACATGCAGTCATTGACGACCGGTGTCGGGATTAGTTCGCGTCTCCTGACCATCGGCCAAATTCCGTTTCCCTCATAAGCTGTACAGCAAGGGCCGTGCCGTATAGAGATCTTTCAGGCGGTAAGGGGCCAATGTGGGAGCGGGTTTGCTCGCGAATGCGGTCCTTCAGCCGAGTATTCATTAGCTGATACACCGCATTCGCGAGCAAGCCCGCTCCCACATTTGTTCGGTATTGTCGTTTCGGTCAGTGATCTGTTTCAGGGCAGGACGGAAAAAACGATCGCAGACAGCGCAATCAATCCAATCACCACCACAAATACGTTGGAGACCTGGCCCGAGTACTTGCGCAGCGATGGCACGCGGCGAATCGCGTACATCGGCATCAGGAACAACAGGCACGCGATGATCGGCCCGCCCATGGTTTCAATCATGCGCAGGATGCTCGGGTTGAAGGTGGCGACGGCCCAGCAGGTCAGCACCATGAACAGCGCGGTGCAACGCTCCAGCCATTTGGCCGACATCGAGCGATTGCGCCCCCGTAGGGATTTGACGATCAAGCCCTGGAAACCTTCGCTGGCGCCTATGTAGTGGCCGAGAAAGGATTTAGTAATGGCCACCAGCGCGATCAGCGGTGCGGCGTAGGCGATCACTGGCGTCTGGAAGTGGTTGGCGAGGTAAGACAGGATCGAGATGTTCTGGGCCTTGGCGGCTGCCAGGTCGGCCGGCGACAGTGCCAGTACGCAGCTGAAGCAGAAGAACATCACGGTCAGCACCATCATGCCGTGGGCCGTGGCCAGGATGCCGCTGCTTTTGCGCTCGGCCTGCGCGCCGTACACGCGTTTCTGGTCGACGGCGAACGCGGAGATGATCGGCGAGTGGTTGAAGGAAAATACCATCACCGGAATTGCCAGCCACAGGGTCTTGAAGAACAGCGGCATGGGCATGCCATCACCGGCGGAGGCGAAGAATGCGCCGTTCCAGTTGGGAATCAGGCTGAACGCAAGCAACAGCAGGGACGCGACGAACGGGTACACCAACACGCTCATGGCCTTGACGATCACGCCCTGGCCGCAGCGCACGATGGCCATCAGGCCAAGAATCAGCACCAGCGACAGAATCGCCCGAGGCGGTGGGGTCATGTGCAGTTGGTGTTCCATGAAGCTGCCCAGGGTGTTGGTCAGCGCCACGCTGTACACCAGCAGGATCGGGAAAATGGCGAAGAAATACAGCAGGGTGATCAGCTTGCCCGCACCGACGCCAAAGTGCTCTTCGACCACTTCGGTGATGTCGCCGGATTTGCCCGACAACACAAAGCGCGTCAGCCCACGGTGGGCGAAGAAGGTCATCGGGAAGGCCAGCAGTGCCAGCACGATCAGCGGCCAGAAGCCGCCGACGCCGGCGTTGATCGGCAGGAACAGGGTACCGGCACCGATGGCGGTGCCGTAGAGGCCCAGCATCCAGGTGGTGTCGTATTGGGTCCAGCCGGTGGTCACGGTTGTTGTGGCAGCGGGATTTTCAGCAGCAGGTGTACGTACATCGGTCATCGGTATTGCCTCGTTATTATTTTTGCGCGGGCTCACGTTGGGGCGGGTAGAGGTGCTCCGATCAGCACTCCACCCAGCTGACCGCCAGGCCGCCCCGTGAAGTTTCTTTGTATTTGTCATGCATATCGGCGCCGGTATCACGCATGGTGCGGATCACCCGGTCGAGAGAAATGAAGTGTTTGCCGTCACCGCGCAGGGCCATTTGCGTGGCGTTGATTGCCTTGACCGCCGCGATGGCATTGCGCTCGATGCAGGGCACTTGCACCAGGCCGCCGACCGGGTCGCAGGTGAGGCCGAGGTTGTGCTCCAGGCCGATTTCGGCGGCGTTTTCCAGTTGCTCGGGGGTGGCGCCGAGGACATCGGCCAAGCCGGCCGCGGCCATGGCGCAGGCAGAGCCCACCTCGCCCTGGCAGCCGACTTCGGCGCCGGAGATCGAGGCGTTTTTCTTGCAGAGGATGCCGACAGCAGCGGCAGCCAGGAAGAAATTCACCACGTCGTCGTCGGACACCTCGGCGTTGAACTTCATGTAGTAATGCAGCACAGCGGGGATGATGCCCGCAGCACCATTGGTCGGTGCGGTGACCATGCGCCCACCGGCGGCGTTTTCTTCGTTGACGGCGAGGGCGAACAGGTTGACCCACTCCATGGCCGACAAGGTCGAGGTGATGACATTCGGCTTGCCGATTTCCAGCAGGCTGCGGTGCAGTTTCGCCGCGCGACGGGGCACGTCCAGGCCTCCCGGCAAGATGCCTTCATCGCGCAGGCCCTGTTCCACGCATTCACGCATTACCGACCAGATATGCAGCAAGCCACTGCGAATGTCGGCGTCGCTGCGCCAGGCGCGTTCGTTGGCCATCATCAGCTCGGAAACCCGCAAGCCGTGCTTGTTGCACAACGCCAGCAGTTCCACGGCGCTGGAAAAGTCGTAGGGCAATTGCACATCGCTGGTCGGCGCAATGCCCGAGGCCGCTTCCGCCGCTTCGATGATGAAACCGCCGCCCACCGAGTAATAGGTTTGCTCGCTCAGCAGGCCGTTTTCGCCGTAGGCGTGCAGGGACATGGCGTTGGGGTGGTAGGGCAGGCTTTCGTCCAGTAGTCGGAGATCCTGTTGCCAGTTGAAGGCAATGTCCTGCAGGCCAGCGAGCAAGAGTCGGCCGGATTCGCGCAGTTGCTGGATGCGTGCATTGATCGAGGTGGGGTCGACCCGGTCCGGCCATTCGCCCATCAGGCCCATCACGCAGGCACGGTCGGTGGCATGGCCGACACCGGTAGCGGACAGTGAGCCATACAGGCGCACTTCCACACGACGAGTCTGGCTCAGTAATTGTTGATCGATCAGGGCCTGGGCAAAGGTTGCCGCCGCCCGCATCGGGCCGACAGTGTGGGAGCTGGAAGGGCCGATGCCCACTTTGAATAGATCGAAAACACTGATAGCCATGCTAAAGCCTTACAAGCAATGGAGTAGGAATCGCTGCCATGTTTTGTAGAGCGAGCGGAATTGGCGTGATACTGAGCCTCTGGAACGGCACTGACCAACGAATTATCCTAAGACACTCTTTAGCAGGACTAAACGCTATGACCCGGCCCCTCCATGGCCAGACTTATGTCTGGTTGCACGTTTTTTCCTGTGCTGCGCGGCATTTGTCGTTCACCCGCTGTGCCGAGGAACTGCACATCACACCGGGTGCGGTGAGCCAGCAGATTCGCCAGTTGGAGGAGCGATTGGGTTTCCGCTTGTTTCATCGGCGCGCGCGTGGGGTGGAGCTGAGTGCCGAGGGGCAGCGGTTGGCGGCCACGGTGGGCGAGGCCTACGGCAGCATCGACGCGGAGTTGCAGCGCCTGGATGCAGGGATGATCAGCGGCACCTTGCGCCTGCGCTCGATCCCGTCGTTTCTCGGTAAGTGGCTGACCCCGCGCCTGCCGCGTTTGCAGCAGCGCTTTCCGGATATCCAGCTGCGCATGGTCGCTGAAGACAGCAGCATCGCCCTGCATGAGGGCGACTTCGACCTGGCCATCGACTTGAACGACGGCAGCTACCCTGGCTTGTTATCCACAGCCCTGTTGGACGAGCAGATTTTCCCCGTCTGTGCCCCGAGCCTGCTGCGCGGCAGACCGCCGCTGCATGGTCCCGCCGACCTGGTGCATTTTCCGTTGCTGCACGACATCACCGCCTGGCGTGGGAGTTATGAGTACGCCGAATGGGAGTTTTACCTGAATGCTATCGGCTATCACCACGCCGACGTGCGACGCGGTCACACCTTCAACCGCAACCACCTGACCATCGAAGCCGCCATCGCCGGTATGGGCGTGGCCATTGCGCGACGCACCTTGCTCAACGATGAGCTGGAGCGTGGCACCTTGATCGTACCCTTCGGGCTTGCCGTGCCTAACTACAAGCGTTACGTGTTGCTGTATGCGCCAGGCGCACTGAGCCATCCGGGCGTACGCGCGGTGCATGATTGGCTGGTTGAAGAAGCGGGGATTTTCCGGGGATTGCACCCGTTGGGAGAGGGGCAATTATGAGGTTCGCAGGGCGTAAGAAGATGTAACTAACTCCCCACCCTAACAGTGTTTTTGCTCGTAGTCAGACTTAATTTGTAATGTGGGATTTATCTTTGCAAAGGGGTTGAATTGTTCTGCTGACTGCTCAATTGTGTAGTTAAGAGGTCATGGTTTCACCGACCCGGTGTTGCAGTTGTGACCTCTCGCGAGCTAGCTGAAATAAGGGAAGAACTATGCAAATCCAAGTCAATAGCGATAACCATATTGAAAGCAGCATCCGACTGGAGGAGTGGGTACGTACTACCATTGAGAGCACGCTCGAACGTTACGAAGAAGACCTGACCCGAGTGGAGGTCTACCTGCGGGATGAGAACGGCGATAAGCCCGGTCCCCACGATTTAAGTTGCCGCCTGGAAGCGCGGCCAAAAGGCCATCAACCGCTGTCCGTGCTGCACAAAGCCGATACCCTGGAACAGGCGATCGACGGTGCGGCCACCAAGCTGGAACATGCGTTGGAACATCTGTTTGGTAAACTGCAAGGCAAGCCACGCGCTGCCGGGAAAAACCAGCCGACCACCAAAGTCAACGAAGACGAGCTTGAGCAGGAGTTTCTCGAAAAAGAACGCGCTGTGTTCAACGGCTGATAGATTTATCACGCTCCACTAAAAACGGGCCTGCATATGCAGGCCCGTTTTCGTTTGGGCGGCGTTAGAACGCGATAGAGGTCTGCACGTAGACCGTGCGTGGTTCGCCTACGTATTTGCCCTTGTTGTTATCGTCGAACGAGCGGGTGAAGTACTGGGTGTTGAAGATGTTTTTCACACCCACTGCCACATTCAGGTCCGACAGCTGCGGGCCGAAGTCATAGGCCGCACGGCTGCTGAACAGCATGTAGCCAGGGATGCGTCCGTTGGCGCCGTTGGCGGTTTCCTTCTCGGTGTTGGCGTTGTCGGCGAACTGGCTGCTCTGGTAGCTGCTGTCCAGGTTGAGCTTCCAGCGGCCTTCGGTGTAGCCCACGCCGAGGGTGCCTTTGTGCTTGGAGGAGAAGGGCACGCGGTTGCCTTTGTTCGGGCCGTCTTCGCGAATGGTGGCGTCGACGTAGGCGTAGGTGGCATACACATCGAACCCCGCCAGCGCCGGGCTCAAACCATCAAGCGCGTAATTGATGCTGGTCTCGATCCCCTGGTGACGGGTTTCGCCGCGGGCAATTACCGAGTCATTGGTCTGGTTGCTTTCGTATTGGTTGTCGAAGTTGATCAGGAACGCGCCGATTTCCGCACGCAAGGTGCCGTCGTCGTAGCGGGTACCCAATTCCCAGGTACGGGCTTTTTCCGGTTTCACTTCGCCGCTGGTCACGCGGTTCGGCATCTGGCTGTACTGCACGCTGCCGAACGAACCTTCGGTGTTGGCGTAGAGGTTCCAGTTGTCGGTGAGGTGGTAGAGCACATTCAGCGCCGGCAGCGCGGTGTTGTAGTCGCCCTTGTATTTGACGTTGGTCAGGTTGTTCGTCTGCTGCGACTCGATAATCTCGTAGCGAATGCCCGGGGTGATGGTCCACTTGCCGATATCGATCCGGTCATCGACGAAGAAGGCATTGGCCTCGGTGCCGCCACGGGTGTCGCGGTCGTTGCGGCTGTTGGTAGTGGGGATCTGCTGGTTGGCGGCAATCGGCGTGCGGTAACGCAGCTCGTGGCCGGCCTCGTTGATGTATCGGTAGCCGACGCCCACTTCGTGGCTGGTCGGGCCCAGGTCAAAGCCTTGGGCGAAGCGGGTCTCGATGCCACGCACCCAGTATTCACGCGGGGACAACGAGAGGAACGTGCCCTGGTCCAGGTAACCGCTGCGCAAGGTCTTGGTGAAGAAACTGTTCACAGTGAATTCACGGCGGTCCTGCTCATAGCGATAGCCGACGTTGAACATCGTACGGCGGCCCCAGAATTTGTCGTAGGGGCGGGTGGACTGGTAGGGGTCCGCCTTGTAGTCCGCGACGTTCAAGCCACCCGGCATATCGGCCTGGCCTTCGTAGTACTGCGCCATGGCGTTAAAGCTGTTGGCGTCATCCAGTTGGTATTTGCCCTTGAGGATCAGGTCGTCGATGCGCGTGTTGCTGTTCTCGCGCCAGTCACCACCACGGGTTCCGGAGTACAGAATCGCGCCACCCAAACCATTGTCGGCGGTGCCGCCGGCCAGCAGGTTGCCGGTGGTCTTGAAGCCGTCGTGGCTGGAGGACGGGCTGGTTTCGGTCTGCAAGCCGCCTTTGACCGTGGGGGCATCCGGGATCGCACGGGTCACGAAGTTGACCACACCACCGACGTTCTGCGGGCCGTAGCGCACCGCACCGCCGCCGCGCACCACGTCGACCGCGTCCATATTGCCCATGCTGATCGGCGCAAAGGAAAGCTGCGGCTGGCCGTAGGGCGCGAACGGCACCGGAATGCCATCCATCAGCACCGTGGAGCGCGATGCCAGGCGCGGGTTGAGGCCACGAATGCCGAAGTTCAATGCCATGTCGTGGCTGCCGGTGCCGTTGTTGTCCGGGGCATTTACGCCGGGAATGCGGTTGAGCACGTCCTTGGCTTGGGTCGCGCCCTGGCGTTCAAACTCTTCACGGCGGATCACATCGCGGGCGCCGGGGTGTTCGAACACATGGGTTTGCGCCGCGTCGCCCAGCCAGTCGCCGACGACGCTGGACGTGCCCAATTCGATACTGGCCGGTGCCGTGGCCGGTTGCAGGCTGTAGGCATTGTCGCCTTCGGCGCGGGCTAGCAGGCCGGTGCCTTCCAGCAGCTTTTGCAGGCCGTCCGCGGCGCCGTAATTACCGGACAAACCGCGGCTCTGCATGCCCGCCGTGACTTCTGAACCGAACGAAATCAGCACGCCCGCTTCGCGCCCAAACTGGTTCAGCGCAGCTTCCAGCGACGTCGGGGCGATGTGATACGGCTTGGCATCGGCCGCCATCACAGGGGGAAGTGCCATGAGACTCAAGCTGGCGCCGAGTAGGAGTTGGCGCAGAGTGCGGGCAAGAAGCGTCGGTTGCTGGGGCATGAAGAGCGGTCCTGAGAAGGAAGGATCAAGGTGGCTTTCCTTCTCTGTCACGCGAGGGGTGGAAAACGGCTCAGTGTTTTTGAAATAAATTTCAGGCGCGTGCCTGCACCGTCACCCAATACCGCGTAAAGCGCCGCACTTTCACGGGCAGGCTGACTTCCAGCAGGTCGAGAATGCGTTCGCTGTCGTCCAGGGGGTAGCTGCCGGAGATCAACAAGTTGGCCACCTGCGGATCGCAATTGACCTGGCCACGACGATAACGGCCCAGTTCGCCAAGGAAATCTTCCAGGCGCATGTGCGCGGCGACCAGCATGCCGTCGGCCCAGGCGCCGCTGTTGGCGTCGGTGGGGCACGGAGTGTCCCAGCCTTTGCGCGTAAAATTGACTTGGCGCGTGGCGTCGACCGCCAGCGGCAGGCCGCTGTACGTAGTGGGCATCACCTCGACGCGACCGTCCAAGACCGCCAGTTGGGTATGGTCGTTGAACTGGCGCACGTTCATGTGTGCCGCCTGGCTGGTGAGCAACCCCTGGCCGGTCAGCACCTGCAGCGGCGTACCGGCTGCGTGGCCGGTGAGCAGTATCTCGCCTTCAAGCAGGCGGATCAGCCGTTGTCGGCCATCGAAATGCACATCCACCGCGCTGCCGGTATTGAGCTGCAACTGGCTGCCGTCGGCCAATTGCACCTTGCGTCGCTGGCCAACGGGGCTGCGGTAGTCGGCGGTCAGTGGCGGCAGGATATGTTGCTGGCGAAGGCTCCAGGCGGCAGCGGAACCGGCGCCGAGTATCAACAGCAGTTTCAACGCCTGGCGACGGCTGGTGGAGGTTGGTGCATTCAACGCCGCATGGGCCAGTGGCGAGGGCATGCCGCGCAGGCGCTGGTTGACGCGTTGCATGTGGTCCCAGGCGCGCTGGTGTTCGCTGTGGGCGTTCAACCATTGCTGCCAGGCGGCTTGCTGGCGTGGGTTTAGCGCGCCGTGCTGCATTTCCACCAGCCAATGCACGGCTTGTTCGGCGACTTGAGTGGAGAAGTTCATAGGGCGAAGTAGCAGCGCATGGCCGCTTTGCTCAGGTGGCGTTTGACGGTGGCAATGGAAATACCCAGTTCAGCGCCGATTTGCGCGTAGGTCAGGCCATCGCATTGGGCCAGCAGGAACGCACGCTTGACCTGGACGGGCAGGCCATCGAGCAGTTGGTCCAGTTCGACCAGGGTTTGCAGGATGATTGCGCGTTCTTCTTCCGACGGTGCCACGTGCTCGGGCATCTGCGCCAAGGCGTCGAGGTAGGCGCGCTCAAGGTCCTGGCGGCGGTAGAAGTTGAACAGCACGCGCTTGGCGACCGTGGTGAGGAACGCACGGGGCTCGATCAGCGTGGGTGCTTCCCGCGCAGTGAGCACGCGCATGAAGGTGTCCTGGGCCAGGTCGGCGGCGCTTTCCGGGCAGCCGAGCTTGCGTCGCAACCAGCCGGTGAGCCAGTGGTGATGGTCGTTGTACAACACTTCGACGGTATTGGGCGGGCTCAACGCGGACACTCCACAAGCATCGCCATGCTTTAGAGAACAAGAATTGTTCGCATTGTAGGGGCGGAGACTGGCTTCGGCAATCCGTCGGGACAGGTCTTTCATCCGTTCTGTTTTGCTTATGAGAATATTTATCATTAATATTGCGACCTGATGAACCTGGCGCCTCCCGCATGAAAAGCAAAACCTCGCTGCCCGTCTCCTATCGTCTCGCCGTCACCTCGCGCGTGCTGGCTGCCGTGGTGGGCGGTTATCTGATGGCCTCCCTGGCCAGTATCTGCCTGGCGCTGTGGATACCCACTTCCCGCGCTGATGCCGTGATCACCGGGATGATGAGTTCGTTCGTGTTCTACCTGCTCGCCGTGCTCTGGTGTTTCGCCTGCCGCAGCGCCGCGCGCGCCTGGTTTGGCGTGATGTTACCGAGCGCGGCATTTGCCACCCTGGCAGGTGTGGGCTTCTGGATGGCGCGCACATGAAAGAGGGTTTCCGCCAGGCCATGGCCTGGTTGCACACTTGGGCGGGCCTGATCTTTGGCTGGCTGCTGTTTGCGATTTTCCTGACAGGCACCTTGGCGTATTTCAAGGATGAGATCAGCCATTGGATGCAGCCTGAAGTGCAGGCCCGTGCCCTGGACGATGCACGCAGCCTGACGGCCGCCCAGACCTATTTGCAGCAGGTCGCGCCGACCGCTGCGCGTTGGTTCATCACCCTGCCGGACAGCCGCGACCCCGGCCTGTCGGTGATGTGGCAAGACAAGGTCGACCCTGGCAAACGCGGCAACTTCATCCAGAAAACCCTCGACCCTGTCACGGGCCAGGCCGTGGAAGCCCGTGAAAGCATGGGCGGCGAATTCTTCTATCGGTTCCACTTCCAGTTGCAAATGCCCCATCCCTGGGGCCGCTGGCTCTCGACCCTCGCCGCGATGGTGATGTTCGTCGCCTTGATCACCGGCATCATCACCCACAAGAAAATCTTCAAGGACTTCTTCACCTTCCGCCCCCGCAAGGGCCAGCGTTCCTGGCTCGACGGGCATAACGCGGTGGGGGTGCTGGTATTGCCCTTCCACCTGATGATTACCTACAGCAGTCTGGTGATCTTCATGAGCATGGTGATGCCGGCCCCGATCATTGCTTCCTATGGCAATGACACCCGGGCCTTTTTCAGCGAAGTGTTTCCGAATACCAACAACGCGCCAGCACTGGGCCAGCCAGGCACATTGCTGCCGCTGACGCCGATGTACGAGCAAGCACGGGCGCAATGGGACGGTGGCCACGTGGGGCGCGTCGCCGTGAACAACCCCAGTGATGTGAACGCCTCGGTCAATGTGTTCCGTGCGGGTTCCGACAGCGTGGTGCATGACTTCGGCAGCACCGTGTCCTTCAACGGCACCACCGGCGAGCTGTTGCGGGTCAGTGGCGGGCAGTCGCTTCCTGCTGCCATCGGCGGCACGTTCTATGGCCTGCACATGGGGCATTTCGCCGGGCCGGTGCTGCGCTGGTTGTACTTTATCTGCGGCCTGGCGGGCACGGCGATGATCGGCACCGGTCTGGTGATCTGGCTCGGCAAGCGCCGGCTCAAACATGCCAAAGCGGCCGCAATGCCTTTTGAATTACGCTTGGTGGAAGTCCTGAACATCGCCAGCATGTCCGGGTTGATGATCGCCATCGCGGCGTTTTTCTGGGCTAACCGGTTGTTGCCGGTCAGTTTCGCCGAGCGTTCCGACTGGGAAGTGCAGACCTTCTTCATCGCCTGGGGCCTGAGCCTGTTGCATGCGGTTCTGCGCCGAGGCCGTCAGGGCTGGGTCGAGCAACTGAGCATTGGCGCGCTGCTGTTTAGTGCCATTCCATTGCTCAACGCCTTGACGACGTCGCACCACCTCGGTGTTTCGTTGAGAACCGGCGACTGGGCCATGGCGGGTTTCGACCTGACGTGTCTGGCCAGCGGTGTGTTCCTCGCGTGGGCCGCCTGGAAGATGCAGCATCGCACCGCGCCTGCGACCAAGGCTGCGCGCGCACGCCCATTGGCGCTGAAGCAGGAGGCCAACTAAATGCTCCTCGCACTGCTGATGTGCTATGCCGGATTCACCGCACTCTGCCTGTCCACCGACCGTCACCACGGCGAGTTACTGCACCGCAAACTCTCGCCCCGTCGACGCCTGGGCTTGCGTGTGACCGGTTGGATGCTGCTGGTGGTGTCGATCTGGCCGGCGGTGGACGTCGCCGGATGGGGCCAGGGCCTGGTGGAGTGGTGCGCCGTGCTGATGCTCAGCGCATTGCTGCTGGTGCTGTTGTTGCCGTATCGGCCACGGCTGGCCTTGATCCTGGCGGGCGTCGGCCTGCTCGCCAGCCCTGTTGCAGCCTTCGCCACCCTCTGAGCCCGCCCATGATGATCAGCACGCCACCCGAATCCCAGGACAGCCAGCACGCTGACGCGGCAGGCGGGCGTGCGCATTTTCTGCAGGTGTTTTTGTCCCAGCGTTCGCAGATGGAGGCCTTGGTGAGTCGCCGTGTCGGCTGCCGCGCCACGGCGGCCGACCTGGTGCAGGATCTGTTCCTGCGTTTCTGGCGCCGGCCTTTGGTACAGGTCGAGGAACTCAGCACTTACCTGCTGCGCTGCGCCGGCAACATCGCCATCGATCACCTGCGCAGCGAAGGCGCGCGGGCGCGCAGCAGTGAAGGCTGGTTGCCCGAACAGCAAGACAACCAAGGTTCGGAACCCCAGGCGGCACTGGAAGCCGGCAATGATCTGCGTCACGTCGAAGCGGCCTTGCGCAGCCTGCCCGAGCGCACGCGGCAGATTTTCCTGCTCAACCGCATCCATGGCCGCAAGTACGCGCAAATCGCCAAGGCGATGGGCCTGTCCCAAAGCGCCGTGGAAAAACATATGATGCGTGCCCTCGAAGCCTGCAAAGCCAGCCTTCGCGAACCCTCATCCCCACGCACGCCAGGGAAAGCACCGTGAACGTCACCCCTACGCCCGCCCAGGAACAAGCAGCACTGGCCTGGCTGAGTCTGCTGCATGACCAGCCCAGCGGTGGTGACCAGGCCACGTTCAGCCAGTGGCTGCGGGCTGACCCGGCGCACGTCGAGGCCTATGCCCAGGCCCAGGTGCTGTGGGAGTTGAGCGAAGTGCCAGCGCGCAAGCTCGCGGACGAAGAGGCGTTGGTGTTGCAGGGTTATCTCAACGCGATGAACCCTTCGAAGCGCTCGCGGGTGGCGCGTTGGTCTGGCGCGTTGGCGATGGCCGCCTGTCTGCTGTTGATGGTGTCCATGGGCGTCGGATGGCAGCCGTCACGCTGGGTTGATGATTTCGGCGCCGACTACGTGACGGCGCCGGGCGAAGTCAAAACCGTCACGCTGGCCGACCAATCCCAAGTGACCCTTGATGCCGACAGCGCCATCGCCGTGGACTTCACCCAGGGCGAACGGCATATCCAGTTGCGCCGCGGGGCCGGCTTTTTCAGCGTGACTCACACCGGGCAATCTTTTGTGGTGGAGGCGGGCAGTGGTGAAGCGCGGGTGCTGGGTACACAATTTGAAGTGCGCCTGCAGCCGGCAGGCGCTGAGGTGACGGTGTTGTCCGGGCGGGTTGGCGTGACGCCGTCCAAGCAGGGTCAACAGCAAATTCTTACGGCAGGGCAGCAGGTGGCCTACGCCGAGGGCGTCGCCGACGCCCTGCACGCGGTCGACAGCGAATCACGCCTGGCCTGGCGCGACGGTTGGCTCAACTATTACAAAGCGCCGTTGTCGGACGTGGTCAAGGACCTGGAGCGTTATTACCCAGGTCGCATTCTGTTGCTCAACAAAGAGATGGGTGCCAAGCGCGTCAGCGGCAGTTTCCCGAGCAAGGACCCGCAGGCCGTGTTGAATGCGTTGCAAGCCGTGCTTGGCTTCGAACAGCACACATTATTGGGACGGATGATCGTGGTGCGCTGATTATTTCAGCGCCGCCATGATTTTTTCCGGTGCGTAATCGCGAATCAGCGTGCCGTTCACGTCCACGAACGGAATTCCGCCCCCACCCAACGCCTCATACGCCTTGCGCGCCTGGGCATCTTTCTCGATATCGAACGCCTGGTAGGGAATGCCCTTCTGGTCCAGAAAGCGGCGGATCTGCTTGCAGTACCCGCACCACTCGGTGGAATAGAGCACCACACGCGCCGAAGTGCGCACGTGCTCCGGCGCCACCTGCGACGGGTTGAACACCCGCTCGATCTTGCCCCAGTTCTGGATCACTACCACCACCAGCAACACCAGCAGGACTTTCTTGAAAACCCCGCCAAGCATCAGTTACGGCGCTTGAGCTGATCAGTCAGTTGAGTCGGCAGGCCCTTGATGATCAAGGTGCCGGCGGCTTCGTCGTATTCGATCTTGTCGCCCAGCAGATGGGCTTCAAAGCTGATGGACAAACCCTCGGCGCGGCCGGTGAAACGGCGGAACTGGTTGAGCGTGCGCTTATCCGCCGGGATCTCCGGCGACAGGCCGTAGTCCTTGTTGCGGATATGGTCATAGAACGCCTTAGGCCGATCTTCATCGATCAACCCCGACAGTTCCTCCAGGCCCATCGGCTCGCCGAGCTTGGCCTGGCTGCTGGCGTAGTCCACCAAGGTCTTGGTTTTCTCGCGAGCGGACTCGTCCGGCAAATCTTCGCTTTCGACGAAGTCGCTGAACGCCTTGAGCAGGGTACGGGTCTCGCCCGGACCGTCGACGCCTTCCTGGCAGCCGATGAAGTCGCGGAAATACTCCGAGACCTTCTTGCCGTTCTTGCCCTTGATAAAGGAAATGTACTGCTTGGACTGCTTGTTGTTCTGCCACTCGGACACGTTGATGCGTGCCGCCAGGTGCAGCTGGCCGAGGTCCAGGTGGCGCGACGGGGTCACGTCCAGCTCGTCGGTCACCGCCACGCCTTCGCTGTGGTGCAGCAGGGCGATGGCCAGGTAGTCGGTCATGCCTTGCTGGTAGTGGGCAAACAACACATGGCCGCCGGTGGAGAGGTTGGACTCTTCCATCAGTTTTTGCAGGTGCTCGACCGCCGTGCGACTGAAGGTGGTGAAATCCTGGCCACCGTCGAAATACTCCTTCAACCAGCCGCTGAACGGGTGCGCGCCGGACTCGGCGTGGAAGAAACCCCAGGCCTTGCCTTGTTTGGCGTTGTAGCTCTCGTTGAGGTCGGCAAGCATGTTCTCGATGGCGGCCGACTCGGCAAGCTCGGAGTCGCGGGCGTGGAGAACTGCGGGTGTGCCGTCGGGTTTTTTGTCGATCAGGTGGACGATGCAATGACGGATCGGCATAGGCTTCTCGGCTGGTTGAAGGGGAGCAGTTGGCCTCCCCGAAAAGTCGCCCAGTGTACCGCACCCATTGGCCAAGACACGCTTCGAAGGCGGTTTTGGGCACCCTCCGACGGTCTATATGCCTTTTTTTCACGGTTTAGAGCGATAAAGCTGACCAAATGGGTAGGTAGAAGCGGATATTTCCCCGTCTCTGTGCTAGTTTTGCCCCGTCTTACGCCAAGTCTCGGCGATAAGCGTGCATTCAGCATCTGTCAGGTCGAACCAATCCCCGTTTCAAGCATCTATAACCCCGATCTCCGTGGTTATAGCCGGGGGTGCCAGGCCATGACGGTCAGGCTCGACGGCTGACACTGCACTCTGCAATCCATATGAATTTGATAGGGAAGGAACACCACAATGGCTTTGACTAAAGACCAACTGATCGCTGATATCGCTGAAGCTATCGACGCGCCGAAAACCACCGCGCGCGCAGCTCTGGACCAACTGGGCCAGATCGTTGCCGATCAGCTGGAAAACGGCGGCGAAATCACTCTGCCAGGTATCGGCAAGCTGAAAGTGACCGAGCGTCCTGCCCGTACTGGCCGTAACCCTTCGACTGGCGCTGCCATCGAAATCGCTGCCAAGAAAGTTATCAAGCTGGTTGTGGCCAAAGGCCTGACCGACGCTGTTAACAAGTAAGATGCGGTAAAAAAACCGTGCACCGGAGTGATCCGGGCACGGTTTTTTGTTGCCTGCGATTTGTGCTTAACGCACCCAGCGCTGACGCCAGATCTGCTGTTCGTTCTTGGTCTGGAAGGTCCATGCCACGAAACGGCTCTGCTTCTGGCCCTGGGACATTTCCACTACCTGGCTTTCCAGAACACCGGCTTTTTTCAGGGCTGTCTCGATCGCGGGCAAGTTCGACGCTTTTGACACAAGGGTGCTGAACCACAGCACTTTATGAGCAAAGTGTGCGCTCTCGGCAATGAGTTGGGTCACAAAGCGCGCTTCACCGCCTTCACACCACAGCTCGGCCGATTGGCCACCAAAGTTCAGCACCGGCAACTTGCGCTTGGGATCCGCCTTGCCCAAGGCGCGCCACTTGCGTTCGCTGCCCTTGGTCGCTTCATCCATCGACGCGTGGAAGGGCGGGTTGCACATGGTCAGGTCAAAGCGCTCGCCCGGCTCCAGCAAGCCCAGCAGGATCTGTTTGGGATTGGTTTGCTGGCGCAATTGAATGACCTTGCTCAGGTCGTTGGACTGCACGATGGCCCTGGCTGCGGCGACGGCGATAGGGTCGACTTCCGAACCGAGGAAATTCCAACGGTATTCCATGTAGCCAATCAGCGGGTAGACGCAGTTGGCGCCCATGCCGATGTCCAGCACCTTGACGATAGAGCCGCGCGGGATCTTGCCGTCGTTGGTACTGGCCAGCAGGTCGGCGAGGAAGTGCACGTAGTCTGCACGCCCCGGTACCGGCGGGCACAGGTAGTCGGCCGGGATGTCCCAGTGCTGGATGCCATAGAACGCTTTCAGCAGCGCTCGGTTGAACACACGCACTGCATCCGGGCTGGCAAAGTCGATACTTTCCTTGCCGTATGGGTTGATGATCACGAATTGCGCCAGTTCCGGCGTGGTCTTGATCAGCGCCGGGAAGTCGTAACGGCCTGTGTGGCGGTTGCGCGGATGCAGGGTGGCCTCCTTGCGCGGCACAACGGGCTTGGTCGTGGCTGCGGTTTTAGGCTTCTTGCGCGGAGGTTTTGGCGTGCTGGGGGCGGTCATGATGATTCTGGTGTTGGCTCAAAGTGGTGGGCATTGTCACACATCTTGAGCGCAACTCGGTCAAATGTGGGCGCAGGCTTGCTCGCGAAGGCGGTATATCGGATACACATTCAGTGACTGACCCAGCGCTTTCGCGAGCAAGCCCGCTCCCACATTGACCGCGTTGCCAGCAGGAGATCGGAAATGTCCAGGCAAAAAAAAGAGACCCGAAGGTCTCTTTTTTCACACGGCTCACACCTTACAGGCTGGAGATCCGCGCATGTTGCTCCGCCAGCTTGCCCAGGGCCTGTTCAGCCTCGGCCAGCTTGGCGCGTTCTTTCTCGATCACTTCAGCCGGGGCCTTGTCGACGAAGGCCGCGTTGGACAGCTTGCCGCCCACTCGTTGCACTTCGCCTTGCAGACGGCCGATTTCCTTGTCGAGACGTGCCAGTTCGGCGCCCTTGTCGATCAGGCCCGCCATCGGCACCAACACTTCCATCTCGCCAACCAGCGCGGTGGCGGACAGCGGTGCTTCGGCGTCGGCCGCCAAGACGGTGATCGATTCCAGCTTCGCCAGCTTCTTGAGCAGTGGATCATTTTCGGTGAGGCGACGCTGATCTTCCGCACTGGCGTTCTTCACAAACACGGCCAATGGCTTGCCCGGCCCGATGTTCATTTCGGCGCGGATGTTACGCGTGCCCATCATCAGGGTCTTGAGCCATTCGATATCGCTTTCGGCCGCTTCATCGATGCGTGCTTCGTTGGCCACTGGCCAAGGTTGCAGCATGATGGTCTTGCCTTCGATACCGGCCAGCGGCGCCAGGCGCTGCCAGATTTCTTCGGTGATGAATGGCATGAACGGGTGGGCCAGGCGCAGCGCCACTTCCAGCACGCGCACCAGGGTGCGACGGGTGCCGCGCTGGCGCTCGACCGGCGCGTTTTCGTCCCACAGTACCGGCTTGGACAGTTCCAGGTACCAGTCGCAATACTGGTTCCAGATGAACTCGTACAAGGCCTGTGCGGCCAGGTCGAAACGGAACTGGTCGAGTTGGCGGGTCACTTCGGCTTCGGTGCGCTGCAGCTGCGAGATGATCCAGCGGTCGGCCAGGCTCAACTCATAGGCTTCGCCGTTCTGGCCGCAGTCTTCGCCTTTGTCCAATACGTAGCGCGCCGCGTTCCAGATCTTGTTGCAGAAGTTGCGATAGCCTTCGACGCGGCCCATGTCGAACTTGATGTCGCGACCGGTGGACGCCAGTGAGCAGAACGTGAAGCGCAGGGCGTCGGTGCCGTAGCTGGCGATGCCGTCGGCAAATTCGTCGCGGGTTTGCTTCTCGATCTTCTTCGCCAGTTTCGGCTGCATCAGGCCCGAGGTGCGTTTCTGCACCAGGGTTTCCAGGTCGATACCGTCGATGATGTCCAGCGGGTCCAGCACATTGCCCTTGGACTTGGACATCTTCTGGCCCTGGCCATCACGCACCAGGCCGTGCACGTACACGGTCTTGAACGGCACTTGCGGCGTGCCATCCTCGTTTTTCACCAGGTGCATGGTCAGCATGATCATCCGGGCAACCCAGAAGAAAATGATGTCGAAACCGGTGACCAGCACGTCAGTGGAGTGGAATTTCTTGAGGAATTCGGTCTGCTGCGGCCAGCCCAGGGTGGAGAAGGTCCACAGGCCCGAGCTGAACCATGTGTCCAGTACGTCGTTGTCCTGTTGCAGCGCAATGTCGGCACCGAGGTTGTGCTTGGCGCGCACTTCAGCTTCGTCACGGCCTACGTAGACCTTGCCCGACTCGTCGTACCAGGCCGGAATGCGGTGGCCCCACCACAGTTGACGGCTGATGCACCAATCCTGGATGTCACGCATCCACGAGAAGTACATGTTCTCGTACTGTTTCGGCACGAACTGGATGCGGCCATCTTCCACGGCGGCGATGGCAGGTTCTGCCAACGGCTTGGTGGAGACGTACCACTGGTCGGTCAGCCACGGCTCGATCACGGTGCCGGAGCGGTCGCCCTTCGGCACTTTCAGGGCGTGGTCGTCAACGCTGACCAGCAAACCGGCAGCGTCGAAGGCAGCGACGATCTGCTTGCGTGCTTCGAAACGGTCGAGGCCTGCGTATTCGGCCGGAATCTTGCCGTCGATGCTGTCGTTCAGCGTGCCGTCCAGGTTGAACACCTGGCAGGCCGGCAGTACGGCGGCGTTTTTGTCGAAGATATTCAGCAGCGGCAGGTTGTGGCGCTTGCCGACTTCGTAGTCGTTGAAATCGTGGGCCGGGGTGATTTTCACGCAGCCGGTGCCGAATTCAGGGTCGCAGTAGTCGTCTGCAATGATCGGGATGCGCCGGCCGACCAATGGCAGCTCGACGAACTTGCCGATCAGCGCCTGGTAGCGCTCGTCAGTCGGGTTAACTGCAACGGCGGCATCGCCGAGCATGGTTTCCGGACGGGTGGTGGCGACGATCAGGTAGTCGTTGCCTTCAGCGGTCTTGGCGCCGTCGGCCAGCGGGTACTTGAGGTTCCACAGGAAGCCTTTCTCATCGTGGTTTTCCACTTCGAGGTCGGAAATCGCCGTGTGCAGCTTGGTGTCCCAGTTGACCAGACGCTTGCCGCGGTAGATCAGTCCGTCTTCATGCAGACGCACGAAGGCTTCTTTCACGGCTTCCGACAGGCCGTCGTCCATGGTGAAGCGCTCGCGGCTCCAGTCCACGGACGAGCCCAGGCGACGAATCTGACGGCTGATATTGCCGCCGGATTGGTCCTTCCATTCCCAGATCTTTTCCAGGAATTTCTCGCGCCCCAAGTCGTGGCGACTCTGGCCGGTGGCTTCGAGTTGGCGTTCCACCAGCATCTGGGTGGCGATACCGGCGTGGTCGGTGCCCGGTTGCCACAGGGTGTTGCGGCCCTGCATACGGCGGAAACGTATCAACGCATCCATGATCGCATTGTTGAAGCCATGGCCCATGTGCAGGCTGCCAGTGACGTTCGGTGGCGGAATCATGATGGTGTAGGAATCGCCCGCGCCTTGCGGGGCGAAATAATTCTCGGACTCCCAGGTCTGGTACCAGGAAGTTTCAATAGCGTGCGGCTGGTAGGTCTTATCCATGCGCGGCGGGACCCTAGTTGGCATTAATTCAGGAAAGCCGACAAGTATAACGGGGGATAGGGCGCAGGGCGAGGTGAAGACAGGCTTGAGATGTACGCTGAGCAAATGTGGCAGCGGGCTTGCTGGCGAAAGCGGTGTGGCAGTCAGCTCAGGCGTTGACTGATCCAGCGCTTTCGCCAGCAAGCCCGCTCCCGCAGGGTGACGTGTAAGGCTTAAGACTGGTATTGGCTGAGCAACCGCTCCATGCGCGCATCCAGCCGGCGCTTGATCTCGGTTTCGATATGCGGGGCAAAGTCGTCGATCACGTCTTGCATGATCAGTTGCGCGGCAGCGCGCAGTTCGTTGTCCAGGTGCAGCAGCAGGGCATCTGGGCCTTTTTCAGCAGGCGCAGGTTCGACGGCGGGGGCCACGGCGACGGGCTCCGGCGCGACGGGTTTGCCGCCGACCATGTCGAACAACAGCGGAATCTGTACCTCGCCCTCGACCGGTTCGGTCAACAGCGGCGGTTGCAAGTCGTCATCACCCAGCAACTGACGGATCGACTCGAGGTCGTCCAGCAGGTGGTCATCTTTTTTTAGAGGGTTTGGAGTGTCCATCGTGTGCTCAAAGTCGTTGTAGCCGGTGATCCTGCAGAGGATAGCCCTGTTCGCGGTAGAAACGGAAACTCTCCCGCGCGGCCTGACGAATAGCCGGATCCTCAACCACCACTTCCGCCACACGGGCGAATGCCTTGGCGAACGGCGGTACTTTCAGGTCCAGGTTGACCAGCAGGTCCTGGTGGTCGCCGCAACTGTCTCCCAAACCCAGGACAACCAGGCCTTCAGGTTCAGATTCGGCGGGGCCGTGGGGCACGAAGCTTTCGCCCTTGAAACGCCAGAGGCGGGCATCCAGCTCATCGCGTTGGGCGGCATCGCTGCAATGCAGGTAGATGCGGTGGCCCATGCGCCAGGCTTTTTCGGTGAGTTTGCAGGCAAAGTCCAGGCGCGCGAGCGGGTCGGCGCTGGGCAATATATAGAAGTCGACTTGGGTCATTGCATTTCCTGGGCTTGCGCATCCCCCCGCAGGACCGGGCAAGCCGGCTCCTGCAGGGGGATTGCGTTTAGGCCTTGGCGCGGTCCAGCAGGTACTGGGTCAGCAGGGGAACCGGACGGCCGGTGGCGCCCTTGTCCTTGCCGCCGCTGGTCCAGGCCGTGCCCGCGATGTCCAGGTGGGCCCAGTTGAAGTTCTTGGCAAAGCGCGACAGGAAGCAAGCAGCAGTGATGGTGCCGGCTTTCGGGCCGCCGATGTTGGCGATGTCGGCGAACGGGCTGTCCAGTTGTTCCTGGTACTCATCGAACAGCGGCAATTGCCAGGCACGGTCGTCAGCGGCTTTACCGGCGCTGAGCAGTTGCTCGATCAGTTCGTCGCTGTTGCCCAACAGGCCCGAAGTGTGGGAACCCAGGGCGACGATGCAGGCACCGGTCAGGGTCGCGATGTCGATCACGGCCTGTGGCTTGAAGCGCTCGGCGTAGGTCAGCGCGTCGCACAGCACCAGGCGGCCTTCGGCGTCGGTGTTGAGGATTTCGACGGTCTGGCCGCTCAGGGTGGTGACGATGTCGCCCGGACGGGTCGCGCCGCCGCTCGGCATGTTCTCGGCGCAGGCCAGGATGCACACCAGGTTGATCGGCAGCTTGAGTTCCAGCACAGCACGCAGGGTGCCGAACACGCTGGCGGCGCCGCCCATGTCGTACTTCATCTCGTCCATGCCCAGGCCCGGCTTGAGGCTGATGCCGCCGGTGTCGAAGGTGATGCCTTTACCGACCAGTGCGTAAGGCTTCTCGGACTTCTTGCCGCCGTTGTATTGCATGACGATCAGGCGTGGCGGCTGGTCGCTGCCCTGGCCCACGGCATAGAACGAGCCCATGCCCAGTTCCTTGATCTTCTTCTCGTCCAGCACTTCGACTTTCAGGCCCTTGAACTCTTTGCCCAGCGCCTTGGCTTGTTCGCCGAGGAAGGTCGGGTGGCAAATGTTCGGCGGCAAGTTGCCCAGGTCGCGGGTGAACGACATGCCGTTGGCGATCGCTTGTGCGTGGGTCACGGCGCGCTCGACTTCAGCCTGGGCGGCCTTGATGGTCAGCAGGGTGATTTTTTTCAGCGCGCGGGGTTCGGCTTTGGTGCTCTTGAACTGGTCGAAGACATAACCGCCATCCACCAGGCTCTCGGCCAGCAGGCGAGTCTTGCCATAGCTGTCACGGCCTTTGACCACGACTTCGTCGAGCGCCAGCGCGGCGTCAGTGCCGCCCAGGCCCTTGAGGGTGGTGAGGATGCCGCTGATGATTTTGCGGAATGGACGGTCGCCCAGTTCAGCGTCCTTGCCCACGCCCACCAGCAATACGCGGTCGGCCTTGAGGTTAGGCAGGCTCTGCAGCAGCAGGCTCTGGCCGACTTTGCCGGCCAGGTCGCCGCGCTTGAGCACTGCGCTGATGGCGCCGCCGCTGAGTTCGTCGAGTTGCTTGGCGGCAACGCCGAGCTTGCGGCCTTCGCCGATGGCGACCACGAGGGTGGCGGTTTTCAACGTTTCGGGGCTAACGCTTTTTACAACCAATTCCATTTTCGGGTCCCTTATACAGGTCGGTTAGCCAGGAGTCTGTACTCCGGCTTTAATACCAGGCAGCTGTGTAAGCCGCCGGCAACAAAGGCCGCAGTTTGAACCTCGCCGGCGGAGCCTGACAACCCTTGTCACCCGCTTTGTGCATGCGCATGAGGTTGCGCAGTGACAGGCGCGGTCAATCACAGGATAATGCGCCATCTTTTTAGTCGGCCCCTGCAAATGGGCTGGCTCGGTATGCTTGCTTGTTTGGCCGCCTTAGCCTGACAACCCTGGAGTGTCTGGTTTGATCGTCTTCCGTTATCTGTCCCGCGAAGTCCTGTTGACCCTGAGTGCCGTGAGTGCGGTGTTGCTGGTCATCATCATGAGTGGTCGTTTCGTCAAATACCTGGCTCAAGCCGCCTCGGGCGCCCTGGATCCGGGCTCGCTGTTCCTGATCATGGGCTTTCGCCTGCCGGGCTTCCTGCAGCTGATCCTGCCGCTCGGCCTGTTCCTCGGGATCCTGCTGGCTTACGGCCGCCTGTACCTCGAAAGCGAAATGACCGTGCTTTCGGCCACCGGCATGAGCCAGCAGCGCCTGCTGGGCATGACCATGATCCCGGCCGCCGGCGTCGCGCTGATCGTGGCCTGGCTGAGCCTGAGCCTGGCCCCCCAGGGCGCCATGCAGTTCCAGCTGGTCCTGAACAAACAGGACGCGATGACCGAGTTCGACACCCTCGAACCGGGCCGCTTCCAGGCGCTCAATGACGGTTCGCGTGTGACCTACACCGAAACCATGACCGACGACCGCGCCAACCTGGGCGGTGTGTTCATCTCCGAGAAGCGTTTGGGCCAGGACAAGAAAGATCGTGGTATTTCCGTGCTGGTGGCCGATTCAGGTCGCCAGGAAGTGCGTCCTGACGGCAGTCGCTACCTGATCCTGGAAAATGGCTATCGCTACGATGGCAGTCCGGGCATGGCTGATTACCGTGCGATCAAGTACGACACCTATGGGGTGATGCTGGCTCGTCCGGATATCAGCGACGAAGTCACCGACCGCGACGCCATCCCGACCACCGAGCTGTTCGGTAGCAAGGAACTGCGCTCGATCGCCGAGTTGCAATGGCGGATTTCCTTGCCGTTGCTGGTGTTCATCGTGACCTTGATGGCGGTGCCGCTGTCCCGCGTCAACCCACGTCAGGGCCGCTTCCTCAAGCTGTTGCCGGCGATCCTGCTGTACATGGCTTACCTCACCATTCTGATTTCCGCCCGTGGCTCCCTGGAGAAAGGCAAGCTGTCGCCGACCCTGGGGCTGTGGTGGGTGCACGGGATCTTCCTGGTGATTGGCCTGGGCCTGCTGTATTGGGAACCGATCCGTTTGAAAATGAAGAGCCGTCGTGGCCAGAAGGAGTTGGCTCGTGGCTAAGCTCGATCGCTACATTGGTAGCAGCGTACTGATCGCCATCCTGGCGGTACTGGGCATCATCCTCGGGCTGGCATCGTTGTTCGCCTTCATCGATGAAGTCGGCAACGTCACCGACACCTACACCGTGTGGGACGTGCTGAGCTATGTGGGCCTCACCGCGCCGCGCCGTCTGTACGACATGATGCCGATGGCCGCGCTGATCGGCTGCCTGATCGGCCTGGGCAGCCTGGCCAGCAACAGCGAACTGACCATCATGCGCGCCGCCGGCGTGTCCATCGGTCGTATCGTATGGGCGGTCATGAAGCCCATGCTGCTGCTGATGGCGTGCAGCGTACTGATCGGCGAATACGTGGCCCCACCGGCGGAAACCACGGCCCAGGCCAATCGCGCCCTGGCCCAGGGGTCGGGCGATGCGCAAAGCGCCAAGCACGGCCTGTGGCACCGCCAGGGTGATGAATTCATCCATATCAACGCCGTGCAGCCGGGCGGCCTGTTGATTGGTGTGACCCGCTACACGTTCGACAAAGAACGTCATTTGCTGGAGTCCAGCTTCGCCAAACGTGCACAGTACAGCGGCGAAAAATGGCAACTCAGCGACGTTACCACCACCTACTTCCGTAATGTCGGCCAAGGCACCAAGGCCAGCACCGAAGTGATCAATGTGCCGAGCCAGGAGTGGGATATTGCCCTCAAGCCGGAATTGTTGAATACCGTGGTGATGATCCCTGAGAGCCTGCCGATCTCCGGGCTGTGGGGTTATATCCACTACCTGAAGGACCAGGGCCTGAACAACGGCCGTTATTGGCTGGCATTTTGGGTCAAGGTGTTGCAACCCGTGGTGACTGCCGCGTTGGTGCTGATGGCAATTTCCTTCATCTTTGGTCCGCTGCGTTCCGTAACGCTGGGGCAGCGCGTATTCACGGGTGTGCTGGTGGGCTTCACGTTCCGCATCGCCCAGGACCTGCTGGGCCCTTCGAGCCTGGTGTTCGGCTTCTCGCCGCTGTTTGCGGTGCTGGTGCCCACGGCGATCTGCGCCCTGGCCGGCTTCTGGCTGCTGCGCCGGGCCGGTTGATTCCGCGCTTATGAACAAAAAATGCCCCGGTCGGTAGATCGGGGCATTTTTGTTCTGGTCAGCAAAGATGACGTCTGGCCTGAGCATCAGGTACAATTCCCGGCTATTTTTCAGCGGGCAATCTGCCTGCAGCCTTTTTGAGTGTTGATCCGTGAGTGATTTGAGTCATATCCGCAATTTCTCCATCATCGCCCACATTGACCATGGCAAGTCGACGCTGGCCGATCGATTCATCCAGATGTGCGGCGGCCTTGCCGAGCGTGAAATGGAAGCCCAGGTCCTGGACTCCATGGACCTCGAGCGCGAGCGCGGGATCACCATCAAGGCCCACAGCGTTACGCTGTATTACAAAGCCAAAGACGGCATCACCTACCAGCTGAACTTCATTGACACCCCGGGCCACGTTGACTTCACCTACGAAGTCAGCCGGTCCCTGGCGGCCTGTGAAGGTGCCTTGCTGGTGGTCGACGCCGGCCAGGGCGTTGAAGCGCAGTCGGTTGCCAACTGCTACACCGCGATCGAGCAGGGCCTGGAAGTCATGCCCGTGCTGAACAAGATCGACCTGCCCCAGGCCGAGCCTGAGCGCGTCAAGGAAGAGATCGAGAAGATCATCGGCATCGACGCCACCGACGCCGTCACCTGCAGCGCCAAGACCGGCCTGGGTGTCGACGAAGTGCTCGAACGCCTGGTGCACACCATTCCAGCCCCGACCGGCAACTACGAAGATCCGCTGCAAGCGTTGATCATCGACTCCTGGTTCGACAACTACCTGGGCGTTGTGTCCCTGGTTCGCGTTCGTCACGGCCGCGTGAAGAAGGGCGACAAGATCCTGGTCAAGTCCACCGGCAAGATCCACCTGGTGGACAGCGTCGGTGTATTCAACCCCAAGCACACCGCGACCGTTGATCTGAAAGCCGGTGAAGTAGGCTTCATCATCGCCGGCATCAAGGACATTCACGGTGCACCGGTGGGTGACACCCTGACCCTGAGCTCCACGCCGGACGTCGACGTGCTGCCAGGCTTCAAGCGCATCCAGCCGCAGGTCTACGCCGGTCTGTTCCCGGTCAGCTCCGATGACTTCGAAGATTTCCGCGAAGCCCTGCAGAAGTTGACCCTCAACGACTCGTCGTTGCAGTACACCCCGGAAAGCTCCGACGCACTGGGCTTCGGCTTCCGCTGCGGCTTCCTGGGCATGCTGCACATGGAAATCATCCAGGAGCGCCTTGAGCGCGAATACGACCTGGACCTGATCACCACCGCGCCGACCGTTATTTTCGAGTTGTTGCTGAAAACCGGTGAAACGATTTACGTCGACAACCCGTCCAAGCTCCCGGATCTCTCGGCGATCGAAGACATGCGCGAGCCTATCGTGCGGGCCAATATCCTGGTGCCGCAGGAGCACCTGGGCAACGTCATTACGCTGTGTATCGAAAAGCGTGGCGTCCAGCGCGACATGCTGTTCCTCGGCACCCAGGTCCAAGTGACCTACGACATGCCGATGAACGAAGTGGTATTGGACTTCTTCGACCGCCTCAAATCCACCAGTCGCGGCTATGCTTCGCTGGATTACCATTTTGACCGTTACCAATCGGCTAATCTGGTGAAACTGGATGTATTGATCAACGGCGACAAGGTCGATGCCCTGGCACTGATCGTGCACAAGGACAACGCGCACTACAAAGGTCGCCAGTTGACCGAGAAGATGAAAGAGCTGATTCCGCGCCAGATGTTCGACGTCGCGATCCAGGCCGCCATTGGCGGGCAGATCATTGCGCGGACCTCCGTCAAGGCACTCAGAAAGAACGTACTGGCCAAATGCTACGGCGGTGACGTAAGCCGTAAGCGCAAGCTGCTTGAGAAGCAAAAGGCCGGTAAAAAACGCATGAAGCAAGTAGGTAACGTGGAAGTTCCACAAGAAGCCTTCCTTGCGGTGCTCAGGTTGGATAGTTAGGTCCTATGTCGCTAAATTTCCCGCTGTTGCTGGTCATCGCCGTTGCCGTTTGCGGCCTCCTGGCGTTGCTCGATCTGGTGTTCTTCGCCCCGCGTCGGCGGGCGGCTATCGCGTCCTATCAGGGCAGCGTCAGCCAGCCCGATGGCGTGGTGATCGAGAAGCTGAACAAAGAGCCCTTGCTGGTTGAATATGGCAAGTCGTTCTTCCCGGTGTTGTTCATCGTGCTGGTGCTGCGTTCGTTCCTGGTGGAACCGTTTCAGATTCCTTCGGGGTCGATGAAACCCACCCTGGACGTGGGCGACTTCATCCTGGTGAACAAGTTTTCCTACGGGATCCGCCTGCCGGTGATCGACAAGAAGGTCATCGAAATCGGTGACCCACAGCGTGGCGATGTGATGGTGTTCCGCTACCCGAGCGACCCGAACGTCAACTACATCAAGCGTGTGGTTGGCCTGCCGGGCGACGTGATCCGTTACACCAGCGACAAGCGCCTGTTCATCAACGGTGAGTCGGTGGCCGAGAAACTGGTCGGCTCCGAGCCGAACAGCCTGGGCAGCGCCGAGCTGTACCAGGAAAAACTCGGTGCGGTGGAGCATGAAATCCGTAAGGAAATGAGCCGCTACCGTGCCCAGCCAGACGGCCAGTGGAAAGTGCCGGCCGGGCACTACTTCATGATGGGCGACAACCGCGACAACTCCAATGACAGCCGGTACTGGGATGACCCCAACATTCCCAAGGACCTGCTGGGCATGGTTCCCGACCAGAATATCGTCGGCAAGGCCTTCGCGGTCTGGATGAGCTGGCCTGAACCCAAACTCAGCCACCTGCCGAACTTCTCGCGGGTCGGGCTGATCAAGTAATACAGGCGGCGCTGTGAACACAGCGCCGAATGCTTTTCTGGGGTGGGGACAAATCGGTCCTGCCTCATGCTGCACCAACCAGGATTTGAATTTGAACACTGCGTCAATCGTCGATGGCCGCCGGTGCCACCAAACAGATATGGGTAAACCGTGAGCGTTTCTCTAAGTCGTCTCGAGCGCCAGCTCGGCTACACCTTCAAGGACCAGGAATTGATGGTCCTTGCCCTTACACACCGCAGCTTTGCAGGGCGCAATAACGAGCGCCTGGAATTTCTCGGTGATGCCATCCTCAATTTCGTCGCCGGTGAAGCTCTTTTCGAGCGCTTCCCCCAAGCCCGTGAAGGCCAGCTGTCGCGCTTGCGCGCACGCCTGGTGAAGGGCGAGACCCTGGCCGTGCTGGCCCGTGGCTTCGGCCTGGGCGAGTACCTGCGCCTGGGTTCCGGTGAGCTGAAGAGCGGCGGTTTCCGCCGTGAATCGATCCTGGCCGACGCCCTCGAAGCGCTGATCGGTGCCATCTACCTCGATGCAGGTATGGAAGCAGCCAAGGAACGTGTCACCGCGTGGCTGACCTCCGAGATCGAAAGCCTCACGCTGGTCGACACCAACAAAGACCCCAAGACCCGCTTGCAGGAATTCCTGCAATCGCGCGGTTGCGACCTGCCACGCTATGAAGTGGTGGATATCCAGGGTGAGCCGCATTGCCGCGTGTTCTTCGTGGAATGTGAAATCACCTTACTGAACGAAAAAAGCCGAGGTCAGGGTGTGAGCCGTCGTATTGCCGAACAGGTAGCGGCCGCTGCAGCACTGATTGCCCTGGGCGTGGAGAATGGCCATGACTGATTCAAACGCAACACGCTGTGGCTATGTTGCCATCGTCGGCCGCCCGAACGTGGGCAAGTCCACGCTGCTGAACCACATCCTTGGCCAGAAGCTCGCGATCACCTCGCGCAAGCCGCAGACCACCCGCCATAACATGCTGGGCATCAAGACCGAAGGCAACGTGCAAGCGGTCTACGTCGATACCCCGGGCATGCACAAAGGTGGCGAAAAAGCCCTGAACCGCTACATGAACAAGACCGCTTCGGCGGCGTTGAAAGACGTCGACGTGGTGATCTTCGTGGTCGACCGCACCAAGTGGACCGACGAAGACCAGATGGTCCTGGAGCGTGTGCAGTACGTCACCGGCCCGCTGATCGTCGCGCTGAACAAGACTGATCGCATCGAAGACAAAGCCGAGCTGATGCCGCACCTGAGCTGGTTGCAGGAACAGCTGCCGAACGCCCAGATCATCCCGATCTCCGCCCAGCACGGCCACAACCTGGACGCCCTGGAACGTGTGATCGCCGAGCACCTGCCGGAGAACGAACACTTCTTCCCGGAAGACCAGATCACCGACCGCAGCAGCCGCTTCCTCGCCGCCGAACTGGTGCGCGAGAAAATCATGCGCCAGATGGGCGCCGAGCTGCCGTACCAGATCACCGTCGAGATCGAAGAGTTCAAGCAGCAAGGCAAGACCCTGCACATCCATGCACTGATCCTCGTCGAACGTGACGGCCAGAAGAAGATCATCATTGGCGACAAGGGCGAGCGCATCAAGCGTATCGGCACCGAGGCGCGCAAGGACATGGAGTTGCTGTTCGACTCCAAGATCATGCTCAACCTGTGGGTGAAGGTGAAGGGTGGCTGGTCCGATGATGAGCGTGCATTGCGCTCTCTGGGCTACGGCGACCTGTAAGGACGCCGCAGGAAAAAAATGTGGGAGGGGGCTTGCCCCCGATAGCGGTGGGTCAGTTAGCAAATAAGTGACTGACACACTGCCATCGGGGGCAAGCCCCCTCCCACATTAGGTTTGTGTCGTTTTCACTAGTGCATTCCAGCAACGAGAACCCATGTCCTCAACCACGCCCCCCAGCCAGCCCGCGTACGTCCTGCACAGCCGCGCCTACCGCGAGACCAGCGCCCTGGTGGACTTCCTCACGCCCCAGGGCCGCCTGCGCGCAGTATTGCGCAGTGCGCGGGGCAAGGCGGGCACGTTGGCGCGGCCATTTGTGGCCTTGGACGTGGAGTTTCGCGGCAAAGGCGAGCTGAAAAACGTCGGGCGCATGGAAAGTGTCGGCACTTCTGCCTGGCTTAATGGTGAGGCGCTGTTCAGCGGCCTCTACCTCAACGAATTGCTGATCCGCCTGCTGCCCGCCGAAGACCCACACCCGGCGGTCTTCGATCATTACGCCGCCACCTTGCTCGCCCTGGCCGAAGGGCGTCCCCTGGAACCGCTGCTGCGCGCCTTCGAATGGCGTCTGCTCGACGACCTGGGTTACGGCTTCGAACTGGCCAACGACCTGCACGGCGATCCTGTCGCCGCCGATGGCATGTATCGCCTGCAAGTCGACGCCGGCCTGGAGCGCGTGTACCTGTTGCAGCCGGGCCTGTTCCAGGGCACCGAACTGTTGGCCATGAGCGAGGCGGACTGGACCGCACCCGGTGCGCTTTCTGCCGCCAAGCGCCTGATGCGCCAGGCCCTGGCCGTGCACTTGGGCGGACGGCCGCTGGTCAGTCGCGAGTTGTTTCGAAAGCCCTGACAACCCCGTGTATGCTGTGCAGCGTTTCTTTCCCTATTCAGGAGCGCTTCCGTGACCACCAGCAATCGCATTCTTCTTGGCGTCAACATCGACCACGTCGCTACCCTGCGCCAGGCCCGGGGCACCCGTTACCCGGACCCGGTCAAGGCCGCGCTGGACGCCGAAGAAGCGGGCGCCGACGGCATCACCGTGCACCTGCGCGAAGACCGCCGTCACATCCAGGAGCGCGATGTGCTGGTGCTCAAGGACGTGCTGCAAACCCGCATGAACTTCGAAATGGGCGTCACCGAAGAAATGATGCAGTTCGCCGAGCGCATCCGCCCCGCGCACATCTGCCTGGTGCCGGAAACCCGTCAGGAACTCACCACCGAAGGCGGCCTCGACGTGGCCGGCCAGGAAGCGCGGATCAAGGCCGCCGTGGAGCGCCTGTCGAAGATCGGCAGCGAAGTGTCGCTGTTCATCGACGCCGACGAGCGCCAGATCGAAGCCTCGCGTCGTGTCGGCGCACCGGCTATCGAACTGCACACTGGCCGTTACGCCGATGCCACCACGCCGACCGAAGTGGCTGATGAGCTGCAACGCATCATCGACGGTGTGAGCTGCGGTCTCAAGGAAGGCCTGATCGTCAACGCCGGCCATGGCCTGCATTACCACAACGTCGAGGCAGTGGCGGCGATCAAGGGCATCAACGAGCTGAACATCGGCCATGCGCTGGTGGCGCATGCGCTGTTCGTCGGTTTCAAAGGTGCGGTTGCCGAGATGAAGGCCCTGATCCTGGCAGCCGCCAGAACTTAAGCGAACACAATATAAGACCCAATGAAGTTCAAAATATGGGAGGGGGCTTGCCCCCGATTGCGGTGTGCCAGTCAGCCTATTCTTACCTGGTACACCGCAATCGGGGGCAAGCCCCCTCCCACATTGTGATCTTTATCGACATCCACAATTGCGCTGTGCGGCAATGCGAACCCTTACTGTTTAGCGCCTGCGGGTGTATCGTATCTGCCCTTTGCAGGCCCCGTGCCTGCTGCAGATACGTGAGGTTGTTGTGTCCCAATCGTTTTCCCGTCGACAGATTCTCGGTGGCCTTGCCGGCCTGGCAGTAGTCGGTGTGGGTGCCGGTGGCGCCTACCGCTACTGGCTGGGCAAGGTTGCCGATGCCAACGCAGGAAGCGATTACCAATTGATTGCCGCGCCGCTGGACGTGGAACTGGTGCCGGGTCACAAGACCGAAGCCTGGGCATTCGGCCCTTCGGCGCCTGGCACCGAGCTGCGCGTGCGCCAGGGCGAATGGCTGCGAGTGCGCTTCATCAACCACTTGCCGGTCGCCACCACCATCCACTGGCATGGCATCCGCCTCCCGCTGGAAATGGACGGCGTGCCTTACGTCTCGCAATTGCCGGTGCTGCCCGGCGAATACTTCGACTACAAGTTTCGCGTGCCCGACGCTGGGAGCTACTGGTATCACCCCCATGTGAACAGCAGCGAAGAACTCGGCCGCGGCCTGGTTGGCCCGCTGATCATCGAAGAGCGCGAGCCCACCGGTTTCAAATATGAACGCACCCTGAGCCTAAAAAGCTGGCACGTGGACGAAGAGGGCGCTTTCGTGGCCTTCAGCATTCCCCGTGAAGCGGCGCGTGGCGGCACCGCCGGGCGGTTGTCGACGATCAATGGCGTGTCCCAGGCCGTCATCGATCTGCCCGCCGGGCAGATCACCCGCGTGCGCCTGCTCAACCTCGACAACACCCTGACCTATCGCATCAACATCCCGGATGTCGAAGCGCAGATCTACGCGCTGGACGGCAACCCCATCGAGCCGCGCCCGCTGGGCAAGGAATACTGGCTGGGCCCCGGCATGCGCATCTGCCTGGCGATCAAGGCACCGCCTGCCGGTGAGGAACTGTCGATTCGCAACGGCCCGGTGCGCCTCGGTACGTTTCGTTCGGTGGCCAACTCCGATGCACCGACTGCGTGGCCGCCTGCATTGCCCGCCAATCCGATCAGCGAACCGGACCTGGCCAATGCGGAGAAACTCAACTTCAATTTCGAATGGGTTGGCACCGTTTCAGTCGATGACGGCAAGCCACCCAGCCTGTGGCAGATCAACGGCAAGGCCTGGGACATCACTGACAAGACCTGCGCCGACCGCCCGATTGCCAAGCTTGAGAAGGGCAAGAGCTATATTTTCGAATTGAAGAACATGACCCAGTACCAGCACCCGATCCACCTGCACGGCATGAGCTTCAAGGTGATCGCGTCGAACCGCCACAAGGTGATCCCGTACTTCACCGACACCTACCTGTTGGGCAAGAACGAACGCGCCCGCGTGGCGTTGGTGGCGGATAACCCAGGCGTGTGGATGTTCCATTGCCACGTGATCGACCATATGGAAACCGGCCTGATGGCCGCCATCGAGGTGGCGTGATGCGCCAGTTTCGCCCCCCCGCGATCATCGACCGCAGCCGCGACCAGGACTTCATGCGCGAAGCCCTGGCCCTTGCTGCCCAAGGTGCTGCATTGGGTGAAGTGCCCGTCGGTGCAGTGCTGGTGCAGGACGGTGAAATCATCGGCCGTGGCTTCAACTGCCCCATCAGCGGCAACGACCCCAGTGCCCACGCCGAAATGGTCGCCATCCGCGCCGCCGCGCAAGCGATCAGCAACTACCGCCTGGTGGGCAGCACGCTGTATGTGACCCTGGAACCCTGCAGTATGTGCGCCGGCTTGATCGTGCACTCACGGATTGCGCGGGTGGTGTACGGCGCGCTGGAGCCCAAGGCGGGGATCGTGCAAAGCCAGGGGCAGTTTTTTACCCAGGGCTTTCTCAATCATAAGGTGCTGTTTGAAGGCGGCGTGCTGGCCGAGGAGTGCGGCACCGTGTTGAGTGAGTTCTTCAAGGCTCGCCGGGCCAAACCACCACGCTAAAGAACACTGAGGACAAAAATGTGGGAGGGGCTTGCCCCCTGCCACATTTGGCCATGTGTTTCTTCAGGGTGATCGGGACTATTTCTTGGCGATGATCACCGCCCGCATTGGCGCCGGCAGCCCTTCGATGGTCTTGCTGTGATCTTCCGGGTCCAGGAAATCGCTGAGGGACTGGTACTTCATCCACTGCGTCCCACGCTGTTCCTCAACCGTGGTCACACTCACATCCACGCACCGTACGTCGCTGAAACCTGCACGCCGCAGCCACAGCATCAAGGCCGGCACCGAGGGCAGGAACCATACGTTACGCATCTGCGCGTAGCGATCTTCCGGCACCAGCACCTGTTGCTGATCGCCTTCCACCACCAGGGTTTCCAGGACCAGTTCGCCGCCTTTGACCAGTGTATCTTTCAGTGCAAGCAGATGCTCGATGGGCGAACGACGGTGGTAGAACACGCCCATGGAAAACACCGTATCAAAGCCTTCCAGGTTCGACGGCAGGTCTTCGAACGGAAACGGCAGGTGCCAGGCCTTGGGCTCGGACAGGTAACGCTGCACCGCCTGGAACTGGCAGAAGAACAGCCAGTTGGGATCAACGCCAATCACGCTATCGGCGCCGGCGCCGAGCATGCGCCACATGTAGTAACCGTTGCCGCAGCCCACGTCGAGGATGCGCTTGCCCTTCAGGTTCAAGTGCGGTGCAACGCGGGACCACTTCCAGTCCGAGCGCCACTCAGTATCCACATGCACGCCGAATAGGTTGAATGGTCCTTTGCGCCAAGGGCTCAGGCCCATCAGCGCGGTATGCATCTGCGCGCGGGTGTCATCGTCGCAGTGGGTATCGAGTGTCAGGCCGTTGAGCAAATCCACTTCGCTGGGTTGGATCTTTGGCAACGCATCCAGCGCACTCTGCCAGCGCTCCAGGTCGCCATGACCCTTTTCCATCTTGCTATCGAGTTGCGCTTGCAGGCCCTGGGCCCACACGGCCAGGGGAGTGCCGACCAGGTGGCGGGCGAGGGGAGACAGATCAATCATGGCAAGGCAATCAACGAGGCAAAGTTAAGACACTGGAACCATGGCACAACTGTCGAGAACCCGGCCGCCAACAGGCGTTCGCGATGTTCTTCGAGGCTGTCGGGCTTCATGACGTTTTCGATGGCGCTGCGCTTCTGGGCGATTTCCAGTTCGCTGTAGCCATTGGCGCGTTTGAACGCGATATGCAGGTCGGTGAGCAGCGCATGTTCTTGCGCATCGTTGAAACGCAGCTTCTCCGAAAGGATCAGCGCACCGCCCGGCAACAGTGATTGGCGGATGCGCGAGAGCAGCGCCAGGCGCTCATCGGGTGCGATGAATTGCAGGGTGAAATTCAGCGCGACCACTGACGCCGGCTGAAATTGCAGCGCGAGGATATCGCCCTCGATCACTTCAACCGGCAGCAACTCCTGGAACATCGAGTCCTGGCCATTGAGGTATTCACGGCAACGCTCGACCATCGCCGCCGAGTTATCCACCGCGATCACTTGGCAACCGTCGGTGCGCACATGACGGCGCAAGGCCTGGGTCACTGCGCCGAGGGATGACCCCAGGTCATACAGCACGCTGTTGGGTTGGGCGAACTGCGCGGCGAGTACGCCAAGGTTCTCGACGATGGTCGGGTAACCCGGTACCGAGCGCTTGATCATGTCCGGGAACACCCGCACCACGTCCTCGTTAAAGGCGAAGTCCGGCACCTGGGGCAGGGGCTGGGCGAATAGGCGATCGGGTTCTTTGCTCACGGTTGTTCCGGCGACGAAGGGGGAAAGGCCGGCATTTTAGCCAACTTGGCCCTCATGTGCGCGGGTTGTCTGATGGAAAGCCGAGGCCGTGATGCCCCATTGGCCGAGCCAATACGTCGTGATCAGCAAATACGGCGCTGCATCGAACGCCACCACAAATCGGTTGATGCCGATCAGCGTGTCGGAAAACACGAACGACGCCGCGCCCGCAGCCGCCAACCCTGCCGAACGCTTTGGCACATCGCTGCCTAGCCGGGCCAATGCGCGCCAGAGCATGGCGCTGATTACCAGGGCATACACCACCACTGGAATCAGCAGGTCGCCCAGCCCATGGGAAATCAGGATGCTCAGCAGGATCGCGCCCACGCCCAGTGCCAAGATCAGCGGCAGCAGCGCCAAGCGGCGACAGTCACTGAAATAGGCTTTGAGGTAGGCCAGGTGCGCAAACAGAAATGCACCCAAGCCAAAGATGAACAGGTCACCCGGCCAGGCAAGCAGCACATCGCCCACCAGGGAAAAAATCAGCCCCAGGCTGATCCAGCGTCGATAGTCGGTGGGTGGCGCATCATGCAGCCAGCCCAGCAGCGCCAGTACTGGCAGCGGCTTGACCAGCAGGCACAGCAACGTGGCATGGGTGGTCAGGCCGTAGATAAAGGTGCCGGCGCCCATCAACGCAAGAATCAGCCATGGCATATCAGTTCACCGTGATAGCGCAGTCAAAGGTCTCGACGGGTTCGGCTTCCGGCTCCCAGGGTTGTTGGGAGGTCAGGCGCAAACGGCCCTGCCCGGTGGCGAACGCCTGGAAGCGCCAGGTCGACTGGCAGCCGCCACCGATCACGCCGGATTCCGAGCTGCTGTAGACCTCCGGGCTCAACGCACGCAACACGCCGCCGGCGGAGTCCTGGATCGCCCAGCGGTAGCCAGTGGTGGGGTTGCTCGGCAGCGTCAGGATCAGGTTTTGTCCGCTTTTAAGCTGCAGCGGGCAGGCGCTCTGATTGTCCACGGTGACGTTTTGCTTCGGTGCACTGGCGCACGCGGTCAGCAGGGTGAGGCTCAAGGGGAGAAGCAGGCGGGCAGCGATCATGGGGGCTCCGTTGTTGGGCGACGAAGACCGAGCATAACCGAAGATGAGACAAGGTGTGACAAGACAGGGGGGCTGAGGCCAATGACGCCATCGCCGGCAAGCCGGCTCCTACAGGGGAACGCATTCCATTGGTAGGAGCCGGCTTGCCGGCGATGGCGTCAGGTCAGGCCGTGCAGATCAATCAGAACAGCACTTTGGCCACATCCGCAAACCGCTTGGCAAAGTGCACCGTCATGCCTTCTTTCAGGTACTCCGGCAACTCTTCAAAGCTCCCGCGATTCGGCTCCGGCAAGATCAGCTCATGGATCTTCTGGCGCCGCGCTGCAATCACCTTCTCGCGCACCCCGCCAATCGGCAGCACATGCCCGGTCAGTGTCAGCTCGCCGGTCATCGCCACGCCTTTTTTCGGCGGCTGGTTGCGTGCCAGGGACAGCAGCGCACTGGCCATGGTTACCCCGGCGCTTGGGCCGTCTTTCGGCGTGGCGCCTTCCGGCACGTGCAAGTGCACGAAGGCTTCGTCGAAGAACTTCGGATCACCGCCAAACGACTTCAGGTTCGAGCTGATGTAGCTGTAGGCAATCTCCGCGGACTCCTTCATCACCTCACCCAATTGCCCAGTGAGCTTGAAGCCGCGATTGAGGGTATGGATACGCGTCGCCTCGATCGGCAGGGTCGCGCCGCCCATGCTGGTCCAGGCCAGGCCGGTGATGACGCCGGTGCCGGACAGCACTTGCTCATTGCGGAACACCGGCACGCCCAGGGAGCTTTCCAGGTCCTTGTTGCCGATCTTGATCACCGAGTCCGGCTCATCCAGCAACTTGACCACCGCCTTGCGCACCAGTTTGCCCAGCTGTTTCTCCAGCTGACGCACGCCGGCCTCTCGCGCATAGCCGTCGATCAACGCACGCAGCGCGCCATCGCTGATGGTCAGGGCGTTTTTTGACACGCCGGCTTTTTCCAGCTGTTTCGGCCACAGGTGGCGCTTGGCGATGGCGACTTTCTCTTCGGTGATATAGCCCGACAGGCGGATCACTTCCATACGGTCCAGCAACGGGCCGGGGATGGAGTCCAGGGTGTTGGCGGTGCACACGAACAGCACTTTGGACAGGTCCAAGCGCAGGTCCAGGTAGTGGTCGAGGAATTCGACGTTCTGTTCCGGGTCGAGGGTTTCCAGCAGCGCCGACGCCGGGTCGCCCTGGAAGCTCTGGCCCATCTTGTCGATCTCGTCGAGCATGATCACCGGGTTCATCACTTCCACATCTTTAAGCGCCTGCACCAGCTTGCCGGGCATGGCGCCGATGTAGGTGCGGCGATGGCCCTTGATCTCGGCCTCGTCGCGCATACCGCCGACGCTGAAGCGATAGAACGGCCGCCCCAGGGACTCGGCGATGGATTTACCCACGCTGGTCTTGCCCACGCCCGGCGGGCCGACCAGCAGCACGATGGAGCCGGCGACTTCGCCCTTGTAGGCACCCACCGCCAGGAATTCGAGGATGCGGCTCTTGATGTCATCCAAGCCCGCGTGGTGTTTATCCAACACTTTTCGCGCATGTTTCAGGTCGAGCTTATCCTCGCCATACACGCCCCATGGCACCGACGTGGCCCAGTCCAGGTAGTTGCGTGTCACCGCGTATTCCGGCGAGCCGGTTTCGAGGATCGACAATTTGTTCAGTTCTTCATCGATGCGTTTTTTCGCCTGGGCCGGCAGTGCTTTGCCTTCCAGGCGTTGCTCGAACTGTTCGACGTCCGCACTGCGATCGTCCTTGGTCAGCCCCAGTTCTTGCTGGATGACCTTGAGCTGTTCCTTGAGGAAGAACTCGCGCTGGTGTTCACCGATCTTGCGGTTCACCTCGGCGGACAGTTCTTTTTGCAGGCGCGCGACTTCGACTTCTTTGCGCAGCATCGGCAGCACTTTTTCCATGCGCTTGAGCATGGGCACGCAGTCCAGCACTTCCTGCAACTCATTACCGGTGGCCGAGGTCAGCGCAGCGGCGAAGTCGGTCAGTGGCGATGGGTCGTTGGGGCTGAAGCGGTTGAGGTAGTTCTTCAACTCTTCGCTGTACAGCGGATTGAGTGGCAGCAGTTCCTTGATCGCATTGATCAGCGCCATGCCGTAGGCCTTGACCTCGTCGGTCGGCTCGCTCGGCTGGTGCGGGTATTCGACTTCCACCAGATAGGGCGGGCGGTGGTGCTTGAGCCAGGTTTTGATGCGCACACGGGTCAGGCCCTGGGCCACGAATTGCAGCTTGCCGTTCTCGCGGCTGGCGTGGTGCACCTTCACCAGGGTGCCGTACAGCGGCAGGGCTGAGGTGTCGAAGTGGCGTGGGTCTTCCGGCGGCGTGTCCATGAAGAACAGGGCCAGGGAGTGGTGGTCGGATTTGCTCACCAACTCCAGGGTCTCGGCCCACGGCTCTTCGTTGACGATCACCGGCAGCACTTGCGCCGGGAAGAAGGGCCGGTTGTGGATCGGAATGATGTAGACCTTGTCCGGCAGGTTTTGCCCAGGCAGGGCCAGGCCGGTATTGGACGAGGCGGATTCAGCGTTTTCGGGGTCGGCGTAGTCGTTGAGGTCGTAATCAGGGAATTCTTGCTGGTCGCTCATGGGGCACCTGCATAAGGAAGTATGCAAGTTAGATGGGGCGGGGTAGCGGTGGTTTCAATGGTCGGGTGAAGTTAGCAACAAATTGCATGAATTCAGCTGATTTTGTGCAGGTAGCTCGGCAATGGCTGCTCCGGCAGCACTGACAACACTTTCAACCGCTGCAGCATACGCTGCCGTGCGCGTTGCAAATGCTCGCGCAGGTTCAGCGCCGCCGCGTCAAATGCGCCGTGCAACAACAACTCTAGAATCAGCCGATGTTCGGCCAGCATGGCTGGATCGGCGCCGATCCCCAGCAAACGGTAGAAAATCCGGCTGATGATCATCGGGCTCTGTCCTTGGCGGATCAGTGCCGCGATCTTGCGATTCTGCAGGCCGGCGAGGCAGCGCTGGTGCAGGTCCTCCTCGATCTGTTCGATGGACTCCAGGCTGCAGTGGGGGCTGTCCTGGGCATCGAGCACGCGTTGCAACATGGCCTCCAGCAATTCGCGGTCGAGGTGGGGCGCGCTCTGGCGCAGGGCTTCGGGTTCCAGGCAGGCGCGCAGCTCGTAGTCTTCGGTGACTTCGCGGGCGGTCAGCGGTCCTGCCAGCCATTGAGAGTAGGGCTCTTTTTCCACCAGGCCTCGGTCGCGCAGGCGCATCAGCGCTTCGCGCACCACTGCGCGGCTGACGCCGTAGTGGTCGGCGGCGGCTTGCTCGTCCAGGCGGTAGTGACCGAAGGCAATGCAGGTGGACAACGCAGCGCCGATTTCCTCGACGATGCGCTCGCCCAGGGGCCGCGTGTCCACCAACTCATCTTCCCCGTTGAGGCCCAAGTGCGCATGGCTCAAGGGTAGGCGCAGCGGTTCCAGCGCCAGGCCTTCGGGGTTGATCAGGTAACCCCGGCCGTTGAAGCGACAGATCAGCCCTTCCTCATGCAGCAGGTCGAGGGCTCGGCGAACCGGCACGCGACTGGTGCCGAACAATTCGGCCAGCGGCGCTTCCAGCAAGACCAGGCCGTGGCGTGCGGTGCCGTTGACGATCGCATCACGCAATACCTGGTGAATCATCGCGTAACGGGAGGCCGAGGCGGACACTGCTTTCATCGCTTTCTCTGGGGCTTGTAGGACGGTGGCCGGGGATTCTCTCATAAGTTGCGCCTGTCACCCTGCGCCACAGCGGCGGCACTTTTTTGGGGCTTGAAATGTGGTGATGTTACTTTTCTGCACCAAAATGTACTTATTAATAAAAGATACATTATTTCATTCGGCACGCTTTCCGGCGTGCTCCCGTCCTTTTTTTGCGCTGTTTAAAACCTTCTATCCCGTAGCTCTGGGCAAAATTCACGGTTTGCGTAGAGCCCGTCAAACAGAGACTGGCACGAAAGCTGCCTTTGTAAAATGTATATTTTATTAATATGTACGTTTTATAAGGGGCAACCTGATGTCAGACGCCACTTCAATGGCCGAGGATTTCGCCAGCGGTCGCAGCGACCCGGTGCAAGTCCTTGAACAGGCACTCGAGAAGGCGAGCCAGGTCCCGGCTGTGTTCATCAGCCTGACTGCCGAGCGCGCGCGCCGGGAAGCTGAAGCCGCTGCCGCCCGTTGGCGCGCCGGCCAGCCTTTGAGTGTATTCGACGGCGTACCCTTGGCCTGGAAGGATCTGTTCGACGTGGCCGGCAGCATTACCACTGCTGGCGCCGCCTACCGCCGCAACGCGCCTGCCGCATTGCTCGACGCACCGACGGTCGGCTTGCTGTGCCGCGCCGGGATGGTCAGCGTGGGCAAGACCAACCTCAGCGAATTGGCGTATTCCGGCCTGGGCCTGAACCCGCATTTCGGCACGCCACACAATCCCCATGGCACTGACCAGCCACGCATTCCCGGCGGCTCGTCGTCCGGTTCAGCCGTGGCCGTCGCTGCCGCAATTGTGCCCATCGCCATGGGGACCGACACCGCCGGTTCCATCCGCATCCCCTCGGCGTTCAACGGCCTGGTGGGTTACCGCAGCAGCAGCCGACGCTATAGCCGCGACGGCGTGTTCCCCCTGGCCCACACCCTCGACAGCCTGGGTCCGCTGACGCGCAGCGTGCGTGATGCCCTGGCCATCGACGATCTGCTGCATGGCCGTCGCCAAACGCACATCGCCCGCAGCCTCAAGGGCCAGCGTTTTGTGTTGGCGCAGCAAGATGTCGAACCCGCTGTACGCAACAACCTGCTGCGCGCAGTGGAGCAACTCAAGGCCCACGGCGCGTTGATCGAAGAACGCGAGTGTCCGGCCTTCCAGGCCACCTTGGACCTGATCAAGCACCATGGCTGGCTGGGTTCCTTCGAAGCCTTCGCCTTGCACGAAGCCTTGCTCGACAGCCCCGACGCCGAACAACTCGACCCCCGTGTACGCCGCCGCCTCGAAGCCGCGCGCGCGCTGCCGGCCAGCCAACTGCTCCACTTGGTCGACGCCCGTCGCCGCCTGCAGCAGCTATTGATGGCCGACCTCGACGGCGCCCTCCTGATCACCCCCACCATCGCCCATGTCGCTCCGGCGTTGGCACCGCTGGAAGCCGATGACGAGCTGTTCGTCAAAACCAACCTCGCCACCCTGCGCCTGACCATGCCCGGCAGTTTGCTCGACATGCCGGGCGTGACCCTGCCCAGTGGCCGTGATGCCCAGGGCCTGCCCACCGGGCTGCTGCTCAGCGCCCCGACGGGGGAAGACGCTCGCCTGTTGCGCGCGGCGCTATCCGTCGAATCCGTACTCAACGTTTAAGGAGACACATCATGGCTAAAGACATTCTCTGTGCATTCGGCGTCGACGTTGACGCCGTCGCCGGTTGGCTCGGTTCCTACGGCGGCGAAGACTCGCCGGACGACATCTCCCGTGGCCTGTTCGCCGGCGAAGTCGGCGCGCCGCGCCTGCTCAGGCTGTTCGAACGCTATGGCCTGCGTACCACCTGGTTCATCCCTGGCCACTCGATGGAAACCTTCCCCGAGCAGATGAAGGCCGTGGCCGACGCCGGTCACGAAATCGGTGTGCACGGCTACAGCCACGAAAACCCCATCGCCATGACGGCCGAGCAGGAAGAAATTGTCCTGGATAAATCCATCGAGCTGATCACCCAAGTCACCGGCAAGCGCCCGACGGGTTACGTGGCGCCGTGGTGGGAATTCAGCAAGGTCACCAACGAACTGCTGCTGAAAAAAGGCATCAAGTACGACCACAGCCTGATGCACAACGACTTCCATCCCTACTACGTGCGCAAGGGCGACAGCTGGACCAAGATCGACTACAGCCAGCACCCCGACACCTGGATGAAACCCCTGGTGCGCGGCGAAGAAACCGACCTGGTGGAGATCCCGGCCAACTGGTACCTGGACGACCTGCCGCCAATGATGTTCATCAAGAAAGCCCCCAACAGCCACGGCTTCGTCAACCCGCGTCACCTCGAAGAAATGTGGCGCGACCAGTTCGACTGGGTGTATCGCGAACACGAACACGCCGTGTTCACCATGACCATCCACCCCGACGTCTCCGGCCGTCCGCAAGTGCTGCTGATGCTTGAGCGCCTGATCGAACACATCCAGAGCCATGCCGGTGTGCGCTTCGTGACCTTCGACGAAATCGCCGACGACTTCATCCGCCGCCAACCCCGTACCTGACACACCCCACCTGTAGCAGCGGGCTTGCCCGCGGAAACCGTCAACGATGACGCGGGCATCCTGGATGAACGCGGTGTCGAGGCGTTCTTCGCGAGCACGTTCGCTCCTACGGTGGGCCACTAACCCTTGAGGCGCGACCCATGTCCATCTACAACAAGCTTGACCTGACTGGCTGGAAGCCCCGGCAACTGACGTCCAAGGAGGTGCGATTCGCCACCTGGATCGCGTTTTTCGCCTGGGTGTTTGCGGTGTATGACTTCATCCTGTTCGGCACCTTGCTGCCGGAGATCGGCCGGCATTTTGGCTGGGGTGAAGTGGAGCAAGCTGAAATCGCGACGTGGGTGGCGGTCGGCACGGCGGTGGTTGCGTTTGCCATCGGCCCGGTCGTGGACAAATTGGGGCGGCGCACCGGCATTATCTTCACGGTGGCCGGCTCCGCGCTGTGCTCGGCACTCACCGCGATCGGCGGTGCGTGGGGCAAGTCGCCGCTGATTCTGATCCGTTCGTTGGGTGGCTTGGGGTATGCCGAAGAAACCGTCAACGCGACGTACTTGAGTGAGTTGTATGGCGCCTCGGAAGATCCGCGACTGACCAAACGCCGTGGTTTTATCTATAGCCTGGTGCAAGGCGGCTGGCCGGTGGGGGCTTTGATTGCCGCCGGGTTGACCGCGCTGTTGCTGCCGATCATTGGCTGGCAGGGCTGCTTCATCTTCGCCGCGATCCCGGCGATTGTCATCGCGATCATGGCGCGCAAGCTCAAGGAGAGCCCGCAGTTCCAGATCCATCAGCGCATCAGCGAACTGCGTAAAAGCGGCGCAGTGAAGGAAGCGCAAAACGTCGCCGTGACCTACGGCGTGGACTATGACGAACACAGCAAGGCCGGCCTCAAAGCCGCGTTCCGGGGCCCGGCGCGGCGCGCCACGTTAGTGATCGGCGCGGCACTGTTGCTCAACTGGGCGGCGATCCAGGTGTTCAGCGTGCTCGGTACGTCGGTGATCGTCAGCGTGCACCATATCTCGTTCGAGAATTCGTTGATCATCCTGGTGCTGTCGAACCTGGTGGGTTACTGCGGTTACCTCAGCCACGGCTGGATGGGTGACAAGATCGGCCGTCGCAACGTGATTGGCCTGGGCTGGATGCTCGGCGGCCTGTCGTTCGCCGGGATGCTGTTTGGCCCGAGCAATATGCCGATGGTAGTCGGGCTGTACAGCCTGGGCCTGTTCTTCCTGATCGGTCCATATTCGGCGGCGTTGTTCTTTATCAGCGAGAGTTTCCCCACCAGCATCCGCGCCACTGGAGGCGCAATCATCCACGCCATGGGGCCGATCGGTGCGGTGGTTGCAGGCTTTGGCGCAACCCAGGTGTTGTCTGCCGGCAGCGACTGGCAGACCGCCGCGCTGTGGTTCGGTGCGCTGCCGTGTTTCCTGTCCGGCGCCTTGATGTTTGCCGCACGCCATGTGCGCCCGGAAACCGTTCAGTAAGGAGTGTGTGATGAGCCGTAAAGTCGCCTTGATTACCGGTGCCGCCAGCGGCATCGGCCAAGCCCTCGCCATGGCCTATGCCCGTAACGGCGTGGCGGTGGTCGGCGGGTATTACCCGGCCGATCCCCATGACCCGCAGGCCACCGTCAGCCTGGTAGAAGAGGCCGGTGGCGAGTGCCTGATGCTGCCGTTGGACGTGGGTGACACCGCTTCGGTCGATGCACTGGCCGCGCAAGCCATCCAGCATTTCGGTCGACTGGATTACGCCGTGGCCAACGCCGGCCTGCTGCGTCGCGCACCGTTGCTGGAGATGACCGACGCGCTGTGGGACGAAATGCTCAACGTCGACCTGACGGGGGTGATGCGCACCTTCCGCGCGGCGACCCGGCACATGCAGGAAGGCGGTGCGCTGGTGGCGATTTCGTCGATTGCCGGCGGTGTATATGGCTGGCAGGAACACAGCCATTACGCGGCGGCCAAGGCCGGCGTGCCGGGGTTGTGCCGGTCGCTGGCGGTGGAGTTGGCGGCCAAGGGCATCCGTTGCAATGCGGTGATCCCAGGGTTGATCGAGACGCCGCAATCGCTGGATGCGAAGAACTCGTTGGGACCGGAAGGCTTGGCGAAAGCGGCGCGCGCGATTCCGCTGGGCCGGGTAGGGCGGGCGGATGAAGTGGCGTCTCTGGTGCAGTTTTTGACCAGTGACGCATCGAGCTATCTGACCGGGCAAAGCATCGTCATCGACGGTGGCCTGACCGTACGCTGGCCCGATTGACTGTACCCACATCAGAACTGTGTTTGTCTCGGGAGAATTTACATGCCCCAACTCATCCACCGCCGCGCCGTCATCACCGGCGCCGGCAGCGGCATCGGTGCCGCCATCGCCCATGCCTACGCCACTGAAGGCGCGCGCCTGGTACTGGCCGACCGCAACGCCGCCAGCCTCGCGGAAACGGCGATCACCTGCCGCAACCTCGGTGCCGAGGTGTTCGAGTGCCTGGCTGACGTCGGCACCGTCGAAGGCGCCCAGGCCAGTGTCGATTGCTGCATCGAACACTTCGGCGGAATCGATATCCTGGTCAACAACGCGGGCATGCTCACCCAGGCACGCTGCGTCGACCTGTCCATTGAGATGTGGAACGACATGCTGCGTGTCGACCTCACCAGTGTGTTCGTCGCCAGCCAGCGCGCCTTGCCGCACATGCTCGCGCAACGTTGGGGGCGGATCATCAACGTCGCGTCGCAACTAGGTATCAAGGGCGGCGCCGAGCTGACCCATTACGCCGCAGCCAAGGCCGGGGTGATCGGTTTCACCAAGTCCCTGGCCCTGGAAGTGGCCAAGGACAATGTGCTGGTCAACGCCATCGCGCCAGGCCCGATCGAGACGCCGCTGGTAGGCGGTATCAGCGACGACTGGAAGCGCGCCAAGGCCAAGGAACTGCCCCTGGGGCGCTTCGGTCTGGCTGATGAAGTTGCGCCAACGGCGGTGCTGCTCGCCAGCGAGCCCGGTGGCAACCTGTTCGTCGGCCAGACCCTGGGCCCGAACTCCGGCGATGTCATGCCATGAGTGGGGTGTAGCCATGTGCGGACTCTGCGGACTGCTTGGCGAAGACCTGCACTGGAGCGATCCCCTGGGCGATGAACTGCCCCGGCGCCGCGAACGCCTGCGCCGGATTGCTGCGATAAACCAGGTGCTGGCAGTGTTCCGGCTCAAGGTCGAAGATTTCCAGGGCGCGTCGTATTTGCTGTTGGGCGCCACCGGCAAACAGGCGCTGGCCAGCGGCCTGGATCAACTCTGGCAGGCGGCCGAGAGCATGCTCGGCCGCCCGCTGGACCCCCTCGACCCCCACTTGCTGGATCACCTGGACTTGTAGGCGCCCGGCTTGCCGGCGATGGCATTCTGAAGGACGCCATCGCCGGCAAGCCGGGCTCCTACAGGGGCATCATTGAGGTAGTAAACAATGAGCATGGCTCTGAATGTGATCACCGGCTTCCTTGGCAGCGGCAAGACCACCTTGCTCAAGCGCCTGCTGCAAGGCGAAAGCCTGGGCGACACCGCGCTGCTGATCAACGAATTCGGCGATGTCGGCATTGACCACCTATTGGTGGAAGAGGTGGCACCGGACACCGTATTGTTGCCCAGCGGATGCGTGTGCTGTTCGATCCGTGGCGAGTTGAAAGACGCACTGCTCGGCCTGCTGCAGCGTCGCGAACGGGGTGAAATTCCGGCCTTCAAGCGGGTGATCCTGGAGACCACCGGCCTGGCCGACCCGGCACCGATTCTTGCCACCTTGAACAACGACGTGCAACTGCGCGGGCGTTTCCATGTTGGCCTGGTGATTACCCTCGTCGATGCCAGCCACGCCTCTGTGCAAGAACGCCTGCACCCGGAATGGCTGGCGCAAGTGGCGGCGGCGGATCGCCTGCTGCTGAGCAAGACCGATCTGGCCGGCGATTGCACGGCGTTGCGCGCCCATTTGCAGGCGCTGAATGCCGGCACGCCGATTCTCGATACCCACGAGATCCACAGCGGCGATCAACTGCTGCTCGGCGAAGGCCTGCGCAGCCCCGAACCCGCTGTGGAGGTCAGTCGCTGGCAACTGCATCGCACCACCACCGCCACCCACGGCGCCGCACAAGTGTGCAGCCTGACCTTCGACCAGCCCCTGGACTGGGTGGGGTTCGGGGTGTGGTTGTCGATGCTGTTAAGATGCCACGGCGAACGGATCCTCCGTGTCAAAGGGCTGCTCAACGTGAACGCCAGTAACGCCCCCATCGTCATTCATGGTGTGCAGCATTGCCTGCATGCGCCGGTGCACCTGCCTGCGTGGCCGGGCAGTGATCGGCAATCGCGCCTGGTGTTTATCCTGCGCGGCCTCGACCCCGAACTGTTGCGACGTTCCTTCAACGTGTTTTCACGACGGTTTGCGGCATGATCACGTTAAGAGTCCTCGGTACTTCGGTCACCCTGCTTGAATGCTTGCGCGTGCGCGCTGAGCAGGAGCTGGGCATTCGCCTGATCTATCAGGTGCACGACGTCGAACAGGCCCAGCGTATCGCGGTGATGCAACCCGACAGCTACGACCTGTACGACCAGTGGTTCCACAACGTTGACTTCGTGTGGCCGGCCCGGGCGATCCAGCCCATCGACACCCGACGCATCGCGCTGTGGCACGAAATCAATGATCTGCCCAAGCGCGGTCGCCTGTCACCCGATGACCGCCTCGGCAGCGGCAGTGTGCCCAGTGAACGGTTGTTCGTGCAGCACGATGGCAGCCTCGGCAGCACGGTCACCGACCGCATCAGCATGTTGCCCCTGACCCACAACGCCGACAGTTTCGCCTACCGCCCCGAACGGTTGCCCGAAGGCTTTTGCCACGGTAACGAAAGCTGGGGCTGGCTTTTGGACCCCGCTTGGCGTGCGCGCACGGCCTTGCAGAGTGACGCCGCCATCGGTGCGTTGGATGCGGCGTTGGCGGTGCAGGGCGCGGGGCTGGCGAGCTTCAGGGACATCGGCAACATGAGCATTGAAGAGATCGACGTGCTTGCTGACATCCTGGTGCGCAAGCAGAAGGAGGGGCACTTTGCGGCGTTCTGGTCCGATGATGAAGAGGCCGCGCAATTGATGCTCAGCCCGAGTATCGATATCCAGAGCCTGTGGTCGCCGACCTTGATGCGGCTGCATCGCGCCGGGGTGAAATACCGCTTGGCGGTGCCGCGTGAAGGGTATCGCGCGTGGTTTGGTGGGTTGTCGTTGTCGCGGCATGCCAAGGGCGCGGTGTTGGATGCGGCGTATGCGTATTTGAATTGGTGGTTGTCGGGGTGGCCTGGGGCGGTGATGGCGCGCCAGGGTTACTACATTGGGAACCCGGCGCGTACGCGGGATCACTTGAGCAGTGCGGAGTGGGATTATTGGTACGCGGGGGAGCCGGCGCGGGAGGAGTTGCTGGGGAGTGACGGGTTGCCGTTGATTGATGTCGGGGAAGTGCGGGATGGGGGGTCTTATGAGCAGCGTATGGGGCATATTGCGGTGTGGAATTCGGTGATGGATGAGCATAATTATTTGGTGCGGCGGTGGGGGGATTTTATGCGGGCTCGCTGTCTTTGATTGATTGATTGATTGATTGATTGAGTACATATCCGTTTCTTTGGTAACGGCGACTATGGGTTCCGCTCTTACAGCGGGTCACTTTTTGAAGAGCGCAAAAAGTAACCAAAAACGCTTCGCCCCAACACTCGGTGCCTCACCTAGGCTCGGCATGCCCTCACTCCGGCTTGTTTGACGGGGCGCCCCAGATCAAAAGCAAAAGCGCGGCGGCCTTAGAGCCGACCGGTTTGGGGAGGCGTACGCGGTCAAATGTGGGAGCTGGCTTGCCTGCGATGGCATCACCGGGGTGTGCCTGCGGTACCGAGTCGTTCGCATCGCCGGCAAGCCAGCTCCTACAGGTAACAGCCTTTGATCCAACCACTCGGGCTGGCTGTCAGGGCGCCGTGCTTTTGCTTTGCTTTTGATCTCAGGCGCCCCGTCAAACACGCTGGCCGGAATTCGGCAGGGATTTGGGGGGTAAACCGGCAGGGATGCCGGTTTAGCCGCCCCGCGCCATGGATGGCGCGGGGCGGCGGCCCCCCAAATCACTGTCGGATTACGGGCACACCGAGCGTGAGCGAGGTGCCGAGTGTTGGGGCAAAAGCCTTTTGGTTACTTTGGGGCTTTTCCAAAGTGACCCGCTGTAAGAGCGGAACCCATAGTCGCCATGACCGAAATAAAGGATATGTACTCAATCCCGCGCCCCCCTAGCCCAGTAGCCAACCCATTGTCGCCAAAAAACCGTCACAAAACTCCCCGTTTTTATTGGGTGCACTTAACCCTACTCCCAGCTAATCTCCTAAAACCTAATATCCACTCAAAATAGATGTTTTTTTGACGCCAGGTCAGCGGTCGCAGGGAATGCACATGACAAAGGGACGTAGTGGCAGAGAGAGGCGAACGCTGCCAGAGGGCACTGCAATGAGGTGGCGCCATACGTTCCAAACCCGCATTGCCGGGGTGCTGGCTCTGTTGCTGCTGGTGGTCGTCGCCGCCACTTATTTCGCCGTCAAGACCGCCACCACCCGCGCCGTGGAAAACCAGGCGCGAGTCCAACTGCAGACCGGCAGTCAGGTGTTCGAGCGCCTGCTCGACCTGCGCGGGCGTCGCCTGCAGTACGGCCTGGACTGGCTGACCGCCGATCTCCCATTCAAACATGCCGTGGCCGAAGGCAAGACCGGGCCGGTTCTCGCTGCATTGCGTCGCCACGGCACGGGCATCCGTTCCAGCGAAGTGTTTGTACTGGGGCTGGATGGCAAGGTCATGGTCAGCACCTTGCCAATCTTCGTGCGCGGTCAGTCTTTTCCCTATGACGACGCCTTGCGCCACGCCCGGCGTACGGGCCTGCAGATGCTGATCGTGGCCCTGGATGGGCGGCCCTATCTGTTGGTGCAGCGCGAAGTGATCGACGATTTACCCATTGCGCGCGTCGTCATGGGCTTTCCCATGGATAAGCTGTTCGCCAGTGAGCTGCGCTCCATGAGCAACCTGGAGGTGTCGTTCCTCAGCGTGCAAAATGACACGCCCGGCCCGCTGTTCAGCACCCAGCCGCAGGCTTACCAGGCCGGTACGCTTAGCCTGTTGCGCGAAGGGCATGTCGACCCCGAACCGAAAATCCATATGTTCTACGGTCAGCGTGTGCTCAGCCTGGTATTGCCGCTGGCCAATACCGGCAATGGCGATGAAGTGCGTGTGCTGCTGCAAAGCCCGCTGGACCATGCCCTGGAATCCTTTGCACCGCTGGACCGGCAGTTCCTCGGGATTGCCCTGGCGGTGCTGCTGGTGTCGTTGGCCGCCGCGTTGTTTCTGGCGCGACGGGTGTCGCGCCCGCTCAACGCCCTGGTGCAGGCGGCCGAGCGTATCGGCGCCGGTGATTACCGCACGCCGGTGCGCGTGCGCAGCCACGATGAATTCGGTCTGTTGGCCCGCGCTTTCAACGCCATGCAAAGCGGTATCGCCGTGCGCGAGCGGCAATTGGCGCACAACGCGCTGCACGACCCGCTCACCGGCCTGCCCAATCGGGCCCTGGCCATGGAGCGCCTGGGCAGCGCGATCAGTGCGCGCCGGCCGGTGGTGTTGCTGTACCTGGGGATCGAGAACTACCGGGTGATCAACGAAGGTTTCGGCCCCCAGGGCGTGGAAGAGATGCTGCGCGAAGCCAGCCGTTGCCTGTCCATCAGCCTGTTGGCCAGTGATACGGCGGCGCGTATCGCCGGCAGCGAATTCCTGCTGTTGTTGGAAAACACCGAGGTTGACCGCGCTGTGGCCCGTGCCGACCGCCTCTACGCGCTGCTCACCGAGCCCCAGCGCATCGGCAATGACGAACTGCGCCACGAGGTGAGCATGGGGATTGCCGCCTACCCGGCAGACGGCCAGCAAGTGGAAGAGTTGATCAGCCGCGCCGCCATCGCCCGGCATGACGCGGCCAGCCTGCCGGGGCATTTGCAGATCTACCAGCAGGACCGCGACCTGGCCCATCAACGCCAGATCACCTTGATCCGCGACCTGCGGCGTGCCGCCATCGAGGGCGAATTGTTCCTGTGTTACCAGCCCAAGCTCGACCTCAAGCACGGCCATGTATGCCAGGCCGAAGCCTTGTTGCGCTGGCAGCATCCGACCCTGGGCCAAGTCTCTCCCGTCGAATTCATCCCCCTGGCCGAACGTACCGGCAGCATGCGCAGCCTGACGCTGTGGGTGATCGAAGAAGCCATCCGCCAGATCGCCGAGTGGGCGCAGCGCGGCATGCTGATCCAGCTGTCGGTGAATATTTCAGTGGACGATCTGGCTGATGATGACCTGGCGATCCGTGTCACCGCGCTCTTGATGACGTACCAAGTGGAGGCCGAGCAACTGATTTTCGAGATCACCGAGAGCGCGATCATGCACAACCCGCAACAGGCGCTCAGCGTCCTGGAGCAACTGCGCGGCTGCGGTATCAGCCTCTCGGTGGATGACTTTGGCACCGGCTATTCGTCCCTGGCGCAATTGCAGCGCCTGCCGGTGCAGGAGTTGAAGATCGACCAGTCCTTCGTGCGCAACCTCGACAGCACCAGTGGTGACGGGGTGATCGTGCGCTCCACCATCGAGATGAGCCATAACCTTGGGCTCAAGGTGGTGGCCGAAGGCGTGGAATTCGCCCCCAGCCTGAAACTGCTCAAACAATGGAATTGCGACACCGCCCAGGGTTATCTGATCAGTCGGCCGTTGAATGCGATGGCGTTCGAGATGTGGATGCGCCGGGAGCGGGTGCCGCTTTAACCGGCATAAAAAAGGCGGCTACCTTCACAGGTAGCCGCCTTTGTTTTACCGCCGGTGACGCTTATTCCGGCAGTTTGAACGCCATCACGTAGTCACCCTGTTTGGTGCCCAGGGAGCCGTGACCGCCGGCCATGACCAGCACGTACTGCTTGCCGTCTTTACCGGTGTAGGTCATCGGCGTGGTTTGCGCGCCTGCTGGCAGGCGGCCTTCCCACAGTTGCTTGCCGTTTTTCACGTCATAGGCACGCAGGTACTGGTCGAGGGTACCGCTGAGGAACGCAACACCACCGGCGGTGGTGAAGGTGCCGCCCAGGCTAGGTACGCCCATGGTCAACGGAATTGGAACCGGCGCGCTGTCACGCACGGTGCCGTTCTTGTGCATCCAGATGGTCTTGTGGGTGGTCAGGTCGACCGCCGCTACATAACCCCATGCCGGCGCCTGGCACGGCAGGCCCATTGGCGACAACATGGCTTCGAGGATCACACCGTATGGCGCGCCTTTGTTTGGCTGCACACCTTCGGTTTCGCTGACGCGTGGGCCTTGCTTGGCGATGTCGGCGGCCGGGATCAGCTTGGATTTGAACGCCATGTAGCTTGGGTTCACGAAGGCGATCTGGCGCACCGGGTCGACGGAAATGCCACCCCAGTCGAACACGCCGAAGTTGCCTGGGTAAACGATCGAACCTTGCAGCGAGGGCGGCGTGAAAGCACCGTCGTAACGCATGGATTTGAAATCAATCCGGCACAGCAGTTGGTCGAACGGTGTCACGCCCCACATGTCACGCTCTTTGAGCGGCGGTGGCATGAAGTTCAGGTCGGACTTCGGTTGGGTCGGGGAGGTGCGGTCGCCCGCCACTGCGCCTTGCGGTACCGCCACTTCGTGGATCGGCACGACCGGTTGGCCGGTGGCGCGGTCCAGCACGTAGATGCTGCCTTGTTTGGTCGACGCCATCACTGCCTGCTTCACGCCGGCTTCGGTCTTGATGTCGATCAGCGAAGGCTGGCCGCCCACGTCCATGTCCCACAGGTCGTGGTGAGTGAACTGGAAGGTCCACTTCACGTGGCCAGTGTCGATGTCCAGGGCGGTGAGGCCGGCAGCGTATTTCTCGGAATCGTCGGTACGGTCGCCGCCGTATTGGTCGGGCATCTGGTTGCCCATCGGCAGGTAGAGCATGCCGAGTTTTTCATCCACGGCGAACATGGACCACATGTTCGGCGAGTTGCGGGTGTAGGTCTTGCCTTCGGCCAACGGGGTGGTGTCGTCCGGGTTGCCGCTGTCCCAGTTCCACACCAATTTGCCGGTGTGCACGTCGAACGCACGGATCACGCCGCTCGGCTCGTCGGTGGAGACGTTATCGGTCACGTGACCGCCGATCACGACCAGGTTCTTGGTCACGGCCGGTGGCGAGGTGGAGTAGTAACCGCCTGGGGCGAAGCCCCCGATGTTCGCGCGCAGGTCGACTTGGCCTTTGTCACCGAAGTCTTCGCACATCTTGCCGGTGTCGGCGTTGAGGGCGATCAAGCGGGTGTCGGCAGTCGGTACAAAGATGCGTTTCGGGCAGGCATTCGGTGCGGCAGCCGGGCTGGCGCTACCGGTTGGGCTCTGCTCGGAAGCGTAGGCGGCGTCATCGTGGTACGACACGCCACGGCAAGTCATGTGCGCCCAACCCTTGAAGTTCTCGGCACCCATGCTGCTGATCTTCGGATCGAAGCGCCAGATTTCCTTGCCGGTGTCCGGGTCCAGGGCAATCACTTGGCTGTGTGGCGTGCACACGTAGAGCATGCCGTTGACTTTCAGCGGGGTGTTTTCCGCGGTGGTTTCGCCTGGATCGTTCGGGCCAGGGATGTCACCGGTGCGATACGTCCACGCCGGCACCAGCTTGTGGGCGTTTTCCGGGGTGATCTGCGCCAGTGGCGAGTAGCGATCGCCGTAGGCCGAACGGCCGTAGGAGTTCCAGTCACCCTCAGCCTGGGACGGCGCAGCACTGGCCATGCCAGGTACTGCGTCGCGGTCCAGTTGGCCGGTCTTGACCATTTCACCTGGGTTGGTGAATTGGCTGGCCAGGGCGGTAGCACCCGCCAGCACCACGGCCACACTCAGTGCGCCAGTGCCCAGCGGGGCAGGTTGGCCACGCAGCAACGGACGGCGAAACCACGGAAGCAGCATGACGATGCCCAGGGCGAACAGCAGCGCCAGGCGCGGCACCAACTGCCACCAATCCAGGCCGACTTCCCACAAGGCCCATACGGTGCTGGCGAACAGCACCAGTGCATACAGGCCCAGTGCAGCGCGGCGGGTGGCCAGCAGCAGGACGCCGGTCAGGGTGATGCCGATACCCGCCAGCAGGTAGTACAGCGACCCGCCAAGCATCGTCAGCTTGATACCCCCGGCCAGCAAGGCCAGGCCCATGATCAGCAGCAAGACGCCTAGCAACCTGGGCAGCAGGCGGCTTGGGCTTGAAGCACCATCAGTGCTCATAGTGTGTTTCTCCGTGACGTTGGAATTATGTATCCCCGTGTTTCTTCACTGTAGATGACGATTCGACACGGGCTTGGTTCAGCGTTAATTCGGATTTTCTGGGGATAAGTAGGGTTATCCACAGGCGGGCGATTTATCCTCAGGCGCAGGTCTGGGTAAGACAGCGCTGTCTTGAAAGGCGGTTTGAAGCAGCAAGATGGGGTCGACCGGGAGGTGAAACGTTTCAGATTATTGCGGGCAAGGATAAAGGGAGTTTTCTTGGAGAGAAAGGACGAATCGCGATATGCATCATTTCTGAATTGGTAACAGTGACCAAGTGTCGCTGCAAAACCAATGTGGGAGCGAGCACGCCCGCTCCCACAGGGGGCATAGGGTGTGAGTTAGAACGTGGTGCGAATGCCGAACTGCACGCTTCGACCCGGTGCCGGCGCAATATCGCGCAGGATCGAACTGGCATAGCGCACAGTTTGATTGGTCAAGTTTTCACCGTTCACAAACGCCAACCACTGGCTGCCACCGACATTGAAGCGATAACCCGCGCTTGCCCCCAACGTGGTGTAGGCATCGGTGCCGCTCTCGTTATCCGGCACACGGCCCTGGCCTGCGGCATGTTCCACGTCGATGCGCGCCTGCCAGCGGTCCAGTTCCCACAGCAAACCGCTGTTCAAGCGCAGCGGTGCAATACGCGGCAGGGCTTCGCCGGTGTCCAGGTTGGTGGCGCGGGTGTAGTCGCCCGACAGTTCCAGTGCGAACTTGCCGTAGGCGCTTTCGCCAAGTTTCCAGTGATCCTGGGCTTCGAAGCCAGCGAAACGGGCGCGCACGCCGGAGTATGTGTACTCGGGGATGCCGCCAGCGTCTTCTTCGCCTTCATCGTTCAGCGTGCGACCGCTGCCCAGCAGGCCGATGTAGTTGGAGAAGCGGCTGTAGAACATGCCGAAGCTGCCCTTGTGAGTGCCATTGTCAAAGCGCAGCGCCAGGTCGCTGGACACGGCTTTTTCTTTCTTGAGGTTGGCATCGCCCAACTCGTAGGTGCCGGTGGCGACGTGGGCGCCATTGGCATACAGCTCGTAGAACGTCGGTGCGCGTTCGGTGTAGCCCAGGGTTGCGGCCAGGGACCAAACCGGCGTGAGGGTGTAGACCGCACCGGAAGACAGGCTGCCGGCGGTGAAATCGTTGGATTTATCGGCACCGGCAAAACGTGCGTTGCCCTTGGCATCCGGGTCGACGTTGGTGTGTTCCAGGCGTCCGCCGAGGCTGAGTTTCAGGCGTTCAGTGGCCTGCATTTCTTCAAGGATGAACAGCGCGCCGGCATTGGTGTTGGTCTGCGGAACAAAGGCTTCTTCACCCAGGGCCGAGAACTCGTTGCGGGTCACTTGCGCGCCTACCACACCGTCGAACGGACCAATGGGTTGGTGGCGTGCTTCGACGCGTGCTTCATAGCCTTTGTTCTTGAAGATCGTACCGGTTTCGCCGCCTTCGATTTCGCGGTGTTCGTAGTCGGTGTAGCCGGCGTCGAGTTTTACCGAGGTAAATGGGCCTTGCAGGTTGCGGATTTCCGACGCGAAGGCGTAATGATCCTGCTTCATGCGGATGCGTACGTCCTGCTCGGCCGGGGAGCCATAGTTCGCGTCGTAATTGCTGTAGGACAAACCAGCATAGCCGTCGTCCCAGGTGTAGGAACCGCCCACGGCACCGCCATCCTGGCGTCCGTCGCTGTTGCCCAGGCGACCGTTTTTGCCGGGGGCGTCTTCGGTTTCCGGGGCGTGACGGCTGCGTGCCTGGCCGGGGATTTTCAGGTCGTTGAAGGCCCGCGCATTGGCATCCAGGTGCAAGGCGAACGTACCGTTGCCGGCTTCCAATTTGCCCGCGCTGCTGCGGGTGGTGTCGGCGCCGCCGTAGCGCAGTTCACCGGCACCGTGGATGCCTTCGATGGCCTCGGTAGGGATGCGGTTGTCGAAGGTATTGACCACGCCGCCGATGGCGCTGCCGCCATACAACAGTGCGGCCGGGCCACGCACGATTTCGATACGGTCGACGTTGACCGGGTCCAGCGGCACTGCGTGATCGTAGGACAGCGACGAGGCATCCAGCGCGCCCACGCCGTTGCGCAGGATGCGAATGCGGTCGCCATCCTGGCCACGGATGATGGGACGGCTGGCACCGGGGCCAAAGTACGACGATGAAACACCCGGCTGCTTATTCAGGGTTTCACCAAGGCTGCCTTTTTGTTGCAGGGTCAGGTCATCGCCCTCCAGTACCGTGGTCGGCGAGGCGAGTTGTTCGCTACCCAATGGGTTGCCAGTGATGACTTGGGGTTGCAGCTCCAGCGCGTGGGTTTCGGAGCAGATCAACAGGGCGGCGGCAAGTGGGGTCAAGCGCCATACAGAAGAGAAGGGCATCAAACACATTCCTTGGCAAAACGACTAAAGATTTGAAATTCATGGTTACAATATAACATTCCTTTTTAGCTGAGAACGGGAACTTTTTTGTTCGTGCTAAAGTGACCGGCTGTATTTCTACTTACTGCAAAAGGCCCGGCATGACCGCGACAAGCAACGACCCACTCCACGGCGTGACCCTGCAACACGTCCTCACCACCCTGGTGGAACATTACGAATGGAGCGGTCTGGCCGAACGCATTGATGTGCGCTGTTTCAAGAGCGACCCCAGCATCAAGTCGAGCCTCACGTTCCTGCGCAAGACCCCTTGGGCGCGGGAGAAAGTCGAAGGCCTCTACGTAAAACTGATGCGCACCAAACGTCCGCTGGACTGAACCTATGAAGCGCTGTGTAGCGGCGGCCGCCTTGGCCGGTTGGGTGGGGCTGGCGATTCAGCAGTACCTGATTTTCCATTCGCGCTGGTCGACAGGCGCCAGTCTGTTGGGCGGGCTGGTCAACTTCTTCAGCTTCTTTACGGTGCTGACCAACACCCTGGTGGCGGTGGTGCTGAGTTATGCCGTGGTTCATCGTGATTCAGCGGTGAAGCGGTATTTTCTGGCGCCCGGGGTCAGCAGCGCGATTGCCGTCAACATTGTGCTGGTGAGCCTGGCCTATAACGTGTTGCTACGGCATTTGTGGCAGCCCGAGGGGTTCCAGTTCATCGCCGACGAATTGCTTCACGACGTGATGCCGCTGCTGTTTGTCGTCTACTGGTGGCGCTGCGTGCCCAAGGGCGCCTTGCGGTTCAAGCACATTGGCCTGTGGGTGTTGTACCCGCTGGCGTACTTCGCCTATGTGTTGCTGCGCGGGGATTTGCTCGGGCAGTACCAGTACCCGTTCATCGACGTCGGTACCCTTGGTTATCCACAGGTGTTTGTGAATGCCGGGGGGATTTTGACGGGGTTTGTGCTGATCGCGTTGGCGGTGGTGGGCTTGGACAAATGGCTCACGCGGGCACAGTAAAAAAGCGCGGGCTTGCCCGCGATCACGCCTGCCCGAACACCTTCCCTCTCAAACCTCTGCACCCCTAAGTCTCCACCCGCCGTATGCGCCGCCGCTGACAGCTCTCTGCGCGTCGCTCGCCCCTGGCTTGGTTTCCATCGTGACGAAGGTATACAGCGCACCGCGCGGCAACGGATGGACGCTGAATCAGCGTCTGGTCGCACGAAACCGATAACTAACTCGCCGAGGCACAATCGGCTGCCTCTACACGCTCGTGTCTTAATTAGTTAGTGGGTTTGGCCCGGTAGAGGCTGTTATTTTTCTACGCTTGTAATCCCGTTCTTACATACCTGTTTGTAGTTGATGGATGCTCATTAACTTGCATGTAGTCTGTTTCTTACGGATGGTTTTAAAGTTTTGGCAAGTTGCCATTATTTTCCTATGTGTCTGCGTGTAACAAAGCTACGCACGTTTGCGAATCGGACGGCTTACTTCTTAATGGCGACGGGGGAAACTTGCGCTGCTTCGAACAACATCCTGATTAAGCAATGCAAATAGTTGGAAAAGCCGTTTTACGCACAATCGCGTGATCCAAACTTTTACCGAGATAAATCAGGCGCTACACCCTGTTCGTCGCTCGCTTAGTAAGTCCTGTAGCACTGTTGTTGCAGGGGGTCTTAATGAAAATTATTAATGTGTGAGTACTGGAAAATGAAAAGCAAAATGAAAACTGCACTGTTGTCTGTCGGGCTGTTGCTGGGTTCGGCGTCCATGGTTCATGCGGCGGATGGAACGGTTACGTTTATCGGGTCGGTCCACTCGGGTGCTTGCTCTATTAAGCCTGACTCCGTCGATCAGACTGTTCACCTGGGGGCGATCGCAAAGCATCAGTTGCAGAGCGGAGGCAAGTCTGAGGCCCGACGTGTGCTTATTGAACTTGAAGGCTGCGATTTGACTGGCCTCACTGATAACACCGTGACGACCACCTTCACCGGGGCACCCTCGGGCGCTGTGCCTGGCGCGATCGGCACGGTCGGCGGTGCGGGTGGTATCGGCATCATGATGACGCATGGCAACAAACTCGTTGAGCTGGGTGTCCCTACGGCTCCGCAGGCCATTGTCGTCGGTGATAACACCCTGGAGTTCGGTGCCTATGTACAAGGCGCCGCTGCGGACCCGATCGTCCCTGGCAGTTTCAGCGCGGTAACCAATTTCACCTTGGCTTATCAGTGAGTTTTCCCCCCGCCACTTAAGGTGGCGGGGGACGCTGGCGGGAGAAAACGGTGAATACATTCATACGCCTTGCTATCACCTCTTCATTGACGATTTTCATCAACCCTAGCGTGTTCGCGCAGGAGCCTGCGCAAGGCGCCGGGGTCGTCACGTTGGGAGGGGAGATCATTGACTCAGCTTGCGGGCTGGAATTGGTCAGTGCCGATCAATCCATCGAGATGGCGCCCGAACCCATAGGTCGGCTCTTGCGAAATACGATGGGCGAACCACACCCCTTCCAATTGCGTCTGGTCAATTGCTCATTGAGTCGCCCCGACCCGTCGCGGCCAGGCGTCAGTTTGCCGGATTGGCAGCATCTGCAAGTGACCTTTGACGGGGCTCGCGATAGAAACGGTCGCTCCTTTGCTGCCTTCGGCGATTCAGAGGGGATTGCCCTTCATATCTGGGATGCGGCTGGTCAAGAGAGTGTTCCGGGTGAGCCGATGCCTCTGCTGCCGTTGGCTGAAGGTGACATGACACTTCACTACACGCTTCGCCTGATTGGAAACGGACTGCCGCTGGTGCCTGGCGCTCACCTTGCTGCGGTGCGGTTCAAGTTGGAATACTTTTGAACAGTGATGGGTTGTTTTCATGTTGAATGCGTCGAAGATCAAAAAAACGCTCCGCCCAAGCCTGTTTGGCGGGTTGATGTCAGCGGTGGGAACGGCATTGGGTGCAGGGGATATCGAGTTTAATACCGATGTTCTTGATCTCGTTGACCGCACCAATATTGACTTGTCTCAGTTTGCTCGCAGTGGGTTTATTCTGCCGGGCACTTACTCGATGGTTGTGCAGATCAATAGCCAGCCTATTTCTGAGCAATCGGTGGCGTTCTATCCCCCCGATGATGATCCCAAAGGCAGTCAGGCCTGTGTGTCGCGCGCGCTTGTGGAGGAGTTGGGCCTCAAGGCCTCCGGCGCTGCCGGGCTTACTTGGTGGAAAGGCGGGGAGTGTCTGGATATTCAAGGCTTGCCGGGTATGGAAGTCGCTGGCGATCTGGCCACCTCCACCCTGAGCATCAACCTCCCCCAGGCCTACCTTGAATACAGCGCCATCAACTGGGACCCACCCTCCCGCTGGGACGAGGGGGTGCCGGGGTTGCTGGTTGACTACAACGTGACGGCGCAAGCCAGTCACCAAAAGAATGACAGTGTCCGCCATAACTTCAGTGGCAACGGCACCGTGGGCGCCAATGCCGGGGCCTGGCGCCTGCGGGCGGACTGGCAGGGGCGTGTCGACAGAGACCGCGATCAGGCGGCCAGGCATCCGACACTGGAGTGGAGCCGCTACTATGCCTATCGCGCCATTCCTGCGCTCAAAGCGCGCCTGGTACTGGGTGAGGACTACCTGTATTCGGAGCTGTTCGACAGCTTCCGTTTTACCGGTGCTGCACTCAACTCGGATGAAAGTCAGCTGCCACCCAACTTGCGCGGTTACGCACCTGAAGTGGTCGGGGTCGCCAAGACCAATGCAAGGGTCATCATCAGCCAGCAGGGGCGTGTGCTGTATGAAACGCTGGTCGCGGCCGGACCTTTTCGTATTCAGGACCTGAATGACGCCGTGAGCGGCAGGCTCGATGTGCGGGTCGAAGAGCAGGATGGTTCGGTCCACACGTTCCAGATCGATACGGCAGGCGTGCCCTACCTGACGCGGCCTGGACAAGTGCGTTACAAACTGGCGAGCGGGCGACCGTCGAATCTTCAGTACGGCGGTGATGGTGACTTCTTCGGCAGTGGCGAGTTTTCGTGGGGCATCAGTAACGGCTGGTCGTTGTATGGCGGCGGTATAACCGATAACAACTACCGTGCGCTGTCGGTCGGTGCCGGTCGTGACCTGTTGGCGTTCGGTGCTGTGTCACTGGATGCAACTCAGTCGCACGCGAGTGTGTGGAATGAGACGCTCTCGGGGAAATCCTACCGCCTTCAATACTCCAAGAAGTTTGAAGAATACGACAGCCAAGTCACCTTTGCCGGTTATCGCTTTTCCGAGAAGAACTACTTGAGCATGAGTGAATACCTCGATGCTCGACATTACGGGAGAAACGGCGAACTCGCCGGGCTCGACAAAGAAAGTGAGTACAGCGGCAGTTGGAAACCGATTGGGGGCAGCAAGGCACTTTATACGGCCACGCTGAATAAGCAGTTTCGGGATCTGGGGGCCACGGTTTACCTGAGTTACAACAAACAAACATATTGGGAGCGCCCGGCCACTCAGCGTTGGAACGTGTCGATGTCACGCTACTTCAATGTGGGTAGCGTCAAGAACTTGAGCGTTTCGCTGAACATGTATCGCACTCAGGAGTACAACTATAAGGATAACGGCATGGCGCTGACGGTCAGTCTGCCGTTGGGGCGCAGCGGCACGCTGTCGCTGGATGCCAATAGGGCAGCAGGCAAGAACAGTTTTTCGACGCGCTACAGTGATCGCCTCGATGAGCGTAATAGCTACCAGCTCAGTGCCAGCGATAACGCTGCCAGTGGTTATCTGAGTCATATCGGTGACCAGGCAGACATCGATCTCGCTGCCAGTAAGCAACAAGGCGATTACACCAGCCTCAGTGTCTCGGCGCGTGGCGGCGGCACACTCACCGCTCACGGTGCGGCATTGCATCGTACCAACAGCACGGGCGGTACGCGCCTGATGGTCGATACCGCCGGTGTGCCCGATGTGCCTGTGCGGGGTTATGGCGCGCCGACGCGCAGCAACGCCTTCGGCAAAGCGGTCATTTCCGATATCGGCAGCTATCAGCGCACGGCGGCCAGTGTCGATCTGGAGAGTTTGCCGAGCAATGTCGAAGCCACTCAATCCGTCACGCAACTGACGCTCACCGAAGGGGCGATCGGATATCGATTCCTGGACGTGATTTCCGGCCAGAAGGCCATGGCCGTTCTGCGCCTGCCGGATGGCAGTTCCCCGCCCTTCGGCGCGACGGTGAAGAACGTCAAACAGCAGGACACCGGGATTGTGAATGACGGCGGCAATGTCTACCTCAGCGGTATTCAGCCCGGCGAAGAGATGATCGTCAGTTGGGGTGGGGCCGAGCGATGTGTCCTCACGCTGCCAGGTGTTTTGCCGGCCGATGGCTTGACCCATGCCCTGCAACTGGGCTGCCGCAGGGTAGCCACTGATCAATCCTTGCCCGAGCCAGCCAAGCTGACCGGGAAGCCTACCGATATGGAGAACACATCCTCATGATGCTCAAAACGCGCCTCACACTCCAAGCCTTTACGCTGCTGGCCCTGGGCTTGAGCCAGAGCGCCAACGCGGCGGTTGGCCTGGATCGTACCCGAGTGATTTTTGATGGTGGCAAAGAGGCCACCAGCGTGAACATCACCAACAACAACACCCAGTTGCCCTATTTGGCTCAGGGCTGGATCGAGGACGAGGCGGGCAAAAAAATCACCTCGCCGTTGATCGTACTCCCGCCGGTTCAACGCCTGGAGCCAGGGAAGCAAAGCCAGGTGAAAGTTCAGGCGTTGCCGGCGGCCAAATCGTTACCGCAGGATCGAGAGACGGTCTACTACTTCAACCTGCGGGAAATTCCGCCGCGCAGCGATAAGGCCAACACCCTGCAAATTGCGCTGCAGACTCGGATTAAATTGTTCTATCGGCCGCAAGCCATTGCGCCAAGCCAGCAAGACTTATCCAACCCGTGGCAGGAAAAACTGACCCTTACCCGCGAAGGCGAGCGTTACCAGGTGAATAACCCTACGCCTTACTACGTGACCCTGGTGGATGCACGCAGCACCAAGGACGGTAAAACCGTGCCGGGCTTCGAACCCCTGATGGTTCCGCCCAAAGGCACGCTGACCTTGGGGCCAACGGCCACCGTACTCGGCACAACGCCTTATTTGGCCTATGTGAATGATTACGGCGGGCGTCCGGTACTGGCATTCACCTGCGGTGGCAATACTTGCAAGGTCAACTCGCAAGTATCGACGCCTAATGAATAGTGCCTGCTGCTGGAGAACGTCATGAAGTCGCGCAATGTGAAGGTCTTGGGCGGCCTGTTGCTGGTCTTTGCGGGGGGCGCACAGGCCGAGGATGTCGAGGGCATGAATGGGCTGCTGAACATTTCCGGGGCCATGCATGAAACCCCCTGCAGCCTGGAGATGGCCTCACTCCATCAAACGGTTGACCTGGGCGCCGTGTCGACCAGCCAGTTGCAGCGTCCCGGCGATCAGGCAAAACCGGTGGCGTTTCAGCTGCGGTTTACCGATTGCCACCGCACCGCAGGCAGCATCCGCAGTGAACGTACCGGGAACCTGACCTGGAGTGCCTTTCAACCCGTGCTGTCGGTGGCGTTTTCCGCACCCGCCGATGCTGATGATCCGCGGTTGGTCAAAGTGCAAGGCGTCACCGGGATGGGCCTGCAATTGACCGATGCACTGGGGCGGGATGTGCAGTTGGGCGCCAGGGGCGAACCGTTGTTTTTACCCCTGGGCGGCAATGTCCAGACCTGGAACGTTCAACCCACGCGCACTTCCGCGGCGTTGACCAGTGGGGCGTTTCGGGCCGTGGTGGATTTCAGGCTCAATTATGAGTAGGGGCAGAGTGATGGCAACCTCAACCGGCCCGTGGGCCATTCTTATCGCTGGCAGCCTGCTGTGGGCTGTCGGCCAAGGCGTGCAGGCTGAAACCAGCCTGACCATCCGCGCGGTCATCATCGCGCCGCCGCCCTGTGTCATTAACAACGGCAGTACGCTCGATGTGCCGTTTGGGAACGACCTGCTGACGTCGCGGGTGGACGGGGTCAATTATCGTCGAGACGTGCCTTACACCGTCAGGTGCGACTCCCCCTTCAGCAACGCGTTGACCCTCGAACTCAAGGGCTCGGGGGCTGCGTTCGACAATCGTGTGCTGGTGACCCGCAAACCGGATCTTGGGGTCAAGCTGTTCGTGAACGGGGCTGACTGGCCGCTGAATACGGCGGTGAATTTTACCTATCCGAACTTTCCGGTGGTGCAGGCGGTGCCGGTCAAACGGGCGGGCAGCACGCTGACGGGAGGCGCATTTGATGCGACCGCCACCCTTGTGGTCGATTACCAATGAAGAGGAACGATCAATGACATTTTGGCAACCGCGAGCGTTGCTCGTCTGGTGGTCCATCGGCCTTTGCAGTGGTGCTTCGGCCAACCTGACCTTTAGCGGAACGCTGAACGAGCCTCCTCCTTGCACGATCGATGGCGGCAACACCATCGAAGTCGACTTTGGGGACGTCGGCGTCAAGCGAGTCGATGGCGTGAAATATCGCAGGGGGCTCGGTTACACCATCAGTTGCAGCCCTGCCACGCTCCCTTGGGAGCTGAAGTTGAGTGTGAACGGCACGCCCACGGTGTTCGACGGCTCGGCGGTGCAGACCAATGTGCCTGAACTGGGCATTCGGATTTTTCAGAATAACCTGCCGTTTCCACTCAATACGCCACTGGAGATAACCCTGTCGTCGCCGCCGGTGTTGGAAGTCGTACCGGTCAAACCGCTGGGCGCCATTCTGGCCCCGGCAAGGTTTACGGCGGTGGCCACGCTATTGGCCGAATACGAGTAGGAGTTGAGCCCATGCGACATGAAATGCTTCATAAAGGCTGGGCATGTGCCGGGCTGGCATGCCTGTTGATCTTCGGCCTGATCCCGGCGGGGCAGGCGGCGGACAACCTGAGTTTCAAGGGCAATCTGGTTGAAGAGGCTTGTACGATCCGCCCTGGCGACGAGGCCATCACCTTGGAACTCTGGGACGTTACCAGCAAGCACCTCTATATCAACACGCGCTCACAGGGGAAGGGTTTCAAACTGCACCTGGAGGATTGCGACACCACGATTGGCAACACGGTCACCATCACGTTCGGCGGCAGGGAAAACATGGCGCTCCCTGGATTGTTCGCGCTGGACGGTGGAAGCGGTGCATCAGGTATTGGCGTCGGTTTAGAGACGCCGAGCAACAAGCCATTGCCGCTCAATACCGTCAGCGATGAACAGGTGCTGAGTAATGGCAACAATGTCATTGAACTCAAGGCCTATGTGCAGGGTGAGCCGGATGCGATCAGGGATCAAACCATCGGGCATGGCCTGTTCACAGTGACCTCGACGTTTACGCTGGACTACCCGTAACCGCCTCAGACAAGCCTCAACTCTCCCCTGGGCGGCGTTAAAGCGTGGGCTGAATGTTCGCGGGGCAATGCATGGGTAGAGCAACAAGAGAGATCAAAATGAAACAACTCTATAGTGCGATGGCGCTGTTCGTCCTGATGGGTTTCAGTACGATCGCAAGCGCCGCTACATGCCGTGTGAATGGCGGACAGTGGACAGAGATAGTCGGGGAACTCCCCCTACGGGTCCCTGTTACGGTGACCTTGGCCGCAGATCGTACACGGATAATGATGGAAGGCGCACGGCTTGAATGTGGGTTCTCCAGAGGCTCGCAGAGCCCGTCTTCCCGGCGGGACTACTGGGCAACGGGTAGCTCGGCGGGGACCCCCTGGGTACCGGGTATCAAATTCAGCCAGGAAGGGGCTGGTTTGCGAATCAATGGAACGTACCGAAATAACCCTATCCCGAACGGAATAAGGTTCGCCACACTGCCTGACGACCTGAGAGGTTATCCGATCGATGTCACGCCCTACATTCTGCTGCGCAACAATCCGTCCAATCCGATCGATATTCGAGTAGGGGATACGCTGGGAATCCTGCGTCTCACCGCCACGAACAACTACAACGCCAATACGGCAAGGATCTCGGTTACCTACACCGCCGCCAACAACTTCACCATCACACCGTCAACCTGCACGATCAACAATAACAACCCGATCGAGATCAATTTCGGCAACGTCCACCAGCGGGCCATCGGCGCCGATCCGTTGACCACGACGATCCGTAGCGACCGCAGGCTTACCTACTCATGCCCGGACGGCGGGATTACCACGCCGATAACTATTTCCTACAAAGGCAGCCCGTCGTCGTTCGACACACGCCTGCTGATGATGTCCAACCCGGACGTGGGCACGGCCCTTATTCGTGCGGGATCTGCGGTTCCAGTCAACGGTTCGTTCCTGACCCACATTACCAACAGCGTGGGGGGCGACGATGTGACGTTTTCTCTGGTTCGGCGCGCGGGGTCGCTACCTGCCGCTGGCGCCACCAGCGGCAGCGGGGTATTGGTGATGGGGGTGCCGTAACACCCGCACCAGGCTCATTCTTCCTCACTGCCCTCGGCACGCCAATAACCGACGGCCTTGAGGAACGCTTCATCGACCTTGTGCGTGTCCAGCAACACCCGACGCACCTGACGCGACAGCTTGGTTTCCATCGCGACGAAGGTGTACAGCGCGCCGCTCGGCAACGTCAGTGTGCGCACGGTGTCGAGCAGGTCAACCTGGCCGCGTAGCACCCAGATCACTTCCAACTCGGCCGCGCTGTGCAGCGCCTGTTGCTCGGCCGCATCGGCGATTTCAATCACCGCCAGCACCTTGCGCCCGGCCGGCAGTTCTTCGAGGCGGCGGGCGATGGCGGGCAGGGCGGTTTCGTCGCCGATCAGCAGGTAACTGTCGAAGATATCCGGCACGATCATCGAGCCCCGTGGGCCGCCGATGTACAGGTGCTGGCCGACTTGGGCCTGTTCGGCCCAGGTGGAGGCGGGGCCATCGCCGTGCAGCACGAAGTCGATATCCAATTCGCCAAGGCTGAGGTCGAAACGCCGTGGCGTGTAGTCGCGCATCGCCGGCTGCGGGCCATCGCCCTTGATGCTGAACGTCGGGCTTTGCAGCGCGGCCTGCTCGGCGGCGTTTTGCGGGAACATCAGCTTGATGTGATCGTCACTGCCCAGGCTGACAAACCCCGCCAGCTCAGGCCCGCCGAGGGTGATGCGGCGCATGCGCGGGGTGATATCGACCACCCGTAGCACGTCGAGGCGACGGCGTTTGATTTCATGGGTGACGCGATGGATGACGGGCGTATTCATTGGGTTTCCCCCTGGACAGGTTGAACGGCCGGGCCGTCGACGATGGCCCGGGCGGTGCTGTTGAGCAACGCGGCGACGCGCGTGATTTCTTCGGCGCTCCAGCGCCCATGGTGCAGTTGCAGGGCATGGCGCAGGTTATGCACCGCCTCGTGGATTTCCGGCGGGCGATCATGGCCGCGCAGCGAGCGTTTGCTGACATCGATGCGCATGCGCACGCCTTCCAGTGCAATCGCCTGCTCACCTAAAGAAAGACGACCGGCGTCGGTGAGGGTGTAGCGTTTTTTTCCACCTTCGGCGTCGCCGCTGATCAATTCGCTTTCTTCAAGAAAGGTCAGGGTGGGGTAGATCACGCCGGGGCTGGGACTGTAGGCACCGTCGAACAGGCCTTCGATCTGGCGGATTAAGTCGTAGCCGTGGCACGCCTGTTCGGCGATCAACGCCAGCAACAGCAACTTCAGGTCGCCGGGGGCGAACACGCGTGGGCCGCGGCCGCCGCGTTCTCGGCCGGGGCGTTTTTCGAAGCCGTCGCGGCCGTCGCCGTGGTGGTGGGAATGATGCTCTCTCATTTTGGGCCTCTCCGTTCTGGTTAAGATATAACTTAAGATATATCTTAAGGCTGTTCAAGATCAGTCGACCAATGGTCGCGGCCCTACTTAACTACCACCGCCTCGTGTGATGCGCCCAGCATGCTGATAGCCCTTCCCATGTGCATGGAGCCAGTGCGATGAGCACATTGATTTCTCCCCCTTACTCGCCGACCTCCTTGGAAATACGGGGCTATCTGCATCAGATCGGTCACCAGTTGCTCGAAACCGACACCCCTTTGCTGTCCAAACGGCCGCTCCCCATCGAGTTGCAGCAGTTGGAAAAACTCAACCAGACGCTCAAGGCATACACGCAAGCGCATGTTGAAGAAAATCGTGCGCTGTACGCCGATGTGGCCCAGGTCGACCTGCAGAGTGACGAGGGCAAGCGACGGCTGGCGACGCTCAAACGCGACCTCACCCCGCAGTTGCAGAAGCTGGACGAAGTCGGTGTGCTGGGCAGCAAAAGCCTGCGCACGTTCATGGCCAACGACGCGGGCCTGGTTGCGTTGGAACTGGAAGCCAGGCTCAACATTCAGGACTATCTGCTGCATCGTGAAGAAGCCCGGCTGGTGCAGAACCTGGGACTGGGGCCGAGCTTTCGACCGGGCATCTATGCGCTGACCTTCACCTACCAAACGCAGACGATCGAATTCGCCGGGGCCTTTGTGCTGACCGAAAAAAACACCCCCGTGGTCACGCAGTTGACCGCTGCGGAGGACGTCGGCTACGTGGTGCTGTTTACCCCAGCCCGTGGCTTTGAGTCGTTCGGCACGCTGGCCGAGATGAACAGCCAACTGCGCGAAGCAATGGCGGTCGGCAGTTGGCGCAAGGAGTTCATGACCCTGCTGCCGCGCCAATACCAGGGGCTGTCCGCCATGGGCGTCTGGCCTCTGCTGTTGACGTCCATCGATGGCGAACCGCTGTGCGAACACACCTACGACGCCCGGCTGGCCAAGCGCGCGCTGGATATCGACTGGGCCCTGAGCAACCCCGGCCCCAGCGCCCAACACCTGCTTGCCGAGCTGGACGCTGCGATACGCGCCGCGTTGCCCGACTTCAGTCAGCGCCTGGAATTGCGCGCCCAACGCCTGCTGGACCGCTGCCTGGAACACAGCGCCCCGGCCTGGTACCGCAACGCCCCCAGCCACCAACGCGAGGCTCTGGCGCGGCACCTGGCCGAGTACGACGAGGCCCGGCAAACCCTGCTGAACCTGTTCGGCCATGCCGCCTCGCCGCAGACCCTGGCGCGCTATCAGTTGCTCGAACAACTGGCCACTGACCTGGAAATCAACGACCTTGACCCCGACCGCCTGCACGTGCGCACGCGTCGCAGCGTGGCCAGGGTCGGCACCTACGAACAAAAACACAGCCTGACCGAGCTGGCGCTGCGCGGCCTGCACAGCGGCGACGAACTGGCCGGGTCGACGTTTTTGCTCAATACCTCCTTCACCTATGCCGACGCGCCGCTGCCCGAGGCCTATCAAGACTTGACCGCCGACTATCTGGTCGGCCTGCTCGACACCCTCAAGCCGCGTGTGGCGTTTGAAACCGTGCGCCGCGAGTACTACGCCAAACCCGAGATCCATGCCGCCATCGAACAGTTGCTCGACCGCCGCCTCAACGCCCTGGCCTACACCGCCAAGCTGCAACGCCACATCACCGCGGCCGACTATCAACGCTTCACCCGCCTGCGTCGCGGCACCGACGCGCAACTGCGCGCGAGCAGCGTTGCGCTCAATGGCTATGTGCTCAAAGACCTCTGGCTGCTGCGCGAAAGCGACGAGCAGGGCGGCCTCACGCGCTTGCTGCTGTGTACCCCCGAAGCGCCCCAGGCCCAGCAGTTTCATGGTTTCGACTCAGAAGTGCTGTGCCAGGCCCACCTCCTCGCGTGGTGTGCAGACGACGCCATGCGCGCGTATCTGCTGGAGCAAGTACCCCTCAAGTCCCGTGCGGGCCTGAACACCTTCATGACCGGCCTGGGCTTTATCCCGGCACACCAGGAATACCGTCACGTCACCTTCAGCGAGGCGAGCAGCCACGCCGACTGCCTCAAGACCTTGCGCGGCCAGCTGCTGGCGGTGCAGACCGACGATTACCACTGGGGCACCCCAACATGGTACCGCGCGGCCAGCGAGGCCCAGCGCCGACAATTGACGCTGTTGGCCGAGCAGGCCGAAGGCGCCGCCAACACCTACGCGCAGCACCCGTTGTCCGACGCCAGCTTCATCACCTTCGAGCGGTTCCTGCATGCCCAGGCCAAGGTACAGCTCAATACCCTGCTTGGCCGCCAGCGGCAAAACGATGTCGACCCCGATACGGTGTGGGTGCATTACCCCAAAAACTTCCCGGCGTTAACGCGCCCCGCGTCCGTGACTTATACCCGGCTGTATCGCGATGGTTATGAGGAGTCGCTGGGGTTTCTCGACGCGAAGTTCGAAACCGTCGCCACCTTCATGGGCCCGGCCGGGGTCGACCTGAGCAAGCTCACGCCGCGCAATGTCGGGCTGTCAGTGCGCGGCGTGTGGATCGGCCAGCGCTACGCCAATGAAGTCCAGGCCAAACTGCAAAACCCCACCAGCCCCGGATACGCCCTGCGCCGCGATGCAACGCTGGCCATCAACCAGTTGCAGTTGCGCAACGCGGCGCTGGAGTCGCGCCTCAAAGGCCATATCGTTCAGGCCGATCTGGACTGGTTCGAGCGCGCCGTCCAGAGCCTGGACGACACCTCGGTCGAGACGCGCAGCACCTACCGCGTGCATCGCCTGATGATCGACGGCGACTGGGTGATCGACACCCTGCTGTTCAGCCACGCCGCGAACCCGGTGTTGCTCTATACACCGCAGGCCCCGGACGGCGTGTTCTTCCGAGAAGCCAGGCAGTTCAACTACCTGCTGAAAAAAGTCGACGGCATGCTCGACTACTTCTGCACCCGCGTCGCGGTGCAGTCCCAGGTGCGCGTGCGGCATTTTCTGCAAACCGCCCAGGCCGGCCTGCCCGCGGACCTCAACAGCACCGACCTGAGCCTGGCGCGCTACGACACGATCGAGCGCGTGCCGCCCGTGCTCGACCTGCGTCACCTGCTGCACGACATGAAGCTGCAACGCAAGATCGACGACGTGGCCGCCACCACGGTCAATCGCACCGACATGATCATTGGCCTGGTCTGGCGTTGCCTCGAACCGCTGATCGCGATTGCGACCGCGCCGTTCCCGATGTTGAGCCTGAGCCTGGGCCTGCTGCTGGCGCTCAAGGACGGCATGCTCGCCCTGCACGCCTACAACCAGGGCGACACCGACGCCGCGCTGCAACACTTCGTCGGCTACCTGAGCAACAGCCTTGGCGCGGTGTTCACCGACCTGCGCCCGGCACTCAAGTCCATCGGCCCGCTGGTGCGGCCGATGCGCCACCTCATGCGCCCAGCCGCGCCGCGCGAGGCCATGGCGCTGATCAAACAACTGCAGCCACCGCCCCCCGCGCCCGCCGCTATGCAGGCCGTACTATTCGAAGGCCGGCCGTTATGGGCGCCCAAGCAACCCGATGCCTTGGGCCGCTATCTGCTGTTTCGCCAAGACCCGGTAAGCGGCAAACTGTTGTCGACTGCGCGCCTGGTCAACCAGACGGTCGAGGGGCGCTGGGTGCGCTCGGGCCTCACCGGCGGCGCGCCGAAACGTGCGCTGCCGACACCCCATGCGTTGCAGCGCTATGAAGTGCCGATCGAACAGGCCAAAGACTACGAAACCCTGATGACATTGGAGTTTGGGCAACACTCCAGTGTCGATCAGTTGTTAGGCGAGGGCACCCGTGACAGCCTGCTGACCTATGAAATGAGCCCGCTACGGGCTCCGTATTTAAAGGCATACCTGCAGTTGCGCAGCGACGCCGACACCTTCTTCGCCGAGCTCAAACCCATCGTCCCCAGGGCCGATGTGCTGGCCTTGGAAGTGAACGCGAGCCATCGGCATATCCTGGAAAGCGCCTTCAAGGAAAACCAAGGCTTGGTGCTGGGCGCGGTGCCTGGCTCGCTCGCCGCCAAACAGCTGCTGATCGACAACATGCCCACCCTCTACGAGCAGGGCGTGCGGCGCCTGTATATCGAATACCTGCCGGGCGACTTGTTCCGGGCCAAACTGGACAAGTTCAACGCCGGCGGCAGCTACAGGCACATCGGCGACTATTTGAAAAAAATCGAGACAGCCCTGGGGATCGTCAAAGACTCGCCGCACTCCTATCGCGCCCTGATCCTGGCGGCACGCCGCGAAAAAATCGCCGTCTGTGCGCTGGATGCGTCCACCGGCTACGAGGTGGACAAAGCCTTCAACCTGAGCAACGGTGCGATGGTCAGCCCGCGACCCAACGCCCAGCGCAATTTTTATTCCCACAAACTGATCGAGACCGACCTCGCCGAAAAACCCAGCGAAGGTTGGGTCGCGCTGGTCGACAGCCGCCGCCTCAACACGCACACACAGACCCCAGGGTTGGCGGACCTGCAAAAGACCCTGAGTGTGCGCGTCGAAGACGTCGCTGCCGGCCAGCCGGTAGGCATCTGGAACGACGTGCCCGGCTCGATCGCCGACGATCCGTTGGCCAAAGCCGATTTCAAGCTGACCCTGCAAACCTCCTACAGCGCGCCCCCTGTGTTCGTCAGCGCACCCCGCGCGGCTAACACCTTCAGCGACTTCGATATCGACCCACGATTCACCCAAGAACTGCACGAAATGGGCAAAGACCCGCATCCGTTCGACACCCGTTACGGCTCGCTCAACCCGAAAATCGCCGCCGCCGAAAACGCCTTTCGGAAAACCCGCGACCGTCTGAATAAGCGCGCGCAAGAGTTCTTCAAAACCCATGAACTGCCACCCCGGCCCACCTTGCCGGACTTGCCGGCGAGCACCACGCCCGCCGACTTTATCGAGCGCAGCTACCAACACGCCCCAGGGCTGATCATCTGCGAGAGCCACGCCGAGCAATCGAGCAAAGCCCTGCTGATCGATCAGATGAGCGTACTCAAGGCGCAGGGGGTCAAAACCCTGTACATGGAGCACCTGTTCACCGACCTGCACCAGGCGCACCTGGATGCCTTCCATCAAACCGGGGTGTTGGCCAAACCGCTCAAAGACCACCTGTGGACCTTAGACCGTGGCCACATGATCGAGTACCAGGGGCCGCACACCTACACCAGCGTGGTGGAAGTGGCGGGCAAACACGGCCTGCGCATCCGCGCATTGGATTGCGTATCGAGCTACTACACCAAGGGCATGAGCGAACCGAGCACGTCGCGGACGTCGATGTTCAACTTCTTCGCCAGCGAGGTCATCCGTCAAGACCAGGTCGCCCAGGGCGCGCACAAGTGGGTGGCGCACATGGGGAACGGCCATGTGTTTCCGGTCGAAGGGATTGCCGGGGTGGCCCAAACGCAAGGCGCGATCAGCCTGCGGACATTCGATGTACCGACGGGCACGACCACCGAGTTGCGTTCAGGGCTGGAGTGGACAGTGGCCTACGGCTCGTCGTTGTACCCCAACCGGCTGACGGCGATCCGCAGCGACTTCACCTTGAGTGTCGGCATTCCTGGCAAGCGTCCTCCTCCCGCCTATGTGCCCGCCGATCGTTCACGCTTGACGCGACCGGGGCAGTTCATGGTCGAGCAGCGTTCACCCCACGAAGTGAACCTGGTGCATCACTCGCGCAGTGGCGAGATCCTCTCCACGCCGATCCAGATCGACGATCAAGGCCGCTTCTTCATCGAGCGCTGGGCAGAACTGAAGGACGAGCGCTTTACCGTGTTCGAACGACTGCTCAGCGCCCTTGATCAGGTGCTCAAGCTCACGCACGTCCAGTAGGCCTGGCGCCCCCTGTCGGCATGCGGCAGGGGGAAAGCGCGAATTGCCGTTCGGCTCAGAGCGAATCTTGCCCACACCGTTTATCCCGGATTGGCTGCAAGGCCTGTGTTGCCGGCGCGAGCAAACCATGCGTTCAAACCCGGTGACTGAAACCCTGAGCGCGGTGGACGCTTACCTCGCCGCCGGTGTTGTTCAACGGCCGCGACAACATTGCGCTCAAAGTCACCTGCAACCCACCGAAACTGGGGCTTGACGCCTTGCGCGTGGTACCCATGAGCGGCGCGCCGTATCGAGGACGAGTGAAGCCGGTGCGCATAAACCACACGTCACGGTGATCCGGGACTAACTGTCTACCGCCGTTGCCCATGGCTGCGGAACTAGTTTCCCAGGCTTGGGTGAGTCGTCGACTCACCAGGCAAGGAGCTAGTTTTGTGACACAAGCCAATCCCACGGCGCTGCTGCGTCAGACTCACATCGATACGATCCACGCCCTGTTCGCCGATCCACCGTCCCTGCAGGCGGTGGCCCAGGCCAGTGCCCAGGCCCATCTGGACGAGCACTTCGCGGCGCGTACACTGGCCGTCGAGCAGCTTTACCTGCGCACGCCGCTGGCGAGCCAAACCGGGACGTATGACTACACCGCGTTGGCGGACGCACTGGTGGCGCGGCTGGTCAATGGTGAACCGGTGCTCTACGTGCCGGGCCACCATGAGAGTGTCCAGCGGGTGGGGGATGACTATGAGCCGAGCACACTGGACGTGTTCGAGTGTGAAGTGCTGGTCAATGAGCGCGGCGCGCTGTTGTTGGCGTCTTACCGGGAGCAGTTGCAGGCCTGGTGGAAAACGCGCTGGTGGCCGCTGGTCGAGGCGTTGATGGGCGTCGTCAGCGATACGCCCAGGCAGCCTGGCATGAGCCAGCGCCATCTTGATACGTTCTTTTCACTGTCTTTCACCAACCCCGGCGGGGAGCTGACCGCTCCGGCCGGTCCGTTGCGTGTCTCTACGGTTCACCTGCGCCGCGAGGACGCGGGAGACGACGATTCGGGCGAAATCCTGCCCCTGTGGTTGCTCCAGGCAACGCATTCCACGGACATGGCACTCTACAGCCCGGCGATGGGCGTGCAGTTGATCGACCAGTTGGACGATATCGGGCCGTTGCTGGCCGATCACCTGAGCCCGTTGTTGGATGAACCGGCAGGTGAGTGGTTTGTCGTTGAGCACGCAGGCCTGGCCCCTGAATCGCTGGCAAGCGGTTACCTGGCACGCCAGTTGAGTGAAATTTCCGCCATCGACCCCACGGTGCGTAGAACCGCGCAACAGTATCAGGCGCTGCTCAATGCCATCACCGACACGCGTCGCTGGTTTGTGTCCCCCCTGACAGCGTTCGGACAAGGCGTTCACGAGGCCATCCCGGCGTGGCTGTTCAACGCCGCGCAAACTGATCGACTTCAATATGGGCGTCTGCTGGTCGAGCAGGTGCGCCACTTGAACCAGGGCGCGGGCAAGCGGTTTTTCCCCGAAGTCCCGTCTCTGGCGGCGTTTGCCGAAGCAGCGTTGCAAGACTGTCTGGACAACGAGCCACGCGCGGTCGAGCTCAAGGTCCTGGATATCCATGGGGTGTTCGGCCCGCCGAGCGCTGCGCCCCTTGAGTTGACCCTGACCGAGTGGGCGCTGGAAACCCTGGGCGGGTTCACGCCGAGCCCCACCACTGTCACGCTCAAAGGCGCCCCCGCACCCGCCTGGCTGACCGAGCCCTTGCTCAGAGACTGGCTGGTCAAAGCCGATATCGCCAAGACTTACGGCGCGGTTCTGAGGCAACGGTTGGCCAAGGGCAACGCCGCCAAAGACTGGGACCGGGACCTGGCCGGCGATCAGGTGCTGTCACAGCTGAAGATGCTGGCAATGGCATACAAAATCCAGGGACTGCACGGGCTGACCCAGCAGGGCTATCGCCTCATTAGCGAACGTGCCGCGGGGCTGCGGGCATCCTCCCGTCTGTTGCCGCTGACGCTCAAGGCCATGCCTCAAGGGCAGACGGCCGTTGTGCAGCACATGCACCTGTTGATGCCCCGGCAGGCGCCACCGGGCGCGTGCCTGTTGTATCGACCGCTGTTGAATCCGGTCATACAGGAATTTGCCTCGCTGGAGGATCTGCACGCAGCGATCAAGGCGCCTGGTGCCTTGCGCGACAGTGTCCTGGCATGGCTGCCGACGAGTCACCGAGCGGTGTTCGAGCCGCTGCTCAGCGCCTTGCCGGTCGATGACAACGCGGCGCTGGCGGTGGAGGTGAGCGAGGACCTCGAGTCGGTGCATTCCCTGCGCGAGGCGTTCTATCTCGCGCTGGAAACCTTGAGTGAATGGCCCGTATCGGGTGGTGATGCACGGCACTGGGCCTGCTTCAAAGAGGCAGGCTGGTCGCTGACCGATGGGCTGATGCCACTGGTGCAGGGCGTGGACACGCTGACCGGGTGGCTGGGGCAGTTGATGGGCACTGTGCGCCAGGATGTCGGGGCTACCACGGGTGTCGACGTGCTGGGCAACCTGGCGTGGGTGCTCGCGCAGCGGGTTTCGCCGGCCAACGTGCAGTTGCAACTGGACTTGTCAGCGTTGATGTTTGCGACGCCGCAGAGGGTGCAAAATCCGTTGGAGTTGACCCGTATCCCAGCGCCCAAGCAGTTCAAGCAGCCGGATAAATGGGGCTCCGTTCTCCGTGTGAAGGCGCTCATTCAGCAGGTTCGGCAACAGACGGATCTGCGTCTTGAAGAGTGGCAAGTGCTCTACGACGGCGCCGACAGCACGCGTGCTGAGGCTGAGAGCCGAGTGAGCGTGCTGTCCAGGCTGGTGGACAGCATTGCCGACAACCTTGCAGGTGTTGCGGCCGACCAGGTGCGTGAGCAATATCACCAGATTTTGCAGGTCAAGTTGAAGGCGCTGTCCCAGCAATTACACGCGCTCCGGCAGCTGCGCGCCCTGGCACCGCGCCTGGGCTATGAGGTGCAAGTCTGTGCGCTGCTTGAGTCTCTGGTGGGCACGGCACGCACCCTCGGTAGTCTGGAAGCACGCTACATCGCGTCACTCGATACCTCGCTGGCGTCGATGTCGCAAGAGCAAGTGAGCGAGAACCGGCGCAACCGCTTGGCCGCCTACAATGGGGCGATTCACTGGCGTGAACTGGAAAACCGTCACCTCGATGAGTTGACGGCGGTCATCGGCTGTGGCGCCGATAAGGGCCAGGCCCTCACGCTGGCCGTTGCGCCAGCCTCGGTGCTGGCACTGCAGGCGCAGCAGGTCCGGCGTTTGTGGCAGGCGGCCTGGCGCGCCGAGGATTCGGGAAGCGACGCGATGTTTGCCGGGATGCTGGCACAGACCCTTCAGCGCGTCGCGTGCGCGAGTCAGTCCCATGCAGGATTCATGGCGCTGACGCAAGCCGAGCGGATCGAGTTGTTCGACAGCGTGCTGCAGGTGTATGGCGATACCGCCGACCGGTTGGCGTTTTGCAGGGCCATTACGCCGCAAGCGTTTGATCTGGACTACCTGCATGAGCTTCAAACCTTGATCGACGAGTTGCACGCCACCGCCGAAAAAAATCTGCTGGAGGCGCTGGCGGACAACGCCCCGGCTGCAGCTGTCGGCGCGCCGCGCAACAGCCTGATTCGTACCCGCGGCGGCGACGTTTATCGGGGGCGTATCGTTGAGCCGACTCACGCACAGCCCGCGCGCATCGCTCAAGTGCATGACCGCGCGGATGAGTTGATTGCCTCCTTCAAACAGGCGGCCGATGGTTTGTGGGACCCGCTGGAGCGAGCACCCGCCACGCTCGGCTGTGCAAGGGCCGGCACCCTGGTTGAGATGATCGAGCACGGCAAGCAAACGGTGGCCGGTGTCGAGCGCATGATCGCCCAGGTGTTGAGGATGGTCCCCACGGCCAAAAGGGCTCATTCGCTGCAAGACGTCCTCGCAGTGCCGGCGTTTTTCTTGCTTGAGTGCGCCGAAGCGATGCGTCGCAAGTTGGCGCAAGCGAGCGCTGCCCGCTGGCCGGTGAAGCACCGCAGCACGGCGCAACGCATTGAAGCGGATTGGCGCGCGGCGGCGGCCCGTTTGTATGAACAGGGGGTGCATGCCAGGATCGCGGTGATCAAGGCACGCGCACCGGTCCAGGCCGGGGTCGACGCGCTCCTGGCGGGCCATGAGGTGCAGTTGGTCAACCGACCGGGGCGGTATCGGGTGGACGACGCTGCGGATGATTACGTGCAGTTCTGCCAGGTCGTGGACGTTCATACCCGACAGCCAGAGGGGTATATCCACCTGTACTATCAGCAGGCTGTCGGTCGGGACGACTTGTTTACCGCTGCGTATCTGAAGACCCCCGAGCAGCACCACGCGACCCGGCAAACCGAGCTGCCGCTGTCATTTTCGCGCTGGATGACCCCGACGGCGGCGACAATACTGGCCGACCATCGGCGTCAGGTCAGCCGGTCCCAGACCTGTCGCTGGATGGCCGATGCCGATACCCGCTGAGCAACGAGGGCAGGCGCGAACATGCTCGCGCCTGCACTGGCCTCACTGTGTGGGCAGAGGCTCGCGGTTACGGCGCAGGTGCGCCTTTTTCAGCGCCTCGCGTGTCAGGCCGCGCATCCATTCCTTCTCGTTGTAGCCCAGGTCATTGAGCAGGCGGTTGTACAGCGCGTCGCTGATCGGCGTGTCGGCGAACACCACGCTTTCCTGCGTGTGCAGTTCGTCGGCCAGGGCCTTGAGCTGTTCCCTGAGCCGGGCTTTCTGCTGCGGCTCCTGTTCGGCATGCCATTGCGACTGCAGGGTTTGAAGGTCGTCCAGGCGGTAGAACTTCTCGGTGTATTCGGTGAGATTCTGTTGATAAAGGCTGTCGTAGGTTTCCTGCAGGAAGGTCTCCCAGTACGGCTCCAGTAACATCTGGTTGACCAGGCCATCGCCCCGGCCCAACTCCATGACGCTGATGCGCGCCTGTTGGATACGGCTCGCGCTGACGTCGGCGGTGTCGCGGTAGAGCATATGGTCCGACAGCCAGGGCAGGTCCAGCTCGTTGGCCAACGAGGTCTGGTAGGCCAAATGGATGTCCACTTCGTCCACCTCGCCCGCTTCGCCGTTCAGCACTTCTGAGCGCAGGCGCTGGCCTTCGCCGCCGCCCGCTTTGGGTCGCAGACGCCGGGCGACTTCTTCCTGGGCCACCTGATTGAGCTGCTTGAGCCGCGCCGCGCCCTTGGCCAGGGTCACCAGGCGGCCTTCGAGTTCAGGCAAGGTCGTTGAAAAACGCCGCGCTTCGCTGGCCATGACCTCGATCCCCATTTCATTGAAAATTTGCGCGCCGCCATCGCCACACAAGCCGGGGAAGCTCGACAGCTTGAACAGGCGCTCGCGCAGGGCGCTGTCGGCGTGGGCGGCGTTGATCAAGCGCCAGACCCGCTGGGTCAACCCGGCCTGGTTGGCGGCGTGGCGCTGCCGGTCTTGGGGGTTTTCAAAGAACTCGGGGGGCTCCAGGTACTTGATAACCTCAAAAAAGCCTTGGGAGCCGTGCTCGTCTTCGACGGCGTCCCACAGGTGCTCGCGCACCACGCGGGTGCCCGCATCGGCGTCTACCAGCCACGGGTCGCTGTTGCCCTGCGGTTCATAGGTGCGATACGGGTCCAGCCCGGCCTCGGTGCGGTAGCGTTCGTACAGGGCGCGCTGATCGTCGTTCAGCGTGTGGCGGTCCAGCCGCGTGCGCGCCACGGTGCGCGCGGCCGTCGGCTCGGCGGTCAGTGCGGGCAGGGTGGTGATCGGGTTGCCGCTCAGGTTCAGGTCGAACAGCTCGTTCCTGGCGTGCGCGAACAGGCCGATGGGCCATTGGTGGATTTGCGTGTGGTTCAAGTCGAGGCGGCGCAGGTTGGGCATGCGCGTGATATCCGGTGCGGCGGTGAGGGGGTTGTGGTCCAGAATCGCAATGTGCAGGCGCCGCAGATTGCGCAGGCGCGTCACGTCTTCTGGGAACAGCACCATGCGGTTGTTCGACAGGTTCAGGTTGCGCAACTGCCGCAGCGCCGTCAGTTCGACCGGCAAGCTCGTCAGGTGGTTGTGGCTCAGGTCCAGGGAGCGCAGCGCCGGGAAGTGTTTGAGCAAACCGCAATGGGATTGCCCGACGCTGCTCTGGCTCAGATTCAGGAACGTCACATGTTCAAAATTGACGGTCAGCGCGGGCAGCGACTCGGGTAACGGCATGCCGTCCAGATCGACCCGCGCGCCGGATTGGGTCCTGCCCCAATCGTCGGTGTATTCGGCGTAGCGTTCGCCCCAGCACTGTTCCAGCAGGAGGGCCAGGCGTCTGCGGGCGGCCAGTTGTTGCCGTTCCTGGGCGCTGCCTTTGGGGTGATGGGTGGGCGATTGCTTCCAGGTGTGCAGCTGGGTGTTCAGGGTGTGTTTCTGCAAGGTCAGTTCGTTCAGGGTGCTGCTCAATTGGTCGGCGGGGATGTCCTCGATAAAGCGGTTCAGGCGTTGCTCGCTGAGGCTCGGAAACAGGCGTTGCAGGACGTCCCTGGCAAACGCCGTGTGGTTCTCGGCCGGGGCGGGGCGGCAGCGGCTGAGCAGCGGGCCGCCGAGCAATTGCGCGGTTTCCCGCTCCATGACGCGGTGGGTGTCGGGCCCGGCGAGGACCTTGCGTCGCTCGGCCAGGGGTTCAAGGTGGGTCATCAGCCAGTGCTTGAAGTCTTCGCCCTCGCCGGGTTGGTAGCCCAGGGCGGTGCGTGGCTCGCTGGGCAGTGCGAGCAACACGGCTTCATACAGGCTGGCCGGGCGGTGTAACGGTTGGCCGGCATTGTCGTAGACCGAATAGCCCAGGCGGGTGTGAACCAGCACCCGGCGTGTGGCAGCCGTGTCCGAACCGGCCTGGCTGCGCAGGGAGCCCGTGACCGTGGCTTCGCGGATTTCAAGGTGCAGATCGGTGAGCGCATCGGTATTGAACAGCAGGCTCTTGAGCAGCAGGTGTTCAGTCGCCGGGTTGGGCATGGCCGGTGGATAAAAGCCTTCGTAGGCATGCACCGAGTCAGCCGCCAGCTGCAATTCGCTGGCTTGATTGCGCAGGCGCAGGGGCGCATGCCGGTCGTTCGCCAAGGCCTCGCGTTCGTGGGGACGGGCGCGCTCCAGCAGGCGGCGGGCCAGGCTCAGGTCGAGGTCGGGATGGTCCCGGCGCAGGCCGATGATGCCGGGGGCGTCGCTCTGTTCGCGGGCGCGGTAGACCGCCGGGGCGATATCGCGGCTCTGGCTCAGTACGTAGTTGGCCAGCAGATCGCGCAATGCTTGTACCCGCTGCGATTCCGGCACTTCGGCGCCGAGCAGGAGGGTGATCGCCGCTTCATCGAGAAAGCCCAGCACCCGCTCCGGCAAGTGCCCGGACAGCACGTCGCCGAGGCTGATGCGCAAGGTGTCGGCGGGGCCGGCTTGCGCGGCGCCGTAGCGGTGCGAGCTGCCGCTCAGGTCGGGCTTGAGGAACACTTGCAGCGCTTTGTCCTGGGGCCAGCCATCGAGTTCGGTGACCATTTGCTCGAACCAATCCGAGCTGGGGTCGGCGCTCAAGGCTTGCCCCGCACGGATTCTGTCACTGGCGACCTGGATCGATTCGGCCGCTTCGAGGCGTTTGAGGCCGGCATCGAGGAGCGGCGGCAGCGCTTCGTTGTGCTCGTACACACGACGCAACGCGCCGTCTTCGGTGGCGCTGGCGACCCTGAGCTGTTCCAGTTGGGTGTCACTGAACGGTTGCACCCGATGCCCGAGACGCCGCAGCAGCCGCGGGCGCTCCCAGGTGCGCGGGCGTTCGCCCTCGTGGGTCACGGCGCCGTCGCCATTCAATTGCAGGCGCGGCCGGTAGGCGTCCGCGCGTTCGGGGTGGACCACGCGGTGCACGTCGCTGAGCGGGTCGTAATGCACCTCCAGGTGATGGCCGTCCAGCGCCAGCAGGGTTTTGCCTTGGTGTGTGTGCAAGCCCGAGGGCGCGGGAGTCGAGCCTTCGGGGATCAGGTCTTGCTGGGCGAACGCGCTGATATCCGGGTTCCACAAGCGCCGTGAGCCGTCGGCCCGTTGCACCGGCACCAGGCCCTCGACAAACGGCGAGAGCTTGAGCCGCGCCAACTGACCGATGCTGGCGCCCGCCGCGAACAGGGCGAACTGGATCACGCTGTCGGCCACCCCCACCACATGTTCCCAGGCTTCGGTGCGCAGGCCTTCGCTCCAATCGACGATGCCTTCGAACACCTCGTCCATGACCTGGTACGCGCTGTAGACCAGCATCAATTCGCCGAGTACCGGCACGAAGGGCGTGACCACCAGCAACGCCGCGTTGAGGATGTCGGCGAGCATCTGCTCCAGGTTGTCCCACCAGGCCCAGCGGGCACGGCGGTCGACGTCGACGGTGGACAGCGCGATGTTGCGTGCGTCGTTGACGATTTTGTTCAGTTGGGTGCGAAACAGGTAGTCCCACAGCGTATCGGCGGCCGGCGAAGGCGGGCGTTGGCGATAGTCGTCCTGCCAGGCGTGCAGGCTGAAGTGCAGGTTGGGATCGCTGATCGGCGTGTCTTGCCAGCTCGGCCCGCTGTCGGTGGGCTGTTTCTGATGCCATTGGATGTGGCTCAGGCGCGCATTGATCCCGGCGAAAAAGGCCGCGCGTTTGGCATGGGGCACGAACTGGCTGAAGAACACTTGGTAGCGCGCCTTATCCCGCAATTGGCGGGTCAGTTCCTGCATGAACGCCTGGGGCGAAGGGTATTCCTTGAGCGGGTGCGCGGGGTCTTCGGCGACGTAGGCGATCACCCGCGGGCTGGGCGCGGCGATAAACAGCACGATGCCCACCAGGGCGATGTTCATCACGCTGAGGGTGTAGGCCTGGAGCGCGGCGCCGTCGAGCCGCGGGGTCGGCTGGTCGTCCACCAGATTGAGCATCGCGGCATGGGCATCGGGCTTCAGGTCGGCCTTGGCCAGGGCCAGGTGCGCGGCGCTTTTCAGCGCGGCCTTGTGGCGTGCCGTGACTTCGCCGTGCAGGGTGCGGGCGAGTGCCGGGTTCTTGAAACCGAGGGCCTGGCTGAGCTTGAGTTGATACTGCGCGCCGATATCCAGCTGGCGGCAAATGTCTTTGAACTGTTGCGCGGTGAGCCGCGTGCCGCTGCGGCGGTGGGTGATCGAGAGCACGTCGCGTTGCCCGCGCGCATCGGTCGGACCGAGGAAGGCGAAGTCGAGAAAAGTCTGGTCGGCGGCGAAGTTGTACAGCGCCGCATCGAGCAACGAAAAGGTCTTGCTCACCTGGGCGCCGGTCACATTGAGCTTCCACCCACTTGTCTTGGCGTCGACGTAGAGGCGCAGGTAGGTGTTGCGTACATCCAGGTTGCCGTAGTCGCGCAGGGCGTGTTTGAGCAAGGGTTCGGCGAAGGCGTACACGTCGTTCAAGCCGGCGAGGCGTTGGTCCAGGCGGTTTTGTTGTTGCCAATGCTCGGCAATGGCGGCCTTGAGCGGGGCTGGCGCGGTCAGGTGTTTGACGCCTGCGGCTTTCAGTGCGCCGAGGCGTCCCGGCGTGGCGTGGGTGAGCCAGTCTGGCAGGGCGTCGCGGATGTGTGTGTAGTGGGCGCCGTGGAAGGCGCTGTTGGGTTGGGGTAATTCGGGCACGGATCAGGTCCTGTCAAAGGGTGATCCAGGAGTGTGTTCAACGCTGCCGCGCTGGGGTGGCAGATAGGTAGTGCAGCCGCGCGTCAGTGTTTGCCCGCCAGGCACAACGCCGGGTCGCCCGGTTGCAGCAGCGGGTTGAGCAGCGGCGCCATGCCCTTGAGCACCTGCACCGGCAAGGCCGAGGTGAAGGTGAAGTGCTGCGCCGACGCCCCCGGCACAAACGCGGTGAGGGTGCCGAAGTGATGGGCGCCGATGTAGAACACGAAGGTCGCGGTGCGGTTGATCGATTTGGAACTGAGCATGCGCCCGCCGGCCCCCATGGCTTCGATGCGGTTATCGCCGGTACCGGTTTTGCCGCCCATCGCCAGCGCAGTGCCGTCGGCCAGTTTGAAGCTGCCGGCCACGCGCTTGGCGGTGCCGGCGTCGACCACTTGCGACAGCGCGCCGCGCAACGCCGTGGCAACTTCACTGCGCAGCACCCGTTTGCCACGGTTCGGGTCGTTGGCGACGTGGGTTTCGTAGGGCGTGCCGCGGGCGAATTGCAGGCTGTCGATACGCAACACGGGCAGGCGCACGCCGTCGTTGAGGATGATCCCCATCAGTTCCGCGAGAGCGGCGGGGCGGTCGCCGGAGCTACCGATGGCGGTGGCCAGCGACGGCACCAGGTGGTCGAACGGGTAGCCCACGGCCTGCCAGCGCTGGTGGATATCGAGGAACGCTTCGATCTCCAGCATGGTGCGGATCCGGCTGTCGCGCGCACTCTGGTGACGGCTCCTGAACAACCAGCTGTAGACCTCTTGGCGCTCGAATTCACTGGCTTTGACGATCTCGTCGAAGGTCGCTTCGGGGTGGTTGAGCAGGTAGCCCAGCAACCACAGGTCCAGCGGATGCACCTTGGCGATATAGCCCTGGTCCGGCAGGTCGTAGGCGCCGGGGCCGTAGCTCTGGTAGAGCCGTTCGAGGCGCTCGTCGGTGAGCTTATCGGTGGTTTTCAGGTTTTTCAGGTGCGAGCGCACGAAGCCGTTGAAACTTTCCTGGCTGGCCTGGGGCAGCAGGTAGCGGTGGACGGCGGCCAGGCGGATCGCGGTGGGGTGCAGGCTGTCCATGAAAGTGTCGAGCCGGGCCTGGGTGTCTTTGTGGCGGTATTTTTTCCAGAACTTGAGCAGGAACGCGGTGCCTTCATGGTCGGCGAATTTGGCCAGGTATTCCTGGCGGCGCGGGTCGTTGTCGTCCTTGAGCAGGCGCGCACTGTTGTTTTCGCCAGAGTAAGTGGTGTAGCGCACCAGGTCGCGCATCAGGCGAATGAACGGCAGGTTGATCGACTCGCGCAGGGCATCGCGCAAGGTCGGGTTGCGGCCGTTGTCTTCGTTGCGAAAGTTATGGAAGCGATGCAGGCCGCCGCCGGTGAAAAACGCCTCGCCGGGGTTGGCCGAGTAGGTGCGGTCGAGGGCGGCGTCGAGCATCTTCGCCAGGTCGCGGTCGCTGTGCTGGGTCAGGTAATTCAGCGCCCAGCGCGAGAGCACATCCTGCTCGGGCAGTTCGACGTTTTTCAGCTCGGCGGGCGTGCGTGCCTGATAGCGTTCATGCAGCTCGGTGATGATTTGCAGGTAGGTGGTCAGCACCCGCAGTTTGGCGGTGGAGCCCAGTTCCAGCTTGCTGCCTTCGTTGATGTCGAACGGCTGGTCGGTGTTGTCGGTCTGCACCCGCACGCGTGCGCCATCGGGTGTCAGTTCGTAGAGGGTGAAGCTGTAGCGCACCTGCGGCGTGCTTTGTGGCGTCAGCAGGCGCGGGCCGAGCAGGCCCATTTGCGCGGCGAACGTCGGGTCGGCCAGGTGCTTGAGGTAGTCGGTGGCCTGGGTTTGCAGCGCGTAGTGCAAGGTGCTGGTGGCCGACAGGTCGAGGCGGTCGAGGTCATACAGCGAGCGGTCGAGCAGGCTGGCGAGACGGCTGCGGGCGACGTTGATGGCCTTGTTGGTTTCCACTGGCTGGACGGTCGGCTGCTGCTGCCAGTCGCGGTAGGTCACCGAGCTGGCGAGGGCGGCGGCGGACAACGTGGCGGGGATCACCTGGTTCTGCGCGAGCAGGCGCAGATGGCTGTCGGTCAATTGCGCCAGTTCTTCGCGGCCTTTGGTCAGGTAGTGCGAGGGCCGGCGTTGGGCAATCATCAGCGACAGCACCTGGCGCAGGGCCAGGCCACGTCTGGCCAGGCTCGCCGGGTCTTGCGCGCTGTCGCTCAAGGCCTGATTGACCTGGTTGAAGTCGGCGCCGTACCAGACCCGCAGGCCTTCGGCCAAGCCATGCACTTCGCCGTGGCCCGGCACGGCGGACAACGGCACGCTGTTGAGATAGTCGCGCACGATATTCTGCCGACTGACCAGGGTGTCCGGCCCGGCCTGGTAGGCCCGGACGCTGGCGGACAGCATCTGGCGAATTTTCTCGCCGCCGGACACGGTCAAGCCGTCGGGCGAATGGCGATATTTTTCCAGCTGCGTGGCCAGGGTGCTGCCGCCGGCGGTCTGCCCCGGCAATTGCACGAGCTTGGCCACTTGCGACCAGGCGGCCTTGGCAAAGCGCGGCCAGTCCACCGACGGGTTGGCCAGCGGTTGCGTGGGGTCGAGCAGGTCGCGGTCTTCAATGAACAACAGGCTCTGCACCACCAGCGGCGGGATTGCGGCGAAGCGGGTGTAGAGCTGTTGCGGGTAGGTGAAGGTGTACAGCGGCGCGGCGCGGCAATCGGTGATGCTCAGGCCCGCCTGGACTTTTTCTGCGTAGGGCACGAACAGCCCGCGCTCGGCATAGTCCATCAACGCCGGTGAGAAGCGCGTTTGTGCCTGGATCAAGTAATTGCGCTTGAGCAGGCGCGGCAGGAATTCGTTCAGCGCGCTGTAGCCCAGGCGCCGGTCGAACGGGCCGTCGCCGGGATACACGATGGCATCGCTGGCGCCGGGTTCCAGGCGATAACTGAGCGATGCGGCCAACGGGCTCAGGTAGCGGGCCTGCAGGCGCGAGGTGCGCATTTCCACGCTGGCGGCCCAGCCCAGCGCGCATAGGGCGAGCAACAGCACCAACCACACCAGTCGCCACCACGCTGTTCGCGTGCGGGCGCTGTGTGGCAATGGCGGTTGATCCGGGCTGTCAGGTGGCAGCGCAGCCTGCTTCGAATCGGTTTGCCATAAAGCGCCCATAGTCGATTGATCCATTGACGTAGATTGATCGGACTTGGGTGAAGCTTAGTCGTTAGTTGCGAAATGTGTCGGTTCACGGCGGTGGGCGTTTCACTGCGCTGCGTAGCAGGGTCAGCCAGTTGCGGTCGTTGGCGCGGCCCCAACGCTAGGTGCCGTGGTCGTTGAATAACACCGAAATGTCCGCCAGGTGCCAGGCGAATAGTTTGATGTTGAGCTCGCGAAGGTATTCGCTTGCCGGGCAGACGATGGCCGCCCAGGGTCACATATCCACAGGCCCCTCCAGCCCGCTTCGCTGAAGTCCAACGTCGAACCCAATGTCGGGGGCGTTATACCCACCACCACAAACGCGTGAGCCGGTGGGCTGGTGCCCCAAACACGCGAGGCACCGCCGTTGAAACGGATCAATTCGTTCGCCACATGGGCCATCTGGTCGCAATTGCCCGCGCCGGTCTTGAGGATCACTTCGGTGTAGCTGGGCTGCCCGGCCCGGCTGCACTGCCACATCACCTGCGATTCGGCGATGGACAGCCGTTCCAACTCGTCGACCCCCACCCCCGCGACGTTGGACGGGCCGATGCCGGTGGCCTTGACCATTGATCGAGCGCCCGAGTGGCACGCCCAAGCCCGCCAGCTCCACCAGCTGGCGCATGGTCCAGGCCTGCAAGTGTCGCTGATCAATTGGCCATCGGCGGCCAGGCGTTGCGTTCGACCTTGCTGGAGTACGTCGAAGGGGGTTGGCATGGGGAGATCCTTTCGCTGGGATTGCCGTCCTGGCAATCGGAGTGTCCCATGGTGAATGGACGTCCTGGCCGCTGATAGGGCGATGCTTCTCGTCCGACCGTGGCCGGCTTCCGCATTGCCTGCCTGATGGTCTGAAAGCATTGAAGCAGAGCCTTCCGCTGGGTATATACGGCCTAGGTAGGGGCATGACGCTGCACCAAAGCTGTGCAATACTCGGCGCGCATCAAACGGAGAAAAACCCTCCGCTATCCAGGTAATGCCCCTCCATGAAAGCGGCTTTTACCGCGACTTCTCGCTGAATCTTGGCGTTTATTGAGTGAAAAACCCTGGGTTGGGCTTTTTATACTGCACCCCCGCTGATCTGGCCGTGCCAGACGTGTTGGCCCATGAGGCCGGCACGGTGTAGGGCGTCATGGCAGACCCGCCGTGGCGCCGAGCACTCGGTGATCAATCCAATAACAAGACGAGGTTGTACCCCTATGCCAGTTGGCAACCACCTGCCCCATGGCGAGACCGCTCAGGGCGGCCCGCTGAAACGTGAACTGGGTGAGCGGCATATTCGCCTGATGGCCCTCGGCGCCTGCATCGGTGTCGGCCTGTTCCTGGGCTCGGCCAAGGCCATTGAAATGGCCGGCCCGGCGATCATGCTGTCCTACATCATTGGCGGCCTGGCGATCCTGGTGATCATGCGCGCCCTCGGCGAGATGGCGGTGCACAACCCCGTCGCCGGCTCCTTCAGCCGTTACGCCCAAGACTATCTCGGCCCGTTGGCGGGCTTTCTCACCGGTTGGAACTACTGGTTCCTGTGGCTGGTGACCTGCGTGGCAGAAATCACCGCCGTGGCCGTGTACATGGGCGTCTGGTTTCCCGACACGCCGCGCTGGATCTGGGCCCTGGCGGCCTTGATCAGCATGGGCAGCATCAACCTGATCGCGGTCAAGGCCTTTGGTGAGTTCGAGTTCTGGTTTGCCTTGATCAAGATCGTCACCATCATTGCGATGGTGATCGGCGGCGTCGGCATCATCGCGTTCGGCTTCGGCAATGACGGCGTGGCGCTGGGTATCTCCAACCTGTGGGCCCACGGCGGCTTTATGCCCAACGGCGTGCAAGGCGTGTTGATGTCCCTGCAAATGGTGATGTTCGCCTACCTGGGTGTGGAGATGATCGGCCTTACCGCCGGTGAAGCGAAGAACCCGCAGAAGACTATTCCGAGTGCCATCGGCTCGGTGTTCTGGCGCATCCTGCTGTTCTACGTGGGGGCGTTGTTCGTGATCCTGTCGATCTACCCGTGGAATGAAATCGGCACCCAGGGCAGCCCGTTTGTGATGACGTTCGAACGGCTTGGCATCAAGACCGCCGCCGGCATCATCAACTTTGTCGTGATCACCGCCGCGCTGTCGTCTTGCAACGGCGGCATTTTCAGCACCGGGCGCATGCTTTACAGCCTGGCGCAGAACGGCCAGGCACCGGCCACGTTCGCCAAGACCTCCAGTAATGGCGTGCCGCGCAAAGCGCTGCTGTTGTCGATCTTCGCGTTGTTGCTGGGGGTGTTGCTCAACTACCTGGTGCCGGAGAAAGTCTTCGTCTGGGTGACGTCCATCGCCACCTTCGGCGCGATCTGGACCTGGCTGATGATCCTGCTGGCGCAGCTCAAGTTCCGTAAGAGCCTGAGCCCGGCGGAACAGGCGGGACTGAAGTACCGCATGTGGCTGTACCCGGTCAGTTCCTACCTGGCGCTGGCGTTCCTGTTGCTGGTCGTGGGCCTGATGGCGTACTTCCCGGACACCCGCATCGCGCTGTATGTCGGCCCGGTATTCCTGGTGCTGCTGACGGTGCTGTTCTACGTGTTCAAGTTGCAACCGACCCAGGTTGCTCAGGGCGAAGCCCGCCCGGTCTAATGGCAAACACTGTGTGGCGAGGGAGCAAACTCCCTCGCCTCCTTTTGCAAGTGCCCGATTCGGGAAAGCGCCGCACCACCAACGCGGCTGCCTGGGTTAACCAGTGGATGACGGCATGGCTAAGACGCGGCGGTCTTGCAGTGACTTATCCAGCCGCTTGTTGAACTCCAGCCAGGCTGCCAGCAGCCCCATCAGCACCACGCCCACTGTTGCACTGAACAACTGCATGGCCAGCGCATCGCCCGCGAGGGCATTGAGCATGTCCGCCAACGGCGCCAGCAGCACACCGAGGCAGAACACCTCCAGGGAATAGCGGCCCATGCGGCAACTTTGTTGCGCCAGCCAGTGGCGGGTCCAGCCCATGCCAGGCAAAAGCTTGGCGGTAACATAGGCCAGGGCCAGGAAGTGCAACAGGCGCACGGGTGACAGGTCCGTCTTGCTGATGGGATACAACAGGTCGCTGAGCGGCGATGGCATCCACGCGTCATGCACCTCGGGCCAGCGCCAGGAAATCGTGATGATCCCGGCCATGACCGAGTAGACCGCCGCTGCGACGAACAACGGCTGGCGCAGCAGCCCACGCGTCTCGACAGGACGTGGCTGGCGCGCATGAATCGCCGCCGCGCCGCCGAGCACGAACAGCAATTGCCAGGTGACGGGATTGAAATACCACACGCCATCGGCAATCGCCCGCAGGTTCCAGCCCATCCACGGTGCCAGCAGGTACACAGTCAACGAAACGCCCACCACCGCCCAGGTCTTGCGCAGCAGCAGCGGCAGCACCAACGGCAAACCGCTCAACAGCACGATGTACAGCGGTAGCGGGTCCATCAGGTTGGGCTTGAAGCGCAGCAGCAACTCATCGGTGAGCGCCTGTTGCGGGTGGGTGACGAAGTGCGTCAGTCCCATCTCCTCGACAAGGTCGCGGGTTTCCACATGACTGTTGGCGAAGAACACGATGCCCATCAGCATCGCCAGCAGGAAGATATGCACCACGTACAGCACCCAGGCGCGCCGCAGGATCTTCAACGAGGCAATCCAGTAGCCGTCGCGCTGCAGGATCTTGCCGTAGGCCAGTACGGCGGCGTAGCCGGCGAGAAAAACAAACACCTCCGCGGCATCGCTGAAACCGATGTTGCGCAAGGTGATCTGGCCGAGGGGGTTGTGGGGGACGTGATCCCAGAAAATGAAGATCAACGCCAGGCCCCGAAAAAAATCGATGCGTGGGTCGCGTCCGTTCAGCATGGCAGCGGGCTCTTGTACGAAAGGTTTAGTAATGACAGGCGAACGCGGGTGAAGTCGTACGCCGCACGTCGGGCGGGGGCAGGTTGGCGTTATTCGTAAGTAATTGCAAAGGTTGGGTATTACTGGATGTCTCTAGACATCCAGGGTAACCAGAGTGCCTTGGCTGCCTGCATGCACGGCATGGGCGGTGCCGGCTTCCACCAGATACATCTGACCCGCGCCGACCCTGATCCGCGCCGGACCAACCTGGCCCTGGCGCGTGAATCACCTCGTTTCAACGATGCCGTCGGTGGTCCGGTTCAGCAAACAGGGAGGGTTTATTGATCAGGCGGCAGCCGCTTCATGGGGTTCAAAGCTGTCGGCCCGTGCCATCTGCCACATGCGCGAATAGAACTCGCCATTCACCTCACCGGTGAGCAACTCGCCAGGTTTGAGGAACACATGCAATTGCGAAAACAGCTTGATCTCGGTCGCCGACATGCGCCGCACCAGATGCTTGGCCGACAGTTGCGATGGATGATCCAGGCCGGCAGCGGCGAGCATTTCGGCCAAGGCCTTGAGGGTGTTGCGGTGGAAGTTGAACACGCGCTGGGCTTTGTCCGGCACCACCAGGGCGCGTTGGCGCAGCGGATCTTGGGTCGCGACGCCGGTCGGGCATTTGTTGGTGTGGCAGCTTTGGGACTGAATGCAGCCAATGGCAAACATGAAGCCACGCGCCGAGTTGGCCCAGTCGGCGCCGATGGCCAGGACGCTGGCGATATCGAATGCGCTGACGATCTTGCCGCTGGCACCGAGCTTGATCTTGTCGCGCAGGTTCAAGCCCACCAGGGTGTTGTGCACAAACAGCAGGCCTTCACGCAGCGGCACGCCGATATGGTCGGTGAACTCCACTGGCGCGGCGCCGGTGCCGCCTTCCTTGCCGTCCACCACGATAAAGTCGGGGAGGATGCCGGTCTCCAGCATGGCCTTGGCGATGCCCATGAATTCCCAGGGGTGGCCGAGGCAGAACTTGAAACCCACGGGTTTGCCACCAGACAGCTCACGCAGTTGGGCGATGAAGTGCATCAGTTCGATCGGGGTGGAAAACGCGCTGTGGCGCGACGGCGAGATACAGTCTTCACCCATCAGGATGCCGCGGGTGTCGGCGATTTCCTGGGTGACCTTGTGCTTGGGCAGGATCCCACCATGGCCGGGTTTGGCGCCCTGGCTCATCTTGATTTCGATCATGCGCACTTGCGGGTTCTGCGCCTGCACGGCGAAGCGTTCCGGATCGAAGCGGCCGTCGCTGGTGCGACAGCCGAAGTAGCCGCTGCCCAATTCCCAGGTCAGGTCGCCGCCGTTCTCGCGGTGGTAGGGGCTGATGCTGCCTTCGCCGGTGTCATGGGCAAAATTGCCCAGTTTGGCGCCTTGGTTCAACGCACGAATGGCGTTGGCGCTCAACGAGCCAAAGCTCATCGCCGAGATATTGAATACCGATGCCGAATACGGCTGCGTGCATTGCGGGCCGCCGACCATCACACGAAACGCGCTGGGGTCGCTGAGCGGCGCCGGGCGCATGGAGTGGCCGATAAATTCGAAGCCCGACTGGTACACGTCGATCAGGGTGCCGAAGGGTTTGTCGGCAGTTTCATTTTTGGCGCGGGAATAGACCAGTGAACGCTGGGCCCGGGAGAAGGGCAGGGCGTCGCTGTCGGACTCCAGCAGGTACTGGCGGATTTCCGGGCGGATGGCTTCGACCAGGTAACGGATATTGCCCAGGATTGGATAGTTGCGGCGTACGGCGTGGGGGCTTTGCAGCAGGTCGAACATACCGATCAGGCTCAACACGCCCGTGACCAGGGTGATCGGCCACAGCCATTCGTGTTCGATAAAGGGGAGGCTGGCGAGGGTGAAGATGACGCACACGGCAAAGAAGGCGTAACGGCTTAGCAAGGACAGGCTCATACGGTTTCCTTGAAATCGGACTCTTACAGGTCGGTGCCGCATTCTGCGCCTGTCGGCAAACCCCAGACAACCTTTGCCGGGCGGATACGGTCCGCTCCTGCGCCCTAGGCGGCCGTCTGCCGAATCGGCAACACCACGCGAAAGGTCGTGCCTTTGCCCGGTTCGCTGCTCACGCAAATATCGCCGTGGTGCTTCTTGATAATGCCGTAGGACAACGACAATCCCAGCCCCGTGCCTTCACCCACCGGCTTGGTGGTGAAGAACGGGTCGAAGATTTTCTGCACGGTCTCCGGGGGAATGCCACAGCCGTTGTCCGCGACTTCCAGCCAGATGTTATCGCCTTGCACGCCATTGCTGATGGTGATGGTGCCGCGCTCCGGGCCCATGGCCTGGGCGGCGTTGATAACCAGGTTCATCACCACCTGGTTGAGCTGTGAGGCCAGGCATTCGATTTCAGGCAGCGGTGTGTAATTTTTCACGACGTCGGCCTTGTACTTGAGTTCGCTGGCGACGATGTTCAGCGTTGAGTCGATGCCCTGTTGCAGGTTGGCGAATTGCCAGGTCTGGTCGTTGTCGACCCGCGAGAAGTTCTTCAGGTCCTTGACTATCTGCACCACCCGGCCGATGCCTTCCTTGGATTCCCTGATCAGGATGGGGATGTCTTCCCTGAGGAAATCCAGCTCCAGTTCAGCACGCAAGGCCTTCAGCGCGGCGCACTGCTCGGCCGCGGCGGGGCTTTCTTCGAGCTGCCGGTAGGCGTCCAGCATCCGCTGCAGTTGGTTGAAGTAGCTGTCGAGGGTACTCAGGTTGGAGGAGATGAAGCCTACGGGGTTGTTGATCTCATGAGCGACGCCAGCTGCCAGTTGCCCCAGCGACGCGAGTTTTTCCGATTGCACCAGTTGGCTTTCCAGCTGCTTGCGCTCGTCGATTTCCAGTTGCAACGCCTCGCTGGCCTGGGTCAGTGCCTGGGTGCGCTGCGCCACCAGTTGCTCCAGGTGTATGGTTTGCAGCGAGGCGCGGCGGGCCATGTCCCATTTGTTGGCAAGCATGTTGGCCATCTGTTGCACCTCGATGTTATCGAAGGGCTTTTTCAGGATCAGCAACCGGTCATGGCCGTTGAGGCGATACAGCAATTCATCCCAGGAGTAATCCGTATACGCGGTGCACACCACCACTTGCAGGCCGGGGTCGACGGTCCATAGCTCTTCGATGGTCTTTGCGCCGTCCCAACCTTGCGGCATGCGCATGTCGACGAATGCCAGGGCGTAGGGGCGTTTTTCCGCCATGGCGGTGGTGAGCAATTGCAGGCCTTCTTCGCCGCCATACGCCGAATGCAGCTCGAAGGTACGCACCTCGGGCTTGCTGGTGTCGCCGAACAGCGCTGACTCCATATCGTCGAGGGCTTGGTTGGTCTCGACGGTCGGCATCAGGATTTTGCGAAAATCGTCGTGAATCGACGGCGTGTCGTCGATCAACAGGATGCGCCGATTGGGAGGCTGATTCATGCGGGACTTCCGGCAGGGGTCATAGGGATCGTCAAGGTAAACACCGCGCCCAGGCCAGGCCCGTCGCTGTGGGCACTGAGCTGACCATTCATTTCTACGGCGGCCAGCGCGCAGCTGTGCAGGCCGAAGCCGTGGCCTTCCTTGCGAGTGGTAAAACCGTGGGTGAAGATCCGCGTCATGTTTTCCGCGGGAATGCCCTCGCCATCGTCCTTGACGCTGATCTGCAAGGTATTGTCCTCCAGGGGCTGGACCTTCAGGGTCATCTGCCGGGGTCGGTCACTGAGGTTGGACATGGCGTACTTGGCGTTGCTGATCAGGTTGACCATGATCAATAGCAAGCGGTGTTTGTCGGCGAGGATTTCCGGCACCTGCGCATATTCCTTGACCACCGTGACGTGGTGACGACTCAGGGCTCCGGCGTTCATGCGCAATGCATCTTCCATCAGGCCGCTGATGTGCACCGGCTCCAGCAGTGTGGCGGCGCCGGCATAGGATTGCTGGGTGGAGACGATGTCCTTGATGTGGTCCACGCTTTTACTCAACTGCGCCAACTCGTCGGTCATGCCCTGCTGCTCAACGGCGATGGCGTCCACCAGTTGGTTGAGATAGCCGGGCAGCAGCTTGCCTTTCTCATCTTCGGTAAGGAAGGTGCCCAGGTCGTCCTTGTGCTCATTGATCAACTGCATGGCTTTGCCCAGCCCCAGGGCCTTGCTGCTGCGCAGCTTGCGCGTGACCAGTTCGGCGGAGATGTTCACGCTGTTGAGTACGTTGCCCACGTTGTGCAGCACATTGGTCGCGATTTCGGCCATGCCGGCCTGGCGTGCGCTGTCGAGTAATTCGCTCTGCGCATCCTTGAGCTGGCGGGTGCGTCGCTCCACGCGCTGCTCCAGGGTTTCGTTGGCGGCGTGCAACGCGCGATTGACCCGGTTGATTTCGGCAAAGCTGCGCAACAGGCGCACCGCCAGATAGAGCAGCAATCCCACCAGCAAGGTCGAGAAGATCAGCAGGTAGCGATGGTATTGGTGGTCGATCAGGTCTGCCGCTTGCTGGTCCTGGTCGAGGTGGGTGGTCAGTGCGTCCAGGTGTTCGGCGACGGGCACCGTGGCAATGCGCTCGAGCAGGTCGTTGACCACGGGCTGTTCGCGCAGGATCAGCGAAATGTGATTGCTGAGTATGTCCACCGGCCCTTGGAACTCGCTGGGCAGTTGCTCCTTATTGATCGCCAGTTTGCCCAGCCCCACCAGGATATCGGCGGCGCGATCGTCGCTGGTGACTTGGGCGAACTCCAGGCTGCTGAGCAACAGGTCATAGGTGTCGGTGGCCACGTCTTGCAATTGCAGGCGGCCTTCAGCGTCAAGGCGGTTGAACTGCGCCTGGATGTCGTCTTCGGCGGTCGGCAGGAACGCCAGTGAATTACGCAGCAGCGCGTTGTGGGATTTGAATTGGTCCACCAGGCGGGCTTTTTCCTGGATCGCCGTCTGGTAAGCCGTTTGCGTGGCCTGCCAGCCGCTCAGGTTGGACGGGTTGTGGTAGGTGTCGCGGCTGTTCAGTTCGGCCCATATTCGGGTCATCTGCGTGAGTGGCGTGACCAGCGGGTCGTAGTTGTGGGTGATCGCGATCCGGGCCTTGAGGACCTCGCTGTCCCACTGCGCATTGAGCTGCTGCAGTTGGCGGATCAGATCCCGCGACTGGGTGTAGCTGGCGGTCTGATCACGGGAAGCCTTGAGGTACAAAAACACCAGGGTCGAGGCCAGCAGCAGGGTCACCAGGCCAAGTACAACCTGGGTAAAGCGGCGACGGGAGTGAGAGGTCATAGCGGCTTGCCTGCCCATTCGCCGGTCAGGGTTTTGAGAAACTGCACGATCAAGTCCCTGTCTTCCTTATTCGGATTGCGCCCCAACTGGTACTTGAACATCACATCGACGGCTTCTTCGAGGGTCTTGGCCGACGCATCGTGAAAGTACGGCGCGGTCACCGCCACGTTGCGCAGGCTGGGCACCTTGAACACATGGCGGTCCTCTTCGTCCTGGGTCACCAGATAGCGGCCCAGGTCGGCTTCGACCGGGTTGCCTCGGGCCTTGAAGTAGTCGCCCATCACACCGAATTTCTGGAACATATTACCGCCGATATTGATGCCCTGATGGCAGGCTATACAGCCGTAGTCCTTGAAGCGCTGGTAGCCATATTTTTCCTGGATTGTCAGGATATCGGTGTTACCTAGCAGGTATTGGTCGAACCGCGAGTTGGGGCTCAGCAGTGTTTGCTCATAGGTGGCCAAGGCGTCCTGCACGTTGGCGGCGGTGATGCCATCGGGGTAGGCCTGTTTGAAGGCGGTCTGGTAGGTGGGCAGGGCGGACAGGTTCTGCACTACGGTATTCCAATCGCTGCCCATTTCCAGGGGGCTGATCACTACCTGTTCGACCTGTGCTTGCAGGGTGTCCGACCGGCCATTCCAGAACTGCTTGAAGTTCAGGCTGGCGTTGAACACGGAAGGGGTGTTGATTGGCACCGGCTTGCCGTTGAAACCCAGGGAAAACGGCTGGTTGTCTGCACCTCCGGACGCCAGTCGATGGCAGCTGGCACAGGACAGTGTGTTATTGACCGACAGGCGCGGCTCATTGAACAGCTGGCGACCCAACTCGACTCTGGCCGGGTCCAATACGGGCACCGGTGGCAGTGGTTTGAGCGCTTCGTTCAACGGCGCGGCCAGCAACGGCTGGGCCAGCCCCGACCACACCACCAGCAGAACGCCGAAACGGTAACGTGAGACTTTGCTCAAGCGAGCACTCCTTGCAGGCACGCGGCTATTGGGCAGGCATCAGTGTGGCGCTGCCCACTTGCAGCAGCCGGGCGAAATCCTTCGGCGGCACCGCCTTGCTGAACAAAAAGCCCTGACCCTCTTCACACTGCTGGCTTTTCAGGAAATTCAGCTGTTCGACGGTCTCCACCCCCTCGGCGATGATGTTCAACTCCAGGCTCTTGCCCATGCCGATGATAGCGCTTATCAGCTGGGCATCCTGGTTATTCTCGTTCAGCCCACGCACGAACGACTGGTCGATTTTCAACACATCGATGGGAAAGCGTCGCAGGTAACTCAGGCTCGAGTAGCCCGTGCCGAAGTCATCCAGCGCCAGGCGCACGCCCATGGCCTTGATTGTTTGCAGGATCTGCACCGTGTCGTCGACATTCTGCATCAGTACGTTTTCGGTGATTTCCAGCTCCAGCCAGGCGGGCGGCAGGCCGGTCTGCTTGAGGATCGCGGCCAGGTTGTCGACGAAGTCATGCTGGCGAAAGTCGATGGCCGATACATTCACCGCCATGTACAGCGGTGGCAGGCCCATGCCGCGCCAGGCCTGCGCCTGTTCGCAGGCCTGGTGCAGCACCCACTGCGTCAAGGGCACGATCAGCCCGCTGTCTTCGGCCACCGGAATGAAATCGCTCGGGCTGACCCACCCCGAGCGCGGCTGAAACCAGCGTATCAGCGCCTCCGCGCCGACGATTCGCCCGGAGTTGAGGTCCAGCTTGGGTTGGTAGTGCAGTACGAATTCATCCAGCTCCAAGGCCAGGCGGATCGCGCTCTCCAGATTTTGCTGGCGCCGGGCGCGCAGGTTCATGTCTTCGGTGTAGAAACTGAAATCGTTGGGGCCGCGTTCCTTGCTGGTATGCATGGCGGTTTCGGCGTGCTTGATCAACTCCACCGTGTTGTAGCTGTCATTGGGGTAGATGCTGATGCCCAGGCTCGCCGTGATGCTCAAGTCATGCCCGGCCACATGGCGTGTGGCACTGATGGCCTTGAGCACTTTGTGCGCGATGTGCTGGGTCTGCTGCGGGTGCTGCACGTCGTGGAGCAGGATCACGAACTCATCGGAGCCGTAGCGAAACACCGAGTCGGAGCTGCGCACTGTTGCTACCAGGCTGTGGCTGACGTGTTGGAGCACCTCGTCGCCCACCGGGTAACCCAGGGCATTGTTGATGCGTTTGAAACGATCGAGCCCGATAAATATCACCGCCAGTTGCGTGTCATGCCGCCGACCAAGGGCTATGGCCTGGCTGAGGCGGTCGCCGAGCAGCGTGCTGTTGGGCAGTTCTGTCAGCGCATCGTATTGCAACAGATGCGAGACCTTCAGCAGTTCCTGCACACGTTCTTCGATGGTGCGCTCCAGTGCCACCACTTTCAGGGCGACATCCTGGGCCAGCTGCCATTTCCACGTCAGGGCACTGGCCATCTGGCGGATCTCCAGATGGTCGAAGGGTTTCTTCAGAATCAGCAACTGATCGTTGTATTTCAATCGCGCCTCGATCGCTTCGAACGAATAGTCGGAATACGCGGTGCACAGGGCGATCTGCAGATTGGGGTCGACGTTCCACAGCTGTTCGATGGTTTGCAGGCCGTCCCAGCCGGGCGGCATGCGCATATCGATGAACACCATGGCATACGGAGCGTTGGCGGCCAGGGACCGGGCTACCAGTTCCAGCGCTTCCTGGCCCTGGTAGGCCGAATCCAGCACGAATGCGTGGCGCGGGGTGGCGGTGGTGCCGAACAGGGTTTCCTCAAGACTGTCCAGGGATTTCTCGCCCTGGGCGTTGGCACACAGGATCTTGCGAAAGTCATCATGGATCGATGCGCTGTCATCGACGATCAGAATACGCCGGTTGGCCCGCGCTGAGTCCGGGGTCATGACGCACTCCGCGATTGCAAAAGGCTCGACGGCATAATGATTCCTTCCCTGATTCTGCGGCTGAGCGAAGTTGTCTACTGTGACAGCATAGTCGAGTGCCTTGAAATCGAAGGCCAGTTGGCGTCAAATCGACCCCCGCGCCGCGGTCGAGGGAAGATGGCTTGGCACGATGGTCAAATGTGGTTCCATTCAGTTCAATGTGAAGGCGCAGCAGGCATGGACGAACAACTTGCGACGAAACCCACGATATTACTGGTCGACGATGAAGAATCGATCCTCAACAGCCTGCGCCGCTTATTGCGCGGGCAGCCCTTCGATGTAGTCCTGGCCGGCAGCGGTGCCCAGGCCCTGGAGATCATGGCCGCCCAACCCATCGACCTGGTGATGAGCGACGCTCGTATGCCCGGTATGGACGGTGCGCAGCTGCTGGCCGAGGTGCATCGGCTGTATCCGGCCACCAGTCGCATTCTGCTCACCGGTTACGCCGACCTGCCGACGATCGTCAAGGCCATCAACGAAGGGCAGATCCACCGCTACATCAGCAAGCCCTGGAATGACGAGGAGCTGCAGCTGGTCTTGCGCCAGACCCTGGAGCACCAGCGCCTGGAGCGCCTGACCCAGGTGCAGAACGATCAGCTCAAGCAACTGAACGCCACCCTGGAAAAACGCGTAGCGGCGCGTACCAGTGAGCTGCAGCAGACCGCCGACATGCTCGACCTGGCCTACGACGAACTCAAGCACAGCTACGTGACCGGTACCGAAGTGTTTTCGCTGTTGGCCAACCTGCGCTTGCCCAAGAACAAGCAGACCAACCGCTCGCTGATCGAATTGGTGCGGGTCTATTGCGCCGCCCAGTCTATCGACGACGCCAGTTCGCGTGACCTGACGATGGCCGCTGCGTTGTACAACATTGGCAAACTGAGCTGGAGCGACAGCATGCTGATCGAACCGGCCGATAAGCTGCACAGCACGGATCGCGAGCGCTACCGCAGCTATCCGACCCAGAGCGAATCGTTGTTGATGACCTTGGAGCCGATGAAAGATGCGGCGCGCATCATTCGTCACCATCAGGAGCGCTGGGATGGCAGCGGTTTTCCCGACCACCTCAAGGGCGATGCGATTCCGTTCGGTTCGCGCCTTTTGAAACTGGCGGTGGACTTCATCGAGTTGCAGAAGGGGCTGATTCTTGAGCGGCAGATGAACAGTGACGAAGCGCTGCTCTATATCCGCAAATATGCCGGGCGCCTCTATGATCCCGAGCTGGTCGAGGATTTCGTTCTGGCCTGCGCCACATTCCTCAGTGATGTGACGCTGGGCGATCCCACCGTCAAGGTCCTGACCACGCGCGAACTGGCCGACGGCATGGTGCTGGCTCGCAACCTCAACGCCGACAACGGCATGTTACTGCTCAATGCCGGCAAGGTGCTGAACCTGCCGCTGGTGGACAAGCTGATTGCGTTTGAGGCGATGGAAGGGGCGAAGTACAACGTATTTATCAAGGCGCCGGACGAGGCGTAAGCCTTGCCGGTTACTTTCACTGACCCAATTCAAGGCTTTTACTGCATGTCCACGACTATCCGCATCGCCGCCGCCCTCCTGATCGGTGGCGACGGCCACACCCTGCTGGTGCGCAAGCGCGGCACCCAGGCCTTTATGCAGCCCGGCGGCAAAATCGACGCAGGCGAGCAACCCGCCGAGGCATTGGCCCGAGAGTTGTTCGAGGAACTGAACCTGCGCATCAACCCCAGCGATGCCGCTTATCTGGGCCACTTCTCGGCCCCGGCGGCCAACGAGCCCGGCTTTACGGTGGAGGCCGAATTGTTTCAGGTCACTATCGACGTGGCGGTGACCCCCGCCGCCGAGATCGAGGAAGTGCGCTGGATCGACCCGGCCGGTGACGGTGGCCTGCAATTGGCCCCGCTGACGCGCGATCTGATCCTGCCGTTTTACCGCGCCTCGCTGACGGCATGATCATTCGCACGCTGGGGGCCAGCGACGCCGAGGCTTATCGGGCGTTGATGCTTGAGGCCTATGGCGCCTATCCCCAGGCATTCACCTCCAGCGTGGCGGAGCGTGCGGCGATGCCGCTGAGCTGGTGGGAAAAACGCTTGAGCAGCCCCTTGGATTGCTTGCTCGGCGTTTTTGTCGGTGACGAACTGGCCGGCATTGTCGGCCTGGCGTATGAGCCGCGAGAGAAAGCGCGGCACAAGGTGACGCTGTTCGGCATGTACGTGAACGAGGCCTATCAGCAACAGGGCCTGGGTCGTCAGTTGGTCGAGGCCGCACTGGACGAAGCACGCAAACAGCCGCGCCTCAAAGTGATCCAGCTTACGGTCACCGCCGGCAATGACGCGGCCTTTGCCCTGTATCAACGCTGCGGCTTCGTCCAATACGGCCTGGAGCCGCTGGCAGTGCGGGTCGGGGTCGATTATTTCGACAAGATCCACATGTGGCGCGAATTGCCGGGCTCCTGCAATTAGCGCACCGCGCTGACCCCATCCAGGGTGGAAAACGACGTGTCCTTGGCCGTCAGCAAGAAATCGCGCATGTACGGTGCATCCAGCATGTCTGCACGAATCCCCGCATACAGCGTCGCAAACAACCCTTTCTCGCCCAACCGCTTGGCCTTCACATAGCCGCGCGCGCTGTACTCATGCAGCGCCCAATGGGGCATGCCGCACACACCACGGCCGCTGGCCACCAGTTGCATCATCATCACCGACAGCTCCGATGTACGCACCTGGGCCGGTTCCACATCGGCAGGCTCGAGGAAGCGGGTGAAGATGTCCAGGCGGTCGCGTTCCACCGGGTAGGTGATCAGTGTTTCGGTCAACAAGTCTTCCGGCACGATGTACGCCTTATTCGCCAGCGCATGCTGGTTGGCGACCGCGAGCATGGCTTCGTAGGTGAACAGCGGCACATAGGTGATGCCCGGCAACTCCAGCGGGTCGGAGGTCACCACCAGGTCCAGGTCGCCTCGGGCCAGAGCTGGCAGCGGGGCAAAAGCGAAGCCGGAGGCCAGGTCCAGTTCGACTTCCGGCCAGGCGTCGCGGAACTGATCGATGGTCGGCATCAGCCACTGGAAGCAACTGTGGCATTCGATGGCCATGTGCAAACGCCCGGCGGTCCCACCGACCAGGCGCGCAATATCACGCTCTGCGCCGCGCAGCAGCGGCAGCGTTGCGTCGGCCAGTTGCAGCAGGCGCAGGCCGGCGCTGGTGAAACGCAGCGGCTTGGTCTTGCGCACGAACAGCGGCACCCCCAGGCGCTCTTCCAGCTCTTTGAACTGGTGGGACAGGGCGGACTGCGTCAAATGCAGGCGTTCGGCGGCTTCGACCAGGCTGTCGGCCTCGCGCAGGGCGTGCAGGGTTTTCAGGTGACGGATTTCCAGCACCGTGGCCTCCATGAGAAATATTGATGATTAATATGAATGGAGTGAGTTTGTCTCATGTTGTGTGCGTTGTCGACATGCAGGCCTGGGCGTGATGTACCCCGCCAAAGGTTCGCCGCGCAATCTCTACACGGCAGCGAACTGAAGATCCCGCCGCAGCGCACCAAGACCCCGAAAGTCCTGGTGGCCGAGACAGCCGCGGGCCTGCGCGGCTAGAGGGCAACCCATAGCGGCCGGATATGCGACAACGCGGCGGACTGCTTGCCGATGTCCGAGAATGGCAGTGACGGGTCGTCGGCATGGGTCAAGTAGCGATGCTCCGGCAGTTTCAAGTGGGCCTTTTCGAACTCATCGAAGGTAGCCGTGCGGCGGTTGTAATGAAAGTGCGCGTACCACAAGGGACGCGGTGGGGTGGCGGTCAGGTCCCAGACTTCATATTCCTGCATGAAGTCGCGGTGCCCGTTCGCACGCCTCGCCAGCTCGGTCATCGACGCGGTTCGACGCACCTCGACCACGTGATGCCTGGCCAGATCATCAAGCATGCCGTCGGTGGGTTGGCGGCTGGCCAATGATTGGCGGGTGCGCAGGGTGCGGCCCGCGGCGGTCAGCTCGGTGGCGGTCGTGCGCAATGGCTGGATGCTCGGCTCCTCGGGGTCAAGGCGTGCGATGCGGTTCGAGCGCAGGGTGAGTTCGGCGGCTTCGCTGACCAGCATGTGTTCAAGGTCCACCGGCAACATGCCTTGGCGGGCGTAGGCTTCGACTTTAGCCTGGTACACCGGCACGGCGCGCAGGCGGCTCTGGGCTTCGTTCACCATCACCGACTTCACGTTCGCCTCGGGTGGGAGCGCCACCGGTGGTGCCGATTGGCGTTGAGCCCGACCGTTTGGGCGTTGCTCCCAGGTCTCGGTGTGGCCGCTGAGGTTGTCGATGGTGTAGCGCGTGGTGTTGGTGCGTGGGTCGGTGCTTTTTATGCCGATCAGCATCCGGTTGTCATCGGTTTCAAACACTGTTCCTCGTGGTTCGTCGGGCCGCGGGCGATGCAGGCGAGCGGGCGTGCCGATGCGCTGACGGGCCAGTTGAGTCATGCGCTCGAGGTTGTTCAGCAAGGCGCTCAGGTTATCCAGGTCAAAATGTTGCGGGTAGCCTGCGCTCAAGGTTTTAACGCTGAGGCTGAAGCGCGCGTAGGCATCGATACATTCATTGAGTATTCGCGTGCGCTGGCTGACCGTGGTGGGCGTATTTGTCAGTGCAAAATGCGTGTTCAGGGCCAGGTGGGCGTCGAGATAGACGCGATTGACCTCACTTTGCAAGTACAACCAGGAAGGATCGGTGACGTGATCGTAGCGGTTGAACGTGTCGATGCTGTGGACGGTGCGCAGGTGCGTGCGAAAGCCTTCATCGTACAGTTCGTTCCAGCGCGCCGCGTCGTCGCGAGCCTCGCCCACCATCGTGCGCGTGTTGTGAAGATCCGCGTCGATCTGTTGCGCGGTCCTGCGCGTACTTCTGCCGTGCAGGCGTATATCGGCTTCCTGCGCCATTAGGTTGATATTGGCGCTCCATTCGTTCATGACCAGGAAGAGGCGGTCGATCCGGTCGAGTGCCTGCACGATGTTCTGGCTGAGACCTTTGCGGGTTTGCAGAAACTGCAAAATGGCGGCCGGGCGCGTCGGCGGCACTTGGAGGTCGCCGAATTGCCCGGTCAACCCCTGCAGCGCGGCCGCGGCGACTTTCAAGCGCTCCACGGCTCTGCTGGTGACAATCAGGGCGGCGCGGCTCTGCATGCCTTTGAGGGCCAGGTGCTCTCTGTTGGGGGTGAAGGCGATCACGTCCTGAACGGCGTTGGCCTGCTCAATCGCCAGCTCGATGTCTTTGGCGTAGGCCTCATCCAGGGTCGGTTGCAAGGTTTTGCGGGTGGCGATGTCGCTTTGGTTGGACAGGTGTTGCAGGTTGCCGGTCGCGGCCAGTTGAGTATCGAGCCGACTGCTCAGCGTATTGATCGCATCGTTGAGCGCCAGTTGGCGGCGCAGCACATGATCGGTCCACCAGATCGGCAGCCGTTGTCGAATCGCCATCGGCCAGAGCGGTTCGAGGGTGTCCGCCAGGTGCCCGAGCACGCCGCCGCCGCCCGCCAGGCCGACCGGTTGCGTGGTGCCGTAGACGCCGAAGTGGGTGTCCCATTGGCCGGCTTCATCCAGGGCAATCGGCTGTTTGTAGGTCTTCAGCGTGTTGCCACTCAAGCGCCAATGCCCGTTCTGCAGTTCGACCTGATAGACGCTGCCCTGCCGCACAATGAAGTCGCCGTCGGTATGGCGGTAGACGTTGCGATAAACACCGTGGCTCGCCGGGGTCAGATGGGCCAGGGCGATCTCCTTGCCATATTCATACCCGCTGAAGCGCTCGGCGATGCGGCGCGCCTTGCGGCTCATGGGCGGTTGCAGGTAACGGCCACCCTTGAAGGCATTGCGCAACTGGCGCCCAAACGTGCGCGTGCGCGCTGCATTGGGTGTGATCAGCACCCCGCCGGCCACATCGATGCCGGCGTCGATCAATGATTGCAGGACTTGGGTGATGGCGTGCATGCCTTGCACATGATCACCGCGGCGAAACGCAGCCACCGCGTCATTGGCGCTGACCCAGCCATCGTAAAGGCCGATCACGCTGCCCACCACGGGGACCACGCCGAGTGCCATCTTGATATAGCTGAAGGCCTGCACGCCTTTGATGGCATAGCGTTCCAGGTACAGATCGCTGTTGGAACGGGCACTGGCGCGGTGGGCCTCCTTGACGCGGCCCATTTGCGCGTTGAGCAGATGGCTGGCCAGCGACGTGGTGACGGGCCAGGCGGTGCCGACGCCGATCAGCGCGTCGAAATGCCGGAGTACCGCTTGATTGATCCGGCTGACGTGGTTGGCCATGTTACCGAGCAAGGCGCGGCCAGCCAGGTAGTTGACCATCGCGGTGTTCAGGCACAGGCGGAACAGCGCCAGTCGCGCCGCCTCAAGGCTGTTGTAACTGCGCAGGGCCTGGCCGTCCGGGCTCTCGGGCAGATAGAGCAGGGTGCTCCCGGAATTTTTCTGACGGATGAAGGTGACCCCGGACAAGGTGCTTGAGCCGTCCTGGGTGTCTGGGCCGCCGACGCTGAGGTGAGCGGGAAGCAGCTCAATGTCATCGCCATCGGCGCGCCAGGCTTGAGCGGTGCTGGCATTCACGGCGATGTTGAAGGTGTTCAGTTCGGTGGCGGTGATGTGCTTTTGCAGGAACGCCAGGCGCCCCTGAAGGGTGAGCAGCAGGCGATGAGGTTCGAGCAGGCATTCGAGGCGATACTCACGGCTGAAGTCCGCTTCGCGATCCGAGCCTTGGTAAGCCTCGACGATCAGGTCTTCATACGCTTGGGCCAGGTCCAGTTCCGGCACCAGCCGGCGCAGGTAGTTGGCGCTGAGCCCGGCGGTGAGGGCCTGGCCTTCGGTGGCGTCCTGGGTGCTGACCTCGACCTTCATGAACGTCAAGCGTTCGGAGGTCGGTGTATCGATGTTGCTCAGCGCCAGCTCATCCAGGCTCATTTTGACCCGCGTGGCGCTGGGCACCGGTACGGTCTTGGTCGGGGTGCCGGGCGCGCCGGGGGCTTCGACGAAATGCTGTGAATGCGTGACCGATTCCGGGACGTCGAGCTGAACGTGGAACGGTTGTTTGAGCGAGAAGTCCCGGGACAGCCGTGCGTGCAGGCGTTTTTTGCAAAAGCTACTGATCAGCGGCAGCTTCAGGTTCAAGGCCTCGTCGGCGCGCTGGAACGCGAGGATGTAGCGTTCCAGCAGGGCCTTGAGTTCGACGCTATCGGCAGCCGACACCTGGCCGAGCCAGGCCGGCAGTTGTGCGGCCAGGGCGCCGCTCTGGTTCTGTTCCAGAAGCTGCGCATAGGCCAGTTCGCGCACGCTGTGGGTCGATACGCCCAGTTCCTGGATCGCTTGCACGCGCATGGGTTCCAGTTCCCGGGCTTGGCGCTCGGTGTCGTCCGGGGCACGCTGAAGCATCGCTTCGATCTGGGTGACCCAACCATCGAGTTGCACGGTGAGGCTGTACTCGAACGGGGTCTGATTGAGCAGGGCCAGTTCCAGCGACGCAGCGTCCGACGGCGTTACGCCAAGCCATTGTTCAAGCGCCTGCAGCGAGGCGAAATGCTGCAGCCCGCCCTGGCTGCCCGGCCAGTACAGCAACAGGTCCTGAGGCGTTGAAGCATCGAGCAGCGCCGCTTCCAGGGTGATCAGCAGCACGCCGTCCAGCTCTTTGCGCTGGATGTTGACCGCGCCGTTGCTGCGCTCGCTGATCGACAGGGTCAAGGTTGCCACCGACACCTTGAGTTCGGGGTCTGGCGCGTTGAGCGGGTCAAGCGCGGCCAGAAGCATGTCGTGCCCGGCCTGGCTGATCTGGTTGAGTTGACGCTGCAGGCCGGCCTCAGCAAGCAGCCCGTTCAGGCGTGCCTGGAGCAAGGTGTGGTAATCGGGGTTGGCTTGCTGGGACAGCTCCAGCAGTTGGTGCTGGGATTGACCCCACAGCGCGGTGGCAGCTTCATGGGCCTGCTGTTGCGCCTCGTGCAAGCGGTTGAGTTGGCTGCGCAATGTGGCCAGTTGCTCATCGTTCGGCGGCGGCAGCAGGGCGGACGCGTGCTCGGCACCGAAGAGCGGCTGCTGTTGCCGTGACAGTGCGTGGCGGCGCTGGGCCAGGGGCAGGTCGGCGGTCAGTCCGGCGAAGAGCATGGGGGGAGTGTCGCGGGCGACATCGCTCTCAACGGCAGTCAGTTCGGCAGCGCGCGGCAAGGCGAAAAAACCCTGGCTGTGCTGGTGCCGGTCAACCTGATCGGCCGCATCCAGCGCTCTGTGACCATGCTCGGCGAGGTCTCTGCCGTGGGGGTAGGCCAAGCTCGCCTGTTTTTCTCTGAGGCGATGTTCCAGCAGATGCGTCACGCCGGTTTGCAAGGGGTCGTTGACCTCGCGGTAGTCGATCTGGTTGTCTCGGGTGATTGCCGTCACACCGGGGAACAGCGTGGGGTGATCGAGCAACCATTGCTCCATGCTGACGCGGCTGTTGAACAGGTTCAGCGCCGGTTCCTCAGAGGGCAGGTACAACAGCTGGAGGACGATCTCGGCATCCAGGGTGATGACCAGCGCACCGGGTATCTCGGCATCGGCCAAGCCCGTGCGCTTGAGCAGCAGTTGCTCGGTGTAGATCTTCTGACCGTCAAGCTGCAGCGCGCCGCTCGGCGGGTCGAGGACCGTCAGCAACGGTTTCAATTGATCGGCGGTGATCACCCCGCAGGCACAGGCCAACTGAGCGGCCGCCTGGAGGTGGCTGCTGTACTGCGCGACCGCGTGATCACGGCGTGAAACCGACGTGCCGGGCGCGCGCGTGAACCACCAGTAGCGCACCCAGGCGGTTCGCAGGGCCTGTTGCACATTGAGCTGGGTAAAGGGTTTTAGCAGCTCGAACGGTTGCGCCGCGTACTGGGTTTTGCCCACCGGCAGGCCGATGACCCGACAACGTTGCGCGAGCGAGCTGGGGACGGGGATTTGATGAACAAAGGCGCAGGCCTGGGTCAGCGTGACGTGACGCGGTGGCTGGTCGACAGTTGCCGCGAAATGCAGCTGCACGCTGTCGCCGTCCAGGCCCAGTTGCTCTTGGATGAACGCCGTGAGGGCGGCGCGAATGCTGGGGGCGGCGGCGGTGAGCGTGAGCATGTGTTCCCGGCTGGCGTGCCAGCGGGCCGTGGCTTCCAGCAGCAGGCTTTCATTCAACGGGCGAAACGGCGCGGGGGAGAGCGGCAGGAAATCGCGCACGGCAAGGGGGGAGAGCGGGTTGGGTGTATCGGTCATGTGACGGCACTCAAAAAAAGGGGCAGAACGGTGCTTTACCGGTCGGTGCCCTATTTAAAGGTGGGGAACGCGGCGCGTAGGGATAGATAGTTAGTGGGCCGACCGTTGAGCGATATTCATCAAACTGTCACGCAACTGTGGCAGCGCGCTTGAACAAACTTCATCAGACTCGCGCTCTACTGGGGTTCTGCGTTTCGGTGTTTTTCATGCGCGTGTTGTATTTACTGGCCGCTCTGTTGTTCGGCCTGCCGTCCTTTGCGGCTTCTCGATGTGACGTCAATGTCCCGACCCAAACGGTCGACCTGGCTCAGGTGAGCATCGCCTACCAGAGTATCGGCCGTGCGTCCGACCCTGCCTTGCTGCTGGTGATGGGCTTGGGCGGGCAGCTAATCCACTGGCCGGATGAAGTGGTGGTCGCGCTGTGCGAACAGGGGTTCCGAGTGATCCGCTACGACAACCGTGATGTAGGCCTGTCCACTTGGCGCCAGGCGCCGGCCAATGCCAACCTGACCTTTGAAGTGCTGCGCTACAAGCTCGGCCTGCCGGTGGCGGCGCCTTACACGCTGACTGACATGGCCGATGACGCCATCGGCTTGATGGATGCCTTGCAGATCCAGCAATTCCACGTACTGGGCGCAAGCATGGGCGGCATGATCGCCCAGCACCTGGCGGCCATGGCACCGCAACGGGTCGAGAGCCTCACGCTGATCATGACCAGCTCCGGCGCCGAAGGCTTGCCTGCGCCGAATGCGGCGTTGGTGCAACTGCTGTCGCGGCGCAGCGCACCGAATCGTGAAGTGGCTCTGGAGCAGCAGGCCGATCTGCTGGCGGCGCTGGGCAGCCCGAACGTGACGGATGATCGCCAGGCGCTGTTGCACCAGGCGGCGCTGTCCTACGACCGTGCCTTCAACCCGGACGGCGTGAAGCGCCAGATCATGGCAATCCTCGCCGAACCGAGCCGCGTGCCGTTGCTCAATCAGCTGCGTGTGCCGACCCTGGTGGTGCACGGCACCGCCGACCCGCTGTTGCCGGTGATGCACGGCGTGCACCTGGCGGCGCATATCCAGGGCAGCCAGTTGAAATTGATTCCCGGCATGGCCCATCGTTTCCAGGAGGCGTTCAAGGCGCCGCTGCTGACGGCGGTGCTGCCTTACCTGCAAGCCCATCGCGAGGACGCGGCGCACTGGGCGCAGATTGACCGGGGCGAGCCTTCGAAGGTGTTGTGACATTGGTGTATCGTGCAACCTTTGTGGCCCATTCAAGCCAGCGAGGTTGCCTGTCATGAGTACCCCCCTGAAAATCGATTTCGTCAGCGACGTGTCCTGCCCCTGGTGCATCATCGGCCTGCGCGGCCTGACCGAAGCCCTCGACCAGCTTGGCGCCGAGGTGCAGGCTGAGATTCATTTCCAGCCGTTCGAACTGAACCCGAACATGCCCGCCGAGGGGCAGAACATCGTCGAGCACATCACCGAAAAATACGGCTCCACCGCCGAGCAATCCCAGGCCAACCGCGAACGTATCCGCGACATGGGCGCCGGGTTGGGTTTTGCCTTTCGTACCGATGGCCAAAGCCGTATCTACAACACCTTTGATGCACATCGCCTGTTGCATTGGGCCGGGTTGGAAGGCTTGCAGTACAACCTCAAGGAAGCGCTGTTCAAGGCGTACTTCACTGACGGCCAGAACCCGTCCGACCACGCCACCCTGGCGATCATCGCCGAAAGCGTCGGCTTGGATATCCAGCGTGCGGCCGAGATTCTCGCCTCCGATGAATACGCCGCTGAAGTCCGTGAACAAGAGCAGCTGTGGATCTCCCGTGGCGTGAGCTCGGTGCCGACCATCGTGTTCAACGACCAGTACGCCGTCAGCGGTGGGCAGCCGGCGGAAGCTTTTGTGGGAGCGATCCGCCAGATCATCCAAGAGGCCAAAGGCTAAGCGCTGGCCCGTCCCTTGCATTGACCCCCTAAAGCCCGTCCGGTATCCGGATGGGCGCTGCCATTAGGGGTGAAACATTACCTTGAATATTCTTGACCTTGACCACAGCCTCACCGGCCAGGCACCGATTGCCCGGCGTCTGGCCAGTGGCCGTGCCACCCGTATCGACCTGCTGGACCTGGGCCCGAAGCTGCGCCTATGGTCCACCGAGAAAACCTGGAGACGCTTCGCCGAACGCCTGGCCCAACGGCCTCGGCCCACCGATGCGCGACCGGAAATCCTGTTTGTCGGCTCTGGCGACTATCACCACCTCACGCCGGCGTTCCTCGCCGATTTGAAAGAGCCCATCAGCCTGATCCACTTCGACAATCACCCCGACTGGGTGCGCTTTGCGCCCAAGCGTCATTGCGGATCGTGGGTCAACCGCGCGCTGAAGATGCCGGCGATCAAGCGCATCGTCACCCTCGGCCCGTGCAGCGACGACCTGCATAACCCGCAACTGCGCGGTGGCAACCTTGCAGCCCTCAAGCGCGGGCACTTGCAGCTGTTTCCCTGGCAGCATCCGCCGTCGAAAGTCTGGGGCAGGGTAGGGGACGGTGCCGGTCACCAGCAGCAGGAAAATCACCTGTATTGGCGCAACCTGGCCGAGCTGGATTGGGCGGCCTTCCTCGATCAGATGATCACCAGTCTGCCCACCGAAGCCATCTGGATCACCATCGACAAAGACGTACTCGCCAGTGAAGACGCGGCCACCAACTGGGACCAGGGCGGCATGCGCCTGACCCACTTGCTGCAAGCTTTGCGGGCGTTGGCGGCGCGCAAACGCATCATCGGCATTGACGTATGTGGTGAGTTCGCCACGCCCGCCTTCAGCAATGCGTTCAAGCGCTGGGAAGCCAAGTCCGACCAGCCGCCGCCCGAGCGTTGGAGCGCCGAAGATCTGCAGCGCAACGCCGCCACCAATGAAGCCCTGATCGACCTGTTTGAGGAGTTGTTCCCGTGACGTTGACCGTGGTGTTGCTGGTGGCGTTTTCCATCGTGCTCGATGTGATCGGCCAGCTGTGTTTCAAGATCGGCCTGGACCGTTTGCCCGAGTTGGACGGCGGTTTCCGCCTGAATGCCTTCTGGGGCCAGGTGTTCAATGCGCCGCTGCTGTGGGCCGGGATCGGCGCGTATGCCATCGAGTTCTTCGTGTGGCTTGAAGCTTTGTCCCGTGCGCCGTTGAGCCTGTTGTTCCCGGCGGCGGCGCTGGCCTATTGCGGGGTGGTGTTGGCGGGCAAGGTGGTGCTGGGGGAAACCGTCAGTCGCCGTCGTTGGTTGGGCACGCTGGTGATCACCCTGGGTGTGATGTTGGTAGCGATTGCAGGGAGTCAGGCATGAGTACGCAGACGATGAACAACGGGTGGCTGCACGGGCGTTTCGGCACGGTGGTGCTGTGGGCCTTGCTGATTTGTACCGAGAGCGCCGGCCAGTTGTTTACCAAAGTGGCCGGGGACCAACTGGGGCAAATGGATCTAAGCTGGCAATGGCTGGCTGACGTGGCGCGCAACCCCGGGATCGTGGCGGCTATTGCTAGCTACATCGGCGCGTTTTTCGTGTGGATGCTGATCCTGCGGCGCAGCAGTCTGTCCCTGGCGTTTCCGCTGAGTTCGCTGGTGTTTGTGGTGGTGCTGCTGGGTTCGTGGCTGGGGCTGGGGGAACATATCAGCCCGCTGCACTGGGTGGGCGTCGCGGTGATTATCGGGGGTATTGCCCTGTTGGCCGAAGGCGAAGAAAACTGATCACGCTGGCCTGGGCTGATCGTTGTGGTGAGCGAGCTTATCTCGCGCGGGGCAAACCCGCTCACCGCAAGAGCGGGGGTCAGCCCTGGCGTTTGCGGTGTGCCACCAGGAAGCCCAGACCGTGTGATACCGAAATCTCCTTCACCCCCGCCTCACGCTGCTGCTCGGCAATCTCCCGATGAAACGCCTTCACCTTGGTCCAGTGCATCTTCGGCCGGTAGTGGTGCTCGGCGTGGTAGCCGTTGTTCATCCAGATCAGGTTGTACAGCACGCTATAGGAACTCACGCCCCAGGCGATCGGCAGGTCCGGGTTGCCGCCGAAGTGTTCGTAGTAGCCATTGAGTGATGACAGGCACTGGCCCAGGTACCAGAACGGCAACAGCCACAGCACCGCCTGCCAGTTGTAGAGCGCCAGGGCGATATAGAACGCCACAGTCACTGCGATCTCAACCTTGACCCAGCGCGCATCCGCCGGGCGCTTGCGCTTCATCTCGTCATAGAACGGCTTGGGATCGTCGCGAAAAAAACTCAGGAAGGTATAGGCCCACGGGTTTTCCGGCTGACCCTGCTTCCCGCGCTGGTAGATCGACAGCGGGTCGATGGTTTTGCCATCTGGGCCCGGCAGGTCGGCGTTGCCACGGTGATGGCGGTTGTGGATATCGCGGTAGAGCGTCTGGGAAAAACCGATGGTCACCGACAGCAGCAGGTCGAAGGCGCGGTTCATTGCGCGATGGCTGAAGTAGGCATTGTGGATCTGGTTGTGGGAGATGCTGTTGATGCTCCACGACATGCTGATCGCGTAGACCAGTGCCAGAGGCACCAGAGCCCACCAGCTCAGGCTATGGAAGGCGGCAACCAGCCAGACGACAAAGGCAAAATGCCCCAGGCCCAGGGCGATGGGCACCAGGTCCCAGAGCGAGTGATGCAGCAAACGGTAAGCAGGGCGAGCCATGAAGAGTGTCCTGGAAAAATGGATTCCAGGACCTCATTGCAAACCCCAGACCAACCTAATCGAACTTATAGCTGATGGCCGTCTGCACCTGGCCCTGGTTAACGTCGCCAGTCTGCCGGACGATGCTGCTGTCCGCCGCCGAACCCACCAGATGCACCCAGCTCGCGCTGGTCAGCAACGACCATTTGGCAGCCAGGGGAAACTCGAAACTCTGGGTCAGCGTCACGTTCTGGAAGCCGCCGCTGGCGTTGTACGGCCGAAAGCCCGACGCGGCTGCCTCGTTGTCATCCACGCCGAAAAAGGTCTGGGTTTGGCGGGCGTCGGCGAAGTGCGCCACCAGCCCGCTGCTGCCGATGATTCCGTTGCCCAGCGGGTAGCCCAGTTCGCCGCCGACCTTGCCCAGCGTGCCGCTCTGCGCGTGGCCGCCGCCGACGGCCTGGCCCAGCTGTGCATACACCCGCCAGAAATCAGCCGGTGCGTATTGGACAAAACCGCCCACCTCGGCCATGTCCGACACATTACGCAACCCCTGCAGCGAGCCGTTCGAGGTGCGCCCCTGCAGATAATTGATATACGGGCCGGCGGTAAAGCCATTGCTGTTCAACGCGCTCCAGGTCAGGCCGTCGTCGGTACTCAGGCTGACATCGCCCCAGTCCAAGTCGAAATAGGGAACGGGCCGCGTTTCGTAGCGGCTGCCGGTAGGGTCATGGGGCTGGTAGCTGACGCCTGCGCCGACTTCGCCGGTGATACCCTCGGCCTGAGCCGCGTTCGAAACGCTCCAGAGGCCCAATAAACCGGCCAGTGCAGCGCAAGTGATCCTCAACATGGTCACTGTTCCTTGATTGATTACGTGCGCATGAACGCGCAAAGCGTCGACCTCGCGCAAGCACTCATCTTGTTTGTAGCAAGCTACAAAAATTGTAGCTTCCACGACACAAATCGCCCTCCATGCCGAGCAAAGCCCCAGCCCCGCTGGGCCTGCGCCAGTTGGCACACTCCCTGCTCTACCCCTTGTTGCAAGCGCACACAGCGCGCTCTTCCAAGGTAAACAACGATGATCCAATGGCATATCGTGTGTGACTTCGACGGGACCATCACCCCCACCGATGTCATCGACAACGTCCTCCAACGCTTCGCCGGCCCCGAGTGGGAAACCATCGAACAGGAATGGCTGGATGGGCATATCGGTTCACGCGAATGCCTGAGCCGCCAACTGGCGCTGATCAAGGCGACCCCCTCCGAACTGCTGGCGTATTTCGACAGCGTCGAGATCGACCCGGACTTCCCGGACTTCGTCGACCACGTGATCGGCCTGGGCGCGTCCATCGAAGTGGTCAGTGATGGCATCGAGCAGGGCATCGCGCGAATCCTGTCGCGCAACTACGTGACCTTGCTGCCGATCCTCGCCAACCGCCTGCGCCAGGTCGATCAGAACAGCTGGCGCATCGACTTCCCGTATTCCAGCGATGCCTGCCGTGCCGCCTCCGGCAACTGCAAGTGCAAGTCCACCCCGCGCCACAAGCGCGTGCTGGTGATCGGCGACGGCAAGTCCGACATGTGCGTGGCCTCCACTGCCGACTTCGTGTTCGCCAAGGGCAGCCTCGCCGACTACTGCGCCGCCAACCACATTCCTCATGCGCGCTTCGACACCTTTGCCGAAGTGACGGCGCTGCTGGCTCAACTGCCACAAAGCCTCGCCGCCAACGCCACCACCTTTACTGCTGCTGACAATCAGGAACTCTTCCACCATGTCTGATATCCGTATCGCTACCGCCGAAGACCAGATCCTTCTGGATAAAGAAGCCAAATACTGCTCCTACGGCGACACCGTCCACTACATCGAACCGCCGCGTATTTTCAGCCGTTGCGAAGGCTCCTACGTGTGGGACACCGAAGACCAGGCCTACCTCGACCTGCAAATGTGGTACTCGGCGGTTAACTTCGGCTACGCCAACCCACGCCTGAACAATGCGCTGAAGCAGCAGATCGACACCCTGCCGCAGATCGCCAGCCAGTACTTGCACAAGGGCAAGATCGAGCTGTCGGAAATGATCGCGGTCGACGCCAAGAAGAAGTTCGGCCTCGACGGTCGCGTGCACTTCAACGTCGGCGGTTCGCAGTCCATCGAAGACTCCCTGAAGGTGGTGCGTAACGCCACCAACGGCAAGAGCCTGATGTTCGCCTTCGAGGGCGGCTACCACGGGCGTACCCTCGGCGCGTCGTCGATTACGTCCAGTTACCGCTACCGTCGTCGCTATGGCCACTTCGGCGAGCGCGCGCAGTTCATCCCATTCCCGTACCACTTCCGTGGCCCTAAAGGCATGACCAAGGAAGAATACGGCAGCCACTGCGTGCAGCAATTCGCCCGTCTGTTCGAAACCGAATACAACGGCGTGTGGGACCCGAAAGTTGGCCAGAGTGAGTACGCTGCGTTCTACGTCGAGCCGATCCAGGGCACCGGTGGTTATGTGATCCCGCCGATGAACTTCTACCGTGAGTTGAAGCACGTGCTGGATCAGCACGGCATCCTGATGGTCTCCGACGAAATCCAGATGGGCTTCTACCGCACCGGCAAACTGTGGTCGATCGAGCACTTCGACGTGCAACCGGACGTGATCGTGTTCGGTAAGGCGCTGACCAACGGCCTCAACCCACTGGGCGGCATCTGGGCCCGTGAAGAGTTGATCAACCCGAAGATCTTCCCGCCAGGTTCGACCCACTCCACCTTCGCCTCCAACCCGTTGGGCACGGCGGTAGGCTTGGAAATGTTCAAGATGACCAACGAAGTCGACTACGGCGCGATGGTCATGGCCAAGGGCAAGTTCTTCCTCGAAGGCCTGCAAGACCTGCAGAAACGCTTCCCGATCATCGGCGACGTCGACGGCCTGGGCCTGGCCCTGCGCTGCGAAATCTGCGGCCCGGATGGCTTCACACCGGACAAGGCGACCCTGGACTACATGGTCGAGGAAGGCATGAAGGGCGACATGGTGGTGGACGGTCAGAAGCTGGGTCTGATCCTCGACGTGGGCGGTTACTACAAAAACGTGATCACCCTGGCACCGTCCCTGGAAATCAGCTACCCGGAAATCGAACTGGGCCTGAAGCTGCTTGAGCAACTGCTGGTGCGGGCGACCAACCGGTGAACACAGTAGAGATCGACCTCGGTGAGGGTGATGCCGGTTTCGTTCTCGGTGATGGTCCGGTCGGGATCCTGTTGATCCACGGCCTGACCGGCACCCCGACGGAGTTGCGCCAGGTCGCCAAGGGCCTGGTCAAGGTGGGCAACTGCACGGTGTACGTGCCCACCCTGGCCGGGCATTGCGGCGACAACAGCGACCTGCAAGCCACCGGCTGGCGAGACTGGTACGAAGGCGTGCGCAAGACCTTCGCGGGCGTGAAGCAGCGCCATGAACAGGTGTTTGTCGGTGGCTTGTCCATGGGCGCGGTGATGTCGATGTATGTGGCCGCCGAGCACCCTGGGCAAGTCGCCGGGCTGCTGATGTATTCCACCACCTTGAAGTACGACGGTTGGAGCATCAACAAGCTGGCATTCCTCACGCCGTTGTTGATGAAAATCCCCTTCGGCGTGCATCTCTGCCGCTTCGAAGAGAAGCCGCCGTACGGCATCAAGAACGAGCGCCTGCGCGGCATCGTCGAGCGGCAGATGAAGGAAGGCGAGAGCAGCGAGGCGGGGTTGTTGACCATGGAGGGCATCACCGTGCGCGAATTGCACCGGATGAACGCTGTGGTCAAGAAGCGCATGCCGCAGATCAACGTGCCGGCGCTGGTGTTGCACTCCATCGAGGACGACATCACCAGCCGTTGGAACGCGGACTATGTGGAGCGCCATCTGGGCGGGCCCGTGACCAAGATCCTGTTGGACAACTGCTACCACATGATCACCGTCGACCTGCAATACCGCCGCGTGATCGAGTTGAGTGCCGACTTCGTCGAGCAGCACGCGGGCCTCAAACCCATGCAGGTCGAGGTGGGACTTCAGCGAGGCAGCGATGCAGGCGCCTCGGTCTTTCAAATGCACCGAGGTGATGCCATCGCAGCCTCGCCGGAGCTCGACAGCTCCCACGTTTGATCGGCGCTCACCCCAGAAATAAGGGAAACCTGTGATCACCACCCAAGCCTTCCCGACTATTCGGGCCATCCAGCGCAGTGCCTGGAACGACTGTTTTGCGGGTGCCCTGGAGGATTGGGACTATTACGTCGCCGTGGAGAACGCCGCCATCGAAGATTTCCAGTGGCGTTACCTGGCGGTTTACGAAGATGGAACGCTGGCGGCTGTGGCGGCGGCGTTCATCACCCATTATCGCCTCGACACGACGGTGTCGGGCGCCGGCAAGCGCGTGACCGAGCGTGTCGAGCGCTTGTGGCCGGGGCTATTGCAATTGGGGCTGTATGCCCTCGGTTCCCCGGTGGCTGAGCGTTGCGACGTCGGTTTTGCCAGTGGCGTGGCGGATGGGCGCCGACCGCTGTTGCTCAAGCACCTGCTGGCAGCCGCGCGCCAGGATGCCGATGACTTTGGTATCGGCCTGGTGGCGGTCAAGGACGCGCCGAGCAAAGACCCGGATTGGGTCGAAAGTTGCCGGGCTGCTGGCTTCCAGAGCATGCCGAGCTTGCCCACGGGGGTATTGCCGCTGCCGTACGGCTCGGTGGACGCTTACTTGGGCTCCCTGGGAAAATCCACGCGCAAGGACCTGCGCCGCAAACTGCGCGCGCCGGGGCCACGGGTGGAATGGCGGCGCAATATCGACGACGTGCTGCCGCAGGTCATGCGCCTGTACGAGGCTACGCTGACGCGTGCCGAATTGCAGTTCGAGCGGCTGCCCGCCGGCTACTTCACCGGTGTGCTCGAACGCCTTGATGAGCGCGCGGTCTGTGTTCTTTACTGGGTGGACGAGCAACTGGTGGCGTTCAACCTGATCCTGGTGGACGAACATCGACTGGTGGACAAGTTTTTCGGGCATGACGTTGAGTTCACTCGCGACTACAACCTGTACTTCCGTAGCTGGCTGACCAATGTCGACTACTGTATTCAACACAATATTGCGGTGTATGAGTGCGGCCAGGCCGGGTATGCCAGTAAGCTACGCCTGGGCTGCGAGTTCCAAGGCAACAGCGTGTTTTTCCGCCACCGCAACCGGCTGGTCAACGGCCTGCTCAAGCTTGTAAAACTGTTTATTCGACCGGATCGTTCCGACCCTGCCATGGCTGCTGCGATAAGCGAAACCTGATGATCACCAAGACCCGCCAGAAAGCCCGCCCCTTTGCCATTTCGCGTTGGAGCGTCCAGCGCAAGCTGGTGCTGGCGTTCTGGTTGGTCAGTGTGATTCCCACCATGATCGCCGCCGAACTGGCGGCCACCACGCTGTCGCAGATCTTCGACAGCAACGTGCGCATCTGGCTGCAGGAGTCGACCAAGATCGTCAAGGACGAGATCGGCGATATCCTTCATGACAACGCACGCATGGCTAAATTGTTTTTGCGCTACACCAGCCCGCCTGCGAGCAAGCAAGCGGCCAAACACGACCGGCTGACCGCCGACATTGCCGATGCCACCGATATTGATGTGGTGGCGTTGATTCGCACCAGTGACCAAAAAATCGTGTTCAGCACCGCGGCATCCGACATCGTCAAGCAGATCAGCCTGGCCAAAAATACGGTGTTGCAGACTGTGCAGGTAGGGGGCGCGTCCACCGGCATCGTGGTCTCGACTTTCGAGACCTCCCAGGACGGCGTCGATTACGAGCTGCTGGTCGGGACTTACCTGGACAGCAGTTTCCTCACCAGCGTGGCCGACGTGCATTCCCTCGACCTGCGCCTGTACCTGGCGAACCCGGAAGGTTTCTCTGAGATTTTCTCGACCCAACGTTTTGAGGATCACCCTTCGCGCATCCCCAAGAGCGTCGAAACCGCGATGCGCGCCACCAGGCAGCCCAGCGAGCAGTTCACCAACAACTACAGCGGGTTGTACTGGCCGATCTTCAACGATGCCGGTGACCTGCAAGGTGTGATCTTCAGTGGCTTGCTGCGCCACACCAGCCTGGTGGGGCTGGTAAACCAGAGCAATCTGTTTGTGTTGATCTTCCTGCTCAGCTCGGCCTTGTCGCTGGCTGCCGGGGTACTGGTGTCGCGACGTTTGACCAAGCCGCTGCGGGACCTGTCCCAGGGCGTGAGCGCGGTGATTTCTGGCGACTACGCGCACCGCGTGGTGGTCAGCGGTGGTGATGAACTGGCGCAGTTGAGCAGTACCTTCAACCATATGACCGAGCGCCTGGGTGAGTTGCATCACCTTGAAGCGCAGCTGCGTCGACGTGATCGCCTGCATGCCCTGGGTGAAGTCGCCATGGGCCTGGCCCACGAGATCCGCAACCCGCTGGGCATCATCAAGACGGCAACGCAGTTGCTGCACCGCCGCGCCGATCTGGCGGACACCGACAAGCGCCACCTGGAATACGTGATCAGTGAAGTCAGCCGTATCAACGACCTGATCACCGAATTCCTCGACTTTGCCAAGCCCAACCCGCCGTTGCGCGTATTGCTGCCGGCGCGCCCGTTGGTCGAGGAAATCCTCGGCTTCTGCGCCCCGGAGCTGGCCACGCATACTATCGATGCGCAGATCGACGACCAGGCGCCGGGAGCGACGATCTACGCAGATGCCAAACAGCTCAAGCAGGCGTGCCTCAACCTGATTCTCAACGCCATCGACGCGATGCCCGAAGGCGGGCGCCTGACCCTGGGGATTCGTGCGGACGGCGAGAACACGGTGATCAGCATCGCCGACACCGGCCAGGGTATTCCGGCGGACATGATCGAGCGCATCTTCACGCCTTTCGTTACCACCAAGGCCTCCGGCACCGGCCTGGGCCTGGCTAAAGTCTATTCGATCATGGAAAGTCACGACGGCAGCATCGAATGTGCTAGTGAAAAAGATGCCGGCGCCACCTTCAGCCTGTACATTCCGGCGAGTGGCGAAGACGACGAGGACAGTCATGACGCATAACATTCTGGTAGTCGACGACGAACCCAAGCTCTGCGACTTGCTGGCATCGGCCCTGGGGCAGAACGATGTGCAGGTGTTCATCGCCGGCAACGGCCTGCATGCGCTCAAGGTGCTGGAACAGGAAGACATCGACCTGGTGATCAGCGACTGGCGCATGCCGGGCATGGACGGTCCGGCGCTGCTGGCCGAGATCAAGGTGCGCTACCCCCATGTGCCGGTGATCGTGATGACCGCCTACAGCACGGTGAAGAACGCTGTGCAGTCGATGCGCAACGGCGCCTACGACTACATCGCCAAGCCGTTCGACATCGACGAGCTGGACATCACCGTGGCCAAGGCCCTGCAGTTTCGCGACATCATGCGCGACAACGCACGCCTGCGTGCCGAGCTGGACGAGCACGCGCAATTCGACAGCCTGGTAGGCGACAGCCCGGCGTTTCGCAAAGTGCTGCAAGCCGTGGACTCGGTGCGCGACAGCAGCGCCACCATCCTGCTGACCGGCGAAAGCGGCACCGGCAAGGAAATGGTCGCCCGCGCCATTCACAAACATGGCAGCCGTGCCGACAAACCCTTCGTGGCGGTCAATTGCGCGGCCATCCCGGAAGGGCTGCTGGAAAGCGAAATGTTCGGCCACCGCAAAGGCGCGTTCACCGGTGCCGTGGCTGACCGGGTAGGGCGCTTCCAACAGGCCGACAAAGGCACGCTGTTTCTCGATGAAGTGGGCGACATGCCCCTGGCGTTGCAGGCCAAGATCCTGCGCGCGTTGCAGGAGCGGGTGATCGAACCGGTGGGCGATCCCCGCGAGCGCAAGGTGGATGTGCGAGTGATCGCCGCGACCAACAAGAACCTGCTGGACGCGGTGGCCAACAAGGAATTTCGCGAAGACCTGTACTACCGCCTCAACGTGTTCCCGATTCCCTTGCCGTCATTGCGCGAACGGGTGGAAGACATCGCGCCCCTGGCCCGTCACTTCGCCCAGACCCTCAGCGCCACTGCCGGTAAACGCATCACCGGTTTCAGTGCTGAAGCGTTGCAGGCCATGGCGGCCTACCACTGGCCAGGCAATATCCGTGAACTGCAGAACTGCGTAGAGCGCGCGACCATTGTGGCGGCGTCGCCGGTGATCGAAGACATCGACTTGCCGGGCTACCTGTTTGCGTCCAAACCGAACCAGGGCGACGTGACGGCGATCCTCAGCGACGGGCCGGGCATTCCCCAGGACCTGGATGCGGCACTGGCGGAAGTGGAAAAGGCCTACATACTCGCGGCGTTGCAGGAGAGCAATGGCGTGCAAGCGGCGGCGGCGGCGAAGATCGGGATTTCGGAGCGCAGCTTCTGGTACCGCCTCAAGAAGCTGGGCATTCAGGTCGACAAAATAGTCCGCTGATCTTTCCGGCACACCTCAATTCAAATGTGGTGTGTCAGGTATGGACGCGTACCCAGATGCTCACTAACACGGTTGCCGCCATCAACCAGGCGACAGCCGCCACGGCCAGCGACGCCTCCAACCGCATCCGATCCACCACCACATACAACGTCGCCAAATACACAAAATACGGAATGATCGACCACATCCCGAACAGGATCGTGGTCTTCAAATCCTCCACCGAGCGGCCCTTGCCGACGATGTAATGGGCGATCAACGCAAAGGTCGGAAACAGCGGCACCAAACCAGCGATGTAGTAGTTTTTGGTCTTGGCCAGCACGGCCAGAATCAACACCACCGCCGCGCCAAGAGCGGCCTTCAACACCAGATCCATCAGTGGCTCAACCCGTATTTTTTGACTTTATCGAACAGCGTGGTCTTAGCCATCCCCAGTTCCTGACTGGCCTGGGTCAGGTTGCCGCCGCTGCGTTGCAAGGCGTCGTTGAGCAGGTTGCGTTCGAACGCTTCCACTGCCTCGGTGAAAGCCAGGCTTTGGCTGCCGCTGCTGGTGCCGCTTTTCTTGAAGGCCGGCAGGCCGAGGGCGAAGCGTTCGGCGACGTTGCGCAGTTCACGCACGTTGCCCGGCCAGTCGTGGCTCATCAGGCTCGACAGGGTCTGGTTGTCCAGCTCCGGCACACTGCGGTCAAAACGCAGCGACGACTGCTGAAGGAAATGTTCGAACAGCTGCAGGATGTCTTCGCGGCGCTCGTGCAACGGCGGCAGCTCCAGGGTCACCACGTTGAGGCGATAGTACAGGTCGCTGCGGAACTGATTGGCACGGCTCAGTTCATCGAGGTCAGACTTGGTGGCGGCGATCACCCGGCAATCCACCGCCACGCTCTGGTTCGACCCCAGGCGTTCCAGGGTACGCTCCTGCAAAACTCGCAGTAGCTTGATCTGCAGGTTGATCGGCATGCTTTCCACTTCATCGAGGAACAGCGTGCCTTCGTGGGCGTGTTCGATCTTACCGATACGACGTTTGCCGGCGCCGGTGAAGGCATTGGCTTCGTGACCGAAAATCTCGCTTTCGAATAGGTTCTCCGGTAGGCCGCCGCAGTTCAGCGCGACGAACTGGTGAGCATGACGCCGGCTGAAATCATGCAGGCAGCGCGCAACCAGTTCCTTGCCGGTGCCAGTCTCGCCTTCGATCAGCACGTTGGCCGAGGTGTCGGCCACGTTGGCGATCAGCTCGCGCAGGTTCTGCATGGCCGGTGAGCGGCCGATGATGCGGCCTTCCAGCGAATCGCGCTCGGCCAATTGGCGGCGCAGCGACCAGACTTCCCTCGCCAGTCCGCGCTGTTCAAGGGCGCGGCGGGCCACGTCCACCAAGCGTTCGGGGGAGAAGGGTTTTTCCATGAAGTCATAGGCGCCGTTGCGCATGGCGCCGACGGCCATGGAGATGTCGCCGTGCCCGGTGATCAGCACCACCGGCAAGCTTTTATCCAAAGCCTTGAGACGGGTGAGTAGCTCCAGGCCGTCAATGCCGGGCAAGCGGATGTCGCTGATCACAATGCCGGCGAAGTTCTCGCCGATGCGCTTCAACGCCTCTTCAGCGCTGCCTACGCCGACACTGGGAATGTCTTCCAGGGCCAGGGCCTGCTGGCAGCCGAGCAGTACATGGGGGTCGTCTTCGACGATCAGTACCGTGAGCTCGTCTTTAATGGCTTTAGCGTCTGTATTCATGTCGACTCAGCTTTTTGAGCGCCCGCCAACGGCAGGCACAAGACAAAGGCCGTTCCACCACTGGCCGGGTGTTCCACGGCAAGGTTGCCGCCGGTGGCCGCCGCCAGGCTGGCGGAGAGGGTCAGGCCCAGGCCCAGGCCTTGCTCGCCGGGCTTGGTGGTGAAGAACGGTTCAAACAAATGCTTGCGCGCCTCCGGGTCGATACCGTGGCCATTGTCGCGCACGTGCAGGCGGTATTTACCGTCGGCGCTGCTGCCTTCCAGCCACAGCTCGGGAGCCGGCTGAGCCTGCATAGCGTCGAGGGCATTGCCGATCAGGTTGACCAGGATCTGCTCCAGGCGCGTCTGGTCGATTTGCAATTGCGCGTGGGAAAAGTCGCGGTGCAGGGTCAGCGGTAGGCTGTCCAGGCGTGCGCCGAGTACTTGGAAAGCCGCGTCTACCGCTTTGGCCAGGCTGGCTTCGCCCTGGTCATCGCCGCGCCGGGCGAAGGAGCGCAGGCTGGCGGTGATGCGACCCATGCGGTCGATCAGTTCGTTGATGGTTTTGAGGTTGGCACTGGCGGTGTCCAGGGCGCCGCGCTCCAGGAAGCGTACGGTGTTGCCGGACAGGGTGCGCAGGGCTGCCAGGGGCTGGTTCAATTCGTGGGCGATGCTGGTCGACATCTGGCCGATGGCCGCCAGCTTGCCGGCCTGCACCAGTTCATCCTGGGCGCGGCGCAGCGTCTCCTCGGCCTGGCGCCGTTCGCGGATCTGGCCCTTGAGCCGTTCGTTGCTCGCGCGCAGGTCGGCGGTGCGTTCGGCAATCCGTCGTTCCAGCTGGCTGTTGGCTTCCTGCAGGGCTTCCCGCGCGGCGAGGCGGGTGGCGATGACTTTGCGTCGCTCGTTCCAGGCAATCAGCAAAAACGCCACCAGGCCAAACGCGACGGCCACCAAAATGCCTTGGTTGATCGCCGCACGGCGCAGGTCGTTGAGCGGGGTGAGCAGGGTGAAATTCCAGGGTGTGTCATTCAGCGGGCGGGTTTGCGCCAGGTAGCTGACTTCGTGCTCGTCGTTCACCACTTCGCTGTTGGCCGGGAAGGTCAGTTTCTCGGTACCTTCGTTGAGGCGCTCGCGGGCCAGGGGTTCCAGCTCATTCAACGTCGCCCAGTAGTATTGCAGGCTGTGGGCCAGGCGTTCCTTGACGTCATCGCTCAGCGGACGCACAGCCTTGAGGCGGCGGGCCGGGTCGCTGGAGAGGATGATGATGCCGTTCTCGTCGCTCACAAAGGCTTCGAGGCGCGCGCGTTGCCAGCGTTCCTCCAGGGCTTCGAGGCGCACCTTGACCACGGCGACGCCGATGATCTTGCCATGCTCTTCCAGGCCGTGGGCCAAGTAGTAGCCGGGTTCGCCGTTGGTGCTGCCGATGCCGTAGAAACGGCCAGGCTGGCCACGCACGGCGTTCTGGAAATAGGCGCGGAAGGACAGGTCTTCACCCTGGTAACTGTCGGCATCACGCCAGTTACTGGTGGCCAGCACGCGGCCGGTGGTGTCCATCACGTAGATGGCCCGGCTGCGACTGCGTCGGTTCAGGCCTTCGAGGTAATCGTTGACGGTCTTGCGGGTTTCCTGATTGGGGTCGGCCAGCAGCGCGGAGACGCTGGACTCCAGTTCCAACAGGCTGGGCAAGTAGGTGTATTTGCTCAGTTCGCTTTCGACGGTGCGGGCATGCAGCTCCAGCTGGCGTTCGCCAGTGTCGCTGAGGGTGCGGATGCCGTAGTACTCGCTGACCCAGAAGCCGATATAACCCAGGCCGATCATCAGGGCGATGATCAACGGCGGCAGGAACAGTTGGCGGATCAGGCGTGGTTTCACGGCAAGTGATGGCGGTGCGGCGCGAAATTGGTTGGGGTCGCATTTCATCACAGATGCCTTGGGTCAGCTACCGCTCACCCCTTCCTGTAGGAGCGAGCT
>NZ_JBZXDZ010000001.1:501674-1201624 GCF_058725305.1 Pseudomonas sp. DW-iso3
TCATCACAGATGCCTTGGGTCAGCTACCGCTCACCCCTTCCTGTAGGAGCGAGCTTGCTCGCGAAAAAACCAAGGGCATCGCGTTCATCCAGGATGTGCGCGTCATCGTTGCCTTTTTCGCGAGCAAGCTCGCTCCTACAGGAGGAGCAAGCTGTGGCTTTTTTAGTGCTGCAGGATTTTCTCAAGGAAGTGCTGCGCGCGTTCGGAGCGGGCGCTGATGTCGCCGAAAAACTCTTCTTTCGGGCAGTCTTCGATGATCTTGCCGGCGTCCATGAAGATCACGCGGTCGGCCACTTTGCGGGCGAAGCCCATTTCGTGGGTCACGCACATCATGGTCATGCCTTCTTGGGCCAGCTGCACCATTACGTCGAGTACTTCGTTGACCATTTCCGGATCGAGGGCCGAGGTCGGTTCGTCGAACAGCATGACGATCGGGTCCATGGCCAGGGCGCGGGCAATCGCCACACGTTGTTGCTGGCCGCCGGAAAGCTGACCCGGGTGCTTGTGGGCGTGTGCCGACAGGCCCACACGCTCAAGCAGTTGCAGGCCTTTCTTGGTCGCTTCTTCCTTGCTGCGACCAAGTACCTTGATTTGCGCGATGGTCAGGTTCTCGGTGATGGTCAGGTGCGGGAACAGCTCGAAGTGCTGGAACACCATGCCCACGCGCGAACGCAGCTGCGGCAGGTTGGTCTTCGGGTCGGCGATGGAGGTGCCGTCGACCACGATGTCGCCCTTCTGGAACGGTTCCAGCGCGTTGACGCACTTGATCAGGGTGGACTTACCCGAGCCCGACGGCCCGCACACCACGATCACTTCGCCTTTTTTGACATCGGTGCTGCAATCGGTCAGCACCTGGAAGTCGCCATACCACTTGTTGATATTCTTGATAGAGATCATACGGCAAACCTTTTTTGCAGACGCTTGACCAGCAGCGAGGCGGAAAAGCTGATGATGAAGTAGACGACACCGGCGAAGATCAAGAACTCATTGGAGCGGCCGATGATGTCGCCGTTGGAGCGGGCGGAGTTGAGGAAGTCCACCAGGCCCACGGTGTAGACCAGCGAGGTGTCCTGGAACAGGATGATCGACTGTTGCAGCAGCAACGGGGTCATCTTGCGGAACGCCTGGGGCAGGATGATCAGGCGCATGGTCTGGCCGTAGGTCATGCCCATGGCCTGTGCTGCTGCCATCTGGCCTTTGGGGATCGACTGCACGCCGGCCCGTACGATCTCGCAGAAGTACGCGGCTTCGAACATCATGAAGGCCACGACGCAGGAGGTGAACGCACCGATCGGGGTGTCTTCGCCGGTGATCCAGCGCAATACGAACGGCACCGCCAGGTAAAACCAGGTGATCACCAGCAGCAGCGGGATCGAGCGGAAGTAGTTCACATAAGCGCCGGCCACGCGGGACAGCAGTTTGCTGGACGACAGGCGCATCAGCGCCAGGACCGTACCCAGCGCAATGCCGCCGACTACCCCCATGACCATCAACTGCAAGGTCATGACCATGCCGTTCCACAGGCCTGGGATAGCGGGGATGATGCCGCTGAAATCGAAGTCCATTATTTACCCCCCACGGAGATCAGGCCGGGCACTGCGACTTTCTTCTCGACCAGGCGCATGAGCAGCATCAGGCTCATGTTCAGGGTGAAATAGATCAGCGTGGCCAGGGTGAAGGCTTCAAACAGGTTGGCCGAGAACTCGGCGGTCTGTTTGGTTTGCGCCAGCAGTTCCATCAGGCCGATCAAGGACGCCACGGAGGAGTTCTTGAAGACGTTGAGGAATTCCGAGGTGAGCGGTGGAATGATGATTCGGTAGGCCTGCGGCAGCAGCACGTTCCAATAGATCTGCGGCAGCTTGAAGCCCATGGCGCGCGCGGCGGATTCCTGGCCGCGTGGCAGCGCCTGGATACCGGTACGCACCTGCTCACACACACGGGCGGCGGTGAACAGGCCCAGGCACACGACAACGCTCAGGTAGGCCGAGGTGGTCGGGTTGAGGTCTTGTTTGTACCAGTCCTGCAGGTTCTGCGGCAGCATGTCGGGTACCAGGAAGTACCAGATGAACAGCTGCACCAGCAACGGCACGTTACGAAACAGTTCCACGTAGCAGGTCGCGATGCCCGATACGATGCGGTTTGGCACGGTGCGCATGACGCCCAGAATGGACCCCAGCAGCAAGGCGATAATCCATGCCACGACAGCGATGGCGATGGTCCAGCCCAAGCCGGCGATGTACCAGTCGAGATAAGTCTCGCTGCCCACGCCAGTGGACTTGAAGAACACGCCCCAGTCCCAGTTGTAATTCATTAGGGTCTCCCCTCGAAATCGATCGATGTACAAGCACCCGCTTGGGGAAGATCCTTTCCCGCCTGACGGTGAACGCCAGGCACACACGATCGGCTCGAAAACCGCCAGGTCGAGTGTTCCAATTAAAGCCAGCAGGTAGTAACAGACGCCTGAGGGAGGGTTGGCTCCCTCAGGAGATAAGCTTAGTCAGGTATCAGATTTTTACGTCAGGCGCTGGCTTGTCGCTTGGGTTGGCGATCAGCTCCTTCACCTTGTCGCTCATCGGGAAGTTCAGGTTCAGGCCTTTTGGTGGGATCGGGCTCTCGAACCACTTGCTGTAGATCTTGTTGATTTCGCCGGATTTGTACAGGGCAACGATGGCGTCATCGACCGCTTTCTTGAAGGCCGGGTCGTCTTTACGCACCATGCATGCGTAGGCTTCGAAGGACTGCGGAGTACCGGTGATGACCCAGTCGTCCGGCTTCTTGGCCTTGGCTTCTTCACCGGCCAGCAGGGCGTCGTCCATCATGAAGGCAACGGCGCGGCCGCTTTCCAGCATCTGGAAGGATTCGCCATGGTCTTTGGCGGAGATGACGTTCATGCCCATTTGCTTGTCGGCGTTCATCGCTTTGATGATGCGCTCGGACGTGGTGCCGGCGGTGGTCACGACGTTCTTGCCTTTCAGGTCGGCAAAGTCAGCGTAGGACGGCTTGCCATCCTTGTCTTTCTTGACCAGCAGACGGGTGCCGATTTCGAAGATGTTGACGGTGAAATCAACTTGCTGGGCGCGTTCGGCGTTGTTGGTGGTGGAGCCGCACTCGAGGTCCGCGGTGCCGTTCTGGATCAGCGGAATACGGGTTTGCGAAGTGACCAGGTTGTACTTGGCTTTCAAGTCGGGTTTGTTCAGGTCTTTTTTCAGTTGCTCGACGACGGCCAACTGAATGTCGTGGGAGTAGCCCACGGGTTTGCCCGAACCATCCGCGATGTAGGAAAACGGAATGGAGCTGTCGCGGTGAGCGAGAGTGATGGTGCCGGAGTCGTTGATCTTTTTCAGCGTGCCGGTGAGTTCGGCGGCGAAAACTGGAGTGCTGATCAGAGCAGCAGCGATAGCTGCGCCCAGAATATGGGGAACGATGCGCATCAATACTTCCTCGACATTTGTTTTTTTTATGAAGCCGGCTAAACGGCTCTCTTGTACAGCGAATGCCCGTGACGGCTCCTGAAGCGTTCCAGGCAATCGTCCAAGAGTGTAGAGCATGAGTCGTGCCAGGCCCGAGATAAAAGGTTAACTCTATGATTTATAGGGTGATTAAGTTTGTGTGACGATGTTTTTTCAGGACTGAGGTCCGGCAAACCGAATAGATGGCACTGTGACGTTCGGAAAACCGAATGCGAAAAAAAGCCCCTGAGCCTTTCAGCGCAGGGGCTTTTTATAGTAGCGATCCGTCAGGCGGCTTCGATCTTGCTGCGATTCTGCTCAACGGTCGACAAGTAGCGCTGCACGTTGGCCTGTTCTGCCGGCGTGGTGAACAGACCCAGCTTGGTGCGGCGCCACAGCACGTCCTGAGGCTGGGTCGCCCATTCCTCAGCGCACAGGTAATCAACCTCACGGGTATAGAGGCCACCGCCCAGGTGTTCGCCCAGGTCCGCCAACGACTGCACGCCTTCCAGCAAGCGCCAGGTGCGGCTGCCGTAGGTGGTGGACCAGCGGCGCGCGATCTCACTTGGCACCCAGTCGAATTTGCTGCGAATGGCCTCGGCCAGGGCCTCTGGCGTGGTCATGTCTTCGCCGCCAGGCAGGCTGGCCTTGGCGGTCCAGCTTGGGCGCATCTGAGTGAAATACGGTGCCAACTGCGCCATCGCCGATTCGGCAAGCTTGCGATACGTGGTCAACTTGCCGCCAAACACCGACAGGATCGGCGCTTCGCCTGTGCCGCCGGACAGTGCCAGGGTGTAGTCGCGGGTAATGGCCGACGGGTTGTCCGATTCGTCGTTGCACAGGGGGCGCACGCCGGAGTAAGTGTGGACAATGTCGTCGCGGCTCAGTTGTTTCTTGAAGTGCGCGTTGACCACCTTGAGCATATAGTCCGTTTCACCTTCGGTGATCGCCACTTTTGCTGGGTCACCGGTGTATTCGCGGTCGGTGGTGCCGATGATGGTCAAGTGGTTCAGGTACGGAATGGTGAAGACGATGCGTTGGTCTTCGTTCTGCAGGATGTGCGCGTGGGCGCCTTCGTACAGTTTCGGGACGATCAGGTGGCTGCCCTGGATCAGGCGGATGCCGTAAGGCGAATCCAGCTTCAGATCGTCCTTGATGAACTTGGCGACCCATGGGCCGGCGGCGTTCACCAGTGCGCGGGCACGGATTGAGAACAGGCTGCCATCGGCGCGTTCCATGTTCATTTCCCACATGCCGTTGCTGCGGTGTGCGCTGATGCAGCGGGTCTGGGTGTGGATGTGCGCCCCTTTTTCACGGGCGGCCATGGCGTTCAGCACGACGAGGCGGGCGTCATCGACCCAGCAGTCGGAGTATTCGAAGCCCTTGGTGATTTCGCTTTTCAGCGGGCTGTCGGGGCCGAACTTCAGGCTTTTGGAACCCTCAAGTTTTTCGCGCTTGCCGAGGTTGTCGTAGAGGAACAGGCCGGCGCGGATCATCCATGCCGGACGCAGGTGTGGGCGATGCGGCAACACGAAGCGCATCTGCTTGACGATGTGCGGGGCCTTGGCCAGCAGCACTTCACGTTCGGCCAGCGCTTCGCGCACCAGGCGGAATTCATAATGTTCGAGGTAGCGCAGGCCGCCGTGGATCAGCTTGCTGCTGGCGGATGAGGTGTGGCTGGCCAGGTCGTCCTTTTCGCAAAGGAATACCGACAAACCGCGACCGGCTGCGTCCGCTGCAATGCCGACGCCATTGATCCCGCCGCCGATAACGGCAACGTCATAGACTTCGGCAAGCGGTGGAGCAGGCAAGGTGGAAGGGTTCATCGGCTGGCCTCGCGATTTTTTCGTCTTGGAATTCGAACATTAATGTTCATTTGCGAAAATGGTAGCTGATAAACGCGCGCGCAGCCAGCCGACTTCGATTGAAAAAACTCATCGAAGGGCGGGAAAAGGAAAATTTGTGAACATGAGCCGGGGACAGGCTTGAGGAAATGGGGGGTGGATAGATAGCCTTCGCGAGCAAGCCCGCTCCCACATTGACCGAGTTCCAGCATGAGAATCCGGTCAAATGTGGGAGCGGGCTTGCTCGCGAAGGCGGCGGTACAGGCGCCAGAGATATCCAGTGTTTAAACCACTTCCAGCCGAACCTTGTGCTGATTCAATAACTGCACCAACGCCGGCACCGGCTGTTGATCGGTCACCAGGCAATCCACCAGGCTGATCGGGCCCAGTCGAATCATGGCATTGCGCCCGAATTTGCTGGAGTCTGCCGCCAGGATCACCTGACGCGCATTGGCGATGATCGCCTGGGAAACCCGCACTTCCTGGTAGTCGAAATCCAGCAGGCTGCCGTCTTCATCGATACCACTGATGCCCACCAGAGCAAAGTCGACCTTGAACTGGTTGATGAAGTCGACACTCGCCTGGCCCACCACGCCGCCGTCACGGCGCACGTTACCGCCGGTCAGCAGCACGTCGAAGTCGTCCTTGGCGCTGAGCATGGTGGCGACGTTGAGGTTGTTGGTGATGATTTTCAGGTGATTGTGGTTGAGCAACGCACGGGCGATGGATTCGGTGGTGGTACCGATATTGATGAACAGCGAGGCGTGATCGGGGATCTGCGCGGCAATCGCTTCGCCAATACGCTGTTTCTCGTCGCGCATCTGGTCAGCACGCATGGCGTACGCAGTGTTCTCGACACTGGAGTCATAGGCCGCGCCACCGTGGTAGCGGCGCAGCAGATTGGCATCCGCCAGCTGGTTGATATCGCGGCGGATGGTTTGCGGGGTGACAACGAACAGCTGCGCCATTTCCTCGATGCTGACGTAGCCGCGTTCGCGGACCAACTCGAGGATTTGTTGTTGGCGGGGAGGCAGATTCATGGGGCGTCCTTTGGGCTGCCATACAAAAGTGGCCCATGATGACGCAGGAATCCGCTCCCTGCCAGTTACAACCGGATGTTGGCTTATTCAGCCCCTTCGTGGGGCTCCCAGTCACGGGTGCGGCTGACTGCTTTTTGCCAGCCGGCATAGAGCTTCTCTTTGGCCGCTTCGTCCAACTGCGGTTCGAATTCGCGCTCGATAACGGCCTTGCCGCGCAACTCTTCCAGGCTGCCCCAGAAGCCGCACGCCAGGCCTGCCAGGTAGGCCGCGCCCAGTGCGGTGGTCTCGCGCATTTGCGGGCGCTCGACCTGGGTGCCGAGGATGTCGGCCTGGAATTGCATCAGGAAGTTGTTGGCCACTGCGCCGCCGTCCACGCGCAGGGCTTTGAGGCGTTCGCCCGAATCCTGTTGCATGGCGTCGAGTACATCGCGGGTCTGGTAGGCAATCGACTCCAGGGCTGCACGAATAATGTGGTCCACGCGTACGCCACGGGTCAGACCGAACAGTGCGCCACGGGCGTAGGGGTCCCAGTACGGGGCGCCCAGGCCGGTGAAGGCGGGCACCAGGTACACGCCGTTGCTGTCCTTGACCTTGCCCGCGAAATATTCGGTGTCGTGGGCGTCGTTGATGATTTTCAACTCATCACGCAGCCACTGCACGGTGGAACCACCATTGAACACGGCGCCTTCCAGAGCGTAGGCCACTTCGCCACGCGGGCCGCAAGCAATGGTAGTGAGCATGCCGTGCTTGGATTTAACCGCTTTGTCGCCGGTGTTCATCAACAGGAAGCAGCCGGTGCCGTAGGTGTTCTTGGCTTGGCCGGCTTCGACGCACATCTGGCCGAACAGCGCGGCCTGCTGGTCACCGGCGATACCGCCGATGGCAATGCCGCTTTTGGTGCGGCCGTAGATTTCGGAGGAAGACTTCACTTCCGGCAACATCTCGCGCGGGATGTCGAGGATTTCCAGCATCTTCGCATCCCACTCCAGGGTGTGGATGTTGAAGAGCATGGTGCGCGAGGCGTTGGTGTAGTCGGTGACGTGGGTCTTGCCGCCGGTAAATTTCCAGATCAGCCAGCTGTCGACGGTGCCGAACAGCAGTTCGCCGTTGCGCGCACGCTCGCGGCTGCCTTCGACGTTGTCGAGGATCCACTTGAGCTTGGTGCCGGAGAAGTAAGGGTCGGTAACCAGACCGGTGGTGTCGCTGATGTACTGCTCGTGGCCATCGCGCTTGAGCTGCTGGCAGATCTCGGTGCTGCGGCGGCACTGCCAGACGATCGCGTTGTAGATCGGGCGACCGGTGACCTTATCCCACACCACGGTGGTTTCACGCTGGTTGGTGATGCCGATGGCCGCGACCTGATCATGGTGCAGGCCGGCCTGGGCCAGGGCTTCGACCATCACGGCGCTCTGGGTGGCGAAGATTTCCATCGGGTCATGTTCGACCCAGCCTGCTTGTGGGTAATGCTGGGCGAATTCACGCTGGGCAGTGCAGACCACGTTGGCGTCACGATCAAAGATGATCGCCCGGGAACTGGTGGTGCCTTGGTCAAGGGCGATGATGTAGTTCTTATTCTGAATATCGGTCATGTCGAATGCCTTGGAAAATAAGAAAATCGGTAATCAGCCTGGGCCGCAAAAAGGGCAGGTGCGTCCAGGCTGGCGCTATCAGGAAATACGGGTCTTGCCGTTGACAGCCGTGTCAGGTGTTTCTTCATCTATAGCAGGTGCGGCGCTCGGCAGATGACGGGCAATCAGCCCGCGATAGGCTGCAGCACCGAGGCATGCGCCAACGATCGGCGCGAAAATCGGCACCAGGAAGTAAGGAATATCGCGGCCACCGGTAAAGGCCATTTCACCCCAGCCCGCGAAAAAGGTCATCAGCTTGGGCCCGAAATCCCGCGCGGGGTTCATCGCAAAGCCTGTCAACGGGCCCATGGCGCTGCCGATCACCGCGATCAGCAGGCCGATCAGCAGCGGGGCCAGCGGGCCGCGGGGCAGGCCGTTGTTGTCGTCGGTCAGGGCCATGATCACGCCCATCAGGATGGCAGTGATGACCATTTCCACCAGGAACGCCTGGGCGGTGCTCAGCAGTGCATGGGGGTAAGTAGAGAACACCGACGCCAACTCCAGGCTGGCCTGGGAGCCGCGGACCATGTGGTGGGTTTGTTCGTAATCGAAAAACAGGTTGCTGTAGAGCGTGTACACCAAGGCCGCCGAGCAGAAGGCGCCGGCAATCTGGGCAAGGATATAGAAGGGCAGTTTGCGCTTGTCGAAGTCAGCGAAAATACACAGGGCAATACTGACGGCGGGGTTAAGGTGGGCCCCGGAAATCCCGGCGCTCAGGTAGATCGCCATGCTGACGCCGACCCCCCAGATGATACTGATCTCCCACAAGCCAAAGCTGGCACCCGCGACCTTGAGCGCAGCGACACATCCTGTACCGAAGAAGATCAGAAGCGCAGTCCCCAGAAATTCGGCCATGCATTGGCTCGAAAGTGAAGGTTGTTGAAGAGCAGTTGTCATGGAAAACCTCAGTTGTTGTTCTTGTCTGGCGCACAACCTCAACGGATTGTTGCGCGATTTTCACCGTGGCAAGAATCCCCATCCCGGTCACGGCTTACTGCTTCGGTGCTGCAGGTGTATTCCTACAGTATTCGGAAACGAAAAAATATAGACAAGAATGACGGCTGTCAAAGGTCGAAAGTGAACTGCCAGTCACTTTCAAACTATTGGTCTGGTGAATGATCACGCTTGCCACAAGGTGCCTGCACCTTAAGAGTGGGCGGACTAGAGCGTTTTGCGTGGGCTTGGCCTAGAATTGGCCATCTGTTTGCCACGCCCGGAGACGTCATGACCCCCGCATTGGACCTGTTGAAAAAAGTTCGCGCCGAACATCGTATCCACAGTTATGAACACGACCCGAAGGCGGCTTCCTATGGGCTGGAGGCCGCGGAAAAGTTGGGGCTCGACCCGGCGCAGGTGTTCAAGACCTTGTTGGCGAGCAGCGAGAAGGGCGAATTGTTGGTGGCGGTGGTGCCGGTCGTCGGAAGTCTGGATCTGAAGGCCCTGGCTCACGCTGCGGGCGTCAAGAAAGTCGAAATGGCCGACCCGGCGGCAGCGCAGCGTTCAACCGGTTACCTGTTGGGCGGCATCAGTCCGTTGGGGCAGAAGAAGCGATTGCGCACGTTTATCGATGTGACGGCTGAGCCGTTTGCGACGATTTTTGTCAGTGCGGGGAGGCGAGGGTTGGAAGTGGAGTTGCCGGCGGCGGTGTTGGCTGAACATACCCAGGCCAAATTCGCGCCGATTGGCCGGGCCTGAATCTCGTTTGAAACGCATGAAATGAAAATGTGGGAGCGGGCTTGCTCGCGAATGCGGTGTATCAGTCAAAGATGTGCTGACTGAATTTCCGCATTCGCGAGCAAGCCCGCTCCCACATGGTTAAGCCGGTTTCGTCAGCTATTCAGTGGGCGGGGCTGTGGCGCCGCACGCCGGACTCGCTCTGAGGAATCTGCGCGGCGGTGCTGCCTGAGGCCTGGAACAGCACCAAGTGTTCGGCCGCCACACGGATCCCCACATCCGCGCCGACCTGATGATCGGCATGGCTGGGGAAAATCGACTCCAATAGCGCGCCGGTCGGCAGTTGCAGGCGGTACAAGGTCGACGCGCCAAGAAAGGTCTTGCCGATGATCCGCGCTTTCAACGCGCTGTCAGGCGCGTAGACGATATCGTCCGGGCGCAGCAGCACATCCACTGCGCCGCCGATAGGCCAGGTGTAGGCGCGGTTGCCGCGCAACTCGCCCAGTTCGGTGCTGACCGATTCCGGCGAACTCAATTGGCCACGGATGAAGTAACCCTGGCCGATAAAGCTGGCAACGTAAGGCGTCTGCGGTTCGTGATAGAGGTTGTAGGGCGTGTCCCACTGCTCAAGACGGCCCTCCTTGAAAACCCCGACCTGGTCGCTGACGGCAAAGGCCTCCTCCTGGTCGTGGGTCACCAGGATCGCACTGGTGCCGCGTGCCTTGAGGATGTCGCGCACCTCATGACTGAGCTTGCGGCGCAGTTCGCCGTCCAGGTTGGAAAACGGCTCATCCAGCAGCAACAGGGCCGGTTCCGGCGCCAGGGCGCGGGCGAGGGCGACGCGTTGTTGCTGGCCGCCGGAAAGCTCATGGGGGAAACGCTTGCCCAGGTTCTTCAGGTTGACCAGCTCCAGCAACTCGGCCACCACGCGGTCTTTCTGCGGGTGTTTGCGAATACCAAACGCGATGTTGTCGGCCACGCTCAGGTGAGGAAACAGCGCGTAATCCTGGAACACCATGCCGATACGGCGTTTTTCCGGTGCCAGGGTGAAACCGGCACTGGAAATCACTTCGCCCGCGAGGCTGATCTCGCCATCGTGTACCGGCTCAAACCCGGCAATCGCGCGTAATGTGGTGGTCTTGCCGCAACCCGAAGAGCCCAACAGGCAGCCAATGTCACCGGCATTGAGGTGCAGGTTGAGATTCTGCACCACCCGTTGATCTTGATAGCCGCATGCCAGATTGCGCAGGTTCAGCAGTAATGAATGGCTCATGCGTGGTGGTACGACGGCGGAACGAGGAATTCGAGCAGCGCTTTTTGCGCATGCAGGCGGTTTTCAGCCTGGTCCCAAGCGACCGAGCGTGGGTCGTCGAGCAGGTCGGTGCTGATCTCTTCGCCACGGTGGGCCGGCAGGCAGTGCATGAACAGCACGTCTGGCGCGGCCAGGTCGAGCAGGGCGCGGGTCACCTGGTACGGGGCGAACAGGGCCAGGCGCTTGGCGGTTTCGTCTTCCTGGCCCATGGAGGTCCAGACGTCGGTGCTCACCAGGTGCGCGCCGATCACGGCGTCACGCGGGTCGCGGACCAAGGTCACGCGGTCGCCGGCCTGTGCCAGGAAGCGCGCGTCAGGCTCGTAGCCTTCCGGGCAGGCAACGCGCAGTTGGAAATCGAACTGGATCGCCGCTTCTATATAGCTATTGCACATGTTGTTGCCGTCGCCGATCCAGGCCACGGTCTTGCCCTGGATCGAGCCTCGGTGCTCAAGGAAGGTCTGCATGTCAGCCAGCAATTGGCACGGGTGCAGATCGTCGGACAGGCCGTTGATCACCGGTACGCGGGAGTTGGCGGAAAATTCGGTCACAGTGCTATGGGCAAAGGTACGGATCATCACGGCGTCGAGCATGCTCGACATCACCTTTGCGCTGTCGGCGATCGGCTCGCCACGACCCAGTTGGGTGTCGCGCGAAGACAAGAAGATGGCTTGGCCACCCAGTTGGATCATGCCGGCTTCGAACGACACGCGGGTGCGGGTCGACGACTTCTCGAAGATCATGCCGAGCACGCGGTTTTTCAAAGGCTCGAACAGTACGCCGCGGTTACGCAGGTCTTTAAGCTCAATGCCTCGACGGATCACGCTGACCAGCTCTTCGGGCGTGCAATCCATCAGGGAGAGAAAGTGCCTTGCGCTCATCATTAACTACCTTTTTGCAACAGACCGCAGATACTCAAAGCCTTGTTTATTGTGACAACGGGCGAGACCTGCGGCGAAAGCCGCACGGGGCGACGAAATAGGGGAAGGCGCGATCTTATAATTAAATGTCGCGTCTTACCAATAGGGCTACGGTTTTTAAGGGTGTTCAAGAAGGGCGCCGGAGCGCTTTTGAAGACAATTTCCAGACAGCAGCGAGCCATTTGTACACTGGCGCCGAGACCTTTTGCAACGTGCAGGGGCGGGCGCAAGCCAGGCAGCGTCGGTTTCAGAGGGCGGTATGCCGGGTTTTGAAACATTTGCTCACGCTTGGCCATGGTCAGGCCTGATGCTGGTCGATTCACGGGACGAACGTTGGTGGCGCCCACGTCGGTCTCGACCCATAGTGGGATCAAAGCCCCTATAAAGAGACTGGCCATGACCAAGACTCTCCACCACCGTGCCTGCCATCTGTGTGAAGCCATTTGTGGCCTGACCCTGGAAACCACCCAAGCGGATGATGGCAGCCTGGCGATTACCTCGATCAAGGGTGACGCCCAGGACAGCTTCAGTCGTGGGCACATCTGCCCCAAGGCCGTCGCGTTGCAGGATATCCAGAACGATCCCGATCGGCTGCACCAACCCCTGTTGCGAGTCGGCAGCGAATGGCAGCCGATTGCGTGGGAAGACGCCTTTGTGCTTGTAGCCGAGCGGCTGTCAGGCATTCAGGCGCGGCACGGACAGAATGCGGTGGCGGTGTACCAGGGCAACCCCAGCGTGCACAACTATGGGCTGATGACCCACAGCAACTACTTCCTGGGCCAGTTGAAGACGCGCAATCGGTTTTCTGCGACGTCGGTGGATCAGTTGCCCCATCACCTCACCAGCTACCTCATGTACGGCCACGGCCTGTTGCTGCCGATCCCGGACATCGATCACACCGACTTCATGCTGATTTTGGGAGGCAATCCGCTCGCGTCAAACGGCAGCATTATGACCGTGCCCGATGTGGAGAAACGCTTGAAGGCGATCCAGGCACGGGGCGGCAAAGTGGTGGTGGTCGACCCACGGCGCAGTGAGACGGCGGCGATGGCCGACCAGCATCTGTTCGTGCGTCCTGGGGGGGATGCGGCCTTGTTGTTTGGGGTGCTTAACACCTTGTTTAGCGAGCACCTGACCCGCGACAGCCATCTAGCCATTGAAGGCCTTGAGGAGGTGCGTCTTGCCATCGCCGGGTTTACCGCCGAGGCCATGAGCCGCCAATGTGCGGTGCCTGCCGAACAGATCCGCCAGTTGGCACGGGACTTTGCTGCAGCGGACAAGGCTGTGTGCTACGGGCGCATGGGCGTGTCGACCCAGGTATTCGGCACGCTGTGTCATTGGCTGGTGCAATTGATCAATCTGGTGACGGGTAACCTTGACCGTGTCGGCGGCGCACTGTGCACCACGCCGGCGGTGGACCTGGTGGCATCGACCGGTGGCGGTCATTTCAATCGCTGGCAAAGCCGGGTTTCCGGGCGTCCGGAGTACGGTGGCGAGTTGCCTGTGTCGGCTTTGGCTGAGGAAATGCTTACCGAAGGTGATGGACAAATCCGTGCATTGGTGACGGTGGCGGGTAATCCGGTGGTGTCGACGCCAAATGGCCGGCAATTGGAGCAAGCCCTTGATGGTCTGGAGTTCATGGTCAGCATCGACCTCTATATCAACGAGACCACGCGCTACGCCGACCTGATCCTGCCCTCCACGTCGGCGCTGGAAAACGACCATTACGACACCACCTTCAATATGTTTGCGGTGCGTAATGTCACCCGTTTCAACCGGGCGATTTTGCCTAAACCGGTGGGCGCGCTGCATGACTGGGAGATCTTTGTCGGCCTTGCCCAGGCGTTTGCCGCGCAGACTGGCGCGACGCTCAAGCCAACGATGCCGCCTTCGCACATGATCGATTTCGGCCTGCGCACCGGGGTGTACGGTGATGCATCCAGCCACAAGTTGTCCGTGGCCATGCTGGCGGATCACCCGCACGGCGTGGACCTTGGGCCGCTGCAACCCAACCTTTCCGCGCGTTTGAAAACCGCTGACGGCAAGGTGCAAGCGGCACCCGCGGTGATTCTCGCCGACCTGGCGCGCTTTACCGCGCAACCGGTGCCTGTGGTCGACGAACTGCTGCTGATCGGCCGCCGGCATGTACGCAGTAATAATTCCTGGATGCATAACTATCACCGGCTGGTGAAGGGCAAGCCGCGCCATCAATTGCTGATGCATCCGGATGACCTGGCCAGTCGGCAGTTGAGCGATGGCCAGCGGGTACGTGTCAGTTCGCGCATCGGCATGATCGAAGTGGAAGTGGTGGCCAGCCTGGACATGATGCCCGGTGTGGTCAGCCTGCCCCACGGTTGGGGTCATGGGCGCCCAGGCGTGCAAATGACGATCGCCAGCGGGCAGCCGGGGGCGAGTGCCAACGATTTGACCGACGAACGGCAGTTGGACGAGCTGTCGGGCAATGCCGCCTTGAATGGCGTGCCCGTGCAGGTAGCAGCCGCCTGAGCACCACGCTGGAATTTTGCGTTACAATGCGCCACCGTGCCGACCTGTGAGTCGCAAAGTTCCAGCCGAGGTGTTCCATGGATATCATCGAAACGATCAAAGAGCAGATTGCCAACAACACCATTCTGCTTTACATGAAGGGCGCACCAAACGCTCCTCAGTGCGGTTTCTCCGCGAAGGCGTCCCAGGCCATCATGGCGTGTGGCGAAAAATTCGCTTACGTGGATATCCTGCAAAACCCGGAAATCCGCGCCAACCTGCCGAAGTACGCCAATTGGCCTACTTTCCCACAACTGTGGGTAGCCGGTGAGCTGGTCGGCGGTAGCGATATCATCACTGAAATGGCCGCTGATGGTTCGTTGCAGGCGTTGATCAAAGATGCAGCGGCAAACGCGGCAGCCAAGACCGACGCTTGATTCGCCGGCAATAAAAAGCCCCGCTTCTCGTGAGAGAGCGGGGCTTTTTTGTACCTGTGAGCGACGGGGTTATTCACCCATCTGCGATTGCAGGTAGTTTTCCAGGCTGACTTTGTCGATCAGGCCCAGTTGGGTTTCCAGCCAGTCGATGTGTTCTTCCTGGTCTTCCAGGATGTCTTCCAGCAGCTCACGGCTACCGAAGTCGCCCTTGGTCTCGCAGTGAGCGATGGCGGCCTTGAGGTCGCTGTGGCTCTTGCGCTCGAAACCCAGGTCACTGCCGAGCATTTCCTGGGTGTGCTCGCCAATGTTCAGCTTGCCCAGGTCCTGCACGTTCGGCAGGCCTTCCAGAAACAGGATGCGCTTGATCAGCGCGTCCGCGTCTTTCATGGCCTTGATGGATTCTTTGTATTCACGCTTGCCCAGCTTTTCCAGGCCCCAATCGTCATACATGCGCGCATGCAGAAAGTACTGATTGATCGCGACCAGTTCATTGGCAAGGATTTTGTTGAGTTGCTGGATGACTGAGATGTCGCCTTTCATGACTGGGGTCCTGCCCTGTAATAGCTGTGTATAGGGCGGAGTTTGAGCGGCGAAACCCCTAGTGTCAAACCTAAGTTATTGAATAATAAATGAAAATTAATCGGAATAAGAATGTTTGTGTTCCGCGTCTTGACGCTAACTAATTGAATTGCGGGCATAAAAAAACCGGACACTAAGTCCGGCTCTTTAAAACACGCCAAATCAGGCGTGTGTAAATTCTGCTGAATAGGGGATCGCGGCCTGGGCTGTCTGCAGCTGCGTCAGGGTTTCCCGTACCACTTGCTTGGCGAGGCAGGCACATTTGCCGCACTGGCTGGCAACGCCGGTGGTTTCACGCACTTCCTTGTAGCTGCAGCAACCTTCATAGATTGCTTCGCGGATTTGTCCGTCGGTGACGCCAGTACAGAGGCACACATACATAAGGGAGAACCGTCGCGGGTTTAAGGCTTAAGTGCGATGGATCTTAATGTTAACGAGAATGATTGTCAAAGTGGATTCGCAGGGTATTTGCTGGCATCGCGCCCTCACTGACGAACGGTTTTTTCAGTGTATGATGGTCGATCTTCACGAAGCGTGACTGCGTCACAGGGCTGTCGCTTATTCACGGCAGACTCGGGGCCGGTCCTTTTACTTCAATCGTCACCCCTACATCAGGAGATATCCAATGAGCGTACTCGTCGGCAAACAAGCCCCGGATTTCGACGTCCCAGCCGTCCTCGGCAATGGCGAAATCGTAGACAGCTTCAAACTGTCTGAAGCCATCAAAGGCAAATACGGCCTGGTGTTCTTCTACCCGCTGGACTTCACCTTCGTCTGCCCTTCGGAGCTGATCGCTCTGGACCACCGCATGGACGATTTCAAGGCGCGCAACGTTGAAGTGGTAGCGGTTTCCATCGACTCCCATTTCACCCACAACGCCTGGCGCAACACCGCCATCAATGATGGTGGCATCGGCAAAGTCAAATACACCATGGCTGCCGACATGAAGCACGACATCGCCAAGGCCTACGACGTTGAGTCCGAAGGCGGCGTGGCTTTCCGTGGCGCGTTCCTGATCGACGACAAGGGCGTTGTCCGCTCCCAGATCATCAACGACCTGCCACTGGGCCGTAACATGGAAGAGCTGATCCGCCTGGTTGACGCCCTGCAATTCCACGAAGAGCACGGCGAAGTCTGCCCAGCCAACTGGAAAAAAGGCGACAAAGGCATGAACGCTTCGCCAGAAGGCGTTGCCGCTTACCTGACCGAGAACGCGGGCAAGCTGTAAGCCTGGTTCGAGGTACAAAAAAACCGGCCTGAGAAGGCCGGTTTTTTTATGTGCGGGGTATGACTCGTGGTGAGCGGGGCAAGCTCGCTCACCACACGAGCTTTGCTCAGTCGTTGAAATCTTCCCAGCCGCCCATGTCTTTCCAGCGGTTGACGATGCCGCAGAACAGCTCGGCGGTCTTCTCGGTGTCGTAGCGAGCCGAGTGGGCCTCACGGCCGTCAAAGTCGATACCGGCTGCCTGACAGGCTTTCGCCAGCACGGTCTGGCCATACGCCAGGCCGGCGAGGGTGGCCGTGTCGAAGCTGGAGAAGGGGTGGAACGGGTTGCGCTTCATGTCCAGCCGCGCCACGGCGGCGTTCAGGAAGCCCAGATCGAAGCTGCTGTTGTGGCCGACCAGGATCGCGCGTTTGCAGCCATTGGCTTTCAACGCCTTGCGCACGCCACGGAAGATGTCGGTCAGTGCCGCTTCTTCACTCACTGCCATGCGCAGTGGGTGATCGAGCTTGATGCCCGTAAATTCCAAAGCGGCGGCTTCGATATTCGCGCCTTCGAACGGCTCGACGCGGAAGAAGTGGGTGTGTTCCGGGAACACGAAACCCTGTTCATCCATGCCGATGGTGGTCGCGGCGATTTCCAGCAGCGCGTCGGTAGCGCAGTTGAAACCACCGGTTTCTACGTCGATGACAACCGGCAGATAGCCACGAAACCGCTCGGCCATCGGGTGACGGGAACCGCCACCGCTGTGCTCGTGTTCGTCGTCGTAATGGTCTTCACTCACTTGCTTTCCTCCAGCAGGCGCCAGCGCAGTGTTTCACCGGCGCGCAGCGGGATGACAGTCAGCTCGCCAAACGGCAGGCTGGCAGGGGCGGTCCAGTCTTCACGGACCAGGGTGATGCGGTCGGTGTTCGCCGGCAGACCGTAGAAACGCGGGCCGTTGAGGCTGGCGAAGCCTTCAAGCTTGTCCAGGGCGTTACGTTGTTCGAACGCTTCGGCGTACAACTCGATCGCTGCATAGGCGGTGTAGCAGCCGGCACAACCACACGCCGCTTCTTTGGCGTGCACGGCGTGAGGGGCGGAGTCGGTGCCGAGGAAGAACTTCGGATTGCCGCTCGTCGCCGCATCCAGCAAGGCCACCTGGTGGGTGTTGCGCTTGAGGATCGGCAAGCAATAGAAGTGCGGCCGAATCCCGCCCACCAGCATGTGGTTGCGGTTGTACAGCAGGTGATGCGCGGTGATGGTCGCGCCGACGTTGGCCGAGGCCTCGCTGACGAACTGCACGGCATCGGCAGTGGTGATGTGCTCGAACACCACCTTGAGGGTCGGGAACAACTCGACCACGCGGCGCATATGCTCGTCGATGAAGATTTTCTCGCGGTCGAACACGTCCACGTCGCCACGGGTGACTTCACCGTGGATCAGCAGCGGCATGCCGACTTCGGCCATGGCTTCGATCGCCGGCAGGATCTTGTCGATACTGGTCACGCCGGAGTCGGAGTTGGTGGTCGCGCCGGCCGGGTACAGTTTGGCGGCGTGCACGAAACCGCTGGCCTTGGCCTCACGAATCTCTTCGGGCTGGGTGCGGTCGGTGAGGTAGAGCACCATCAACGGTTCGAAGCGGCTGCCGGCCGGTCGTGCAGCGAGGATACGCTGGCGATAGGCATCGGCTTGCTCGGCATTACGCACCGGAGGTACCAGGTTAGGCATGATGATGGCGCGGCCAAACGTGCGCGCTACATCGGCCACGGTGTGGGGTAACGCAGCACCATCGCGAAGATGAATATGCCAGTCGTCGGGACGCAGCAGGGTCAGGCGGTCGGACATTGGGGATTCCAGGCGGGTCAATCTGGTGGGAATGCTACCGGAAAAGACTCTATCAGGCACTCGCTATCAAGTTTTGCAGGATGCAACCGATAGCCTGGGGTATGCCTTATCGATGTATGACGCTTTGAAGTGTTGTAGAAACCAATGGAGCCTCCCGTGCGCCAGCAATATCTAGCCCTGCTCAGTGTGTTCGCCAGCCTCCCTGCAATGGCCCTCACGTTCCAGACGCGTCTGGAGAATATTGAGTGGAAGGTGGAAGGCGACCAGTTTGAGTGCCGACTGACCCAGCCGATCACCGATTTCGGTTCGGGTGAGTTCGTGCGCCGGGCTGGCGAGCAGGCGACGTTTCGTCTGAAAGCCTACAACGGCTCACTGGGTGCCGGTTCGGCCACGTTGCTGGCGGCCGCTGCGCCGTGGCAGCCGGGGCGGGGTGATATCAACCTCGGCGCCGTACGTGCCGGCAGTGGCGACGTATTGTTCAACAGTTCCCAGGCCCAGGCCGGGCGTCTTTTCAACGGCTTGCTGGAAGGGCGCAGCCCGACCGTGCGGCACTATGGGCGTGAAGGTGGCTATTCGGAAATCCGCCTGCTGCCGGTCAAGTTCAACAAGGCCTACAACGATTACCAACTGTGTACCGCCAAGCTGTTGCCGATGAATTATGACCAGGTGAAACAGACCGAAGTCGGCTTCCCCGGTGGCGGGATCGAGCTGGACGCGGCCGCCAAGAAGAAACTCGACGTGATCCTCGCGTTCATGAAAGCCGACCCGACCGTCAACCATATCGAGTTGAACGGCCATTCGGACAACAGTGGCAACCGCCTCACCAATCGCGACGTCTCGCGCCGTCGCGGCCTGGCGGTCATGGACTACTTCAAGGCCAATGGAATCCCGGAATCGCAGATCACTCTGCGGTTCCACGGCGAAAGCTACCCACTGGCGCCCAACACCAATGCGGCCAACCGGGCACGCAACCGGCGCGTGAATATCCAGCTTGAACGCGTGGCAGCCCCCGAGAAACCGGCGCCTCAGGCCACCGGTCCCAGTAACGCCGCGCACACGTCATAAGGTGCGACCATCGGTCGCCCGCTCGACATAATCTGTCGCTTTATCTTCATTTGCTGTCGCGCCCCTGTAAATCCACGGTTTTGGTCGGTAGAATCGACGCCTTTCCGTACAACCCCGTGGAGTGATGGCATGGCCGACGTAAACAAGGTCGTTCTCGCGTATTCCGGCGGCCTGGACACTTCGGTGATCCTCAAGTGGCTGCAGGATACTTATAACTGTGAAGTGGTGACCTTCACCGCTGACCTGGGTCAGGGTGAAGAGGTCGAACCTGCACGTGCCAAGGCGCAAGCCATGGGCGTGAAAGAGATCTACATTGACGACCTGCGCGAAGAGTTCGTCCGCGATTTCGTTTTCCCGATGTTTCGCGCCAACACCGTCTACGAAGGCGAGTACCTGCTGGGTACCTCCATCGCACGTCCGCTGATCGCCAAGCGCCTGATCGAAATCGCCAACGAAACCGGCGCCGACGCCATTTCCCATGGCGCTACCGGCAAGGGCAACGACCAGGTACGTTTCGAACTGGGTGCCTATGCACTCAAGCCAGGCGTGAAAGTGATTGCCCCTTGGCGTGAATGGGACCTGCTGTCCCGTGAAAAGCTGATGGATTACGCTGAAAAGCATGCAATCCCGATCGAACGTCACGGCAAGAAGAAGTCCCCGTACTCGATGGACGCCAACCTGCTGCACATCTCCTATGAAGGCGGCGTGCTGGAAGACACCTGGACCGAGCACGAAGAAGACATGTGGAAGTGGACCGTCTCCCCGGAGAACGCGCCCGACAAGCCGCAATACCTGGAACTGACCTACCGCAACGGCGACATCGTCGCGCTGGACGGCGTCGAGATGACCCCGGCCACCGTGCTGGCGACCCTGAACCGTATTGGTGGTGAACACGGTATCGGCCGTCTCGACATCGTCGAGAACCGTTACGTGGGCATGAAGTCCCGCGGCTGCTACGAAACCCCAGGCGGCACCATCATGCTGCGCGCCCACCGCGCCATCGAGTCCATCACCCTGGACCGCGAAGTGGCTCACCTCAAAGATGAGCTGATGCCCAAGTACGCCAGCCTGATCTACACCGGCTACTGGTGGAGCCCTGAGCGTCTGATGCTGCAGCAGATGATCGACGCCTCCCAGGTCCACGTGAACGGCGTCGTGCGCCTGAAGCTGTACAAGGGCAACGTGATCGTGACCGGTCGCAAGTCTGACGAGTCGCTGTTCGACGCCAACATCGCCACCTTCGAAGAAGACGGCGGTGCTTACAACCAGGCAGACGCAGCAGGCTTCATCAAGTTGAACGCATTGCGCATGCGCATTGCAGCCAACAAAGGTCGCTCGCTGTTCTAAGTCTCAGCGTGTTATGAAAAATGGCCCCTTGTTCAAGGGGCCATTTTTTTTGCCTGTGGTTTTGTATCGTCTTTTGATGTTTATGACGTTTAAACAGGTGTGGATATTTTTTCTCGAAATCTTTATCAACGGTGGGTTTGAATGAATTGTTGTTGAAAGTTTGTAGGGGGAATGAATTTTTTACATCTTTGTAGGAACTGGTCTTACAGATAATTCACTCATACAAGTGCGGCGAAGATGCAAAACACTGAATAGTCTGTAGGAATCAAGGATGTAAGAAAATATGTTGAATGGAACTAAAGCAGACGGATCGTTCTGGCCGTTTTTCCCCGCTGCAAGCGAGAGGCAAGGGGCATTTCCTGAGAGTCATGTGCGGCACGTTTACCCAACCCCCTATAAGCCAAGGATATTTCACTCAAAGTATGTAAGTCCCAGGAAAGGTCTGAAAGGCTCCATAAAACCGGATGCCTCCGAGATGGCGTTTTTTTGTAGGGCAATTCTTTTATCGCTGTGGGGTGGGTCTCTGCTTGCTGTTGCTTGGGGGGGAACGCTATGCCAACTAGGAAACGACTAGGCTATTGTGCTTGCTCTAAATAATTCGAACAGCGAAATTGGACTTTCTCATGAATAAAGTGCTGATCGTGGATGATCATCCCGTCATTCGTCTTGCTGTGCGTATGCTAATGGAGCGTCATGGTTATGAGGTCGTTGCCGAGACCGATAACGGTGTCGATGCGTTGCAACTTGCACGGGAGCATATGCCGGATATTGTGATACTGGATATCGGGATTCCAAAACTTGATGGGCTGGAAGTTATTTGTCGACTGTCTTCTACCAAGCAGCCTGCACCGTTCAAGGTGCTGGTGTTGACGTCCCAGGCACCTGGACATTTTTCCATGCGCTGCATGCAGGCGGGGGCTGCGGGCTACGTGTGCAAGCAACAGGACCTCACCGAGTTGCTGAGTGCCATCAAGGCGGTCTTGTCGGGCTACAGCTACTTCCCGAACCAGGCGCTCAACTCGGTACGCTCCACCATGGGCAATGCCAGCGAGGCCGATATGGTCGAGCGCCTCTCCGGGCGGGAAATGATGGTATTGCAGCAGTTGGCGCGGGGCAGGACCAACAAGGAGATTGCCGACGGCATGTTCCTCAGCAATAAGACCGTGAGCACCTACAAGACGCGTTTGCTGCTCAAGCTCAATGCGCGTTCGCTGGTGGACCTGATCGAACTGGCCCAGCGTAACGGCTTGGTATAGAGGAGGACATCGTACAGCGCATTGCCCGGGTAACCGGCAGAAAAAAGCCTCCGTGAAGGAGGCTTCCGGCTGTCGATCGCTCGATCAGAAATCGAAGTCGTAATCGGCCAGCTGTTTTTGCAAGCGTCGTTCTTCCAGCAGATTATCGATAGTACGGCGTTTGCTCAAATTGGTCTTGGCGACCTCTGCCTCAGGTGCCTCTGCTACATCGTCGTCCGACTCAACGAGGTCGTCTTCCACTTCCAGTTGCTCTTTGCCAGTGCTCATAAGGTTCACTCCGGGCTAAGACTGCCGTTGGCGCTCCTTATAACGATAATCCATGATCCGGTAAAAAAGATTTTTTCAATCGACTGATTGGGAAAACCAATGATCCGTCAATCGTCGGACGTCTTGTCCTTGTATTCGCACAGGTCTTCGATGCGACAGCTGCCGCAGCGTGGCTTGCGCGCCTGGCAAACATAGCGTCCGTGAAGGATCAGCCAGTGGTGGGAGTCCAGCAGATACGGCTTGGGCACGAACTTCATCAGCTGCTTTTCCACCTCCACCACGTTCTTGCCACGGGCGATGCCGGTGCGGTTGCTGACCCGGAAAATATGGGTGTCCACGGCCATGGTCAGTTGCCGGAACGCGGTGTTGAGTACCACATTGGCGGTTTTGCGGCCGACGCCAGGCAGGGCTTCCAAGGCTTCACGGGTTTGCGGTACTTCGCTGCCGTGCAGCTCCACCAACAAGCGGCAGGTTTCGATGACGTTCTTGGCTTTGCTGTTGTACAGGCCGATGGTCTTGATGTACTCCGACAGCCCGTCCACCCCCAAGGCATAGATCGCTTCGGGGGTATTCGCCACGGGATAGAGCTTTGCCGTGGCCTTGTTCACGCCGACGTCCGTGGATTGAGCCGACAGTATCACCGCAATCAGCAACTCGAACGGCGTGGTGTAGGCCAGTTCGGTTTTGGGTTCTGGATTGTCTTCGTGGAGCCTGCGGAAAATTTCCAGGCGTTTTGCGGCGTTCATGGGGTGGGGTTTTCCTGGCAGTCTATCGGCGGGATTGTAACAAGACACACAGCAGGTTATGCAGGTCAGGTGTTGCCGTGGGCATCCACTTGGCGCTGCGCCTCGTCTAAGTGGTGTTGCGCCTCGGCCAGTTGCTGCGGGCTGGCATTCAAGTCCTTGGCCTTCTTCAATTCCGCGCGGCGCATCGCCAGTTGGATTTTGGCGCGTTTCAGGTCGCCAGTACTCACCGCTGTACCCGCTGCCTTCGTTGTGGTGCCCAGCTCCAGCGCCGTCAGCGCGTGTTCTGCCGCTTCGAACTGTTGCTGCAAGACGATCAACTGTGACTGCTGTTCAAAGGTGGGAGGGTGACCGAAGGCCTTCAAGGATTTATGCAGTTGGGCGCGACTCATAGCGACCGCAATTTTGGCTTTTTTGATCGCAGCATCCTGTGCTGTAGCCGCCTGCACAGGTAAAACCGGCACTGAGCGTTTGGCCCGAGCCACGCGTTCAGCAAGCTTTTGCGCTTCTTCCCGTTGCAGCCGCGCATTACGTTGCTCATAACGCCGCCTTGCCCGGTCGCGTTTGAGGCTGCGCTCATGGCGTTGCTGATCTGTGATGGTCAGGTCTCCCACGATCAGTACGGTGGTTGTCGGGCGCATTTCAATGCAGTCAACGGGGCAGGGCGCGACGCACAGGTCGCAACCGGTGCACTCATCGACGATGACCGTGTGCATCAGCTTGGCGGCGCCGACAATGGCGTCCACCGGGCAGGCCTGAATGCACTTGGTGCAGCCGATGCACTCGGCTTCGCGGATATAGGCGATCTGTGCCGGGGCTTCTCCTCGACTGGTATCGAGTTCCAGCACCGGCACGCGCAGCAATTGCGCAAGACCTGCAAGCGTCTCCTGGCCGCCAGGCGGGCACTTGTTGATCGCTTCGCCTTGAGCAATACCCTCGGCGTAAGGCTTGCAGCCTGGGTGCCCGCATTTGCCGCATTGGGTCTGAGGCAGCAGCGCGTCGATACGTTGAATGAGGTTCATGCTGTGATCATGGGCATGCCGGTTAAGCAAACTGGGCTTAGTGCGTGGTTGAGCGTTCTTGTGGCGAGCGGGCTTGCCCCGCGATGGGCTGCAGAGCAGCCTATCATTGCCAGCGCGGTTTTACAGATAGAACCGGGTGCGTGGTGTAGGGCCGCTTCGCGACCCAGCGCGGGCAAGCCCGCTCACCACAACCACACCTACAGACCTTGCAGGATTACTTGATGCGCTGACCCGGCTTGGCGCCGCTGTCAGGGCTGAGCAGGTAGATCTCTTCCCCACCAGGGCCGGCCGCCATCACCATGCCTTCGGACACGCCGAATTTCATTTTTCGAGGCTTGAGGTTGGCGATCATCATGGTCAGGCGACCATCGAGCTTGGACGGGTCCGGATAAGCGCTCTTGATCCCGGAGAACACGTTGCGTTGCTCGCCACCGAGGTCCAGGGTCAGGCGCAGCAGCTTGTCGGCACCTTCCACGGCTTCAGCTTTCACGATCAGCGCGACACGCAAGTCCACCGCGGCGAAAGCGTCAAAGTCGATTTCCGCAGAGATCGGGTCTTTGGCCAACTCGCCATTGCCAACGGGTGCAGCCGAACCGGTATCGGTCTGGCTGGCGACCAGGTCTTCTTTCGAAGCGTCGGTCATGGCCTGGACTTTGACCGGGTCGATGCGGGTCATCAGTGGCTTGAACTCGTTCAACTGATGGTTGCTGAGCAAGGTGGCGTGATCGTTCCAGGTCAGTGGCGCCACATTGAGGAACGCCTCGGCGTCGGCAGCCAGCAGCGGCAGCACCGGCTTGAGGAAGATCACCAGTTGGCGGAACAGGTTGACACCCGTGGCGCAGATCGCCTGGACTTCCGCCTGCTTGCCTTCCTGCTTGTTCAGCGACCACGGCGCCTTGTCGGCGATCCAGGCGTTGGCGCGGTCGGCCAGGCCCATGATCTCGCGCATGGCGCGGGCAAAGTCGCGGGCTTCATAAGCATCGGCAATGCTGGGTGCGGCGGCCAGGAAAGCGTCGGTCAGTTCCGGCGCAGCGTTCTCGGCCACCAGCAGGCCTGCGTTGCCCTTGTGGATAAATCCGGCACAACGGCTGGCAATGTTGACGACCTTGCCGACCAGGTCCGAGTTGACCTTCTGCACGAAGTCTTCCAGGTTCAGGTCGAGGTCGTCGACGCCACGGCCCAGCTTGGAAGCGTAGTAATAGCGCAGGTATTCCGGCGACAAGTGGTCCAGGTAGGTGCGCGCCTTGATGAAGGTGCCACGAGACTTGGACATCTTCTGTCCGTTGACCGTCAGGTAGCCGTGCACCGCAATGCCCGTCGGTTTGCGGTAGCCCGAACCTTCAAGCATCGCCGGCCAGAACAGTGCGTGGAAGTTGACGATGTCCTTGCCGATGAAGTGGTACAGCTCGGCCGTGGAGTCCTTGTTCCAGAACGCGTCGAAGTCCAGCTCCGGCGTGCGGTCGCAGAGGTTCTTGAAACTGGCCATGTAGCCGATCGGCGCGTCCAGCCACACGTAGAAGTACTTGCCCGGCTCGCCCGGGATCTCGAAGCCGAAGTACGGCGCATCGCGGGAGATGTCCCACTGCTGCAGCCCGGCGTCCAGCCATTCGGCGATCTTGTTGGCGACGGCGTCCTGCAAGGTGCCGCTGCGGGTCCAGGTTTGCAGCATCTGCTGGAAATCCGGAAGCTTGAAGAAGAAGTGCTGGGAGTCCTTGAGCACCGGGGTGGCGCCAGAGATCGCCGACTTGGGGTTCTTCAGTTCGGTGGGCGCGTACGTCGCACCACATTTCTCGCAGTTGTCGCCGTACTGGTCTTCAGTGCCGCATTTCGGGCAGGTGCCCTTGATGAAGCGGTCGGCCAGGAACATTTTCTTTTCCGGGTCGAAATACTGGGTCACCGAACGCTGGTCGATATGCCCGGCTTCTTTCAAGCGCAGGTAGATCTGGCTCGACAGCTCGCGGTTTTCTTCGGAGTGGGTCGAATGGAAGTTGTCGAAATCCACCAGGAACTCGGCAAAGTCGGCGCTGTGTTCAGCCTGCACGTTGGCGATCAGTTGTTCCGGGGTGATCCCTTCCTTTTCGGCGCGCAACATGATGGCCGAACCGTGGGCGTCGTCCGCGCAGACATAAATGCATTGATTGCCGCGATGCTTCTGGAAGCGCACCCACATATCGGTCTGGATGTACTCAAGCATATGGCCAAGATGGATGGAACCATTGGCATAGGGCAGGGCGCTGGTGACGAGGATCTTGCGTGGCTCGGACATGGGGCTCGGCTACTTGATGAAACGGAGGTCGGCCACTATAAAGCGCCGGGAAATATATTTCACCCCGTGACGCTGTTTCAGAATCTTCCTGACCTGCGAAAGCATGCCGTTACGCCGCTGGAACGGTTAGGATAGCCGCCTGTTTCAGTCAGTCTTTTTCGGGAGTAGCCCATGAGCGCCGTCAATCGCGCAGCGGTGGAAGCCGTGCTTCGCCAATACACCGACCCCTATTTGAACCAGGACCCGGTCAGTGCCGGCTGTGTGCGTTCCATCGACGTCCAGGGCGACCAGGTGTCGGTCCAGCTGGAACTGGGCTACGCCGCCGGCCTGTTCAAGAGCGGCTGGGCGCAGATGTTGCAGATGGCCATCGAAGGCTTGGACGGCGTGCGTTCTGCCAAGGTCGATATCCAATGCGTAATCGCCGCGCACAAGGCCCAGGCGCAGATCCCGGGCCTGGCCAACGTCAAGAACGTGGTGGCTGTGGCCTCCGGCAAGGGCGGCGTGGGTAAATCCACCACGGCCGCCAACCTGGCCCTGGCCCTGGCCCGCGAAGGCGCACGCGTGGGCATTCTCGACGCGGATATCTACGGCCCGAGCCAAGGCGTGATGTTCGGCATCGCCGAGGGCACCCGACCGAAGGTCAAGGACCAGAAGTGGTTCGTGCCGATCGAGTCCCTGGGCGTGGAAGTGATGTCCATGGCCTTCCTCACCGATGACAACACGCCGATGGTCTGGCGCGGACCGATGGTCTCCGGCGCCTTGCTGCAATTGGTCACCCAGACCGCCTGGGGCGACCTTGATTACCTGGTGATCGACATGCCGCCAGGCACGGGTGATATCCAGCTGACCCTGGCACAGAAAGTCCCGGTCGCCGGTTCGGTGATCGTCACCACGCCCCAGGACCTGGCGTTGCTCGACGCAAGGAAAGGCGTGGAGATGTTCCGCAAGGTCAATATCCCGGTGCTGGGCGTGGTGGAGAACATGGCGGTGCACATCTGCTCCAACTGCGGCCACGCCGAGCACTTGTTCGGCGAAGGTGGTGGCGAGAAGCTGGCCACCCAGTACGGCGTGGAGTTGCTGGCTTCACTGCCATTGTCGAGGGGGATTCGTGAGCAGGCTGACGGCGGCAAGCCGACTGTTGCGGCGGAGCCTGATGGCCAGATCGCTATGGTGTATCAAGAGCTTGCCCGTCATGTGGGCGCACGTATTGTGCTGCAGGAAGCCGCAGCGCCAGCGATGCCGACGATCACGGTCAGCGACGACTGAGAATCTGGAAGGGAAAGAGCCTCGACAGCGTCGGGGCTTTTTCATGTCTGGACGGCGACAAAGGGAGAGATTTCTCATTTACGCAATTGGTCGTGTAAGCATTTGCTTACTTTTTCGTAAGCGTTTGGTTTTTTTACCCGCCAAGTACGTCCTATTTAGTCGAAAGATTTTTCTATCTTATTGAAAGATAACAATTAATTAACGGGTGTTGAGCGCGAAAGTCTGCCTGCCATAGGAATGGAACCCGTTGAACTTCCTTTGGAACTCTCTAACATCAGTCCTGTGTCCACGGATTGGCACAGCCATCAAGGACCGATGGTTGAAGGAACGTCGCAGGATGCGATTCATCAGGATGATGAAAAGGAATACAGGGACTAGGGAAAAAATGTGGGCGGGTCATACCGCCCCTTTTTTTTGCCTGCAGGAAAGTGAAACCCACCTTCCAGAAACGCAAAAAGGCCCGCAAGGGGCCTTTTGGGAGGCGACGCTATCAGCGTTCGAGGTCTGCAATCTTGCCTTTTTTGCCATCCCACTCCGCTGCATCCGGCATCGGGTCTTTGCGTTCAGTGATATTCGGCCAGATTTCCGCCAGCTCGACGTTCAACTGAATGAATTCCTGCATCTCTGCCGGGACTTCATCCTCGGAGAAAATAGCGACGGCCGGGCATTCAGGCTCACACAGGGCGCAGTCGATGCACTCATCCGGGTGGATAACCAGGAAATTCGGGCCTTCGTAGAAGCAGTCCACCGGACACACTTCGACGCAGTCGGTGTACTTGCACTTGATGCAGTTGTCGGTAACGACGAAGGTCATTTCTAATTTTCTCCTCAGGCGGCGGCAGCGAAACTCTTTGTGGCAGGGCTCGCGAGGTTCGGGAGCGATAGTCTGCAGGCCAGGCTAAAAGCCCGCAGCATCCCAAACCGCGCGAGAGTCTACCAGCTTGCAAGCCTTAGCGTTATATCCGAGTCTTCAGTGCATATAACATTTCGAGCGCTTTTCGCGGCGTCAAGTCATCCAGGTCAAGCTTTGCCAGCTCATCCAGCACCGGATGGGGCAGGCTGGCGAACATGTCGCTTTGATGCGGTGCGGCCGGTTTGCTGGAGGCTTTGGCGGGGCTGGCTACCGCCGTTTCATGGGGCAGGGCCGTGGTTTCCAGGCGGCTGAGGTGTTCGCGGGCACGGGTGATCACGTCATTCGGCACACCCGCCAGTTGGGCCACGGCCAGGCCGTAACTCTGGCTGGCCGGCCCCGGCAGCACGTGATGCAGGAACACGATACGCTCGTTGTGCTCGGTGGCGTTCAGATGCACGTTGGCCACTAGCGGTTCGCTCTCCGGCAAAACAGTCAGCTCGAAGTAGTGGGTGGCAAACAGGGTGTAGGCACGCAAGTGCGCCAGGCGCTCGGCCGCCGCCCAGGCCAGGGACAGGCCGTCGAAGGTGCTGGTGCCGCGGCCCACTTCGTCCATCAACACCAGGCTGCGTTCGGTGGCGTTGTGCAAGATGTTGGCGGTCTCGCTCATTTCCACCATAAACGTCGAACGGCCACCGGCCAGGTCGTCGCTGGAACCGATCCGGGTGAAAATGCGATCCACCAGGGACAGCTCGCAACTGGCCGCCGGCACAAAGCTGCCGATATGCGCCAGGAGCACGATCAAAGCGGTCTGGCGCATGTAGGTGGATTTACCGCCCATGTTCGGACCGGTGATCACCAGCATGCGGGTATCGTCGTCCAGCGACAGATCGTTGGCGACGAACGGCGTGGTCAGCACCTGCTCTACAACCGGGTGGCGACCTTGCACGATGCGCATGCACGGCTCGCTGACAAAACGCGGGCAGTTCAGGTCAAGGTTCAATGCACGTTCGGCCAAGTTGCTCAGTACATCCAGTTCGGCCAGGGCGCTGGCGGTGTCCTGCAGCGGCGCCAACTGGCTGATCAGGTCTTCAAGCAGGTTTTCATAGAGCATCTTCTCCCGAGCCAGGGCGCGGCTCTTCGCCGACAGCGCCTTGTCTTCGAATTCTTTCAGTTCGGGAGTGATAAACCGTTCGGCACCTTTCAGTGTCTGGCGACGTTGATAGTCGATCGGCGCCGACTCGGCCTGCTTGCTCGGTAATTCGATGAAATAACCGTGCACGCGGTTGTAGCCGACTTTCAGGTTGGCCAGGCCGGTACGGGCTTTCTCGCGGGCTTCCAGGTCAATCAGGAATTGCCCGGCGTTCTCGCTCAGGGCTTGGAGCTCGTCCAGCTCGCTGTCGTAACCGGTCTTCAATACGCCGCCGTCGCGGATGATTGCCGGCGGGTTGTCGATGATGGCTTTTCCCAGCAACGCCGCCAGTTCCGGGTAAGTACCGGCCGTGACTGCGAGCTGTTGCAGGTGCGGCGTATCCAGTTCGGTCATCGCCGCTTGCAACTGTGGCAAGGCTGCGAGGGCATCACGCAGGCGCGCCAAGTCGCGCGGGCGCGCATTACGCAGACCGATACGCGCCAGGATGCGCTCGATATCGCCGATTTCCTTCAGCTGTGGCTGCAGCTTTTCAAAGCGATAGCCGTCCAGCAGGCAAGTAATAGACGTCTGACGCGCCTGCAGCACGCTCAAGTCGCGCAGCGGACGGTTCAGCCAGCGGGTCAGCAAGCGGCTACCCATGGCCGTCTGGCAACGGTCGACCACCGATTGCAGGGTGTTGTCACGCCCGCCGGCCAGGTTGGTGTCCAGCTCCAGATTGCGACGGCTTGCGCCATCGAGCACCACGGTATCGTCCAGACGCTCATGACGCAGGCTGCGCAAATGCGGCAGGGCCGTGCGCTGGGTTTCCTTGGCATAGCCCAGCAAGCAACCTGCTGCACCGATGGCCAGGGTCAAGGTTTCACAACCGAAGCCTTTAAGGTCCTGCACCGAGAACTGCTGGCACAGGCTTTTCAGCGCCGAATCGCGTTCGAAGTCCCACGGCGCACGGCGCTTGGCCCCACGGCGTTTTTCAGCCGGCAGATCCTTCGGCCAATCATCCGGGATCAACAACTCCACGGGGTTGATACGCTCCAGCTCCGCCAGCAGGTTCTCCCAGCCTTTGATCTCCAGCACGCTGAAGTTGCCACTGGTGATGTCCAGCACCGACAGGCCGAACAGGCGCTCGTCGCCCAACACCGCTGCAATCAGGTTGTCGCGGCGCTCATCCAGCAGCGCCTCATCACTCACCGTCCCCGGCGTAATAATGCGCACCACCTGACGTTCCACCGGCCCCTTGCTGGTGGCCGGATCGCCGATCTGCTCACAGATCACCACGGACTCGCCCAATTTCACCAGTTTGACCAGATAGCCTTCCAACGAATGGTAGGGAATCCCACACATCGGAATCGACTGCCCTGCCGACTGCCCGCGCGCTGTCAGGGTGATATCCAGCAACTTGGCGGCCTTCTTCGCGTCTTCGTAGAAGATCTCGTAGAAGTCGCCCATGCGGTAGAACATCAGCTGATCAGGGTGCTGGTTCTTGAGGCGCCAGTACTGCTGCATCATTGGGGTGTGGGAGGACAGGTCTGAAGTGGTTTTACTCATTGGGTCGTAGGCAAATTCGTTGAAAGGAGTGGGGCAAATGTGGGGCATTCCGCCCTGCGATTTTGCGATGGGCGCAAGGTTAACACGCAAGGTCGGGGCTTCGCAGGTCGCGTACGGTTAGTAAAGTGCAGGACGAAAGTCAGGGGCGGAGAGCAGGCTGTAAGAGCCGTTATTTTGCCCTGCGGCCACTGGCGGGGAACAAGCCTCGGATAACGCCGAGAAAAGCGGCAAACAAATTGATTGAGGTTGCGGTAGTGATAGCAATCAACACGTTATCGGAAAAGGGGGCTTTGCCGGAGTAGTACGTTGACCAACCGTTCCACACAAGTAACACCGCCCAAAAGATCACGCCGCACGCAGCAAACCAGAAAGCACGCCCCGCATATTTCTTGCGCAGCAGCCGTTCAGCCTTCTGATCTTTCAGGTTTTGGTTTCTTTCGTCGTCAGCGCCTACTGCCTGCTCGCCTCCGGGTTGGGAGTCCTGGTCGGGCCCTGATGCGGGGGGCAGGGTCAGTTCCAGGGTGTCGAGTTCCTCATTCACGGTTGCGGCTCTTTGGGTGAATGAGCTGCGCCATTTCCTTCCAGTCAATGGCGGAACCATCCGCGCCCCTGAGTGCCCAGGCGGTACCTTCCTCGTGGGAGAGGTTGGACAGTTGGGTGCCCGACCACTTGCCGTATTTATTGATAATGCGGTCAATCAAACGATGGGCGTAGGTGTCGCTTTCAGGAATTCTCGGGGTTACGAAGACGATGTCTTCGACGTCGGGCTTAAGGTTGCTGAGCAGCGACGTCACCGGGCGGCTGCCGTAGGATTTCAGCTCATGATAGAGCGATGGAATGACCGGGCCGTATTGCCAGCGGGCAAAGTGGTCATCCATAAGGGGGAGCTCCCTTTCACGCAGATGCCAGGACTGGGTGTAAAACAGCAGCTTTTGAAGCTTCATTGGAGTCAAGCCTGCAAGCTTGCCTTCCTTGGCGCGTTCAATGAAGGCGTTAGCAACAGCTAGAGCTGAATAGGCCATGAGCACCTCCGGAATGGCTGGCTACGTTGTTACAGAGTTTCATATATAGGCTCGGGCTTGTCGACATGCAATGACGTCGGCTGACTGATGTCGTGTTGTTTCCCGGCCTGGTTTGAAAAGCTGTATCCAGTGTGGTGGATAGTAGTGAGTAGACCACTGTTTGCATAGCCAGTATTTTGTGTCAAATTCCAGCGCAATAGGGATGAATGCATAAATTATGCAAATTAGCATTTGCTAATGCTAAAAACCCCCGGCACTATCCACGTTATGCAAAAACGCAACGTTTCTATCGTCTTACGCGAACTGCTGGACCGCGACCGGATCTCCCCCACGGAGCTTCACCGGCGTACCGGCGTGCCTCAATCCACGCTGTCCCGGATCCTCAGCGGCAAGATCGTTGATCCGTCGGACAAGCATATTTCCCGCATCGCAGAGTACTTCCGCGTCAGCACTGACCAGCTGCGCGGGCGCGCGGCAGTTGGCGTTTCGCGGGAGGACGGTCGCGACCCGATGCATTCGGAACTCAAGGACATAAGCCTGTGGGATGACGACACGCCCGTTAATGACGACGAGGTGTCGATCCCCTTTCTGCGCGAGGTTGAATTGGCTGCTGGATCAGGAAGATTCGTCATCGAGGAAAGCGAGAAGGCCAGCTTGCGGTTCGGCAAGCGCAGCCTGCGTCATAACGGCGTGCAGTTCGACCAGGCCAAGTGTGTGACGGTGCGTGGCAACAGCATGTTGCCGGTGCTGCGTGATGGCGCGACGGTCGGGGTGAATGCGGGCAAGAGTGGCATTGGCGATATCGTTGATGGCGACTTGTATGCCATCAACCACAACGGCCAGTTACGGGTGAAACAGCTCTATCGCCTGCCTTCCGGGATTCGCCTGCGCAGTTTCAATCGCGATGAGCACCCGGATGAGGACTATAGCTTCCAGGATATCCAGGATGAGCAGATCAGCATCCTCGGCCATGTGTTTTGGTGGGGCATGTACGCGCGTTAACCTTCTTCTGTAAGACGAAGCCCGCCAACGAGCGGGCTTTTTTTCGTCTGTGAAAAACCACCAAACCCGCTGCCCATAAGGTCGAAAATGCATTCGTGCATTTGTGCGGTAAAAATAAATGCATTTGTGCATTGACTGTATATGCATAAATGCATATTCTTCGTCTCAAGCCAGCCAACAAGGTGGTGGAGGCGGCAAGGATGCTGCCAAGGAAGACAAGGAAGGCACGCAACACCGGCAAGGACGCCATCCGAGCGATGGCAAGGAAGCCAGCAACACCGGCAAGGATGCCGACGCTCTTTAGTTTCACCGCTTTACAAGAACAGGCAGCGATGAACCGGCCTTAACGGTTCAGAGGGTTGGCAACTGACCCGGGTGTGCAGCGTAAAGCACCAGAAGCAGTTATCCGGCAGACAAGGATCGTGGTCGGAAAAACATCTCAGGAAAGAACCGTACCGCGCCAGTAGCGCCGAACGTTCGAATATGGACCGCATTACTGAAAAGCCCGGGCGACCGGGCTTTTTGGAATGCCTACCTATAAATGGATTTACCCAAGAGCCGGCCCTGTGCCGGGAGTGCTCAGCCAGGAGGCGTGACATGACAAACGAGCAGCAAGCGTTAGCGGAAATGCCTATCTGGCTGGTGATCGTACTGGCCCTGATCGGTGGTGTATCCGGCGAAATGTGGCGCGCCGACAAGGAGGGAGCCCGCGGTTGGTCGCTGGTACGGCGCCTGGCCTTGCGGTCCGGAGCATGCATGGTCTGCGGCGTTTCAGCGTTGATGCTGTGCTACGCCGCCGGCATGTCGATCTGGACCGCCGGCGCCATTGGCTGCCTGACCGCTATGGCCGGCGCCGACGTGGCCATCGGCCTTTATGAACGCTGGGCCGCCAAGCGCATCGGGGTCGACGAGACCCCAACTTCTCGCCCGGATCAGCAGTAACCGCTGCAAGGATGTAAGCAGATGACACTTCTCGAAAAACCTTCCCAACTGCCCGTGGCGATTGGGGAGGCGCTGAAGAGCGCTTTCCCACAACTGCGCGTAGGCAATCACCATGACTTTCCTGGAACGGGCGATAAAACTGGCATTTTGATCAGCGTGGAGCGCAACGGCCCTGGCATTCGCTCGCTTGCAGGGCGCAAGGCGCACGCCTTGTCGGTTTCACTCAGGGTCATGGTTGCCGGTGGGTCGGCACCTTTTGATGCTTGCGATCTGGCCAGCCAACTGATGGACCTGGCCCTGGATAACCGCTGGGGCCTGCCGCCTGATCAGTGCGACCTGCCTACCGCAATTGTCGCTGCCCCTTCCGCGCGCTCCGGTGCGGAAACGGACTATGACACCTGGACGGTTTCCTTTACCCAAAACCTCTATCTCGGTCCGTTGCTGCTCGAGGATCCTACAGGCAAGCCGTTATTTGCCCGCACCTGGGAAGTCTCTGACATCAACGATCCGGATCAATATCGCCCACTGCAGGAGTAATCCATGTTTGATGCATTGCTACGCATGCAACTCGGGCCGATTGTCGAGCGCCTGGCAGAAATGGAAGCCCAGTTGGAAGACCTGTATCGACGTGCAGATAGCTTCTGCCGGATTGGCGTGTGCCAGGAGGTCGACGCCGCGACTAATACCTGCAAGGTCAGCCACGGTGATTTGCTCAGCCCAGCGATCCAGTTTTTCAACCCGAGTGCGGGGGCGCAAACCGAAACCCGCATCCCCTCTGTGGGCGAACAATGCCTGCTGCTCAATTACGGCGGCGGGGAAGGAGGCGCGCAGTCCGTCGCCTTGTTCGGCCTCAACAGTAGTCTCTTTCCACCCGTGTCCGACGTTGCCTCGCTGACGCGGCGTCGCCATCAGGACGGCACCCAAAGTGACTACGACGACGCCAGTCACATTTTCAACTGGGTCAACGGCCCGACTACGTTCAGTGGCTCTCGCGAGCAGGTCGACGTCAAGGTTGGCGCCGCCAGCCTGACCCTGAATGCCCAGAGCATCACCCTGCAACTCGGCGTCACCGGCGTGTTGCTGGATGCCGCCGGTGTGCATTTGAGCGGCCCGGTGGTGGATCACCAGGGCCGCGTGATCAGTCGCGCATAAGGAGTTGCCATGATCGGAATCGATAGGAACACCGGGGCAGTCGTCGACGACTGGCTGCAATTCGTACAGCGCGCCACCCGAGCGCTGACCACCCCCGTGGGCACTCGCCAGAAACGCCCGCTGTACGGCTCGCTGATCCCGCAACTGCTTGGCCAGAACCTGGGGGATGACCTGCTGATCCTCGCCCAAAGCCACGCCGCGCAGGCGTTCTACAACACCCAGAACGGCATCGCCGACTTTCAACCCCAGATCATCGTCGCCACCCGTCAGGGCGCCGGGTTGTTGCTGCGTTTTGCCGGTACCTGGAAAAACCGCCAACAAACCTTCGAGGTCGCGACATGAGCATGTTGATCCCTGGCCAGAACCAACTGGCGGAACCGGCCATCATCGCCGTGGATGAGTTCGAACCGTTGTTGGCCGAGTTCAAGGCCTTCGTCGTCGACTACGTCGCCACCCGTGCGCCGCAAAGCGCGGCCAAACTCAAGGTCAGCCTCGACAATGAAAGCGAACTGCTGACCCTGGCCCTGGAAGCGTTTTGCGTGCGCCTGCAAACCCACGAACGCAAGTACAACGCCCGCATCAAGCAGATGCTGGCGTGGTGGGCCACTGGCAGTAACCTGGATGCTCGACTGGCCGACATGGGCCTGGAACGCCAAGTGCTCGACCCCGGCGACCCGGCCGCTTTCCCGCCTGTGCCGCCGACGTTGGAAAGCGATGACGACGCTCGCCTGCGTTACTACCTGGCGCCCCATGCTCCGGCGGCGGGCTCGCGGATGCAGTATCGGCGCGAGGTGTTCACCCTCGGCGAGCGGCCGTCGGTAAAAGTGCAAAGCGCAACGCCGGGCGTGGTGACGGTCAGCTACACCTTTGATCCGGACGGTTATGCGGCCCAGGTCAAAGATGGCAATGGGTGTCGAACAGCGCCCGGCGAAGTCATGGTCACCGTGCTTTCTCGTGAGGGCGACGGTACGCCATCTGCCGATTTGCTTGACGGCGTTCGTCGCCATTTCGCACGGCCGGATGTGCGACCGGAGACTGACTTGGTCAGCGTGCAAAGTGCGCAAATCCTGCCGTACAAAATCCGTGTGGTCGCCAAGATCAACGCCGGCCCGGATTCGGGACTCACTCAAGTCGCTGCGCAGAAACTGCTGCAGGACTACGCAGAGTCTTGTCATCGGCTGGAAGGGCGGGTGGATCCGAGTTGGATTGACTATGCGATTCACAGTGCAGGGGCTGCGCAGCTGCAGATTCTTGAGCCTCTGGTGCCGGTTATTGGCAGCGCGTTCCAGGCGCCGTATTGCACGGGTGTCGAAGTGGAGGTGCGTACGCTATGAGTGAGCCTAAAGCGAGCTTGTTGCCGGCCAATAGCTCTCCGTTGGAAAAGGCGTTGGACCTGGGGTTTGGCAAGCTGCTCGACCGCGTAATGCCGCCGTTTCCGGCGTTGATGGATCCACTGCAAACGCCTGCCGAGTTTCTTCCTTACCTTGCCGCCGATCGAGGGGTGAGTGAGTGGGATGCGGATGCCAGCGCCACCGAAAAGCGCATCACTGTGGCCTTGTCCTGGCAGATCCAGCGCCAAGCCGGCACGCCGAAAGCGTTGAGTTATGCGGTGGAATCGCTGGGGTTCACGCCCAACATCAGCGCGTGGTATCAGCAGCGTCCGATGGAGAAGCCTTACACCTTCGACGTGCAGGCCATCATCGGGCGCAGTTGGTCCCGTGGCGATCACAATCGACTGATCCGTCGTATCAACGCAGCCAAGAGCGAGCGGGACCAGGCGACGATCACCATCGTGCATGAAACCGAAGGTCGAATTGCGCTCACTCAGGTCCTCCACGCCCTTTTGAGCGATGGCGAGTTGTGCCTGCACGGCGCGTTGCCGGAGTTGGCGTTGGTTGCCCGACTTAACAGTGCTGGGGCTGCCCAGCACTACACCATTAACGACTACGACCTCAGGGCGCAGCCATGACAGATGACATTACGCGCCTGGTGCGCTTCACCTCCAAAGGTTTGGATGAAGTGCTGCAGGCGAAGAACCAGGGCCTGAAAGGCGAAATCACCCACATCGGCGCCGGCACCGGTCGCTACAACCCGGACGGCACGGAAGTGGCGCTGCGTGATGAGCGCCAACGGGTCGCCATCGTGGATTACGAGGACCTGGGCGACCGACAACTCAGGATGGCCGCGCTGTTTGATGGCGAGGGTGAGTATGAAATTGGCGAGTTCGGGTTTTATCTCGCCAGCGGGACTTTGCTGGCGGTGTACTCCGTGGCAGGGAAGTTGCTGACGTATAAAGCGGCAGCGGCTCGGGTGCTGCAAAAGTTCACGCTGGATGTTTCGCCGTTGCCGGCGGACAGCGTGGCGATTGTGGTGGGGAGTGAAAATCTCAATTTGTTGCTGGCTGAAGAAATCGCAGTTATGGCGGCGGCTTCGGTGGCAAATATGTCTCGCCACATAGACTTGATGTTTAGAGTTATGCATCTGGAAGCACAGTAGTAGATGTCACACGTGTAATGAGAATACAGAATCGACAGGGAGTTGATGATGGGAATTGAAGCGACTATCACAAAAGTTGTAGATGCATGTAATAAGCTTACCGAAACAGTAACCAACCAAATTGGAAAAATAGATGCTCGCGTGGAGACGGCGTCGGCCCAGTTCACTGCGTGGCGTAACAGCGTACAAGCTAAGGATATCAACGGTCGTGCTTCCTACACACAGACGATCGATCTTACGGGACTATCTACCAACATTTTCTACCCCGTCTGGTGGCGGATGCCGGGTAACGAAAAAGGTATGTCGGAGATTGTTATTTCCAGGAACTACGCATTGGACGCAGGCCTCAATCCGTTCAATAACAATTTTGAAGCGCATGTTGCGGGTCTGAACCTGCAAATGGAGGGCTGTGGGATCCCGTGGAATGGGGACGCAAACTTTCTGACCATTAAACGAATCTCCCAAACGTATCGAGAGACCGTCCGGCGCGCACAATTCGGTATGTTGTCTTATGTCCGTCCGGTCACCGGCCTTAAACCCATCTGGCTTAACCAGACCCCCGGCACTTTGGTCTCGTCCCCACAGGAATCGGGTTGCTACTTGCGTGGCGGACTTACATATATCGTCACCAAGAGTTTTGAAGAACCTGTGAAGTTCAGCCGCTCCGATGCCGAGGTTGAGCTGAGTCAAGCCGTGACACCTGAATATGAAATCTCTTGGAAGGTGAAGCCGTTTGCGATGACCGCCCCCGAACTTGGAGAGACCTACCCGGAAAGCAGATTGGCTTACACATTGGATAACGATCTGCGCTATGCAGTGAAAGGAGTTTGATATGGTTGGGTCTATCAAAAAATTACTGTTGGCATCGGGTGAGACGCTCATCAATGTTCCTGCGGACCGTCTCATTTTGAAAGCGCTTGGGTTTGACGAAGTCCTTGTAGATCAACTCGTCAATGAAGCTGAAGATAGCGCCGAGCTGGAACGTGTTATCTCTGCGCGTCGCACGCTCTATATGACTGCAGCCGATCCTTTGTTTCTCGAGTGGCAATACGACGAAACCCCCGAAAAAGAAAAAGCCTGGCGTGACAAAGTTGCCGAAATCAAGGCGCTCTACCCACTGCCTGACCGTACCTGAAGCCTCGCCGCGAAAGCGGTTTTTTTTCGCCTCCCCAAAGCCCCTCCTCGCAGGGGCTTTGGTGTTTTACACACGGAGAATTCCACTCATGTCTGACCGCAAAACCTACACCGTCCTCATCCCATTCCCCATCGGTAACGGCCATTGGTCCACCGCCGGCGAGGAACTGCAACTGCTGGACGTCGAAGCATCCGCCCTGCGCACCGCCGGCCGTCTGGAACTGACCAGCGTCCTCAACTCCACCCCCAAGAAGGCTGACTAACCATGGCTGAGGTTCTTAACTTCGAGCACAACGGCATCACCGTGAATGCCACCGAATCCCCCGAGGCCATGGGTGGCCTCGGCGATAATGTCATCGGCCTGGTCGGCACTGCGCCGAAGGCGCACGCGTCGATCCCTAAAAACGCGCCGTTCCGCATCAACAGTTTCACCACCCAGGCGCTGCTGGACCCCACGGGTACTGAGTCGGGCACGTTGTTTCATGCCGTGTATCAGATCCTCAAGGTCGTGAAGGTGCCGGTCTACGTCGTGATCGTGGAGGAGGGCGCCACCCCAGCTGACACGATCAACAATGTGATCGGCGGCGATGAGCCGGTCACCGGTCGCAAGCTCGGCCTGGCCGCGCTGGCCAGCGTGCCGGAAGACCTGACCATCATCGGTGCCCCAGGCTTCACCGGCACTAAAGCTGTAGCCGGTGAGTTTGCCTCCTTCGGCAAGCGCATCAAAGCGCGTGTGGTGCTGGACGGCAAAGACGCAAGCGTCGCCGACCAAGTGACCTACAGCGGCGAGCTGGGCGGTGCCGACCTAGGTTTCGACCGTTGCCTGCTGGTGCACAACATGCCGTCGGTGTACTCCAAGGCGGCGAAGAAAAACGTGTTCCTTGCGCCGTCGTCCCTGGCGATCGCTGCGCTGGCCAAGGTCAAGCAGTGGGAAAGCCCAGGCAATCAGGTGACGTTCGCAGAGGATGTTTCCCGCGTCGTCGAGTACAACATCCTCGACACGTCCACCGAAGGCGACCTGCTCAATCGCTACGGCGTGAGCTATTACGCTCGCACGATCCTTGGCGGCTTCTCGCTGCTGGGTAACCGTTCCATCACCGGCAAGTTCATCAGCTACGTCGGCCTGGAGGACGCGATCAGCCGCAAGCTGGTCAAGGCCGGCCAGAAAACCATGGCCAAGAACCTCACCAAGTCCTTCATGGACCAGGAGGTCAAGCGCATCAACGATTGGCTGCAAACCCTGGTCGCCGACGAAACCATCCCCGGCGGCAGCGTGTACTTGCACCCGGAATTGAACAGTGTCGAGAAATACAAGAACGGCACCTGGTTCATCGTCATCGACTACGGGCGGTACGCGCCGAACGAACACATGATTTATCAACTCAATGCCCGCGATGAAATCATCGAGCAGTTCCTGGAGGACGTTCTCTAATGTTTACCAACCGAGTCAGACAGGCCATTGCGGCCACCCTTCAAGGCCTGCCGTTGTCCGCGACGGTGGAAGAATTTACCCCTCCGAAGATTGAGTTCGACATGGAGCCCATGTCCGGCGGGCGCTTCATTGCCGAGGAAATGGCCAAGAGCGGCAAGGTGCTGGGCGCCAAGTTGATCCTCCAAGGTGCGGGCCCGGAAATCATGCTGGCGTTGGGCGTGCGCCTGGGTGATGACATCCTGCTGAACGTTCGCGAGGCCGGTCAGGACCAGGATGGCAAGACCTACTTCACCTATCACACCGTGGGCGGCAAGCTCAAATCCCTCGAGGAAGCGAAGCTGAAAATGGGTGAGAAGGCCACCACCACCCTGGAACTCTCCTGCCGCACCTACAACCGTCTGGAAAACGGCATTCCGGTGATCGACATCGACGTACGCACCCAGAAATTCGTGCTCAACGGCGTCGACATCCTCGGCGATGCGCGCCGCGCCGTGCTGATGCCGTAATGCCTCCGGGGGCGGGTTCGCTCGCCCCCATACTTCACCAAGGAGCTACCCCATGGCCTGGATGCCACCGCTGCACCCCCTGCTCTCGCCGATCACCGCCGACACCGGCGCGACGATCGAGCAGGTGCAACTCAAGCCGCTGTACTACGCCGCGCAAAAAGAGGCGCTGGCCCGGGCCGGTGATGACGAGGACGACCAGTTCTTCGAACTGGCGAAACTCGCCACCGGCCTGTCGGAAAAAGAGCTCGACCAACTCAAGCGTCCGGACTACGTGACCATCGCCCAATACGTACATGAGATGTCGACACGTCCTGCATCGTTCTTCCTCGACGGGCAGGCGGAATCGACCCACGACCAGCCCATCCAACTGTTGCAGCCCCTCGACGCTGCTGGCCGTACCTTCACCGAGCTGTCCCTGGAAATGCCCGCCCTGCGCGCCACCAAGGTGATGAAAAAACTCGCCACCAACAAAGAGCGCGCCGAGTTCATCACCGCTCATTGCAGCGGCCTGATGATCCCCGATCTCGCCAACCTGACTGTGCCCGACTGGACCGAATTGCAGGAGCGCATCGACGATTTTTTAAATCAACCGGCGGCTTTCTTTCGCAACGCGACATCGACGTGATCCTCGATGTGGTGCCGCTGGTTTACTCGGTCAATGAGGCGGAGATCCTGGATTGGGATGCCGCAAAAGCATTGCGCCGCTACGACATCGCGATCACTCGCCTTGGCGTTAAACAGGAGTAAGCGGGATGCAAGAGACTAAATATGGGGTCCGGCTCGTCCAGGAGGATTTACGCTGGATGATCGGCGATGCGGACCTCGGCAGTGTGCTCACACCGTTTACCGCAGGTCTTGCCGCACCGGTGAGCCTGGAGGCTGCGCCGCAGCCGCAGCCGCCGCTCACTTCGGCGCTGATGACTGTCAGTACCGGCCTCAATGCCTTGACGCAAGAGCAAGTCCGGCTGCGCGAGACGCTGGAGACCCTCAACAGCACACTGTCCGCCCGCGAACAAACGCTGGCAACCAAGACAGCTGATGTCACTGCTGCACCTGGCGCAAGTGAGCCAAAAAAGCCCGAGCCTGCTACCCGTTCCTGGCGCGAGCAGGGGCTTGAGATGGGAACCGATGCCGTTAAGTTCGTCGGCAAGGAGGTGGTCAGCGGTTTGTGGGATAAGGCCAAAGACAGGCTTTCAGGCAAAGCGCTTGATGCCGTGGCGGACAGGTATCCCACGGCCGCGAAGTGGCTTAAAGAGGACAAGGACGGTAACAAAGGTAAGGAGTGCTGCTGCACGGGAGCCCTTCCTCCGGATATTCGCGGATCATTGGAGCCGGTGCAGTCACAGGTGCCTGAGGGTGTGGGCAAGACCGCCAGGGAGCAAGAAAAAGCGCGCCCTAAAGACACACGGAAAAAACCGCGTGGCCCGCGTAGCAAGACCCGTCAATCCAGCTCGCGCGAGGTCAAGACCAGCGTGGTCAGAAGGGCCATGGATCTCAAGTCGCCACGTGCTGTGCCTGCGGCCAAGGTGTCGCCTCCACTCAATGTCGTGGTCCAGCGGCAGCTTCCATTCGAGGGCACGCGTGCGAGTCAGGCCGCGACCGGTCTTCCCGGTCGGTCGTTTGCCTCCTCCGCAGCACTTCCGACATCCCGTCCCCTGATGCGCGGTGCGGGCAAAGGCCTGGCGGCCGGGTTGTCGGGCACCCTGGCGAAGTTGGAGTCATCCGCCGTCCGCCGTCTTGGCCCGTTGAGGTATGTCGACACGGCCATGGATGTGGCCCAAGGCGTACGCAATGGCGACGTCAAGGCCATCGGCGCCGGCCTCAGCACGGCCGGTGGCGCCTGGGCTGGAGCCTCTGCGGGTGCAGCCATCGGCACGCTGGTTTTCCCCGGTGTGGGGACTGCTGTCGGCGGAGCAATCGGAGGCTTGCTCGGCAGTGAGGCGGGCGCTTGGCTCGGTGACAAGCTGTTCGGGCCTAGGGACCGTCTGCCGGCGCCTGCAGATGTCGGCAAGCACCTGAGCAACGCCCAGGCTGACAACCGACAACTCACCTTCTCCCCGCACATCACGATCAACGCACCTGAACAGGCCAGCTATCAGCAACTGGCTGCGCTGGTGGTGCAACAGATTGAGGCTCAATTCACGCCGTTGCCGATGGACAGCTTGCTGGCGACGCGACGTGACTCGGCCCTGACTGATACAGGAGTAGCGTGATGCGACAACAGATGGCATTGGGCACCTTTATTTTTGGGCTGTCCCGTGGGTTTGCCTACGACACCCTGGACCGTGCAAGCAGTGGTGGTTGGGTCAGCCTGGAGATCGTGGCCGGTAAACCCAAGTCCAGCCAGGTCGGTCAGGCGCTCGAAACGCTCGCCTTTGGTGGCAAGGCTGCACGGGCACAGGGTATGGCGCGGCTGGATGAGTTGCGTGCGCTGCAAGCCCTTCGTGTGCCGTTGCCTTTGGTCGACGGCGTAGGCCTCAGCTGGGGGCTGTGGACCATCAAGTCGGTGGACGAAAAACAGTCCAGCGTCATCGATGACGGTACGGCGATGGTGATCAATTGGTCGGTGGTACTGGAGGAGTTCGTCAATGCGTAGGGTACGAAGTATTGCGGGTGATTCGGTGAACCTGCTGCTCTACCGCGAGCTAGGGCGCTGTGATGATGCGGCTGAGGAAGTGTTGTGGCGCTTGAATCCTGAATTGGCCGAACAGGGCGCGGTATTGCCTGCGGGCGTCAACGTGATTGTGCCTGAACTGGAGACACAACCGACCGCCAATCAGCCGGTTTCGGCCTGGGATTAAGGAGTCACCATGACACTTGGATTTACACCGGTGGTGGAAATTTACGGCGACAACGCCGCGCTGCTCAATGAGCGGCTACTGGAGTGGGAACACACTGATTTGGCGGGTTTCGTGTCCGATCAGTTGAAGTTGACTCTCGACATCGAAGGCCTTGAAGGGTTGCCTGGCTTGGGCGGGCATATCGGCCTGCGCGTTGGCTACCGGGAATCCGGCCTGGTGGATAAAGGGCGTTTCAAGATCACTCAGCGTACGCCGTCGCTGTTTCCGCTGCGCGTGGTGCTGGTGGCGACGGCAGCGCCTTTTGATGAACCCGAGTTCAAGAAGCGACGAACCGCCAGTCACGGGCCGATCAGCCTGGGGGCGCTGTTTCGCCAGTTGACCACTCGCCATGGCTTCTCACCGCGTGTGGCACATGACTTGGAAGGCGAACAGATCCAGCATATCGACCAGACCAATGAAAGCGACATGGCGTTTTTGACGCGGTTGGCCAAGCGGTTCGATGCGGTGGCCAAACCCGTCGACGAGCTGTATGTGCTGGGCCGCAAAGGGCAGATCAAGTCGCTGTCTGGCAAGGTTTTGCCGGATGTGCAGCTGTCGATCACCCGTGATAACCGTCCGGGAGATCGTGCGTTTGTTTCCGCCAGCTTTACTGAAACCAGCCGCGCGACCTACTCCGGCGCCCAAGCGCGCTGGTGGGATGCAGCCGCCGGTAAACAACACGTGGTGGAGGTGGGGGGCGCGCCGTTCAAGGTCATGACGCAGCGTTACCAGAGCGAGGCTGAAGCCAGAACTGCCGCTGAGGGCGAGATGCGTCGAGTGGGCCGTGAGGGCTTGCAGGTCAGTGTGATCTGCCCTGGAAACCCCTCATTTGGCGCCGAAGGGCTGTTGCTGTTGGACGAGTCCTGGCCTGGCTTTATGCGGGGTCGTTGGTCGATCGACAGTGTGACTGCCAGCGGCAAGCGCAAAGAGAGCTACCGATGTGCGATCAAGGCCAGTGGTTTGTCCCCGGCCGAGTGAGGAACCATGCTGATAACACTGCCCCAACTGCTTCAAATCCTGCCGGGAGCCCGCCTTGGAGCGGGCTCTTTTTTGCCCGCACTGAACATGGCAATGTCCAGGTTTGAGATCGGTCAACCCAAGCGCATTGCTGCGTTTCTCGCCCAGGTCGGTCATGAGTCCGGCGAATTGCGTTACGTGCGTGAACTGGGCAGTGATGAATATTTGAGCAAGTACGATACTGGCGCATTGGCCGCACGCCTGGGCAACACACCCGAAGCCGACGGCGACGGCCAGAAATACCGGGGCAGGGGGCTGATCCAGATTACCGGACGCCGCAATTACCTGTCTTGCAGCCAGGCACTGTTCGGCGATGATCGTTTGTTGCGGGAACCGACGTTGCTGGAGCAGCCGCAATGGGCGGCCGAGTCGGCGGCCTGGTTCTGGCAACGCAACGGCCTGAACGAACTGGCCGACAAGGATCAATTCACTGCGATCACGCGACGTATCAATGGCGGGCTCAATGGGCTGGAGGATCGCTTGCGGTTATGGGCGCGGGCGAAGGCGGTGTTGTGCGTTTCTTAGGCGCGTGCCGCTTGATCGGTGTATGCCTGCTGATGGCGGTTGTGTGGCAGGTACAGGCCTGGCGGTACGCGGCGCAGATCGCACATTTGTCGGCAGCGCAGACGCAGGCAGCCCTGTACCAGAAGCAGGTCGAGCAGGATAAGCGGCTGGCCCTTGAGCAACAGCTCAGTGCCGATGATCAACGACATGCCCGGGAGTTGAGCGATGCCCAACGTAACCAAGCTATTTTGCGCGACCGCCTGGCCACTGCTGATGTGCGGTTGTCAGTCCTTCTCGACGCTTCCAGTGGCTGTCCGGTGCCAGCCTCCACCGCCCCCGGCAGCGTGGTTCATGCAGCCCCGCGAGCCCGACTTGACCCGGCGCATGCTCAGCGAATTATCGGCATCACCGACGACGGTGACAGCGCCTTGATCGCCTTGCGCGCGTGCCAGGCTTACGTGCGTGCCGTCGCCCGTTAGCGTCTTGAGACAGTCCGTCACTTGCGCGTGCGAGCGGCTCCTGTAGGGTAGGCGAACCCCCGCCCACGTCTGGAGACGACCGTGAAGGAAATCACTCAACTGGCTGCTGAATTGGGGCGCCGCTTGCAGGTGCTCAATGCCCATGTCACCACTGCCGAGTCCTGCACTGGCGGTGGAATCGCGGAAGCCATCACGCGGATTCCGGGGAGTTCGGCCTGGTTCGAGGCGGGGTATGTCACCTATTCCAACCGTCAGAAGACCCGGCAGCTGAATGTGCCGGAAATGCTGTTTTCAAAAGTCGGCGCTGTCAGCCGGGAAGTGGTGGAAGCGATGGTCCGCGGCGCACAGGAAAAAAGCCTGGCGCGTTTTGCTGTCGCCGTCAGCGGTGTGGCGGGGCCGGATGGCGGTTCGCCGGACAAACCGGTGGGCACTGTATGGCTGGCTTTCGGCGTGGGCGAGGACGTCACGGCCGAAGTTGAACACTTCACCGGCAACCGCGACGAGGTCCGCCGACAAACGGTAAAGGCCGCGCTAGAGGGCTTGTTGCGACGAGCTGCAGCAGAAATAGAAAATCAGGGGTAGGCGATCTCCGATCTTTATGGAACAATACTGTCTACTTATACAGGTGTTGGCCGCCCCGGCCTTATTGATTACGTGAGGACTTTAATGGACGACAACAAGAAGAAAGCCTTGGCTGCGGCCCTGGGTCAGATCGAACGTCAATTCGGCAAGGGTGCCGTAATGCGTATGGGCGATCACGACCGTCAGGCGATCCCGGCTATTTCCACTGGCTCTCTGGGTCTGGACATCGCGCTCGGCATTGGCGGCCTGCCAAAAGGCCGTATCGTTGAAATCTACGGTCCTGAATCTTCCGGTAAAACCACCCTGACCCTGTCGGTCATTGCCCAGGCGCAGAAAATGGGCGCCACCTGTGCGTTCGTCGACGCCGAGCACGCCCTGGACCCTGAATACGCCGGCAAACTGGGCGTCAACGTTGACGACCTGCTGGTTTCCCAGCCAGACACCGGTGAGCAAGCCCTGGAAATCACCGACATGCTGGTGCGCTCCAACGCCATCGACGTGATCGTGGTCGACTCCGTGGCTGCCCTGGTGCCCAAGGCTGAAATCGAAGGCGAAATGGGTGATATGCACGTGGGCCTGCAAGCCCGTCTGATGTCCCAGGCGCTGCGTAAAATCACCGGTAACATCAAGAACGCCAACTGCCTGGTGATCTTCATCAACCAAATCCGTATGAAGATCGGCGTGATGTTCGGCAGCCCGGAAACCACCACCGGTGGTAACGCGCTGAAGTTCTACGCTTCGGTCCGTCTGGATATCCGCCGTACTGGCGCGGTGAAAGAAGGTGACGAGGTTGTGGGTAGTGAAACCCGCGTCAAAGTCGTGAAGAACAAAGTGGCTCCGCCTTTCCGTCAGGCCGAGTTCCAGATTCTCTACGGCAAGGGTATCTACCTGAACGGCGAGATGATCGACCTGGGCGTGTTGCACGGTTTCGTCGAGAAATCGGGTGCCTGGTATGCCTACAACGGCAGCAAGATCGGCCAAGGCAAGGCCAACTCGGCCAAGTTCCTGGCGGACAACCCGGACATCGCTGCCACACTTGAAAAGCAGATTCGCGACAAGCTGCTGACCGCCGCTCCAGACGTGAAAGCTGCCGCCAACCGCGAGCCGGTTGAAGAAGTGGAAGAAGCTGATACTGACATCTGAAGCACGCGATGACAGTTGTACTGGATACAATCGTCGCCGTTCGGCGCACTGCGATGGACCTGCTCGCTCGCCGCGAGCATGGTCGAGTCGAGCTGACGCGTAAACTGCGTCAGCGCGGCGCGGAGCCCGAAATGATTGAAACCGCCCTCGACCGCTTGACGGAAGAGGGACTGCTTTCCGAATCCAGATACCTCGAAAGCTTTGTCTCCTACCGAGCCCGCTCCGGCTACGGCCCGGCGCGGATTCGCGAGGAGCTGAGCCAGCGTGGCCTGCAACGCGCCGATATCGACCTTGCCCTGCGAGAGTGCGGGATCAGCTGGCAGGCGCAGTTGGAAGACACCTGGCGGCGCAAGTTCTCTGGCCATCTACCGATTGATGCCAAGGAACGGGCGAAGCAGGGGCGATTCCTGAGCTATCGGGGTTTTTCGATGGAGATGATCAGCCGATTATTGAGCGGCAGGGATTTGGACGACTGATCTCTTGAACAAGCAAAAGACCCACTATGAAAATAGTGGGTCTTTTTTTTTTACCTCAGAAAATCACGCCGGCTCCGGCGCCACCCGTTGCTGTGCCTTGCCCTGAGCCTGAGCCCAGTTCTCCGGCAGGTTGATGTAGTCCACCAGCTCCCGTAGCCGGCCCTGATCGCGCCCGTTGAAGTTGAACACCAGCCGCGTCAAATGGCTGAACCTCGGTTCATCATGTTCCTCGCCGGTATACGCCAGCTGTTGGAACTCTCCACTCAGCCGCAGGCTGGCAAACTCGCTCTGTAAATGGGCCAATGCTCGTTCACTGAGTGGGTGGTTCATGCGCACCACAAACTCGCGTTTCAGCCAGCGTGTGGAGTGGAAGTTGGCATAAAACTGGTTGATCTCGTCCACCGCCTCTTCGGCGCTGTACACCAGGCGTATCAGCTTGAGGTCAGTGGGAAGGATGTAGCGATTGGCTTCCAGCTGGCTGCGGATAAAGTCCAGGGCGCCTTGCCAGAACCCGCCACCGGGTGCGTCCAGCAGCACCACCGGGACCAGAGGGCTCTTGCCGGTTTGAATCAGGGTCAGCACTTCCAGTGCTTCATCCAGGGTGCCGAAGCCGCCTGGGCACAGCACCAGGGCATCGGCTTCCTTGACGAAGAACAGCTTGCGGGTAAAGAAGAAGTGGAAGGACAGCAGGTTCTCAGTGCCATCAATCGTTGGGTTGGCATGTTGTTCAAACGGCAGGGTAATGTTGAATCCCAGGCTGTGTTCCAGGCCCGCGCCTTCGTGGGCGGCGGCCATGATGCCGCCCCCACCGCCGGTGATCACCATCAGGTCCGAGCGCGCCAGTGCCGCGCCGACTTCCCGGGCCAGTGCATACAACGGGCTTTCCACCGGGGTGCGAGCCGAGCCGAATACCGTCACCTTGCGGCGACCCTTGAACTGTTCGAGTACGCGGAAGGCATTGTCCAGTTCGCGGATGGCTTGCAAGGTGATCTTGGCGTTCCAGCGATTGCGGTCGTCCTGGGCCATGCGCAGCACGGTGAGGATCATGTCGCGATACAAGGGGATGTTCGGGCTGTTGGGGGCGATCAGCTGGAGTTGTGCGTCGACCTGCTGCGTGAGGTCGGTACCGTGTTGTTCAAAATGTCGGAGCAGGCGGTCATTCGGTTCGTAAGGCATTCAACTTCTCCTTCTTGCAGGGCACCTTCGCCGGAGGCTACGACACTGCTTGTGTCGCTGTTTGCCGCAGGGAGGCAACCTTCTTTTGCCCTGAAAATGTTACAGAACAGCATGAAAAGCGCTGTGAATGAAAGGTCGGGATGACTTGATCATGGGCCGGAAAACCCTTGGCTGGCAACCACTTATTGGCCGCCCAGTAGGGAGTCTAGCTGCCTGGTAGGACTTGAAGCGGGGGGAGTGCGCGCCACCGGACGGTAGCGCGCGAAGGTCAAGCCGTTACTTTTTCTTTTTTGCCGCAGCCGGTGCCGGGCAATCCGCTTCCACGAACTTTACTGAAGCCACAGGACGGTTGGTCTTGTTCTCAGTGATTTCGTAACGCATCACCGCACCCTTGGCCATCAGCTCGCGGTAGCCCTTGTTCAGGCATACGCTCTGGCCGAGCTGGAAATACACAGCCTTGGGGTTGGCGCGCATCTGTTCGGCGCGATCAGGCAAGACGCTCAGGTGATCGATCAGTTGCATGCCTTCAACGGTGTAGGCCACTTCCAGGGTTTTTTCGTCGATTTCCCGGGGCAGGTCTTTGTTGCTCTCAGCCGCAACGCTTTGCAGCTTCCGGTTCATTTGGGCCTCCAGCAGCGAGGCCGCCTGGGCGCACACGGGCAATACCAGCGCGAGGGCGACGGATGGGGCGACAAGACGCAGCATGGAACGCAGCATGAAACTCTCCTGATTCGGTTACTGGTGCATAGACCAGCCACTGCGCTGTGCGTTCAGTGGCGCGCAATTATAGGTGAGCCCTGGCCACTACAGCCAGGCGTATCGCTGGTAAACTGCCGCCACTTCAGCCGTCCACGAGTTTTCTCCGTGTCGATTTACCCGTTCCACCGGCGCATCCAATGAGCCACGCCGTTTCCCGACTGCGCACCCAGCGCCTGGCCCGTGCCGTCCGTCCGTTCCTCAATCGTGGTTCGCGTGCCGAACGCTGCCCCGGCTGCCGGGTCATTCCTGAGTATTGCCTGTGTGCCTGGCGACCCAAAATCGCCGCAACCTCAGCGATGTGCCTGCTGATGCATGACGTGGAACCCATGAAACCCAGCAATACCGGTTGGCTGATCGCCGATGTGATCGACGACACCACGGCGTTCGCCTGGTCGCGCACCGAGGTCGATCCTGACCTGCTGACCTTGCTGGCTGACCCGCAGTGGCAGCCCTATATCGTATTCCCCGGCGAATTCGTCGCGCCGGAGCGTGTGGTCAGTGAAGTGAAGGTGGGACAGAGCAAGCGCCCGCTGTTCATCCTGCTGGACGGCACCTGGAGTGAGGCGCGCAAAATGTTCCGCAAAAGCCCCTACCTGGAGCATTTGCCGGTGCTCAGCCTGGCGCCGGAACAGCTGTCGCGCTACAAGTTGCGGCGTTCCAAGCGCGACGACCACTTCTGCACCGCCGAAGTCGCCGCTCTGTGTCTTGAATTGGCGGATGATCGGGTAGCCAGTGAAGTCCTGGACGCCTACCTGGATGTATTCAGCACCCATTACCTGGCCGCCAAGTTCCAGATGCCGCTGGATCCGGCGGACTCTGTTCATGCGCGCCTTGCTCCCTATATTCCGACGGTATAACCAGTCGACGTTTGCATGATGGCACCACGAACCCGCAACCCGCTAAAATCCCCACGGGCGTAGCGCTTGACCCTCCAGGCTACGCTGGGCATGCTGGGCGCCGATCAGGGCACCCCTGAAAACAGGATCATTTAATCAATGGCCACATACGAAATCCTGATAGCCGATGACCACCCGCTGTTTCGCAGTGCACTGCACCAGGCCGTGACCTTGGGCCTTGGTTCGGACGTACGCCTGGTCGAAGTGGCCAGCATTGCCGAGCTGGAAGCCCGCCTCACCGAAAAATCCGACTGGGACCTGGTGCTGCTCGACCTGAACATGCCCGGCGCCTACGGTTTCTCGGGATTGGTGCTGTTACGCGGTCAATATCCTCAGATCCCCGTGGTGATGGTCTCGGCCCAGGAAGAGGCCGACGTGGTGGTGCGTTCCAAGGAGTTTGGCGCCAGTGGTTTCATTCCCAAGTCCAGTGCGATGGAAGATATCCAGAAAGCCGTGCGCACCGTGCTCGATGGCGATGTGTCCTGGCCGCCGCAAGCGTTTGAAGAAATCAACGTGTCCGACGAAGCCAAGGCTGCCCGTGATGGTCTTGCCAGCCTGACACCGCAGCAGTTCCGCGTGCTGACCATGGTCTGCGAAGGCTTGTTGAACAAGCAGATTGCCTATGAGCTGAGCGTGTCGGAAGCGACGATCAAGGCCCATGTGACGGCGATTTTCCGCAAGTTGGGCGTGCGAACGCGTACCCAGGCGGCGCTGCTCTTGCAACAACTTGAGTCAATTTCGCAGCACTAAGCTGCTCCCGATTCACGCTTTTTTGACTTTGCGTGATCTAGTTTCCCCACTCCTTTGGTTCAGTTGCCTACGTCTATGTCGCCTTTCAAGGGTCAAACCGGTATCAAACGTATCTTCAATGCAGGGGGGTATTCCCTCGATGGCCTGCGCGCAGCATTCACTGGCGAGGCGGCGTTCCGCCAGTTGGTGTTGCTCAACGTCATCCTGATCCCGCTGAGTTTTTTCCTGAATGTCAGCCGGGTCGAGCGTGCCTTGCTCATCGCGGTGTGCCTGCTGGCGTTGATCGTCGAGTTGCTCAATTCGGCGGTGGAGGCGGCGATCGACCGCATCTCCCTGGATCGACACCCGCTGTCGAAAAACGCCAAGGACATGGGCAGCGCCGCCCAATTCGTCGCGCTGACCATGATCACCCTGGTCTGGGGCGTGATCCTGATCTAACCCTCAGGCAATGCTCGGCAGCACGATCTCGTCGCTGCGCTGCACCCCAGCGGTGAAGGCGCGGCACAGCTCCAGGAATTCTCGCATCGCCGAGGTCTGGTACTTCTGTTTGTGCCAAATGAAGTAGAACTGCCGGGCCAGGTCGAGATCCGGGGTTTCCACCGGCACCAGGCTGCCACGGCGAAACGCGTCACGCAGCGCCAGCCGTGAAATGCAGCCAATCCCCAGCCCTGACTCCACCGCGCGTTTGATCGCCTCGGTATGCTCCAGCTCCAGGCGGATATTCAGCGCGCTACGGTGATGGCGCATGGCTTGGTCAAAGGTCAGGCGTGTGCCTGAGCCTTGTTCCCGCAGGATCCACGCCTCATGGGTCAACTCGTCCATGCTCGCCACGCCACGCTTGGCCAGGTGATGCTGCGGCGCGCAAAACACCACCAGTTCATCTTCCACCCAGGTTTGCACCTCGATGTCCGGGTGGCTGCAGTCGCCTTCTATTAGACCCAGGTCAATTTCGTAGTGCGCTACCTGGTGCACGATATGGGCAGTGTTCTGCACATGCAGCTTCACCTGGCTCTCGGGATGTTGCTGCATGAAGCTGCCAATCAACAGGGTCGCCAGGTAATTGCCGATGGTGAGGGTGGCGCCGACCGCCAAGGAACCGAAGCCTGACTTGCCGTTGAGCAAGTCCTCGATCTCCTTGGCCTGGTCCAGCAGCGCCACCGCCTGGGGCAAAAGCTGATGACCGAGCGCGTTGAGGCTCAGGCGCTTACCCGCGCGGTCGAATAATTGGCAGCTGGATTGGCGCTCCAGCTCAGTGATCGAGGTGCTGGCGGCGGATTGAGATAAGGCCAGAAGGCCAGCAGCGCGCGAGACGCTTTCCTGCTGGGCGACGGCGACGAAGACTTGCAGTTGACGGAGAGTAAATCGCATATCGATATAACCGATAACCCTTATCTTAATAATCCAGTTAACAGATATTGTCGCCGCCATTAGAATGCTGTGCAATTGCGCAACTACATTTGGCGCAGACCCATTTCCAGGAGTCCCCCGTACATGAGCAACATGAACCACGAGCGTGTCCTCAGTGTTCATCACTGGAACGACACTCTGTTCAGCTTCAAGTGCACCCGCGATCCGGGCCTGCGCTTCGAGAACGGTCAGTTCGTGATGATCGGCCTTCAACAACCCAACGGCCGCCCGCTCATGCGCGCTTACTCCATTGCCAGCCCGAACTGGGAAGAGCATCTGGAGTTCTTCAGCATCAAGGTGCCGGATGGCCCGCTGACTTCCCAATTGCAGCACTTGAAGGAAGGCGACGAGATCATCATCAGCAAAAAACCGACAGGCACCCTGGTGCTTGACGATTTGAAGCCGGGCAAACACCTGTACCTGCTCAGCACGGGCACTGGCCTGGCTCCCTTCATGAGCGTGATCCAGGACCCGGAAACCTACGAGCGCTTTGAAAAAGTGATCCTGTGCCACGGCGTGCGTTACGTCAACGAAGTCGCGTATCGCGAATTCATCACAGAGCACCTGCCGCAAAACGAGTTCTTCGGCGAAGCCCTGCGCGACAAGTTGATCTATTACCCGACCGTGACCCGCGAGCCGTTCGAAAACGAAGGGCGCCTGACCGACCTGATGCGCAGCGGCAAGCTGTTCAGCGACATCGGGCTGCCGCCGATCAACCCCGAGGACGACCGCGCGATGCTGTGCGGCAGCCCAAGCATGCTGGACGAAACCAGCGAAGTGTTGAACAGCTTCGGCCTGAAAGTTTCGCCACGGATGCGTGAGCCGGGTGATTACTTGATCGAGCGGGCGTTCGTCGAGAAATAAACACTGATCCAAAAATGTGGGAGCCAGCTTGTGTGGGAGCAGGCTTGCCTGCGATGCAGACGCCTCGGTCTTTAGTTAAACCGAGGTGATGCAATCGCAGGCAAGCCTGCTCCCACAAAAAGCAGCTCCCACACTGGTTTTCGGGGTTTATCCCGCTGGAAGCACTTCCAGCACACAAATCACCCCAGCCTCGGGATAGTGCCAACGCACATCCACGTCCCAGAACTGTGCGCCATATTCCCGTTCTGGCCCTGGCGTCTGGTACGCCGGCCGTGGATCCTGTGCCAGGCACTGATCGATCAGTTCCACCAGTGGCTCGCCAAGGCGCTGGGCATGGCCTTGTGCCTGTTGCAGGGCAGTCTTCAGCCACTGCACGGGGATCAGCTGCGGCGCGCCGCTGGCGATGTCGTTGGTGGCCGTGTCGACGATGTCGGCATACGGCACATACGGCTTGATATCCAGCACCGGTGTGCCATCGAGCAGATCAATCCCGGAGATCCACAGCCGCCCCGGCTCCACCTTGTCCAGCTTCACCACTGACTGGCCGATGCCATTCGGGCGGTGCGTGGCGCGGGTGGCGAACACGCCCATGGACGTATTGCCACCCAGGCGAGGCGGGCGCACTTTCAGGCGGGGCTTGTCTTCCAGAGCTTGGTGGAACAGGAACAGCAACCACACATGGCTGACCTGCTCCAGGCCCTGTACTGCCTCGCCACCGTCGAACGGCGCCACCAGCTCCAGCACGCCACGGGCGGCCGGTGCCAGTTGCGGTTGGCGTGGGATGGCAAACTTCTCCTTGAAGCAGGAGCGCACGAAGCCGACGGGCGAGACGTTGTAACTCATGGCTTACGCGCGAACCCGCAGGGTCAGGCCCTTGAGGAAGTTGCGCAGCAACTGGTCGCCGCATGGGCGATAGTTGGTGTGGCCGAACTTGCGGAACAGCGCGCTCAGCTCAGGCTTGGACACCGGGAACTCGGCGGCTTTGAGGATGGCGTGCATGTCGTCTTCCTTCAGCTCGAAGGCCACGCGCAGCTTCTTGAGGATGATGTTATTGGTCACCGGGGTTTCGATCGGCTGTGGCGGACGGCTTTCGTCCTTGCCGCGCTTGAAGATCACCAGGCCATCGAGGAAGTGCGCCATGACTTCATCCGGGCAGAACACGAAGCCTTCTTCCTCATCTTTCTTGAGGTAGGTCAGCAGGTCGTCCTTGGTCACGTCCATGCCGCCGAGCTTGATGATCTCGACCATCTTGTTGTCGCTGATGTCGAGCATGTAGCGCACGCTGCGCAGTACGTCGTTGTGAATCATGGTGGGCAATCCTGGTATTCAACTGAGGGCGCCGCCCATCAGGCGGCGCCGGGAAAAAGGGCGGCTTAGAACTTCTCTTTGCCGGACAGGTAACGCCATTGGCCGACCGGCACCTTGCCGATGGACACGCCGCCGATGCGGATACGACGAATGGCGATGACTTTGAGGCCAACCGCTTCACAGAACAGCGCGATCACGCCTGGCTGCGGGTTTTTCATCGCGAAGCGCAGGCGGTTTTCGTTCTGCCAGCTGGCTTTGACCGCCGGCAGTTCCTTGCCTTTGTAGGTCAGGCCGTGGTTCAGGCGATTGAGGCCGTGGGCAACCATGTCGCCTTCGACTTCCACCACATACTCCTGCTCGATCTTGGCGGCATCGGCGGTCAACTTGCGCAGAATCTTCCAGTCCTGGGTAAACACCAGCAGGCCGCTGGCCTTGGCTTGCAGGTCGGCACTGGCGGTGAGGCGCAGGAAGTGGCCCTTGAGCGGGCGCTTGCCGAAGCGGTGTTCCTCCGAGAGCGTCTCGGCGCTGATCGACGCCATGGCCGTCTCGGCATCTACGCCGGCCGGGGCGTGCAGCAAGATGGTCACCGGCTCGGGCACGGTGGCCTTGGCGTCCGGGTCGAGTGCGACCTTCTGGGTGGTGACCTTGAACTGTGGTTCGTCGATCACTTCACCGTCCACCGAGACCCAGCCGCCTTCGATGAACAGCTCAGCCTCCCGACGGGAGCAACCGACCAGTTCGATAAGGCGTTTGGAGAGGCGTATGGGGTCAGTCATGACATGGGCCGTAGCAAAAGGGGGCAGCTATTGTACCTGCCTGGCGCCGGTTAATCCCGGCCCCATTTCAGTGCCGTCGCTTTTTGTGGGCGCTGGCTTGCCTGCGATGGCATCGCCTCGGTTCGTCAGCCACTGCGCAGGTGTTGCTGCTGGCGCAAACGCATATGCAGCAACGGATAGGGCTGGCCCAGGCCGTCATGCTCCGTGCGCCCGATCACCTCGAACCCCTGTTTGAGGTAGAAGCCCAAGGCCTGGGGATTCTGCTCGTTCACTTCCAGCTCGTCGGCATTCATATGCTCGATCGCATAGCGCAGCAATTGCCGGCCAAGGCCCTGGCCACGGTGCTGCGGGTCGATAAACAGCATCTCGACCTTGCCTGCGGCGACGCCGGCAAACCCGGTGATGCGTTGGTGCGAGTCTTTGGTGCAAATCAGCATCACCGTGTCCAGATAGTGAGTCAGCACGAGGTTCCTCAGTAGCTCGATGTAGCTGTCCGGCAGGAAATCATGGGTAGCCCGCACCGAGGACTCCCAGATTTCAGTCAGTTTTTGATAATCGCTGGATTTAGGTGTGTGGATAACCGAATGCCGACGCATGCTTGCTGCCCCTGCCCCTGCCGATGATTGGCGATGGGCAAACGATAGACCTAAAAAAGCCCCACATCTTGATCAGATGCAGGGCTTTTTACAGTGTTACCGATCAGTCGCGCTTTTCAGCCCACAGGTCGTATTCGTCGGCATCGGTCACGGTGCACCAGACCTTGTCGCCCGGCTTCAGGCCGCTGGCGTCGTCGATAAACACGTTACCGTCGATTTCCGGTGCATCGAAGAAGCAACGACCAACCGCGCCTTGTTCATCGACTTCGTCGATCAGGACTTCGATTTCCTTGCCGATGCGCAGTTGCAGGCGCGCCGAGCTGATGGCCTGCTGGTGCGCCATGAAACGCTCCCAACGGTCCTGCTTGACGTCGTCCGGCACCACGGCCAGGTCCAGCAGGTTGGCCGGGGCACCTTCAACCGGCGAATACTGGAAGCAGCCGACGCGGTCCAGTTGGGCCTCGGTCAGCCAGTCCAGCAGGTACTGGAAGTCTTCCTCGGTTTCGCCGGGGAAGCCGACGATGAACGTCGAGCGGATGATCAGTTCCGGGCAGATCTCGCGCCAGTTCTTGATGCGCGCCAGGGTCTTGTCTTCGAAAGCCGGGCGTTTCATGGCCTTGAGCACTTTCGGGCTGGCGTGCTGGAACGGGATGTCCAGGTATGGCAGGATCTTGCCGGCGGCCATCAGCGGGATCAGCTCGTCCACATGCGGGTACGGGTAGACATAGTGCAGGCGCACCCACACACCCAGGCTGCTGAGGGCTTCGCACAGTTCGGTCATGCGGGTTTTTACCGGCGCGCCGTTCCAGAAACCGGTGCGGTATTTCACGTCGACGCCGTAGGCGCTGGTGTCCTGGGAGATCACCAACAGCTCTTTGACGCCGGATTTGACCAGGCGCTGGGCCTCGTCCAGTACGTCGCCGACCGGGCGGCTGACCAGCTTGCCGCGCATCGATGGAATGATGCAGAAGCTGCAGCTGTGGTTGCAGCCTTCGGAAATCTTCAGGTATGCGTAATGGCGTGGTGTCAGCTTGATGCCCTGCGGCGGCACCAGGTCGATCAGCGGGTTGTGGTCCTGGCGCGGTGGCACCACGTCGTGCACCGCGTTGACTACCTGCTCGTACTGCTGCGGGCCGGTCACCGCCAGCACGCTCGGGTGCACGTTGCGGATATTGCCTTCTTCCACGCCCATGCAGCCGGTCACGATGACCTTGCCGTTTTCCTTGATCGCTTCGCCGATCACTTCCAGGGATTCCGCCTTGGCCGAATCGATAAAGCCGCAGGTGTTGACCACCACCACGTCGGCGTCCTGGTAAGTGGACACAACGTCATAGCCTTCCATACGCAGTTGCGTGAGGATGCGCTCGGAGTCGACCAGAGCCTTCGGGCAACCCAGGGAAACAAAGCCAACCTTGGGGTTGGCCTTTGCGATGGTGGTGGACATGTCTAACCTCGGTATTGAATGACGCCGCCAGTCGGGCACGACAGGGCTGCGGACGGGCGCTTGGTGCGCCTCTGATCAAAAAGTGCGCAATTCTAGCGACGGGCAACGCACTTGACCAGCTTTATGCAGGGAAATGCGACGAGTGCTGCGCTATGCTTCGCGGCGTTGCGCGTAGGTAAAGTCCTAAGGTCAACAAAACGTCTGTTACGAGAAGTAAAACAGCGCATGCTAGGGTCAGCTTAGACGCGTTGTAATAAAAGACCGCAGGTCAAAGGGCAGGAGTTGTTGATGGGTCACGCGAGTAATCAGGCAGCAGGTGCCGAGCATTCAAACGCCAAGCCGATTGGTATGCTGGTGGCAGCGGTTGGGGTGGTCTATGGCGATATCGGGACCAGCCCGCTCTACACCCTTAAAGAGGTGTTCAACGGCGGTTATGGGGTTCAGGTCAATCATGACGGCGTGCTGGGGATCCTGGCGCTGATCTTCTGGTCGCTGATCTGGGTGGTGTCGATCAAATACATGCTGTTCGTGCTGCGCGCCGATAACCAGGGCGAGGGCGGCATCATGGCGCTCACCGCACTGGCACGACGGGCGGCGGGGGAGCGCAAGAAGTTGCGCAGTTTCCTGGTGGTGTGTGGCCTGTGCGGCGCGGCGCTGTTCTACGGCGACAGCATGATCACCCCGGCGATTTCCGTCTTGTCCGCTGTTGAGGGCTTGGAGCTGGCCTTCGACGGCCTGGAAAAATGGGTAGTGCCGATCGCCCTGGTGGTTCTGGTCGCGCTGTTCCTGATCCAGAAACATGGCACCGACCATATCGGCAAGCTGTTCGGTCCGGTGATGGTGACCTGGTTCCTGGTGCTGGGTGGTTTGGGTGTGTATGGCATCACCCTGCACCCTGAAGTGCTCAGTGCCATGAACCCGATCTGGGCGGTGCGCTTCTTCGAGGCTCATCCTGGGATTGGCGTGGCCATCCTCGGCGCGGTGGTGCTGGCACTGACCGGCGCCGAAGCCCTCTACGCCGACATGGGGCACTTTGGCCGCAAACCCATCGCTCGCGCCTGGTTCATGCTGGTGTTGCCGGCGTTGGTGCTCAATTATTTCGGCCAGGGCGCCATGCTGCTCGGTGATCCGGAAGCCGCGCGCAACCCGTTCTACTTGCTGGCGCCTAGCTGGGCGCTGATCCCGCTGGTGGTGTTGTCCACCCTGGCCACGGTGATTGCGTCCCAGGCGGTGATTTCCGGTGCGTTCTCGTTGACGCGCCAGGCGATCCAGCTGGGCTACATCCCGCGCATGCATATCCAGCACACTTCCAGCGCCGAACAGGGCCAGATCTACATCGGCGCGGTGAACTGGTCGCTGATGGTCGGTGTGATCCTGCTGGTACTGGGCTTCGAATCGTCCAACGCATTGGCATCGGCCTACGGCGTGGCGGTGACCGGCACCATGCTGATGACCACCATCCTGGTGTCGGCAGTGATGCTGCTGCTGTGGAAGTGGCCTCCGATTCTGGCCGTGCCGGTCCTGGTCTGCTGCCTGTTGGTGGACGGCCTGTACTTCGCTGCCAACGTGCCGAAGATCATCCAGGGCGGCGCCTTTCCGGTGCTGGCGGGGATCGTGCTGTTTGTGCTGATGACAACCTGGAAACGCGGCAAGCAATTGCTGGTGGACCGCCTCGACGAGGGCGGCCTGCCGTTGCCGATCTTTATCGGCAGTATCCGCGTGCAGCCGCCCCATCGCGTGCAGGGCACCGCCGTGTTCCTCACCGCGCGCCCGGACGCCGTGCCCCACGCGCTGTTGCACAACCTGCTGCACAATCAGGTGCTGCATGAGCAAGTGGTGCTGCTGACGGTGGTCTACGAGGATATTCCCCGCGTGCCGGCCGCACGGCGGTTCGAGGTGGACGCCTACGGCGAAGGCTTTTTCCGCGTGATCCTGCACTTTGGTTTTACCGACGAGCCGGACGTGCCCGAAGCGCTGAAGTTGTGTCACCTCGATGACCTGGACTTCAGCCCGATGCGCACCACCTACTTCCTCAGCCGCGAAACGGTGATCGCCTCGCGGATCAAGGGCATGGCCCGCTGGCGTGAGGGGTTGTTCGCCTTCATGTTGAAGAACGCCAACGGCAACCTGCGCTTCTTCAAACTCCCGGTAAACCGGGTGATCGAACTGGGTACCCAGGTCGAAATGTAAGCTGTTGCTGCACGGGGGCCGGCAATCGGCTCCCGCTTTCCTTTCTGAACCCTGTGCAATCCAGCGTTGTCGACTAGGCTCTAAGCACCGTTTGAATAGTGCCCACAGAACCCAGAAGAGGTGCGCCATGAGTCAGCTGCTCGAACCCTACACGCTCCGTCAATTGACCCTGCTAAACCGCATCGCGGTCTCGCCGATGTGCCAATACTCGGCGCAAGATGGCCTGGCCAATGATTGGCACCTGGTGCACCTTGGCAGCCGTGCCGTCGGTGGTGCCGGGCTGATTTTCACCGAAGCCACCGCCGTAACTGCCGATGGCCGCATTACCGCCCAGGACCTTGGGTTGTGGAATGACGCACAGATCGAACCGCTGCAACGCATCACGCGTTTCATCGCTGCCCAAGGCGCGGTGGCCGGTATTCAACTGGCCCACGCCGGGCGCAAGGCCAGCACTCATCGGCCTTGGATCGGCAAGCATGGCAGCGTCAAAGTGGAAGAGGGCGGCTGGACACCGGTGGGGCCATCACCCATTGCCTTCGACCCCCAGCACACCCCGCCCAAGCAGCTGGACGAAGGCCAGATCCAGCAAGTGATCGCCGACTTCGTCGCCGCCGCCAAGCGCGCGTTGACCGCCGGCTTCGAAGTGGTGGAAATCCACGCGGCCCATGGTTATCTGCTGCATCAATTTCTCTCACCCATTAGCAACCAGCGCCAGGACCAGTACGGCGGCTCGTTCGAAAACCGCATCCGCCTGGTGCTGCAAGTGACCCAGGCTGTGCGTGATGTCTGGCCCCAGGAGCTGCCGCTGTTTGTGCGGGTCTCGGCGACCGACTGGGTGGAAGACGGCTGGAACCCCGATGAAACCGTGGAGCTGGCGCGTCGCCTGAAGGACTTGGGGGTGGACCTGATCGACGTCTCGTCTGGTGGCACCGCCGCCAACGCCGAAATCCCCACCGGCCCCGGCTACCAGACCCGCTTCGCCGAGCGCGTGCGCAAAGAGTCGGGCATGGCCACCGGCACCGTTGGCATGATCACCGAGCCAGCCCAGGCCGAGCACATCCTGCGCACCTGTCAGGCGGATATCATCTTCCTGGCCCGCGAGCTGTTGCGTGACCCGTACTGGCCGTTGCATGCCGATGATGACCTGGGCGGGCGCAAGGCCATCTGGCCGGCGCAATATCAGCGAGCGACGCACCGGGATCAGCCGATTCATGAGTCGGACCTGCGCGATTGACCTTCTGGGCTCTGCCATAACCCACCGCTGACCACGGTGGGTTTTTTCTAGGCCGTGCGCCGCCAGTTCGGCCAGGCCCACAGCGTCGCCGCGCGTAGCAGCCACTCCATCGGCCCATAAGGGTGGGTACGCAGCCAGCGTGCACTCAGCCACAGTTGCAGGGCAAAGATCCCAAGTGCCACGGGCAACATCAGCAGCGGGGCGAGCGTGTTGATCAGGCCTGCGCCATAGCCGCTGAACAGCAACCCCAGCAGTACCGATTGCAGCAGGTAGTTGCTCAGGGCCATCTTGCCCACCGGGGCCAGCCAGTGGCACAGCCAAGGCCCGGCGGCAGAGCTGAACAGTGCGAGCATCAGCAGGGCATAGGCGGCGCTCAATAACGGTGCCGTGAGTTGCCCCACGCCAAAGGCAAAGGTTTCCAGGCCGCCACCGGGGGCATAGGCGGCGCTCAAGGCATAGATCATTGCGCCCAACAGGCCTGCGGGCAGTGTGATGAGCAGCAAGCGGCTCAGGCGCGGCTGCCAGGCGTACGGGGATACCAACAGCTGGCGTCGTCCGGCGGCATAACCGAAGAAGAACATCGCCAGGGCGCTAGGCCCTTGCAACAACCATAACGCCTGCACGGTGCTCCACAGATGGCCACTGTGAAAACGCAGGGTATCCACTGCACTGCCAGTAAACGCCACGAGTTTGTCTGCGGCGTCGGGGCTTGAGACCCCGGTCAGGTTGCCTTCCAATGCTTGCAGCACACCCAGCAGCATCCACGCCGAACAGGCGGTCACCACCAGGCAAATGCCCCAACGGTACGCCTTGGCCGGAGACAGGTTGCGAGCCGCCAATAGCACCAGGCCGAGCAAGGCATAGGTGGAAAGAATCTCCCCGTAATACAGTGCAGCGCCGTGGGCCAGCCCCAGGGCCAGCAGGGCCAATTGCCGGCGCACCATTCGCGGTGCGAAAGCAGCATTGGCACGTTCGGCGGCGGCCATCTGTAAGGTAAAGCTGTAGCCGAACAGAAAGGAAAACAGCAGGTAGAACTTGGTTTCGAACAGCAGCGAAATGACAAACCGGACCACGTGGTCGACGGTGCCGGCATAGTCGGGGTTGCTGAGGGTTGATGCGTAATAAGGGTCGGCGAACGCGCAGATATTCACGGCCAGAATGCCAAACAGGGCAAAGCCGCGTAACGCATCGACGTGCACCAAGCGTGTCGGGGTCATCGTCAGCGCCCTTGCAACAGGTGCACCACCAGGCCGCGCAGCACTTGCGTCTGTTGGTCCGGGTGGAAGTCCGCATCGGCTGCGACGCGGGCGAACATGCCATCGATCAGGGTGGCCAGCCAACTGGCGGCTTCAGGCGCAGAGAGTGATGTGTGAAGTTGCCCGGCGCGGTCGGCGGCTTTGATCAGCGCTTCCAGGCCTTCGCGCAAATAGCGGTCGTTGGCCTTCATCAGGTGTGCCACCGCTTCATCGCGGTGGCCCAAAGCGGAAATCTCCAAGGCTAGGCCGGCGTAGTGGCGGTCGCAGGCCAAATGGCAGGTGTGGTCGACAAACGCCAGCAAAGTCGCCATCGGGTCTTCGGCGTCGGCCAGAGGTGCCATGCCCTGCCGAATCTGCTCACCTTCGCGCGCCACCAACGCCAGCAGCACTTCATGCTTGCTGGCAAAGTAATGGAACAGGTTACCGGCGCTCATTCCGGCGGCGGTGCAAATGTCGGCTGTGCGGGTAGCGACAAACCCGGCTTCGGCGAAACACCGGGATGCGGCATCAAGAAGCGCCATGCGCTTGGTTTCGCGTTGTTGCGGATCGACGGTGCGCATAGTGGGTTCATTAATTAATTGAGTGGTCACTAAATTAAATGGTGCGTAGGAAAATACTGCAAGCTTTTTGCTCAAAACCCATTATTTAAGTTTTTACTCTAAAAAATCCCACGCTTGGCAAGATCGTTTCTACGCTTAGAGTAAGTCTGATTTCTGGCCCAGGAAGTCAGTCGGTTTGTTCATTGAGGCATTGCGCTTCATGGGCGGCGGTTATGGGCAAAGGGAGTATTTGATGGATATCAGGAGAAGCAGTCCATGGCCAAGTCCTATGGTGTAGCGGGGGTGGTGGCGTCGTTTCTGGCCCGCAGTGTGTCTTTGCGGGGCCGAAGGCTGAGTTCGGATGAGGTGGAACTGCTGACGCAGTATCGCGCCCTGACCGAGAGCGATCAGGTGGCGATGCGCTATTTGATGGGGGCGATGAAGAGTGTGTCGCGGTTTTGAGCACCTGTAGGCGCTGGCTTGCCAGCGATGCAGGCACCGCGATGCGTCAGTCGCACCGCAGTGATGCCATCGCCGGCAAGCCAACGTCTACAAGGGACGATCAGGTGTACTTACGCTGGTCCGGTGCCGGCGGGAAGTACTGATACAACCAGGTTTCACTCAAGGTGCGGTCCTGGGTGCGGATAAACAAGCGCAGTTCCACCGGCTCCACGCTGTCGCTGGTCGGGTACCAGTCAAACAGAATGCGGTAGCCCTTGATGTTATCCAGCACCAGCACGCTGAAATCCTTGACCTGACCGTGGGAGCACGTCACCACCGGCTCGATCCCGGTGCCCGGTGGCAGGCGATCCAGGCCGCCGCCCTTGAAGTCCACCGCAAAACGGCGCGCCCACACCGGTGGGTAGTGTTCACCTGGTGCCCAACCTTCGGTAAAGCCTCCCATCCCCGAACGAGTAGCGTCGACTTGCGCCAACGGTGTACTTACGGGTGGCAGCGCGCTCCAGTACAGCTTGTAGCCGTAATTGAGCGAGTCGCCGGCCGCCACGGGTTTTTTCGGGGTCCAGAAGGCCACGATGTTGTCGAGGGTTTCGCCGGTTGTAGGAATTTCCAACAGGTCGATGGAGCCTTCGCCCCAGGCAGTGGTCGGTTCGACCCACAGGCTTGGGCGCTTGCTGTACCAGTCCACAGTGTCCTGGTAGCTGGCGAACTCATGGTCGGTCTGCACCAGGCCAAAGCCTTTCGGGTCTTTGTCGGCGAACGCGTTGAATTGCAACTTGGCCGGGTTGTTCAGCGGGCGGCAGATCCACTCGCCGTTGCCGCGCCACATCGCCAGGCGGTCCGAATCGTGGATCTGCGGGTGGATGGTGTCGCACATACGGCGTTCGTGAGTACCGCAGCTGAACATGCTGGTCATTGGTGCGATACCCAGTTGTTCAATGGTGGTACGCGCATTGATGTGCGCGTCGATCGCCATCACCACCTGGTTGGCCTGGCAGTCGATATCGAAGCGGTAGGCGCCGGTAGCGCTCGGCGAATCGAGCAGGGCATAGACCACGAAGCGTGTGGCGTTCTTGTCCGGGGTTTCAAACCAGAACTGCGTGAAGTCGGGAAACTCCTCGCGTTTTTTTGCGTAGGTGTCGATGGCCAGGCCACGGGCGGAAAGGCCGTACTGCCCGGTACTGTCCACCGCGCGGAAGTAGCTGGCGCCGAGAAACGACAGCACGTCATGACGGTCCAGCTCCGGCGCCTTGAACAGCTTGAAGCCGGAAAAGCCCAGGTCGCCAGTCAGTTGCTGGGTGTCGACGGTGGTCTTTTCATAGTTGAACAGCGACGGCCGGAAATGTACCTCTCGCGCTTCGCGGGTCTTGGGGTCAACACTGTGCATGCGCACCGGGGTCTTGAAGCCCATGCCGACGTGGAAGAACTGCACGTCCAATTGGCCGTTCAATTCCTTCCACAGCGAATGGTTACCGTCGTAGCCGATGGCGTTGAAATTCTGGGGCGTCATGGTCGCCAGTGTCGGCGGCAGTACCTGTTTGGTGTCCTTGTAAGCGGTCCCGGCGAGTTGTTTGGCCTGGGCCTTGAGCGATTCGAAGTCGAACGCCACGGCCTTGCCATCGGCAGCACGGTTCCCCGCCCAGGCTTGGGCGGCGAGCAGGCCGCTGGCCGACAAACCGGTGTAAGCCGCAATGGCCATGGACGCTTTGAGCAAATTCCTGCGGTGCATAGAGACAACCTGTCGTGAGCAAATCCCGCGCCGTTCCTGGCACGTGCTGGATCAGAAATTACGGTTCGGACATGCCTTCGACCAAACGCAACGGACATTAAACAGACGCTGGATAGCTTAAGCGGTTCGATGACGTAGGAAAATTGATTGATGGCGGGGTGATGGCGTTGCAAGTGAAACAAGGTGTTGCAGGGGGGGGCGAGCGAACACACTCCTCAGGAAAGAAGACGACCCCATGTAGGAGCGGGCTTGCCTGCGATGGCATCAGCTCGGTCAGACTGGAGGCCGAGTCGACCGCATCGCAGGCAAGCCCGCTCCCCCATTAGGTTCAGGCGTCAGGTCACGTTCAGGCCACTTCGCCCGCTGCCCTGTACGCCTCATCAATCGCCGCATGGGCATACGCACTCCACGCCGCATCCGAGTTAGCGATACTCACATGCCCCACCGGCTTTTTCGCCAGCTTCATCAACGCTTCGCTTTCATCGGCATCATCGAACAAGCTGTTGGAGAAGGTCGCATAACCGTGTGACCAGCGGTTGACAGTGATCGCCAGGATGTCGGTCTCATGGTTGAACCCACCCGGCCCGAGCATACGTTGCAACTGATCACGCAACTGCGCTTCCAACTGCTCGAACGTCTGCCCATACAGTTTGCCCCGCCCGGCACGGGCCTGGTCGCGGGCGTTCATGCCGCTGTTGGGGCTGGTGGGCACGTAGACCATGTGCAAGCCGATCGGCTGTGTCGGGTCGCGCGGGTGGTCGTAGCCTCCCATGCTCACCGGGTAGTCCAACTTGATGCGGCTGTAAGGCTGGGTCGCCGCGTAGATCTCATGCACGCCCAGTGTCTGGAACGACTGCCAATTACGGATCACCACCTTGGTGTACACCAGCGGGTATTTTACGTTCTGGCTCAGGGCATGGGCCTGCGGCGCCGGCAGATCCTTCAACAGGTACGGGATCATCATGTTGTAGCAGGCCAGGATGCAGCGTTTGCCGCGCACCTGTGCGAGTTGTCCGCCACGGCTGTAGCCGATATGCACGCCGTTGTCGACGTTACGCACGCTGACCGCCGTGCTGTTCAAGCGCAATCGCACGGCTGCCTTGGGCTGGTCGAGCTTGGCGTAGTCGAACGTCGCCAGCACGATATCGTCCATGGTATGCCCTGGCGCCACGCCCGGGATCAGGCTGCGCACCAGCAAGCGCGCCACCGAGGCATTTCCATCGGGGAAGTGGTAGATGTAGGGCTCTTCCATTTCCGCTGCCGCTTCTTCGCTGATGGGCGCCAGGTTCATCCCGGCAAAGCCTGGGAAACCCACGCTGTAGGCGTCAGCCGAAGCGACGGCATCAATGCTCAACGCCATGAAGTCATTGGTGCGGCTCTGGAAATACTTCACCGCGCCTTCCGATAATCCTACGTTCTTGAGCAGAAAGTCGCGGTAGCTGGTTGCTGCCAAGTAGTCGGCCTTTTCTTCGGCAGTCTTGCCCGGCAGGTAATCCTTGGGCGCCATGTGCAGCTCGATCAGGGCCTGGCGGTCTGCCGCTGGCAATGGGAAGTCATTGATGAAATCGCGGATGGCGCGGGCATTCAGCTGGCCTGGTGCAACATCGTCAGCCACCATCGGGGTCGGGTCGCCGGTCACCAGTTTGTCTTCGCCGAAGTTTTCCTTGTCGAAGAACACCCCGCGCGAGAGCCCCAGGCCTGGGTAGAACTGGCGATCGAAGGCGGTTTCAAAGCGCTTTATATTCACCCCGAGCGTTTTCAACAGCCCGTTCACTTCCTTGCTGTACAGGTGGTTGGGCGACTGGAAAGCCTCGCTCCCGCCGTAGCCGATGATCATGCGGCCACCGGCCTGGAATTCGTTGCGCTTGGCGTGGCCGCCGAAGTCGTCGTGGTTTTCCAGGATCAGGATCTTCGCCTTGGGGTGTTTTTCGCGGTAGAACCACGCCGCCGACAAACCACTCAAGCCACCACCGACCACCACCAGGTCGTAATCCTCGGTGATCGGCAGTTTGTCGGTGTCGAACACCTTCTTTTCCCAGCCCATCTGGTGCGCCACTTCGAACGAGCCGGCATGGCTGCCGCGCAGGCCGGTGAGGGCAGGTGGGTAGTAACGGCCATCGGGGGCGGCTTGCAGGATTTGCAGCGGGGTCATGCCAGCGGCAATCGTGATGGCGACGCCGTTGAGGAAGTCGCGGCGGGTGATATCCATGGGAGATCCTGAAAATTATTGTTATAGGTTCCCGGCATCCAGAACGGATGCCGGGTTAAATCGTCAGTGCTTGAACATCACATGGCGCACGCTGGTGTAGTCCTCCAAACCATACATGGACATGTCCTTGCCATACCCGGACAGTTTCTGACCGCCGTGGGGCATTTCGCTGACGAGCATGAAGTGGGTATTCACCCACGTGCAGCCGTACTGCAGGCGTGCGGCCAAGCGGTGGGCGCGTCCTACATCGGCGGTCCACACGGACGACGCCAGGCCGTAGTCCGAATCGTTGGCCCAACCGAGCACCTGCGCTTCATCAGTGAACCGGGTCACCGATACCACCGGCCCGAACACTTCGCGGCGCACGATCTCATCGTCCTGCTGCGCGTCGGCCAGCACGGTCGGTTCAAAGAAGAAGCCATTGCCTTCCACCGCCTTGCCGCCGGTGACCAGGCGAATGTGCGACTGCGCCACGGCGCGTTCGACGAAACCTGCGACACGGTCGCGATGCTGCGCGGTAATCAATGGGCCCAGCTCGGTGGCCGGGTCATCCTGCAAGCCGTACTTGATGCTGGCGACCGCCGCGCCGAGTTTCTCGACAAACTGCTCGTAGATCTCCGCTTGCGCGTAAATCCGACAGGCTGCGGTGCAATCCTGACCGGCGTTATAGAAGCCGAAGGTGCGGATGCCTTCCACGGCGGCGTCGATGTCTGCGTCGTTGAAGATGATCACTGGCGCCTTGCCACCCAGCTCCATGTGCATGCGCTTCACGCTGTCGGCGGTGCTGGAGATGATGTTTGCGCCGGTGGCGATGGAGCCGGTCAGCGACACCATGCGCACTTTCGGGTGGTTCACCAGCGGGCTGCCGACGGTTGGCCCGCGGCCGAACACCAGGTTGAGCACACCGGCCGGGAAGAGGTCAGCGGCCAGTTCGACCATGCGCAGGGCCGTCAGCGGGGTTTGTTCCGACGGCTTGAGCACCACGGTATTGCCGGCGGCGAGGGCCGGGGCGATTTTCCAGGCAACCATCATCAGTGGGTAGTTCCACGGTGCGATGGACGCAATCACACCCACCGGGTCGCGGCGGATCATTGAGGTGTGGCCGGGCAGGTATTCACCGCCTGCCGAACCGCTCATGCAACGGCTGGCGCCGGCAAAGAAACGGAATACATCGGCAATCGCCGGGATCTCATCATTCAAGGCGGCGCTGTAGGGCTTGCCGCAGTTGTCCGATTCCAGCTGGGCTAGCTCTTCGCCGTGGGCTTCGATCACGTCCGCCAGTTTCAGCAGCAACAGCGAGCGGTCTTTGGGTGCGGTTTGCGACCAGCTTTCGAACGCCGCATCGGCTGCGCGCACGGCGGCGTCGACCTGGGCTTCGCTGGCTTCGTTGATTTCCACCAGCACGCGGCCGAGCGCCGGGTTGAATACAGCCTGGGCCGGGCCTTCGCCTTCTACCAGTTGGCCGTTGATCAGCAGTTTGGTTTGCATGGTTCAGCTCTCCTAAAACGAGTGTTTACCCCTGAGCAAATGCGGTTCAAATGTGGGCGCTGGCTTGCCCGCGATAGCGGTGGATCAGCCAGCCGATTCATCAACTGACAGCCTGCGATCGCAGGCAAGCCAGCTCCCACACTGATCCGTGTTTCTTCAGTGGCAGGGTCTTGTCAGTTATTTACCGCCACTCCCCGCCACGCTTTCACCGCCGCGGGTCAGGTAATAGGCACCGAGAATCGGGAACATCGTCACCAGCATCACCAGCATGGCGACCACGTTGGTCACCGGCACATCCCGTGGGCGGCTGAGCTGGTTGAGCAGCCACAAGGGCAAGGTGCGTTCGTGGCCGGCGGTGAAGGTGGTGACGATGATTTCGTCGAACGACAGCGCAAAGGCGAGCATGCCGCCGGCCAGCAGTGCCGAGCCCAGGTTGGGCATGATGATGTAGCGGAAGGTCTGCCAGCCGTCGGCACCCAGGTCCATCGACGCTTCGATCAGGCTGTGGGAGGTGCGGCGCAAGCGTGCGATGACGTTGTTGTAGACGATCACTACGCAGAAGGTCGCGTGGCCGACGATGATGGTGAACATCCCCGGCTCGATGCCCAGCGTCTTGAAAGTCGCCAGCAATGCGATACCGGTGATGATCCCCGGCAGCGCAATCGGCAGGATCAACATCAGCGACACACCTTGCTTGCCGAAGAACTCGCGGCGATACAGCGCAGCCGAGGCCAGGGTGCCGAGCACCATGGCGATCAGGGTAGCGATGGCCGCAATCTGCAACGACAGCTTGATGGCTTCCAGCACGTCCGGCCGGGCGAACGCCACGCTGAACCACTTCAGGGTGAAGCCCTGGGGCGGAAAGCTGAACGCGGCTTCTTCGGTATTGAAGGCGTAGAGAAAGATGATCAGGATCGGGAAGTGCAGAAACACCAACCCGCCCCAGGCTGCAATCTTCAGACTCATACTTGATTTTTCAGAGTGCATCGAAGGCCCCCAGGCGTTTGACGATGGACAGGTAAACCGCGATCAGCACGATCGGTACCAGAGTGAACGCCGCCGCCATGGGCATGTTGCCGATGGCGCCTTGCTGGGCGTAGACCATGCCGCCGACGAAGTAGCCGGGCGGGCCCACCAATTGCGGCACGATGAAGTCGCCCAGCGTCAGCGAGAAGGTAAAGATGGAGCCGGCGGCAATCCCCGGAATCGACAGTGGCAGGATCACCTGCATGAAGGTCTGACGCGGCTTGGCGCCAAGATCCGCCGAGGCTTGCAGCAACGACGGCGGCAGTCGTTCCAGGGACGCCTGGATCGGCAGGATCATGAACGGCAGCCAGATGTAAACGAACACCATGAAGCGCCCCAGGTGCGAGGTGCTCAAGGTGCTGCCGCCCACGCCGGGAATGCCCAGCACGAACTGCAACACCGGCTCCAGGCCCAGGTGCTGCACGAACCACTGCGCTACGCCGCCCTTGGCCAGCAGCAAGGTCCAGGCATAGGCCTTGACGATGTAGCTGGCCCACATCGGCATCATCACCGCGATGTAGAAAAACGCCTTGGTCTTGCCCGTGGTGTAGCGCGCCATGTAGTAGGCAATCGGGAAAGCAACGATGGCGCTGGCGATCGACACCGCGATCGCCATGCTCAGGGTGCGCACGATGATGTCGAAGTTCGACGGCTGGAACAGCGCGGCGAAGTTGGCCAGGGTCAGGTCCGGCGTGACCGCCATGGTGAAGTCGTCAAACGTATAGAAGCCTTGCCACAGCAGGGTCAGCAGCGAACCCAGGTAGATCGCGCCGAACCAGATCAACGGCGGCACCAGCAGCATCGCCAGGTAGAGGTTGGGCTTGCGGTACAGCAGGTTGGAAAACCTGCGCATCGGCGGTTGGGAAAGGGCCAGGCTCATGTCACACCTCGCCTGCGATATCGGTCAGCGGCACCATGGCTTCACGGGCCCAGCGCGCGGTGAGGGTCTGGCCGACCTGGTGCCCGGCAGTGGTGTCCAGCCACTGGTTGTTGGCGCGGCTGATATTCAGGGCCTGGCCGTTCTCCAGCTTCAATTCATAGCGGGTGGCGCTGCCCTGGTACTGGATATCGTGGAGCAAACCGCTGATTTCTACTTCGCCGGCGCCCAGCGGGCCTTCGGCAAACCGCACATGTTCCGGGCGGATCGAGAAGGGTTGCGCGGTGCCGCCGAGGCGCTGGGCCAGCTCGCCACGAATCACGTTGGAGGTGCCGACGAACTCGGCGACGAACGACGTAGCCGGTTTCATATAGAGGTTGCGCGGCGTGTCGACCTGCTCGATGCGGCCTTTGTTGAACACCGCTACGCGGTCGGACATCGACAACGCTTCGGTCTGGTCGTGGGTCACGAAGATAAAGGTGATGCCCAGTTGGCGTTGCAGCTTCTTCAACTCACTTTGCATCTGCTCGCGCAGCTTGAGGTCGAGGGCACCCAGGGGTTCATCGAGCAGCAACACCCGTGGGCGGTTGACCAGAGCGCGGGCCAGGGCGACACGTTGGCGTTGGCCGCCGGAGAGCTGTACCGGCTTGCGGTCGCCATAGCCGCCGAGGGCGACCATTCCCAGAGCTTCTTCGGCACGGTTCATACGCTCGGTCTTGCCCACGCCCTTGACCTTGAGGCCGTAGGCCACGTTGTCGCGCACATTCATATGGGGGAACAGCGCGTAATCCTGGAATACAGTGTTGACGTCACGCTGATACGGCGGCAACCCCGCGGCTTCCTCGCCATGGATGCGGATCGAGCCCGCGCTCGGCTGCTCGAACCCGGCTATCAGGCGCAGGCAGGTGGTCTTGCCCGAGCCGGAAGGGCCGAGCATGGAAAAGAACTCGCCGTCCTGGATATCGATGGAAACCCGGTCAACGGCTTTCACTTCGCCGAACTGACGGGAAACGTGAGTGAATTGGACTGCAAGCGTCATGGTGCGGTGCTCCAAAAAGGCGCGGGTCGTCGCAGCGGCCCGGCCTGGACTTCTGAAAAAACGGGATAGCGGTGTACGCGGTCAAAATGTGGGAGCGGGCTTGCTCGCGAATGTGGTGTTTCAGCCAACACATCTGTAACTGACCCACCGCTTTCGCGAGCAAGCCCGCTCCCACCTTTTGTCCTGCGTTGTCAGGAAGGCTTAGCGGCCACCCATGATCGCGATGTAATCCTGGGTCCAGCGGCTGTACGGCACGAACTTGCCGCCTTCAGCCTGCGGGGTTTTCCAGAAGGCGATCTTTTCGAACTGGTCGAAACCGTTGGTCTTGCAACCCTCGGCGCCGAGCAACTCGCTTTCCTTGCACGCCGCGGGCACCGCCGGCAGCGAACCGAACCAGGCGGCAACGTCGCCCTGGACTTTTGGCTGCAGCGACCAGTCCATCCACTTGTAGGCGCAGTTCGGGTGCTTGGCCTCGGTGTGCAACATGGTGGTGTCGGCCCAGCCAGTGGCGCCTTCCTTAGGAATGGTCGAGGCAATCGGCTGCTTCTCGTTCTGCAGGCCGTTGACCTGATACGGCCAGGCGCTGGAGGCCACCACACCTTCGTTCTTGAAGTCACTCATTTGCACGGTGGTGTCGTGCCAGTAGCGGTGGATCAGCGGTTGCTGGGCGCGCAGCAGTTCGAGCACGGCCTTGTACTGGGTTTCGGTCAGTTCGTAGGGGTTCTGGATGCCCAGTTCCGGCTTGGTCGATTTGAGGTACAGCGCCGCATCGGCGATGTAGATCGGGCCGTCATACGCTTGCACGCGGCCTTTGTTCGGCTTGCCGTCCGGCAGGTTCTGCGCGTCGAAAATGACATTCCAACTGGTGGGCGCGGTCTTGAACACGTTGGTGTTGTACATCAACACGTTCGGGCCCCACTGGTACGGGGTGCCATAGGTTTGTTGGCCGACCACGTACCACGGCGCATCTTTCAGGCGTGGGTCGATGTTCTTCCAATTGGGAATCAGCGCGGTGTTGATCGGCTGCACGCGCTTGCCGACGATCAACCGCAGTGACGCATCGCCCGACGCGGTCACCAGGTCATACCCGCCCTTGGCCATCAGGCTGACCATTTCGTCAGAGGTGGCGGCGGTTTTCACATTGACCTTGCAGCCGGTTTCCTTCTCGAAACCGGTGACCCAGTCGTAGGCCTTGTCACTTTCGCCACGTTCGATATAGCCGGGCCAGGCGACGATATCCAGCTGGCCTTCACCGGCGCCCACCGCTTTGAGCGGTTCGGCGGCCTGGAGGCTGGCGCTGGCCAGCAGCGCGGTGGTCAGGGCACTGAGCAGTGCAGTCTTGTGCGCAGACATGGGGGTTCCCTCTTCTTTAATTATGGTCGGGGCAGTGTTTGAAGCCGGTAACGCAAACGCTTAATTGTTGTTTTAAAGATGCTGGCCGTGGCGCGCCATGATGTGGCGCACCACGCTGTAGTCCTGCAGCGAATCGCTGGACAGATCTTTCCCATACCCCGAGCGCTTCAAGCCGCCGTGGGGCATTTCGCTGACCAGCATGAAATGGCTGTTGATCCAGGTGCAGCCGTATTGCAGGCGCGCCGCCACCTGCATGGCCTTATCAAGGTTCTGGGTCCATACCGAGGACGCCAGGCCGTATTCGGAATCGTTGGCCCAGTCCACCGCCTGTTCCAGCTCATCGAAGCGCGTCACCGTGACCACCGGGCCGAACACTTCGCGCTGCACGATTTCGTCGTTCTGTTTACAGCCGGCGAGCAGGGTGGGCTGGTAATAGAAGCCCGCGCCGGAATGCACGGCGGCACCGGTGATGCGTTCGATATGCGGTTGGCCGAGGGCACGCTCGACAAAACTGGCGACCCGGTCGCGCTGGCGCGTGCTGATCAGCGGGCCGAGTTCATTGTCGGCATCACGTTTACCGGCAAAACGCAGGCTGCTGACCGCTGCGCCCAGCTCGGCTACCAGTTTGTCGTGGATACCGGCCTGGGCGTAGATGCGGCACGCGGCAGTGCAGTCCTGACCGGCGTTGTAATAGCCGTAGGCGCGTACCCCGTCGACCACGGCGTGCAGGTCGGCGTCGTTGCATACGATCACCGGGGCCTTGCCGCCCAGTTCCAGGTGCGTGCGTTTTAGGGTTTTTGAGGCGGCTTGCAGAATCTTCTGCCCGGTGACGATATCGCCGGTCAACGAAACCATGCGCACTTTGGGATGGCTGACCAAGTGACTGCCGACGCCTTCGCCGCCGCCACACAGAATGTTGATCACGCCGCGTGGCAACAGTTCTTTCAGGACCGGAGCCAGGGCCAGGATCGACAGCGGCGTGTGTTCCGATGGTTTGAACACCAACGTATTACCGGCGGCCAAGGCTGGGGCGATTTTCCACGCAGCCATCATCAGCGGGTAGTTCCACGGCGCAATGGATGCCACCACGCCAATCGGGTCGCGACGCACCATGCTGGTGTAGCCCGGCAGGTATTCACCGCTCAGTTGTCCGGTCTGGCAGCGCACGGCGCCGGCGAAGAAACGGAACACGTCGACGGTAGCGCTCAAGTCATCCTGGCGGGCCAGGTGCAACGGCTTGCCGCAGTTCAGGGACTCCAGGCGGGCCAGGTAGTCGGCTTGTTTTTCGATGGCGTCGGCAATGCCGAGCAGGATGTTCGAGCGTTGCTGCGGCGTGGTACGCGACCAACCGGCAAAGGCGCGGTGGGCGGCGAGGATCGCGGTTTCCACCTGCTCGGCGCTGGCTTCGGCGATTTGGGTAAGCACTTCACCGGTGGCCGGGTTGAGGATCGGCTCGGCAAAACCCTGGCCATGAACCAGTTCGCCGTCGATCAGCAACGCAGTGAGTAGCGGGGTGGGCGCGCCGGGCATTTTTCGCGATCTCTTTTCTTGTGTGGCCATGGGCGTTCTCTTACAAGGCGCCTGACCTTCTCTTATGGGATGAACAGAGACTAGAGGTCAGGCGCGAGGTCAACAAATACTAAATACTGAATGCAGCATTCGATTAAATAGATGGCTTGCGTGGGTGCGGCTGTTCGCGGGCGACGGTCAGGAACGGGTCCACCAGCGTCGGACGCGCGGTGCCACGGCGCCACGCCAGGCCGACATCAAGGGTCTGGCTGAGGTCGGCAATCGGCCGCGCTTCAATAATGTCGCCCTCAAGCGACCAGGGCCGGTAGGTCATGTCCGGCTGGATCGATACGCCCAGTCCGGCGGCCACCAGGCTGCGAACGGCCTCGGTAGAGGCGGTGCGCAAGGTCACGCGGGGTTGCAGGCCCGCACTCGTCCACATGCGCTGGGCGTTGTGGCCCATTTCGTCGACGTTCAGCTGAATCAGCGGCTCACGCGCCACATCGGCCAGGTTGATACTGTCGTGTTCCAGCAATGGATGTTGCGCCGGTAGCCACAAACGGTGGGGCGAATGGGTAAGGACTTCGGTCTGCAGGGCGTGGCGGTCTTCCAGGTTGGAGAGAATCAGCACGCCCACGTCGATTTCGCCGCTGACCAGCAAATGCTCGATATACGGGCGTTCATCCTCCATCACGCGGATTTCCACATTAGGATAGGCGCGCTGGAAACGGGTCAGCAGGTCCGCGAGGTAATAGCCCGCCACCAGGCTGGTCACGCCGATGGTCAACTGTCCGGCGACTTGATCGGTGCTCTGTTGCAGGCTGCGCTTGGCGTTGTCGACGGTGGCCAGAATGAGGTGTGCCTGGCGCAGGAATTGATGGCCCTGGTGGGTCAGGGTCATGCCCTTGGCGTGACGGTTGAACAGGTTGACGCCGATTTCCTGCTCCAGTTGCTGGATCGCCAGGGTCAGGGTGGACTGGGAAATAAACGCGGTCTGCGCGGCGGCAGAGATCGAGCCGGTCTCGGCCACTGCAATAAAGTGCCGGATTTGACGCAAGGTCATCATGCTGGAATTACCAGTGAGGTATTTTTATAGATGTGTTCGAGTGTATATCGATTTAAGCGAAGGGCGGCTGCGTTACATCTGGAAGCACTCTAGATCGGGGCTTTTTGGCACTTAGTTTTACGCTGGGAGCCTATTGGTCTTATGAACCCTAGTGTCTGGAGGCTACGAATGAATACCCGTGGATTGCTCGATCAGTTGCTCAAGTCCGGCCAGGATATGTTGCAAAACAAGGCTGGCGGCCAGCGTAAACAGGACGACAAAGGTGCGTTGGGCGGTTTGCTTGGCAGTGGTGGCCTGGGCAGCCTGCTCGGTGGTGCGGGCGGCGGCGCCCTGGCGGCCGGCGCGATGGGTCTGCTGCTGGGCAACAAGAAAGCCCGCAAGTTCGGCGGCAAGGCCCTGACCTACGGCGGCTTGGCGGCGTTGGGCGTTATCGCCTACAAAGCCTACGGCAACTGGCAGGCCAGCCAGGCCAATGCGCCCCAAGGCGAACCGCAGACCATCGACCGCTTGCCACCGGCGCAGGTCGAGCAACACAGCCAGGGCATCCTCAAGGCGCTGGTCGCCGCCGCCAAGGCCGACGGCCATGTGGATGAGCGCGAGCGCGAACTGATCGAGGGCGAATTCACCAAGCTGGATAACGACCGCGAGTTGCACAGCTGGCTGCATGCCGAACTGAACAAGCCCCTGGACCCCGCCGACGTGGCGCGGGCCGCCGGCACGCCGGAAATGGCGGCCGAGATGTACATCGCCAGCGTGATGCTAGTGGACGAGGAAAACTTCATGGAGAAGGCCTACCTCGACGAGCTGGCACGCCAACTGAAACTGGAGCCAGGCTTGAAGCTGGAGCTGGAAAAACAGGTACGCCAAGCCACCCTCTGAGGCTGCCGCCTGACCACCAACACCCCGGTTGCCAGCATGGCCCGGGGTGTTTTTGCATTCTGTGAGCGCTACATCAAAACCCGTTGATAAATGAGGGCTTGCGCTCAGCTATACTCCCCCCATTTGAATGGCCCTTCGAGGAATTACTGTGAAGAACTGGACCTTGCGCCAACGGATCTTGGCGAGCTTTGCGGTCATTATCGCGATCATGCTGCTGATGGTCGTGGTGTCCTACTCGCGGTTGCTGAAGATCGAAGCCAGCCAGGAAGCAGTCCGGGACGATGCGGTGCCGGGGGTCTACCTCAGTTCGATGATCCGCAGCGCCTGGGTCGATAGCTATTTGGAGACCATCGATATCATCGGCCTGCGCGACGAAAAAGACCTTACCAATTCGGATAAGTCGGACTACAAGTCCTTCGAGGCGCGTATTGCGCAGCAGATGGCCACCTATGAAAAAACCATTCATGGTCAGGCCGACCGAATGGAGTTCGATAACTTCAAGGCAGCGCATATCACCTACAACAAAGTGCTCGCGCAACTGCTGGAGCGTGTCGATGCCGGTGACCTGCCGGGTGCGCGTACGTTGCTGGAAGAGCAATTGACGCCGATCTGGGTCGAAGGGCGCATGAAGCTCAACGACATCATTACCGAAAACAAGAACGTCTCCGACCGCGCCACCGCGGCAATCGACGAGTCGGTGCTGTCGGCCAAGGTCAGCATGGCCGTGTCGCTGGTCATCGCCGTCCTCGCCGCCGGCCTGTGCGGCCTGCTGCTGATGCGCGCGATCATGGCGCCGATGCAGCGCATCGTCGACATCCTCGAAACCATGCGCGACGGCGACCTGAGCAAACGCTTGAGCCTGGAGCGCAAAGACGAGTTTGGCGCAGTGGAAACCGGCTTCAATGACATGATGACCGAGCTGACCGCCCTGGTCTCCCAGGCTCAGCGTTCGTCGGTGCAGGTCACCACCTCGGTGACCGAGATTGCTGCCACCTCCAAGCAGCAACAGGCCACCGCCACTGAAACCGCTGCGACCACCACCGAAATCGGCGCCACCTCCCGCGAGATCGCGGCCACGTCCAAGGACCTGGTACGCACCATGACCGAAGTGTCCACTGCCGCCGACCAGGCGTCGGTTGCCGCCGGTTCTGGCCAGCAAGGCCTGGCGCGCATGGAAGAAACCATGCACTCGGTCATGGGCGCCGCCGACCTGGTCAACGCCAAGCTGGCGATCCTCAATGAGAAGGCCGGCAACATCAACCAGGTGGTGGTGACTATCGTCAAGGTCGCCGACCAGACCAACCTGCTGTCGCTCAATGCCGCGATCGAGGCCGAGAAAGCCGGTGAATATGGGCGTGGTTTCGCCGTGGTGGCCACCGAAGTGCGTCGCTTGGCCGACCAGACGGCTGTCGCCACCTACGACATCGAACAAATGGTGCGCGAGATCCAGTCGGCGGTGTCCGCTGGCGTGATGGGCATGGACAAGTTCTCCGAGGAAGTGCGTCGCGGCATGTTCGAAGTGCAGCAAGTGGGCGAGCAGTTGTCGCAGATCATCCATCAGGTGCAGGCCCTGGCGCCGCGGGTGTTGATGGTCAATGAAGGCATGCAGGCCCAGGCTACGGGCGCCGAGCAGATCAACCACGCCCTGGTGCAACTGGGCGATGCCAGCAGCCAGACTGTCGAGTCCCTGCGTCAAGCCAGCTTTGCCATTGATGAGCTGAGCCAGGTCGCGGTCGGTCTGCGCAGCGGCGTGTCGCGTTTCAAAGTCTGATGAGCGACCTCGCGGCTAAAAGCGGCGCCGTCCCGGCAGCGAAGAAAGCGTTGTTTCTGGTGTTCCACATCGGCGACGAACGTTACGCCCTCAAGGCCACGGAAGTGGCCGAGGTGCTGCCGCGCCTGCCGCTCAAACCCATTGCCCATGCGCCAGTATGGGTGGCGGGCATCTTTGCCCACCGCGGCACGCTGGTACCGGTCATTGACCTCAGCGCCCTGACGTTCGGCAAGCCGGCCCAGGCCCGTACCAGTACGCGCCTGGTGCTGGTCAATTACCAGCCGCAGCCTTGGGTTGAACCCCGCAGGTTGGGACTGATCCTGGAGCAAGCCACCGACACCCTGCGTTGCGACCTGGGGGAGTTCAAGCCCTACGGCCTGGACAACCGCGAGGCGCCGTACCTGGGGCTGGTGCGTGAAGATGCCGTGGGCTTGATGCAATGGATTGGCGTCAACGAACTGCTCACCGATGACGTGCGCGCCTTGCTGTTTTCTGCCGAGCTGAGCCTATGAGCAGCGATCCGCGTTTCTTTGCCTTCCTCAAAGAGCGCATCGGCCTGGATGTTGCGTCGGTCGGCGAAGCCATCATCCAGCGTGCGGTGCGCCAACGCAGCCAGGCCGTTAATGCGCAAACGGCCGGTGAGTACTGGCAGCACCTGCAAAGCTCCGAGGATGAGCAACAGGCGCTGATCGAAGCGGTGATCGTTCCGGAAACCTGGTTTTTCCGTTATCCCGAATCGTTCGCGACCCTGGCCCGTCTGGCCAAGGCGCGACTCGCCGAGATCAAGCAGATGCGCGCCCTGCGCATCCTCAGCCTGCCATGCTCCACCGGTGAAGAACCGTATTCGATTGCCATGGCCTTGCTGGATGCTGGCCTGGCGCCGCACCAGTTCAAGGTGCTGGGCCTGGATGTCAGCCCGCTGTCGGTAGAGCGCGCGCGGCGCGGGGTGTATGGCAGAAATTCTTTCCGTGGTGGCGATATTGCCTTTCGCGACCGCCATTTCACCGAGTATGACGACGGTTACCACATTGCCGAGCGCGTGCGCGAGCAGGTGCGCCTGCAAGTGGGCAACCTGCTCGATCCTGGCCTGCTGGCGAATGAGGCGAGCTATGACTTCGTGTTCTGCCGCAACCTGCTGATCTACTTCGACCAACCGACCCAGAAGCAAGTGTTCGATGTGCTCAAGGGTCTGACGCACGTGGACGGCGTGCTGTTCATCGGCCCGGCCGAGGGCAGCCTGCTGGGGCGTCATGGCATGCGTTCGATTGGGGTGCCGCAGTCCTTTGCGTTCAGTCGGCATGCCGAGCCGGTCAAGCCGGAACCCGTGTTTGTGCCGATCGCCGCGCCCATCCCGCCACGCAGTGCGGCTCCGATTCCGACCAAGCCACGGCCGTTCAGCACGGCCAGGGCCCAGGTGGTGCCGATCAAGGCGCCGCACACCGACGCGGGTGACCTGCTCGGTCGCATCGCCACCCTGGCCAATGAAGGCAAGAGTGCCGAAGCCCGTGCCGCGTGCGAACAGTATTTGAGTAATCACCCGCCGGCCGCCCAGGTGTTCTACTGGCTCGGGTTGCTCAGCGACGTGGCCGGCAGCGCCCTGGAAGCCCAGGGCTATTATCGAAAAGCCTTGTACCTGGAACCCCAGCACCCGCAGGCCTTGATGCACTTGGCGGCATTGCTCGAATCCCAGGGCGACAGTGCGGGAGCGCGCCGTTTGCAGGCGCGGGCCGCCCGTAGCGAGCGAGCTGACAGTGAGTCCAAACGATGAGTAACACCGACGCGCTCGACACCGCGGGCCTGGACCTGACCCTGGCCGACACCCAAGCCATCGATGACTGCTGGAACCGCATCGGCATCCATGGCGACAAATCCTGCCCGCTGCTGGCGGACCATATCCATTGCCGCAACTGCTCGGTGTACTCGGCGGCGGCCACGCGTTTGCTGGATCGCTACGCCTTGCAGCAGGACGCGCATCGCCCGCATGCCGCTGTCGAGTTGGGTGAAGACGTGGTCACCCGTTCGTTGCTGATATTCCGTCTCGGCGAAGAATGGCTGGGCATCGCCACGCGTTGCCTGGTGGAAGTGGCGCCGCTGCAACCGATCCATTCCCTGCCGCACCAACGCTCGCGCGCCTTGCTTGGCGTGGCCAACGTGCGCGGCGCGCTGGTGGCGTGCCTGTCGTTGGTGGAACTGTTGGGCCTGGACGTGACCAGCAACGGCGCCAGCGGTGGGCGCATCATGCCGCGCATGTTGATCATTGCGGCAGAGGATGGCCCGGTGGTGGTGCCAGTGGATGAAGTCGACGGTATCCACGCCATCGATGAGCGCACCTTGAAGGCGGCTTCGGCCTCCGGCCCTCAGGCCAGCGCACGCTACACCCAAGGCGTGTTGCAGTGGAAAGGCCGCAGCCTGCGTTGGCTGGACGAGGCGCAATTGTTGTCCGCCGTGACCCGGAGCCTCACATGACCCCCGACCAGATGCGCGATGCCTCGCTGCTGGAACTGTTCAGCCTGGAAGCCGACGCGCAGACCCAGGTACTGAGCGCGGGCCTGCTGGCCCTGGAGCGCAACCCCACCCAGGCCGACCAGCTCGAAGCCTGCATGCGCGCCGCCCACTCGCTCAAGGGCGCGGCGCGTATCGTCGGGGTAGACGCCGGGGTCAGCGTCTCCCATGTCATGGAAGATTGCCTGGTCAGTGCCCAGGAAAGCCGCCTGTACCTGCAACCTGAACATATTGACGCGTTGTTGCAAGGCACCGACCTGCTGATGCGCATCGCCACGCCCGGCAATAATGTGGGGCCGGCCGATATCGAAGCCTATGTGGCGTTGATGGAGCGCCTGTTGGACCCGTCCCAGGCGCCGGTCAAGGCGCCGCCGCCGGAGCCTGTGCCTGTCGTTGAAGCACTGCCGCCGGAGCCTGAGCCCGCGCCGCCGGTGGTCGCCGAGCCGCCGCGTCACAACAAACGCATGACCGAAGGCGGCGAGCGCGTGCTGCGTGTGACGGCCGAGCGCTTGAACAGTCTGCTGGATCTGTCGAGCAAATCCCTGGTGGAAACCCAGCGGCTCAAACCGTACCTGGCTAGCCTGCAGCGCCTCAAACGCATTCAAAGCCAGAGCGTAAGGGCCCTGGACACGCTGGACGGGCAACTCAAGACTGAGAATTTGAACCTCGAAGCTCAAGAGGCCCTGGCCGATACGCGTCGCCTGCTCAGCGAAGCCCAGGCCTTGTTGGCGGAAAAGACCGCCGAACTGGATGAATTCGGCTGGCAGGCCGGGCAGCGCGCCCAGGTGTTGTATGACACCGCGCTGGCCTGCCGCATGCGTCCGTTTGCCGATGTGCTGGCCGGTCAGGTGCGCATGGTGCGTGACCTGGGCCGCAGCCTCGGCAAGCAGGTACGCCTGGAGATCGAGGGTGACAAGACCCAGGTCGACCGTGACGTGCTGGAAAAACTTGAAGCGCCGCTCACGCATTTATTGCGCAATGCCGTCGACCACGGCATCGAAATGCCCGAACAACGCCTGCTCGCAGGCAAGCCGGCTGAAGGCCTGATCCGCCTGCGCGCGTCCCATCAGGCCGGTCTGCTGGTGCTGGAATTGAGCGATGACGGTAATGGCGTCGACCTGGAACGCCTGCGCGGCACCATCGTCGACCGGCATCTGTCGCCGCTGGAAACGGCCCAGCGCCTGAGCGAAGAAGAGTTGCTGACGTTCCTGTTCTTGCCGGGGTTCAGCCTGCGCGACAAGGTCACCGAGGTGTCCGGGCGCGGCGTCGGCCTGGATGCGGTGCAGCATATGGTCCGCCAGCTGCGCGGTGCGGTGGTGTTGGAGCAGACGGCAGGGCAGGGCAGTCGTTTCCACCTGGAAGTACCCTTGACCCTGTCGGTGGTGCGCAGTCTGGTGGTGGAAGTCGGCGAAGAAGCCTACGCGTTCCCACTGGCTCACATCGAGCGCATGTGCGACCTGGCGCCGGACGACATCGTGCAACTGGAAGGTCGCCAGCATTTCTGGCACGAGGGCCGGCATGTTGGCCTGGTTGCCGCCAGCCAGTTGTTGCAGCGCCCGACGGGGCAGAACCCGTCGGACACTTTGAAAGTCGTGGTGATCCGCGAGCGCGATGCTGTGTATGGGATTGCCGTGGAGCGCTTTATCGGCGAGCGTACCCTGGTGGTCTTGCCGCTGGATGATCGCCTGGGCAAGGTCCAGGATATTTCCGCCGGCGCGTTGCTGGATGACGGCTCGGTGGTGTTGATCGTCGACGTTGAAGACATGCTGCGTTCGGTGGATAAGCTGCTGAACACCGGCCGATTGGAACGGATTGCCCGGCGCAGCCAACAAAGCACCGAGGCTCCGCGTAAACGGGTGTTGGTGGTGGATGACTCACTGACCGTGCGCGAGCTGCAACGCAAATTGTTACTTAATCGTGGTTATGAAGTGGCCGTGGCGGTCGATGGCATGGACGGCTGGAACGCCTTGCGCTCCGAAGACTTTGACCTGTTGATCACTGATATTGATATGCCTCGTATGGACGGTATTGAATTGGTCACACTCTTGCGCCGTGACAGTCGCCTGCAATCGTTGCCGGTGATGGTGGTGTCCTACAAGGATCGCGAAGAAGACCGACGCCGTGGACTGGACGCCGGCGCCGACTATTATTTAGCCAAAGCCAGTTTTCATGATGACGCCCTGTTGGACGCCGTGATGGAACTGATCGGAGGCGCGCGGGCATGAGGATTGCGATCGTCAATGACATGCCCCTGGCGGTGGAGGCCTTGCGCCGCGCCTTGAGCTTCGAGCCCGCGCATCAAGTTGTCTGGGTGGCCGCCAATGGCCTGGAAGCGGTGCAGCGCTGCGCTGAACTGACGCCGGACCTGATCCTGATGGACCTGATCATGCCGGTGATGGACGGCGTGGAAGCCACCCGCCAGATCATGGCCCAGACCCCGTGCGCCATCCTTATCGTCACCGTCGACCGCCAGGCCAACGTGAGCCGAGTGTTCGAAGCCATGGGCCACGGCGCCCTCGACGTAGTGGACACCCCGACCCTGGGCGTGGGCAACCCCAAGGATGCGGCGGCGCCGCTGTTGCGCAAGATCCTCAACATCGGCTGGCTGATCGGTCAGCGCGGCAGCCGCGTGCGTGCGGAAGCTTTGGCCCCGCGCATCACTGGCAAACGCCAGAGCCTGGTGGCCATCGGGTCCTCTGCGGGCGGCCCGGCCGCCCTGGAAATCCTGCTCAAGGGCTTGCCCCGTGACTTTCCCGCGGCCATCGTGCTGGTGCAGCATGTCGACCAGGTGTTCGCTGCCGGCATGGCCGAGTGGCTGAGCAGCGCCTCCGGCTTGCCGGTGCGCCTGGCCCGCGAAGGTGAGCCACCGCAAAGCGGCGTGGTGCTGCTGGCCGGCACCAACCACCACATTCGTTTATTGAAGAACGGCACGCTAGCCTATACCGCAGAGCCGGTGAACGAGATTTACCGGCCTTCGATCGACGTGTTTTTTGAAAGCGTGGCCAGCCACTGGAATGGCGATGCCGTCGGCGTACTGTTGACCGGCATGGGGCGCGACGGGGCCCAGGGCCTCAAGTTACTGCGTGAACAAGGTTATTTGACCATCGCCCAGGATCAGCAAAGCTCGGCGGTGTATGGCATGCCCAAAGCGGCGGCGGCGATTGATGCTGCTGTTGAAATTCGCCCACTGGATAGAATTGCGCCCCGACTGCTGGAGGTATTCGCCAAATGAACACGACCTCCCGCAGCACCGGCTTGCCGGCAGTAATTCAGGTGACTGCACATGAATGATTTACAGATCGACGACATCAAGACCGACGAAAATGCTGCCATGGTGTTGCTGGTCGACGACCAGGCCATGATCGGCGAAGCCGTGCGGCGTGGCCTGGCTCATGAAGAAAACATCGACTTTCACTTCTGCGCCGACCCGCACCAGGCGATTGCCCAGGCGATTCGCATCAAACCGACCGTTATCCTGCAGGATCTGGTGATGCCCGGCCTCGACGGCCTGACCCTGGTGCGTGAATACCGCAATCACCCGGCCACGCAGAACATCCCGATCATCGTGCTTTCCACCAAGGAGGACCCGCTGATCAAGAGCGCGGCGTTCTCGGCGGGTGCCAACGACTACCTGGTCAAGCTGCCGGACAATATCGAACTGGTGGCGCGGATCCGCTATCACTCGCGCTCGTACATGACCTTGTTGCAACGGGATGCAGCCTATCGCGCGCTGCGGGTCAGCCAGCAACAGTTGCTGGACACTAACCTGGTGCTGCAGCGGTTGATGAACTCCGATGGTCTTACCGGGCTGTCCAACCGGCGTCATTTCGATGAATACCTGGAACTGGAATGGCGCCGTGCCATGCGTGACCAGACTCAATTGTCGCTGCTGATGATCGACGTGGACTTCTTCAAGACCTACAACGACAGCTTTGGGCATGTCGAAGGTGACGAGGCCTTGCGCAAGGTTGCCGCCGCCATCCGCGAAGCCAGCAGCCGCCCCTCGGACCTGCCGGCGCGCTACGGCGGTGAAGAGTTTGCTCTGGTGCTGCCGAATACCTCGCCGGGCGGTGCTCGGTTGGTAGCCGAAAAGCTGCGCATGGCGGTTGCCGCGCTGAAAATCCCGCATAACGCACCGACCGAGGGCTCAAGTCTGACCATCAGCATTGGGCTCTCGACCCTGACGCCGGTGCAGGGCACGGACTGTCGTCAATTGATCATGGCGGCGGATAAGGGGTTGTATACGGCCAAGCATAATGGGCGCAATCAGGTGGGGATCGAGTGACCTGAAGGCACTGGACATCTAAATGTGGGAGCGGGCTTGCTCGCGAATGCGCTGGGTCGGTTGATATATCCGTGACTGACCCGCCGCATTCGCAAGCAAGCCGGCTCCCACATTTGATCCGTATCGTTCTACGGATCGTGTACAAACCCCACGCCTTTTCGCCAAGCGGACTGCCGTTCCCCCCCATTTGCCGTTATACTCGCCGGCTTTCAAAAGTTCGCCAACGAGTGCTGCCCGCCATGGAAATCAACCCGATCCTTAACACCATCAAGGACCTGTCCGAGCGCTCCGAAACTATTCGGGGGTATCTTTGACTACGATCAAAAGCATGAGCGTCTGACCGAAGTCAATCGCGAGCTTGAAGATCCTGCTGTCTGGAACAAACCTGAATACGCCCAGGAACTGGGTCGCGAGCGCGCTGCGCTGGCGCAGATCGTCGACACCCTCGACGAACTGAACACCGGCCTGGCCGATTGCCGTGACCTGCTGGACATGGCCGTCGAAGAAAACGACGAAGGCGCAGTGGGCGATGTCGTCGCCGAGCTGGCCCGTCTCGAGGAAAACCTCGCCAAACTCGAATTCCGCCGCATGTTCAGCCACGAGATGGACCCGAACAACGCCTACCTCGACATCCAGGCCGGTTCCGGCGGCACCGAGGCCCAGGACTGGGCCAACATCCTGTTGCGCATGTACCTGCGCTGGGCGGACAAACGCGGTTTCGAAGCGACCATCATGGAACTGTCCGCCGGTGAAGTCGCCGGTATCAAGGGCGCGACCGTGCACATCAAGGGTGAATACGCCTTTGGCTGGTTGCGCACCGAGATTGGCGTGCACCGCCTGGTGCGCAAGAGTCCGTTCGACTCCGGCAACCGTCGTCACACTTCGTTCTCTGCGGTGTTCGTCTCCCCAGAGATCGACGACAAGGTCGAGATCGAAATCAACCCGGCCGACCTGCGCATCGACACCTACCGTTCCTCCGGTGCCGGTGGTCAGCACGTAAACACCACCGACTCGGCCGTACGTATTACCCACGTACCGACCAACACCGTGGTCAGCTGCCAGAACGAACGTTCCCAGCATGCCAACAAGGACACCGCCATGAAAATGCTGCGGGCCAAGTTGTACGAGCAGGAAATGCAGAAACGCAATGCCGCGTCCCAAGCGCTCGAAGACACTAAGTCGGATATCGGCTGGGGTCACCAGATCCGCTCTTATGTGCTCGATGCGTCGCGGATCAAGGATCTGCGCACTAACATCGAACGCAGTGACTGTGACAAGGTGCTCGACGGTGATATCGACGAATACCTGGAAGCCAGCCTGAAATCCGGCCTGTAACACCCTATGTGGGAGCGGGCTTGCCCGCGATCCCCAGGCCGCAGGCCTGGGGGCAACGAACCTGTGATGGAAAATTTAAAGACATGAGCGACCAACAACTCGACCAGGCCCTGCAACAGGAAGAAAACTCCCTGATCGCCCTGCGCAAGGAAAAGCTTGCTGCCGAGCGCGCCAAGGGCAATGCCTTCCCCAACGACTTCCGTCGCGAAAACTACTGCGATGCCTTGCAGAAACAGTACGCGGACAAGACCAAGGAAGAGCTGGCAGAGGCTGCGATCCCGGTCAAGGTGGCAGGTCGCATCATGCTCAACCGTGGCTCGTTCATGGTGATCCAGGACATGACCGGTCGCATCCAGGTCTACGTCAACCGCAAGACCTTGCCTGAAGAAACCCTGGCCTCGGTGAAAACCTGGGACATGGGCGACATCATCGCCGCCGAAGGCACCCTGGCCCGTTCCGGCAAGGGCGACCTGTACGTCGAGATGACCCACGTGCGCCTGCTGACCAAGTCGCTGCGCCCGCTGCCGGACAAGCATCACGGCCTGACCGACACCGAGCAGCGCTACCGCCAGCGCTACGTTGACCTGATCGTCAACGAAGAAGTGCGCCACACGTTCCGTGTGCGTTCGCAGGTGATCGCGCACATCCGTACCTTCCTGATGCAGCGCGACTTCCTGGAAGTGGAAACCCCGATGCTGCAAACCATCCCAGGTGGTGCCGCAGCCAAGCCGTTCGAAACTCACCACAACGCACTGGACATGGAAATGTTCCTGCGTATCGCGCCGGAGCTGTACCTCAAGCGCCTCGTTGTTGGCGGCTTCGAAAAAGTGTTCGAGATCAACCGCAACTTCCGTAACGAAGGCGTTTCGACGCGTCACAACCCAGAATTCACCATGTTGGAGTTCTACCAGGCCTACGCCGACTACGAAGACAACATGGACCTGACCGAAGAACTGTTCCGCGAGCTGGCGCAACTGGTCCTGGGCAGCACCGACGTACCGTATGGCGACAAGGTGTTCCATTTTGGCGAGCCGTTCGTGCGCCTGTCGGTATTCGACTCGATCCTCAAGTACAACCCTGAGCTGACCGCCGACGACCTGAACGACATCGACAAGGCCCGTGCGATCGCCAAGAAAGCCGGTGCCAAGGTGCTGGGCTTCGAGGGCCTGGGCAAACTGCAGGTGATGATTTTCGAAGAGCTGGTGGAGCACAAGCTGGAGCAGCCGCACTTCATTACCCAGTACCCGTTCGAAGTGTCGCCGCTGGCCCGTCGCAACGACGACAACCCGAACGTCACCGATCGTTTCGAACTGTTCATCGGTGGTCGCGAGATCGCCAACGCCTACTCCGAGCTTAACGACGCGGAAGACCAGGCCGAGCGTTTCATGGCCCAGGTGGCCGACAAGGACGCCGGCGACGACGAAGCCATGCACTACGACGCTGACTTCGTCCGCGCCCTGGAATACGGCATGCCGCCAACGGCCGGTGAAGGTATCGGCATCGACCGTCTGGTGATGCTGTTGACCAACTCGCCGTCGATCCGCGACGTGATCTTGTTCCCGCACATGCGGCCGCAAGCGTAACCGAAGCGAAATCCGAAGCCGCCTTTTATAAGGCGGCTTTTTTATGTGGCGTCAATAAGCGTCAAGCAAACAGCGCCAGGTTTTGATCTATTCAAGGATGTGAGTCGTGAACCGCGTAACCGCTCAAGAAGGCGCCGCCGGCATTGCCGCTGCCGTGGCTGAAAGCGTCCAGTACCAAGGCCGCAAGGCCAGCCGTCGGGGTAGCGAGCAACGCAGGCAAGACATTCTCGATGCAGCCATGCGCATCGTAGTGCGCGATGGCGTGCGCGCCGTGCGCCATCGCGCGGTGGCGGCGGAGGCGGGGGTGCCCTTGTCGGCCACCACCTACTATTTCAAGGACATCGACGATCTGCTCACCGACACCTTCGCCCAATACGTCGAGCGCAGTGCAGCGTTCATGGGCAAACTGTGGGTGCGTAACGAAGGCCTTTTGCGCGAGATGGTCGCCTATGGCGATGGCAGCCCGCAGTCACGCTCGCAACTGGCCGATGACATTGCGCGGCTGACCGCCGATTACGTCTTGCGGCAACTGACCAACCGTCGTGAACACCTGATGGCCGAGCAGGCGTTCCGCCAGGAAGCCTTGCTCAACCCGCGCCTGGCCGAGTTGGTGCGTTCCCACCAGCAGATTCTGTTGCAAGGCACCGGGCAGTTTTTCCAGGTGTTGGGCTCCCGCGAGCCACAACAGGATGCCAAAGTGTTGACGGCGATAATCAGTCGGATGGAATATCAGGGCCTGCTGGGCGGCGCAGAGCCTCTGACCGGTGAAGAAATGCTTGAGATCCTCAAGCGTTACATGCATTTGGTCTTGGCCTCGGTGTAGTCATTTACGGAACGTGCTTTATGTGGGAGCGGGCTTGCTCGCGAATGCGCGGTGTCAGTCGATACACATTTGGCTGAGCCACCGCTTTCGCGAGCAAGCCCGCTCCCACACAAAACGGTTCCACCCATACCCCCGTGGAGTACTCGATGAAAGCCTGGCGAATCGCGGTAATTGCCTTGTCATTCCTGCTGCTCAGCGGCTGCCTGGTGACCTTCAAGGACCCGATGCCGGCCCGTGAAGCCGCACCCGCGGGCTTGCTGGGGAAATGGTCGAGCAAAAACGCCTGGGGCGAGCCGCTCAACCTGCGAATCACGCGCGTCGGTGAACACCGTTATAAAGCCGTGAGCTACCCTACAGCCAAGCCGAACCAGCGTGATGAGTACTTGTTTACTGTGTCCCGGCATGGCAACCGCTGGTACTTGTCGGCGCCGCTGCCGGCCAAGCTCGGCGGGCATTTCATCCTTGCGGGCTTCGAAATCAACGAAAAGCATGAATTGGTGGTCTACAACCTCGACCTGGAGCAGATCCATCAAGCCATAGGCCAAAAGGCGTTACAGGGCAGCACGGTGGAAACCGTCGAAGGGCCCGGGGTGCTGGTCGACGGCCCGCTGGACCAGGTGTTTGCCTACCTGGATGACCCGGCCAACGCCGATGTATTCGTGGAAGCCGTGCGCTACCAGCGTGCGGGCAAATAACGTTTAAAGAGGAAGCACCGGGTGGACGATTACCAGCAGACGATACGCACCTTGTCTGATCGCATTGTGCTGGCGCAAACACCGATTCGCGTCCTCGACGCCGTGAAGTGGGACGAGAACATTCGCCAGGGGTTCCTCAAGGCCAAGGGCAAGGAAATGCCGGCGGTCAGCCGCGACTACTACCTCAACCGGCCGCTGTCGTTCGATTCCAGCGCGGTGAAGCTGGAGTTCCAGAACATCGAGCGCGACATCACCCGTCGTCTCGGCCAGTTCAGTCCGGTGGGGCAGATCATGCGCCGCATGTGCAAGGAATACCGCATGGTGGTGCGCATGCTCGAAGCACGCGGCACCGAGGATTTCGGCCTGATTTCACAAGAGCTTTATGGCGCTGCTTCCGATGCGTTCCACGCGGGTGACCCGACCCTGGCCGATCTGGGCCTGATGCTTTCGGACTATCTGAACAACATCGATGGCCGTGGGGACTTGAAGGATGAGGCCAAGACCCTCACCGCCAAGGACGCCGTGGCCCTGCTGCAAACCCGCCTGAACAAGGTGTTCGGCGAGGCCGAAGAGACTATTCGCGTGTTTGAGTCCGACGGTATCGTCGCCGACGCGGCGGCGGGTGCGGACTACATCAAGATCCGCGCCGATGCGATGTTCAACGACCGCGACGTACGCGCCCTGGAAGTGCATGAAGGCCTGGTGCACGTGGGCACCACGTTGAATGGCCAGAACCAGCCGATCTGCACGTTCCTGTCCAAAGGCCCGCCGTCGTCTACCGTGACCCAGGAAGGCCTGGCGATCCTGATGGAAATCATCACCTTCGCCTCCTACCCGAGCCGTCTGCGCAAGCTGACCAACCGCACCCGCGCTATCCACATGGTGGAAGAGGGGGCCGACTTCCTGCAGGTGTTCGAGTTCTTCCGCGAGCAAGGCTTTGAGATGGCCGAAAGTTACGGCAACGCCAGTCGGGTTTTCCGAGGTTCAGTGCCGACTGGTCTGCCGTTTACCAAGGACCTGTCCTACCTCAAGGGCTTCATCATGGTCTACAACTACATCCAGCTCGCCGTGCGCAAAGGCAAGCTGGAACAAGTGCCGCTGCTGTTCTGCGGCAAGACCACCCTGGAAGACATGCGTACCCTGCGCCAACTGGTGGACGAAGGCCTGGTGGTGCCGCCCAAGTACCTGCCAGAGCAGTTCCGCGACATGAACGCACTGGCGGCGTGGATGTGCTTCTCCAACTTCCTCAACCATTTGAGCCTGGATCGGATCGAGGCGGATTACTCGAATATCCTTTGACGAAACCGGATCGACCGGTGGGAGCGGGCTTGTTCGCGAAAGCGGAACATCAGATATACATAAGTTGACTGACACACGGCTTTCGCGAGCAAGCCCGCTCCCACCTTTGAATCGCTGAAAGATTTAAAATTTCGAATAATAGCGAGGCTTCAACGGATGAGAATCCTCGGCATTTTGTGCCTGCTACTCACATTGAACGGCTGCAGCTCATTGCTGTTCTATCCCGAACCCGGCCTGCCGTTCACGCCGGAAAAAGCACACCTGCAGTACCGTGATGTCACCTTGACCAGCGCCGACGGCGTGAAGCTCCACGCCTGGTGGTTGCCGGCCAAGCCCGGTGTGCCGCTCAAGGGCACGGTGCTGCATTTGCATGGTAACGGCGGCAACCTAGCCTGGCATCTGGGCGGCAGTTGGTGGCTGCCAGAGCAGGGTTACCAAGTGCTGCTACTGGACTATCGAGGCTACGGCTTGTCGGAAGGCAAACCCTCGCTGCCAGCGATCTACCAGGATGTGGATGCGGCCTTCAGCTGGATCGACAAGGCGCCTGAAACCCAGGGCCAGCCGCTGATCGTCCTCGGTCAAAGCCTGGGCGGGGCGCTGGCGGTGCACTACCTGGCCGCTCACCCGGAGCGCCAATCCCAGCTCAAAGCCCTGGTGCTGGACGGCGTGCCTGCCAGTTATCGTGACGTAGGACAATTCGCCCTGAGCACCTCCTGGTTAACATGGCCATTGCAGGTGCCCCTGTCCTGGCTGGTGCCGGATGCTGACAGTGCAATCCATGCCATGCCCCGGCTCACTGGCGTGCCCAAGCTGCTGTTTCATAGCCTGGATGACCCGATCGTGCCGGTGGCAAATGGCATCCGCCTGTACCAGGCCGCACCGCCGCCACGGGTGTTGCAGTTGACCCGGGGCGGGCATGTGCAGACTTTTGCCGACAAGACCTGGCAAACCGTGATGCTGCGCTACCTGGATGACCCGCAACACTTCAACGGCCTGCGCCGCCTGGGCGAAATTCCGAACTACCCCATTCCTAAAGTTGATTCATCAGAGAGCCCGCAATGAGCGAAGAACGCAACATGATCCCGCTGATCCTCACCGGCATTGGCACCATCATCGGCACCGTCGGTTGCCTGTGGTTCTACGGTTACCTGCACTTCGCCAAGCCGGAAGACGCCCTGCTGCTCAGCGATTTCACCATGCTCAAAACGGTGCCAGGCGAGGACTACAAGATCTCCTTGACCCCGGCCGCGCAAGTGGCGCAGTGCGTGGATGGCGTGCTGGTGATGTTCGACACCGAGCAGAAAGGCCTCAGCGGTGTGCTGGTGAACAACAAGAAGCAGGCCGTGCGTTGCATGGGGCAGGAAACCCCGCAATTACAGGAGTGAACGCTGTTTTTCCCGCTGTGGGAAAGCTCCGTTTTGAGTACCGATTAATGATTTAACGCATGCCAGGCGCTCGGCCGACCGGAACCGGCCGGGTGCGCTCACCACAGATCATGGACTGATTGGCTTTGCTGATCGGTCCATTTTTTCATTAGTCTGGAGTGAGCCTATATGGCGGGTATAAACGGAGTATCGGGTGTAGGAAACATGGGCAATGGTGGGAATGTCGGCGGGGGGGCCTCATCAGGCCAAGGCCTCGATCAGCAGATCCAGGACGTCCAAAGTAAAATCAAAGATGTGCAGTCACAAGGTGCTAAAGGTGGTCAGGGTAGCCAGGGCGGAGGTGAGCTCGACGAACTGATGAAACTACTGGAAAAGCTGCTTAAGCAAAAAAATGATCAAGGCGCACAGGGCGCGCAAGGTGATCAAGGCGCCCAAGATGGTCAAGGTAGCGGCCAGGGACAGGGTCAGATCCAAATGCCGGAGACCCAGGGCACCGGTAAGGTCGGTGGTTGAACGGCACCTCTCAAAAACCGCCCTTTCGGGGCGGTTTTTTCGTGCTGATCAGCTATTCAGCCTGTAGCGACGTGGGGCGTAATGCAGGCTGCCGTATGTCATGCAACTGAAATGGAAATGTCTGGAACCGCTTTGACTTAAATGCCACATAAAATGCTGAAACCTACATAGATTGGGTCGAGGATGAAAATACACATTCCTGTATTGGAAAACATGTTGGCCATGGCAAGGCAGCATGTAGCGCTGGAACAGGAAGCCGCTCGCAAGTACAAGCGCGATCAACGGGTGGATGAGCAGGCGGGCGCGAAGATTGAAATGCCAGCCGAGGACACGAATCGCACTATTCAGTTTGATGAGCCGAAAAAAAACCCACCGTGAGGTGGGTTTTTTTAACCAATGCCAATCAATCAGTTAGCAACGGAAGACCGTGGCTTGACCGGCTGGTTGTCGTTGGAGATAGTCACTTCAACGCGACGGTTCATGGCACGGCCCGACACGCTGCCGTTGTCGGCAACCGGGTATTCCTTGCCGTAGCCCTGGGTCACGATGCGCGAGATATCCACGCCTTGTTGAGCCAGTGCGCGTTGTACCGAAGCCGCACGACGCTCGGACAGGCTCTGGTTGTACGAATCGGAACCGGTGCTGTCGGTGTAGCCCTCGACGATCACTTTGCGATCCGGGTTGTCGCGCAGGAACTGAGCCAGTTTGGTGATGTTCACCAGGCCGCTGGATTTCAGGTCAGACTTGTTGGTGGCGAACAGCACGTCACCGAAGGTCACCAGCGTACCGCGATCGGTCTGCTTGGCGTTCAGGCTGTCCTGCAGTTGCTTGATCTGCGCATCGCGGGCATCCAGCAAGGCGCGGGCACGCTCGTCGCCAGCGTTTTTCAGCTTGGCTTCGGATTCACGCAGCACGATGGTGTCTTTGGCCACTTCAACGCGCTGGTTGGTCAGGTACGCCAGTTGGTCGACTTTCTTCTCGTCTTCCTTGTCGCGGTAGGCCTTGTCAGCCTTGTCCAGCCATTCGCTGGCGTCCTTGGTTTCCAGGGCCGCGAGCTTAGTGGCTTGCGGGTTGGTCTGCAGGGACGAGAAGTTGGTCCGTGCATTTTCCAGGTTCGCGTTTGGCGGGGTGGAGCAGGCCGCCAGTGCAACGCTCATCGCCAGCAGGGCAGGGATCATCAATTGTTTACGCATAGTCGTGTCGTCCTTTCAATTCGATATCAGGTGCGATTTGGTCACAGGAAGCGTCTTACTTCTGCTGGATAGCAGCCGGACGCATGCCTTCCTTACGCAACTCATCAACAGCCTTCTGGGAATCCTTCACAGCCTGTTCAGCCTTGGCGGCTTGAGCCTTGCGTTCCGCGACGCGAGCGTCCCACTCGGCTTGTTCAGCCAACTGGCGAGCTTTGTCGTAGTTCTTGTCGTGCATGGCAATTTCGGCTTCTTTGAGCTTGTCCTGGGCCGACTTCATTTCCACAGCCGCGTACTCAGTGCCGCCAGCGCTGACGGCGCTGTTCACGGCGGACTGGGTGACCGCGTACTGCTCGGTCGGAGGGTTGCCGGCGCAGCCCGCCAGGACGAAGCTGGTGCCGATTGCCAGCGCGGCCAATTTAAGCCCGCGCAGGTGGTTAAACGAGGATTTGGCAGTGCTGGTCTTCATCGTCTTCAACTCCATTGGATAACTCCTGAAAAACATTAAAATCCATGTCACTGGTCTGCGGCGGCGGGGCTGGCACTGGTGCACAAATTGCCCTTTAAAACGACCGTTCCAAGTGATGGCTTACTGGCTGTGACCGGAGGCTTTTTTCAAAAGTTCAGAGAAGATGGCGATTTGCCTAAAAAAATATCTGACTGATTGGTCAGCATAAAAAATTGGAACTTCTGCGTTGCGCAGTGGTACGCCGGGCCCGTCAGGAGCCCGGAATACAGGGGTTTGGTAGGGGTGTCAGTGTTTCTGTTCGTCAGTGCTCGCCGACAAATCATGCAGATAGCGGCGAGACAGCGTCAGAAAGCGTGGGGTAGGGCCGACGTCCTCGTACAGCGGATCGCCTTCTTCATCGGTGGCAATCACCTGCTGGCCCTTGATGTAAGGGAAGCTGGCTTCCAGCTCTTCAAGGGCGGCACCGATCAACTCACCGAGCAATTCTTCAGGGTGGCGTTTGGGGTACATCTCGGTAATGGCCGCCAGCCGCGCGGCGGACTCCATATCCAGATGGATGGCGTATTCGGTCTTGGTCAGGCGACCCTTGGCGTTCTCTTCCCAGTGCTGGGCCAGTTCTCGAATTTTCATGGCAACCTCAATGAAGCCCGCGTTTAGCAGGCGGTGATGAGTGTCCAGTCGCCTGCGTGGATAAACGCGACGACTTAACCTTGAGACTAGCCGCAACTCACAAGGTTTAAAGTCTTGTCATAAATTGATGCTGGCGGCACTCTGGCAAACCTGCGCGTCCCGGATTTCTGGCTGGAGATTGGCTGATGAGTGATATCGATGCACGCTTGCGTGAGGATGTTCACCTGCTGGGTGAGCTGTTGGGCAACACCATTCGAGAGCAGTACGGCGATGATTTCCTCGACAAGATCGAGCAGATCCGCAAAGGCGCCAAGGCGGACCGTCGGGGGGCCGGGGATGAGCTGAGCACCCGCCTCAACCAGTTGCAGGAAAATGAACTGTTGCCGGTAGCACGGGCGTTCAACCAGTTTCTCAACCTGGCCAACATCGCCGAGCAGTACCAACTGATCCACCGGCGTGATGAGTCCCAGCCGGCACCGTTCGAGTCCCGCGTATTGCCCGAGTTGCTGGCGCGCCTGCAAAGCGAAGGCCACAGCAACGAATCCCTGGCCCGCCAGTTGGGGCGCCTGGAGATCGAACTGGTGCTCACCGCCCACCCTACCGAAGTGGCGCGTCGCACCCTGATCCAGAAATACGATGCCATCGCCGCCCAACTGGCGGCGCAGGATCATCGCGACCTCACCACCGCAGAGCGCGAGCAGATCCGCCAGCGCCTGCAACGCTTGATCGCCGAGGCCTGGCACACCGAAGAAATCCGCCGCACCCGGCCCACGCCGGTGGACGAAGCCAAGTGGGGCTTTGCGGTGATCGAGCATTCGCTGTGGCACGCGATTCCCAATTATCTGCGCAAGGCCGATCAGGCGCTGCATGCCGCCACCGGTTTGCGCTTGCCCCTGGAAGCCGCGCCGATCCGCTTTGCCTCGTGGATGGGCGGCGACCGTGACGGCAACCCGAATGTCACGGCGCCGGTCACCCGTGAAGTCTTACTGTTGGCGCGTTGGATGGCTGCCGACCTCTACCTGCGCGATATCGACCACTTGGCCTCCGAGCTGTCGATGCAGCAAGCCAGCCCGGCGTTGCAGGCCAAGGTCGGTGATAGCGTCGAACCTTATCGTGCCTTGCTCAAGCAACTGCGCGAGCGCCTGCGGGCGACGCGCCAATGGGCGCATACCGCGTTAAGCAGCAGTACCCCGGCGCCGGCCGACGTATTGCAGAACAATCGCGACCTGCTGGAGCCGCTGGAGCTGTGCTATCACTCGCTACACGCGTGCGGCATGGGGGTGATTGCCGATGGCCCGTTACTCGACTGCCTGCGTCGGGCGGTGACGTTCGGGCTGTTCCTGGTGCGTCTGGATGTGCGTCAGGATTCCAGTCGCCATTCGGCCGCCATGACGGAAATCACCGATTACCTCGGCCTGGGTCGGTACGAGGACTGGGACGAAGAGGCACGTATCAGTTTCCTGATGAAGGAACTGGCTAACCGTAGACCCCTGCTGCCGGGCTATTTCAAGCCGTCGGCGGACACTGCCGAGGTGCTCAACACCTGTAAGGAAATCGCCGCCGCACCGGCTGCATCGTTGGGCTCTTATGTCATCTCCATGGCCGGCGCTGCCTCGGACGTGCTTGCAGTGCAACTGTTGCTTAAAGAGTCGGGCGTGCAACGGCCGATGCGTGTGGTGCCACTGTTCGAAACCCTGGCCGACCTGGATAACGCCGGCCCGGTGATCGAGCAACTGTTGCTGTTGCCGGGCTATCGCGCGCGTTTGCAAGGGCCGCAGGAAGTGATGATCGGCTACTCGGACTCGGCCAAGGACGCCGGCACTACCGCGGCAGCCTGGGCACAGTACCGCGCGCAGGAACGGCTGGTGGATATCTGCCGCGAGCAGCAGGTGGAGCTGCTGTTGTTCCACGGTCGGGGCGGCACCGTTGGCCGTGGCGGCGGCCCGGCCCACGCTGCGATCCTGTCGCAGCCACCGGGTTCGGTGGCGGGGCGGTTCCGCACCACCGAACAGGGCGAGATGATCCGCTTCAAGTTCGGCCTGCCGGATATCGCCGAGCAGAACCTCAATCTCTATCTGGCTGCGGTATTGGAAGCGACCCTGCTGCCACCACCGCCGCCAGAGCCGGCCTGGCGCCATTTGATGGATGAATTGGCGGCAGACGGTGTCAGCGCTTACCGCGCCGTGGTGCGGGAAAATCCGCAGTTCGTCGAGTATTTCCGCCAATCCACGCCGGAACAGGAGCTGGGTCGCTTGCCTCTGGGCAGTCGCCCGGCCAAACGCCGTGCGGGTGGAATTGAAAGCTTGCGTGCGATTCCCTGGATCTTCGGCTGGACCCAGACCCGCCTGATGCTGCCGGCCTGGCTCGGGTGGGAGGCGGCGCTGAGCAAGGCACTGGAACGCGGAGAAGGCGAGCTGCTGGGGCAGATGCGCGAGCAGTGGCCGTTCTTCCGTACCCGCATCGACATGTTGGAAATGGTGCTGGCCAAAGCCGATGCCGATATCGCCCGCCTGTATGACGAGCGCCTGGTGCAGCCGGACCTGCTGCCATTGGGTGCACATCTGCGCGACCTATTGTCGCAGGCGTGCAGCGTGGTGCTTGGCCTGACCGGCCAGTCGCAACTGTTGGCCCATAGCCCGGACACCCTGGAGTTCATCCGATTGCGCAACACCTACCTTGACCCCTTGCACTTGCTGCAGGCCGAGTTGCTGGCGCGCTCACGCCAGCAGGAAGCGGCACAGGACAGCCCTCTGGAACAGGCGCTGCTGGTCTCCGTGGCCGGTATCGCCGCTGGTTTGCGTAACACTGGCTAGGGTTTTTTGCGTGTTCTCAATAGCTTGCAGATAAACCACGGCGGCCGCCCTGAAACGGGCGGCCGGCGTTTATGGGGCCGGGTTGCACCCAGGCACACCCTACCTATGACGTAAGCGCTGCGCGGGTTCCTGCGACTTTTGGCGGCTTGTGTGGTTAAGGCCTGCTGTGTATCTTGATCAGCCTTTGGCCGTTTGGGCGGCCCGAATTCTATTTTTACGAGCCACACTTCTACGAGATTTGCCCCCACGCGGCGAATCCGAGCGTCATCTCTATATAAAAAATTGAGGAGCACATCGATGCGCGTCATTCTGCTGGGAGCTCCCGGGGCCGGTAAAGGTACTCAGGCAAAGTTCATCACTGAAAAATTCGGCATTCCACAAATCTCCACCGGCGACATGCTGCGTGCGGCCGTCAAGGCTGGTACCGAGCTGGGCCTGATCGCCAAGAGCGTGATGGACAGCGGTGGCCTGGTTTCCGATGACTTGATCATCAACCTGGTCAAGGAACGCATCAGCCAGGAAGACTGCAAGAACGGTTTCCTGTTCGACGGCTTCCCCCGCACCATTCCCCAGGCTGAAGCCCTGGTGAAGGCCGGCGTTGAGCTGGATGCCGTGGTTGAAATCGCGGTGGAAGATGAAGAGATCGTCCAGCGTATTGCCGGTCGTCGCGTTCACGAAGCCTCTGGCCGCGTGTATCACACCGTCTACAACCCGCCAAAAGTGGAAGGCAAGGACGATGTGACCGGCGAAGACCTGGTGCAGCGCAAGGACGACACCGAAGAAACCGTGCGTCATCGCCTGTCGGTCTACCATTCCCAGACCAAGCCGCTGGTGGATTTCTACCAGAAGCTGTCCGCCGCCCAGGGCAAGCCGAAGTACAGCCACATTCCTGGCGTCGGCTCGGTTGAAGCGATCACCGCCAAAGTGCTGCAAGCACTCAGCTGATCCCTCTGCCGGCTACACGGATAACGGCCCGCTTGCGGGCCGTTGTTGTTTATACTGGCGCACTTTTTTTCGACTTGGACACCTACACCGATGAGCACCCTGCTGGCCCTGGACACCGCGACTGAAGCTTGCTCCGTTGCCTTGCTGCACGATGGCAAGGTAACGAGCCACTACGAGGTGATCCCGCGCCTGCATGCGCAGAAGCTGTTGCCAATGATCAAGCAACTGCTGGAAGACGCCGGCACTACGCTGGCAGCGGTAGATGCCATCGCCTTCGGCCGTGGCCCGGGTGCGTTTACCGGTGTGCGTATCGCTATCGGCGTGGTGCAGGGCCTGGCGTTTGCCCTGGAGCGCCCGGTGCTGCCGGTGTCCAACCTTGCCATGCTGGCGCAGCGCGCCTTGCGTGAACACGGCGCCCAGCAGGTGGCAGCGGCCATCGATGCGCGTATGGATGAAGTCTATTGGGGCTGCTACCGCGAAACAGCGGGTGAAATGCGCCTGGTCGGTGTGGAAGCCGTGCAGGCACCGGAGTCATCGGTATTGCCTGTCGATGCCAGCGGCGACTGGTTCGGTGCTGGCACCGGCTGGGGTTATGGCGAGCGCATCGCTGTGCCGTTGGTGGGCCAGGATGCGGCGATGTTGCCCCACGCTGAAGACTTGTTGACCCTCGCGCGCTTCGCGTTCGAACGCGGCGAGGCGATTCCTGCAGACCAGGCTGCACCTGTGTACCTGCGCGATAAAGTGGCGCAGACCAAGGCCGAACGCGGGATTACTTGACGCCAAAAATGATGGCAGTTTGGGGCTAACTTCACCAATCGTCAGAATTTGCCCCCGATTTAAAACCTTTTTCAAATTATGTGTTCTAGTTATCACCAGAGCATTTGCGCACCATGGATGATGCTGCCAAAATGCCATTACTGATAGCGAGTTCGCGCCCATGCGTATTGATGGCTTTTCCTCACAGTCCTACCCGATCAAGCGCAAGCCGCGTAAGGCAAACGTCACGGTAGACGAGTCCGTCGAGGATTCGCCGGACTTCATCGAGGTCCAGTCCGACGCGCAGGCCAACGCTCAAGCACGCATCAGTGGTCTTCCCGCCCGTCAGCAAGACATGGTCTTCCCGCGCTCCATGAGCAAAAGCGTCGCCACCGCCCTGGCCAGCTACCTGACCACCGCCGGTTTTGTCGAATGGGATATGGAAGTGCTGGGCCTCGACATCCACATCTGATGCGTCTGCCTTACTACCTCGGTTGCCCGTCCTGGAGTGAAAACGCCTGGCGCGAGTACCTGTACCCCGCCGATGCTCGTTCCAGCGACTACCTTGCGCTTTACGCCCAGGTCTTCAACGCCGTTGAAGGCAACACCACGTTCTATGCCCGCCCATCGACCGCCACGGTGCAACGCTGGGCTGAGATCATGCCCGACGATTTCCGTTTCACGGCCAAGTTTCCCGGTGATATCAGCCACAGCGGCAACCTGATTGAACAGCTACCGGCTGCGGAAAGCTTTGTGGGCTTGATGAGCCCATTGGGTGAGCGCGTATCGCCGCTGTGGTTGCAGCTGCCCGCGACGTTCACACCGCAGCGTCTGGGGGAGTTGGCAGGTTTCATTGATGGTTTGGAGCGGCCCCTGGCGGTGGAAGTACGCCATCAGGCGTTCTTCGCCAAAGGCGATGCGGAGCGCATGCTTAACCGCTTGTTACGGGATCGGGGCGTGGAGCGTATCTGCCTGGACCCGCGCGCGTTGTTCAGTTGCACCTCTACAACGGCTGCCGTACTGCACGCCCAGTCGAAAAAACCCAAGGTGCCCCCCCGGCCGGCGGCACTGACGCAGTTTCCTCAGGTGCGTTTTATCGGTCATCCCGAACTGGAAGCCAACGATTCGTTTCTGGTGCCTTGGGTGGAAAAAGTCGCAGGTTGGATCGAAGAAGGCCGCACCCCCTACGTATTCCTGCACACCTCGGATAACCGCCTCGCCGCCCAACTGGCCCTGCGTTTTCATGACCAGTTGATGGCGCGTCTGCCCGGTCTGCCAGCCTTACCTGTGCTGGATCGTGCCCCCGCCGTGGAGCAACTGGGGTTACTCTAGGGCTCCTTTCCCCGCCAGGAGCCAGACATGGATGCCCAAACCCTTCGCGCCGAAACCTTCAAGGCCCTGCATGAGCGTGACCGTGCGTTCGTGATGCCCAACCCGTGGGATGCAGGCTCTGCCGTGATGCTGGCCAGCCTGGGGTTCGAAGCCCTCGCCACCACCAGTGCGGGCTACGCGTTCAGCCTGGCGCGCCCGGATGCGGAAGGGGCGTTGTCCCTGGAAGACACCCTGATCAATGCCAGCATGATTGCCAAGGCCACGGTGTTGCCGGTATCGGCGGATCTGGAGAACGGCTTCAGCGACACCCCGAAAGGCTGCGCCCAGACCATCCTGCGTGCCGCTGCCACCGGTATCGTCGGCGGTTCCATCGAAGACGCGACGGGCATTGCCGCTGACCCGATCTATCCTTTCGACCTGTCCGTGGAGCGCGTCGAAGCTGCGGTGGCCGCCGCGCGCAGCTTGCCATTTCCCTTTACCCTGACCGCCCGCGCGGAAAATCTCCTGCATGGTCGCCTGGATCTACCCGACACCATCCGCCGCCTGCAAGCCTACGCCGAAGCCGGTGCCGACGTGCTGTATGCGCCGGCCCTGCGCAGTGCCGAGGAAGTGCTGGCGGTGGTCAAGGCGGTGGCGCCCAAACCGGTGAACGTATTGATGTCCGGCGGCTTGAACCTCAGCGTCGCGCAGCTCAGCGCGATGGGTGTGCGGCGCATCAGCGTCGGCTCGGCCCTGGCGTTGGCTGCCTATGGTGAGTTCTATCGCGCAGCCCAGGAAGTGTACGAGCTGGGCACGTTCACCTTCACCGAGCGCAAGATGCCGTTCAGCCAGGCCAATCAGTTCTTCAAGGGCTAAGGGGTGAGTGTTTTCAAAGTGACAGGCGTGTTGCTGATCCTGGCCGGCGCCTGTGCCGTTGGCGTTTGGCGTGGCTGGGTGCCGCTGCCGGCCGATTGGAACCCGTGGGCACCGTTGGATGTGCGCGCTAGCCCGAATCTGTTGACGCGCTACAAGCTGGGGCGTCTGCAGGATCACCCGGCGTTGTGCGACCAGGTGCTGGTAACCTCGGGCCTGCGCGTCAGCCATCAAGCCGATACGCCCGCCGATGCCGCGTGTCCGCTGCGCAATACCTTGCGCGTTCAGGGGGCGGCAGTTGGACTCAGCAGCAGTTTTCTCGCCAGTTGCCCGCTGGCGGTGGCATTCGCGCTGTTCGAGCGCCACAGCCTGCAACCGGCGGCCCAGGCCGTGTTCGGCCAGGCGGTGGCGCGGGTCGATCATCTAGGCAGCTTTGCCTGCCGCAATATGTATAACCGCGCCGAAGGGCGACTCAGCGAGCATGCGTCGGCCAATGCCCTGGACATTGCCGGTTTCCGCCTGGCGGACGGTCGCACTGTCAGCGTGCTCAGGGATTGGCCGGGGGAGGGGGAGAAGGCGCGGTTCTTGCGAGAGGTCCGCGATAGCGCCTGCGATGATTTCAACGTGGTACTGAGCCCGGACTACAACGCCGCGCACCGCAACCATTTTCATCTGGATATGGGGCGTTGGTGGGTGTGTCGCTGAGTGTCAGGCGGCCAGACGCAGGTTTTGGGTGACCAGCGGGCGAGCCCAGTAGTAGTCGAAGTCCAGCGCCTTTTGTTGCGCAACCAGTTCTTCGGTCGGGTACGGCGTGGCAGCGGGCGGCAGCAGGTCGAGTTCGAACTCGGCGATAGGCAGGTGCAGTGGGCGTGGCTCCGGCGCCGGGCCAGGCTCCGGCAATGGTTGGCCGGCGGTCAGCACGATCGGGCGCACCCAACCGCTTTCGAAGTTCTGCTGGCGCTGCTGGGCGACGATTTCTTCTTCAGGGAACGGCGGGGCGGCGGGTGGCAGCAAGTCGGTCTCGAGCTCGGCGATTGGCAGGAACAGCGGTTCCGGTGGGGCGATCTCGGTGTCTCTCACATCGCATTCGCGCTGGGTGAGGATCTGCGCCAACAGATCGGCGCCTTCGCTGGGCTCTACCGCTGGATCCGCCGGTACCGGCGCCTGCACAGCCAGCGCGTCCGGCGTATCGCCGAGCTGCTCGGCCAATGCACGGGCGAAGAAGTCCTGCCACACATGACTCACCCCGGCCAGCGCTTGAGTATTGCGCAGGCCGTAGTGGTTATGGGTCGGCAGTACACCGATGGTTAGGGGAAGAATGTCTGACATTTTTCTCGGTCGACGCTCAGCTCTGGCAAAATACCTGACTGTTGTTTTTATCGGCCGCTGTTTGCCGATCCTTAATATTTTTGAGCGTAGTGATTGATGAGCGAACAACCAGCGGCCAGCCGCATCCAGGTCGAGGCCTTGGGCGAAGGTTTCCAGGGCCGTGCCGAACAGTGGGCGTCACTGCTGGGTTTGCCGATGCACGTGGCGGATGCGGACTTTTCCTTGCAAGTGGGGGAACACGGCCTACAGCTGCAACAGCTCGGGCCCGACGCGCCTGGACCGGTGCGGGTGGACTTTGTCGAAGGCGGGGCAGCGCACCGGCGCCTGTACGGTGGTGGCAGCGGGCAGATGATCGCCAAGGCCGTGGGCATCGCCCAAGGCGTGCGCCCCAGGGTGCTGGACGCCACAGCCGGCCTGGGCAAGGACGCTTTTGTGCTGGCCAGCTTGGGCTGCGAGATGAGCCTGATCGAGCGCCAACCGTTGATCGGCGCCTTGCTCGAAGATGGTTTGGCACGTGGCGCGGATGATTTTGAGGTGGCACCGATTGTGGCGCGCATGAAGTTGCTCAAGGGCAACTCCATCGACGTGATGCTCAACTGGGAAGGCGAGCCGCCCCAGGTGATCTACCTCGACCCGATGTTCCCGCACCGTGAGAAAACCGCCCTGGTGAAGAAGGAAATGCGCCTGTTCCGACCGCTGGTGGGCGATGATCCGGACGCGCCGGCGCTGTTGGCTGCGGCCCTGGCCCTGGCCAGCCACCGCGTGGTGGTGAAGCGCCCGCGCAAGGCACCGTGCATTGACGGGCCCAAGCCGAGCCATGCGCTGGATGGCAAGTCCAGCCGGTATGACATCTACCCCAAGAAAGCCCTCAAACCCTGAAGCTGCTTTAGGTTTGAGGCCCTCATCGCCGCATAGATGTCTACACACTTGTCGGTGTGGCGCTGGGCCCGTGGCGAGGGAGCTTGCTCCCATGACGGCCTGATAGTCGCCCGAGCCCTATCAGGTGTAAATCGGTCGAAAATGTGGGGGCTGGCTTGCCTGCGATGAGGCCCTTAAGGTCAATGAAGATTCAGGGCCGATAAGCCCGCATAAACAACCCCACCACGTCCTGCACATGGGCTTCGGCAGCTTCTTCGCTCAGTTGCCCGCCGCAGCCATACAGCAAGCAAAAGTTCGCCGTGCCCTTGAGCAGGCAGAAGAAGTGCTCGGCTGCCGTGAACGGTTTGTCGATGCTCAGGGCGCCGCTCTGGTCGATTTTGCCAAGCAGGCGCTCCATGCCTTGCAACATGCGCATCGGGCCCGCCTCGAAGAAGATCTGCGAGAGTTTCACGTCCTGATTGCCAGTAGTCATCATCAGGCGATGCAGGTTGACCGACTCCTCGCTGTTGATCAGGCGGTGGAACCCCCGCGCGATATTCAGCAACACAGTCTCCACGGGCATGCCCGCAGGCAACTCGAAGTACATCACCGGCAGTTGTTCTTCGCACTTGGCCACCACCGCGGCGGTGAACAAGGTCTCTTTATCGTTGAAGTGGCTGTACACGGTCAGTTTCGACACGCCGGCCTCAAGGGCCACGGCATCCATGCTGGTACTGGCGTAGCCATTGCTCAAAAACAGGATTTTCGCTGCTTCGAGGATTGCCTGGCGTTTTGCCATGTCCTTGGGACGCCCGGGGCTATTGGTGTTCACAGGATTGTCGGACATTTTCACCTTTAATACTGGACTGGTGAGTTTGGTATTAATAACATACCCGCCAGTATAATTATTCTTAGCTCCATTTGCGAAAGGTCCTACAGCATGCGCAGTACTTTCCTGCCCTTTGCGTTGCCTGTCAGTCTGGTCTTCCTGTTGGCCGGATGCGGCCATGAAGAAGCGGCCCAGACCACCATCCGTCCGGCCATGGTGGTGCAGCCACAACCTTCTTCACAGTCGATGGACAGCTACCCCGGTGAAGTGCGCGCCCGTTATGAACCGGACCTGGCCTTTCGCATCGGTGGCAAAGTCAGCAAGCGGTTAGTGGAAGAGGGCGAGCGGGTCAAGGCCAACCAGGCGCTGGCCGAACTCGACCCGCAAGATGTGCGCCTGCAACTGGAAGCCACCCGTGCCCAAGTCGCCGCCGCCGAGGCCAACCTGAGCCTGGTGCGCGCCGAGCGTGACCGCTACAAGACCCTGATGGACCGTCAGATGGTCAGCCGCTCCCAGTACGACAATTCCGAAAATCTCTACCGAGCCGGTGTTGCTCGTCTCAAGCAGATCAAGGCCGAGTTCGACGTGGCCAGCAACCAGGCCGGCTATGCGGTGCTGCGTGCGCCACAGGATGGGGTGGTGGCCAAGCGTGCGGTAGAAGTTGGCCAAGTGGTGTCCGCCGGCCAGACCGTGTTTACCTTGGCGACCGATGGCGAGCGCGAAGTGCTGATCAGCCTGCCGGAGCAGGGTTTTGGCCGTTTCAAGATCGGCCAGCCGGTGTCGGTCGAGCTGTGGAGCCAGCCTGACCAGCGCTTCACCGGCCGCATTCGTGAACTGTCACCGGCCGCCGATCCAAAGTCGCGTACGTTTGCTGCCCGCGTGGCATTCACCGGCGGCAAAGTCCCGGCGGAACTGGGCCAGAGCGCACGTGTATTCATACAGGTCGACGGCGATATTCCTCTCTCGGTCCCACTGTCGGCTCTCAGTGCGGAGAACGGTGCGTCCTACGTCTGGCGTGTGCAGCCCGACAATACCCTTAAGCGCACACCGGTACGCATCGGTGCTTTCGGTGAAAAAACCGTACCGGTACTGGAAGGGTTAAGCCCTACGGATTGGGTCATTGCTGCGGGTGTGCATGTGCTCCACGAGGGCCAGCAGGTGCGCCCGGTGGATCGCTCCAACCGTGTGGTGAATCTGGCGGCCAAGGAGTAGTCCCCGATGGGTTTCAATCTTTCCGAATGGGCGTTGCGTAATCGCCAGATCGTTCTGTTCCTGATGATCCTGCTGGCAGTGGTTGGCACCTTGTCCTACTCCAAGCTGGGACAAAGCGAAGACCCGCCGTTCACCTTCAAGGCCATGGTGATCAAGACCAATTGGCCTGGCGCCACGGCCCAGGAAGTGTCGCGGCAAGTCACCGAGCGCATCGAGAAAAAACTCATGGAAACCGGTGAGTACGAGCGCATCGTCTCGTTCTCGCGCCCCGGCGAATCCCAGGTCACCTTTATCGCCCGTGACTCCATGCATTCAGCGCAGATTCCTGAGCTGTGGTACCAGGTGCGCAAGAAGATCAGCGATATCCGCCAGACCTTGCCGCCGGATATCCAGGGGCCGTTTTTCAATGATGAGTTCGGCACCACCTTCGGCAATATCTATGCCCTGACCGGCGACGGCTTTGACTACGCCGTACTCAAGGACTACGCCGACCGTATCCAGATTCAGCTGCAGCGCGTGGCGGATGTGGGCAAGGTCGAGCTGCTAGGCCTACAGGACGAAAAAATCTGGATCGAACTGTCCAACCTCAAGCTGGCGACCCTCGGTTTACCGCTGGCGGCAGTCCAGCAGGCGTTGCAGGAGCAGAATGCTGTTTCCACGGCCGGTTTCTTTGAAACCCCGAGCGAACGTGTGCAACTGCGCGTGTCGGGTAACTTCAAGACGGTGGAAGAAATCCGCAACTTCCCGATTCGCGTGGGCGACCGTACCTTCCGCATCGGCGACGTAGCCGACATCCACCGCGGCTTCAACGACCCACCGGCACCGCGCATGCGCTACATGGGGGCAGACGCGATCGGTCTGGCCGTGGCCATGCGTGATGGCGGCGACATTCTGGTGTTGGGTAAAGCCCTGGAAGGTGAATTCGCACGCCTGCAGAAGAACCTTCCGGCCGGCATGGAGCTGCGCAAGGTGTCAGACCAACCGGCAGCGGTGAAAACCAGCGTCGGCGAATTCGTGCAAGTGCTGGCCGAAGCACTGGCCATCGTGTTGCTGGTGAGCTTCTTCTCCCTCGGTGTGCGTACCGGCATGGTAGTGGCCCTGGCGATTCCGCTGGTGCTGGCGATGACGTTTGCCACCATGTACTACCTCGGCATCGGCTTGCACAAGATTTCCCTCGGCGCTCTGGTGCTGGCGTTGGGTTTGTTGGTGGACGACGCGATCATCGCCGTGGAAATGATGGCGATCAAAATGGAGCAAGGTTACGACCGGCTCAAGGCCGCGAGTTTCGCCTGGACCAGCACCGCGTTCCCGATGCTCACCGGTACGCTGATCACCGCAGCGGGCTTCCTGCCGATTGCCACCGCGCAATCGAGCACTGGCGAATACACCCGTTCGATCTTTCAGGTAGTGACCATTGCGTTGCTCGCCTCCTGGGTGGCTGCGGTGGTGTTCGTGCCCTACCTGGGGGAAAAGCTCCTGCCGGACCTGGCGAAGATTCATGCGGCCAAGCACGGCACCGATGGGCCGGATCCCTACGGCACACCCTTCTATCAGCGCGTAAGACGCATGGTGGAGTGGTGCGTGCGCCGGCGCAAAACCGTGATCGTCCTCACCCTGCTGCTGTTTATCGGCTCGGTGGCGCTGTTCCGTTTTGTGCCGCAGCAGTTCTTCCCGGCATCTGGCCGTCTGGAGCTGATGGTGGATCTGAAGCTGGCGGAAGGCGCCTCCCTGAGCAACACCGCCGACCAGGTCAAGCGCCTGGAAGCCTTGCTCAAGGAACACGCGGGCATCGACAACTACGTGGCCTACGTCGGCACCGGTTCGCCGCGTTTCTACTTGCCGCTGGACCAACAACTGCCGGCCGCCAGCTTTGCCCAGTTTGTCGTGCTGGCCAAAACCATCGAGGAGCGCGAAAGCCTGCGCACCTGGCTGATCCAAACCCTGAACGAACAGTTCCCTGCCCTGCGCTCACGGGTCACACGCCTGGAGAACGGCCCGCCTGTGGGCTATCCGGTGCAGTTCCGCGTGACTGGCGAACATATCGAGGAAGTCCGCGCCCTGGCTCGGAAAGTCGCGGTGAAGGTTCGCGAAAATCCCCACGTGGCCAACGTGCACCTCGACTGGGAAGAGCCGAGCAAGATCGTCTACCTCAATATCGATCAGGACCGCGCCCGCGCCCTCGGCGTGAGCACGGCCAACCTGTCGAAATTCCTGCAGAGCTCGTTGACCGGTTCCAGCGTCAGCCAGTACCGCGAGGACAACGAGTTGATCGAAATCCTCCTGCGCGGCACCGTGCATGAACGCACCGAACTGTCGCTGCTGCCCAGCCTGGCGGTGCCGACCGACAATGGCAAAAGCGTAGCACTGTCGCAGATCGCCACCCTCGAATACGGTTTTGAAGAAGGCATCATCTGGCACCGCAACCGTCTGCCCACAGTGACCATCCGCGCGGACATCTATGGCAAGGAGCAGCCGGCGACGCTGGTCCAGCAGATCCTGCCGACCCTTGAAGGCGTGCGTGCTGAACTGCCGGATGGTTACCTGCTGGATGTCGGCGGTACGGTGGAAGATTCCGCCCGTGGCCAGAACTCGGTCAAAGCCGGCGTGCCATTGTTTATCGTGGTGGTGCTGACCCTGTTGATGCTGCAACTGCGCAGTTTCTCACGCACTGCGATGGTGTTCCTGACAGCGCCGCTAGGCCTGATTGGCGTGACGCTGTTCCTGCTGGTATTCCGCCAGCCGTTCGGCTTCGTGGCCATGCTGGGCACCATCGCGCTGTCCGGGATGATCATGCGCAACTCGGTGATTCTGGTCGACCAGATCGAACAGGACATCAAGGCGGGCCTGGCGCCCTGGCAGGCGATTATCGAAGCCACGGTCCGACGCTTCCGCCCGATTGTGCTGACAGCCCTCGCAGCAGTGCTGGCCATGATCCCACTGTCACGCAGTGTGTTCTTCGGGCCAATGGCCGTGGCCATCATGGGCGGTCTGATTGTGGCGACGGCGCTGACGCTGTTGTTTTTGCCGGCCTTGTACGCAGCATGGTTCCGGGTCAAACCACAGGCTGGGTAAAGAGTTGTCGTAGGGTTTTTCACAAAGGGGATGCGGAGGCGGGAACGCTTCCAAGGTGTGGGGCCACTCATTGATTACCTGATTGTCAGGTCTTTCGCCAATCAGGGTTCACGCCTGTTGGTGGACGCTTCAATTCAATGATTCAAGGAGTGCTTATGGGAATGCTTAATATCAATATCAGCGCGTCTAAGTCGAGCTGGGGTTGTAATCCTTGCGGGCCTAGCAAGCCTGAACCTGCCAAGCCTACCAACCCTTGCAAGGATCCTTGCAAGGACGCTTGCAAGCCCAACAAGAGTATGACCATAGGCTTCGGTGTGATGCCCCTAGGCATGATCGCATTCGGTGGTTTTGGTTTAGGAAAGTTCTTCTGATCGTAGAAGAACTGCTTGGAACCGGGCAGGTGAGCCCCCCACACCTGCCTGGATTCATTCCCGGTTTTACAGTGCGCCGAAGACTTTCTTCGCCAGGCTGGTCGCGGCGGCCGCAGGGTTCTCGCGAATGGTTTCTTCCTGCTTTGCAATCATCTTGAACAACCCATCCAGCGCCTGTTCGGTCACGTAGTTTTCGACGTTGGCGCTCTTGGCGTCCACTGCGCCAAAGGCAGCGGCTTTGCCGGCCAGGGCATTGTATTGCTGGGCGACGCCGACCTTGTCGGTCGCGGCCTTGACGATCGGCAAGAACTTGGCGCGGATCTGTTCGCGGCTGCTTTTGTTCAGGTACTGGGTGGCCGAGTCCTGGCCACCACTGAGGATGCCCTTGGCGTCAGTCACGCTCATGTTCTTCACGGCGTTGACCAGGATCGGCTGGGCCTGGGTCACGGCGGTTTCGGCGGCCTTGTTCATGCTGGTTTCCAACTGGGTCACCTGGTCACCCATGCCGAACATTTTCAGTTTGTCGGCGACTTTGCCCAGCTTGCCAGGCAGACCGATCTTCACTTCCGGGTTGTTGCTGAAACCACCCGGTACGCCCAGTTGCTTCACGGCGATCTGCGCGCCTTGGGTCAGGGCGTCCTTGAGGCCGCCACTGGCGTCGCCCTGGGACAGGCTGCTCAAGTCCAGGGCCATGGCGTTGGCACCGAGCAGCAGGCCGGCACACAGGGCAGTGAAACGAAGGGAGTTACGGAGCATGGGCGCTTCCTTTTTAATCTGGCTTAAGTTCTGGAGACTATCAGTGGGCGACAGCATCAACCCGCAGGCGCAGGGGTTGCGCGTCTTGGCCATTGAGCTGCACAGCGTGCCGTTCGGTGGTGATAAACAGTAGCTTGCCATCCACTTCGATGCGAGCGCTCACCGAATAAGTGTGGCCAGGTTTGACTTGCGCCGGGTCATAGCTCAGGTGAAACGGCAGCGGCACCTGGCCTTTGACCGGGCCTTTCTGCTCAGCCAGGGTCACGGCCGGCGCATCCATCAGCGACACGTCCTGCAGGCTGACGCTCAAGGTCGCGGTGGGCGGCAGGGCGATGCGTTGCAGATAGAACACTTCGCCGTCGAGGCTGGCTTTGGGGGCGGGGCTCATGGATTGGCAGGCTCCGAGCAGGGCAGTCAGGCCCAGGAGGATGATTTTTTTCATGGTGTTGCTCCTTTTCAACGGCGCCGGAATCCATCCGGCGCCTGTTTAAATCTAGCGGGTTTCTTCAGGTGCAGTGGCTTCGGGGTCGACAGGTGCCTCGGCGGCGCCATCCACGCGATGCAATGCCACTTGGCGGATCGACAGGCGAATCTCCGCCGGCAGCACGCGTTTGGCCGCGCCTTCGGCCAGTTCGCCGAGCAGGTCGTGATAACTCAGTTTGCCGGCCTCGTCGCGGCGCAGCACATCTTGCTCCAGCAAGGTCTGGATGAAATGTCGGAAAAGGCTCTTGTCGAAGAATTCCGGGGCGTTGAGGCCATGCAGGATCGACAGGCGCTGGGCCATGATCGTGCACAGGTCTTCCAGTTCTTCGGCGCTGATGCTGTTCTGGCCGCTGTTGAGCAGCAGCGAAATCGCCATGTAGAAGCGTTGCAGGGTTTGCGCGATGGTTTTGGACAGCAGGGTCAACAGTACAAAATGCCGCGAACTCGGCGCCGGGCGCAGGTACACGTTGTTCTCGAAGCGCAGCAGCCCTTGCTCGACAAAGGCCTCCAGCCATTGGTCGATCACCGTGTCCAGCTCTTCCAGCGACCAGCGAATGAACAGTTCCGATTGCAGGTACGGGTACAGCGCGTGGGTGTAACGCAGGATCTGCTCGCGGCTCATCCGCGAGCTGCTCTGGAAGAAGCTCGCCAGCAGCGCCGGCAGGGCAAAGATGTGCAGCACGTTGTTGCGGTAATAGGTCATCAGGACGGCATTCTGCTCGTCCAGGTACAGAATCTTGCCCAGGGCGTCGCTCTGCTCCGACAGCAGGTCCATGTCCTTGACGTGCTTGATCAGCGCCAGACCATCGCCGTCGGGCAGGGTGGTGTGGGGCGAGTAGGGCACGCGGCGCAGCAGCGCCAGGTACAGGTCCAGTTGGCGCGCCATGGCTTGTTCGTCCAGGGCCAGGCGGGTGGTGGACAGCAATGCCAGGGCCACCAGGTTGACCGGGTTTACCGCCGCGGCTTCGTTCAAGTGGCGTGCCACTTGTTCGCCGAGGCGGTTGGTGGTTTCGTTGAGCCAGGCCGGTTTGTAGTTCGGGCCCAGGTCCTGGGCGCGCCAGCCCGGTTGTTCGCTGTCGAGGAATTCGGCCAGCTTGATGGGTTCGCCGAAGTTGACTGCAACCTGACCAAAACGCTGCTTGAGCGCGCCGACCACCTTGAAGATGTCGAAGATCGACTCTTTCTTCTTGCTCGCACCGCGTAGCTCGCCCAGGTAGGTGCGGCCTTCCAGTACGCGTTCATAACCGATGTAAACCGGCACAAATACGATGGGCATGCGCGAAGAACGCAAGAAGCTGCGCAGGGTGATCGCCAGCATTCCGGTCTTTGGTTGCAGCATGCGCCCGGTGCGCGAACGGCCGCCTTCGACGAAGTACTCCACCGGGAAGCCCTTGGTGAACAAGGTGTGCAGGTATTCGTTGAACACTGAGGTGTACAGCGGGTTGCCCTTGAAGGTGCGGCGCATGAAAAACGCACCGCCACGGCGCAGCAGGCTGCCGATCACCGGCATATTCAGGTTGATGCCGGCGGCGATGTGCGGTGGGGTCAGGCCATTCTTGAACAGCAGGTAGGACAGCAACAGGTAGTCGATGTGGCTGCGGTGGCACGGTACGTAGATCACCTCATAACCCTGGGCAACCTTTTGCACACCCTCGATGTTGTTGACCTTGATGCCGTCGTAGATCTTGTTCCAGAACCAGCTCAGCACCACTTCGAGGAAGCGGATTGCGGTGTAGGTGTAGTCCGAGGCGATCTCGTTGCCGTAGCGCAGGGCCTGGGCCTTGGCTTTTTCCGGGCTGATCTTCTCCCGTTCGGCCTCATCGGCAATGGCCTGGCGCACCAGCGGCATGTTGACCAAGCCCTTCACCAGGTTGCGGCGGTGTGACAAATCGGGACCGATCACCGCCGTCTTCAGGTTACGAAAGTGCACGCGCAGGATGCGTTGGGCCATGCGCACGGTACGTTCGTGGCCTTTATTGTGCTCGATCAATTCACGCAGGTTGATAGGCGCGGAGAATTGCACCCGAGTCTTGCGACCCAGGATCAGGATGCTTAACAAGCGGCGTAGACGCCCGGTGACCGCCCAGCTGTCGGCAAACAACAGCTTCCACGGGCTGGACTCGCTCTCGGGGGATTGGCCCCAGAACACGCTGACCGGAATGATTTGTGCATTCTCTTCGGCGTGCTCGGTGAGGGTGCCGACCAAACGGGTCAGTGTGGGCGGCGCGCCGCGCTTGTCCTGGCGGCCGAGCCAGTCCGGCTCCGGCGTCAGGTAGAAGAACGCCGCGGGTTCCATCAACGGGCCGACCGAGACCGGCAGCACCGGGCGCGGCAGGCCGGCCTTGGTGCACTCGGCATCGACCACGGCCAATTCGGTGAGGGAGGGTGATTGCAGGACATAGAACACCGGCCGGCTGCGGTCCAGGTTAAGGGTCAGGGACGACTGGTTGATCGTCTCCGAGCGGACCCAGAGGTACAACAGTCGGCGCAAGGTGCCGAACACTAGACGGCGAAACGGGGAACGGGTCATAGGCGTGCTGCTTCAAGTGGAAAAAACCGAGCAGGCGCTCGGGCGAGTAGTGTGCCGTATTCGCCGAAAATCGGCAAAAAAGCAGCGATGTAAACTTGAGTTGATCGTTTTTGAGCCTGTCTTATACTCGGCAGTTCAATGCGAGCGGCTCAACAATAAAAATGCATGTGGGAGTAAGACAGATGGCAACGCGTGAAACCGGCAATGTGAAGTGGTTCAACGATGCAAAGGGCTATGGGTTTATCCAGCGCGAAGACGGTAAGGACGTGTTTGTGCACTACCGCGCCATTCGCGGCGAAGGCCACCGCTCCCTGGCCGAGGGCCAGCAGGTGGAATACGCCGTGGTGACCGGCGAGAAGGGGTTGCAGGCGGAGGATGTGGTCGGTCTATAAAGCCCCTGGCTGGGTAACCCAACCAACTGTGGGAGCTGGCTTGCCTGCGATGCAGACACCTCGGTCTATTCAGTAAGACCGTAGTGATGCCATCGCAGGCAAGCCAGCTCCCACAGTTTGATTGGGTTCACCATTCAGGATCAGGCAGTTTTCCAGGTGATCTGTTCTTCACCGTCTTCGCTGATCCGAATCCAGGTGTCAGCGCTTTCCTCACCTTCTTCCTCAACCCAGGTCCCCGGTGCACAACGCACTTCCACGTTCAGCGCAACAAATGCAGCGCGGGCGCAGGCGATGTCGTCATCCCATGGGGTCTGGTCGCTTTCCAGGTACAGACTGTTCCATTTGCCGACAGCTTTCGGCAGCCAGGTGACAGGCACGTTGCCGGCCTTGCATTTGTAGGTCTGGCCTTTCTGGACCCAGTCGGAGCACGGACCCAGGGCGGCGCCCAGCCAGGCGGCGATGGCCTTGTGGTCGACGTCGGCGTCCTTCAGGTAAATCTCGATATCGGGTTGGCGCATGGATGTTCCTCGTTGCGGGATTCGAAAATCCATTCGCGGATACTGGAAAGTTATTTATTGAAGCACGAAATAGTCGTAGCGCATCGACACAGTGACCACCAGCGGCTCGGCCGCCTCGATCACCTGTGCGCGGCGCTCGGCGCTGGCACGCCAGCCGTGCGGGGTCATGGCCAGCAGGTTGGCGCGGTCCTGGGGCTCGGCCAGGCTCAGGGTGAACGCCAACGTCTCGCTGTGCGCCAGGCTCATACCGTCCGGCACCAGGGCCAGGTGCTTGTCGTCGGTGTACTCACGCACTTCGTCGTACAGACGCTCGCGCAGCTCCATCAGGTGGCCGCTGGTCGGGCCGACTTTCATCAAGCCGCCACCGGGGCTGAGCAGGCGCTTGGCCTCTTCCCAGTCCAGTGGGCTGAACACGCTGGCGAGGAACTGGCAACTGCCTGACGCCAACGGCACACGGGCCATGCTGGCGATCAACCAGGTCAGCGCCGGGTTGCGCTTGCAGGCACGCTTGACCGCTTCCTTGGAGATATCCAGTGCATAGCCGTCGGCGTGGGGCAAGGCGTCGGCGATCTGCGCGGTGTAGTAACCCTCGCCACAGCCGATGTCGACCCAGCGCGCCGGCGCACGTTCAGCGGCCAGCTCGGCCAGGCGCTGGGCCACTGGCGCGTAGTGCCCGGCGTTGAGGAAGTCGCGGCGCGCTTCCACCATCGCCAGGTTATCGCCGGGGTCGCGGCTGTTCTTGTGCTGCACCGGCAACAGGTTCAGGTAACCCTGGCGTGCGCGGTCGAAACGATGCCCTGCCGGGCACGCCACACCATTGTCCACCGCGTTCAGCGGTGCGCTGCAAATGGGGCAGGCCAGCATCAGGCGAGCAACTTGATCAGGGTCTGGTAGTAGATTTCGGTCAGCACATCGAGGTCGCTGGCGAGGATGCGTTCATTGACCTGGTGGATCGTCGCGTTGACCGGGCCCAGCTCGACCACTTGGGTGCCCAATGTGGCGATGAATCGCCCATCGGAGGTACCGCCGCTGGTGGACGCCTGGGTTTCGCGACCGGTGATCGCCTTGATGCTGGCCGACACGGCATCCAGTAGCGCACCCGGTTCGGTGAGGAACGGCAGGCCCGACAGCGCCCACTCCACGTGCCAGTCCAGGCCGTGTTTGTCGAGAATCTCGGCAACCCGCTGCTGCAGGCCTTCGACGGTGGATTCGGTGGAGAAGCGGAAGTTGAACACCGCCTTCAGGTCACCGGGGATCACGTTGGTCGCGCCGGTGCCGGAATTGAGGTTGGAGATCTGGAAGCTGGTGGGTGGGAAGAAGGCGTTGCCGTCATCCCAGTGCTCGGCGGCCAATTCGGCCAGGGCCGGCGCCGCCAAGTGGATCGGGTTCTTCGCCAGGTGCGGGTAGGCCACGTGGCCTTGGACACCGCGTACCGTCAGCGTGGCACCGAGGGAACCGCGACGACCGTTCTTGACCACATCGCCCACCAGCGTGGTGCTCGACGGTTCGCCAACGATGCACCAGTCCAGGCGCTCCTTGCGTGCGGCCAGGCGTTCGATCACGGCCTTGGTGCCGTGGTGCGCCGGACCTTCTTCATCGCTGGTGATCAGGAAAGCCACCGAGCCCTTGTGGTCCGGGTAATCGGTGACGAAACGTTCAGCCGCCACCAACATGGCCGCCAGGCTGCCTTTCATGTCCGCCGCGCCGCGCCCGCAGAGCATGCCGTTTTCATCGATCAGCGCGTCGAACGGATCGTTCTGCCACGCCTGCACCGGGCCGGTCGGTACCACGTCGGTGTGGCCGGCAAAACACAGCACCGGGCCATCGTGTTTGCCATGGGTGGCCCAGAAGTTGTCCACGTCCTCGATGCGCATCGGTTCCAGCGCAAAACCGGCGTCGCCCAGGCGCTGCATCATCAGCTTCTGGCAATCGGCGTCGATCGGCGTCACGGAGGGGCGACGGATCAGGTCGATGGCAAGTTGAAGGGTCGGCGAAAGGTCGGCATGGGCCGTCATGGGGAAACTCCGGAAAGCGTGTAATGGGCGCAGGACGAATGTGGAATACAACCTGTGAAGTGGCGCAGAGCCAGGTGGGAGCTGGCTTGCCTGCGATGCAGACACCTCGGTCTATCAGTCAGAACGCGGTGATGCTATCGCGGGCAAGCCCGCTCCCACGTGAAAGCAGTGGTCCAGGCCAAGTCTTGCAAAACGGCCGTTATCTTATAGCAAAACGGCGGCCAGAGGCCGCCGTTTAGTGCATTGCGCAAGTTTTTACGCGGCTGTGACGGGCTCAGCCTTCGCCGAAGGTTTCGGCAGCGACGACAGGAACGCCATGATCAGCGCCGCCACGTACGGCAGCGACTGCACCAGCAGCATCACCACCCAGAAGCGGATGTCATTGCTTGGCAGGCCCTGCACCAGGTAGATCCCCAGTGCCGCGCCCCACAACAGCAGCATGATGAACATCTCTTCGCGGGCTTCGGAGATGGCTACCCAGAAGCCGTGGTTATCCGCGTTTTTCGGTGTGCGGAAGAACGGAATGCTGGTGGTGAAGAAACCGTACAGCACCGCTTTGGCAATGGTGTGCGACAACGCCAGACCGGCCAGGGCCGCACAGAACGCATCCTTCAAGTTCACGCCTACCGCTCGACGGTAGAGGAAGATGATCTTGCCCACCTTGAACACAAACAACGCCAACGGCGGGATTGCGAAAATCAGCAGCGGCGGATCAACCCGCGTCGGCACAATGATCATTGCCGCCGACCATAACAACGCGCCAACGGTGAAGAAAATATTCATGCCATCCGCCACCCACGGCAACCAGCCCGCGAGGAAGTGGTAGCGCTGGCCACGGGTCAGCTCGGTGTCCTTGCCGCGCAGCAGGCTGGCGGTGTGGCGCTTGATGATCTGGATCGCGCCGTAGGCCCAGCGGAAACGCTGTTTTTTGAAGTCGATAAAGGTATCCGGCATCAAGCCTTTGCCGTAGCTGTCGTGGTAATACGCCGCCGACAGACCCTTCTCGAATACGCGTAGGCCCAGTTCGGCATCTTCGCAGATGCACCAGTCAGCCCATCCCAATTCCTCAAGCACCGAGCGACGGGTCATGGTCATGGTGCCGTGCTGGATGATCGCGTCACGGTCGTTGCGGGTGACCATGCCGATATGGAAGAAGCCCTTGTATTCCGCGTAGCAGAGCTTCTTGAAGGTGCTTTCGTTCTGGTCGCGGTAGTCCTGCGGCGATTGCACCACGGCGATTTTCGGATCGGCGAAGTGCGGCACCATGTGCTTGAGCCAGTTTGGCGACACGCAGTAGTCGGAGTCGATCACTGCGATCACTTCGGCATCCTTGGCGGTGTGCGGGATCAGGTAGTTCAGCGCGCCACCCTTGAAGCCAGCCAAAGGCGCGACGTGGAAGAACTTGAAGCGCGGGCCCAGGGTTTCGCAGTAGTCGCGCACCGGTTCCCATACCGCCGGGTCCTTGGTGTTGTTGTCGATGATCAGGACTTCGTAGTCCGGGTAATCGAGGGCGGCCAGGGCGTCGAGGGTCTGTTTGACCATTTCCGGCGGCTCGTTGTAGCACGGCACATGGATCGACACTTTCGGGCGGTAGTCCGAATCCCCTTCAACCGGCAGGAATTCACGCCGACGCTTGTGGGTCCACACCGCTTCCGCCAGTTCATGGGCTTCGGTCAGCAACACGATAAACACACCCAGGGCGCCGAGCGCGAGAAGGATGCCCACGGTGACACTGAACCAGGTGCTGTATTGCTGGCTGTAGTCGTAGCCGATCCACACCAGCACCGAACCGCAGAGGAACGCGATAAAGGTCAGGAAGGTGCGACCACGCTGGCGCAAGGCCGAGCCGTCGATCATCAACAGGGTCAGGGACAGCAGCGCGAGTACTACCGAACCGATGGCCAGCACGCGCCATTGCGGAATCGCGACCACGGGCCCTTCAAAGTTGAATTTCTGCTGGCGTGCAGCGTTGTACACGCCCCAGTAAGCACCCGCCGAGCCTTCGTCGCTGACTTTCCACGGCTGATCGAAGGCCTCGATCACGAAGTAGTTGAAGCCCTGGCGGTTCAGTTTGTTCACCAGCGTACGCAGGTAGATAGCCTGGTCGGCCGGGGAGGTTTCATTGCCTCCGCGCATGCGGCCGTTGCTCGGCCAGCCTACTTCCGAGAGCAGCAGCGGCTTTTTCGGGAACAGTTTCTTCAGGTCCCGGGCGCGGTCGAGTACGTACTGGCCGGCCTTGTCCATCGGGATGTATTCCCAGAACGGCAGGATGTGCGCGGCGATCAGGTCGACGTGCTTGGCCAGTTGTGGGTTCTTCTCCCAGATGTCCCATTGCTCGGAGGTTGTCACCGGCACTTTTACAGCGGCGCGCACTCGATCCAGCAGCACGATCAGCGCTTCTGGCGTGATGTCCTTACGGAACACCGCCTCGTTACCGACCACCACCCGCACTACGCTGCGCGAGGTGTTGGCGATTTCGATGGCTCGCTGGATTTCCCGCTCGTTGCGCTCAAGGTCCGGGCTGATCCAGATCCCGAGGGTCACGCGCAGGCCGAATTCTTCCGCCAACTTGGGGATATCCCCCAGGGTGCCGTCGACCGAATAAGTACGGATGTTGTCCGTCAGCTTGCTCATGATCTCAAGGTCACGACGCATCTGATCGTCGGTCGGGAATTGATTTTTCTGGGGGTACTGGCCTTGCTGGAACGGCGAGTAGGAAAAACCGGAGATCTGTTCAGGCCAGTTGGGGGTGGTGACGGGGCGGTTGATCAGCGCCCAGAAACCGGTGAACAGCGCGGCAATTGCCAGCACGATCACCAGGTTGAGTCCAAATTTACGCGATGCCATGGCTATTTCGGGTTCCAAAGGGTGTGGAACGAAAAGAGGTGTCGGCCTGCGCCGAACGGCGCGCATCCTACACCGGCCCCTCCCTGACCGTACAGCAAGCAGAGAAAAACCGGACATTAGTCAGCGAAAGGCCATCTAAGTTCTTTACTTGTAGCTTGTCGCTTCGAACTTGTCGCTCTGTAGTCCATAATGCGCGCCGGTTTTTGGGGTAATGGTCATGAGTACAGAAGATCCACGGTTTGCAGGCGTCGCCCGCTTGTATGGCATTGAAGGCCTGGAGCGCTTGAAAGCGGCCCATGTGGCGATCGTCGGCGTCGGCGGCGTGGGCTCGTGGGCGGCGGAAGCCATCGCCCGTTGTGGGGTGGGTGAGATCTCGCTGTTTGATTTGGATGATGTCTGCGTCAGCAACAGCAACCGCCAGTTGCACGCGCTGGACAGCACCGTGGGCAAGCCCAAGGTCGAGGTGATGGCAGAACGCCTGCGCGGCATCAATCCGGATTGCACGGTGCATGCGGTGGCGGACTTCGTGACCCGCGACACCATGGCTGAATACATCACGCCCACTATTGATTGCGTGATCGACTGCATCGACGCGGTCAACGCCAAGGCTGCGTTGATCGCCTGGTGCAAGCGCCGCAAGATCCAGATCATCACCACCGGCGGCGCCGGCGGGCAGATCGACCCGACACTGATCCAGGTCTGCGACTTGAACCGTACGTTCAATGATCCGCTGGCCTCGAAAGTGCGTTCCACCTTGCGTCGCGACTATGGGTTCTCACGTACCGTGACCCGCCACTACAGCGTGCCGTGCGTGTTTTCAACCGAACAGCTGCGTTATCCCAAGCCGGACGGCAGCATTTGTTTGCAGAAGAGTTTTGTCGGGGACGGCGTGAAACTGGACTGCGCGGGTGGGTTTGGTGCGGTGATGATGGTGACGGCCACCTTCGGCATGGTCGCGGCCACCAAGGCGGTCGATAAGATCGTGGCCGGTGTGCGCAGGCCATCCGAGCGGGTCAAACCCACTTAAATCTTAATGCCGTGCACCGCTTGAAATGTGGGAGCTGGCTTGCCTGCGATAGCATCACTGCGGTCTGACTGACAGACCGAGTTGCCTGCATCGCAGGCAAGCCAGCTCCCACTTAGTTTGGTGTATGGCTTAGTGCACGCATGCGCTGCAGCACGGCATTCAGGCCATTGCTGCGCGACGGTGAGAGTTGGCGGGACAGGCCCAACTGGTTGAACCAGTCAGGCAGATCCACCGCCTGCAATTCTGTGGCGGACAACCCATTGACCCGCGCCAACAGCAACGCCACCAACCCGCGGATCATGCGTGCCTCGCTGCTGGCGGCGAACTGCCAGTGGCCATCGTGCAAGCGGCCGACCAGCCACACCAGGCTCTCGCAGCCCTGCACGAGATTAGCCTCGACTTTATCCTCATCGGCCATGGCAGGCAGACGCTCGCCCCATTGCATCAGCATCCGCGCGCGTTGCTCCCAACTGCCGACGGCCTGAAAAGCTTCCAGTGCAGCCACTGCATCAACCGGCAGGCTCATCGCAACATATCCAAGGCTTGGTCCAGCGCCTCAAAGAAACGCTCCAGATCGTCGGAATCGTTATACAGCGCCAGGGACACACGGATCGCCCCCGACAAGTGCATCGCTTTGAGCAGCGGCATGGCGCAGTGATGACCGGCGCGCACGGCAATGCCTTGCTCGGTGAGCAGGTGCGCGAGGTCGGCGTTATGCACACCTTCGACGACAAAACTGACCAACGCCACTTGGGGCGAACCCAGCACGTGTACGCCATTGCGGGCTTTCAGCCCGCGCAACAGGTAGTCATGCAACGCCGCCTCATGGGCGATCACTGCCTGCTGATCCAGCGAACTCAGGTAATCCAGGCTGGCGCCCAGGCCAATCACGCTGGCAATCGGCGGTGTGCCGGCCTCAAAACCCAGCGGCGCGGGGCGGAAGCTGGCGCTGTGGTAATCGGCCTGCTGCACCATCTCGCCGCCGAACTGCCAGTGGCGCAGGTGGTGCAGGGCTTCATTGCGCCCAAACAGCACGCCGACGCCGTCCGGGCCGTACAGCTTGTGGCTGGAAAACACATAGAAGTCGCAACCCAGGGCCTGTACGTCATGGCGGCCATGAACGATGCCTTGGGCGCCGTCGATCACGGTCAGGGCACCGTGTGGCTGGGCCAATGCCAGCAGGGCTTCCAGCGGCTGCCAGGCGCCGAGCACGTTGGACAACTGGCTCACTGCCAGCAGGCGCGTGCGCGGGCCGATCAACTCGGCGGCGGCGTGCAGGTCGATGACGCCGTCATCACCCAGTGGCAACACCACCAGCGTCAGTGCGCGTCGCTTGGCCAGTTGCTGCCAGGGCAACAGGTTGGCGTGGTGTTCCAGGGCGCTGATGACAATTTCATCGCCCGCGTTGAATAAGTGCTCAAGGCCATAAGCCAAGAGGTTCAGCGCAGACGTCGCGCCGTGGGTAAACACAATCTGCCCGCTGTCGCCTGCATTCAACCACTGCGCGACCTTGCTGCGGCTGTCTTCGAACGCCTGGGTCGCATGGGCACCTGGCAAATGCTGGGCACGGTGCACATTGGCTGCGCCGTTGGCGTAGTAATGGCTGATGGCATCCAACAAGGCCTGGGGCTTTTGCGTGGTGGCGGCGTTGTCCAGGTAAGTCTGGTCTTGCCGCTGCAGGGTGGCGATGGCCGGGAAGTCGGCGCGCCAGGGGGAGGGCACTAGCATGGTGTTCAAGACTCGTATAAGCGAGCCCCAGGGTCGGGGCCCGCTAGTGGCATCGAGTGGCTGCTTAGTTGTGAGCGTGCAGCGCTTCGTTCAGTTCGATGGCCGATTTGTGGGTTTTGCACTCCACGGCACCGGTCTCGGAGTTGCGACGGAACAGCAGGTCCGACTGGCCGGCCAGCTCGCGAGCCTTGACCACTTTGACCAGTTGGTTCTGCTCGTCCAGCAGCGCAACCTTGGTGCCGGCGGTGACGTAAAGGCCCGACTCCACGGTGTTACGGTCGCCCAACGGGATACCGATACCGGCGTTGGCGCCGATCAGGCAGCCTTCACCGACCTTGATCACGATATTGCCGCCGCCCGACAGCGTGCCCATGGTGGAGCAACCGCCACCCAGGTCCGAACCCTTGCCGACGAACACGCCTGCCGATACACGGCCTTCGATCATGCCCGGGCCTTCGGTGCCGGCGTTGAAGTTGACGAAGCCTTCGTGCATCACGGTAGTGCCTTCGCCCACGTAGGCACCCAGGCGGATACGCGCGGCATCAGCGATACGTACACCGCTCGGCACCACGTAGTCGGTCATTTTCGGGAACTTGTCCACCGAGAACACTTCCAGCAGTTCGCCACGCAGGCGCGCTTCCAGCTGGCGTTCGGCCAGTTCGGCGATGTCGATCGCGCCTTGGCTGGTCCAGGCTACGTTCGGCAACTGCGGGAATACACCGGCCAGGCTCAGGCCATGGGGCTTGACCAGGCGGTGGGACAGCAGGTGCAGCTTGAGGTAAGCCTCAGGCGTGGAGGTCAGTGCGGCGTCTTCGGCCAGCAGGGTGGCGACCAGCGGCGTGTGGCTTTCGGCCAGGCGATTGAGCAACGCGGCTTGGGTAGCGTCGACATTCTTCAGTGCATCAGCCAGTTGCAGCGCTTGGCTGATGGTGAAAGTGATGGCCTGGTTGCCTTCGGTGTAGCCGAGGATCGGCGCAACGGCGGCGACGATTTCTGCCGACGGGTTGAGCAGCGGTTGTGCGTAAAACACTTCCAGCCAAGCACCTTGGCGGTTCTGAGTGCCAACGCCGAAGCCCAGGCTGAACAGGGAATGGGACATGCTGTTACCTCTACAAAAATGGTAAGGGCTGGCCTACTTGAGGGCCGCCGAATAACTATCTGGCTTGAAGCCAATCAGGGTTCTGTCACCGAGATCAAGCACCGGGCGCTTGATCATCGAGGGTTGTGCGAGCATCAATTCAATGGCTTTCGACTGATCGAGATCGGCTTTGCGTTCGTCTTCGAGTTTGCGAAAGGTGGTGCCCGCACGGTTCAAAACCACCTGCCAACCGTGCTCGTTGCACCATTGGGTCAAGTGTTCGCGGTCGATACCGGCCGTTTTGTAATCGTGGAACTCATAGTTGACGCCGTGCTCATCGAGCCAGGTGCGCGCCTTTTTCATGGTGTCGCAGGCTTTGATGCCGAAAAGGTGCAACGTTTTGCTTGAAGCGGTCAAGGAATTGCCCCCCTTTGGACCAAGTGGAAACGAAAGGTCACGGATTATGCCATGACCAGCGGGCCGGTGCCCCTCGTCATGCTGGTGTGCGACGTATGTGCAAATGCCGGCCGGCAGCATGGGCGGTAACATAGCTGGGTAATATGGCACTTCAAAGGCGAGTTGTTGCCTGATGTGTGTCGTTGCAAGTCGATTGTCCGGGAAACCCGCTTTATGCAAACCGCCTACACCGTTCTTATCCTGCTGATGCTGGTCAGCGTTTCGCGTCTTGTCGGGCGTGTCATTCCTCTGCCGTTGCCTCTGGTCCAGATTGCCGCCGGTGCCTTGCTCGCCTGGCCTACGCTTGGCCTGCACGTAGCGCTGGACCCCGAGTTGTTCCTGTTTCTGTTTCTGCCGCCGTTGCTGTTCTCCGATGGCTGGCGCATGCCCAAGCGGGAATTGTGGCGGCTGCGCGGGCCGATCCTGACGTTGGCGGTGGGCCTGGTGCTGTTTACGGTGGTCGGCGCCGGTTACTTCATCCATTGGCTCTTGCCTACGATCCCGCTGCCGGTGGCCTTCGCCCTGGCGGCCGTGTTGTCGCCGACGGATGCCGTGGCAGTGTCGGCCATTTCCCAGAATCGTTTGCCCACGCCGCTGATGCACATGCTCCAGGGCGAGGCCTTGATGAATGATGCATCGGGCCTGGTGACCTTCAAGTTCGCCCTGGCGGCAGCGCTGACAGGTGTGTTTTCCTTGGCGGATGCCAGCCTCACGTTTGTCTTGGTGGCGGTGGGTGGCCTGGCGGTAGGCGTGGCCCTGAGCTGGCTGGTCGGCCGCCTGCGCGCATGGATGATCGCCCGCGGCTGGGACGACCCGGCGACCCACGTGGTGTTCATGTTGTTGTTGCCGTTTGCGGCCTATGTGCTGGCCGAGCGCCTGGGGGCATCGGGCATTTTGTCGGCGGTGGCGGCGGGCATGATGCAAAGCTGGCTTGACCTGCTGCCACGCCAGACCAGTACGCGCTTGCTCAATCGCAGCGTGTGGTCACTGCTGGAGTTTGCTTTCAATGGTTTGATTTTCCTGCTACTGGGCCTGCAACTGCCGGACATCATCAAGGCGGTGGTCAGCCATGAGCCGACGCTGTGGCCGACCTTGTTTTATCGCTGCCTGGATGTGGTCGCGATCTTCCTGGTGCTGGTGGTGTTGCGCTTTATCTGGGTGCAGAGCATCTGGCGGCTGTCGGGCTTGCTGCGCAGGCTGCGTGGGAAAAGTGAATTGACGCTGGTGCCGACGGCCCGTTCCTGCTGGTTGTTGACGGTCGGTGGGGTACGCGGTGCGGTGACGTTGGCGGGTGTGATGTCGGTGCCATTGTTGCTGGCGCCTGGACAGGATTTTCCGGAGCGTGACTTGCTGATCTTTATCGCCGCCGGGGTGATTCTGTTATCGCTGATCGCCGCCTGTATCACCTTGCCATTGTTGCTGCGGGGCATTGAAAAGAGCCCGGACGAGAAGCGCCACAAGGAGGTGCGTGAAGCCTGGAAGAAAACTGCCGTCGCGGCAATTCACGCGCTTGAAGCGGAGGAACCCGCAGAAGTCGAAACCCAGGACGCCGCCCAGGCCGCGCTCGCCACTGAGCTCAAGGCACGGCTGATGTCGGAATATCGCCATCAGTTAGAAGTGTTCAACGACTCCGCCGAAGCCCAGGCGCTGGCGCAGCAGATGGACTTGCTGGAGCGAAAGCTGCGCCTCAAGGCCCTGCGGGCGCAGCGGTTGGAGTTGTACAGCCTGAGCCGTCATCACCAGATTGGTGATGACGTGCTGAGGGAGGTGTTGGCGGAGCTGGATATGAGTGAGGCGAATCTGGGCCAGGTGAAGTGAACCCGGTCAGGTCTTAGCGGCGACGCTGGATGAAATCCCGAATCCGCTCCGCCGCTTCCACACACTCCGCCAACGGCGCGACCAGCGCCAGGCGCACACGGCCGGCGCCAGGGTTGAAGCCGTCCACTTCCCGCGACAGGTACGAACCCGGCACTACGGTCACGTGTTCTTCCACAAACAGGTCACGGCAGAACCCGGCGTCGTCGCCATTCACATTCGGCCACAAGTAGAAGCCGCCATCCGGGCTCTCGACGTCCAGCACCGGTTTGAGAATCGCCAGCACCGCATCGAACTTCTCGCGGTACAGGTCACGATTGGCGAGCACGTGGGCTTCGTCCTGCCAGGCAGCAATACTGGCCAGTTGCGTTTGCACTGGCATCGCACAGCCGTGGTAGGTGCGGTACAGCAGGAAAGCCTTGAGGATGTCTGCGTCGCCGGCCACGAAACCGGAGCGCAGGCCCGGCAGGTTGGAGCGCTTAGACAGGCTGTGAAACACCACGCAGCGTTTGAAGTCCTGGCGGCCCAGTTCGACGCAGGCACTCAACAGGCCCGGCGGCGGGCTTTGTTCGTCGAAGTACAACTCGCTGTAGCACTCGTCGGCGGCGATGACGAAGTCGTATTCGTCGGCCAGGGCGATGAGTTTTTTCAGGGTGTCGACCGGGATCAGCGCGCCGGTCGGGTTGCCGGGCGAGCACAGGAACAGAATCTGGCAGCGTTTCCAGATGTCCGGTGTCACGGCCTCGAAGTCCGGGTTGAAGCCGTTGGCGTCCAGGCACGGCAGGTAGTGCGGTTTGGCCCCGGCCAGGAACGCGGCGCCTTCGTAGATCTGGTAGAACGGGTTCGGGCTCACCACCAATGCGTCGTCGCCACGGTTGACCACGGTCTGGGTGAAGGCGAACAGTGCTTCACGGGTGCCATTGACCGGCAGGATATTGCGCGCCGGGTCGAGCCAGCCCTTGGGCACGTTGAAGCGACGCTCACACCAGGCACCGATGGCTTCGCGCAGGGCCGGGATGCCCAGGGTGGTCGGGTACACGGCCATCTGGTCGAGGTTGTTGCTCAGCGCTTCGGCCACGAAGGTTGGCGATTTATGTTTCGGTTCGCCGATGGAGAGCGCGATAGGGCGCTTGTCCGGGTTGGGCGTGACGCTGCCCAGCAGGGCGCGCAGTTTCTCGAACGGGTAGGGCTGTAGCTGGTTCAGGGCGTTGTTCATGAGGGCCTCGATCAGGAGGAGGACGGCTTTTTGTGGGAGCTGGCTTGCCTGCGATGCGTACACTCGGAGTATCAGCCATACCGAGTCGATGCCATCGCAGGCAAGCCAGCTCCCACAGGGACCGTGCCCACTGGGACGTTAAATTAATTCAAATGGTCAGTCTGGTCAGCTCGACGCCGGGTTCCTGGGTAACGCTCAGCTGCTGGACGATGGCTTCCTGCAAGCGCAGGCACAGTTCCGGGTCGGACAACGGCTGGTTGTCGGCATCGGTGATGAAGAACACGTCTTCCACACGCTCGCCGAGGGTCGCGATCTTGGCGTTCTGCAACGACAGGTCGAACTCCAGGAAAATCCCGCCGATGCGGGCCAGCAGGCCTGGGCGATCCGGGGCGCTGAGCTCCAACACCGTCACCGGTCGTTGGGCGTCGTTGGAAATGGTCACCTGGGGCGCAAACGCAAAGTGCTTGAGTTGGCGCGGCACCCGACGCTGGATGATGGTCGGGTATTCGTCAGGGTTGCGCAGGGCCTCGGTCAGGCCTTCGCGGATCTTTTTCACCCGTGCCGGATTGTCACCAATCGAGTCGCCATCGGTGTCGAGCACGATATAGGTGTCGAGGGTGAACTGGCTGCTGGAGGTGATGACACGGGCGTCATGGATGTTCAGGTTGAGCTGGTCCATGGCTGCCACGGTCACGGCGAAGAAGTCGTGCTGGTCGGGCGCATAGATGAAGATCTGCGTACCGCCTTCGAATTCGCGCTGGGTGGTTTCCTTGATCAGTACCAGCGGGCCGCCATCGGCGGGCTGTTGCAGGATTGCGTCAGTGTGCCAGGCGACATCGCCCGCGGTGTGGCGCAGGAAGTAGTCATCCCCCAACTGCGACCACAACTGCTCGACGTCGTCCGGATCGTTGCCGCCGCGTACCAATATGTCCAGGGCCGCGCTCTGGGTGCGGCGGATCTGCTCTTCGCGGTCCACCGGGTTTTCCAGGCCTCGGCGCAGGGCGCGCTTGGTCTCGGTGTACAGCTGGCGCAACAGGCTGGCGCGCCAGGAGTTCCACAGCGTGGGGTTGGTGGCATTGATATCCGAGACGGTCAGCACGTACAGGTAGTCGAGACGGGTTTCATCGCCGACGGTCTGCGCAAAGTCGTGGATCACCTGGGGATCGGACAAATCCTTGCGCTGGGCTGTGGTCGACATCACCAGGTGGTTCTGCACCAGCCAGACGATCAGGCGGCTGTCCCACACGGGCAACTGGTGGCGTTGGCAGAAAGCCTCGGCGTCAACTGCGCCCACCTCTGAGTGGTCGCCATGCCGGCCCTTGCCGATATCGTGGTAAAGGCCGGCCAGGTAGATCAGCTCGGGCTTGGGCAGTTTGGCCATGAGTTTGCTGGCCAGCGGGAATTTCTCTGACACCTGGGTGTACTGCAGCTTACGCAGGTGCTTGATCAGGTTCAGGGTGTGGGCGTCCACGGTATAGATGTGGAACAGGTCGTGCTGCATCTGCCCGACAATAAAGCCGAACTCTGGGAGGTAGCGCCCGAGGATGCCGTAACGGTTCATGCGCCGCAGGTTGCGGTGGATACCGATCTTGCACTTGAACAGCTCGATAAACAGGCTGGTGTTGCGGATATCGTTGCGGAAATCGTCGTCGATCAGGTGACGGTTCTCCCGCAGCAGGCGAATGGTGTCGGCGCGCACGCCTTTGATTTCCGGCTGCTGGGCCATCAGTACGAAGATTTCCAGCATGGCGAACGGCGTGCGGCGGAACACGTTGTCGTTGCGAGCCTCGATATAGCCGTCATGCAGTTGGAAGCGTGCGTTGATCGGCTGCGGCGGCGCTTCGTCTTCGGGGGCCAGGATCACCTCTTCGAAGTGCTGGATGATCAGGTCGCTGAGCTGGGCAATGCTCATGACCACCCGGTAATACTGCTGCATGAAGCTTTCGATGCTGGTCTTCGCGTCCTCGCCTTCAAAGCCCAGCAGGGTGGCGATGGAGCGCTGGTGGTCGAACAGCAGCCGGTCTTCGGAACGCCCGGCGAGCATGTGCAAGGCGTAGCGCACCTTCCACAGGAATTCCTGGGACGAGGCCAGCAGGGCGTTTTCGCTCTCTACCAGAAAACCTTCGCCAGCCAGGGCGCGCAGGTTAAGGGTGCCGTATTGGCGACGGGCCACCCACAAAATCGTCTGAATATCCCGCAGGCCGCCGGGCGAGCCTTTGACGTTGGGTTCCAGGTTGTATTCGGTGTCGTTGTACTTGTGGTGCCGGGCTTTCTGCTCGGCACGCTTGGCCAGGAAGAAGTCCTTGCTCGGCCACATGTGCGCGGTGCTGGTGACTTCGAGCATGCGCTGGCGCAGGCGCTCGGGGCCGGCGATGGTGCGGCTTTCCATGAGGTTGGTGATGACGGTGAGGTCGGCACGGGCCTCTTCGGCGCACTCGTCGACCGAGCGCACGCTTTGGCCGACTTCCAGGCCAATGTCCCACAACAGTGTCAGAAAACGCTCGATGGAATCGCGAAAGATCTCATGGTCGGCGCTGTCCAGCAGGATCAACAGGTCGATGTCGGAATAGGGGTGCAACTCGCCACGCCCGTAGCCGCCGACCGCTACCAGGGCGATGTCGGCGTCTTCGCTCCAACTGAACTGTTCCCAGGCCTTTTGCAGAATGTTATCGACGAACCAGGCGCGGTCCTCGATCAGTCGGCGGATATCCCGGCCACTGCGAAAACGCTGATCAAGCACCTCGCGGGCCTGGCGGATGGCCTTCTTGAACGCGGCGATAGGGCTCGCCTTCAGGGCCAGTTCGGCCTGGAACTGGCCACGGTCGAAGAGTTCGGGATCCACCTGGGGCATTGATCGGCTTTCCTTTCTATCTATCAGTCAGTCACAACACGGCGTGGGAAAACCAAAGCAACGTTGCCTACACCTAAGCGGCACCCGAGACGCGTGGGATCGTATCGTCGGCGCGCAGGGTGAAGATTTCGTAACCGGTTTCGGTGACCAGCAGGGTGTGTTCCCACTGGGCCGAGAGCTTGCGGTCCTTGGTGATGGCGGTCCAGCCGTCGCCCAGTACCTTGGTGTCGGCCTTGCCCTGGTTGATCATCGGCTCGATGGTAAAGGTCATGCCTGCTTTCAGCTCCATGCCGGTGCCGGCGCGGCCGTAGTGCAGGATCTGCGGCTCTTCGTGGAACACGGTGCCGATACCGTGGCCGCAGAATTCGCGCACCACCGAGAAACCATTCTTTTCAGCATGCTTCTGGATCACTTCACCGATGTCGCCCAGGCGGCAGCCGGGTTTCACGATCTCGATGGCCTTGTACATGCATTCCTGGGTCACCTGGGACAGGCGCTCGGCCCAGACCGGCACGTTGCCGACGTGGAACATGCGGCTGGTGTCGCCGAAGTAGCGGTCCTTGATCACGGTGACATCGATGTTCAGCGTGTCGCCGTCCTTCAATGGCTTGTCACCTGGAATTCCGTGGCAGACCACGTGGTTGACCGAGGTGCAGATCGACTTGGGAAAGCCCTTGTAGTTCAGCGGCGCAGGGATGGCGCCCTGTACGTTGACTATATAGTCGTGGCAGATCTGGTTCAGGGTTTCGGTGGTCACGCCGGGCTTGACGTGTTCGGCGATCATCTCCAGCACGTCGGCAGCCAGTTTGCCGGCGATGCGCATGCCAGCGATGTCTTCGGCGGTTTTCAAACTAACGGTCATACAGGCTCTCTCTAGCGCGACGCGCTGAAATCAATACGGTTTACGGGCGTGCGACAAAAGGTTGCAGAATTCGCACAAGCCACAGAAAACGCGATTCTAACAGACGATGGCATCAAATCATGAGCCTCTGATGATCGCTTCTTTCTATAAGGTAGGGCTATGTTGGCTCTATTCAAGGGGTTACACGAACGCGGACGGCGGCAAATGTGATTGCGTGTTCCGTTTTTGCCGATGCTGTGGTATAAAATGCGCCGCTTTCCGGGGATGCCCCGAAAGGCTTAAATCCACACACGTGTCGACACGATGACCTGGGTGCCGGAGGCTTTGAAGTCGCTGGTTGGTCATTGGGATACGTGGAGGCCAAACCCGACTTATTAAGGAACTATCATGTCCCAAGTCAACATGCGCGATATGCTGAAGGCCGGTGTGCACTTCGGTCACCAGACCCGTTACTGGAACCCGAAAATGGGTAAATACATTTTCGGCGCGCGTAACAAGATCCACATTATCAACCTTGAAAAAACCCTGCCAATGTTCAACGAAGCTCTGACTTTCGTAGAGCGCCTGGCCCAGGGCAAAAACAAGATTCTGTTCGTCGGCACCAAGCGTTCCGCTGGCAAGATCGTTGCTGAAGAAGCAGCACGTTGCGGTTCGCCGTACGTCGATCACCGCTGGTTGGGCGGCATGCTGACCAACTTCAAAACCATCCGTGCTTCCATCAAGCGTCTGCGTGACCTTGAAGTACAAGCCGAAGACGGTACTTTCGCCAAGCTGACCAAGAAAGAAGCGCTGATGCGCTCCCGTGACCTGGAAAAGCTCGATCGTTCCCTGGGTGGTATCAAGGACATGGGCGGTCTGCCTGACGCACTGTTCGTTATCGACGTTGATCACGAGCGCATCGCGATCACCGAAGCCAACAAGCTGGGCATCCCTGTTATCGGCGTAGTCGATACCAACAGCAGCCCGGAAGGCGTTGACTACATCATCCCAGGCAACGATGACGCAATCCGCGCTATCCAGCTGTACATGGGTTCGATGGCTGACGCTGTAATCCGTGGTCGTAACCACGTTGCTGGTGGTACCGAGCAGTTCGTTGAAGAAGCTCCGGTAGCTGCCGCTGAGTAATTGACGCCCTGGCGTTGACTCAGTAAGCAAAAAGGGGGCTTGGCCCCCTTTTTGCCACCTCGAAAACCGTTTGTCGGCGCTCACGTATGATGGCGCAACCTAGCGACTGTAACGTGCAGCAGCCTACAACGGAGATTCGGGAAGAATTGATCGCCCGTTTGATCGGGTGGAATGGTTGAAAACCTATCCAAGAGGATTTTGAAATGGCAGAGATTACTGCAGCGTTGGTTAAAGAACTGCGTGAGCGTACCGGCGAAGGCATGATGGATTGCAAAAAGGCCTTGACCAAGGCCGGCGGCGACATCGAAAAAGCCATCGACGACATGCGTGCCTCGGGCGCCATCAAGGCCGCCAAGAAAGCCGGTAACGTCGCTGCTGAAGGCGCTATCGCCCTGGTAGAAGACGGTAAAGCCGCCGTTCTGCTGGAAGTGAACTCGCAGACCGACTTCCTTGCCCTGCAAGACGACTTCAAGGCATTCGTTGCTTCCAGCGTCAAAAAAGCATTCGACGAGAAGCTGACCACTGTCGAGCCTCTGATCGAAGCTCAAGAAGCTGATCGCCTGGTACTTGTCGGCAAGGTTGGCGAAAACGTCAATATCCGTCGCCTGACTCGCGTTGAAGGTGATGTTGTTGGCGGTTACCTGCACGGCAACAAGATCGGTGTAGCTGTTGTTCTGAAAGGCGGCAACGTTGAGCTGGCCAAAGACATCGCTATGCACGTTGCTGCAAGCAACCCTGAGTTCCTGCTGCCTTCGGAAGTTTCCGAGGAAGCAATCGAGCGCGAAAAAGCTGTGTTCCTGAGCCTGAACGCCGACAAGATCGCCGGCAAGCCAGAAAACATCGTTGAAAACATGATCAAAGGCCGTATCAGCAAGTTCCTGGCTGAAGCGAGCCTGGTTGAGCAGGCGTTCGTCAAGAACCCTGAAGTCAAGGTTGGCGAACTGGCCAAGAAAGCCGGTGCTGAAATCGTTTCCTTCACTTACTACAAAGTAGGCGAAGGCATCGAGAAGCCGGTCGACAACTTTGCTGAAGAAGTTGCTGCCCAGCTGGCTGCCGCCAAGCAATAAGACAGTTTTAAACTGTCGCCCAAGAGAGGCTGCCCGCTCACGCGCGCAGCCTCTTTTCAAATGGGAAGGCCGATTTTAATTGGCTTCCCTTCGGAACTGGCTTACAAAGCCGTGTTCCGATGGCGCTGTAGCAGCGTCCAGCTAGAGTGAACGCAAGCCGTAAACGGCTCGCCAAGAATTTTTGAAAAATACGCCGCAGGAGAGATTCGCAATGGCTCAGCAGGGCAGTGGTTATCAGGCTCGCTATAAACGCATTCTACTCAAGCTTAGCGGCGAGGCCCTGATGGGCTCGGAAGAGTTCGGGATCGATCCCAAAGTCCTCGACCGCATGGCGCTGGAAGTCGGCCAACTGGTCGGTATCGGCGTACAGGTCGGCCTGGTGATCGGCGGCGGCAACCTGTTCCGTGGTGCGGCACTGAGCGCTGCTGGCATGGATCGGGTCACTGGCGACCACATGGGCATGCTGGCCACTGTGATGAACGCCCTGGCCATGCGCGACGCCCTGGAACGCGCCAATATCTCGGCTATCGTGATGTCGGCTATTTCCATGGTCGGCGTGACCGATCACTATGACCGCCGCAAAGCCATGCGCCACCTGAACGCCAAGGAAGTGGTGATCTTCGCCGCTGGCACGGGTAACCCGTTCTTCACCACCGACTCGGCAGCGTGCCTGCGCGCCATTGAGATCGATGCTGACGTGGTGCTCAAGGCGACCAAGGTCGATGGCGTGTACACCGCAGACCCATTCAAAGATCCGCATGCCGAGAAGTTCGATCATCTGACCTACGATGAAGTACTGGATCGCAAGCTGGGCGTGATGGACCTGACGGCTATTTGCCTGTGCCGCGACCACAAGATGCCGCTGCGCGTATTTAACATGAACAAGCCCGGCGCCCTGCTGAACATCGTACACGGCGGCGCAGAAGGGACTCTGATCGAGGAAGGCCAACAATGATCAACGAAATCAAGAAAGACGCCCAGGCGCGTATGCACAAATCCCTGGAATCCCTGAGCCATGCATTCGGCCAGATCCGTACCGGCAAGGCGCACCCAAGCATCCTGGGCAGCGTGATGGTGCCTTACTACGGTTCCGATACCCCTATCAGCAGCGTTGCCAACATTACCGTTAAAGACTCGCGCACCCTGCAAGTCGTAGCGTTCGAGCGCAACATGCTGGGTGCTGTCGACAAGGCCATCCAGAGCGCCGGTTTGAACCTCAACCCGACCAACCTGGGTGAGCTGCTACTGATCTCCATGCCGGCCCTGACCGAAGAAACCCGTAAGGGCTTCACCAAGCAGGCGCGCAGCGCAGCCGAGGACGCGCGTGTTGCCGTGCGCAACATCCGTCGCGATGCCCTGGGTGACCTGAAGAAGCTGGTCAAGGACAAGGAAATCAGCGAAGACGAAGAGCGTCGTGCCGTCGCTGATATCGACAAGCTGACCAAAGATGCCGAGGCCCAGATCACCAAGGCCACGGAAGAAAAAGAAAAGGACCTGATGGCCGTATAAGGGGTCAGGACGCCTTCATGGAAAAGACCAAGCAGACTGTGCCCTCTGTGGTGCCGCGCCACGTCGCGATCATCATGGATGGGAATAATCGCTGGGCGAAGAAACGCTTTATGCCGGGTGTTGCCGGGCATAAAGCGGGTGTCGATGCGGTTCGGGCTGTGATCGAGGTATGCGCCGAGGCCAAGGTCGAAGTGTTGACCTTGTTCGCCTTCTCCAGTGAGAACTGGCAGCGGCCCGCCGAAGAAGTCAGTGCCTTGATGGACCTGTTCTTCAAGGCCTTGCGTCGTGAAGCCAAGCGGCTCAACGACAATAACATCAGCCTGCGCATCATCGGCGATCGCTCCCGCTTCCACCCCGAACTGCAAACCGCCATGCGCGAAGCCGAGGCGATTACAGCGGGTGCCAACCGATTCGTGCTGCAGATCGCCGCCAACTACGGTGGCCAGTGGGATATCGCCCAGGCTGCACAGCGTCTGGCGCGCGAAGTGCAGGCCGGTCATCTACGGCCGGACGACATTACGCCCGAACTGTTGCAAACCTGCCTGGTGACTGGCGACCTGCCGCTGCCTGACTTGTGCATCCGTACCGGGGGTGAGCACCGCATCAGCAATTTCCTGTTGTGGCAGCTAGCCTATACCGAATTGTACTTCTCCGACCTGTTCTGGCCGGACTTCAAACACGATGCCATGCGTAAAGCACTGGCCGATTTCGCTTCCCGTCAGCGTCGCTTTGGTAAAACGAGCGAGCAGATCGAAGCTGGAGCCCGGGTTTAAATGCTTAAACAACGAATCATCACAGCACTGATCCTGTTGCCGATCGCCTTGTGTGGGTTTTTTCTGCTCGACGGTTCTGCCTTTGCGCTGTTTATCGGCCTGGTGGTCACCCTGGGGGCCTGGGAGTGGGCGCGCCTGGCGGGTTTCAACACGCAATTGCCGCGCGTTGTGTATGCCGCTGTGGTGGCTGCCTTGGCATTCCTCCTGTACATCCTGCCGGACATTGCGCCGTGGGTGTTGGGGGCGGCGGTGCTGTGGTGGGCGCTGGCGACATTCCTGGTGTTGACCTATCCAGGCACCAGTGGGAAGTGGTCCAGTGTGGCCTGCAAGCTGGTGATTGGTTTGCTGATCTTGTTGCCGGCGTGGCAAGGGTTGGTGGAGATCAAGCGTTATCCAATGGGTAACTGGTTGATCCTGGCGGTCATGGTGCTGGTATGGGGTGCTGATATCGGTGCCTACTTCTCCGGCCGGGCCTTCGGCAAGCGCAAGCTGGCGCCGGCGGTCAGTCCGGGCAAGAGCTGGGAAGGCGTCTATGGCGGGTTGGCGTTGACGCTGGTGATCGCGCTGGTGGTCGGTGTGGTGCGTGGCTGGTCGGTGAAGGACATCTTCCTGGCGCTGCTGGCCACTGCCATTGTGGTATTTATTTCGGTGGTGGGTGACCTCACCGAGAGCATGTTCAAGCGTCAGGCCGGGATCAAGGACAGCAGCAACCTGCTGCCGGGTCACGGCGGCGTGCTGGACCGTATCGACAGCCTGACCGCTGCCATTCCGATCTTCGCCGTACTGTTGTGGATGACTGCTTCGTGAGCCGCCTGCAGCAAGTCACCGTGCTGGGTGCAACCGGCTCGGTGGGGTTGAGCACCCTGGACGTGATTGCTCGTCACCCTGATCGCTATCAAGTCTTTGCCCTGACCGGGTTTACCCGTCTGAGTGAGTTGCTGGCCTTGTGTGTGCGTCACGCGCCGCGCTTCGCCGTGGTGCCTGAGGGCGCAGCGGCCCGTGGCCTGCAGGATGATCTGCGGGCTGCCGGGCTTGCCACTCAAGTGCTGGTAGGGGAGCAGGGGTTGTGCCAGGTCTCGGCCGACGCCGAGGTGGATACCGTGGTCGCCGCTATTGTCGGCGCTGCGGGCCTGCGCCCAACCTTGGCTGCCGTGGATGCTGGCAAGAAGATCCTGTTGGCCAATAAAGAAGCACTGGTCATGTCCGGTGCGCTCTTCATGCAGGCGGTGCGCAAGAGCGGTGCGGTGTTGTTGCCACTGGACAGCGAGCACAATGCAATTTTCCAATGCATGCCCGGCGATTTTGCGCGTGGCCTGAGCCAGGTGGGGGTGCGTCGGATCCTGCTGACCGCCTCCGGTGGCCCATTCCGGCAGACTCCACTGGCCGAGCTGGAGCATGTATCGCCCGACCAGGCGTGCGCTCATCCGAACTGGTCCATGGGGCGTAAAATCTCCGTGGATTCGGCAAGCATGATGAACAAGGGGCTGGAGCTGATCGAGGCGTGCTGGTTGTTCGATGCGCGCCCGGATCAGGTCGAGGTGGTGATTCACCCGCAAAGTGTGATTCATTCCCTGGTCGACTACGTGGACGGGTCGGTCCTGGCGCAGTTGGGTAACCCCGATATGCGCACGCCGATTGCCAATGCCCTGGCCTGGCCGGAGCGGATCGACTCGGGCGTAGCGCCATTGGATCTGTTTGCGGTGGCCCGGCTGGACTTTGAGGCCCCGGATGAACAGCGCTTTCCTTGCCTGCGCCTGGCGCGGCAAGCGGCTGAAGCGGGTAACAGCGCACCGGCGATGTTGAACGCGGCCAATGAAGTGGCTGTGGCAGCGTTTCTCGAACGGCGCATCCGCTTTCCGCAGATCGCGAGTATCATCGAAGACGTCCTGGCGCTTGAGCCTGTTGTGGCGGTCAATGAACTGGCGGCGGTATTCGAGGCTGACACCAAGGCCCGAGCCTTGGCAGAACAATGGTTGAACCGCAACGCGCGTTAGTCTGTGGGCAGGTTTGAGCCTTCAGGCACTGGATTGGAATGCGGAGAAATTAGATGAGTGCGCTTTACATGATTGTCGGCACCCTGGTTGCTCTGGGTGTTCTGGTTACCTTCCACGAATTCGGCCACTTCTGGGTGGCGCGTCGTTGCGGCGTCAAGGTACTGCGCTTTTCCGTCGGTTTCGGCATGCCGCTGGTGCGCTGGCACGACCGTCACGGCACCGAGTTCGTGATTGCGGCCATTCCTTTGGGCGGCTACGTCAAGATGCTCGACGAGCGCGAAGGCGAAGTGCCGGCAGATCAGTTAGACCAATCGTTCAATCGCAAGACCGTTCGTCAGCGCATTGCCATCGTCGCCGCCGGCCCGATCGCCAACTTTCTGTTGGCGATGGTGTTTTTCTGGGTCTTGGCCATGCTGGGCAGCCAGCAGGTGCGTCCGGTCATCGGTGCGGTCGAGTCGGACAGTATTGCCGCCAAGGCAGGGTTGGTTGCCGGGCAGGAAATTGTATCTATTGATGGCGAACCCACCACGGGCTGGGGTGCGGTCAATTTGCAGTTGGTGCGTCGCCTGGGTGAAAGCGGCATCGTCAAGGTGGTGGTGCGCGAGCAGGATTCCACCCGCGAAACCCCGCGTGAGCTGGCCCTCGACCATTGGCTCAAGGGCGCTGATGAGCCTGATCCGATCAAGTCTCTGGGCATACGTCCATGGCGTCCGGCCTTGCCGCCGGTCCTCGCGGAGCTGGACCCGAAAGGTCCGGCCCAGGCTGCCGGCCTGAAAACCGGTGATCGCCTGTTGGCCCTCGATGGTCAGCCGCTGGGCGACTGGCAGCAGGTGGTCGACCTGGTCCGTGTACGTCCTGATACTAAAATTATGCTGAAAGTTGAGCGCGACGGTGCTCAAATCGACGTCCCCGTGACCTTGTCGGTTCGTGGGGAGGCCAAGGCGGCCGGGGGTTACCTGGGTGCCGGGGTCAAAGGTGTCGATTGGCCGCCATCGATGGTGCGTGAGGTGAGTTACGGGCCGTTGGCTGCAATTGGCGAAGGTGCAAAACGCACTTGGACCATGAGTGTGCTGACCCTCGAATCCCTCAAGAAAATGTTGTTCGGCGAGCTCTCGGTAAAAAACTTGAGTGGACCGATAACCATTGCTAAAGTGGCGGGCGCTTCTGCCCAGTCGGGTGTCGCGGATTTCCTGAATTTCTTGGCTTATCTGAGTATTAGCCTGGGTGTTCTGAATTTGTTGCCCATTCCTGTACTGGATGGGGGGCATCTGTTGTTTTATCTGGTCGAGTGGGTGCGTGGTCGCCCCTTGTCGGATCGGGTGCAGGGTTGGGGGATACAGATCGGTATCAGTTTGGTGGTCGGGGTGATGTTATTAGCCTTGGTCAACGATCTGGGTCGACTGTAACGCTTCGCTGAATTGCGAATCTGCCGCATTTTGCGGCAGTTTGTTTATTGCCAGTTGGAATAAGAAAGGACTTCATGAAACGTCTGCTGCTAACTGCGGTTCTCACCGTATTGATGATCGCCGAAGTTCACGCCGAGTCCTTCACCATCTCCGATATTCGCGTCAATGGCCTCCAGCGGGTTTCCGCGGGTAGCGTCTTTGGTGCATTACCGTTGAACGTCGGTGAACAGGCTGATGACCGTCGCCTGGTGGAATCCACTCGTGCGCTGTTCAAAACCGGTTTCTTTCAAGACATCCAACTGGGTCGCGAAGGCAACGTCCTGGTCATCACCGTGGTCGAGCGACCTTCCGTCGCCAGTATCGAGATCGAAGGTAACAAGGCGATCTCTACTGAAGACCTGATGAAAGGCCTGAAACAGTCTGGCCTGGCCGAAGGCGAGATCTTCCAGCGCGCCACCCTCGAAGGTGTGCGTAACGAACTGCAACGCCAGTACGTTGCCCAGGGTCGCTACTCCGCAACCGTGGAAACGGAAGTGGTCCCGCAACCGCGTAACCGTGTCGGCCTCAAGGTCAACATCAACGAAGGCACCGTGGCGGCGATTCAGCACATCAACGTGGTGGGTAACACCAAGTTCGCTGATGAAGACCTGATCGACCTGTTCGAGCTCAAGACCACCAACTGGTTGTCGTTCTTCAAGAACGATGACAAGTACGCCCGTGAAAAGCTGTCCGGTGACCTGGAGCGCCTGCGTTCCTACTACCTGGACCGTGGCTATATCAACATGGATATCGCTTCGACCCAGGTGTCCATCACCCCGGACAAGAAGCACGTCTACATCACGGTCAACGTCAACGAAGGCGAGAAGTACAAGGTTCGTGACGTAAAACTGAGCGGTGACCTTAAAGTACCTGAAGACCAGGTCAAGGCGCTGCTGCTGGTGCAGAAGGACCAGGTGTTCTCGCGCAAGCTGATGACGACCACCTCTGAACTGATTACCCGCCGCCTGGGCAACGAAGGCTACACCTTCGCCAACGTCAATGGCGTGCCGACGCCTCATGATGATGACCACACCGTGGACATCACTTTCGTGGTCGACCCCGGCAAGCGTGCTTATGTGAACCGTATCAACTTCCGCGGCAACACCAAGTCTGCGGACGAAGTGTTGCGTCGTGAAATGCGTCAGATGGAGGGCGGCTGGGCGTCGACTTACTTGATCGACCAGTCCAAGACCCGTCTTGAGCGCCTGGGCTTCTTCAAGGAAGTCAACGTCGAAACCCCGGCCGTACCGGGTGTGGATGACCAGGTTGACGTGAACTACGCCGTGGAAGAGCAGGCATCGGGTTCGATCACCGCCAGCGTCGGCTTCGCACAGAGCGCCGGTCTGATCCTCGGTGGTTCGATCACCCAGAACAACTTCCTGGGTACCGGTAACCGCGTCTCCATCGGCCTGACCCGAAGCGAATACCAGAGCCGATACAACTTCGGCTATACCGACCCCTACTGGACTGCTGATGGTGTGAGCCTGGGCTACAACGCCTTCTACCGCACCACCGACTACAAAGACCTCGACGTTGACGTTGCAAGCTATGCGATCGACAGCCTCGGTGCCGGTGTCAACGTGGGTTACCCGATCAGCGAAACGTCGCGCCTGACCTTCGGCCTCACTGCACAGCAGGATGAGATCAAGACCGGTGTGTACACCGTGGACGAAATCTTTGACTTCACCCGTCGTGAAGGTGACAAGTTCCTGAACTTCAAGGCGTCTGCCGGCTGGTCCGAGTCGACCCTGAACAAGGGCGTACTGGCGACCCGTGGCCATTCCCAGAGCCTGACCCTGGAAACCACCACGCCGGGCAGCGACCTGTCGTTCTTCAAGCTCGACTACCGTGGCCAGTTGTTCACGCCGTTGAGCGACAACTACACCATGCGCCTGCACACTGAGCTGGGTTATGGCGATGGTTATGGCTCCACCAATGGTCTACCGTTCTACGAGAACTACTATGCGGGTGGCTTCAACTCCGTACGTGGTTTCAAAGACAGCACCTTGGGCCCACGTGGTACTCCAAGTCGTGGTGTTGGCGTAACCGGTAACCAGGGCACTGTGGCTGACTCGGACAATGACCCGCTGCCATTCGGTGGTAACGTCTTGATCCAGGGCGGTGCGGAAATCCTGTTCCCGCTGCCGTTCGTGAAGGATCAGCGTTCCCTACGGACTTCGGTCTTCTGGGATGTGGGTAACGTGTTCGATTCCAAGTGCGAGCAGATCAAAAACCCGAGTGGTGTGAAGTCCAACACCCAGTGCAACGATGTGAGCCTGAGCAACCTGGCAAGCTCCGTGGGTGTGGGTGTGACCTGGGTGACTGCGCTTGGCCCATTGAGCTTTGCTCTGGCCATGCCGATCAAGAAACCGGATAACGCTGAAACCCAGATTTTCCAATTCTCCCTCGGCCAGACGTTCTAAGCGTCTGACCCAAGATAACGACAACGGATTCTGTAGGAGTACATCGTGCGTAAGTTGACTCAATTGGTGCTGCTGGCAACTGTGTTGGTAGCGACCCCGGCCTTCGCCGAAATGAAAATCGCCGTCCTGAACTATCAGATGGCCCTCTTGGAATCCGATGCGGCCAAGAAATACGCCGTGGATGCCGAGAAGAAATTCGGCCCGCAACTGACGAAGCTCAAGACCCTGGAAAGCAGCGCCAAGGGCATCCAGGATCGTCTGGTGGCCGGTGGCGACAAGATGCAGCAAGGCGAACGCGAGCGTCTGGAGCTTGAGTTCAAGCAAAAGGCCCGTGACTACCAGTTCCAATCCAAGGAACTGAACGAAGCCAAGGCTGTTGCTGACCGTGAAATGCTGAAACAACTGAAGCCGAAGCTCGATAGCGCTGTGGAAGAAGTCATCAAGAAAGGTGCCTTTGACCTGGTGTTCGAGCGTGGCGCTGTGATCGACGTCAAGCCTCAATACGACATCACCCGTCAGGTGATCGAGCGCATGAACCAGCTGAAGTAAGCCATGACCGCGACTATCAAGCTCGGCGAGTTGGCCGAGTTCCTGGGGGCCACCTTGCGTGGCTCCCCGGAGAAGGAAATCACTGGGCTAGCCACCTTGCAGGAGGCTGGCCCAGCTCAGTTGAGCTTCCTCGCAAACCCCCAATACCGTAAATACCTGGTCGACAGCCAAGCTGCAGCCGTGTTGCTGAAAGACGCTGACGCCGAAGGGTTTGCCGGGGATGCACTGGTGGTGCCCGATCCGTACCTCGCGTATGCGCGGGTTTCGCATCTGTTCGATCCCAAACCCAAGGCTGCCGCCGGTATTCATCCGTCTGCGGTGGTTGCCGACGATGCCCAGGTTGATCCTGCGGCCAGCATCGGTGCCTTTGCGGTGATTGAGAGCGGTGCACGCATCGCGGCCGGTGTCACGGTCGGTGCCCATTGCTTTATCGGTGCGCGCTGCGAAATCGGCGCCGGCGGTTGGCTGGCTCCCCGCGTGACCCTGTACCACGATGTGCGTATCGGTGAGCGCGTGGTCATTCAGTCGGGTGCCGTAATTGGCGGTGAAGGCTTCGGCTTTGCCAACGCCAAGGGTATCTGGAACAAGATCGCCCAGGTCGGTGGCGTATTGATCGGCGACGACGTGGAGATTGGCGTGAACACCGCTGTCGATCGCGGGGCCCTGGCCGATACCGTGATCGGCAACGGCGTGAAGCTCGACAACCAGATCCAGATCGCCCACAACGTGCAGATTGGCGATCACACCGCCATGGCGGCCTGCGTGGGTATCTCCGGCAGTACCAAGATCGGCAAGCATTGCATGCTCGCCGGTGGCGTCGGGTTGGTCGGGCATATCGATATTTGCGACAACGTCTTCATCACCGGCATGACCATGGTCACTCACTCGATTACCGAGCCTGGGGCCTACTCTTCCGGTACCGCCATGCAGCCCGCGGCTGAATGGCGCAAGAGTGCAGCTCGGTTGAGGCAGCTTGACGACATGGCTCGACGTCTCAAACAGCTGGAAAAGCGTGTTGGGGACGTGACCCCTGGCGGTAATGCTTCATCAGAAGGCTGATACCATTTCCATATCAAGTGTGCACAGCCGCTAGACTGCCTCCTTGATTTGCTAGCGGGGCGTGCTTTTAGTTCGCCCGCCCCCAATCTTTATTACAGGCTTCCCCCCGAAATGATGGACATCAACGAGATTCGCGAATACCTGCCTCACCGTTACCCGTTCCTGCTGGTGGATCGCGTAGTGGACCTCAACGTCGAGGAAAAGCGCATTCGTGCCTACAAGAATGTCAGCATCAACGAACCGTTCTTCAACGGTCACTTTCCCGCGCATCCCATCATGCCGGGTGTGTTGATCATCGAAGCGATGGCCCAGGCTGCCGGTATCCTTGGTTTCAAAATGCTCGACCTCAAGCCTGCCGACGGCACGCTTTACTATTTCGTGGGCTCCGACAAGTTGCGTTTCCGCAATCCGGTGACCCCTGGCGACCAGTTGATCCTGGAAGCCAAGTTCATCAGCTGCAAGCGCCAGATCTGGAAGTTCGAATGCCAGGCCTCGGTGGACGGCAAGCCGGTGTGCTCCGCTGAGATCATCTGTGCGGAACGCAAACTATGAGTTTGATTGACCCTCGCGCAATCATCGATCCGTCGGCCGTTCTGGCCGCCGACGTTGAGGTCGGCCCCTGGTCGATCATCGGCGCAGGTGTGGAAATCGGCGAGGGGACTGTCATCGGGCCGCACGTGATCCTCAAAGGTCCGACCCGCATTGGCAAACACAATCGCATCTACCAGTTCTCCTCGGTAGGCGAAGACACCCCGGACATGAAGTACAAGGGCGAAGAGACTCGCCTGGTCATCGGTGATCACAACATCATCCGTGAAGGCGTGACCATTCACCGTGGCACCGTTCAGGATCGGGCCGAAACCACCCTGGGTGATCACAACCTGGTCATGGCTTACGCGCACATCGGTCACGACAGCGTCATCGGCAACCACTGCATCCTGGTCAACAACACCGCGTTGGCCGGGCATGTGCACGTTGACGATTGGGCGATCCTGTCCGGGTTCACCCTGGTGCATCAGTACTGCCATATCGGCGCCCATAGCTTTTCCGGCATGGGCACGGCCATTGGCAAAGATGTTCCGGCATTCGTCACGGTATTCGGTAACCCGGCGGAAGCGCGCAGCATGAACTTCGAAGGCATGCGCCGTCGCGGGTTCAGCGAAGACGCCATCCATGCCCTGCGACGTGCCTACAAGGTGGTTTACCGCCAAGGGCTCACCGTTGAGCAGGCATTGACCCAACTGGCCGAGCCGGCAGCGCTGTTCCCGGAAGTCGCGGTGTTCCGTGACTCAATCCAGGCGTCGACTCGCGGCATCACCCGCTAATCATGGCCAATCTGCGTATCGCACTGGTGGCCGGGGAAGCTTCCGGCGACATTCTGGGCGCAGGTCTCATGCGGGCCCTCAAGGCCCAGCATCCGGCGGTGGAGTTCATTGGCGTCGGCGGGCCGCTGATGCAGGCTGAAGGGCTTACGTCCTACTTTCCCATGGAACGTTTGTCGGTCATGGGGCTGGTCGAGGTGCTGGGTCGCCTGCGCGAGCTGCTGGCCCGTCGCAAGCTGCTGATCCAGACGCTGATCGAAGAAAAACCCGACGTGTTCATCGGCATCGACGCGCCGGACTTCACCCTCAATATCGAACTCAAGTTACGTCAGGCCGGGATCAAGACCGTGCACTACGTCAGCCCGTCTGTGTGGGCGTGGCGGCAGAAACGCGTGCTGAAGATCCGCGAAGGTTGTGATCTGATGCTGACTCTGCTGCCGTTTGAGGCCCGGTTCTATGAAGAGAAGGGCGTGCCGGTGCGGTTTGTCGGGCATACCCTGGCCGACGCGATTCCGCTGCAGGCTGATCGCGCCGCTGCGCGTGCCGAGTTGGGCTTGCCCGATGGCCCGCTGGTCGCGCTGATGCCTGGCAGCCGTGGTGGCGAAGTCGGCCGTCTGGCCTCGGTGTTTTTTGACGCTGCCGAACGCCTGCTGGCCTTGAAGCCGGGTGTACGTTTCGTGCTGCCTTGCGCTAGCCCGCAACGGCGTGCGCAGATCGAAACACTGCTGGAAGGCCGCAACCTGCCGTTGACCTTGCTCGACGGCCAGTCACACCTGGCCCTGGCGGCCTGTGATGCGGTGCTGATCGCTTCGGGCACCGCTACCCTGGAGGCCTTGCTGTACAAGCGCCCAATGGTAGTGGCCTACCGCCTGGCGCCGCTGACGTTCTGGATTCTCAAGCGCATGGTCAAAAGTCCTTACATCTCCCTGCCCAATCTGCTGGCCCAGCGCCTGTTGGTGCCGGAGTTGTTGCAGGACGATGCAACGCCCGAGGCGCTCGCACAAACGCTATTACCCTTGATCGACGGTGGCGAAGAACAGACCCGTGGTTTCGACGACATTCACCGCATACTGCGCCGTGATGCCTCAAACCAGGCGGCCGACGCCGTGCTGACCCTGATCGGCCATAAACAGGAAAGCCTATGACGATGCAAATGGGCCTGGATTTCAGCCTGGTCGCACAAGCCCATGAGCTGGTGGCCGGCGTTGACGAAGTCGGGCGTGGGCCTTTGTGCGGTGCGGTGGTCACGGCGGCGGTGATCCTCGATCCGAACCGCCCGATCCTCGGCCTCAACGACTCGAAGAAACTCACCGAAGCGCGCCGTGAAAAGCTTTACGACGAGATCATTGAGAAAGCCCTGAGCTGGCATATCGCCCGGGCTGAAGTCGAAGAAATCGACGAACTGAACATTCTCCACGCCACCATGCTCGCGATGCAGCGTGCGGTTGAAGGCCTGCATATCACGCCAAAAATGGCGATGATCGATGGTAACCGTTGCCCCAAGCTGGCCATGCCTTCTGAGGCGGTGGTGAAGGGGGATAGCAAGGTGCCTGCTATCGCGGCCGCCTCGATCCTGGCCAAAGTCAGCCGTGATCGTGAAATGGCCGCGTTCGAACTGATCTATCCAGGCTACGGCATTGGCGGCCATAAAGGCTATCCGACGCCCGTTCATCTGGAAGCCCTGGCTCGCCTGGGTCCGACGCCGATTCACCGCCGCTCGTTCGCCCCGGTTCGCCAGGCCTACGAGTTGCGCGAGAGCCTCAACGAGGTGTAGTCGCAAGGCTGATGTTTTGCTCAAGGCCCGGTACAATCCGGGCCTTGTTGTTTTCCACGTATAAGAGATCACTATGCCGGCTTCATTCGTTCACCTACGCCTGCACACTGAATACTCCCTGGTCGACGGCCTGGTACGGATCAAACCGCTGGTCAAAACCCTGGTGGGTATGAACATGCCTGCGGTCGCGGTGACCGATCAGAACAACATGTGTTCCCTGGTCAAGTTCTACAAGAACGCCATGGGCGCCGGTATCAAGCCGATCTGCGGCGCTGACCTGTGGCTGTCCAACAAAGACCCGGATAACCCCCTGAGCCGTATCAGCCTGTTGGCGATGAACGGCGTGGGTTATCGCAACCTTACCGAACTGATTTCCCGCGGTTTCATCGATGGCCAGCGCAATGGTTCGATCATCATCGAGCGCGAATGGGTTGCCGAGGCCAGCGAAGGCCTGATCATGCTGTCGGCCGCCAAAGAGGGCGAGATCGGTATCGCGCTGCTGGGTGGCAACCCCCAGGAAGCTGAAGTACTGGCCAAGGAGTGGATGCAGGTCTTCCCCGATCGCTTTTACCTGGAAGTCCAGCGCACCAATCGCCCCAACGATGAAGAGCACCTGCACGCCGCCGTGGCCCTGGCCGACAAGCTGGGGGCGCCACTGGTCGCCACCAACGACGTGCGCTTTATCAAGAAGGAAGATTTCGAGGCCCACGAAACCCGCGTGTGCATCGGTGAAGGCCGGGCCCTGGATGACCCGCGCCGCTCCAAGAACTACAGCGAAGAGCAGTACCTCAAGAGCGCGGAGGAGATGGCCGAGCTGTTCAGCGACCTGCCCGAGGCCCTGGAAAACTCCGTCGAAATCGCCAAACGCTGCAATATCGAAGTGAAGCTGGGCAAACACTTTTTGCCCAACTTCCCGATTCCCGATGGCATGACCATCGATGAGTACTTCCGCAAGGTGTCGTTTGATGGTCTGGAGGAGCGTCTTTCCGTCCTGCTGCCCAAGGACACCACCGAAGATTACGAGGCCAAGCGCCAGGTTTATGTCGATCGGCTGAATTTCGAGCTGGATATCATCATCCAGATGGGCTTCCCCGGTTACTTCCTGATCGTAATGGACTTTATCCAGTGGGCCAAAAACAACGGCGTACCGGTAGGGCCGGGCCGGGGGTCGGGTGCCGGCTCGCTGGTGGCCTACGTGCAGAAGATTACCGACCTGGATCCGCTGGAATATGACCTGCTGTTCGAGCGGTTCCTGAACCCGGAACGGGTTTCCATGCCCGACTTCGACGTCGACTTCTGCATGGACGGCCGTGACCGCGTGATCGAATACGTGGCCGAGAAATACGGCCGCAACGCGGTAAGCCAGATCATCACCTTCGGTTCCATGGCGGCGAAGGCTGTAATTCGCGACGTGGCGCGCGTTCAGGGCAAGTCCTACGGCCTGGCGGATCGTCTGTCGAAGATGATCCCGTTCGAAGTCGGCATGACCCTGGAAAAAGCCTACGAGCAGGAAGAGATCCTGCGCGACTTCATCAAGATCGATGAAGAGGCCGCCGAAATCTGGGACATGGCCCGCAAGCTTGAAGGCGTGGTGCGTAACGTCGGTAAACACGCCGGCGGTGTGGTGATCGCGCCTACAAAACTCACCGACTTTTCGCCGATTTATTGCGATGAGGAAGGCGGCGGCCTGGTCACCCAGTTCGACAAGGACGACGTGGAGGCGGCCGGCCTGGTGAAGTTCGACTTCCTTGGCCTGCGAACCCTGACGATCATCGACTGGGCGCTCAAGACCATCAACCGCGACCGCGCCAAGGTCAATGAAGAGCCGCTGGATATCGCGTTTATCCCGCTGGACGACAAACCGACTTACACCTTGCTGCAAAAAGCCGAAACCACGGCGGTGTTCCAGCTTGAGTCGCGGGGCATGAAAGAGCTGATCAAAAAGCTCAAGCCCGACTGCCTGGAAGACTTGATCGCACTGGTGGCCCTGTTCCGTCCGGGTCCGCTGCAGTCCGGCATGGTGGACGACTTCATCAACCGTAAGCACGGTCGCGCGGAGCTGGCGTATCCGCACTCCGACTACCAGTACGAAGGCCTCAAGCCAGTACTGGCGCCGACCTACGGCATCATCCTGTATCAGGAACAGGTGATGCAGATCGCCCAGGTGATGGCCGGCTATACCCTCGGCGGCGCGGACATGCTGCGTCGAGCCATGGGTAAGAAAAAACCCGAAGAGATGGCCAAGCAGCGCGGCGGTTTCATCGAGGGTTGCGCGACCAACAATATCGACGCGGACCTGGCCGGTAACATTTTCGACCTGGTGGAAAAATTCGCCGGTTATGGCTTCAACAAATCCCACTCCGCCGCGTACGGCCTGGTGTCGTACCAGACCGCCTGGCTGAAAGCGCACTACCCGGCGCCGTTCATGGCGGCGGTACTCTCGGCGGATATGCACAACACCGACAAGGTCGTGACCTTGATCGAGGAAGTGCGCACCATGAAGCTGCGTCTCGACGCACCGGACGTGAACGCCTCGGAGTTCAAGTTCACGGTAAACGACGAAGGCCGCATTATTTATGGGTTGGGCGCGATCAAGGGGGTGGGTGAAGGCCCGGTGGAAGCCATCACCGAAGCGCGCCAGGACGGACCCTTCAAGGATCTGTTCGACTTCTGCGCGCGGGTTGACCTCAAGCGCATCAACAAACGGACCCTCGATGGTCTGATCCGTAGCGGTGCGCTCGACCGTCTCGGCCCGTATTTTCACGACGAGCCCAAGGCTTACCAGGCGAATATCGACCGGAACCGTGCGGTATTGCTCACCGCCATGGAAGAAGCGATCAAGGCCGCCGAACAAACCGCCCGTACCCACGACAGCGGCCACGCCGATCTGTTTGGCGGTTTGTTCGTCGAAGAGGATGCCGATGTATATGGCAACCATCGCAAGGCCAAGGAGCTGACGCTCAAGGAGCGCCTCAAGGGTGAGAAAGACACCCTGGGCCTGTACCTCACCGGCCACCCGATTGACGAATACGAAGGTGAAATCCGCCGTTTCGCCCGTCAGCGAATCATCGACCTGAAACCTGCGCGGGATACCCAGACCGTCGCCGGCATGATCATCGCCCTGCGGGTGATGAAGAATAAAAAGGGCGACAAGATGGGGTTCATCACCCTCGACGACCGTTCGGGGCGCATCGAAGCCTCGCTGTTCGCCGACGCGTTCCACTCCGCGCAGTCGCTGTTGCAGACCGACGCCATGGTGGTAGTGGAAGGGGAGGTCAGCAACGATGACTTCTCCGGCGGCCTGCGCCTGCGGATCAAGCGGGTGATGAGCATGGAAGACGCGCGCACCAATCTGGCCGAAAGCCTGCGCTTGAAGGTGAAAACCGAGGCGCTCAAGGGCGATCAGCTACGCTGGTTGGGTGAGTTGCTCAAACGCCACCGTGGCGCGTGCCCGGTGACCATGGAGTACACCGGCAGTGACGCCAAGGCCATGTTGCAGTTTGGGGAGACCTGGCGAATCGATCCGGCTGATGGCTTGATTCAAGCATTGCGTGACCAGTTCGGCCGTGACAACGTCTTCCTCCAATACCGTTGACGGCCAGGCACCGCAATTCGCCTGTTCTCGACGAAACATTTAATCTCGACCTGGACGCGCCTCTCCCTTAAGGTAGGGCGCGAACAGACAACCGGCTGGCCAGGCACTCCCTGGCCGTCGACCCAAGACGGACGCTTATGAACCCGAATTTTCTTGATTTCGAACAGCCGATCGCTGACCTGCAAGCCAAGATCGAAGAGCTGCGCCTGGTCGGCAATGACAATTCGCTGAATATCGGCGATGAGATCGCTCGCCTGCAAGACAAGAGCAGCTCGCTCACCGAAGACATCTTCGGCAAGCTGACCAGTTGGCAGATCGCGCGCCTGGCTCGCCACCCGCGCCGTCCGTACACGCTGGACTATATTCAGCACATCTTCACCGAGTTCGACGAGTTGCACGGCGACCGCCACTTCTCCGACGACGCGGCCATCGTGGGCGGTATCGCTCGCCTGGACGACCAGCCGGTGATGGTGATCGGTCACCAGAAAGGCCGTGAAGTGCGCGAGAAGGTCCGCCGCAACTTCGGCATGCCGCGTCCTGAAGGCTACCGCAAGGCGTGCCGCCTGATGGAAATGGCCGAGCGCTTCAAGATGCCGATCCTGACCTTCATCGACACCCCGGGTGCCTACCCAGGTATTGACGCTGAAGAGCGCAACCAGAGCGAGGCTATCGCCTGGAACCTGCGCGTCATGGCCCGCCTGAAAACCCCGATCATCGCCACCGTGATTGGTGAAGGGGGATCCGGCGGCGCTCTGGCCATCGGCGTCTGCGACCAGCTGAACATGCTGCAATACTCGACCTACGCGGTGATTTCGCCGGAAGGTTGCGCCTCGATCCTGTGGAAAACCGCCGAAAAAGCGCCGGACGCTGCCGAAGCCATGGGCATCACCGCCGATCGCCTCAAAGGCCTGGGTATCGTGGACAAAGTGATCGCCGAGCCTTTGGGCGGTGCCCATCGTGACCCGGCTGCGGCTGCCGCGACTATCCGCGCTGAACTGGGTTCGCAGTTGGCGATGCTCAAGAAGCTGGATAACGAAGCGCTGCTGGCTCGTCGTTACGAGCGTCTGATGAGCTACGGTCTCTAAGCCGACGCTGTACCCAATGTGGGAGTCGGCTTGTGTGGGAGCTGGCTTGCCTGCGATAGCATCACCTTGGTATCACTGATAGACCGAGGTGCCTGCATCGCGGGCAAGCCCGGCTCCCACATTTGTTTTGTGTATGCTGACGAACGTATTCCAGCTTTGCAGCGGTGACGTGTGATGAAACCAACCCTGCCGGCCACACTCCTGCGTACCCTGGCCCCCTGGCGTAACGCGCCGGCCTGGCATATCGCATTCTCCGGCGGTCTCGACTCCACCGTCCTGTTGCACCTTCTGGCCTCGCTGGCCAAACTTGAAAATCTGCCTGTTCTCAGTGCCGTCCATATCCACCATGGCCTGCAAGCTGCTGCCGATGCGTGGCCCGCGCATTGCCAATCGGTCTGCGACAGCCTGGGCGTGCCCTTGCGGGTCATGCGCGTGCAAGTCAGTCCTGGTGCGAGCCTTGAACGTGCGGCCCGCGATGCGCGTTACCAGGCGTTCATGCAGGTAATAGGGGCAGGGGAGGTGCTTTTCACCGGCCAGCATCGCGACGATCAGGCCGAAACCCTGATCTTTCGTCTCTTGCGCGGGGCAGGGGTGCGAGGGTTGGCGGCCATGCCTGGGTATCGCCCATTGTCGGGCGGGCATGTGGTACGGCCATTGTTGAATGCCTCCCGTGGTGAATTGGAGGCCTACGCCCACCAGCATCAATTGAAGTGGATCGAAGATCCCTCCAACGCCGATCCACGTTTTTCCCGCAATTACCTGCGCCATCATGTATTCCCGACCCTGACGCAACGCTGGCCCCAGGCAGTCTCCAGCCTGGCGCGCACGGCCGAACACTTGGCCGAGGCACAGGGTCTGCTTGACGAGTTGGCGCAGATGGACCTGCGGGCCGCCGATCAGCCTTCAGCGTTTGCCTGGTTGCCTTTGCCTTCATTGGCGCTTGCGCCATTACGAGAACTTTCCGATGCCCGCCAGTGCAATGCCTTGCGGCATTGGTTGGCTCCGCTGACTCGAATGCCTGACACCGACCACTGGGCCAGTTGGTATGCCCTGCGTGATGCCAAAGGCGATGCACAACCCGTGTGGCACCTGGCCGACGGACAACTGCATCGTTGTGGTGAGCGCATCTGGTGGTTACCTTCAGCGTGGTCGGCGTTTTCTGACGCATCGGTGCGCTGGCCCGATCCGCAAAACCCACTAGAGTTACCGGGCAACGGTCAGCTGAGATTTATCGGCAACGTCCCCGAATGCCCATTGGTGATCCGCTATCGCCAGGGGGGCGAAATCGTCGAAGTGCCAGGTCGAGGCCGGCGCGACCTGAAGCGCCTGCTGAATGAAAGTGGTTTGCCGGGCTTCGTCCGTGGCAGATTGCCGCTGGTCTATCGGGGCGAGCAATTACTGGCTGTCCCAACCGTCGCGGGGGCATGGGCCAGCTCAACGGATGACCGGCAATTACATTGGATGCCACAGACCTGCGATCAAGGTTTGAGCTGATAGAGCCTTTCCGGTAGACTACGCTCCCTTCTTGATACAACTTCTGTGGATTCAACTGAATCGCAGCAGTTGCCGATTACCAAGCAGTCTTTGCTGGGCGATTCCAAAAAATGTGTAGCGATCAACGTACCGGTGTTCCATTGCTGGTCTGTCACAACGCGGCGGTTTTTTTGAAAGGTGCACTGTGATTAATGCAGGTGATCGGGGGCTTCGGCCTTCCTTCGCTTTCCCCGGCGGCTCGGACCGCTTTAACGCAGACTTCTAGGGTTTTTCATGACGCGCTACATATTCGTCACGGGCGGTGTTGTTTCTTCATTGGGGAAAGGCATTGCCTCCGCTTCATTGGCGGCCATCCTGGAGGCGCGGGGACTTAAGGTCACCATGCTCAAGCTGGACCCGTACATCAACGTTGACCCGGGCACCATGAGCCCGTTCCAGCACGGTGAAGTGTTCGTCACCCACGACGGCGCCGAGACCGACCTGGACCTGGGCCACTACGAGCGGTTCATCCGCACGACCATGACCCAGAACAACAACTTCACCACCGGCCGTGTCTACGAGCACGTGCTGCGCAAGGAGCGCCGTGGTGACTACCTGGGTGCAACCATCCAGGTGATCCCGCACATCACCGACGAAATCAAACGCCGCATCATCAAGGGTGCAGGCGATGCCGACGTGGCGATGGTCGAGATCGGTGGCACCGTGGGTGACATCGAATCCCAACCGTTCCTCGAAGCCATCCGCCAGCTGCGTTTCGAAGTCGGCGCCAAGCGCGCGATGCTGATGCACCTGACGTTGGTGCCGTACATCGCCACGGCCGGCGAAACCAAAACCAAGCCTACCCAGCACTCGGTCAAGGAACTGCGTTCCATCGGCCTGCAGCCGGACGTGCTGGTATGCCGCTCCGATCACCCGATCGACATTTCCTCGCGTCGCAAGATCGCGCAATTCACCAACGTTGAAGAACGTGCGGTGATCGCGCTGGAAGACGCCGACACCATCTACAAAATCCCGGGCATCCTGCACTCCCAAGGCCTGGACGATTTTGTGGTCGAGCGTTTCGGCCTGCAATGCAATGGCGCGGACCTGTCCGAGTGGGAAGCCGTGGTCGACGCCAAGCTCAACCCTGAGCATGAAGTCACCATCGCCATGGTCGGCAAGTACATGGAGCTGCTGGACGCTTACAAGTCGCTGATCGAAGCGATGAGCCACGCCGGTATCAGCAACCGTACCAAGGTCAACCTGCGCTATATCGACTCTGAAGACATCGAGAACCAGGGCACTGCGCTGCTCGAAGGTGTGGACGCTATCCTCGTGCCAGGCGGTTTCGGCCTGCGCGGCGTGGAAGGCAAGATCACGGCTGTTCAATATGCTCGCGAGAACAAGGTGCCGTACCTGGGTATCTGCCTGGGCATGCAAGTGGCCGTCATCGAGTTCGCCCGAAACGTGCTGGGCTGGAAAGACGCCAACTCCACCGAGTTCGACAGCAAGAGCGGCCACCCGGTCGTGGGCCTGATCACCGAGTGGGAAGATGCCACCGGCGCAGTCGAAACCCGTACCGAAGCCTCCGACCTGGGCGGCACCATGCGCCTCGGCGCGCAAGACTGCCTGCTGGAGCCGGGCTCGCTGGTTCACGACTGCTACGGCAAGGACGTGATCGTCGAGCGTCACCGTCACCGCTACGAAGTGAACAACAACCTGTTGCCGCAGATCAAAGAGGCTGGCCTGAAAATCTCCGGTCGCTCCGGTGATGGCGCGCTGGTTGAAGTGGTTGAGGCGCCGGATCATCCGTGGTTCGTGGCGTGCCAGTTCCACCCTGAGTTCACCTCGACGCCGCGCGACGGTCACCCGTTGTTCAGCGGTTTCGTCAAAGCAGCACTGACGCAACATCAGAAGAAGGCGTAACCCTGATGGCCCAGAAGATCATTCGCGTAGGCGACATCGAGATTGCCAACGACAAGCCCATGGTGCTGTTTGGCGGCATGAACGTGCTGGAAAGCCGCGACATGGCGATGCAGGTCTGTGAAGAGTACGTAAAGGTCACCGAGAAACTCGGTATCCCTTACGTATTCAAGGCCAGCTTCGACAAGGCCAACCGTTCGTCCGTGACCTCCTATCGCGGCCCGGGCCTTGAAGAAGGCATGCGGATCTTCCAGGACATCAAGCAAGCCTTCGGCGTGCCAATCATCACCGACGTCCACGAGCCTGAACAGGCTGCCGTGGTCGCCGAGGTGTGCGACATCATCCAGTTGCCGGCCTTCCTGTCGCGCCAGACCGACCTGGTCGTTGCGATGGCCAAGACCGGCGCTGTGATCAATATCAAGAAAGCCCAGTTCCTCGCGCCCCAGGAGATGAAACACATCCTGAACAAGTGCGTGGAAGCGGGTAACGACCAGTTGATCCTCTGCGAGCGGGGTTCGAGCTTCGGCTACAACAACCTCGTGGTGGACATGCTCGGTTTCGGCATCATGAAACAGTTCGAATACCCGGTGTTCTTCGACGTGACCCATGCATTGCAAATGCCCGGTGGTCGCGCCGACTCCGCTGGCGGGCGTCGTGCCCAGGTACTGGACCTAGCCAAGGCGGGCATCAGCCAGTCTCTGGCAGGCCTGTTCCTGGAAGCCCACCCGGATCCGGACAACGCCAAATGCGACGGCCCATGCGCCCTGCGCCTGGACAAGCTGGAGCCATTCCTGGCCCAGCTCAAGCAGTTGGACGAACTGGTCAAGAGTTTTCCGACGGTAGAGACCGCGTAAGCGTCGTTTCTCCGGTAGACTTTCCCACGCTTTACGCTCAGGCCTGCGGGCCTGAGCCTTGTCGCCTGCAAGCCTGCCCCGTTGTTCCACCCTTGCGGTCGGTCAAAAGATTCCCTTCAGCTGCGTCGTTTTCGTCAACTTTGGAGTGTTTACAACAATGGCAAAAATCGTCGACATCAAAGGTCGTGAAGTTCTCGACTCCCGTGGCAACCCCACCGTCGAAGCCGACGTGCTTCTCGATAACGGCATCATCGGCAGCGCCTGCGCGCCGTCCGGTGCTTCTACCGGTTCGCGCGAAGCGCTGGAACTGCGTGATGGCGACAAGAGCCGTTACCTGGGCAAGGGTGTACTCAAGGCGGTAGCCAACATCAATGGCCCGATCCGTGACCTGCTGCTGGGCAAGGACCCGCTGGACCAGAAAGCCCTGGACCACGCGATGATCAAGCTCGACGGCACCGAAAACAAAGGCAGCCTGGGCGCCAACGCTATCCTCGCTGTGTCCCTGGCCGCTGCCAAGGCCGCTGCCCAGGACCAGGACCTGCCGCTGTACGCGCACATTGCCAACCTGAACGGTACTCCGGGTGTGTACTCGATGCCGGTGCCGATGATGAACATCATCAACGGTGGCGAGCACGCCGATAACAACGTCGACATCCAGGAATTCATGGTGCAGCCGGTGGGTGCCAAGTCCTTCTCCGAAGGCCTGCGCATGGGCACCGAGATTTTCCATCACCTCAAAGCCGTACTGAAGGCCCGTGGCCTGAGCACTGCCGTGGGTGACGAAGGTGGTTTCGCACCGAACCTGGCGTCCAACGAAGATGCACTGAAAGTGATCTCCGAAGCCGTGGCCAACGCTGGCTACAAGCTGGGCACCGACGTGACCCTGGCCCTGGACTGCGCGGCCAGCGAATTCTACGAGGACGGTAAATACAACCTGTCCGGCGAAGGCCAAGTGTTCAACTCCGAAGGTTTTGCGGAATACCTGAAGGGCCTGACCCAGCGCTACCCGATCATCTCGATCGAGGACGGCCTGGACGAGTCCGACTGGGACGGCTGGAAAATCCTCACCGACAAGATCGGCGAGAAAATCCAACTGGTGGGCGACGACCTGTTCGTGACCAACACCAAGATCCTGAAAGAAGGCATCGATAAAAAGATCGCCAACTCGATCCTGATCAAGTTCAACCAGATCGGCACCCTGACCGAAACCCTGGAAGCGATCCAGATGGCCAAGGCTGCGGGCTACACCGCCGTGATCTCCCACCGCTCCGGCGAAACCGAAGATTCGACCATTGCCGACCTGGCCGTGGGCACCTCGGCGGGCCAGATCAAGACCGGTTCCCTGTGCCGTTCCGACCGTGTTTCCAAGTACAACCAATTGCTGCGTATCGAAGAGCAACTGGCAGGCAAGGCCAAGTACAACGGTCGCGGCGAGTTTCGCGGCTGATCGCTACTTGATGGTAAAACATGCTAAAAAGTCGGCGGATTGCGTCGGAAAACTCACGACAGTGTGTATTTCGACGCTAATCTGATGGCTATCAAGCACAAGCCTGGTTCTTCCAGGCTTCGTGCTATCAGTTGTTTCAAAAGTTTTGCATGGCTGTCTTTTTTCACTGGATACCCGATATTCGATGCGCAGTCCCAATTGGTTGTTCCTCGTCTTGCTCTTGTTGCTGGCTGGCCTGCAGTACCGCCTATGGGTGGGTAATGGCAGCTTTGCGCAGGTAAAAGACCTGACCGAGCAAATTGCTGCACAGCACGCCGAAAACGAGATCTTGCTGGAGCGCAACCGCGTCCTCGATGCCGAAGTGCTTGAGCTGAAAAAAGGTACGGAGACCGTTGAAGAGCGGGCCCGTCATGAACTGGGCATGGTCAAGGAGGGCGAAACCCTCTACCAGTTGGCCCAATGAATCGCAGTTTGCCGGCCTTCTGGGCCGTGATTCCTGCCGCGGGCGTCGGTGCCCGTATGGCCGCGGACCGTCCCAAGCAATATTTGCAGTTGGGCGGGCGCACTATTCTCGAACACAGCCTTGGCTGCTTTCTTGATCATCCAGACCTTAAAGGGTTGGTGGTCAGTCTTGCTGTAGATGATCCTTATTGGCCAAACCTGCCTTGCGCCAACGACCCACGCATTGTGCGTGCGGACGGAGGCGACGAGCGTTCGGGGTCTGTGCTCAATGCGTTGCTGCAGCTCAATGCCCTAGGTGCCAGCGATGACGATTGGGTGTTGGTGCACGATGCTGCGCGCCCCAATTTGAGTCGTGAAGACCTCGACAAACTTCTGTTTGATCTGGCGGATGACCCGGTGGGCGGCTTGCTGGCCGTGCCGGCCCGCGACACGCTCAAGCGCGTCGACAAGCACGGTCGTGTGGTCGAGACCGTCGATCGCAGCCTGATCTGGCAGGCTTATACACCGCAGATGTTCCGCCTGGGTGCTTTGCATCGTGCTTTGGCTGACAGCCTGGTGGCCGATGCCGTGATTACCGATGAAGCCTCTGCCATGGAATGGTCCGGCCAGGCCCCGCGCCTGATTGAAGGGCGCTCGGACAATATCAAGGTGACCCGGCCGGAGGATTTGGAGTGGTTACGGTTGCGGTGGGCGAACCGGCGGTAGGCAGTGATATCGAGTCGACCCCTTCGCGAGCAAGCCCGCTCCCACCTCTGACCGTGTTACCACTGGGGAAACGCGGCCAAGTGTGGGAGCGGGCTTGCTCGCGAAGAGGCCAGTGCAAACACTGAGTAATCAACCGCTGTACTCCGGCTTTTCAGCCAACCCTACCTTCAAAAAATCCACCAGCTTGCGAACTTTCGGCGACAAATGCCGCTGCTGCGGATACAACGCCCATACCGCCGTATTCGGCGGCTGATGCGCCTCCAGCAACGACACCAACGCGCCACTGTGCAGATGTTCCAGCACGTAATAGTCCGGCAGCTGACACAACCCCACGCCCTGCAACGCCGCATCCAACACAGCCTGCCCGCTGTTGCAGCGCCAGTTTCCCTGCACGCGCTGGGAAAATTCCCGCCCGTCCTGGGCCAGTTGCCAGATATCCGAGCTGCCGATCAGGCAGTTATGCCGGCTCAATTCCGACAAGCTATGCGGCCGACCGTACCGAGCGAGGTAGGACGGTGATGCACACAAGTACATGCGCCGAGGTGCGAGGCGGCTGGCAACCATGCGCGAATCCTGTAGACGCCCCAGGCGGATCGCCAGGTCGAGGCCCTCGTGTACCAGGTCCAGCTGGCGGTTGCTCAGCTCGATATCCACCCGCAACTGCGGATAGAGCCCCATGAACCGCGTGACCAGCGGCACGATAAAGCGCTCGCCGTAAGCCACGGCGCAGGTCATGCGCAACATGCCCTTGGGTTCGCTGGTGAGGTCGCCGACCGCGCGCAAGGCTTCCTCGCGACCGTCCTGCAGGCGCTGGCAATGTTGCAGGAAGGTCTGGCCCGCTTCAGTCAGGGTCACCTTGCGCGTACTGCGGTACAGCAAACGTGTTTGCAGGCGTTCTTCCAGGCGCGCCACCTGCCGGCTGATGTGAGACGACGACACTCCCAGTCGCTCTGCCGCGGCCGTGAATTGGCTGCATTCGGCCACGGCGACAAACTCATCGATACCTTCCCAGCGGTTCTCAAGCACGTCGATTGTCCCTGTACAGCAATAAAGTTTTGCTTTTGTCTGGATTATTCATCAGTCAGCCATGTTTTACACTCACCTTCTCAGTTTTCAACTCCCTGGAGAAACCCGGATGATCAAGTCCCGCGCCGCCGTAGCTTTCGAAGCCAAAAAGCCCCTTGAGATCGTCGAAGTGGATGTCGCCATGCCCAAGGCGGGTGAAGTGCTGTTGCGCGTGGTCGCATCCGGCGTGTGCCATACCGACGCGTATACCCTGTCGGGCGCCGACCCGGAAGGCATCTTCCCATCGATCCTCGGCCATGAAGGCGGTGCGGTGGTTGAAGCGATTGGCGAGGGCGTAACGTCGGTGGCCGTGGGCGATCACGTGATCCCGCTGTACACCCCGGAATGTGGCAAGTGCAAATTCTGCCTGTCGGGCAAGACCAACCTGTGCCAGGCCATTCGCTCCACGCAGGGCAAAGGCCTGATGCCGGACGGCACCACGCGTTTTTCCTACAAAGGCCAGCCAATTTTCCACTACATGGGCACCTCGACCTTCTCCGAGTACACCGTGCTGCCGGAAATTTCCGTGGCCAAGATTCCTAAAGAAGCGCCGCTGGAAAAAGTCTGCCTGCTCGGCTGCGGCGTCACCACCGGTATCGGCGCGGTGATCAACACCGCCAAGGTCAAGCCGGGCGACACCGTGGCGATCTTCGGCCTTGGCGGCATCGGCCTGTCGGCGGTGATCGGCGCGGTCAAGGCCAAGGCTGGCCGCATCATTGCTATCGACATCAACCCAGCCAAGTTCGAAATCGCCAAGCAACTGGGCGCCACCGACTGCATCAACCCGAAAGACTACGATCGCCCAATCCAGGACGTGATCGTCGACCTCACCGACGGCGGCGTGGACTTCTCCTTCGAATGCATCGGCAACGTGCAACTGATGCGCGCCGCCCTTGAGTGCTGCCATAAAGGCTGGGGCGAGTCGGTGATCATTGGCGTGGCCGGTGCAGGCCAGGAAATCGCCACCCGTCCCTTCCAGCTGGTGACCGGTCGCGTCTGGCGCGGTTCGGCATTCGGCGGCGTGCGCGGCCGCAGCGAACTGCCGAGCTACGTGGAAATGGCCCAGACCGGCGAGATCCCGCTGGACACCTTCATCACCCACACCATGGGCCTGGAAGACATCAACAAAGCGTTTGACCTGATGCATGAAGGCAAGAGCATTCGTACCGTCATCCACTTCTGAGGTCGGCCATGAGTCTGGAAAACCTGTCGTGCCAGAAAAGCTTCGGCGGCTGGCACAAACGCTACAAGCATCATTCCGATGTGCTCGGTTGCGACATGACGTTCGCCGTCTACCTGCCGCCGCAAGCGGAGCAGGGCAGCAAGTTGCCGGTGCTGTACTGGCTGTCCGGTCTCACCTGCACCGATGAGAACTTCATGCAGAAGGCCGGCGCCCAGCGCATGGCTGCCGAACTGGGGTTGATCATCGTTGCGCCGGACACCAGCCCGCGTGGGCCGGGTGTGCCGGGCGATCCGGATAATGCTTGGGATTTCGGCCTCGGTGCCGGCTTCTATCTGAATGCCACGCAGGAGCCGTGGGCCAAGCACTATCGGATGCATGACTACGTGGTGCAGGAATTGCCTGCATTGGTTGAAGCGCATTTTCCGGCTTCGGACAAACGCGGCATCAGCGGCCACTCCATGGGCGGCCACGGGGCGCTGGTGTGCGCATTGCGCAACCCAGGACGTTACCTGTCGGTGTCGGCCTTTTCGCCGATCAACAACCCGATGGATTGCCCGTGGGGTCAGAAAGCCTTCTCGCGTTATTTGGGCGAAGAGCGTTCGAAGTGGCGTGAGTGGGACGCCTGCGTGCTGATCAGCGAAGCCTCGGAAAAGCTGCCGCTGCTGGTGGACCAGGGCGATCGCGACGATTTTCTCGCCGTGCAACTCAAGCCTGAAGCCCTGCAGCAAGCGGCCAAGGCGGCCAACCATCCGCTGGAGCTGCGCCTGCAACCTGGCTATGACCACAGCTACTTCTTTATCGCCAGCTTCATCGAAGACCATTTGCGACACCATGGCCGCGCTTTGCTCGGTTAATGTGAGGCAAAAGTAGGTAGAATCACGCCCTGAATTAAATCGGGGCGTTTTTTTATGCGTATTGGCCACGGCTACGATGTGCACCGTTTCGCTGAAGGCGATTTCATCACCCTGGGCGGTGTGCGCATTGCACATCACCAGGGTTTGCTGGCTCATTCCGACGGCGACGTTGTGTTGCACGCCTTGAGCGATGCCTTGCTCGGTGCCGCGGCGTTGGGCGATATCGGCAAGCACTTTCCGGACACCGACCCGACCTTCAAGGGCGCGGATAGCCGCGTACTGCTGCGTCATGTGGTCGGCCTGATCCACGCCAAAGGCTGGAAGGTCGGCAACGTCGACAACACCATCGTGGCCCAGGCGCCGAAGATGGCCCCCCATATCGAGTCGATGCGCGCGCTGATTGCCGCCGACCTGCACATTGAACTGGACCAAGTGAACGTGAAAGCCACCACTACCGAAAAGCTCGGCTTCACCGGTCGTGAAGAGGGCATTGCCGTGCACTCTGTCGCCTTGTTGCTGCGCGCATGAATGACTTGCAACTATTGGGTCCACGGGCCTATGGCGAGGCCTTGGGCCGTGCGGTGCTGAAGGCAACGGCCGAAGACTTCCAGGTCGACGAGGTGCTGGATATCCCGCTGACCGGCGAGGGTGAACACCTGTGGTTGTGGGTGGAGAAGCGCGGGCTCAACACCGAGGAAGCTGCGCGGCGGATTGCCAAGGCGGCTGGCGTGCCGTTGCGCACCGTCAGCTATGCCGGGCTCAAGGACCGCCAGGCGTTGACCCGCCAATGGTTCAGCGTGCAGCTGCCCGGCAAGGCCGATCCGGACATGAGCGCGGCGGAGAATGACACGCTCAAGATCCTCAAGACCGCCCGCCACAAGCGCAAGCTGCAGCGCGGTGCACACTCAGCCAATGGTTTCACCTTGCGCCTGACCCAGTTGGCCGGTGATACCGCAGCCATCGACGCGCGGTTGCAACTGATTGCACAGCACGGCATTCCCAACTATTTCGGCGCCCAGCGTTTTGGCCACAACGGCGGCAACGTGGTGGACGCCCGTGAGTGGGCCGCGCGCAAGGCGTTGCCAGAGCAGCGCAACGTGCGTTCGCGGTTGCTCTCCACGGCGCGCAGCTTCCTGTTCAACAAAGTGTTGGCGGCGCGTGTGGCCGATGGATCTTGGCAGCGTGCCCAGGTCGGCGATTTGCTCGCCTTTACCGACAGCCGCAGTTTTTTCCCGGCGGGGGAGGCCGAATGCAGCGACCCACGCCTGGCGATCCTGGACCTGCACCCGACCGGGCCACAGTGGGGTGAGGGCGATTCGCCGGCCAGTGGTGCAACCTTTGAGCTTGAACAGGCCGTTGCCGCCGGTGAAGCCGACCTGCGCGATTGGCTGGTGAATGCCGGTATGAGCCAGGAACGTCGCATTCTGCGACTGCCCATTGGCGGTTTGACGTGGCATTATCCCTCGCTGGACATTCTGCAATTGGAATTCGTCCTGCCGGCCGGATGCTTCGCCACTGTCTTGGTGCGCGAGCTTGTGGATCTGGTGCCGGTGGGGCAGACGGACAACCCATGCGTATTCTGATATCAAACGATGACGGTGCCACCGCACCCGGTCTTGCCGCGCTCTATGCTGCGCTGGAAGATTACGCCGAGTGCGTGGTGGTTGCCCCCGACCAGGACAAGAGCGGCGCCAGCAGTTCGCTGACGCTCGACCGTCCGTTGCACCCGCACGTCCTGGCCAATGGCTTTATCAGCGTGAACGGCACCCCCACCGACTGCGTCCACCTGGCGATCAACAGCCTGCTGGATCAGGAGCCGGACCTGGTGGTGTCGGGTATCAACCTCGGTGCCAACCTGGGCGATGACGTGCTGTATTCCGGCACCGTGGCGGCGGCTCTCGAAGGCCGTTTCCTGGGGCGTACGGCGTTCGCCTTTTCGTTTGCTTCGCGCCAACTGGATAACTTGCCGACTGCTGCGTATTTTGCGCGCAAGCTGGTGCAAGCCCATGGCTCCTTGAACCTGCCTCCGCGCACCGTGCTCAACGTCAATATCCCCAACTTGCCCCTCGACCATATCCGCGGCATCCAGCTGACACGCCTGGGCCATCGTGCCCGTGCGGCGGCGCCGTTGAAGGTGGTCGACCCGCGTGGCAAGGAAGGTTATTGGATTGCTGCAGCGGGAGATGCCGAAGATGGCGGGGAAGGCACGGACTTTCATGCAGTGATGCAAGGCTATGTGTCGATTACTCCGTTGCAGTTCGATCGCACCTTCAGCGATGCCTTCAGTGGTCTCGATGGCTGGCTGGAGGGGCTGCGCTGATGGGCCGTGAACAAGACGACTTGCTGCGTCGGGGTATCGGGATGACCTCCCAGCGTACCCGCGAACGCTTGATCCAGCGCCTTTACGAAGAGGGCTTGTCCAACGCCCAGGTGCTGGAAGTGATCCGGCGCACGCCTCGGCACCTGTTTGTCGATGAAGCCCTGGCTCATCGTGCCTACGAAGACACGGCGCTGCCCATCGGCCACAACCAGACCATCTCCCAGCCTTACATGGTGGCGCGCATGAGCGAGCTATTGCTGGCGGCGGGTCCATTGGACAAGGTGCTGGAAATCGGCACCGGCTCCGGCTATCAGACCGCCGTGCTGGCACAACTGGTGGAGCGGGTGTTCTCGGTCGAGCGCATCAAGGTGCTGCAAGACCGTGCCAAGGAGCGTCTGGTGGAGTTGAACCTGCGCAACGTGGTGTTCCGCTGGGGTGATGGCTGGGAAGGCTGGCCGGCGCTGGCGCCGTACAACGGCATCATCGTGACCGCCGTGGCCACCGATGTGCCCCAGGCGTTGCTCGATCAACTCGCTCCGGGTGGGCGTCTGGTCATCCCGGTGGGCTCCGGTGAAGTGCAACAATTGATGCTCATTATCCGTGAGGAAGAAGGCTTTTCCCGGCACGTACTGGGCGCCGTGCGCTTCGTGCCGCTGCTCAATGGCCCGCTGGCCTGATCATTTGTTCGCAGGCAGTGAATTCTGTTGGCGTGGATGTGTCTTACGGCGGGGTCTATCGAGTCAACATGATCGGGCGCCGGCATTAAACACGATGAATGTTTCGTTTCAGTCGTATGCCGGTAAAAAGCCAATGCCCAGTTATACTTGCGTCATATTTCAAGCCTGATACAGGCGTTCATATTCAGCCACCACAAAGGGAGCGGCGGGTGAGTCTCACAGGTCTTGCGCAGCGTATGAGTAAAACAAGCTTTCATCGACTGGTGCTTGGCCTCGTCTTCAGTTCCGTGTTGGTCGGGTGCTCCAGCTCGCCAAGCAGCGGCGCACGGGTGGTTGACCGTAACAATGCGGTACCGCAAAAGCCGACGGTGACCACCGGGCAATACGTGGTGCGCAAGGGCGATACGATGTTCTCGATCGCCTTCCGTTATGGCTGGGATTACAAGGCGCTTGCAGCTCGTAACAATATTCCCGTGCCCTACACGATACATCCGGGTCAGACGATTCGTTTCGACGGCCGCACCGGTTCGACCCCTACGACAGTTGTGACAAACACCGGATCTTCGCCGTCGTCTTCGAGCAAAACCACCATTATCACTAGGCCTGCAGGTACCGCCAAACCGGCGTCTGCGGCCAAGCCGGCACCCGCGCCGTTGCCGCCTGCCGGGCCTGCGCCGACCGGTTGGGGATGGCCCTCGAACGGCGTGTTGATTGGAAAATTCTCTTCAAACGGTAGTTTGAATAAAGGCATTGATATCGCCGGGGATTTGGGACAGCCTGTTTTAGCTGCGTCTGATGGGACAGTGGTGTACGCCGGGAGTGGTTTACGGGGCTACGGCGAGCTGGTCATCATCAAACACAGTGATACCTACGTCAGTGCTTACGGCCACAACCGTAGGCTGTTGGTTCGGGAGGGGCAGCAGGTCAAGGTCGGACAGACAATTGCTGAAATGGGGTCAACTGGTACAGACCGGGTGAAACTGCACTTTGAGATTCGCCGCCAAGGGAAGCCTGTAGATCCTCTGCAATTCCTACCCCGTCGTTGATGTGTTGCACAGCCTGTTCCCTCACGTAGAAGGAACAGGCTCCAGCGTTGCCAAGGATAAAGGCGCCGCTTGAGCTTGAGGTCGAACTCACCAAAGGACTATAACAATGGCTCTCAGTAAAGAAGCGCCGGAGTTTGACATCGACGATGAGGTTCTCCTTATGGAGGCCGGTATCGATACGGAATCGATGTCGAATGAGGGACCAGCTGTACCTTCAGTTCGCACCAAATCCAAGAACTCCACCGCATTAAAGCAACACAAGTACATTGACTACACGCGGGCGCTCGATGCGACCCAGCTGTACCTCAATGAAATCGGTTTTTCCCCTCTGCTTACCCCCGAAGAAGAAGTCCATTTTGCGCGCTTGTCGCAAAAGGGCGATCCGGCTGGGCGCAAGCGCATGATTGAAAGCAACCTGCGCCTGGTGGTGAAAATCGCCCGACGCTATGTCAATCGTGGGCTGTCCCTGTTGGACTTGATCGAGGAAGGCAACCTGGGCTTGATCCGGGCAGTGGAGAAGTTCGACCCCGAGCGGGGCTTCCGCTTTTCAACCTATGCCACCTGGTGGATTCGCCAGACCATCGAACGGGCGATCATGAATCAGACCCGCACGATCCGGTTGCCGATCCATGTGGTCAAGGAGCTCAACGTCTACCTGCGGGCGGCACGTGAGCTTACCCAAAAACTCGATCATGAACCTTCGCCCGAAGAAATCGCCAACCTGCTGGAAAAACCGGTAGGGGAGGTCAAGCGCATGCTGGGTCTCAATGAGCGGGTGTCTTCGGTCGATGTCTCGCTGGGTCCGGATTCGGATAAAACCCTGCTGGACACCCTGACGGATGATCGTCCTACCGATCCTTGCGAGCTGTTGCAGGACGATGATCTTTCCCAAAGCATTGACCAGTGGCTGTCGGAACTCACGGACAAGCAGCGTGAGGTGGTGATTCGCCGCTTCGGCCTGCGCGGCCATGAGAGCAGCACCCTGGAAGACGTAGGCCTGGAGATCGGCCTGACCCGTGAGCGGGTGCGGCAGATCCAGGTGGAGGGGCTCAAGCGTCTGCGTGAGATCCTCGAGAAGAATGGCTTGTCGAGTGAGTCGTTGTTTCAATAGACGACGCAGGACGCAATGTGGGAGCGGGCTTGCTCGCGAAGGCGATGGATCAGTCAGTACATCTGTGACTGACGCACCGCATTCGCGAGCAAGCCCGCTCCCACATTTTTTTGTGCTCGGCCATTACATCGCAAGCAGCACCGAATGACAGGCATAAAAAAACCCCGCTTTTAAGGGCGGGGTCTTTTCGACTAAGTCAGTACAAGTTAGATAACTTGAACTTCTTCAGCTTGCATGCCTTTCTGACCGCGGGTAGCGATGAAAGAAACCTGTTGGCCTTCTTTCAGGCTTTTGAAGCCGTCGGATTGGATAGCTTTGAAGTGAACGAACAGGTCGTCACCGGATTGTGGAGTGATGAAGCCGAAGCCTTTTTCATCGTTGAACCACTTAACGGTACCAGTTTGGCGATTAGACATGGTGTATCTCCTTGGACAAAGTTAACTGCGACTCAGGAAAAGCCCTGGCCGAGACTGAGTGCAAAGAGCAGGAAAAATTCTTGGAGATGGTTGGATCGAAATTCAACATATCGTGTAGAGATTCTCAGTGACACAAGCAGCACAGTGGCGCCACCTTAACCCTTTTTCCGGGACGTGCCAATGATATTTCCGAAGGTTTCTCCAAATTCGTGACTGGCGGTGGTATTTCTGCTCACTGGCATGCCCATACATATCCCGGCCCCGCTAGCTGCGGCTTATGGCAGGCGGCGCATTCGTCAAGAAAAGGCCCGCGGCCTTTGAACCCCAACGCCGGCCCCGGTAAGATGCCCCACAGAATTTTTCCACCTCGCTATTCAGGACACACGCCATGAGCATCAAATCGGACAAGTGGATTCGCCGCATGGCGCAGGAACACGGCATGATCGAACCGTTCGTCGAGCGCCAGATCCGTGGCCAAGGCGATGCACCGGTGATTTCCTACGGCGTTTCCAGCTACGGCTACGATGTGCGCTGCGCCGATGAGTTCAAGGTGTTCACCAACATCAATTCAGCGATTGTCGATCCAAAGAACTTCGACGAAAAGAGCTTCGTCGACGTCAAGAGCGACGTGTGCATCATTCCGCCGAACTCCTTCGCCCTGGCGCGCACCGTGGAATTCTTCCGTATTCCCCGCGACGTGCTGACCATCTGCCTGGGTAAAAGCACTTATGCGCGTTGCGGCATCATCGTCAACGTGACTCCGCTTGAACCCGAGTGGGAGGGCCACGTGACCCTGGAATTCTCCAACACCACCACGCTGCCGGCGAAAATCTACGCCAACGAAGGCGTGGCACAGATGCTGTTCCTGCAGTCCGATGAAGCCTGTGAAGTGTCCTACAAAGACCGTGCAGGCAAGTATCAGGGCCAGCGCGGCGTCACCCTCCCACGCGCTTGATCGAAAGCTCCTACGCGCAAAGGGAATTAGTCTGCATAAAGTGACTCTATCTAGGTGTACTGCCTCGGCACGTGTAAAACGCGCCGAGCCACGCTTGAGGAGTACCTTATGAAGATCGACCCGCGAATCAGCGCAGAACTTGCCCGGCTTGAACCCAATCAGATTGGCGTTCTGGCCTGGTCCCTGATGGCCGATCCTGCTTATGCGGGCGGCATCCCCGGCCAACCCGAGCCGGATTACCCACAACCTACCGAACCTGGTGAGCCGACATTGCCGGACGAGCCACCACCCGCACCGGTTGCGTGATCCCTAGCCCACTGGCCTGACGTCATGATCGCCAATCACATAGATTTGGCGGTCATTGTCCTGTTCCACCCCATGCCCGCCGGTAAATGCGCCGAACGCCGGCAGCAGGCTGACTCGGACGCCGATCACAAAACACGGCAAACGTAAGCTCTGCCGACCCTTGCCGCGTAATCGATACACCGGATGCACATGCCCCGCCAGCACGTGGTGGCTGGGATGGGCGTCAGGCTCGTGCTGCAGGGCAAAAGGGCCCATCAGCAGCGGCTCTGTGACCACGTTTATGTTCAGGTCCTCGGGCGGGTCGCCTGCGCGTTTATCGTGATTGCCGCGAATCAAGGTCATGGGCAGGTCAGGATTGAGGGCTCGCCAGCTTCTCAATGCGCCCAGCGTGCCGCTGGCGTGCGAGCCCGGGCCGTGCAGGAAGTCGCCAAGAAAGATCACCTGCGTGCAGGGCAGCGCCGAGAGCAACCGATCCAGGCGCTGCAAGTTCTCCGTGGTGGTCCCTTGCGGCACCGGTTGTCCCAGGCTGCGATACGCCGAGGCCTTACCGAAATGTGCATCGGCGATCATCAGGCATTGGCGCGCTGGCCAGTAGACAGCCTTGTCCGCCAGCAGCCACAGCTCCTCACCCTCTAGCTTCACCGTGCACAGCATCAGCGTTTCCCGTTGTCCGCGACTTTTTCCAGGTCCTTGACCATCCGTGCGATGCGCTCCGAGAGTTTTTCCGAACTCATGCTTTCGCGCATCCGTTCAACCAGCAATGGGAAGGCCAGGGGCGTGGGCCGCTGGATCCGATGCAACTCCAGTTTCAGCGCGCAAAGATGACGTAACGTTTGTTCCAGTCGACGAATGTCCAGCTCATCGCGCAGGACTTCTTCGCCGGCCTGGGTCAGCAACAGGTTTTGCGGGTCATATTGCTTGAACACCTCAAAGAACAACCCACTGGACGCCTGCACCTGCCGGGTACTTTTGGGGGCGCCCGGATACCCGGCAAACACCAGCCCGGCGATCCGTGCGATCTCGCGAAAACGACGCAGGGCCAGTTCCCCGGCATTCAGGCTGGCCACCACGTCTTCCAGCAAATGTTCAGGGCTCAGTAGTGCTTCATTCAGCAATGCCGGCCAATTCACTTCAGTGGCACTCAACAGCTCCAGTCCATAATCATTGACTGCAATCGAGAAGGTGACGGCCTGCCCCTGGCTCACACGCCACGCCAACAGGCTCGCCAGCCCCAAATGCACCTGGCGTCCGGCAAAGGGATAGAGAAACAGGTGCCAGCCTTCCCGTGACTTCAGCGCTTCGGCCAGCAGGTGTTCGCGCGTCGGCAAGCCGGACCAGCGCACCTGCGTCTGCAACAAAGGGCGTACCGCCTGCATCTCCGGCCCCTCGAAGTGCCCCTGAGCCGCTGCATCAAAGCGCTCTACAACCGCTTGCGCCAGCTCGTTGGAAAGCGGCATGCGCCCGCCATTCCAGCGTGGAACGGCAGCTTTTTTAGCGTTGCTGCGGCGCACATAGGCCGTCATGTTTTCTACCCTCACCAGCTCAAGCAGGCGGCCGGCGAACAGGAAGCCATCTCCCGGCTTCAGCCGGGCAATAAACCCTTCCTCGACACTGCCAAGGTTCTTGCCACCTCCGCCTTTGCTCCAGAATTTCAGATGGATGCTCGCATCACTGACGATCGTGCCCACGCTCATTCGGTGACGCCGTGCCAGCCGGGCATCCGGGACACGCCAGATGCCGTGCTCGTCTGGTTCCACGCGGCGGTAATCCGGATAGGCGGTCAACGACAGCCCACCATGACGCACAAAACCCAGGGCCCAGGCCCAGTCTTCATCCGTCAGGTCGTGGTAGGCCCAGGCACCCCGCACTTCCACCAATAAGTCGTCGGGCTTGTAGCCGCCGCCCAATGCCATGCTGACCAAGTGCTGTACGAGTACATCCAAAGGCTTGTAAGGCGATTCCCGTGCTTCGATACGCCGTTGCGCAATCGCATCTTGAGCGGCGGCAGCTTCCACCAGCTCCAGGCTGTGGGTCGGCACCAGCGTCACCCGCGACGGCCGTCCTGGTGCATGCCCCGAGCGACCGGCGCGTTGCATCAAACGCGCCACGCCTTTGGCCGAGCCGATCTGCAGCACGCGTTCCACCGGCAGGAAGTCCACCCCCAGGTCCAGGCTCGAGGTGCACACCACTGCCTTGAGCTGGCCGTCTTTCAAGGCCCGCTCCACCCAGTCACGGGTCTCTCGGGACAGCGAGCCATGGTGCAGCGCAATCACCCCGGCCCAATCGGGGCGTGCGTCCAGCAACGCCTGAAACCAGATCTCCGACTGCGCCCGTGTATTGGTAAACACCAGGCAACTGCTGCTGGCGTCCACTTCAGCCACTACCTGGGGCAACATCTTCAAACCGATATGCCCGGCCCACGGAAAGCGTTCAGTCACGGGTGGCAACAACGTATCGATGATCAACTGTTTAGCCGTTTGCCCCTGCACATTGATCCCGTCACCTTGTGGGACCAAGACTTCCAGCGCGTGAGCTTGATTACCCAAGGTCGCCGAAATCCCCCATACCATCAAATCAGGGTGCCAGCGCCGCAGTCGCGCCAGTGCCAATTGCAGTTGCACACCGCGTTTATTGCCAATCAGCTCATGCCATTCATCCACCACCACCATGCGCAGGTGCGCAAGGCTCACTTCGCTGTCGGCGCGGGCGAGCATCAGCGTCAGGCTTTCCGGGGTGGTGACCAGTACGGTGGGCTGGCGCCGGGTCTGGCGTGCGCGCTCGCTGCTGCTGGTGTCGCCAGTGCGCAGGCCGACACTCCAGGGAATCTGTAACGCCTCAAGCGGGGCTTCAAGGGCGCGGGCGGTGTCGGCGGCCAGCGCACGCATGGGCGTGATCCACAACACCGTCAGCGGCTCAGCGGGCGGTTTGCGTTTAGCGGTAACAGGCGGGCGAGCGATGGCGAAGCGATTGAGGGCGGCGAACCACAGCGCATAGGTTTTACCCGCACCGGTGCTGGCGTGCAGCAACCCCGATTGACCGCTCTTGACCGCCGCCCATACCTCTTTCTGAAAGGCAAACGGCTTCCAGCCTTTGGCGGCGAACCAGCGTTTGGCGAAATCGGTGGCTTTTGCCATGGGGCTGCTGACACTCTGGAAGGCCTATTCCACAGACCCTCCAGAGCGACCAAAGGTTTACTTCAAATTGCCACTCAAGAACTGCTGCAAGCGCTCGCTCTTCGGATTGCCCAGCACCTCTTCCGGCGGACCTTGCTCTTCCACCAGCCCCTGGTGCAGGAACAACACCTGGCTGGACACTTTGCGTGCAAAGCTCATTTCGTGAGTGACCATGATCATGGTGCGGCCTTCCTCGGCCAACCCCTGGATCACCTTCAACACTTCACCCACCAACTCCGGGTCGAGGGCTGAGGTGGGCTCGTCGAACAGCATCACTTCCGGTTCCATGGCCAAGGCGCGGGCGATGGCGACGCGCTGTTGCTGGCCGCCGGAGAGGAACGCCGGGTATTGATCAGCCACGCGTGCGGGCAGGCCCACCTTGTCCAAGTAACGACGCGCGCGGTCTTCGGCGTCCTTCTTGCTGCACCCCAGCACCCGGCGCGGGGCCATGGTGATGTTCTCCAGCACGCTCATATGGCTCCACAGGTTGAAGTGCTGGAACACCATGGCCAGGCGCGTACGCAGGCGCTGTAATTCGGCGTCATCAGCCACGCGCATGCCGTGTCTGTCGCTGACCATGCGGATCGGCTGGCCGTCGAGGGTCATGGCGCCGTCGTTGGGGGTTTCCAGGAAGTTGATGCAGCGCAAAAAGGTGCTCTTGCCCGAGCCGCTGGCGCCGATCAGGCTGATCACGTCACCGGTCTTGGCCTTAAGCGAAACACCTTTGAGCACCTCATTGTCGCCATAGCTTTTATGCAGGCCTTCAACGGTCAATTTGTACATGGGGCGTGCATCCTCAAGGCGAAAGTAGATAGCCGCTGCGGTAGGCCTCGGTGCCTGCGACATGGGCGATGACCATCCCGGCAGTGGCCATGCGGCGCAGCGAACGGGCGTAGAGCAGGCCGGCATTGCGGCAATGCACGGGCGTTACGCGGTCGGAAAGGGGGTCGATGATTTCAGCGATCAGTTGTCCGGCTTCCAGGTATTCACCCGGCAGGGCGCAAAATACCAGCAGGCCGCCCACAGGCGTTGCCACGGGTTCAACACCCGCCAGCGGTGTGGCCGGGTAAGGCAGGTCGGGCAGCGGTGCAACGTCACCGGCGATGGCGCCGAAGTGGATCAGGTAATCGATGATCGCCTGGCAGTCGAGGGCGGCCAGGCCGTGGTTGACGTCACCTTGGCCACGCAGTTCGACGGTGACCGAAAAACTGCCCATGGGGATCGGGAAGCGCTCACCGAAGCGTTGCTGCAACTGCCACCACACCAGGGTGAAACACTCATCGAAGGACTGCCCGCCGGAGTCGGTCGCCAGCAGATTGGCCTGCGAACCGATGTAACGCGCCAACGGCTCCACCTGCGGCCAGGCCTCGGGCGTGGTGTACAAGTGCGCCACGGCTTCGAAGTCGCAATGCAGGTCCAGCACCATATCGGCATTGCACGCCAGGCGTTGCAAGACCAGGCGATGGGAGTGCAATTGGGTCTCAGCGCTTTGCGCGGCGAGGGCGGTAGACAGTGCCGCGCGGATCAACTCGACGTTGTGCTGGGGATCGTCCCCAAGCAGGTCCTCGACTTGATTACCCACCGCTTCACTGAGGTCGACAAACAGACGATTGAAGTTCTGTCCGCTTTCCAGCTCGTAGCGGCCCAGGGGAATATCCATCAGCACCTGTTCCAGGCCCGCGGGGTTGGCAATGGGCACCAGCACAATCTCGCTGCGCAGGCGACCGGCCGCCGCCAGTTCAGCCAGTCGCACCTTGAGGTGCCAAGCCACCAGCATGCCCGGCAGCTCGTCGGCATGCAGTGACGACTGAATGTAGATTTTGCCCGCGGCCTGATCCGGGCCGAAGTGAAAACTGTGAATCTGCCGCGCCGTTCCTGGCACCGGCGCGATCAGTTCATGGACTTGATGTCGCATGAAAGCTCCTGAACATAAAAAACGGCTTAATGGCTCGGCCCGAGGAAGGCCAGCCAGCGACGCTCCGCCAACCGGAACAGACCGACCAGGGCAAAGGTCACGGTCAGGTAGATCAGCGCAGCGATACCGAAGGATTGAAAGGTCATGAAGGTGGCCGAGTTGGCATCCCGCGCCACTTTGAGGATGTCTGGAATCGTCGCGGTGAAGGCCACCGTGGTCGAGTGCAGCATCAGGATCACTTCATTACTGTAGTACGGCAGCGAGCGACGCAACGCCGACGGCATGATCACGTAGGCGTAGAGCTTCCACCCGCTCAAGCCGTAGGCCTTGGCCGCTTCGACCTCACCATGGGCCATGCTGCGGATCGCCCCGGCGAAAATCTCCGTGGTGTAGGCGCAGGTGTTGAGGGCGAAGGCCAGGATGGTGCAGTTCATCGCGTCGCGGAAGAACGCATCCAGCAACGGCTGTTCGCGCACGGCGGCAATGCTGTAGATGCCGGTGTAGCAGATCAGCAGTTGGATGTAGAGCGGCGTGCCCCGGAACAGGTAGGTGTAGAACTGTACTGGCCAACGCACCAGGCGCTTGCGCGACACGCGGGCGATGGACAACGGGATCGACACCAGGAAGCCAATGACCAAGGCGGTGGTGAGCAACCACATGGTCATGGCGAGGCCGGTGATGTGCTGGCCGTCGCTATAAAGGAAGGGGCGCCAGTATTCCTGCAAGAGTTCGATCATCGCACGGCCTCCCGGGCGCCAGCGGAGTAGCGACGTTCAAGGCGGCGCAAGACGAAGTTGGACGCGCTGGTGATCAACAGGTAGATCAATGCCGCGAGTACCAGGAAGTAAAACAGCTGATAGGTGCTCTTGCCGGCATCCTGGGCGGCCTTGACCAGGTCGGCCAGGCCGATGATCGACACCAGGGCCGTGGCCTTGAGCATCACCATCCAGTTATTGCCGATACCCGGCAGGGCAAAGCGCATCATCTGCGGGAAGGTCACGTAGCGAAACCGCTGGCCGCGCTTGAGCCCATAGGCCGTGGCGGCTTCCAGCTGACCACGCGGCACCGCGAGGATCGCGCCGCGGAAAGTCTCGGTGAAGTACGCACCGTAGATAAACCCGAGCGTGATCACCCCGGCGCTGAAGGGGTCGATCTCGATGTATTCCCATTCCATGAAGTCGGTGAGGCCGGTCAGCCAAGTTTGCAGGCTGTAGAAAATCAGCAGCATCAGCACCAGGTCGGGCACACCGCGGATCAGCGTGGTGTAGAGCTGGGCGGGAATGCGCAGGAAGGGCAGGCTGGACAGTTTGGCGCTGGCGCCGAGCAGGCCCAGCAACACGCTGACGGCCAGGGACAGCACCGACAACTTGATAGTCATCCAGGTGCCTTGCAGCAACAGCGGGCCGAAACCCTTCAGGCTGAGCGCGCTCAGGCCGAGGGTTTGCAACAGTTCTTCGAACATAAATCGGGACCTATGGCGATAAAAAAGCGCCCCTCCAGGGGAGGGGCGCTCCAGGCATTACTTGCCGCTGTACAGGTTCAGATCGCCAAAGTGTTTCTTCTGAATGGTGGCGTAGGTGCCATCATCGTGTAACGCTTTGATACCTTTATCCAAAAGCGCCTTCAGTTCAGTGTTACCTTTTTTGATACCGATCGCGGTTTTCGACGGCAGCAGCGGGTCGTCAATCGCCGTGCTGACTTCATAACCGGCACCGGCCGGCGACTTCAGGAAGCCCAGCTCGGCTTGCAGCATGTCCTGCACAGAAGCGTCGAGACGGCCGGAGGTCAGGTCGGCATACACCTGGTCCTGGTTGGCGTAGGCCTTGGTGGTCACGCCGGCTTTATCCAGTACGGCCTTGGCATAGGCTTCCTGGATGGTGCCTTGCTCGTAGCCCACAGACTTGCCCTTGAGGGACTCAGGCGTCGAGTAGCCTGCGCCTTTCTTGAACACCAACGAAGTAGGGCCGGAGAACAGTTCGCTGGAGAAGTCGATGGCCTTCTCGCGCACTGGGGTCACGGTCATGGACGAAATCACGCCATCGAATTTGTTGGCTTTCAGGCCTGGAATCATGCCGTCGAAGTCACTTTCTACCCACTTGCACTTCACTTTCAGCTCGGCGCAGATCGCATTGCCCAGGTCGATATCGAAGCCTACCAGGCTGCCGTCGGCGGCCTTGGACTCGAACGGTGCGTAGGACGGATCGACACCAAAACGCAATTCCTTGTATTCCTTGGCCAGCGCGGAACCGGCGGCCATGCACAGGGCCAGTGCAGAAAGGGTCAGCAATGCTTTTTTCATTATGTAATCCCTGGAAACCAAGATAAGCGCTTGTGGCGCGTTTAGGACTGTTACTGAACGGTGTCAGACGGATCACAAGTAGCAATTTCTGCACCATAGTTCCGAATGAGCGTTTTAAAAGGTGAGACAAGGAAGAAGTGAGTGTAGGAGATGCCCGAAAATGGGCGCACAAAAAACACTGCACCAAGTTGGGTCTGGCACACCTCAAGAATGTGGGAGCTGGTATTTGTTGCCAAACAATCAGGTCAGAAGGTTTTGCAGGGTGGCAAGGTTGTCAGCCTCTTCCACGGATTTGTCCTGCCGCCAGCGCAACATCCGCGGAAACCGCACCGCAATCCCACTTTTGTGTCGCTTGGACAGGGCAATGCCCTCGAACCCCAGTTCAAACACCATGCTCGGCGTCACGCTGCTGACCGGGCCGAATTTTTCCACCGTGGTCTTGCGCACAATGGCGTCAACCTTGCGCATTTCTTCGTCGGTCAGGCCGGAGTAGGCCTTGGCAAACGGCACCAGGGTGCGTTCGCTGCCGGGCGGTCCGTCCCACACGGCGAAGGTGTAGTCGCTGTAGAGGCTGGCGCGCCGACCATGACCGCGCTGGGCATAGATCAACACCGCGTCGACGCTGAACGGGTCGACCTTCCACTTCCACCACACGCCCATGTCCTTGGTGCGGCCGACGCCGTAGAGGCCATCCCGCGCCTTGAGCATCATGCCTTCCACGCCGAGGCTGCGGGAGGCTTCGCGTTGTTTGGCCAGCGCTTCCCAGGTCGCGCCGGTCAACAGCGCAGACGCCACTAGTACGGGCTGATTGCACTGGGCAATCACCCGCTCAAGCTGCGTGCGACGCTCAGCCTGGGTGTGGTTGCGCCAATCGTCGCCCTGGTGTTCCAGCAGGTCGTAGGCCAGTACCGCAACCGGAGCATCTTCCAGCACTTTTTTGCTCAGGGTCTTGCGGCCAATTCGCTGTTGCAGCAGCGCGAAGGGTTGCACCGTGTCTTTCCATACCACGATTTCACCGTCGATCACCGTGCCATCGGGCAAGCCGCTCACCAAGCTGTGCAGTTCTGGGAAACGCTCGGTTACCAATTCTTCGCCACGGGACCAGATCCACAGGCGGCCCTCGCGTTTCACCAGCTGCGCGCGGATGCCATCCCACTTCCATTCCACTTGCCAATCGGCGGGGGAGCCCAGCAAATCGTGGAATTGCTCCACCGGTTGTGACAAACCATGGGCGAGAAAAAACGGATAAGGCTGTCCGCCCCGTTGTGCATGTTCGTCGGGCGATTCGGCGGCGATCAACTTGAGGTAGCCTTGGGCCGTAGGACGGTTGGATAAGTCGGTGTAGCCCACCAACCGTTGCGCCACGCGCTTACTGTCCAGATCGGCCATCGCGGCGAGTGCGCGGGTGACCAGCAGTTTGGACACGCCAACGCGAAAGCTGCCGGTGATCAACTTGATGCACACCATCAGGCTGGGCTGATCCAGTTGTGACCATAACGCCGGTAGACGTTCGGCCAATTCCAATGGCGGCAGACCACGCAGGGGCAGGAGTTTTTCCTCCAGCCACACTGCCAAGCCGTCCTCCGAGGTGTAGGTAGATTCCGGCAGCAGCAGGGAAATGGTCTCCGCCAGGTCGCCCACCGACTGGTAGCTTTCTTCGAACAACCACGGCTCGATGCCGGACGCTTCGGTGGCCATATCGCGCAACAGGCGCGTCGGCACCAGTTGCCGAGGTCGCCCGCCGGACAGGAAATACACCGCCCAGGCGGCATCCTCCGGTGCGGCATCCTGGAAGTAGGCTTGCAGCGCGGCAAGCTTGGCGTTGCTGGAGGTCGTGGCGTCTAGGTTGGCGTACAACTCGGCAAAGGCCTTCATGCGCTGGCCTCTTCTTCGTCATCACCGTATTCAGTCGTGAAGCCCTGGGCATCCAGGCCTTTTTCCCGCAGATGGCGCACCAGAACGCCGACAGACCCGTGAGTGACCATCACCCGCTCGGCGCCGGTTTGCTCGATGGCCCACAGCAGGCCAGGCCAGTCGGCGTGGTCCGATAGCACAAACCCCCGGTCCACGCCGCGCCTGCGTCGGGTGCCGCGCAGGCGCATCCAGCCGCTGGCGAAAGCGTCGCTGTAGTCGCCGAAGCGCTTGATCCAACTGCTGCCGCCGGCGGAAGGCGGCGCGATGATCAAGGCCTGGCGCAGCAGCGGGTCGGTTTTCTTGAAGTCACCGGCGTATAGGGTTTCAGGGATATAGATGCCGGCCTCGCGGTACACCCGATTCAATGGTTCGACCGCGCCATGGCTGAGGATCGGGCCGATGCTGGCGTCGATGCCATGCAGGATGCGCTGAGCCTTGCCGAAGGAGTAACAGAACAACACGCTGGCTTTGCCGGCTGCGATATTCGCCTGCCACCAGGCGTTGATCCCGGCAAAAATCTGCGCCTGGGGCTGCCAGCGATAGATCGGCAGGCCAAAGGTGGATTCGGTGATAAAGGTGTGGCAGCGCACCGGCTCGAAGGGCGCGCAGGTGCCGTCGGGTTCGACCTTGTAGTCGCCGGACGCGACCCAGACTTCACCCCTGTATTCCAGGCGCACCTGGGCCGAACCCAATACATGCCCGGCGGGGTGAAAACTCAGGGTGACGCCGTGGTGGAGCAATTGTTCGCCGTAGGCCAGGGTCTGCAGGTTGATGTCCTGTCCCAGCCGCGAACGCAGGATGCCTTCGCCAGGGGCGGCGGCCAGGTAGTGCTGGTTCCCGGTGCGGGCATGGTCGCCATGGGCGTGGGTGATGACCGAGCGTTCCACCGGGCGCCAGGGGTCAATGTAGAAATCTCCGGCGGGGCAGTAGAGGCCTTCGGGGCGGGCGATGACAAGGTCCATGGGCGTGCCGGGGGCGATGGGCTTATCAGGTAGGAGGCGGTTGGCAGAGGAGAAGTTCGATTAACTATTTGCAGTGATCGGGCTTGCTCACCACAGCAAGCCACTCCCACATGTTGATCCGGTTATTTACCGGGCGTCAGGGTCAACCTGGCTTTCCCATATACCTTCTCGAAGTTCTGCGGCTGCATCGGGAAGCTCAGGTATTGGGCCTTGAGCGACGGGTCGATGCCATTGGCATAGTTAGGGCTGGCCGGGTTGCCGGACTGGCCGATGCCAGCCTGGCCCATCATCGGTTCCACTTGGCCGAAGTCGACGATCATGCGCAGGGCCGACACTTGGGTGGTGGTGAAGTCCTGGCCCCAGCTGTAAGGCGCAGGGTTCAGGGTGTTGTGGTCGCCACCGGAGGCCAGCGGGCCGCGGATCGCCTGGCCGTTGGTGTTTTTCCAGGTGGTGGTGTGCAGTTTGCCCCACTGCCAGGCCTTGTGATCGGCGCCCAACTGGCTATCCCCCGCGCTGATCGCGGCGGCCAGGCTGCGGGCGAGGATCGCCGGTTTGTCTTCTTTTTGCGGGGTACGCACGTCATCCCAGAACGGGCTGTCTTCGCGGCCCAGCAAGTGGTCGGCCTGGGCGGCGTAGGACAGGCTGGCATTGCTGACAAACGCCTTCCAGCTGGCGCTGTTTTCCGGGCCGAGTTCGTCAAGGAAGATCTGCTTGGCGCTTTCTTGCAGGAACAGTTCATAAATCGCCGCGTCGGCGGAGGTGGACGCCAGGCGACCGTCAAAGGCCATCAGACGCCCCAGCGCTTCCCGTGCCTTGGTCTGTTCGGGCGCCGGCAGTGCGTCGATCGCCTGTTTCAGCGGCTGGGCCATGCCTGGCGCCTGGAACATTGTCTTGAGCTTGGCGGCGAAGGTGGTGGTCTGGTCGTACTGCATGGCGATCATGCTGCGGCTGTCATGCTTGCCGGCATTGGCCAGTTGCGCCAGGCGCTCACTGCGCTCCGGTGCATCCCAGGAGTTGGACAACTGCATACCATAACCGCGCGGTGCGGTGCGTTGGTTGGCGGTGCCGATCCAGCCTTGGGCCGGGTCCTGGTCATAGGGGTGCAGCATCGCGTCGGCGTAGCCATCCCAGTCAAACCGCGTGTCCCAGCCAGGCGACGGCAGCAGGCCTTCGCCTTCGCGACGGTTGGGGAAGCGCCCGGTGACTTGCCAACCAATGTTGCTGGCGTCGGCGAAGATCATGTTCAGGGCAATGGCGCGAATCTCGCGCGTTGCGTCCGAGGCCTTGCCGGCGTTTTGTGCACGGGACAGGTCGAAGAACGCGTCCAGGCTCTTGTCATCCTTGAGTTCGGCGGTTTGCAGCGCCAGACCCAAACCGGTGGTCAGCGCCTGGCTGCTGTTGAGCAGGGCGCCGTGGCGGGTTTCGTACACCACTTCACGAATCGAGCGTTGGCCTTTGACGAAGAAGGTTTCGTTACGCACACCAGCGGGTAGCCATTTTCCGTTGTTCTCGTAATACAACGCGCTGCCCTGGCGTTTGACCTTTTCCAGGAACAGGTCCTGAGTGTCGCCCTTGACCGTGCTCATGCTCCACGCGACTTTGCCGTTGAAGCCGGACAGCAGTGTCGGCAGGCCGGCAATCGAGGCGCCCACGGCCTGGTACTTCGGCGCGCGGATCTGCACGTAGCTCCACGGAGACGGTGCTTGCGGCTGGGCGGCGAGGTCGCCTGCCAACAGGCTTTTACCGCTGCGGCTGCGTTGCGGGCCAATGGCCCAGTTGCTCGATGTGGTCACTGCCAGCGAGTTGAGGCTGCTCAGTTGCTGGCCGACCGCGTCCAGGCCGGCGAGGCCGGTAATCTGGCTGAAATTCACGCCCTTGAGTTTCTCGGCCTCGGCCACCGGGATCGCTTCATCCGGCGCACTTGGGGTGAGCCAGGCGAGTTTGTCGACGCCGACTTTCTGTGCCAGCACCAAGGATGCGATTTCCTCCTGCAGGTTGACCGATTCACTGAAGTTCAGCAGGCAGAACAGCAGCGCCGAATCTTCCGGCTTCCAGTACTCGGGCTTGTACCCGGTCTGGGCCAGGTCTGGCGGTAGCTTGTCGCGGTAGCGGAACAGGTAGGCATTGACGCCACGGGCATACACTTCGAAGAAGCGCTTGAGGCGCGGGCTCGATGCGTTATACAGCTCGCCCGCGCTTTTCTTCAGGTTGACCGCGCGCATGAATCGATCGACATCCAGCACCTCGGGCCCGGACATTTCCGCCAGGCGGCCCTGAGCCAACAGGCGCAGGGTGACCATCTGTGTGATGCGATCACTGGCGTGCACATAACCGAGGCTGAACAGTGCGTCATGGAACGTGTTGCTTTCGATCAGCGGCATGCCTTGAGCATTGCGGCGCACGGAAACATTCTGTGCCAGGCCTTTGAGCGGCTGCACGCCGGCGACCGGGGGCAGGGTGTCCTGGGTGCTCTGGAGCTGGCAACCGGCCAGGCTTAACGCACTGGCCACTGCCGCGGCAACGCCGAACCGGGGAAGAAAATGTGAGAGGGCTGGCGAGGCCATGGCAAAGCTCCTGCGGGGGGTAGCGTCAGTAAAGGCGCTACGTTAGTGAGCGCGGCGAAACGACGCAAGCAGGAGCTATGCCTTATTTTCAGGAAATGCGTATCAAGACTTGGGCGGGTTCACTTTCTGCACCAGCTCATACGCGCGGACCGTCGCCGGCCGCTCCTTGATCCTGTTGAACCAGCGGTGCAGGTGTGGGAAATCTTCCAGGCGTTGGCTCTGCCACTTGTGGGAAACAATCCACGGGTAGATCGCCATGTCAGCAATGCTGTAGGCCTCACCCGCCACGAACGCGCGGTCTGCCAGACGCCGATCCAGCACACCGTAAAGGCGAGCGGTCTCGTCCACATAACGCTTGATCGCATACGGAATTTTTTCCGGTGCGAACTGGCTGAAGTGATGATTCTGACCGGCCATCGGCCCCAGGCCGCCCATTTGCCAGAACAACCACTGCAGTGTTTCCTGGCGACCGCGTAGGTCTTTTGGAATGAACTGGCCGGTTTTTTCCGCGAGGTACAGCAGGATCGCGCCGGATTCAAACAGTGAAATCGGCGCGCCACCGTCGGTCGGGTTCTGATCGACGATGGCCGGAATGCGGTTGTTGGGAGCGATCTTGAGGAAGTCAGGCTTGAACTGGTCGCCCTGGCCGATGTTGATCGGGTGCACCTTGTAGGGCAGGCCGGCTTCTTCCAGGAACAGCGATACTTTGTGACCGTTAGGGGTAGTCCAGTAATACAGGTCGATCATGAAGCTCTCCAAAAGTGGTGATGCTTGAGCGAATGCCTGTAGGTATAGGTAATGTTGGGTGTGCGAAGTTTCAATGAAACATTTGCGCATACCCATAGAAGCAAATTAAAAGGCGCCGTCCACCAACACCTGCACCGTCTGCTGCGAACAGCGCTCGATGCGTGCCCGCACGCGATACACCTCGGCAAACAGCAGTGGGTTGAGCACGTCGTCCGCTGCACCGCTGGCATACAAACGTCCCTGGCGCAGCACGGCAATATGGTCGGCGAAGCGCGCGGCGAGGTTGATGTCGTGCAGCACCACCACGGCAATCAGGTTGTGTTCGCGCACCAAATCGCGCACGCAATCCATGACTTTCAGTTGGTAATTGAGGTCGAGGGCGCTGGTGGGTTCGTCCAGCAGCATCACCTGAGGGCGACGGGCGATGAGTTGGGCGAGGCTGACCAGTTGGCGTTGGCCGCCGGATAGGGTGCTCAGCAACTGATCGGCCAAATGCGCGATGCCAATGCGCTGCAAGGCGTCGAAGGCTTCACGCAGGCAGGCGTCGCTGGACAACGGGATGCCCTCGACATTCGCCACGCGCAGGGCGGCGATCACACTTTCCATCACGCTGAGGCTCAGTCCCGGTGGCAAGTTTTGCGGCATGTAGGTCACACGCCGCGCGCGCTCGGCGACGGACATGGCCGACAGGTCGAGGTCACCCAATCGCACAACGCCTTGCATCTTTTCCAGCCCGGCCACGGCACGTAGCAGGGTGGATTTACCCGCGCCGTTGGGGCCGATCAGAGCGGTGAGGCTGCCGTGGGGCAGGGTGGGCAGGCTCAGGTCGTGCACGATCTGGCGGCGCCCGTAACTTACCTGGGCATTGTGTACGCTCAACCCTTCGCTCATAACTGCCTCCCCCGCTTGAACACCAACACCACGAAAATCGGCACGCCCACCAACGCGGTGACGATGCCCACCGGCACGATCACGCCGGGCATGATCAGCTTGCTGGCAATCGACGACAGCGCCAGCAGCAACGCGCCGGTCAAGGCGCTGGCCGGCAGCAGGAAGCGTTGATCTTCGCCCACCAGAATCCGCGCGATATGCGGACCCACCAGGCCGATAAAACCGATGGTGCCCACAAAGGCCACGGCGGTGGCCGACAGCAGACTGATGCGCAGCAGTGAGAAAAACCGCAGGCGCTTCACGTCCACGCCAAAGCTTTGCGCACGGTCCTCGCCCATGCGCAACAGGGTCAGGCGCGGTGCGGCGGCAAAGGAAAACGGCAGTACTACCGCGACCACCAGCGCCAGGATGCCGAGCTTGTCCCAGTTGGCCCGGGTCACACTGCCCAACGTCCAGAACACCAACTGTTGCAACACATCTTCGGTGGCCACCAGTTGCAGCAGCGCCACCACCGCGTTGCAACTAAACACCAGGGCGATGCCGAACAGCACCAGGCTTTCCACCCCGGCGCCGCGCAAACGCGACATGGCTTGCAGCAAAAATACCGACGCCGCCGCGAAGATAAATGCCGAGATGGAAATCGCCGTATTGGCCGAGACCCACAGTGTCGTCACCGGAAACACAATCACCAGGGACGCGCCCAAGGCCGCCGCCGACGACACGCCCAAGGTGAACGGGCTGGCCAGCGGGTTGTTCAGGATCGCCTGCATTTCGGCCCCGGCCAGCGACAGCGCGCAGCCCACCAGCACTGCCATGAGTGCATAGGGCAGGCGCACGTTCCAGATGATCACCTGGTCGGTGACGCTGAGGTGGGACGGGTGCAGGATTCCGTCCAGCAAGGCCAGCAGGCCCATGCCCGAGGGGCCGCTGGCAAGGTCCACGAGGATGGCGCACACCAGCGCCGTACCGAGCAGGCCAAGCAGCCAGGCGCGCCGCGCCAGCAGACGGCGATAGCCATGGGTGGCGCTGGCGAGGTCGAGGGTTTGAGTGGTCATTGAACTCACACAATCTTGAAAGCGAAGAGGATCCAAATGTGGGAGCTGGCAAGCCTGCTCCCACACTGACTGCATTCCAATAGGGCGATCAACGTTACTTGGGCTTGCTGTCGATCCAATAGGCACCCTGCAACGGCATCCCCAGGAATTGCGCGTTGATCTGGTCCATGGTCGCCTGCGGATCCAGCTGGGCGAACAGCTCCGGGTGCACCCATTTGGCCAACGATTCAATCGCCAGCAGGTTGTACGGCGAGTTGTAGAAGTCATGCCACAGGCCGTGGGCATTGCCCTCACGGATTGCACGAAGATTGGCGAATTCGGGACGCGCCAATACCCGGTCCAGCGCCTCGTGGGCTTCATCTGCGCCGACACCCGCGCCCAAGATCAAGCCGGGCTTGCGGTTGCCGGTGGCTATATACACATCCGGGTCGGCCTTGAGCGCGTACTCGACGCTGATATCGCCCAGCGCACCCGGCACCACGCCAGCGGCGATATTGCGCCCGCCAACCAGTGCGATCAGTTCGCCCATGCCACTCTTGCCGGTGGTATGCCCCGGCGCTTGCCAAACGCCGGCCAGCAGTTCGAGGAACACACTCGGGCGCGGCCCCGCCGGCAAGGTGGCGACCGCATCGGTGATCACCTTGATGTGCTGGTCATAGAAACCCAGGAACGCCTTGGCCTGGGCTTCACGCCCCAATGCCTGGCCCAGCGCGGTCATGCTGGTGTGAGTGCCCTGCACCGGGTTGATGCGGAAGTCGACGAACACCACCGGAATGCCCGCCTGGGCCAGCACATCGGCGACCGGACTGTGTTCGGTGGGGCCGTGACCGGAAATGCTGAACACTGCCAGGTCAGGTTTCAGCGAGAGGATTTCCTCGGCGCTGACACTTTGTTCCGACGCTTGCCCGATCAGCGGGATGTCTTTCACTGTCGGAAATTTCGCCACGTAGGCGTTGTAGGTGTGTTGGTCGAGCAAGCGCAAATCGTTCTGCCAGCCGACGATGCGCTGGAAGGGCGCGTCCTTGTCCAGCAACGCAAACGCCGAAATCAGCCGGCCTTCACCCAGGACAACGCGCTTTACGTTGTCAGCCACTTCGACCTTGCGGCCCAGCACATCGGTGACTTCATGGGCGGCAGCGGTTTCAGCATGGCCCAGGACCAGCGCGGCAAACAGCACGCCGAGCGTGACCACATTACGGGGTTTCAACATGGCAGGGACTCCAGGTGAAGGCGGCGCATCAGCCATCGCTCCAGCGCCGCAACAGGTTGTGGTAAGCGCCGCTCAGTTGCAGCAGCGCGTGGTGATCGGCGTCTTGGGCGGTGAGGGTCTGGATCGCCACGTCCATGTCCAATAGCAACTGGCGCTGGCTGTCTTCGCGCACCAGGCTTTCGATCCAGAAAAAACTGGCGATGCGCTCACCGCGCGTCACTGGATTGATCTTGTGCAGGCTGCTGCCGGGGTAGATCAGCAAGTGGCCGGCGGGCAGCTTCACAGCGTGTTCGCCGAAGGTGTCGCGGATCACCAATTCACCGCCGTCGTAGCTGGCCGGGTCGGCCAGGAACAGCGTGGCGGAGATGTCGGTGCGCACCCGCTCGCGCACGCCCTTGATGCCGCGAATGGCGTTGTCGATATGCCACTCGAACCCTTCACCACCGCTGTAGCGGTTGAACAGCGGCGGGTAGATGCGCTTGGGCAAGGCGGCGGACATAAACAGCGCGTTGTCCGACAGCCGCGCCAGAATCTGCTCACCGATGCGATGGGCCACTGGCGAATCCTCCGACAACTGCCGGTTATTTTTCGCCATGGCCGAGCGCGGTCCGGCGGTCACCTTGCCGTCAACCCAGGGCTGATCGAGCAAGGTGGCCACGGTGGCGTCGACTTCGCTGGCACTGAACAGCGCCGGGATTTCGATCAGCACGGTTCAGAACTCATAGTCGACGCTGGCGGTGAGGGTGCGCCCGGCACCTGGGATGCCGTAGAGCTGGAAGCCGTCGAGGGAGGCGCCGACCTGGCTGTAGTAGAACTTGTTGAACACGTTGTTGAGGTTGAGGTTGACCGTGGTGTCCTTGTTCACTTTGTATTGCGCGGCCAGGTTGCTCAGCCAGTAGCCGGGGGCTTTTTCGTGGTCGCGGGTGTAGATCGCGTACACGCCGGACGGGCCGTTGGCGTAACTGCTGTTGTTGTTCAAGCCGCCGACGTATTTGTTGTCGGTGTAACGGCGGCGGCCCACGTATTGCTCGCCGTAGCTGAGGCTCAGGGCATCGGTGACGGCGTAGGTGGTCCACAGATTGGCGGTCAGGTCGGGCACGTTCTTGGCTTCGGCGCCCTTGTTGATGCCTTTGGTCTGCGTGCTTTTGAGTGCCGAGAAACCACTGTAGGCGGTCCAGCGCGGGGTGATATTGCCCTGCAGGCCCAGTTCGATGCCGTCGACCCGTTTGGCGGGCAGGGCGCGTACCGGCGCGGATTCGCCGTCCTGGTATTCCCAGGCATTGTCCAGTTCGGTGCGGAAGATCGCTGCTGTGACGTTGAGCATATCGTGGGCAATGTCCCACTTGGTGCCCAATTCATAGGTCTTGGACTTGGCCGGGCTGTAGTGGCTGGTGCTCGCCGTGCCGTAGATCTGGTTATTGGTCGACGCACCCAACGCGGACGGCTGCGCCGCTTCGCTGTAGGACACATAGAGGCTGCCGTTGGGCAACGGCTTGAACACCGCGCCAACCCGACCGCTGACGGCACCGTCGGTGCTGCTGATGCTGGCTTGACCGCGTTGGCTGGTCTGGGCACGCCAGTTGTCGTAGCGCAGCGACCCGAGCACTTGCCACTGATCGTTGAGGGTGATGGTGTCGCCCAGGTAGATCCCGGCGTTGTCGATCACTGAGCGCGGGTCGCCTTCGCCTTTGGTCACGTAGGTGCTGGCGAAGCTGTGGTTGGGGGCGTTCATGTCGAACAACATGTCGCCGGCCGGCACTTTGGCGCTGCGTTTCAGGCCGCCGTAAGTCTCGTGATAGAACTCCAAGCCGCTGACCACGGCGTGTTGCAGGCTGCCGGTGGTGAGGTTGAAATTGAAGTCGGTCTGGTTGTCGAGGATGGTGTAGCGCTTGGACAAGCCGAAATCGCTGCCGCGCAGGATGCCGTAGGCGGTATTGCTGTTGTTCAAGTAGTCGGAGTAGGCGTTCACCGTGCTGCCCGGCACTTGGCTGATCGGTCCTACACCGGTGTAGCCCAAGGTCGCACAACGGGTGCCGGTGCAGGTCTTCTGGCCGTTGGCGTTGGCGGCGAAGAAGCGCGCCGGGGAGAGCACGGCAAAATTGTCGCTGCGTTCCCAACGCGTCTGGTTGCGCAGGTTGGCGTCATTCCAGTCGAAGTCATGCTCGAAGCGCGCCGTGAGCGAAGTGGTTTTGTTCTCTTGGGTGTAGAGGCTCGAGTCGCCGTACCCGTTGGAGCGCTTCACGCCGGGCATGCGATCGCCATTCGTCCCACGCTGGATCGGCACGCCGCCGTCCGGCGTATTGGTGTCTTTCTGGTAGAAGGTGTCGACGAAAAAGCGCGTGTCGGTGCCCAGGCCGAAGCCGAACGAGGTGGCAATGCCCCAGCGGTCGTAGTCCACGTCGTCACGTTCGGCCACTTGGTTGTAGTGCTTCATCAGGTTGATACGTAGGGCAGTGGTGTCGTTGATCTGTTTATTCAGGTCAGCGGTGAGGCGGCGGTAGGCATCGGTGCCGATACCGGCCGAGACGCGGTTGGCATCGCCCAGGTGCGCTTCTTTACTCACCAGGTTGACGCTGCCCCCCACGGCGGACACGCCGGATTCGATGGAGCCAGTGCCCTTGAACACTTCCGCCTGTTGCAGGTTGAAGGTGTCGGTGCGCGTGGACATGCCCGCATCGCGCACGCCATCGACGGTCAGGCTTTGTTCGGAAGAAAACCCGCGAATCGAAAACAGGTCGCCCCACCCCAGGTTGCCTTCGCCGGACATGAAGGTAATCCCCGGCACGTTGCGCAACACTTCCTGCAAGGTCTGCGCATTCTGCTCCTTGAGCACCTGCTGCGGCACGATGGTCACGCTTTGCGGGGCGTCCAGCAGCGGTTGGCTGATTTTTGCCGAGGTCACCCGGTCTACTTTGAAAGTGGAAGTGGCTTCACCATCGACCTTGATTTCCGGCAGGCTCAGCACCGAATCGTTGGACTTGGCCGCTGGCGCGCCAGCCAAGGCGATCGGGACGACGCCGCCGGCAGCCAGTAGGCCGAACATCGGTGCCAGGGTGGTGTGCAGCGTGTGGCTGCGAGAGGTGGGCGATGACATGGGCAACTTCCGAGTCTAAATTACAATTACTCTCATTTAGGTTCGGTAGTCTAAAGAGCGTTTTCCCCTGCCATGCCCCGGGTTTGTATCGCTGATGCGTGATTATGGTTTCCTACAACATTCCATTACATTTGCCTGCACGGCTGGCTGAACTTTCGGCTATTTGCTGCGTTTCATTGTTTTTTGGATTGACTGCCCATGGCCAAGCAAGACCACCTGCTGATCGTTGATGACGATCCGCAAATCCGCCAGTTGCTCTGCGACTACCTGAGCGACGCCGGCTTCCAGGTCTCCACTGCGGCCGACGGCAAGGAAATGCGCCGCCGCCTGGCGCTGAATGTCATCGACCTGATCGTTCTCGACCTGATGCTGCCCGGTGAAGACGGCCTGAGCCTGTGCCGCGAACTGCGGGTGAACTCAAACACGCCGGTGGTGATGCTCACGGCAAAAGGCTCGTTGATCGACCGCATCGTCGGCCTGGAAATCGGCGCCGACGATTACCTGCCCAAACCGTTCGACCCGCGCGAACTGCTGGTGCGGATCAAGGTGGTGTTGCGCCGGGTGCAGAGCTTTCCCGACCGTGCGCGCCTGGATGAAGCGCCGAGCATCCGTTTCGCAGGCTGGCAGCTCGACACGCGGGCGCGGCAGTTACTGTCGCCGGAGGGGGTGGTGGTCAGCCTGGGCAACTCCGATTACCGCGTGTTGCGCCTGCTGTTGCAGCACCCCAATCGCCCGTTGAGCCGCGACTTCCTGCTCAATCACGTGTTCGACAAGGACAGCACGCCGTTCGACCGTTCCATCGATGTGTGCGTCAGCCGTCTGCGCTCGCAACTGCCGGCCAATGTGATCAAGACTGTGCGCAACGAAGGCTACATGCTCACCGCCGACGACGTTGTGCTGGAATCGTGAGACTGCTGCCGCGTTCGCTGTTCGGGCGGTTGGTGCTGATTTTGGTCAGCGGCATGCTCGCGGCGCAGGCGCTGACCAGCAGCATCTGGTACGACCGGCGCCACGGGCAGGTGCTGGAAATCCCTGCGCGCTTGATCGCCACGCGCTTGGCGGACGTGGTGCGGCTGGTGCACGGCGACCCGCAACAGGCGGACCTGCTGATCAAGATGCTCGACACGCCGACCTTCCGCCTGACCCTCAGCGACCAGGCCAGTAATACGCCTAGCACGCTTCACGACAGCGACCGGCCCACCGAACGGTTGATCAAGAAGGTATTGTCGGAAAAAACCGGTTACGCCCAGACGCTGATCCTGTTGCGCCTGTCGTTGGTGGATGGCGAAGGGCAAACCGCCGGGCTGTCGACCCTGCTGGGTTCCAAACCGGTGGTGGGGCAGTTTCTGATCGACCTGCGCCTGCCCGACGGCCGCTGGTTGCAGGTGGATGCCAGCGAAGAACAGGGCTGGACCAGCACCTCACCGCTGGACCTGTTGTTCGATTACGTTATGCGCATTTATTTGCTGCGGGTACTGGTATTGGTGCTGATCGCTCTGGTGGCGGTGCGCCTGGCGATCCGCCCGCTCAACGCGTTGGCCAAGGCGGCCGAAGCCCTGGGCCGGGATATCCAGCGACCGCCGTTGTCGGTGGATGGCCCTACCGAAGTGCGCCGTGCCGCCCAGGCCTTCAATGCCATGCAGCAGCGGCTGATCGCCAACATCGCCGAGCGCACGCGGTTTCTTGCGGCTATTTCCCACGACCTGCGTTCACCGATCACACGCCTGCGCCTGCGCACCGAGATGCTTGAGGACAACCGCACCAAGGAACGTTTTCGCAGTGACTTGGAGGAAATGGAACAGATGGTGGCCAGTACGCTGGATTTTGTCAGCAGCGGTGAAATCAACGAGGCACGGCAGAACATCGACATCAATGCCTTGCTGCAAAGCTTGCAGGCGGATCTGCAGGATGTGGGCGAGAACGTGGTGATCGAAGGCCGCGCAAAACAGCCACTGCCGGGGTACGCCCGCAGCCTCAAGCGGTGTGTGCAGAACCTGCTGGAGAACGCGGTGCGTTATGGCCGCGATGTGACGGTGCGGGTCGAGGACCAGGCGGATAGCTTGACGATCATTATCAGCGACCGAGGGCCGGGGATTCCCCAGGCACAGCTGGAGCAGGTGATGGAGCCGTTTTATCGGGTAGAAGGCTCACGCAATGCCGAGACCGGCGGGTATGGGTTGGGTTTGAGCATCGCTCACACCATCGCCAAGGCGCATGACGGGCGGTTGAGCTTGCGTAATCGGGAAGGTGGGGGCCTTGAGGCGGAGCTGCGATTCCAAAGCAAATCCTGAATGTGAAACGCAATCTAAATGTGGGAGCGGGCTTGCTCGCGAAAGCGGACTTTCAGTCGATGCATCAGGTGACTGACACACCGTATTCGCGAGCAAGCCCGCTCCCACACAAGCCCGCTCACATTTGGGCCTTACGCCCCGTGGCACTTCTTGAATTTCTTCTCGCTGCCGCACGGGCAAGGATCATTGCGACCCACGTCCTTCAAGGCGTTGCGCACGGGCTCCTGGTGAGCATGGCCGCAGTTCGGGCCGTGGACATGGCCGTGGTCGTGATCATGGTGATCGTGATCGTGGTTGCAGTCAGGACCATGGACATGGGGTTGCTGAGTCATCGATGTCGCTCCGGAATAAAATCGCCGGGGATTATCTCGCCATTGTGGTTCACCTGCACGTCATAACCGATGAATAATCCGGTTTTCAGCTCGCCATCCAAGCGATACGGCACAGGCCGGTCGGGATTTTTCAGCATCTGCACCACATCACGGATCTGCGGCCAGAGGTTGGTGCGCACCGACACCCGGAAAAACTTATGACTGCGCGGCGGCACGGTGAGCCATTCATTGGACTCGCCCTCAGTCAGCACGAAGTCGCCCAGGGTGACCTTGTAAATCAAACCGCGCACAGTCAGGTCGGCGTCGTCGCGGTTATCCACGCGAAAGTACAGCTTGAATTTCTGCTCCAGCAACTTGGCGCGCACCACTTCGACTTTCACCAGCGACACGTGGGGCGGGGGGGAGTCGTCTTCAAACCACGACGCGCAGCCGCTCAAACCGAGGGCTAACGCCAGCATCAAGCTGTACATCCGAAGCATGGCGTTAATCCTTAGCGTTTTTAGAGGTAGCTGGAACAGCACTTCTTGAATTTCTGCCCACTGCCACACAGGCAGGCATCGTTGCGTCCGGCCTTCACTTCCACGGTCGGGTCGATGAAGTACCAGCGCCCGTCATTCTGTACGAAAGAAGACTGCTCGCGGTGGCTATGTTCGCCGTTGCTGTCGTGCCAGCGCGCGGTGAAGGTCACGAACGCGTGTTCCGGCTGGCCGCCGAACACCTCGGAGCTTTCCACCTCAAGGCCGAGCCAGGTGCTCTGGGCACTCCAGGCGGCGATGGCATTTCGGTCCAGCCCGGCTTGTTGCGCGGGCAGGGTGGTGGCGATCAGGTAATCCACCAGGCCCAAGACGTAGGCGCTATAACGCGAACGCATCAACGCGGTGGCGCAGGGTGCCGGGTGGCCGGCGTGATAATGGCCGCAGCAGGCATCCAGCAGGTTGCCACTGCCGCAGGGGCAAATGGATGTACTCATCAGGTTACCACCAATACTTTCCGAAGTTTTCCGGGTTGGCCCAGAAGCGGGCGTTGAGCCAGTCCGGCACCTGTTTATAGTCAAGCAGATCATAGGTAAACAGCGTGAGAACCTGCTCGTCGCGCTGGAATCGCTCACCGGCCTGCAGGGCCAGGGAGAAAAAGTCCGTGTCCTTCCAGTCGCAGGCGCCCAGGTCCACCAGCACCGCAATGCGGCTGGCATTCAGGTTACGGATGCCGCCGAGCAGCGTCAGGCCTTGCGGTTTTGACAGGTGCTCCAGGCAGTCCACCACCAGCGCCAGGTCAAACCGCTGTGCGGCAAGCTCTGTGGGCAACGCGCCCGGTGCCGCGACGGACACCTGGGTATCCGGGTGGGCTTTTTGAAAAGCCTCCAGCGCCGGGAACTGGCTGGCGCCCAACAGCAGCAGGCGTTTGGGCTGGTGCAGATCGAGCAAGGCGGCCAAGGCTTGCTGAGGTGTACGGGCAGAAATACCAGCGGTCATCAGAGATCCTCACATCGGGACCATAGAGACTAGCGCGGCTGAGCGTGCGGGCCTAGAGCGGGTGGCGGCGAAAAGTCCTACGAATGCGGCGATCCTCAATGAATACAGGGGCGCGGCGTAGTGGCGCAGATGAAAAGAGCCGTCTTTACTCCACCCATCGGCCCCCGCCGATCCCCTCAGGAGAAATCAGATGAGCATCATGCGGACAGCTCTACCCTTGGTTCTGCTAACCGGAGTATTGACAGGTTGCGCAGGTTTGCAAAAAACCGATTGGCCCACCTGCGCCGCCATTGGCGGTGTGACCGGTGCGGCGATCGGTGCCACTGAAAGCTCGGCCTATGCGGGCGCTGGTGCGCTGCTGATCGGCGGCATGGCCGGTGCCTATTGCTGGGTGCACGGCGATGGTGATGAAGACGGTGATGGTGTGCCGGATAGCCGCGACAAGTGCCCAGGCACGCCAAAAGGTGTGCAGGTGGATGCCAATGGTTGCCCACCGACACCGCCACCGGCCGTGGTTGAGGAAGTGGTGGTGGTCAAGGAAGAAACCATCGTGATCCGCGATGTGCACTTCCAGTTCGACTCGGCCAAGCTGACGGCGGCGGACAAAACCAATCTCGACACCATCGCAACGCGCTTGAAACAGGAAGCCCCGACCGCCCAGTTGCGAGTCAGTGGGCACACCGACAGCGTCGGCAACGACGCCTACAACCAGAAGCTTTCGGACAAACGCGCCCATTCGGTGACGGACTACCTGATCGGTGCCGGTGTGCCGCGCAGCAATTTCGTATCGGTGACCGGCGCAGGTGAAAGCCATCCTGTAGCGGATAACAAAACCGCTGAAGGCCGCGCCTTGAACCGCCGCACCGAAATCCAGATCAACCGCTGACGGCCCTTGCCCCTGTGGGATCCACAGGGGCATTGCTGCCAATCCTCCCCCTTTATCATCTTTTTTGATCCTTCACTGGCAAAGCGCCTGTGGAAGTCGTTACTGTGCGTCCAAAGAAAAACTAGAAATATTTTTTGAAAATTTTCAGGGGAGCTCCACGATGCGTAAGGTTCTATTGCTGGCCCTGTTGGTCAGCCCCGTTGCCCTGGCCCAGAGCGTCAGTGTTGAAACCAACTCGTTGATGCGTCTGCCCAGCAGCACCAGTGTGTTGCAACTGGAGCGCTTGGACGTGGCGGACTACGGCACGTTGTTGATTCCGGCCACCATCAGCCAAGTCACCGTGGATGAACTGCACCTGGGCCGCGACGCCCGTATCGCCATCGTGCCCGGTAACACTGCGCTGCAATTGCAAGTGCGCCATGCGCAGTTGGATCACGGCAGCCAGATCACCTCACGCGGCGCTCCCGGCACCCACGAAAAGCCGGCCAAGGCCGGGCGTGACCTGACGTTGCGCATCAATTCGCTGGTAGCCGAAGAACTGTCGGTGGACGCCCGTGGCGGCGCCGGTGCCCAAGGTTATGCCGGGCTGGATGGCGCCAATGGCGAAGACCCGGGCTGCACCTGGGGCTCGGCCGGTCGTGGCGCCAATGGCGATAACGGCGGTGACGGTTTGCCAGGCGCGGCGGGTGCGCAGGTGCGGGTCGAGCTGCCGCAGGACTTCCCGGCGCAGCAGATCAAGGTGTGGGTGGATGGCGGTGCCGGAGGTTTGGCTGGCACAGCGGGCAAGCCCGGCAAGGGTGGCCAGTCCAAAGGCTGCCTGGTGTACCGCGCTGATGGCGGCGAGAAAGGCCGCCCAGGGTTGGAAGGGCAGCCAGGGCCGGCTGGGCCTGCAGGCACTGTGACAATTCAGCGGCTGTGAGTCGTTTGGGCTGACGTCTTCGCGAGCAAGCCCGTTCCCACATTCGACCGCATTCTCATGTTGGAACTCGGTCAACTGTGGGAGCGGGCTTGCCCGCGAAGAGGCCCTGAAGAACACCCTTATAACATCGGCCGAGCCGAAGCAATCGCCACCACCACCAACCCCACGATCAAATTGATCCCCACCAACCGGCGAATCTGGCCCAGCACCGCAGCCCCTGCCGACCAATCCTCAGCCGCCACCGCCGTGCGCAATTCCGGGAATTTCAAGGCCTGGATACGGATAAACAACGCCGTCATCACCAGATACAACCCCATCATCACCTGCACATACCGCGGTGCCGTCTCAAACCCGTTGAAGCGCAATTGCAGCAAGCCAATGCCGCTGATCGGCAAAATCGCCACCGCGACCCACACCCATACGAAAAAACGTTGAAACACATTCGCCCATAACCTGAGGCGGGCCGGGCCCTCAAGTGCCGCGACAGCGGCGGGGCGCAGGATCATCCAGGCGAAAAACATACCGCCGACCCATACCAGGGCGGCCAATACATGTAGGGTGTAAGCGAGGCTAAACGCGGTCATTGTGGTACTCCGTTCTGCGCGGGATTCATTAGCGGGGTATGATAGCCGCCGATCCGAACCACTGAAAATTTATCCAGCGTTTTTTGCGCCCGACTATCCATGATCAGCACTGAACTCAAAACCACGATCCAGGGCGCCTACTCGCGTTTTCTCGAAGCCAAGAGCTTGAAACCGCGTTACGGCCAACGCCTGATGATCGCCGAAGTGGCCAAGGTCCTCGGGGATATCGACACCGACGACGAAGGTCGCCGCGAGGGTGAGCCCGCGGTCGTGGCGGTCGAGGCTGGCACCGGCACCGGCAAGACCGTGGCCTACAGCCTGGCAGCGATCCCCACCGCCAAGGCTGCTGGCAAGCGCCTGGTGATCGCCACCGCCACCGTCGCCCTGCAAGAGCAGATTGTCTACAAAGACCTGCCCGACCTGATGCGCAACAGCGGCCTGAACTTCACCTTCGCCCTGGCCAAGGGCCGTGGCCGCTACATGTGCCTGTCCAAGCTCGACGTACTGTTGCAGGAAGGCCATGCGCAGACCGCCACTGCCCAGCTGTTCGAAGAAGAAGGCTTCAAGATCGAAGTCGATGAGGCCAGCCAGAAGCTGTTCACCAGCATGATCGAGAAACTGGCCGGCAATAAATGGGACGGCGACCGCGACAGTTGGCCCACCGCCCTGGAAGACGCCGACTGGGCACGCTTGACCACCGACCACAGCCAATGCACCAACCGCCATTGCCCCAACTTCGGTCAGTGCGCCTTCTACAAGGCCCGCGAAGGCATGGGCAAGGTCGATGTGATCGTCACCAACCACGACATGGTCCTGGCTGACCTGGCCCTGGGCGGCGGCGCAGTATTGCCGGACCCGCGTGACACCCTCTATGTCTTCGACGAAGGGCACCACCTGCCCGACAAGGCCATCGGCCACTTCGCCCACTACACGCGCCTGCGCTCCACTGCCGACTGGCTGGAAACCACCGCGAAGAATCTCACCAAGTTGCTGGCCCAGCACCCGCTGCCCGGTGACCTGGGCAAGCTGATCGAACAGGTGCCGGAGCTGGCGCGGGAGATCAAGACCCAGCAGCAATTCATGTTCAGCGCCTGCGAGCAGGTGGCTGATTTCAAACCCGGCGAAGACGTCGAGGGCCGTGAGCGGCCGCGTCACCGTTTTGTCGGCGGGTTGATTCCCGAGCACATGCGCGAAATGGGCATCGAGCTGAAGAAGGGTTTTTCACGCCTGACCGACCTGTTCACCCGTCTCACCGACCTGCTCAAAGAGGGCATGGACGGCGAGGTCAACATCGGCATCGCCAGCAACCAGGCCGAGGAATGGTATCCGTTGTTCGGCAGCCTGTTGTCCCGTTCCCAGGGCAACTGGGAGTTGTGGACGGCCTTTACTGTTGAAGACCCGGAAGACAACCCGCCCATGGCGCGTTGGTTGACCCTGTCGGAAAGCGGTGCGCTGTTCGACATCGAGGTCAACGCGAGCCCGATCCTGGCCGCCGAGATGTTGCGCCGCAACCTGTGGAACGTGGCCTACGGCTGCCTGGTCACCTCGGCCACGCTGACGGCCCTGGGCACTTTCGACCGCTTCCGCATGCGCGCCGGCCTGCCGAAAAAGGCCGTCACCGCGGTGGTGCCCAGCCCGTTCCATCACGCCGACGCCGGTGTGTTACGGGTGCCGGACCTCAAGGCTGATCCACGGGATGCGGCGGCCCACACCGCTGCGATCATCCGTGACCTGCCAGAGCTGGTAGAGGGTTCACGCGGTACGCTGGTGCTGTTCTCGTCGCGCAAACAGATGCAGGACGTGTTCGACGGCCTCGACCGTGACTGGCGCAAGCAGGTGTTTATCCAAGGCAACCTGTCCAAGCAGGAAACCCTGAACAAGCACAAGGCGCGCGTTGATGGTGGGGACTCCAGCGTACTGTTCGGCCTGGCGAGTTTTGCTGAAGGTGTGGACTTGCCGGGTGCCTACTGCGAGCACGTGGTGATCGCCAAGATTCCGTTCTCGGTGCCGGACGATCCGGTCGAGGCGGCCTTGGCCGAATGGATCGAAGCACGGGGCGGCAACCCGTTCATGGAAATCTCGGTGCCGGATGCTTCCCTGAAGCTGGTCCAGGCCTGCGGTCGCTTGCTGCGTACCGAGGAAGACCGAGGCACCATCACCTTGCTTGACCGCCGTTTGGTCACCCAGCGCTATGGCAAGGCTATCCTTAATGCCTTGCCGCCGTTCAGGCGCGAAATTTCTTAAGCCACAGTGGGCGGATTCGCCCACTTCGTGGTCTATCTGACTGTCATTCATCAGGCCATTCATCGGCCGCCTGGGAGAACCTTGCTCGTATGATTCGCACGCTGCCCGCCCTTTTTGCCCTGCTGTTCGCCGCGCCCTTGATGGCCGCGCCTGCAGGGCAACAGACCCTGTTCAATTTCGTCCGGCCTGCCGATGTGGTCAAGGTGGCGACCCAGGACGCCAGCCTGCCGCAATACAACGCCGAACAGACGCCTGAAGGCGAAGTGCTGCGCCGTATCACGTTCAACCCGGCTGCCGAACCGAGCCTGGTCCTCAGCCCACAGACCGGCGCCTGGGACTGGTCCCAGTCGGGGGCCATGAGCCTGCGCATCCAGAGTGCGATGGATTGGGCATTGACGCTCTACGTCAAGGTGCAGAGCAAAGACGGCCGTACCCTGGTCAGCCGCATCGACCTGCCGGCGGGTCCGGCGCAGACCCTGCTGGTCCCATTGCAAGCCAATTCACCATTGAGCCAGGGCATGAAGGCCGGTCCGCCGATGCCGATCACTGTGGACGGCCAGCGGGTATTGCTGGCCAGCAGCGCGGGTGAAATCGACCGCAGCCAGGTGGTTTCGGTGACTTTGTCGATGATCAAGCCCAACGCCGCCCAGAGTATCTTGCTGGAGCGCTTTGGCGTGCAGGACAGCGAGCCCGTATTGAAGGCTGCCTACAGCGAATTGGTGGATGCCTATGGTCAATCCACCCGTGCGCGCTGGCCGGAAAAAGTCAGCAGCGACGAGCAGCTCAAGGCTGCCTCCGCCAAGGAGCAACAGCAGCTCCAGGGCTGGCTGGCCACGCGGGATAAGTCCGCCCTGGATCAGTACGGCGGCTGGAACAAGGGCCCCGCGTTCGACGCCAGCGGTTTTTTCCGCACCGAGAAGCGCGACGGGCGCTGGTACCTGGTGACGCCGGAGGGGCATCCGTTCTACTCCCTGGGCGTCAATACCGTGGCCCCGGACAACAACCAGACCTACGTGTCCGGTCGTGAATGGATGTTTGCGGCGCTGCCCAAGGCCGGCGAACCGTTCGACAAGTATTACGGCAGTGGTGACAACCGCACGGGCAATGGCGCAGGTGAGGGCCGCAGCTTTGGCGCCGGGCGCTGGTACGATTTCTACGGCGCCAACCTGCAGCGCACCTATGGCGGTGAAGGTTTTGACCAGAAACGCTGGACCACTCACACCCTCGACCGCCTGCAAGCCTGGGGTTTCAATACCGTGGGCAACTGGAGCGATGGCGACCTGGCCAGCGCCGACCGCGTACCCTATACCTTGCCGCTGTCGATCGTCGGCGATTACACCAGCATCAGTACTGGCACTGACTGGTGGGGCGGCATGCCCGATCCGTTCGACCCTCGCTTTGCCATGGCCACTGAGCGCGCCGTGGCCATCGCTGCCCGCGATCATCGCGATGATCCGTGGCTGATCGGTTTCTTTGCCGACAACGAGTTGGCTTGGGCCGGCCCAGGTGATGATCCGAAGTCCCGCTATGCCTTGGCCTACGGCACCTTGCGCATGACCACCGACGTCCCGGCCAAGCGTGCGTTTCTCAAGCAACTGCGCGACAAATACCGTAACGAAGAAGGCCTGTCGAAAGCCTGGGGCATCGAATTGAAGGGGTGGGAGCTGATGGAAGACCCAGGCTTCGAACCGCCGATGCCCAACCCTGAGCACCCGGAAATCGAAGCGGACTTCAAGTACTTCCAGAAGACCTTCGCCGATGCCTATTTCAAGACCATTTCCGATTCGCTGAAGTGGCATGCGCCGAATCAACTGCTATTAGGCGGTCGTTTTGCGGTCAGCACACCGGAAGCCGTGGCGTCCTGTGCACAGTATTGCGATGTGCTGAGCTTCAACATGTACACCCTCAAGCCGCAGGACGGTTACGACTTCGCCGCCCTGCGTGCGCTGGACAAGCCGGTGTTGATCACCGAATTCAACTTCGGCTCGGCCGACCGTGGGCCTTTCTGGGGGGGCGTGACGCAGCTGGCCCGTGAGGAAGGCCGTGGCGCGGCCTATGGCAACTTCTTGAAGCAGGCCATGGCCGAGCCGTCGATCGTTGGCGTGCATTGGTTCCAGTACCTGGATCAGCCGGCCACCGGGCGTTTGCTGGACGGTGAAAACGGCCATTTTGGCCTGGTAGGCATCACCGACGTGCCGTTCCAGGGCTTTGTCGACAGCGTACGCAAAAGCAACCTGGCGGCCGTCGATCAACTGGGCAAGGAAGCGGAAAAGGCCAAGGCGGCGGGGGCTGTGCGTGAAAGCGAAGGCGGCAGGGCCGGACACGAGGGCAAAGGCCCGGGGCAGGGCGCCGGACATGCGGGCGGGCACTCTGGAAATGGTCATTGATTGAGTGCTGACGGGTTCACAAAACCCACAAGGGCTGGAACAATGTCGGCCACTTTTTTGATGTTTTCGAGGGCGCTCAGGTGCAGATTCAGGGTCATTACGAACTCCAGTTCGAAGCGGTACGTGAAGCCTTCGCCGCCTTGTTCGATGACCCTCAGGAGCGTGGTGCCGGGCTCTGCATCCAGATCGGCGGTGAAACCGTTGTCGACCTGTGGGCCGGTACCGCCGACAAGGACGGTGTCGAAGCCTGGCACAGCGACACTATCGTCAACCTGTTCTCCTGCACCAAGACCTTCACAGCCGTGACGGCCCTGCAGCTGGTGGCCGAAGGCAAGCTGCAACTGGACGCACCCGTGGCCAACTATTGGCCGGAATTTGCTGCGGCCGGGAAAGAAACCATTACCCTGCGCCACTTGCTCTGCCACCAGGCTGGTTTACCGGCGATCCGCGAAATGCTCCCCACCGAGGCCCTGTACGACTGGCAACTGATGGTCGACACCCTGGCGGCAGAAGCCCCGTGGTGGACGCCCGGCCAAGGCCACGGCTACGAGGCGATCACCTACGGCTGGCTGGTGGGTGAATTGCTGCGTCGCGCCGATGGGCGCGGGCCGGGAGAGTCAATAGTGGCGCGGGTTGCACGGCCACTTGGGCTGGATTTCCATGTGGGCCTGGCGGATGCAGAGTTTTATCGCGTGGCACATATAGCGCGCAGCAAAGGCAATATGGGCGATGAAGCCGCACAACGTTTACTGCAAGTAATGATGCGTGAACCTTCGGCCATGACCACACGTGCATTTGCCAATCCGCCGTCTATTCTGACCAGTACTAATAAACCTGAATGGCGCCGCATGCAGCAGCCGGCGGCAAATGGTCACGGTAATGCACGCAGCCTGGCAGGCTTTTATAGCGGTTTATTGGACGGTAGTTTGCTTGAAGCCGATATGCTTGAACAATTGACCCGCGAGCACAGTATCGGGCCGGATAAAACATTATTGACACAAACCCGTTTTGGCCTGGGCTGCATGTTGGACCAACCGCAGCTGCCCAATGCCACCTTCGGCCTTGGCCCGCGTGCATTCGGGCATCCCGGCGCAGGCGGCTCGGTAGGCTTTGCCGACCCAGAGCATGATGTAGCGTTTGGTTTCGTGACTAATACATTGGGACCTTATGTACTTATGGACCCCCGGGCGCAGAAGTTGGTCGGAATATTGGCCGGTTGTCTGTAAACCTCTTGCTGTTTCACGATTTTTTGTTACAAAGGCAAGTATAAGAAGACGCTGAACGAAATGATCTAACTTTGATGTTCTGTAAGCGTCTGTTTAACGGGTCATCCAGACCCCCGTTTCTTTTCTCATTTTGTGGATATCTCATGTTATCGAACAAGTCCTTGGCACTGGCGCTATGCCTCACTATTACCGGCTGCGCACAAACTCCACAAAATGATGCCGAGGGCGGGCATTGGTGGTCATTTGGATCTGACAAGGCCGCGACCAAGGACGCAGTGACCCAAACCGACGCCAAGCCAGACGCCAAGCCAGACGCCAAGCCGGCTGCGGGTGCCAAGCCTGTAGCGCCGGTAGCCGCCACCGCCGCGCCGGCGCCAGCCGCCAAGGCTGACACCGGCTCCAGCTGGTGGCCGTTCTCTTCCAAGAGCGCCGACGAAAAGGCCGCCGATGCCAAGGCTGACCTGAAAGCCGATCTCAAGGCCGCCGAGCCTGCAACTGCTCCGGCCGTCGCCAAGACAGACAGCGAAACCCGCTGGTGGTGGCCGTTCGAAAGCAAACCCAAGCCATTGGCCAAGGTCGACGTGACCAACGTGCCAATGCCTGACCCGAAAATCACCCAGGCCTGGTTGGACGACTATGAGCCGCGCCTGCGCGCCGCCATCAAGGACAGCAACCTGCAACTGGAGCGTCGCGACAACGTGCTCGTCGTGATTGCGCCGGTAGACGGTTCCTACAACCCGAAACGCCCGACCATGCTGCTGCCGGTCACCCTCGGTCCGTTCACGCGCGTTGCCAAGGCTGTTGAAGCCGATCCCAAGACCGCCGTGCTGGTACTCGGCCATGTGGATGCCACCGGCACCGCCCCGGCCAGCCAAGCGCTGACCAAAGAGCGTGCACAATCCATCGCTTCGATCTTCAGCCTCAGCGGCCTGAAGCAGGATCGCCTGATGTTGCGTGGCATGGGCGACCTGATGCCCCGTGCCGCCAACGACAGCAATCAGGGCCGTGCCCTGAACCGTCGCATGGAAATCATGTTGACCCAGCGCACCACCATGCTGGCGCTGCTGAGCAAGTACCAGTCGGGCAAGACCCCGCCTGTCGCCGAGATGGTTGCGGTGCAGAATGTTCCCGCTCCGACTCCGGCTCCAGCTGCCAAAGCTACGGCTAAAAAGGCGCCAGCCAAGAAAGCCGCCGCCAAGCCAGCCGCCAAGAAAGCCCCGGCCAAGCCTGCTGCCAAAAAGCCTGCGCCGGCCAAAGCCAAGGCTGCGGCACCGGCTAACGACCAGGCCAAAAACTGATCCGCTGAACCAGAAGGATAAAGCCGCATGACCCAGGCACTGGCCGATATGCGCCGTGACTACACACGGGATGGTTTGAGCGAGGCCCAGGCCCCGAGCGAGCCATTTGCCTTGTTCCATCAGTGGTTTGCTGACGCGGTGAAAACCGAGCAGCCACCGGTGGAGGCCAATGCCATGACCCTGGCCACGGTTGACCAGGACGGTCGCCCGCACTGCCGCATCCTGCTGCTCAAGGGCCTGGACGCGCAGGGTTTTACCTTCTTTACGAACTATCAGAGTGCCAAGGGCCAGCAGCTCGCGGCGCGGCCCTTTGCGGCCATGACCTTCTTCTGGCCGACCCTGGAGCGCCAAGTGCGGATCGAGGGGCGGGTGGTGAAAGTCACGGCTGAAGAGTCGGACGCTTATTATCAGGTCCGCCCGCTGGGGAGCCGACTGGGCGCCTGGGCGTCGCCGCAGAGCCAGGTCATTCGTGATCGAGAGGAACTGCAGGACCTGCTGAAGGCCACCGAACAGCGTTTCAGCGAAACCCAGCCCGACTGCCCTGAGCATTGGGGTGGCTATCGCTTGCTGCCGGAGCGCATCGAGTTCTGGCAGGGTCGTGCCAGCCGTTTGCATGACCGTCTGAACTATCGCCTGCAAGGGGCCGACTGGACCCGCGAACGCCTGGCGCCCTGAGCTGCACCTTTCGTCATTTCCGTTGAATGCATCCCGTCACTCCGACGTCTCTATTCCAGAGACGTCGGACGTGTACTGCCGCGCCGAGTTCTCGGCGACCGTTGCGACTACAATCAATGTAAACCTTGAAGGTAGAACTACCGTTCGTCGAGTTTTCTGGTGTGGGCAGTCTGTACTAAGGCTGAATGAAAGCAATTTTTTGCGGTGCTTGCCGTGACAGGCGTCAAGCTGCAGCGTTTAATGACCACCTGTCCTTTGGAGTTGATGCTATGCGTAAGTCAGTTTTACTGGTTGCCTGCTTTACCACCCTGTCGTTGCTGCTGGGTGGCTGCGCCTCGAGTCTGACCGGCGACTCGTATTCCCGTGACGAAGCGCGTCGTGTACAGACCGTGCGCATGGGGACCATCGAATCCCTGCGTCCGGTAAAAATCGAAGGTACCAAGACCCCAATCGGCGGTGCAGCCGGCGCAGTCATTGGCGGCGTTGGCGGCAGCGCCATCGGCGGCGGCCGTGGCAGCATCGTGACCGCAGTGATCGGCGCCGTCGCTGGCGGCCTGCTGGGTTCGGCCACCGAAGAAGGCCTGACTCGCACTCAAGGTGTGGAAATCACCGTTCGCGAAGACGACGGCAGCATGCGTGCCTACGTGCAGGCTGTGCAGGAGAATGAAATCTTCCGCATTGGTGACCGTGTGCGCATCATGACTGTTGATGGTACTAGCCGCGTTACGCGTTAAGCGCTGGTTGTAGAACTACAAAACCCCAGCCGGGTGACCGGTTGGGGTTTTTGGTTTTATGGGGTGTGGCCGGGTTGAACTGCAAAAAATGCAGGCATTAAAAAACCGCCTTAGTAGGGCGGTTTTTTATTGCGAACCCGATTATTGACGGGGCTGCGACTTCAAAGATGCATTGACCTGCGGCCGGGATAGTACCTCCGGTCACACCGTCATGCAAGGTTGAGAGAAGTCGACGAAGGCCATTCTTGACGCTTTTCTGTTTTCAATTTTTACTGCAAAAAATTGCAATAGATCTCATAAGCAGTACTGGATATTTAACCACTTTTCGTCACACCTTCATTCGGGAGATTCGTTAGGCTCCCCCTTGTTCTACGTTTTTCGCTAATAGGCGAGCCGGGTACGCGCGCGAATTTTTGGACTGATCGCCACGGGCTAGTAAGCCGTGCCGGATTCATGCGGGAAGCCCATCAACCCGGCCGCCTCAAAGATGCATTGACCTGCATCCAAAGGCTCACGTGTTCCGGTAAGTGCGCTGGAGGTAAGGCCTAACGTTAGGAGGGCCGAGTATGTCGAAGTTTGCACGACGTACGTGGAACCTCGTAGTGAATAGCCTGCGTGTCTACCACGTGTGGGTATTTCTGCGGGACAGCTTCGATGACCGGTAAGGTCTGAAAAGTGGAGCCGCCTCGGTTTAAGCCGAGGCGGCTTTTTGGTTTTCGGCGCTGTCAGTTCAAACCTGAAGTTTCGGCCTTCTTGCGACTCGCCATCGCCGTCACCGCATAACCAATACACGCGGCCAATATCGACCCCGTCAGAATCCCCATCCGGTCCTCCCCAGCAAACTCACTGGCACCCGGCACAAACGCCAGCGAACCGACAAACAGGCTCATGGTAAAGCCGATGCCGCAGAGGATCGCCACACCAAACACCTGGCCCCAGTTGGCGCCGTTGGGCAAGGCAGCGAGGCCGGTCTTGATGGCCAGCCAGGTGAGGCCAAACACACCCACGGTCTTGCCGATCAACAAACCGGCGGCAATGCCCATCGGCACATGGTGAGTGAAGCTTTCCAGGCTGACGCCGGTCAGGGATACGCCGGCGTTGGCGAAGGCAAACAGCGGCAAAATACCGTAGGCCACCCACGGGTGAAGCGCGTGTTCCAGCGTGAGCAGCGGTGAGGGCTCGGCGTTCTTGGTGCGCATCGGGATGCAGAATGCCAATGTCACACCCGCAAGCGTCGCGTGAACACCGCTCTTGAGTACGCACACCCACAGGATCAGCCCAATGATCAGGTATGGTCCGAGCTTGATGACGCCCAGGCGGTTCATCGCAATCAAGGCAACCAGACAGGCAGCTGCGCCCGCCAGGGCGGCGCCGGACAGGTCGGCGGAATAGAACACGGCAATCACGATGATCGCGCCAAGGTCGTCAATGATCGCCAAGGTCATCAGGAACAGCTTCAGCGACACCGGCACGCGCTTGCCCAGCAAGGCCAGCACGCCGAGGGCGAAGGCGATGTCGGTCGCCATGGGAATCGCCCAGCCGGAGAGTGCGGCGGGGTAATCCTTGTTGATCGCCCAGTAGATCAACGCCGGCACGACCATGCCGCCGATAGCCGCTGCGCCGGGCAGTACCACTTGCGAGGGCTTTGACAGGTGGCCGTCGAGCAACTCACGTTTGACCTCCAGACCGATCAACAGGAAGAACAGGGCCATCAGGCCATCGTTGATCCACAGCAAGGCCGGTTTGGCGATTTTCAACGCGCCGATCTGCGCCACCACCGGTACATCAAGAAACGCAGCGTACAGGTGCGACAAAGGGGAGTTGTTGATGATCAACGCCAGTGCCGCAGCCGCGATCAATAACAGACCGCTGGCGGCTTCCAGCTGGAAGAAACGGGTAAAAGTGCTACGCAGAGGCAAGGGATGCTCTCCAATCCAGATTCAATAGGTGGGTACCCTAACCCGTACCGTTAGTTGTTAAAACAAAAGTTATATTCTTATTTGTTATAAGCGACGGTTTGGAATGACGTTGCGATTGAACCTAGCAATTGTGCGCCCGATTGAATCGGTACTGTATCTGTGTGACACGTAGGAAACCCCCTAAAATCAGGGCTTACACCCTTTAGAGAAACTCTCCATGAGTGACCATCGTCCCTGGGCTCGCGAAGCCATTCGCATCATTGAAGCTGACTTCCAGCGCAGCGCGGACACGCACTTGATCCCTTTGCCGCTGCCGGGGTTGCCGGGCATCGAGCTTTACTTCAAGGACGAGTCCAGCCACCCCACCGGTAGCCTGAAGCATCGGCTGGCGCGTTCGCTGTTTCTCTACGCGCTGTGCAATGGCTGGCTCAAGCCGGGCGCGCCGGTGATCGAAGCATCCAGCGGTTCGACGGCGATTTCTGAAGCCTACTTCGCGCGCCTGCTCGGTCTGCCGTTTATTGCGGTGATGCCGGCCACCACGTCCCAGGAGAAAATCGCGCAGATTGCCTTCTACGGCGGCAAGAGCCACCTGGTACAGGATCCCACGCAGATCTATGCCGAATCCGAACGTCTGGCGCGGGAAAGTGGCGGTCACTTCATGGACCAGTTCACCTACGCTGAGCGCGCCACCGACTGGCGGGCAAACAACAACATCGCTGAGTCGATCTTCCAGCAGATGCGTTTCGAGCAACATCCAGAACCGAGCTGGTTGATCTCCAGCCCCGGTACGGGCGGCACCACCGCGACCCTCGGTCGTTATGTACGTTATCGCCAGCATTGCACCCGCGTGTTGTGTGCCGATGCCGAACGCTCGGTGTTCTTTGATTTCTACCAGAGTGGTGATGCCAGTTTGCGCCTGGACTGCGGTTCGCGGATTGAGGGCATTGGTCGGCCACGGGTCGAGGCATCGTTTTTGCCCAAGGTGATCGATGCGATGGTCAAGGTGCCGGATGCACTGTCGCTGGCGGCCATGCACTACCTGGCCGAGCGGTTGGGGCGGCGGGTCGGCGGTTCGAGCGGGACTAACCTGGTTGGCGCTTTGGTGGCGGCGCAGCAGATGAGAGCGGCGGGAGAGTCGGGCTCGATTGTGGCGATCTTGTGTGATGGCGGTGAGCGCTACGCCACAACTTACTACGATCAGGCCTGGCTGGCGGGGCAGGGGTATGCGCTGGACGGGTTGATTGCGGCGGTTGCGGCCAGTGTCGAGCGCGGCGAGCCGTTGCCGGACAGTATTCTGCGCGCCAACATTTAACGTTGTAGAAGCCCGGCGAGCCGGGCTTCTACAAGGGAATGTGTCAGGCTTGCAGGCCCAACATGTCCCGCGCCAACGCCTCGGCAATGCGAATCCCATCCACACCTGCCGACAGAATCCCTCCGGCATAACCGGCGCCTTCCCCCGCCGGGAACAGACCTTTCACGTTCAAGCTCTGCATCGATTCGTTACGGGTAATCCGCAGCGGCGACGAAGTACGCGTCTCAATGCCGGTCAACACGGCATCGTGCAGCGAGTAGCCTTTGATCTGCTTCTCGAACGCCGGCAGGGCTTCGCGGATCGCTTCGATGGCGAAGTCCGGCAAGGCCAGCGCCAAGTCGCCCAGGGAAACGCCTGGTTTGTAGGACGGTTCCACGCTGCCGATCGCTGTGGACGGCTTGCCGGCGATGAAGTCACCCACCAACTGCGCCGGCGCCTCGTAGTTGCTGCCACCGAGGACATAAGCGTGGGACTCCAGGCGCTCCTGCAGCTCGATACCTGCCAGCGGACCGCCCGGGTAATCCACCTCCGGAGTGATGCCGACCACGATGCCGGAGTTGGCATTGCGCTCGTTGCGCGAATATTGGCTCATGCCGTTGGTGACCACGCGGTTCGGCTCGGAAGTCGCCGCGACCACGGTGCCGCCTGGGCACATGCAAAAGCTGTAGACCGAGCGGCCGTTCTTGGCGTGGTGCACCAGCTTGTAGTCGGCGGCGCCAAGTTTCGGATGCCCGGCGTATTTGCCCAGGCGCGCGGCGTCGATCAGTGATTGCGGGTGCTCGATGCGGAAACCCACCGAAAACGGCTTGGCTTCCATGTACACACCACGGCCGTGGAGCATGCGGAAGGTGTCGCGGGCGCTGTGACCCAGGGCCAGGATCACGTGCTTGGACAGGATTTGCTCGCCACCATCGACGACCACGCCGTTCAACTGGCCGTCCTCGATCAGCACGTCGGTAACCCGCTGCTCGAAACGCACTTCACCGCCGAGGGCGATGATCTGCTCGCGCATGTTCTCTACCACACCGGTCAGGCGGAACGTACCGATATGCGGCTTGCTGACGTAGAGGATTTCTTCCGGTGCACCGGCCTTGACGAACTCGTGCAGGACTTTGCGGCCGTGGAATTTCGGGTCTTTGATCTGGCTGTACAGCTTGCCGTCGGAAAAGGTCCCGGCGCCACCTTCCCCGAACTGCACGTTGGACTCTGGGTTGAGCACGCTTTTGCGCCACAGGCCCCAAGTGTCCTTGGTGCGCTGGCGTACTTCCTTGCCGCGCTCAAGGATGATCGGCTTGAAGCCCATTTGTGCCAACAACAGCCCGGCAAAGATCCCGCATGGGCCGAAACCCACTACGATCGGCCGTTCAACCAGGCCTTCCGGCGCCTGGCCCACGACTTTGTAGCTGACATCTGGCGCGGGGTTGACGTTGCGATCATCGGCGAACTTGAGCAGCAGGGCGGCTTCGCCCTTAACATTCAAGTCGACGGTGTAGATGAAGCACAGCTCCGACGATTTCTTGCGGGCGTCGTAGCTACGCTTGAACAGGGTGAAATCGAGCAGGTCATCACTGGCGATGCCCAGGCGCTGCACGATGGCGGGCCGCAGGTCTTCTTCGGGATGGTCGATGGGCAGCTTGAGTTCGGTGATTCGTAACATGACAGGATCCGGTAGGCGGCGGGCTCGGAGGCCGGCTGTTTTGCAAACCGGCGATTATAAGCCTCAATGGCGGTTTCCCGTCATGTTAAAACAGCGTGGGGTCGCGTCAGTCGTCGCGCGAGCCGCCGAACGACGCGCAACCGCGCTGCACCTGGCCGTTGACGCGCAACTCGGCGGTCATGTGTTGCAGGCTGCCGCTGACCGGGTCGACGCAACGCTGCGGGGCTACCCACAATTCCACGTGCTGGTTGTTGGCTTCGGTCATCAGGTTGAAGCGGCCGTCACCGATTTGTTCTTCCACATAGGGCACCGCCAGTGGCGGCTGGCCTTCGCGCTCCAGCACCAGGCCCTTGGCGGTGACGTTCATCACCCAGGTCGGTTTGTGGCCGTTGGCGCGCAGGATCATGCGTTTGAAGTCCGGGTCGTCGCAGGCCGACGTCGAGCGCTCGACGCGGTAGAGTTGTTGCAGGTCGACGCTGCCCTGGGTGCCGCTGGCGACCCCGGAGAACTTGCCACGCAGGTCGGCAAACAACGCGCCTTGCTCGCCGGCGAGGGAGGCCGCTTCCTGCAGGATGCTGGTGCCGCCGGTGTCGTTGACCACGTAGTTGCGTTTGTCATTGCACGGCTGGAACAGCAGTTTGCCGCCGACTGCGGTGAGTTCGCCCTGCATTCGGGTCAGCCCGGCCGTAGAAGGCTTGGCCGGATCGTTATCGAACATCTGGCAGGCGCCAAACAGGGGAAACAAGGCAAGTAGGGCAAGGGTATGGGCGGCACGCATTATCGGGTCTCCAGACAAGTGCCGCCACGTTACGCAGGCCTGCGCTGCATCACAACCCCGCCCGTTAGCTTCAGGTAATTCTGACAGGCAGCCTGATCACCCCACGATAAACGTCTGGCCGGTCTGCAAGCCTTCCACACTTTTTGCGTAGGCCAATGCCACGTCGGCGCCCGGCGCCGGTTTGTAGCCACGGAAGTACGGTGCGTAGCTGTCCATGGCTTCCAGTAACACCGTCGGGCTCACCGAGTTGACACGCAGGCCACGTGGCAGCTCGATTGCCGCTGCTTTGACGAAAGCATCCAGCGCACCATTGACCAGCGCAGCTGAAGCCCCGGTGCGAATCGGGTCGCGGTTCAGAATGCCACTGGTGAAGGTGAATGAGGCGCCATCGTTGGCGTATTCGCGGCCGATCAGCAGCAGGTTGACCTGGCCCATCAGTTTGTCACGCAGGCCCAGTTCGAAATCGCCTTCGCTCATCTCGCCTAGCGCCACGAACTTCACGCTGCCTGCCGCACAGACCAGGGCATCGAACTTGCCGGTCTGTTCGAACAGTTTGCGGATCGACGCGCTGTCGCTGATATCCACCTGGAAGTCACCGCTGTTGCGGCCGATGCTGATCACGTCGTGACGCTGGGCCAGTTCCGCCTTGATTGCTGAACCGACAGTGCCGCTGGCGCCAATCAATAGGATTTTCATGGTGCTGTTCCTCCAGGGAGTTAAGTGAGGGTTCAGTCTAGAGTGGCTTTTTTTGCGAATAAACGTGCTAATAGGCAACCTTTGGTTTTCAAATGGAAACAATCCGTGAGTGACATGGATGACCTGGCCGCGTTTGCGGTGCTGATCGAAGCCGGTAGTTTTACCGTGGCCGCCGAGCAATTGGGCTGCAGCAAAGGGCAGTTGTCCAAGCGGATCAGCCAGTTGGAAGCGCGGTTTTCCGTGGTATTGCTGCACCGCACCACCCGCAAGCTTAGCCTGACCGCGGCCGGCGCAGCGTTGCTGCCCCAGGCCCAGGCATTGGTGGTGCAGGTGGATCGTGCCCGACAGGCGTTGGCCCGGCTCAAGGATGATCTGGCTGGGCCGGTACGCATGACGGTGCCGGTGTCGCTGGGCGAGACCTTCTTCGACGGATTGTTGCTGGAGTTTTCCAAGCAGTACCCGCAGGTACAGATCGAGCTGGAGCTCAACAACAGCTACCGCGACCTGGCGCGGGATGGCTTTGACCTGGGGGTACGCTTAGGCGCGATCGAGAATGAGCGCCTGGTGGCCAAGCCGTTGTTGGCCTGGCATGAGATGACCTGCGCCAGCCCAGCCTACCTTGAGGAGCATGGCGAGCCGCAGACCCCGTCCGACCTGGCCGCGCACACCTGCCTGCTCAACAGCCATTACAGCGGGCGTGAAGAGTGGCTGTATCACCAGCAGCACGAATTGCTGCGGGTGCGGGTCAGCGGCACATTCGCCTCCAACCACTACAACCTGTTGAAAAAGGCCGCATTGGTGGGCGCCGGTATTGCGCGGCTGCCGTCCTACGTTCTCCCCGCGGAATTAGCGGACGGCCGTTTGCGCTGGCTCCTGCGCGATTATCAGACGCGGAGCATGCCGATGTACCTGGTGCATCCCTATCAGGGCGGTTTGCCGCGCCGCACCCAGGTGTTAGCCGATTATCTGGTGGGTTGGTTCAAGCGCAGCGGCGAGGCCCTGGATCGGCTTTAAGCATAGCGACGGGCGATCAGGTGATCGATGGACAGACGTCCCGGCCCTTTGGCCACCAGCAACAATAGCAGCGCGATCCAGGTCCCGTGGGTCGGGTAGGCGTCCGGGTAGACGAACAGCTGAATCACCAGGGTCATGCCGATCAGGGCCAAGGCCGAGAAGCGTGTGGCAAAGCCCACCAGGATCAATACCGGGAAAAAGTGCTCGGCAAATGCGGCCATAGGCGCTGCGACTTCGGGCGATAACAGGGGCACGTGGTATTCGCTGCGAAACAACGGCAACGTTGAGGCTGCCAGTTTGGGTTCACCCAGTTGGAAGGTGCCGCTGATCAAATCAATCGCGAAGCCTTCGACTTTGGTTTGCCCGGATTTCCAGAACACCGCGGCAATGGAAAAACGTGCGAGAAAGGCGATCAGGCTGTAGGGGATCTGCTCGAAAAGCGCGATGACCCGATTGATCAGGTACGACGGACGAGTATTCATGGCGATACCTTTTGTTCTGGATACAAATGAGTGATGGCGTTGTGGCTGATCAGCAGCGTCAGGCATTGGTGCAGGTCGAACTCGACTGACACTTCAAGCGCCTGCTCCACGGCTATTTCCAAGGGCGTGCCATGGGCCAGGCTGTCGATAAACGTGGCTGAACCGTGGTCGATAGCAAAGACCTGGACCTTCAGGCCCTGACGCATGACCAGCGCACCCTGGGCGTGCCAGGGATTCAGGGTGGCCAGGCCACCTTCGAGCTGGTGTGCGGCCCAGATGGCTACCACCGCATAAGTTGAATTCAATGTGGCAAGGGAGGGGTGCAGTTGCAGGCGCAATTTCCCCAGGGCTGACTGGCCTTGCAGTGCTTGGAGAACCGCCTGCTGTTCCAGCGGCTGGGTATCTGCTGCGTGGTAGGCACGCACGCGCAAGCGTTCCAGGCGTGCGACATCGGCCAGGTAGGGCACGCTGGCGGCAGGCTCGAAGTCCTGGATAAACGCCGCGAACGCACTGCCGTACTCGCTGATCAACGGGCTGGTGGGTGGGTAAGCCTGCACAAACAGGCCGGCCATTGCGCGGAAAAATTCCTCGCCCACCAGTTGTAATGTCACCGGGTAAGCCGTTGCCAGTGCGTTGATCAACGCGCTGTGCACGTTGTTGCGATACACCACAAAGCGGCTGGCAGGGTCGGCGCCATTGCTGCTGAACAGGCCATCGGGGCAGGCCAGATCCGGCGCCAACAAGGCCTCGGCGAACTCGTCATGCAGGCTCATGGGGTCACCTGCGACAGATGCCATTCGGCCTGTTGAGCCTCGGCCAGCAGTGCGCCGAATGCTGGCACCTGGTTATCCCGCTCGATCAGGGTCGCAACCGAGCCAACGTGTGCCAGTACTTTTTCGTACAGCTGCCACACGGCGTTATCGATTGGCGCGCCGTGATCATCGATCAGCAAGCGATCACCGAGGCTGTCAGTGTCTTCGGCAAAACCGGCCAGATGAATTTCGCCGACGGCCTGCAGCGGCAGGGCATCGATGTAGGCGAGTGGATCGCGCTGATGGTTGATGCACGACACATAGACGTTGTTGACGTCCAGCAGCAAACCACAGCCGGTGCGGCGGATGATTTCGCTGATGAAGTCGGTCTCGTCCAGGGTCGAGCGCTGGAATTGCAGATAAGTCGACGGGTTTTCCAGCAGCATTGGGCGCTTCAAGGTGCTCTGTACCTGGTCAATGTGTTCGCACACCCGTTGCAGGGTCGCGCTGTCGTAGGCCAGGGGCAGCAGGTCATTGAGGAACACCGGGCCATGGCTCGACCAGGCCAGGTGTTCGGAAAAAGACTGGGGGTGATAGCGATCGATCAGCGTGGCCAACCGTGCCAGGTGCTCACGGTCCAGCGGGTGTTCGCCGCCAATGGACAGGCCCACACCGTGCAAGGACAACGGGTACTGTTCGCGGATCAACCCCAGGTAATGATGAAACGGGCCGCCGGCCACCATGTAGTTTTCGGCGTGCACTTCAAAAAAACCGATGTCGGGTGAGGTCTCCAGCACTTCAAGGAAATGCTCATGCTTGAGCCCCAGCCCGGCCCGGCGGGGGAGGCCGGGCGCCTGAGCCTGGGAGATGGCGTGCAGGGATGAAAGAGTCATCATCAGTACTCAGGTTTTGCGAGGGATCAGGACTTGGCAGTGAAGGCCGCTTCCTGGCCGAATCCGGTCGGCGAGGTGGAGCTTGGGGTCTTGAGGCAGGTGCCGGCCGGGACCAGTTTCCAGGCGTTGGCCTGGTCTTTGGTTTTCGAGGTGCCGGCGCAGGAAGTGCCGGCACCCGCGGCGCAATCGTTCTTGCCAGCTTCGGCGACGCCAAAGCATTTCTGCATGTCGTCGGCAGCGTGGGCGGTGGTGGCCAGGGTGGACAGGCTCAGGGCGGAACCGAGGGCCAGGACGAGGGTGGCGGCGGACAGTTTGGTAGTCATGTTGAATCTCCAGCAGTGGGTTGAATTGGCGGGCTTGAGTGCCTGCTTGCACCACTAGAGGCGGGAAGGTGAGATTCGTTACACATCGCTTGAAAATAATTTCAAACAATGAAAGTTTCAGGGATCACACAAAGCAAAATGTGGGAGCGGGCTTGCTCGCGAATGCGGTGTTTCAGTCACTGAATGTGCTGACTGATCCACTTTATTCGCGAGCAAGCCCGCTCCCACATTTTTGATCGGGTTCCTACAGCAACCGTCTCTTAACCGCCCAGGTACGCCTCGCGCACCTTGGGATCGGTCAGCAACTGCTCGCCAGTCCCTTGCATCACCACCCGGCCGTTTTCCAGCACATAGGCGCGGTCAGCGATCTTCAAGGCCTGGTTGGCATTCTGTTCCACCAGGAACACCGTCACACCGTCCTTGCGCAGTTGTTCGATGATGTCGAAGATCTGCTGGATGATGATCGGCGCCAGGCCCAGTGAAGGTTCGTCCAGCAGCAACAGCTTGGGCTTGCTCATCAGCGCACGGCCGATGGCGAGCATTTGCTGCTCACCGCCGGACATGGTGCCGCCGCGTTGACTGAAGCGTTCCTTGAGCCTCGGGAACAGGTGCAATACCTTGTCCATCTGCTCCTGGTAGTCGCCCTTGTCGGTGAAGAACCCGCCCATGGCCAGGTTCTCTTCCACGGTCAGGCGCGAGAACACGCGACGGCCTTCCGGCACCACCGCAATGCTCTTTCGCATGATCTGCGACGACTGCTGGCCCACCAGCTCTTCGCCCATGTAGCGGATGCTGCCGCTGTGGGCTTGCGGCGAACCGCACAGGGTCATCAGCAAGGTCGATTTGCCGGCACCGTTGGCGCCGATCAGCGTGACGATCTCGCCTTGGCGCACTTCCACGTTGACGCTGTGCAGGGCCTGGATCTTGCCGTAGAAAGTGGAAACGTTTTCGAATTGCAGCATTTTACGCTTCCCCCAAATAGGCTTTGATCACTTCAGGATTGTCGCGGATCTGCTCCGGCGTGCCGTTGGCCAAAGGTGTGCCCTGGTTGATCACCACGATGTGGTCGGAAATGCTCATGACCAGTTTCATGTCGTGTTCGATCAACAGCACGGTGGCGTTGTTTTCCTCACGCAACACGCTGATCAGGGCCTTGAGGTCTTCGGTTTCCTTGGGGTTCAGGCCGGCCGCGGGTTCGTCGAGCATGAGGATCCGCGGACGGGTCATCATGCAACGGGCGATTTCCAGGCGACGTTGCTGCCCATAGGCCAGGGTGCCGGCGGGGCGGTTGGCGAACTCGGTGAGGTTGACCTTGTCCAGCCAGTACTCCGCATATTCCATGGCCTCGCGCTCGCTCTTGCGGAACGCCGGGGTCTTGAACAAGCCTGCGAAGAAATTGGTGTTCAGGTGGCGGTGCTGGGCGATCAGCAGGTTTTCGACCGCCGTCATGTCCTTGAACAACCGCACGTTCTGGAAGGTCCGCACCACGCCTTTGCGGGCGATCTCGTGACCGGCCAGGCCCTGGATCGGTTGGCCGTCCAGCAGGATGCTGCCACCGCTCGGCTTGTAGAAACCGGTGAGGCAGTTGAACACCGTGGTCTTGCCGGCGCCGTTGGGGCCGATCAGCGCTACGACTTGTTTTTCTTTGACGGTCAGGGCTACGCCGTTGACCGCTAGCAAACCGCCGAAGCGCATGCTCAGATTTTCGACTTTCAGGATCTCGCGGCTCATTTGCGCAGCTCCATGTGTGGACGTTGCATGGGCAGCAGGCCTTGAGGACGCCAGATCATCATCAGCACCATCATGGCGCCGAACATCAACATGCGGTATTCGCTGAACTCACGCATCATTTCCGGCAGCAGGATCATCACGATCGCCGCCAGGATCACGCCCAGTTGCGAGCCCATGCCACCCAATACCACGATGGCGAGGATGATCGCCGACTCGATGAAGGTGAACGACTCCGGGGTCACCAGGCCTTGGCGAGCGGCGAAGAAGCTGCCGGCGAAACCGGCGAACGCAGCCCCCAGGGTGAACGCGGAGAGTTTGATGATGGTCGGGTTCAGGCCCAGTGCGCGGCAGGCGATCTCATCTTCGCGCAACGCTTCCCACGCGCGGCCGATCGGCATGCGCAGCAGGCGGTTGATCACGAACAAGGCGGCCAATGCCAGTAACAGCGCCACCAGGTACAGGAACACCACTTTGCTCACGGGGTTGTAGTCGATCCCGAAGTATTCGTGGAAGGTCTGCATGCCTTCAGCGGCGGTACGGTCGAACGACAGCCCGAAGAACGTCGGCTTGGGGATGCTGCTGATACCGTTGGGGCCGCCGGTGATGTCGGTGAGGTTACGCAGGAACAGACGGATGATTTCACCGAAGCCCAGGGTCACGATCGCCAGGTAGTCACCGCGCAGGCGCAGTACCGGGAAGCCCAGCAGGAAGCCGAACGTGGCCGCCGCCATGCCCGCCAATGGCAGGCAGATCCAGAAACTCCAGCCCAGGTAATGCGAGAGCAGTGCGTAGGTGTAGGCACCCACGGCATAGAAGCCCACGTAACCCAGATCGAGCAGGCCGGCCAGGCCGACCACGATGTTCAGGCCAAGGCCCAGCAACACGTAGATCAGGATCAGGGTGGCGATATCGACCGCGCCGCGCGAGCCGAAGAACGGCCAAATGAGTGCGGCGATGATCAGGGCAATGATGATGTAGCGCTGCGTGCGTGGCAGGGTCAGGAATTGGCTGACCTTGGGCGACACCAACGGACCACGGTTGCTCTTGAACAGGGCACCGACCTGCTGGGTGAACAGCACGCGCAGGAACATCAGCACCGAGCAGAGGGCAATGATGGTCAGGGTCACGGGACCGGTGCCATGCACTTCCAGATTGATGCCGACAATGCTCAGCTTGAGACCGAGTACCGGAAAGGCCACGGCCCATACCAGCAAGGCGCTGAAGAACGCCGATTTAAGATATCTGCTCATACTTTCTCAACCTCCGGACGGCCCAGGATTCCGGTCGGACGGAACAACAGCACCAGAACCAACAGGCCGAACGCCACGACGTCCTTGTACTGGTCGCCGAAGATATCGGCGCCAAAGGCTTCGGCCACACCCAGCACCAGGCCACCGAGCATCGCGCCCGGAATACTGCCGATGCCGCCCAATACCGCCGCGGTAAAGGCCTTGAGGCCTACCAGGAAACCGGCGTTAGGGTTGATCACGCCGTACTGCATGCTCAGCAGCACCGCTGCAACGGCGGCCAGCGCGGCGCCGATCACGAAGGTCAGGGCGATGATGTTGTTGGTGTTGATGCCCAGCAGGTTGGCCATCTTGATGTCTTCGGCGCAGGCCCGACAGGCGCGCCCCAGACGGGAGCGGGAGATGAACAGGGTCAGGCCCAGCATCGCCACCAGAGTGACGACGAAAACCAGGATCTGCATGTAGGAAATCAGGACTTCTTCCGCACCACCCGGACCGAAGGAGAAGCTCCCCGGGATCAGGTTGGGAATGGACTTGTCCTTGGAATCCTGGGACAGCAATACGGTGTTCTGTAGGAAAATCGACATGCCAATGGCGGAAATCAGCGGGATCAAACGGTTGCTGCCACGCAAGGGGCGATAGGCAACGCGCTCGATACTGTAGCCATAGGCACTGGTTACGACGATCGACGCAAGGAACGCAGCGGTCATCAACAGCGGCAGGGAGTGGATACCCATCATGGCCAACCCGGCAAGGGCGATAAAGGCCACGTAGGAACCAATCATGTAGACCTCGCCATGGGCGAAGTTGATCATTCCAATGATGCCGTAAACCATTGTGTAGCCAATGGCTATCAAGGCATAGGTGCTGCCAATGGTCAGGCCATTAACCAGCTGTTGGAAAAAATGATAGATCTCAGGCATTACAGCGCTCCTAAAAACCCGATACGCATTTCACTGGTGGAGTCATGTTCCGGCCCCGTGCTGTGTTCTGTGAGCACATTTGCACAAAGCGTTTGCCAGCGAACCGCTGGTGACGGTTTTAAGATTTTCAGGTGAGCCAGCGCCCGGATCGCGGGTGTCAGGCCCATAAACCTCGTAAAACAAAGCCCACTGCTCTCACAGTGGGCTTGTTGGACCAGTAATGCCTGGCTTACTGAGGGGAAACTTCGGTTTTTGGTTTACCGAAGTGCCATTCGTAGACCACGAACTTGAAGTCCTTCAGGTCGCCCTTGGCGTCGAAGCTCAGGTCGCCGGTAGGGGTCTTGAAGGTGCCCGCGTGGATGGCTTCGGCCACCTTGGCGGTGTCTTCGCTCTTCGCAGCCTTGATACCGCCGGCGATCACTTCAATGGCCGAGTAGGCTGGGAACACGAATGGACCGGTTGGGTCCTGCTTGTTCTTGGCGAACTCTTCAACGATGGCTTTGTTGGCCGGGTCGGTGTCGAAGGATTTAGGCAGGGTCACCAGCAGGCCTTCGGAAGCGCCCTGGGCGATTTGCGAGATGGAGTCGTTGCCGACGCCTTCTGGCCCCATGAACTTGGCGTTCAGGCCTTTTTCCTTGGCTTGGCGCAGGATCAGGCCCAGCTCAGGGTGGTAGCCGCCGTAGTAGACGAAGTCGACGTTGGCTTGCTTGAGTTTCTGGATGATCGAGGAGAAGTCTTTGTCGCCGGCGTTCAGGCCTTCGAAGACGGCAACCTTGGTGCCTTTCTTCTCGAGGGTCTGTTTGACGGCGGTGGCGATGCCTTCACCGTATTGCTGCTTGTCGTGCAGTACGGCCACGATCTTCGGCTTCACGTGGTCGGCGATGTAGTTGCCGGCGGCTGGGCCTTGAGCGCTGTCCAGGCCGATGGTGCGGAAGATCAGCTTGTAGCCACGCGCGGTGATTTCCGGGCTGGTGGCAGCCGGGGTAATCATGATCACGCCTTCATCTTCATAGATGTCGGAGGCAGGTTGAGTGGAGCTGGAGCAGAGGTGACCGACCACGAACTTGACGCCGTCGTTGACCACTTTGTTGGCGACGGCAACGGCTTGTTTAGGATCGCAAGCGTCGTCGTATTCCTTGGCTTCAAGCATTTTTCCGTCGACGCCGCCTTTGGCGTTGATGTCGGCGATGGCTTGCTTGGCACCCATGAATTGCATGTCGCCGTATTGCGTCACTGGACCGGTCTTAGGACCTGCGATACCGATCTTGATGGTGTCGGCTGCGAACGAATGGCCGGCAACCCCAGCCAGGACCATAGCGGCAAACAGTTTGGAAATCTGCTTAGTAGCCTTATTCATAGTGCTCCACTCTTACTGTTGTATTTTTTATAGTTCTAGCGGCCTTGTGAGCTGCAGAACCGGATCAGATATCTCGGATATCCCCCCGGCAGTGCCCTGGCAACTGTACCGGTACAGTGTAGAGCGCCGGTTGATCGCTTGAAAAGCTGGCTGCTGGGGGCAAAACCCGGGTATGTCGCTTAAATGAAAGAAAAAGACAGAATTGCGGCGGGGTTATGCCGGAGTTTCAGGCAATCCTTGGCTTTCCTGACACTTTCTATCGGTGACTCATTTGCAACTGGGTTTTTCTGCTTGAGGTGTGACGCTATGATTGCGCCGATTTTTTCCCAAGGTGAACTCCCATGACGCAAGAACCTAGCACCCTCTATGCCAAGCTGCTCGGTGAAACCGCCGAAATATCCTGGAAGGAGCTTGAGCCGTTCTTTGCCAAGGGTGCCCTATTGTGGGTCGACGCCGGCCTGGATTTGATCGAGGCCGCCGAAGGCATGGCCGAAGATAATCGCGACAAAGTCGCTGCCTGGCTGGCTGCCGGGAGCCTTGGCGAAGTGTCTGCGACGCGGGCATTGGACCTGGTTGAGCGTGATCCGAGCCTGTGGGCGGTGGTGGTATCGCCGTGGATTCTGATCCAGGAAAGGGCAGTGTAAGAAAAGATTGCACGAAAAAGGTGCGTGGTTTTTGCTGTCTTAAGTGTGTAGCGGAGTAACTGCTGACGCCGTGATGGCACGTTGCCGTAGAGAAAGGTCACAGGTGAGGGTGACGTGCACGTCATGGGAACAGTTAGGGCGCTGGCCGAATCGCTGCGCAATTGTTTCCAGGTGTGCCAGGACTGAAGGTATCTGTTGTCTGGACTGCCGCATTCGCGAGCAAGCCCGCTCCCACATGCGACCGCATTTGTGCAGGATGCACACGGTCAACTGTGGGAGCGGGCTTGCTCGCGAAGAGGGCAACGCGGCCTAGGCGGTTTTCCCGGTATGGTTATTCAACGAAATAACCTTGGTCTTGCCAATCCGGTGACGGTAAATCTCGCGCAGGTACTTGATCGCCTTCTTCACGCAATCCCGTGACAGGCGGATGTCATTGATCGACACAAACTTCTCTTTGTCGTTGATCAACTCGCGGTACTTCTTCTCATACATCGGTTTGATCGCGTACCAGTTGGTATCGAGGATCTTCGCCGGGTTTTCGAACTCGTTGAGCAGCTCGTCGATACGGTCTTCGTCGAAGTCCTCGTGGATGATGAAGTCCAGGATCGAATTGTCCAGCGTGTCATCGAAGCGGTACGGGTTGCGCGCAAAGCAACGTTTGATGAATGCCACGATCAGCGTAAGAAAGTCGTCCGACAGGCACGGGCTCTTGGCGATCAGGGTGGTCAGCGACAAGTTGGCCGAAGCGCCGATCACCAAGGCATAGCGCTTGAGGGTGGTATTGGGGAACAGGCTGTTGAGGTGGGTCTTGAGCCGGTTCAGGTCCATGTAGGACAGCTTGTAGTCCTTGGGCAATGAAACGATCGACACCACCGACGAACAGTTTTTGAAGAAGTGCAGGTCGTGCAACGCGGCCGCGTCGTAGCCCGAATTCTTGTACTGCTCCAGCGACGCCTTGTAGCGCTTGGACTCGATCGGCAGCAGGCTGATGCCTTCGATGGCTTGGGTGACCTTGTTGAAGTGCGGCAGGTCGATGGAGCGGAAGAACAGGTCGTCGATGTTCAGGCGCTGCGGCTCTTTGTCGAATACCTTGAACTTGTCGCTCGACGGCGCCGGGGTTTCCGGGACGACGGATTCGGCATAGGCAATCGCCACCGGGCCGGCCAGGCTCATGAACAGGTCGTTGGCATCCAGGCGAATGGTTTCGCCGATGTCGATACCGGCACGACGGAAGTAGTTCTGGTCGTAGTCGGTGGTCACGGCCTGGGCCGTGAGGATGTTGAAGATCTGCTGGGAAATGTACTGGTTGGCGTGTTTTTCCATCGCATTGACGTCAATGTTCTGGATATTGCCGTCATCGCTTTCTTCGGCATAACGCATGATGTCGTTGGAGATCAGCATCATCGCGTTCCACGGCCGGATACGCCCCTTCACGCTGGCTTCGCTGCTGTCTTCGTTGGCAAAGTTGTACGAGAAATCCCATTCTTCCGACAGGTATTTGCACAGCAGTCGCCCGGCGTTGATGTGCAGCGCCTCGGACATTTCACTGCGGTGGTCGGAAATATTCGGCAGCACGCAGATGCCGCTGGTGAAGATCGGCTCGAACACAAAGGCATGGCCGCTTTTGCTGTCGTGCTCGTCGGCGGGCTTGGTGTCGAACGTTTTGTTCATGTACGAGTGCTGCTGGGCCAGGCCGAATTCGGAGGCCATGCCCGAACCGGTGCCGCCGCCGGCGCTGAAGATCGAGAAGTACAGGCGCGACTGGTTGGCTTTGATACCGCAAGAGTCGATCAGGTACGAGTGGATCATCTTCCAATCGGGGCTGGAAAAGCGCTGGGTGTCTTTGTTGAGGATGATCTTGGCCAGGTACTGGCCGAGGATCGGCGCGTTACCGGCACCACCGGCATGGACCTCCGACAAGTCCATGATCTTCATTTTGCTGTAGTCGCGCAGGAAGCCGCTTTTTTCGCCCTTGCGCGAGAAACGGATGCGCCCGGCGATGTCCTTGTCCAGGTCGCCGAGCATGACCAGCGGCTCCACCAGGAACACAGGTTTGCTGGCCTTGCCGCCGCCCAGGCGCAGATTGTTGCGGATCCACTGGGCCGGGCTGTAGCCCTTGTCCTGCGATTTGTCTTCGTTGCTGAATTCGTTCAGGTAGAACTTGCGCGCGTTGTACACCAACTCCGCCACGTCCAGTGCGATGTTCGAACCGCAGCGGCCCAGGCCGATCAGGCATACCGAGGGAAATTCCTGCTCGTTGCGCGGGTCGGTATCGCCTTCCAAGTGGGGCGGGCGCGGGAACACCATGTCGCGCAGGCCGTCGAGGTTGTCGAGAATGCGGTCGGTATTGGTTTCGGTGAAGTACAGGTATTGCTGGGTGGCCGACGGGCGGGTGGTGCTCAATGACGTTGAACCTGAGGGTTTGTCCGCAGGCGCTGGGGGCAACACGTCGGATACCAGGGTGGCAGAGTTATTTTTAGAGGTCATTGTGCGCCATGTGCCTGGGCGGACGGCTAAAGAGTATCAAGTAGCCATCACGGAGTGGGAGTTCGCGACTTTACTGCGCGTCCTTGTCCTGGGCGAGTGGGCTAAACCCGAGTGTTTTCAGGGAAAACCTGGCCGGACTCTGATGAATCGGCCGTTTGTCGGGGTTCTTTAGGCAAATGATGGCTAAATGCCAAGGATTCGACGTCAACGAATTGGCCTGACGATCGACGTGGAGCTGCCACGGTTTGGGGAGGGGTCTTTCGTCGAACTGCTGTCCTTGCTGCCCACCCCTCTGTGCGCAGGGAGAGGGTTGCGCTGGTTGATGCCCTGCATCACGCCGATGATCTCACTGGCCGGCACCGCCGGACTTAGCAGGTAACCCTGCACGAAATCGCAGCCATGCTTGAGTAGCACCTCGAATTGGGCCTGGGTTTCCACGCCTTCGGTCACCACCTGCAAGTGCAGGGTGTGAGCCATGCCGATCACCGCCTGGACGATCTCGATATCGGCGGTGGACTTGGGAATGTCCTGGATAAACGAGCGGTCTATCTTCAGGGTGTTGAGTGGCAAGCGTTTGAGATAAGCGAGGGACGAGTAGCCCGTGCCGAAGTCGTCGATGGCCAGCGACACGCCCAGCGCGCGGATCTGCCGCAGCAACGCCAAGGTGCTGCTGATGTTGCCCATCAGTGCGTTTTCGGTGACTTCCAGCTCCAGGCGGTTGGCGCCGATCCCGCTGAAGCGCAACGCGTCTTCGATTTCATCCGCCAGCTCATCGCGCGCCAGGTTAAGGGCCGAGCAGTTCACTGACATGGTCAAGTCGGTGTAGCCGCGGTCAGCCAGCAGGCTCAGGTCATGACAGGCTTGGCGCAACACCCAATGGTCCAGTTCGGCAATCAGGCCGTTGCTTTCGGCGATGCCGATAAAGCGGTCCGGGGCCAGCAAGCCGTGCTGTGGATGTTGCCAGCGCACTAGGGCTTCGAGCCGCGTGACCTTGCCCAATTTCATGTCGAAGATCGGTTGATAGAACAACACCAGTTGGTTATGGGTGCGCAGCGCTCCGCGTAATTCCTCTTCCAGTTGCAGTTCGAGGAAGGCGCGAGTTTTCAGGTTGGAACTGAAAAAGTTGAGATTGTTGCGCCCGGCATCCTTGGACTGGTACAGCGCCAGATCGGCGGTTTTCAGCAGTTCTTCGCAAGTCAGGCCGTCGTCGGGGAACAGGCTGATACCAATGCTAGTGGTCATCACCATGCGTCGGCCGGCCAATTCGATGGGCTCTTTCATCTGTTGCATGATGCGCTGGGCCAGGTGCCGGGCTTCGTCGCGGTGGTGAATGCTGATCAGGATGCAAAACTCATCGCCGCCAAACCGTGCGACCACATCCGCGTGGCTGCGCACCGAGCCCTTGATATGCCCGGCCAGCACGCTGAGTAACTGGTCGCCGGCGTCATGCCCGAGGCTGTCATTGATGCGCTTGAAGTGATCAATATCGAGGAATATCACGGCCATCATGCCGTTGGAGGCGGTTTTTTCGGCGAGCTTCTCCGCAAAAATCTGGTTGAACCCTCGGCGATTGAGCAGGCTGGTCAGGGCGTCGTAATGGGCTACTTGTTGCAGCGAGGCGCGAGCCTGGTCCAGTTCGCTGAGCAGTGCATTGACCCGGCGCAGGTCACGTTCCTTGTGCTGCAGTTTCTTGTCGGCCAGAGCGGCGCTGATGCTGCTGCCGATCACCAGCAGGGTGATGACGGCCACCGACAGGCCCAGTTGAATGGGGTTGTTATCCACTGCCAGTGAGAGGTCAGCGCCGGTGGGGACGATTAATTGCAGAGCGGCCATGCCCGTAAAATGCATGCTCAGGATCCCCGCGCCCAAGACCAGGCTGGCGGCGTATTTGAGCAGTTGATGGAACACGCCCGTGCCCGTGCGCAGGTAACTCGACAGCAACAACGCCGCGAGGCTGGCACCCATGGCAATGCCAACCGAGGCCAGGAACAGTCCCGAATCGAAATACATCTGGGCCTGGGAGCGCATGGCCGACATGCCAACGTAATGCATCAAGGCGATGCCGATGCCCATCCAGATGGACGCCAGCAAATACTGGTGAAAGCGCAGGTTGGAGTGACTGAGGGTTTGCATGGCGATCAACGACGCGATCAGCGCGATCAGCAAGGATGCGAACGTCATGAACAGTTCGTAATGGATCACAATCGGGGCCTGGAAGGCCAGCATGCTGATGAAATGGGTGGACCAGATCCCGCCTGCCAGGCAACCGGCACCGAGCCAGCGCCAATGGCGCCGCGCGGTAGGGTCTTCGACATGGCCGACGCGTTCGGCCATGTCCAGTGTGCCAAAGCCCGCCGCACACGCAACCAGGTAGGCGAGCAACACCAGGAAGGGGTTATGACTGCAATTGAGTAATAAGTGCCCGCTCGCTGGAAGTTCGGTAAAAAAATGCAGACCCAGCCATTCCATAGCATGTCCCGTCATAGCGTCACGTCACTGCCTACGGCGATGACCAATGAGGACGAGTGTAGACGGCTAGGAGAATTCGCCAAGGAGTAATGGCACTTTGATTCTCTACGATTTTGGCATGCCACCCATAGCGTTTGATGCTAAGCGCTGATGGGCAGGTCCAGTTCGAACGGTGCTTCCAGAGGCGCCAGGCCAAACGCGGCGCGGGCTGCATCGCAATCGGCGTTGTGTTCGCCCCCATACCAGGAGGCCTCGAATTCGCGGCACACACTGGAGCGTTGTTCGTAAATCGTGCAGCGGGTGCCTTGGCCCACTTCTCCTTCAAGGCTGCAGCAGCGCGCCGGCTTCTGATCGGTGCCGATCATCGCCACGCGGGTGGGGTTGATCTGCACCACCAGGTCATCGGGCACCGTGCCCCCCGACGAGGCGCACTCTCCCCAAAAGAAAGACACACGAAAGTGTGAACAGCAGGCACCGCAATTCAGACACGGACTGGCTTCGGACATGGGCGTCATCGATAAGAAAAGTAGGGTTGGGGTGTTACGGAAGGCTCGCCATTCTATCCGGGCCATGGCCGTTGGGAAGGGGGGCAGGCACTTATATTTTTGTGGGCGAAGTCCCGTGCTGCCGGGCGAAATCATGCCCTATCAGCTTTACGAATCATTACAGACAACCGGGTGCTGTCTGACTATGTTGCAGGTACCGGGCAGGATGCATCGGGCATCGCAGCTCTCATAACAATAAAAGAGACGGACCCATGCAGAACTCGACCCAAGCGGCGAATGCCTGGCGCATTCTGTTCCTGCTGTTCCTCGCCAACCTGTTCAATTTCTTCGATCGCACGATTCCGGCGATCATCATCGAGCCAATCCGCATGGAATGGCACCTGAGCGACTTCCAGCTCGGCATCATCGGCACCGCCTTCACCATCGTCTACGCCATTGCCGGCTTGCCCCTCGGGCGCCTGGCCGATACCGGCTCGCGCAGCAAACTGATGGGCTGGGGCTTGTTCGCCTGGAGCGGGCTGACGGCGGTCAATGGCATGGTCGGCAGTTTCTGGACGTTTCTGTTGGTGCGCATGGGCATCGGCATTGGCGAAGCCAGCTATGCACCGGCGGCCAACTCGCTGATTGGCGACCTGTTTCCGGCGCACCGTCGCGCGCGGGCCATGGGCATTTTCATGCTGGGCCTGCCGTTGGGGCTGTTGCTGGCATTCTTTACCATCGGCTGGATGGTCAAGGCGTTCGACAGCTGGCGCGCACCGTTCTTTATTGCGGCGGTACCGGGCATGATCCTGGCGGTGTTCATGTTCTATATCAAGGAGCCCAAGCGCGGCGCCGCCGAAACCGTGCAGGTGTCCCAAGAACGCGTCGACCGCCCGATCCGCCGTGTGTTGGCGGTGCCGACCTTTCTGTGGCTGGTGCTGGCCGGGTTGTGCTTCAACTTTGCGACCTATGCCTGCAACTCGTTCCTGGTGCCGATGCTGCAGCGTTATTTCCTGATGCCGTTGCAGGAAGCCGCCGTCGCCACTGGCGTGATCGTCGGTTTGACCGGCCTGGTGGGCCTGACGTTGGGGGGCTGGGTCGCCGACAAGATCCATCAGCGGGTTGCCAATGGTCGGCTGTTGTTCGCCGCGTTCAGCCTGATTATCTCCACCGTGACCACCGCCTGGGCGTTGCACGCCGGGCGCATTGAGATTGGTGTGTTCGTGGCGCTGTTCAGCGTGGGCTGGTTGTTTGCCTATAACTTCTACACCTGCGTGTACACGGCGATTCAGGACGTGGTCGAACCGCGCCTGCGCGCCACGGCGATGGCGCTGTTTTTTGCCGGGTTGTACTTGTTGGGGGGTGGAATGGGGCCGATCGTGGTGGGCGGGCTCTCCGATCATTTTGCCCATTCGGCGATGTACGCAGCGGGGGCGGAGCAGATGACCGAAGCGTATAAAGCGGTGGGGTTGCATGACGCCATGTACCTGATCCCGGTGGCGCTGTTCTTGACCATGCTGTTTCTGTTCCAGGCGTCGCGCAGCTTTGTGCGCGATGCCAAGAAGATGAAGGAAGGATTGGGGGACGTGCAGGTGCCGGCTGCCGGGGTTCCCGCCTGAGATCGGGTTGACCCCTTCGCAGGCGAGCCAGCTCCCACATTGAACGGTTATCGACATGGCAACTCGGTCAAATGTGGGAGCTGGCTTGCTTGCGAAGAGGCCGGCACCCACAACACCGGGGCCGCGACAAACGAAAAAGGCCCGCATTGCGCGGGCCTTTTTTGTGCTTCAAACCACGATTAACCTGCTACCAGAACCCGAATCGCTTCCAGTCGCAGCGCCGCCTTATCCAGCATGGCCAGGCCTTGCTCGCGTTGGGTGCGCAGGGCCACCAGCTCGCTGTCGCGCACAGTCGGGTTGACCGCTTGCAAGGCGGTCAGGCGTGCCAGTTCTTCGTCGGTGTCCGCCGCCAGGCGACGCTTGGCCTCGGCCACGCGCTCGGCATGTTGCGGGGTGATCTTCTCTTCGCCCGCGTTGATCCGTGGCGTCAGCTGGTCGCGCTGGGCCTGGATGAACTTGTTGGCGCTGGCCCGTGGCACGCTTTCCAATTGGTCGTTGAGGGTCACGAAAGACACACGGCTCGACAGGTCGTTGCCATTGGCATCCAGCAGGCAGCGCAGGGCTGCCGGCGGCAGGTAACGGCCCAGTTGCAGCGAGCGCGGGGCAACCACTTCGCTGACGTAGAGCAGTTCCAGCAACACGGTGCCAGGCTTCAGCGCCTTGTTCTTGATCAGCGCCACGGCGGTGTTGCCCATGGAACCGGACAACACCAGGTCCATGCCGCCCTGCACCATCGGGTGTTCCCAGGTGATGAACTGCATGTCTTCACGGGACAGCGCCTGGTTACGGTCGTAGGTGATGGTCACACCTTCGTCGTCACCCAGGGGGAAACTGGCGTCGAGCATCTTTTCGCTGGGCTTGAGGATCAGCGCGTTTTCCGAATGGTCTTCGCTGTCGATGCCGAAGGCGTCGAACAGGGTTTCCATGTAGATCGGCAGGGCGAATTGGTCGTCTTGCTCAAGGATGTCTTCCACCAGTGCATCGCCTTCACCCGCGCCGCCGGAGTTGAGTTCCAGCAGGCGGTCGCGACCGGTGTGCAGTTCTTCTTCCAGGCGCTCACGCTCGGCGCGGGCCTCGTCGATCAAGGCTTGCCACTCGCCGTCATCGGCGTTTTCCAGCAGCGGCAGCAGGCGTGGGCCGAACTGATGCTGCAAGGCGTTGCCGGTCGGGCAGGTGTTGAGGAAGGCGTTGAGCGCTTCGTGGTACCACTGGAACAGGCGCTCTTGCGGGCTGGTTTCCAGGTACGGCACGTGCAGTTCGATCACGTGTTTCTGGCCGATCCGGTCCAGTCGGCCGATGCGCTGTTCCAGCAAATCGGGGTGGGACGGCAGGTCGAACAGCACCAGGTGGTGGGAGAACTGGAAGTTACGGCCTTCACTGCCGATTTCCGAACAGATCAGCACTTGGGCGCCAAACTCTTCATCGGCGAAGTAAGCGGCGGCGCGGTCACGCTCGAGGATGTTCATGCCCTCGTGGAACACCGTGGCCGGAATGCCGGAGCGCACGCGCAGGGCGTCTTCCAGGTCCATGGCGGTTTCGGCGTGGGCGCAGATCACCAGGACCTTGGTGCGCTTGAGCATTTTCAGCTGGTCGATCAGCCATTCGACGCGCGGGTCGAAGCGCCACCAGCGGTTTTCTTCTTCGATGTCCGGCTGCGACTGGAAGCTGACTTCCGGGTACAGTTCGGCGTGTTCGCCCAGCGGCAACTCGAGGTATTCGTCCGGGTTCGGCAGCGGGTAGGCGTGCAGTTTGCGCTCTGGGAAACCTTGCACAGCGGCACGGGTGTTGCGAAACAGCACGCGGCCCGTGCCGTGGCGGTCGAGCAGCTCGCGTACCAGGCGTGCGCTGGCTTCGGTGTCGCCATCGTTGACGGCGGTCAGCAGCGCTTCACATTCGTTGCCGAGGAAACCCTGGATGGTCTTGTGCGCGGCAGGGGAGAGACGACCTTTGTCCAGCAGCTCCTGCACGGCTTCGGCGACCGGGCGATAGTTCTCGCTCTCGGCGCGGAAGGCTTGCAGGTCGTGGAAGCGATTCGGGTCGAGCAGGCGCAGACGCGCGAAGTGGCTGTCCTGGCCCAATTGCTCCGGGGTGGCGGTGAGCAGCAATACGCCAGGGATCACTTCGGCCAGTTGCTCGACCAGCGCGTATTCCGGGCTGACCTTGTCTTCATGCCATACCAGATGGTGAGCTTCATCGACCACCAACAGGTCCCAACCGGCGGCGAACAGCGCGTCCTGGGCCTTTTCGTCGTCCACCAGCCATTCCAGCGCAACCAGAGCCAGTTGGGTGTCTTCGAACGGGTTGGTGGCATCGCTTTCGATAAAGCGTTCTTCGTCGAACAGCGCAACCTGCAGGTTGAAGCGGCGGCGCATTTCCACCAGCCATTGGTGCTGCAGGTTTTCCGGGACCAGGATCAGCACGCGGTTGGCGCGGCCCGACAGCAGTTGGCGATGGATCACCAGGCCGGCTTCGATGGTCTTGCCCAAGCCCACTTCGTCAGCCAGCAATACCCGTGGCGCGATACGGTCAGCGACCTCACGGGCGATGTGCAACTGGTGCGCGATCGGTTGTGCACGCACGCCACCCAAGCCCCACAACGAGGACTGCAATTGGCGGCTGGTGTGTTCCAGGGTGTGGTAGCGCAGCGAGAACCAGGCCAGCGGGTCGATCTGCCCGGCGAACAGGCGGTCGCTGGCCAGGCGGAACTGGATGAAGTTCGAGAGTTGGGTTTCCGGCAGGGTGACCTGCTCGTTCTGCCCATTGAGGCCGTGGTACACCAGCAAGCCGTCGACATCGTCGACTTCCTGAACGGTCATTTTCCAGCCTTCGAAGTGGGTGATGCTGTCACCCGGCGAAAACCTCACGCGAGTGAGGGGCGCATTCCGTAGCGCATACTGGCGAGTGTCGCCAGTGGCCGGATAGAGCACGGTCAATAAGCGGCCGTCCTGTGCCAGAACGGTGCCTAACCCCAGCTCTGCTTCGCTGTCACTAATCCAGCGTTGCCCCGGTTGATACTGCTGCGCCATGCTGCCTGACTCCCGCCGTGAAAAAGCCGACTATCTTAACGGAACAAGCCCCCACGCCCAAGGACTCTGAGAAAAACTACTCCGTTGGCGCGGCGTATCGGAAGTCGAATCGACGGGTGGCGGGCACTTGACAGTGTCGACTGGGTCACAGGTTGGCGAGCCTGCGCTCAAGTCGCCCGGCAACCCGCCGACAGCCTGTTGATCAGGAGAATAATCACTATGCTGCCACCCATGCTGCCCGTCAGCGTTGTGCCGGTCACGTCACAACTCGATCCGGTGCGACAGAAGCCGGATATCCCGCCCGTGGTGCCAGTTCAACCCGGCTCCAACGAGAGCACCATCGACCTGAAAAAAGGCGACGCCGAGACGTCGACCTTTTTGCTGCGCGAAGAACAACGCCGCCAGCAGGAACAACAGAAACGCCGGCGTGAGGCCGATGAAGACCCGGAGCAGCACCTGGCCATTCCGGGGGATGTGCTCAATGCCGACAACACCGTGCCGGTGGTGCCGCTGATCGAAGATGCCCCGCGCCAGGGCTTGTGGGTGGACGTCGAGGTTTAGTCGCACAACTCGCGCAGGGCCGCGATCAACAACTCGATATCGTGCTCGGTGTTGAGCGGGCTGACCGAGACCCGCGCCACGCTTTCCAGGCCCCGCGCCTGCATATCCAGTGGCGTGTAGGCCACGCCGTTGGCGCCGATATTGATGCGCTTCAAGCCCAGTCGCCGTTTCAGTTCGAAGGCATCCCACCCCGCCAGGTTGAAGGCGATCAAGCCTGATTGATGGGTGCCCAGGTCATGCAGGGTAATACCCGCAATCCCACGCAATGCGTCGCGGATTTGCTCGGCGGTTTGCGACACCCTTTCCCAGACGCGCTCGATGCCCAGACGATTCATCTCTTGCAATGCGTTGCCCAGGCCAGCCAGTAAGGCGAAGGAGGTCTCGCTGGTTTCGAAGCGACGGGCGTCATTGCGCAGGTCAAACCCCCGGGCAGTCCATGGCGCTGAAAATACGTCACGCTGGGCCGGGTTCAACTGTTCAAGAAAATCCGGCCGCACATACAGCAGTGCGGTGCCCCGTGGGCCGCGCAGGTGTTTGCGTCCGGCCGACTTGAGCACGTCGCACTGCAACGCCTGCACATCCACGGGCACCTGGCCGACGGCTTGGCCGGCGTCGATGAAGTAGGGGATGGCATGACGTCTCGCCACTTCACCGATGGCCTGGGCGGGGTTGATCAGGCCGCCATTGGCCGGGAGCCAAGTGAGGTCGATCAGCTTGACGTGTGTATCGATCATCGATTCCAGCGCCAGCGGGCAGACCGCGCCGCTGTCATCGCAGGGGATGGTTTCCACTCGGGCACCGGCTTGTACAGCCAGCTCCATGCTGGCCAGATTGCCACCCCATTCATGGCGGCCCACCAGAATACGATCGCCCGCCTGCCAAGGCCCCAAGGCCTGAAACGCCAGGCTCCAGGCGGTCGAGCCACTGCTGGCAAACGCGATTGATGAAGCGGGGGCGTTGAGCAATTGCGCGGCGGCGCGACGGGCTTTTTCCACCAGCACGGCGCCATGTTCACCGGCTTCCATCGGGCCGTCCCGGGCTTCGCGTTGCAGGTGTTCGATGATCGCATCGAGGGTTGCCTGGCTGGGCAGGGAGGCGCCGGCAGGGTTGAAGTGCACGATGCCGGATTGGCAACCCGGCGTGTCATCTCGCAGGCGCTGGACTTCGAGCGGGCTCACGGACGCAGCTCGAAAATGGCATCAACCTCCACCGCCACGCCGGCCGGCAGGCTTGAAACACCCACGGCGGTGCGCACATGTCGGCCTTTTTCGCCCAGTGCGTTGACCAGTAGATTGGACGCGCCGTTGGCGACCACGCTTTGTTGTTTGAAATCAGCGCTGCTGGCGATAAACACACCCAGGCGCACGGTGCGTACCAGGCGTGACAAGTCATCACCCAAGGCATCGCTCAATTGGCCCAGCAGGCCCAGGGCTGCCAGTTCCGCCGCGTGTGCGCCTTCTTCATCGCTGACGGACTCGCCCAAGCGGCCGACGTAGGCTGGTTTGCCATCTACCAGCGGAATCTGCCCGGAGACGAACAGCTGGTTCTGGCTGATGACATGATTGACGTAGTTGGCAATCGGCTGGCTGGGGGTGGGCAGCGTGAGGCCCAAGGCTTGCACGCGTTGGCGGATGGAGTCGCTCATGATCAATCCTCTCTGTTCAGGAGGTTTCAGCATGTGCGTTGCCTGGGTGAGCGACAAACGGATAGATCTCACGCAACGTATCGAAATAACTCACCCGTCGGCGCAGACTTCCTTCAGCCACCGGCTGAAGCACGCGGCGGCTTCGTTGGTGCTGCCCTGGGGAGCGATGAGCCAATAGCCGATGTCGCTGTGATAGGGCGGCCAGTCGAAGGCCTCCACCAGGCTGCCGTCCTGCAGCCGGCGTTCGATCAGGCGATGCCGGCCCATCGCGATACCTTGGCCAGCCACGGCGGCTTCGACCACGATGTTGTAGTCGTGCAGCATCACGCGGGGGTGGTGGGCGAGGTCGACCTGGTAGTGCGCGGACCAGTCGGTCCACTCGAACGGCCGGTGCGAAGTGGCCATTAATAGTGGGCTGTCCTGCATGGCTTTGAATGTAGGGCTGCACACCGGGGAGATGACTTCCTGCATCAGTCGCGTGGCCTGGACATCAGGCCAATCTCCCTTGCCGTATCGGATGGCGAGGTCGACCTCGGCCGCAGCGACGTTGGCCAGTTGAATAGACGGCAACAACTCAACCTGGATATGCGGGTAACGGGTTAGAAACCCGGCCAGACGCGGCGCCAGCCACAGCGTGGCAAAGGAGGCCAACAAGCCGATGCGCAAGACAGTGGCGCGGGGGGCAACCCGTTGGGTGCGAGTGGCGGCAGCGATGGCATCGAGGGCAGGGCGGATTTCGTCGTAGTACTGTTGGCCGTCGGCGGTCAGATCGATCGCGCGGGTGCGTCGGATAAACAGTGGTTTGCCCAGGTGCTGCTCAAGTTTTTGCACCTGGTGGCTGAGGGCGCTCTGGGTCACCGACAACTCGCTGGCGGCCTTGATAAAACTCAGATGCCGCGCCACGGCTTCAAAGGCACGCAGTGCCAGCAACGGCGGAAGGTCCTTGTGCAGTGCCACCTGAGGGCGTCTCCGGGTTTGGGAAAGGCCTCGATTTTGTGCGATGCCTTGCCTTTTGTCGCCCGCTGATTTGCCGTTGGCCGCTTGAGCCCGCATTATTGGGCCATTCCCTCCACGACGTAAGCCAAGCCATGAGTGAAGACGACAAGCTGATCGACCTGAATGCCGAACGTGCCAAGCGCGTGCATGACCTCAATGACAAGCGCCTGAATGAAGTGCGCCAGGCATTCGAACAGGCAATGCCGCTCAGCAAAGTGAAGAAAAAACCGAAGAACAAACCAAAAAAGCGTTGAAACAGCCTGCATCTGCTGATGCAGGTCAGTTATTGCCCTTCTTTATGCCCCGTCGCGGGCAACATTGATCCCCGTCAATTTTCCAATCCGCGTTCTCCATTAACTTAGCCCTATCGCAACAGGGCAAGCACAGGAGGCCGGTCATGTTTATCGATAATGTGGTGTTTGCCGGAGTGCTGACTGTAAGCCTCATGGTGATGTTTTTTGTAGGATTTGGAATTTTTATCTGGAAAGACGCGAACAAGCGTAAAAAACCATAGGTCTTTCCAGATTACATGAGCACGCAAGGCATTTTGGGCGACTTCGGTCGCCCTTTTTTTTGCGTTCGAATTAACGCCATTTCCTGTAGGAGCCGGCTTCTGCAGAAGTACGAACATAAAAAAAGGTGCGATCCTCGCGGATCGCACCTTTTTTATGACAGGCAGGTTATCAACTACCCAGCGCTTTGGATGCCAACCAGAACAACCCGGCCGACAAGGCCACGGTGGCCGGAAGGGTCAGGACCCAGGCCATCAGGATGGTCTTCACCGTGCCACCTTGCAGACCGCTTTTATTCGCGACCATGGTGCCGGCCACGCCGGAAGACAGCACGTGGGTGGTGGAGACCGGCAGCGCAAAGATGTTGGCGAAGCCAATCATGGTCGCGGTGGTGATCTGCGCCGACATGCCCTGGGCATAGGTCATGCCTTGCTTGCCGATCTTCTCACCGATGGTCAGTACGACGCGCTTCCAGCCCACCATGGTGCCCAGGCCCAGGGCCAGTGCAACGGCGAGGATGACCCAGAACGGGGCGTACTCGGTGGTGGCGGTCAAGTCTTTGCGCAGCTTGTCGAGGTCGGACTTTTCACGTGCATCCAAGCCTGGCAGCTTGCCGACTTTTTTCGCGGTGTCATCCAGGCAGAGCAAATAGCGACGCACTTCAATACGCTGGTCAGAGGTCAGCGAATGATAGTCGGACACGCCTTTCAAGGTGTCGACCAGCGCGTTGATGGTGGGCTCGGTCTGTTGCGGGTTGCACTGGAACTTGCCCGGCAGATCATTTTTCACGCTTTTGCCCAGGGCCAGGAACTCACCGAGCGTGGCGTTATTGCGCTGGTAGAACTGGCTCAGATGCACGGTCGCATCGCGGGTACGTTCGATCTGGTATGTGGTGCTGCCCAGGTCGAGGACGAACTGCGCCGGTACGATACCGATCAGCACCAGCATGATCAGGCCGATGCCTTTCTGGCCGTCGTTGGAACCGTGTACGAAACTCACGGCCATGGCGGAAATCACCAGTACCAAGCGGTTCCAGAACGGCGGGTGTTTCTTGTCGTCGAGCTTGCGGCGCTGGTCCGGGGTCTTGTGCATCTTCGACAGCGGACGCCACCACTTCAGGCCGATCAGCACCAGGGCTGCGACCAGGAAGCCGGCCATTGGCGAGAACACCAGCGAGGCGCCGATATCCACGGCTTTCTGCCAGTTCACACCGTCAGCCAGGGGAATATCGTTGATCAGGGCATTGGCCAGGCCGACACCGAGGATCGAACCGATCAGGGTGTGGGAGCTGGAAGCCGGGATACCGAAGTACCAGGTGCCCAGGTTCCAGGTGATCGCCGCCGCCAATAAAGAGAAGACCATCGCCAAGCCATGGCCGGTGTTCACATTGATCAGCAACTCCACCGGCAGCAAGTGCACGATGGCGTAGGCGACGCCGACACCACCGAGCAACACGCCGAGGAAGTTGAACACCCCGGAGAAGAACACGGCCAAGTGCGGCGGCATGGCTTTGGTATAGATGACTGTGGCCACCGCGTTAGCGGTGTCATGAAAGCCATTGATGAACTCGAAGGCGAGGACAAAGGCCAGGGCGAGCAACAGGCTCACGAGAACCCAAGCATCCAGTCCGCTGAATAAATCGATCATGAAGGTTTTCTGACCCGGTCGTAAGGGGGCGCGATTATGCCAGAAAACCTCAGTAATCGATGCACTAGCTGCTCATCGGTAACAATCTTCACCGAAAAAAACACCGTGAAAGGCGTGCATCCCAGGGTTTTCGGGGCTTTGGCAAGTCTTTGATTTATAAAGCGCAGAGGCCTCAGGGCGGGGTTTTGTCACAAAAACGTCACGCCTGAAACATTTGTATGAAATTTTACCGGTGGTGGTGGGATTCAAGGTTGCCGGCTGCTGGCTATGTGCCGGCAGCCGAGGCAGAACCTTGTGGCTCAGACCGGATCGCTTATGGCTCTTCGGTTTTCAGCTCTTGTTCAATCTTTTGGATTTCCTGGGCAAATGCCTGGTCGAGCAGGCTGGCTCGCTTGCGCCAGGGTTTGCGTTCAGGCTCAGGCTGGGCGGCGTAGGTGGTGACTTCCCCGCCGTAAACGTCCTTGTAACGTTGCTCCTGGCGCTCAAGTTCCGCGCGCAGTTCATCTTTCGTCACATTGCTACCTAATTGAGTTGAGTGTTAATACGTTGCAGCTTTATGCCGGAATGCGTCCTCGTGTGTTCCAAGTTGAAACGTTCAAGTTTGGAATAAGCACACGCGGCCACTTGTTTAGTGGGGGCATTCAAGGCATGTAGTTTCGACCATGCACAGCGGGTGCATCATCTGGCGTGGCCCCGACCTGATAAACAAACCAGGTGAACCTGCGCATAGCGCACATTATAGCGGCGCGTTCGAATAACACTATCAGCTTAAAGTTAAAAACCGTCAACTTTGTGTGAGCGTTTTGTTACACCGTCGCGCGGGTAATTGCGTGAATTCTGGCGTCATAAATTCTACCCAACTTAACAGGTTAATAAGCACCGTTTGCTTTTACCCAATTCTGCGGGCTGGCCTACGGCGCGAACCGGAAAATTGCGATAATCGAATGATCGTCCGATAATCGCACAATGTTGTCAGCGCTGCCTTGTGCATCCCGGCTGACGCGGCTTGTAATAGCAGCCGAACCTCCCTTGCGGTCGACAATAAGAGAAAGGATCCCGACATGAACGATCAATTGCGCAACTCTTTCGCGTCAGTAGCGCCGCCGATCGTTGCCTCTCCGGCCAAGCGTATCCAGGCATTTACCGGTGATCCGGACTTCATGACGTCCCTGGCCCGCGGCCTGGCCGTGGTGCAGGCATTCCAGGAACGCAAGCGCCACCTCACCATCGCCCAGATCAGCCACCGCACGGAAATCCCCCGCGCCGCCGTGCGACGTTGCCTGCATACCCTGATCAAGCTCGGCTACGCCACTACCGACGGGCGGACCTATTCGCTGCTGCCCAAAGTCCTGACCCTCGGCCATGCCTATTTGTCTTCCACGCCGTTGGCCGTGTCGGCCCAGCCCTATCTGGACCGCATGAGCGAGCAGCTCCACGAAGCCTGCAACATGGCCACCCTCGAAGGCGACGACATTCTGTACATTGCCCGTTCGGCCACTACCCAGCGCCTGATTTCCGTAGACCTGTCGGTGGGTGGGCGCCTGCCGGCCTATTGCACGTCCATGGGACGCATCCTGCTTGCCGCGCTGGACGACGCCTCGCTGCAGGATTACCTCGACCATGCCGACCTGCAAACCAAGACCAGCCGCACCCTGACCACACCCGCGGCGCTGTTCGAATGCCTGCAACAAGTGCGTCAGCAGGGCTGGTGCATCGTCGACCAGGAGTTGGAGCAAGGCCTGCGATCCATCGCGGTGCCGGTGTATGACGCATCGGGTCAGGTGCTGGCCGCGCTGAACGTCAGCACCCATGCCGGACGCGTCAGCCGCAGTGAGCTGGAACAGCGCTTCCTGCCGAACATGCTCAGCGCCAGCCGTGAGTTGAGCGCGCAACTGTTCGCCTAAGCTGTTCGGTCACCGCACAGATCCCGGTTTGCTCAATTGACGGTGTTTCCCCCGGCTTATTAATGTGCGGCAGCGCTGTTCAAGCGCACCAATAATAATGACGACCCCAGGTCGTCAGCCCGCCATCGGTGTGGAAATAAAAACAATGAATCAGCCTTCTGTCGGTACCCCGTTGGACGTTCAGTCCTTCATCAACGCTCAGCCACTGTCACGTTATCAGTGGCGCGTGGTGATCCTGTGTTTCCTGATTGTGTTCCTCGATGGCCTCGACACCGCCGCCATGGGCTTTATCGCGCCGGCGCTGTCTCAGGACTGGGGCATCGACCGCGCCAGCCTCGGCCCGGTGATGAGTGCCGCGTTGATCGGCATGGTGTTTGGTGCCCTGGGTTCCGGACCATTGGCCGACCGCTTCGGCCGTAAAGTGGTGCTGGTGGGCGCGGTACTGGTGTTTGGCGCGTTCAGCTTGGCGTCCGCCTACAGCAGCAACGTCGATCAGTTGTTGGTGCTGCGTTTTCTCACTGGACTGGGGCTGGGCGCCGGCATGCCGAATGCCACGACGCTGCTGTCCGAATACACGCCGGAACGCCACAAGTCGCTGTTGGTGACCAGTATGTTCTGCGGCTTCAACCTGGGCATGGCCGGTGGCGGGTTTATCTCGGCCAAGTTGATCCCGGCGTTTGGCTGGCATGCCTTGTTGCTGATCGGCGGCATCCTGCCATTGATCCTGGTGGTGGTGCTGATGCTGTGGCTACCGGAGTCGGCACGCTACCTGGTGGTGCGCAATCGCGGCACCGACAAGGTGCGCAAAACCCTGTCTCCCATTGATCCCGTTATCGTCGGCCAAGCCACCAGCTTCAGCGTACCCGAGCAAAAAACCGTCAAGGCGCGCAACGTGTTTGCGGTGATCTTCTCCGGCACCTACAGCGCCGGTACGTTGCTGCTGTGGCTCACCTACTTCATGGGCTTGGTGATCGTCTATCTGCTCACCAGTTGGTTGCCGACCCTGATGCGTGACAGCGGGGCCAGCCTGGAACAGGCCGCATTCATCGGCGCCTTGTTCCAGTTTGGTGGCGTGCTGAGTGCGGTGGGCGTGGGCTGGGCGATGGACAGGTTCAATCCGCACAAGGTCATCGGCAGCTTCTACCTGCTGGCCGGGGTGTTTGCCTACGCGGTAGGCCAGAGCCTGGGCAATATCACCCTACTGGCAACCCTGGTGCTGATTGCCGGGATGTGCGTCAACGGTGCCCAGTCGGCGATGCCTTCATTGGCTGCACGTTTCTATCCGACCCAGGGCCGCGCCACGGGCGTGTCGTGGATGCTTGGCATCGGTCGCTTCGGCGCGATTCTCGGCGCCTGGATGGGGGCGACCTTACTGGGCCTGGGCTGGAACTTCGAACAAGTGCTCACGGCGTTGGTGATCCCCGCTGCGTTGGCAACCGCCGCTGTCGTCATCAAAGGCATGGTCAGCCACGCCGACGCTACCTGAGGATACCGCTGCCCCTGTGGGAGCTGGCTGGCCGGCGATGCTGTTGCAGGCAAGCCAGCTCCCACATTTACCGCGTTCCTCCAGATGATTAGCCAGGCAACAATCCGTTCGATAATCGAACGCTGAGTCGATTATCGGATTGTTTGGCCCATTTCCCCGGCTTAATCTTCAAGCACTTCGGCGCCCCCTCAGCGCCTTTTTCGATCCATACCGGGAGCCCGAAACCTATGGCTGAAATCCTCGCGCTGCGTGACGCGGTGAAGCAATTTGTGAACGACGGCGACACCGTCGCACTGGAAGGCTTCACCCATCTGATCCCTACGGCAGCGGGTCATGAAATCATTCGTCAGGGCAAGAAAGACCTGACGCTGGTGCGTATGACGCCTGACCTGATCTACGACCAGTTGATCGGTGCCGGCTGCGCCCGCAAGCTGATTTTCTCCTGGGGCGGAAACCCTGGCGTGGGCTCCCTGCATCGCCTGCGGGACGCGGTCGAGAAGCAATGGCCGCAACCGCTGGAAATCGAAGAACACAGCCATGCCGACCTGGCCAATGCCTACGTCGCCGGTGCCTCGGGCCTGCCGTTCGCGGTACTGCGCGCCTACGCCGGCTCCGACTTGCCCAAGGTCAACCCGCTGATCAAGACCGTCACCTGCCCGTTCACGGGCGAAGTGCTGGCGGCGGTGCCGTCGGTGCGTCCGGATGTCACCGTAATCCACGCACAAAAGGCCGACCGCAAGGGCAATGTGTTGCTGTGGGGCATTCTCGGTGTGCAGAAAGAAGCGGCCCTGGCCGCCAAGCGCTGCATCGTCACCGTTGAAGAAATTGTCGATGACCTGAATGCGCCGATGAACAGCTGCGTGCTGCCGACCTGGGCGCTGACCGCGGTGTGCCATGTGCCGGGTGGCGCGCATCCGTCCTACGCCCATGGCTACAACGAGCGTGATAACCGCTTCTACCAGGCGTGGGACCCGATCGCCCGCGACCGTGGGACTTTCACCGCCTGGATCAACGAATACATCCATGGCACTGCCGACTTCACTGAATTCCAGGCCAAGCTGGCCACCGCGCAGGAGGCCAAGTAATGGCTTACTCGACCAATGAAATGATGACCGTCGCTGCTGCGCGCCGCCTCAAGAACGGTTCCGTGTGCTTTGTCGGCATCGGCCTGCCGTCCAAGGCGGCCAACTTGGCGCGCCTGACCTCGTCGCCAGACGTGGTGTTGATCTACGAGTCTGGCCCGATTGGCGCCAAGCCGTCGGTACTGCCACTGTCCATCGGTGATGGCGAGCTGGCGGAAACCGCCGACACCGTCGTACCGACCGGTGAGATCTTTCGCTATTGGCTGCAAGGCGGGCGCATCGACGTGGGCTTTCTCGGCGCGGCCCAGGTCGATCGTTTCGGCAACATCAACACTACCGTGGTCGGTGACTATCATCAGCCTAAAGTACGCCTGCCGGGTGCCGGTGGCGCGCCGGAAATCGCCGGTTCGGCCAAGAGCGTGCTGATCATCCTCAAGCAGTCTGCGCGTTCGTTTGTCGACAAGCTCGACTTCATCACCTCGGTCGGCCATGGCGAAGGCGGCGATTCGCGCAAACGCCTGGGTCTGCCGGGGGCGGGGCCTGTAGGGATCATTACCGACCTGTGCATCATGGAGCCGGAAGCGGGCACCCATGAATTTGTGGTCACCGCGTTGCACCCTGGCGTGACCCGTGAGCAAGTGGTGGCCGCCACCGGTTGGGCGATTCGTTTTGCCGACCAGGTCGACACCACCGCTGAACCGACAGACGTAGAGCTGACCGCCCTGCGTGACCTTGAAGCACGCACCGCGGCCGCCCATGGCCAAGCGCCGGGAGAAGCCTGATGCGCGATGTATTTATCTGTGATGCCATCCGCACTCCCATCGGTCGTTTCGGCGGTGGCCTGTCCACCGTGCGTGCCGATGACCTGGCAGCGTTGCCGATCAAGGCGCTGATTGAGCGCAATCCTTCGGTGGATTGGACGGCAGTCGACGAGGTTTTCCTCGGCTGCGCCAACCAGGCCGGTGAAGACAACCGCAACGTGGCGCGCATGGCGCTGTTGCTGGCGGGCCTGCCGGAAAGCATTCCCGGCGTGACCCTCAACCGCTTGTGCGCCTCGGGCATGGACGCGATCGGTACCGCCTTCCGCGCCATCGCCAGCGGCGAAATGGAGCTGGCGATTGCCGGTGGCGTCGAGTCGATGTCCCGCGCGCCGTTCGTGATGGGCAAGGCCGACGCAGCGTTTTCGCGCACTATGAAGCTGGAGGACACCACCATCGGCTGGCGTTTTATCAACCCGTTGATGAAGGCGCAGTACGGCGTGGATGCCATGCCGCAGACCGCCGATAATGTCGCCGACGATTACCACGTGTCCCGCGCCGACCAGGACGCCTTTGCCCTGCGCAGCCAGCAACGCACCGCAGCGGCCCAGGCCGCTGGCTTTTTCGCCGAAGAAATTGTGCCGGTACGGGTCGCCCATAAAAAAGGCGAAACCGTCGTCGAACAGGATGAACACCCGCGCGCGGACACCACCCTGGAAGCCCTGACCAAGCTCAAACCGGTCAATGGCCCCGACAAGACCGTCACCGCCGGCAATGCCTCGGGCGTGAACGACGGTGCGGCGGCGCTGATCCTGGCCTCCGCCGAAGCCGTCAAGAAACACGGCCTGACCGCCCGCGCCCGTGTATTGGGCATGGCCAGCGCCGGTGTCGCACCGCGAGTGATGGGCATCGGCCCGGTGCCGGCCGTGCGCAAGCTGGTCGAGCGCCTCGGCCTGGCGGTCACCGATTTTGACGTCATCGAACTCAACGAAGCCTTCGCCAGCCAAGGCCTAGCCGTGCTGCGTGAACTGGGCATCGCTGACGACGCACCCCAGGTCAACCCGAACGGCGGCGCCATCGCCCTTGGCCACCCGCTGGGCATGAGCGGCGCGCGTCTGGTGCTGACAGCCCTGCACCAACTCGAAAAAACCGGCGGCAGCAAAGGCCTGGCGACCATGTGCGTGGGCGTCGGCCAAGGCTTGGCCCTGGCGATTGAACGCATCTAATAAGAGAGGACTGCACCATGAGTGACAAGCCTGGATACCGGCGCCCGCAAGCGGGCACTCAACCTGATTACCTGCACCCGGCCTACCAGTCGACGAACCTGCGTTCGCCGTCCCAGCCGTTGGTGTTCCTGCCCCATTCCTTGTCGGAAATCACCGGCCCGACCGTCGGCGCCGAGCGTGTCAACGCCAAGGACAACGACCTCACTGCCCAGCATGACGGCGAGCCTCAAGGCGAACGCATCATCATTCATGGCCGCGTACTGGACGAGAACGGTTTGCCGGTGCCGGGCATTCTGGTGGAAATCTGGCAGGCCAACGCTGCCGGCCGCTACAACCACAAGCGCGACCTGCACGACGCGCCGCTGGACCCGAACTTCACCGGCACCGGTCGCACCGTCACCGACGCCGATGGCTGGTACCAGTTCCAGACCATCAAGCCCGGCGCCTACCCGTGGGGAAACCACCACAACGCGTGGCGCCCGGCGCATATCCACTTTTCGCTGTTCGGCCCGAGTGTGCTGACGCGACTGGTCACACAGATGTACTTCCCCGGCGACCCGCTGCTGGAATACGACCCGATCTACAACTGCGTGCCGGACACCTCGGCCAAGGAACGCTTGATCGCCCGTTTCGACCTGGAAAAAACCATTCCTTCCTATGCCCTCGGCTACCGCTGGGACATCGTCCTGCGCGGCCGCGACGCCACGCCGATGGAGAAATGAGATGACACTCAACGCGACCACGTCCCACACCGTCGGGCCGTATTACCACATCGGCCTGACCTGGCTGAACCGCGAAGACCTGACCGTGAGCGCCACCCTCGGCGAACGCGTGGCGATCAGCGGGCAAGTGGTGGATGGCAACGGCGATGTCGTCAATGACGCCATGCTCGAAGTCTGGCAGGCCAATGCCGCCGGCAAATATGACCATCCGGAAGACGAGCAGGACAAAGCCGTCGATCCGAACTTCGAAGGTTTCGGCCGGGTGCCGGTGGACGCCGAAGGGCGGTTTCGCTTTACCACCATCAAGCCGGGTGCCGTGCCGGGCTTGAAGGGCACTACCCAGGCGCCGCACCTAGTAGTGCTGGTGTTTGCCCGGGGTTTGGTGAAACACCTGCTGACGCGGATTTATTTCGAGGGCGAGGCGCTGAACGGTGATGACCCGTTGCTGGCATGTGTGCCAGCCGAGCGTCGCAGTACCTTGATTGCCCAGCAGGATGCGGCGGGGGTGTATCAGTGGAATGTGATTTTGCAGGGGACAGAGAAGGAAACGGTGTTCTTCGATTATTGAGTTGACCTTAGGGCCCTATCGGAGGAAAGCCCACCGATAGGGCTCTACCAGGCAACACATATCCAAAAGTCCGCTTGCATGACATGGTTGTTGCAAAGTATGTCTAGGCTATAACCGTTCCCACTGAGTGAAAAAACATGACAACAACAACGAGCCACTACACCGGAGAAGAACGCAGCAAACGGATTTTTGCGATCGTAGGGGCATCCTCCGGCAACCTCGTCGAATGGTTCGACTTCTACGTCTATGCCTTCTGCGCCATTTATTTTGCGCCGGCGTTCTTCCCGTCGGACGACCCCACGGTCCAACTGCTTAACACCGCCGGCGTGTTCGCCGCCGGCTTCCTGATGCGCCCGATCGGCGGCTGGCTGTTTGGCCGGGTGGCCGACAAGCACGGGCGCAAGAACTCGATGATGATCTCGGTGCTGATGATGTGCGCCGGTTCCCTGGTGATCGCCTTCCTGCCCACCTACAAAGACATCGGCGCCTGGGCCCCGGCGTTGCTGTTGGTGGCGCGGCTGTTCCAGGGCTTGTCGGTGGGTGGCGAATACGGCACCACCGCGACCTACATGAGTGAAGTCGCACTCAAGGGCCAGCGCGGCTTCTTCGCCTCGTTCCAGTACGTAACCCTGATCGGCGGGCAACTGCTGGCGGTTTTGGTGGTGGTGATCTTGCAACAGATCCTTACCGAAGAAGAATTGCGCGCCTGGGGCTGGCGGATTCCGTTCGTGATCGGCGCCATTGCGGCGGTGATCTCCCTGCTGCTGCGTCGCACCCTCAAGGAAACCACCAGCAAGGAAACCCGCCAGGACAAGGACGCCGGCAGCGTGGCTGCGTTGTTCCGCAACCACAAGGCGGCGTTTATCACCGTGCTCGGCTACACCGCCGGCGGCTCGCTGATTTTCTACACCTTTACCACGTACATGCAGAAATACCTGGTGAACACGGCCGGCATGCACGCCAAGACCGCCAGCTACATCATGACCGGCGCGCTCTTTGTGTACATGTGCATGCAGCCGCTGTTCGGCATGCTCTCGGACAAGATCGGCCGTCGTAACTCGATGCTCTGGTTCGGCGCCCTCGGCACCCTGTGCACGGTGCCGATTCTGCTGACCTTGAAAACCGTCACCAACCCATTCCTGGCCTTTGTGTTGATCTCCCTGGCCCTGGCCATTGTGAGTTTCTACACCTCCATCAGCGGCTTGGTGAAAGCGGAAATGTTCCCGCCTCACGTGCGTGCCCTGGGGGTAGGCCTGGCCTACGCGGTGGCCAACGCGATCTTCGGTGGTTCGGCGGAATACGTGGCCCTGGGCCTCAAATCCATGGGAATGGAAAACACCTTCTACTGGTACGTCACCGGCATGATGGCGGTGGCCTTCCTGTTCAGCTTGCGTCTGCCGAAACAGGCGGAGTACTTGCACCACGATCTATAAGGGACGCGTTATGACTTTGCGCACGAGCAATCAATTGTTCGACGCTTACTTCACGGCGGGCAGCATGGCCGAGGTGTTCTGCGACCAGGGACGCTTGCAGGGCATGCTGGATGTTGAAGCGGGCTTGGCCCGGGCCCAGGCCCAGGTCGGGGTGATTCCCCAGGCCGCCGTCGCACCGATTGCCCAGGCGTGCCTGGCCTCGTTGTATGACGTGGATGCCCTCGGCGCGGCGATTGCCACGGCGGGTAATTCGGCGATTCCGCTGGTGAAGGCGCTGGGCAAGTTGATTGCCAGTGAAGATGCCGGGGCTGAGCGCTACGTGCATCTGGGGGCGACCAGCCAGGATGTGATGGACACCGGCCTGGTGCTGCAACTGCGGCGGGCGGTGGAGTTGATCGAGGCGGATTTGGTGCGCCTGGGGGATAGGCTTGCCGCCCAGGCCCAGCGATATGCCGACGTGCCTTTGGCCGGGCGTACCTGGTTGCAGCATGCAACGCCGGTCACCCTGGGGATGAAAATCGCCGGTTGGCTGGGCGCGGTTACCCGCAACCGCCAGCGCCTGACGGCGCTGAAACCGCGCTTGCTGGTGCTGCAATTCGGCGGCGCATCCGGAACCCTGGCAGCGCTTGGTGAGCAGGCCATGCCGGTGGCCGAAGCGTTGGCGGCTGAGTTGCAACTGAGCTTGCCCGAGCAACCCTGGCACACCCAACGGGATCGCTTGGTAGAGTTCGCCAGCGTGCTCGGCCTGATCGCCGGCAGCCTGGGCAAATTGGGCCGTGATATCAGTTTGTTGATGCAGACCGAAGCTGCCGAGGTGTTCGAGCCGTCGGCTCCGGGCAAGGGCGGCTCGTCCACCATGCCGCACAAGCGCAACCCGGTGGGTGCGGCCGTGCTGATCAGCGCCGCTACCCGAGTGCCGGGCCTGGTCTCGACGATGTTCAGCGCCATGCCCCAAGAGCACGAACGCAGCCTGGGCCTGTGGCATGCGGAATGGGAAACCCTGCCGGAGATCTGCCGTTTGGTGTCCGGCGCTTTACATCAGGCGTTGCTGGTGAGCGAAGGCCTGGAAGTCGATCCGCAGCGCATGGCGCAAAACCTCGACCTGACCCACGGCCTGGTACTGGCCGAGGCCGTCAGCATCGTGCTTGCCCAGCGCCTCGGTCGCGAAACCGCCCACCATCTGCTGGAGCAGTGCTGCAAGCGTGCCGTCGCAGAGGGGCGTCACCTGCGTGCGGTCCTGGCGGATGAGCCGCAAGTCACCGCCGAACTGTCCGCGATTGAGCTGGACCGTTTGCTTGATCCTGCCCACTACCTGGGCCAGGCCCACACCTGGGTCACCCGCGCCGTAGCCGAACACTTTGCTTGAGGAGACCACCGTGGCATTTGTACAACTCGCCGAGGGCGAACTGCATTACCAATTGGACGGGCCTGAGGGTGCGCCAGTACTGGTGCTCTCCAACTCGCTGGGCACCGACCTGCACATGTGGGACCTCCAGATCCCGGCCTTCACCCAGCATTTTCGCGTGCTGCGTTTCGATACCCGTGGCCATGGCAAATCCCTGGTTACCCCAGGCCCCTACAGCATTGAGCAACTCGGTCAGGATGTGATCGCGCTGCTGGATGCACTGGATATCCAACGCGCGCATTTTTGCGGGCTGTCCATGGGCGGCCTGATTGGCCAATGGCTTGGTATCAATGTCGGGCAGCGTTTGCAGCGCCTGGTGGTGTGCAACACCGCCGCCAAGATCGGCACGCCCGACGTGTGGAACCCGCGCATTGAAATGGTGCTGCGTGATGGCGCAGCGGCGATGGTAGCGCTGCGCGATGCATCGATTGCACGCTGGTTCACCGCGGACTTTGCGGCCGCCAACCCGTACCAGGCCAAGCAGATTACCGACATGCTGGCGGCCACATCGCCCGAAGCTTATGCCGCCAATTGTGCAGCGGTACGTGACGCGGATTTCCGCGAGCAACTGGCTTCGATCACAGTACCGACCCTGGTCATTGCCGGCACTGAAGATGCCGTCACACCGCCTGCGGGCAGCCACTTTATCCAGAACCATGTACAGGGCGCCGAGTACGCCGAGTTCTATGCGGCGCACTTGTCCAATGTGCAGGCCGGTGCGGCGTTCAGCGACTGCGTCATTGAATTCTTGTTGGGCCACTGAGGAGCTTTTCGTGGACGAGAAACAACGTTATGCCGAAGGCCTGCAGGTGCGCCGCGAAGTGCTGGGCGACGCCCATGTCGACCGCAGCCTCAATGCCCTGACCGAATTCAACAGCGAGTTCCAGGAAATGATCACCCGCCATGCCTGGGGTGACATCTGGACCCGTCCCGGTCTGCCCCGGCACACCCGTAGCCTGATCACCATCGCGATGCTGATCGGCATGAACCGCAGTGAAGAACTCAAGCTGCACCTGCGCGCCGCCGCGAGCAATGGCGTCACCCGCGCCGAGATCAAGGAAGTGCTGATGCAGAGCGCGATCTACTGCGGGATCCCGGCAGCGAACGCGACGTTTCACCTGGCGGAATCGGTGTGGGATGAGCTGGGCGTCGAGTCGCGCCAGGCTGACTGAGTTGAAATACGGTCAAAACGTGGGAGCGGGCTTGCTCGCGAAAGCGGTGGTTCAGTTAATACCTGTGCTGACTGACACATCGCATTCGCGAGCAAGCCTGCTCCCACCGCTAGTCTTTACCGGGTTTTAAACATCAGTGGGAGTCGGCGTCCCACACCCAATTCCACACGCCTGGCAGATGCACCTCTTCACTCACATCCTTGACCGTACGCGCCAGCGCCGCGCGCTGAAGCTGGGCCGTGTCGGTGTAGAAGGGCTCCGCGGAAGTCTTCAGGCCGTTGATCCGGGCGCTGTCCAGCAGGATCTGCAGGTACTCCTGCATATGCCGCGCGGTGTAGCGGTTGATGTCGTGGAAGGTCACCACCACCGGTATCACACCGTCCACCGTCGGCAACTCACCCAACGCAATGCGCTCGCGCACTACCGACAACTGTCGATACAGATTGGCGCGCCTGCGCGGGCTGCCGTTGAAGCCCCAGATCTTGCCGTCATTGGCACTTAAATCCGTGAGCAGCACGTGCATGCCATGGCGCTGGTAGGCGGCGAAGGTGCGGCGGTCGTAATTCCAGAACGGCGGGCGCACCAGCACCGGCAGGCTGCCGGTGATCGCGGCAATATCGGCCGCGCCTCGGGTGAGGGTGCTTTCCAGTTCCGCGTCGTTCAGCCAGCGGTGGTTGGTGTGAAACCCCGTGGCGGTGTGGAAGGCCAGGATGTGACCGGCCGCATACTCGCGCTCCATGGTCTTGCGACCCCGTGAGCTGCCGCCGGAGCGAGCCGCTTCGGTCTGCAGGAAGAACACCGCCTTGATCTGCGGCAGCACCGGGTTCTGCGCCAGGTCGGCTATCACCGACCGGCTCGGGTTGTTGTAGCCCGACGCACTCGGGCCGTCATCGAAGGTCAGCAGGAAGCGGATCGGCGCCTGGGTTTGCAGGCGCTGTTCGGTCTCTGGCGTCAGGGCGATGGGCGAGCCAATGCAACCGCTGAGGCTCAAGGCCAGGGTCAGCACGGCGGATGCGATGGCGAAGGATTTCATGGTGTGCGCGGGCTCGAATGGAAGGCCGCTGCGGGGTGGATCAGCAGCGGCAGGCGCGCACCATACAGCAAGATGGGCGGTGGGAGGTTACAGGCTGACAAACGAGCATCGCTAGGGGTCAGCCCACGTATTGTGTGCGCAGTGGCTTGCCCATCTCTTCAAGCAAGGCGTTTTCAGTGAAGGGTTTGGGGTTGGGGACGGTCGCGGGTGTGGTGGGCAGCCCTACGGCCTGACGTTCGCTGTTGGGGACATCGTGTTGCTCGCCCTCGAATGTTTCAGTGGTCGAGCCCGATAAAGCCGTGCCGTTACCAGCGTTATAGGCATGAACCATTTCGTGATAGAGCGTCGTGATCGGTGAGTACGTGCTGGCACCCAGTACGTTCAGGGCGGAGCGGTTGTAGATGATTTCAGCTCGATCAGCCCGAGACCCCGGCACACCGTCGACCATAAACCCCCACTTGGGGGCGTCCCCCACCACGGGGGGCGTTCGTATTGCAGCAATGCCTTAAGTTCCTGACTGCCATAAACGTAGCCGCTACCCACGTCGACCCGATCCTCCACAAGCATCACCGGTGCGCCGTTACGTAGGGCGATCGCATTCATCTCGGCCAGCATCTGTTTGCCCTGGGGGGAACTGCGCAGCAAGGCCAGATCGTCTTCGACCCTTTGAATAAAATCGGCAGAGCCCTTGATGCGAAAACCTACAAGCGACGACTGGTCGGTTGTGACGGTGGTCAACACCGAGCCGTTGAGGCGCTTGATCGTATCGCCCGCTTGAGCGTAGATCCGGTCGCCAGGGCGATTGGCAATCACCCTGTCGCAGCCACTGCCGGTGTAGAACGTGCTGCGATCGTGGCCGATCAAGCGATCGTCACCGGGCCCTCCATGCAACACGGTATGGCCGTTGCCCGCGTACAGTAAATCCTTACCGTTACCGCCATCCATGTAGCTGGTTTTGCTTTTTGCACCCGCACCGGCGTAGAGGCGGTCATTGCCGTTGTTGCCGTACATGACGTTGTCGCCCGTACCGCCGATGAGCGTGTCGTCACCGTCGTTACCTTCGGCATAGCCAAGGCCGCTACCCAGGCGCAGCACATCGTCGCCTTTACCACCGAACAGGCGGGTGTAGCCCGCGCCGGCCTGCACACGGTCATTGCCGTCGCCAGCCTCCACGATGACGGGTTGCGTCACGTTGGCGTCGATGCGGATGTTGTCGTTACCGCCGTGGGTCTTGAGATGAAAGGTGAGTGCTTTACCGTCTTTATCCTGACTGTCAAAACGATATAACTGGCCGTTGATCCGAACATCCAGTTGGCCGGAGTACGTCTGGCTGATATGGACCCGGTCGGCCTTGTCGCCGGTTTCAAGGATCAGACTGTTGTTCAGGCTGAAGGAGTTGTCTTGCTCCCACACCGACTGGCCGCTGGCTTTTAAATTGCCGTCATCCAGAAAGGGGTGTCGGTGAGCTTGGACCGGGTTGTCGGGCGTGAGTACCGGGCGGGGGCGTAATACAAGGCCATAGTGGCTATTGTTGAAGGCTGTAGGGCGCGCAGTCGTCGAACTGTGCGCCCCGGCAGGCAGGTTGGGTTGAGCGTGTGCAATACGGTTTGAAACGTCCATGTGTAATCCCTATCGGGGGCCTGGTATTGACCCTGTCTCCTGGAATTGTCCTGACGCTTCAGATGGTTCCTCCAGAAATGTAATTCGGTCTTACAGCAGGCTGATCGGGTAACTGACGATCAACCGGTTTTCATCGAACTCATTGTTGCTGTAGTCACGGCGCATGCTGGAATTACGCAGGCGCACGGTCAGGTTTTTCAGGCTGCCACTTTGCACGGTGTAGCCCAGTTCGCTTTCGCGGCCCCATTCCTTGCCGTCGGTGACGGTGCCGGTGTGCACGTTGCTGCCGCTGATGTAGCGGTTCATCAGGGTCAGGCCCGGCACACCGAGGGCGGCGAAGTTGTAGTCGTGGCGTACTTGCCAGGATTTCTCCTGGGCGTTGTCGTAGCTGGCGTTGTAGCTGTCGTTGGCCAGGGTGCCGCCGCTGGTTCCGTTAACGCGCATCCAGGCGCTGTTGCCGGTGAGTTTCTGCAGGCCGAGGTAGAAGGTGTTGCCGCCGTACTTGGCGGAGAACAGGCCCGACCAGGTCTTGTTGTCCAGCTCGCCGGCGCGGGCGCTGCCGTCGTCCTTGCCGTAGAAAAAACCGAGGTTGGCGCCCAGGGTCCAGTTGCCCAGCGGTTGGCTGTGGATCAGGTTGATGAACTGCTGGCTGTAGATGTCTTTGAGTTGGGCATTCCACAGGCCGATCTGGGTGCGCTTGTCGTTGAACGCGTACTCGGCGCCCTGGAAGTTGAAGCGGTCGGAGGTGAACGCGGTTTTACCGAACATCGACAGGTCGTTCATGCTGCTGTCGTCCCGCGGGCTGTTGGCACGAAACTGGCCGCCGTAGAGGGTCAGGCCATCGATTTCTTTGGAAGTGATCTGGCCGCCGCGCAGGGTTTGCGGCAGGGAGCGGCCGTCGTCTGAGCGCAGGATCGGCAGCACCGGCATCCACTCGCCGACCTTCACTTCCGTCTTGGAAATGCGCGCCTTGAACGCCACGCCCAGGCGCCCGAATTCATCCGCAGGGCGGCCATCATGATCCAACGGCAGCAGTTGGGTACCCCCGGTGCCGCGTCCGCCATCGAGCTTCAACGAATACAACCCCAACACATCCACGCCGAAACCTACAGTGCCCTGGGTAAAGCCGGACTTGGCGTCGAGGATGAAGCTCTGGGTCCACTCCTGCGCACCCCCCTGGGCCTTGGTGGGGTTGGTGTAATTGCGGTTGAAGAAGAAATTGCGCAGGTTGAGGTTGGCGCTGGCGTCTTCGAGAAAACCGTGTTCTTCGGCGACGACGGGCAGGGCGAGACTGGCGACAGCGGTTGCCAGCAGCAGCCGGCGCGGGTGGAAAGTGCTCATGGCGAAAGGACCTGTTGTTATTGGGTTTATGCAGGTGGCGGCCATGGTGCGGGGCGGTGCGGGAGCGAGGAAAGTGGGGAAGGGCGGGTTGTGGGCGATGATCGAACGCAAGTTATCAGGGCAAAAGTGAGGCATAAAAAAACCGCTTCCGGTGAGGGAAGCGGTTTTTTTTGCAGCGGTGCGACTTTTTACAACACCATCAGAACAACTTCAGCGCCGGTGCTTCTTCTTTCAACGGCTCGTTCTTCGCGGTCTGCTCGTTCCAGCCGCCGCCGAGGGCCTTGTACAGGTTGACCTCGCTGGTCAGCTGCGCCAGGCGGTCGGTGATCAGCGATTGCTGGGCACTGAACAGTTGGCGTTGGGCATCGAGGAACGTCAGGTTGCTGTCGACACCAATGCGGTAGCGACGCTCGGCCAGGCGGTAGTAATCCTGGTTGGCTGCGACGAATCCGCGTTGGGCATCCAGTTGCTGCTTGTAGGTTTCACGTGCGGCGAGGCCGTCGGACACTTCCTGGAAGCCGGTCTGGATCGCCTTCTCGTAGTTCGCCACATTGATCTCTTTCTGGATCTTCGAATAGTCCAGGCTGGCGCGCAGGCTGCCGGCGTTGAAGATCGGGATGTTGATCTGCGGGGCGAACGACCAGGTGCCCGAACCGCCCTTGAACAAACCGCCCAGGTTCGGGCTTGCGGTGCCGGCGCTGGCGGTCAGGGTGATGCTCGGGAAGAACGCGGCACGCGCCGCGCCGATGTTGGCGTTGGCCGCCTTGAGGTTGTACTCGGCTTGCACAATGTCGGGACGACGTTGCAGCAGGTCCGATGGCAAGCCGGCCGGCACTTCGCTGAGCAGGTCATCCGACAGCGGCTTGCTGGTGATATTCGCCGGCAGGCCGGTGCCCAGCAGCAGGGTCAGGCTGTTTTCGTCCTGGGCCACCTGGCGGGTATAGCGTGCCAGGGCAACCCGGGCGTTTTCCACCGAGGTCCGCGACTGGCTCAGGTCGAGGGCCGAGGCCACGCCGACTTCGTTGCTGCGCGAGGTGAGCTTGAAGCTCTGCTCGTAGGCATCCAGGGTGTCCTGGGTGAGCTTGAGCAGTTCCTTGTCGGCCTGCCAGGTCAGGTAGGCATTGGCCACGCTGGCCACCAGGCTGATCTGGGTGCTGCGCCGCGCTTCTTCAGTGGCGAAGTACTTTTGCAGGGCTTCTTCACTCAGGCTGCGCACGCGACCGAACAGGTCCAGCTCATAAGAACTGATCCCGAGACCGGCCGAGTATTGGCTGCTGATGGTCGACTCGCCAGTCTGCGACAGGCGGGCCGGAGTGCGCGAACGGCTGCCGCTGCCCGTGGCCGAAACGGCCGGGAACAGGTCGGCGCGCTGGATCTGGTATTGCGCGGCATACGCGTCGATGTTCAGGGCCGCGACCCTCAGGTCACGGTTGTTCACCAGCGCGGTCTGGATCAGCTGTTGCAGGGCAGGGTCATGGAAAAACTGCTTCCAGCCCTGCTCGGCAGCGGCCTGGCTCGGCGCCTGGGCCGACGAATACGCCGGCCCCTGCGGGAACTGTGCGGCCACCGGCGCTTCGGGGCGCTGATAGTCAGGTATCAGCGAGCAGCCACTGAGCACGAATGCCGTGACGGCTAGGGAAAGTAGCGACTTGCTCATTGGCCAGCCTCTTTAGGGGTTTCAGTTGTGTCAGTCTTTTTACGCTCGCCAGCAGCGGATACGGTTGCGAAGAACAACGGCACCCAGAAGATCGCCAATACAGTGGCCGTGATCATACCGCCGATGACACCGGTACCGATGGCGTGCTGGCTACCCGAACCTGCGCCCGAGGAGATCGCCAGCGGCAATACGCCGAGGATGAACGCCATGGAGGTCATGATGATCGGCCGCAGACGCATGCGTGACGCCTCGATGGCCGCCTCGACGATGCCTTTGCCTTGTTCGTGGAGCTCTTTGGCAAACTCCACGATCAGGATGGCGTTTTTCGCCGCCAAGCCCACCGTCACCAACAGGCCCACCTGGAAGAACACGTCGTTGGACAACCCGCGCATGCTGGTCGCTATCAACGCACCCACAACCCCCAGGGGCACTACCAGGATCACCGCGATCGGGATCGACCAGCTTTCGTACAGTGCCGCGAGGCAGAGGAACACTACCAGCAGCGACAGGGCGTACAGCGCAGGTGCCTGGGAGCCGGACAGACGTTCTTCGTACGACAGACCGGTCCACGCATAGCCAATACCTGCCGGCAGTTGCTTGGCAATACGCTCGACTTCGGCCATGGCGTCACCGGTACTGTAACCCGGTGCCGGAGTACCGAGGATTTCCATCGCCGCTACACCGTTGTAGCGCGAGAGTTTCGGCGAACCGAAGATCCACTTGCCCGACGCGATGGCGGACAACGGCACCATCTTCCCGGAGTCGCTGCGCACGTACCATTTGTTCAGGTCTTCAGGCGACATGCGGCTGGCGGCTTCACCTTGCACGTACACCTTCTTCACCCGACCGCGGTCGATGAAGTCGTTGACGTAGCTGCCACCCAGGGCAATCGCCAGGGTCTGGTTGATGCTCGACAGGGTGATGCCTTGGGCACTGGCCTTCTCGTCGTCGACGGTGAGCTCGTACTGCGGCTCATCGTTCACGCCGTTGGGGCGCACACCTGCCAGAATCTTGCTTTGTGCTGCCATACCGAGGAACTGGTTACGCGCCGCCATCAATTTATCGTGGCCGACCCCGCCCTGGTCTTGCAGGAACACGTCGAAGCCCGTGGCGTTACCCAGTTCCAGTACAGACGGCGGCACGATGGCAAATACCATGGCGTCCTTGAAGGTCTGCATGAAGTAGCCCTGGGCGCGCTTGGCGATCTCGAACACCGAGGTGGAGGCGTCACGTTCGTCCCACGGCTTGAGCATCACAAAGGCCAGGCCCGAGCTTTGGCCACGACCGGCGAAGTTGAAGCCGTTTACGGTAAATACCGATTTCACGCCTTTGCCTTCGCCCGGCTCGCCTTCCTTGTCGTTGAGCAGGAAGATGCGCATATCGTCGATGACTTTTTGCGTCCGTTCAGCCGTAGAACCGACCGGCGTCTGTACCTGGGCAAAGATCACGCCCTGGTCTTCATCGGGCAGGAACGCCGCAGGGATGCGCATGAACAGCCAGATCATGCCAGCGATAACCAGTGCGTACACCAGGAACGCCGGGATCTTGTGCTTGATCATATTACCCACGCCGCGCTCGTAGCTCAGTACGCCACGGTCGAAGGTGCGGTTGAACCAGCCGAAGAAACCACGCTTGGGTTGGCCGTGTTTTTCCGGGTCGATCGGCTTGAGCATGGTGGCGCACAAGGCCGGGGTGAAGATCAGCGCAACCAGTACCGACAACGCCATGGCCGAAACGATGGTGATGGAGAACTGTTTGTAGATCACACCGGTGGAACCACCGAAGAATGCCATCGGCAACAGTACCGCCGACAGTACCAGGGCAATACCCACCAGGGCACCCTGGATCTGGCCCATGGACTTGACTGTCGCTTCTTTGGGCGACAGGTGTTCCTCGGCCATCACTCGCTCGACGTTTTCCACCACGACGATGGCGTCATCCACCAGCAAGCCGATGGCCAGGATCATGCCGAACATGGTCAAGGTGTTGATGGTGAAACCGAACGCCGCCAGGATCCCGAAGGTACCCAACAGCACCACCGGTACGGTCATGGTGGTGATGATGGTGGCACGGAAGTTCTGCAGGAACAGGAACATCACCAGGAACACCAGCACGATCGCTTCGACCAGGGTATGGACTACACCGGAGATCGATTCGGTCACGACCGGGGTGGTGTCATACGGCACCACCGCCTTCATGCCTGGCGGGAAGAAGGGTTCGAGCTGCGCTACGGTGGCACGGATTGCTTTGCCGGTGTCCAGGGCGTTGGCGCCCGAAGCCAGCTTGATCGCCATACCGGAAGCCGGCTTGCCGTTGAACTGTGCAGCGATGCTGTAGTTCTGGCCACCCAGCTCAATACGCGCGACATCCTTCAGGCGTACCTGGGAGCCGTCTGTATTGACTTTCATCAGGATGTTGCCGAACTGCTCCGCCGTCTGCAGGCGCGTCTTGCCAATGATGGTCGCGTTCAACTGAGTGCCGGGCAGGGCAGGCAGGCCACCCAGTTGGCCGGTAGCCACCTGCACGTTCTGTGCGGAGATCGCGGTGCTGACATCCACTGGCGTGAGCTGGTAATTGTTCAGCTTGCTTGGGTCAAGCCAGATGCGCATGGCGTACTGCGAACCAAACACCTGGAAGTCACCGACACCTGCGGTCCGGGAAATCGGGTCCTGGATGTTCGACACGATGTAGTTGGACAGGTCGTCCTTGGTCATGCTGCCGTCTTCCGACACCAGACCGATCACCATCAGGAAGTTCTTCACCGACTTGGTCACGCGGATACCCTGCTGCTGCACTTCTTGCGGCAGCAGTGGAGTCGCCAGGTTCAGTTTGTTCTGCACCTGAACCTGGGCGATGTCCGGGTTGGTACCCTGGTTGAACGTTACGGTGATGGTCATGCTGCCGTCGGAGTTACTGTCCGAGGAAACATAACGCAGGTTGTCGATACCGTTGAGCTGTTGCTCGATGACCTGCACCACGGTGTCCTGCACGGTTTGTGCGGACGCGCCTGGGTAGGTCACCTGGATGTCGATGGCGGTCGGCGCGATGGCCGGGTATTGGTTGATGGGCAACTTCAGGATCGACAGTGCCCCGACCAGCATGATCACCAGGGCAATAACCCAGGCGAAAATGGGGCGGTCGATAAAAAATTTCGACATGGATTACTCCCCTTTGCCAGCAGCGGCAGCAGGAGCAGCAGCACTGCCGGCGTCAGCAGGTTTGGCGTTGTCGGCCGCCTTGACCTTGACCTCGGCGCCCGGCTTGACGTACTGCAAGCCTTCTGTGATCACACGGTCGCCGGCGTTCAAGCCCTTTTCCACCAGCCAGTAGGCGCCGTAAGTACGGTTGGCCACCAGTTCGCGCTGCTCGACCTTGTTGTCGGCGTTGACGACCAGCGCTGTTGGAGTGCCCTTCAGGTCACGGGTTACGCCTTGCTGCGGGGCCAGGATTGCCTTGCTGTTCACACCGGCTTGCAACTGGGCGTGAACGAACATGCCCGGCAGCAAGGTGTGGTCAGGGTTCGGGAACACGGCGCGCAGGGTCACGGAACCGGTGGTCTGGTCGACCGACACTTCGGAGAACTCCAGCTTGCCATCCACGCCATAGGCGCTGCCGTCTTCCAGGGTCAGCTTGACTTTGGCGGCGTTGTCGCCGGCTTTTTCCAGTTGGCCGCTGGCCAGGTCGCGGCGCAGTTTCAGCATTTCTGCCGAAGACTGTGTGACGTCGACGTAGATCGGGTCCAGTTGCTGGATCACGGCCATGGCATCGGCCTGGCCGTTGCTGACCAGTGCGCCTTCGGTCACCGAAGAACGACCAATACGCCCGGAGATCGGCGCGAACACTTTGGTGTAACGCACGTTGATCTGGGCGGTTTGCACGTTGGCTTCCGACGTCATGCGGTTGGCGACGGCAGTGTCGTACTCCTGACGGCTGACGGCTTGCTCATCGACCAACTGCTTGTAGCGGTCGCTGATCGACTTGCTCTGGGTCAGGCTCGCTTGTGCACTTTTCAGGGTGGCTTCATACACCGAAGGGTCGATCTGGTAGAGCTGTTGCCCTTCCTTCACGTCGCCGCCTTCCTTGAACAGGCGCTTGAGAATGATGCCGTTGACCTGCGGTCGCACTTCCGCAATGCGGTACGCGGTGGTGCGACCCGGCAATTCGGAGGTGAGCGTAAAGGCTTGCGGTTGGATAGTGACCACGCCGACCTGAGGGATTTGAGCGGGCGGAGCCGCTTCTTCCTTTTTACATCCGCTGAGCAGCGATGCCAGGGCGACGGCAGTGACCAGAGCGGTAACAGCTGGCTTAAGTTGCATGAAGATCCTCGGGTCAGGCGCGCAGGATGCGCACAAGAAGGGTGGAAGGGTAAAAAACAAACACTGAGTAGATAAGTAGCTTGCTACGCAATATACTTACGTTCATGGTTGTTTGTAAACTCTTGACAGGCTGCGCGGAGTGTTGACAAAGCAACGCCCAAAGCCTCGATTCCATTACGTTCGGCACCCATGACGGTGTCGTCCCACAAATATTCGGATTATCGGTACTGGCGGTTAATTCTGCGTTAACGATAGTCCCAAGTGTCCTGATTGAGGTTGTACTGCCATGGTTCGTCGCACCAAAGAGGAAGCTCAGGAAACGCGCAGCCAGATTCTTCAAGCCGCCGAGCAAGCGTTCTATGAACGCGGCGTCGCGCGGACCACGCTGGCGGACATCGCCGCGCTGGCCGGTGTGACGCGGGGTGCCATCTACTGGCATTTCAGTAATAAATCCGATTTGCTGCAGGCGCTGCTCGACACGCTGCATGAGCCGCTGGACGAGTTGGCCAGGGCCAGTGAAAGCGAGGACGAACTCGACCCGCTGGGCTGCATGCGCAAACTGTTGATTCATTTGTTTCATCAAGTGGCCCTGGACCCGAAAACCCGGCGCATCAACGAGATCTTGTTTCATAAGTGCGAATTCACCGATGAAATGTGCGACATGCGTCGCCAACGTCAGACCCATAGCCTCGAATGCAACCTGCGCATCGGCCTGACCTTGCGTAACGCGGTCCACCGCGGGCAACTTCCGGAAAATCTTGATACCACCCGTGGCGCGGTGTGCATCCATGCCTACATCAACGGGCTGATCGGCCAGTGGCTGCTGGTTCCCGACAGCTTCCATTTACATCAGGAAGCCGAACGCTGGGTGGATGCGGGGCTGGACATGCTGCGTTGGAGCCCCAGTCTGCGCAATTAAGACAAAATGCGTAATTGCATCAGGTTGTGTCAACAGTAAAGCCCAAGGACAGTCAATCGTCCTTCCGCCTGATTAGTGGGGTGACTTTATATACGGGCTGTCCAGCGGTTGATAGGTAGCCGCCTAAGTATTTTGTAGCGATTTTGTTGCACGGTTGTGAAGGAGTATTGCTCTCAGGTCCCGCGTACTCGACAAGATAGGCGTAAAAAAGCCCCGGTTCCTGCGAACCGGGGCTTTTTCATTTCAGCTTTTTACCTCACAGCGCCAGGGTCGGGTAGTCGATGTAGCCGACTGGGCCTTTGCCATAGAAGGTTTCCGGATGCGCTTCGTTCAGCGGCGCATCTGCCTTCAAGCGTGCTGGCAAATCCGGGTTGGCAATAAACGGCACACCGAAGGCCACCGCATCCGCTTTGCCCGAAGCCAGCCAGGTGTTGGCGCTGTCCTTGGTGAAGCGTTCGTTGGCGATGTACACGCCGCCGAAGGCTTTCTTGAGTTGTGGGCCGAGGCTGTCGCCGGCTTCTTTCTCACGGGAGCAGATGAACGCAATGCCACGCTTGCCGAGTTCGCTGGCGACGTAGGTGAAGGTTTCCGCCAGGTTGTCGTCGCCCATGTCGTGGGCGTCGGCCCGCGGTGCCAGGTGCACACCCACACGGCCAGCGCCCCAGACTTCGATGGCTGCATCGGTGACTTCCAGCAACAGGCGAGCGCGGTTTTCCAGGGAGCCGCCGTACTGGTCAGTGCGCTTATTGGTGCTGCTCTGCAGGAACTGGTCGAGCAGGTATCCGTTGGCGCCGTGAATTTCCACGCCGTCGAAACCGGCGGCCTTGGCGTTCTCGGCACCGGTGCGGTAGGCGTCGACGATGTCGGCGATTTCAGCGGTTTCCAAGGCGCGGGGGGTCGGGTAGTCGGCCAATGGGCGCACCAGGCTGACGTGGCCTTTAGGCTGGATTGCGCTCGGGGCCACCGGGGTTTCGCCGTTCAGGTACGACTCATGGGAAATACGGCCCACGTGCCACAGTTGCAGGAAGATCTTGCCGCCCGCGCCATGAACCGCCTTGGTGACGTTGGCCCAGCCGCGCACCTGATCGTTGGACCAGATGCCCGGCGTGTCCGGGTAGCCTACGCCCAACGGCGTCACGGACGTGGCTTCGCTGAGGATCAGCCCGGCGGAGGCGCGTTGCACGTAGTACTCGGCCATCAGCGCGTTGGGCACGCGACCGGCGTCGGCACGGCAGCGGGTCAGCGGCGCCATGATGATGCGGTTCGACAGTTCCAGGTCGCCCAGTTTGATCGGATCGAAAATAGTCGTCATGGGGAAAGCACCTTTGTCTTTGAAGTGGATCAGTGGGTCGCAGGGGCCAGGTCGGCATCGCCGGTCTGGCGGAAAGTAATCAGGGTCACCAACAGCGCGAGAATCGCCAGGACCGCTGCGGCCAAGGGCACGCGGGTCAGGCCGAAACCGTGGGCAATCACACTGCCGCCCACCCAGGCGCCGAGGGCATTGCCGATGTTGAAAGCGCCGATGTTCAAGGTGGACACCAGGTTCGGTGCGGCCTTGCCGAAGGTCACCACGTTGATCTGCAACGCCGGCACGGCGGCGAACGACGCGGTGGCCCACAGGAACAGGGTGATTTCGGTCGGGATCACGGCGACGCTGGTCCAGGTCAGAGCCGTGGAAACCACCGCCATGCTGATGAACACGCCGATCAAGGTGGCCGCCAGGCGTTTGTCCGCCAATTTGCCGCCGATGATGTTGCCCACGGTGAGACCCAGGCCGATCAGCAGCAGGGTCCAGGTCACGCCCTTGGGCGACACGCCGGTGACATCGCCGAGCAGCGGCGCTACGTAGGTGAAGAGGGTGAACATGGACGCGGCAAACAGCGCGGTCATGCTCAGCGACAGCCAGATGCCGGCGCCCTTGAGGGCGGCCAGTTCGGCGCGCATGTCGAGTTTCTCTTCATCACGCTTGGCGGGCAGGAAGCGGATCAGGCCGATCAACGCCACCACACCAATCACCGTCACTGCCCAGAAGGTCGAGCGCCAGCCGGCTTCCTGGCCGAGTGCGGTACCCAGCGGTACGCCGAGCACGTTGGCCAGGGTCAGGCCGGTGAACATCAGGGCCACGGCCGAAGCTCGTTTGTTGGCGGGCACCAGGTTGGCGGCGACCACCGAACCAATACCAAAGAACGCACCGTGGCACAGCGCGGTGACGACACGGGCAAACATCAGCACGTTGTAGTCACTGGCCAGGGCGCAGAGCAGGTTGCCGATAATGAAGATACCCATCAACGCTACCAGGGCCGCCTTGCGAGGCAGCTTGGCGGTGGCCAGCGCCATGAAGGGCGCGCCGATGGCCACGCCCAGGGCGTAGCCGGTCACCAGCCAGCCGGCGCCGGGAATCGACACACCCAGGTCCGCTGCCACATCGGGCAGCAAGCCCATGATGACGAACTCGGTGGTGCCGATGGCGAAGGCACTGAGGGCCAGTATGAGTAGCGAGAGGGGCATTATCGTTTCCTTGTTACAACGCGGCGTTGTCGTCCGCGCTGAGTTCGGTGGTGAGCGCCGCGAGGAACGCCTGGATGGTGTCCTCGTTGCGTTTGAAAAAGTGCCACTGGCCGGCCTTCTGGCTGCTGATCAACCCGGCGCGTTGGAGGGTGGCCAGGTGGGCTGACACGGTCGACTGGGACAAGCCGCAGCGTTGGTCGATCTGCCCGGCGCAGATGCCGTATTCGTGGTTGTGCAATTGTTCGGGGAACTGCACTTTGGGGTCTTTCAGCCAGGTGAGGATGTCTCGTCGTACTGGGTGTGCCAGGGCTTTTATTATTTCGTCGAGGTCGATGGACATGGCAGATGCTCGGTTTTGTACAGCGTTATATCGCGATGAGGCGAACTTTATATCGGTCTATCCCGATAGACCAATATGATTTTGGTCTGAGCCTAGGCTTAATCGGTATATCGGGTTATAACGATACGTTGAGGGCAGTGATAGACTGCGCGCCATGAATTATCTCGCACATCTGCACCTGGGCGGCCAACTTCCTGCGCAACTGCTGGGCAGCCTGTATGGCGACTTCGTCAAAGGCCGCCTGCAGGGCCAGTTCAGCCCGCAAATTGAATCGGCGATCCAGCTGCATCGTTCCATCGACCGCTTCACCGACAGCCACCCGCTGGTGGGGGAGGCGCTGTCGCGCTTCAGCCTTACCCGTAGGCGCTATGCCGGGATCGTCCTCGATGTGTTTTTCGATCACTGCCTGGCGCGGGACTGGACCTTGTATGCCGACCAGCCCCTTGAGCATTTCACGTCGCAGGTTTACCGCGTGCTGGCGGCCGAGCCGCAGTTGCCGGGGCGGCTGGCGCAGATTGCACCGTATATGGCGGCGGATGACTGGCTGGGCTCCTACCGCGAGTTTGCGGTGATGGAGCAGGTGTTGCGCGGGATCGCCCGGCGCCTGACACAGCCCGAGGAACTGGGGCATGCCATGCAGGAATTGCGCGAGTTGTATGAGCCGCTGAGTGAAGACTTCCGGTTGTTCTATCCCGAGCTGCAGGCCTTTGCACACTCCCGACTGACGCCATCGATTTAAGGTGGGAGCTGGCTTGCCTGCGATTGCAGTCTGCCAGTTGATACATGTGTTGCTGACCCACCGCTATCGCAGGCAAGTCAGCTCCCACACGTTGACCATGCCCGCTTTATGCCGCGAATGCCGGTCGAGCCGCGATCTGTTCTGCCTCGGGCAAGGGCCCAAACAACGCCTTTTGCACCGCCTGCTGCGCCTGATACGCCAGCGCCGCGCGTTCCTGCCCGGCACAGGCAATTGGCTTGAGCACATGGATTTCCACATCGCCCTGGTCGTTGGCAAATAAGCGCATCAGGTGCGACAACAAATCATCATCGCCAATAAAAGGCGCCAGCGGGTCCACTTGCCCCTCACGCAGATAACGGATCGCCACCGGTTGCAGGCATACATCCGCATCGATCGCACTGGCCAGCAAACGCCCGTGGAAAGTGCGCAGGCTGCGCCCGTCGGTGGTGGTGCCTTCGGGGAACATCAGCAGCGGGTGTTGTTGCCCCAGGTGACGGGTCATCTGCTTGCGGATCAACTGGCTATCGCCCGAACCCCGGCGGATAAACAAGCTGCCGGCTTTGGCCGCCAGCCAGCCTGCCACCGGCCAGGTACGCACTTCGGCCTTGGACAGGAACGACATCGGCGTCACCATGCCCAGCAGGGGAATGTCGGTCCAGGACACGTGATTGCTCACCCACAGCATCGGCGTTTGCGGCAACTCACCGTGCACCGTCACGCGAAAGGGCAGGGCGTTGGTCAGCCGCGCCATGAAGAACCGCGACCAGCGCTGGCGGCGCACCATCGAGTTGGCCACGCCCAACCGTTCGAACACGCCGAATACACTGGCCATGCTCAAGCCCAGTGCCACCACTAGCAGTACGCGGGCAATGCGCCCGTACACGCGCAGGCGGCTCATCACATGGCCGCCTTGAAGTGGCGTGCATAGCGCGGGCATAGCTCATCGCGCTTGAGCAGGATAAACACGTCGGCCACCTGGAAATCTTCATCCCAGCACGGCTCGCCACAGATCTTCGCCCCCAGGCGCATGTAAGCCTTGAGCAGTGGCGGCATTTCGGCGATCACGTTGGACGGCAGGTCCAGCGCCGGCAGGGGTTTTTTCGGTTCGGCGCGCAGGTGTTCATTGCACAGGTAGCGTTCGCGCAGGCGCTGCATGATCGCGTGAGCCTGGATGCCGCCGTCGTGCATCGGGATGCTCGCGCAGCCCATCAAGTAGCTGTAGCCACCCTGGTTGAGCACTTCGGCCAACTCGCCCCACAACACGGCAATGGTGCCACCGTTGCGGTAGGCCGGATCGACGCAAGTGCGGCCGATTTCCAGGATCGGGCCTTGCAGGTGGAGCAAGCCATGCAGGCTGAATTCTTCTTCGCTGTAGAACCGACCCAAGGTGCTGGCAGCCTGGTGGTCCAGCAAGCGAGTGGTGGCCACCAGTCGACCGCTGTTCAAGTCCCGCACGCCGATGTGGCTGCAGTGAACATCATAGTCATCCATGTCCAGGCCCAGTTCCGCGCCTTTCAGCTTGGCGTTGAATTCGCCGCTGAACACGTTGAACCGCAGGGCCTGGGCTTCCTGCAACGCCTGCGCGCCAACCAGGCGTTCGGCTTGCAGGCGGCGTTCATTGCCGGTGTCGCTGATGCGGGCGATCTGAGTCATGGCGAGTCTCCGAGTGCCGGCCACGATTTCGGCCGGTCGACTTTGTTGTCCAAAGTCAGGCTATGGAGGCCCGGTGTCATCTCCATGAAGTTATGGTGACGCTTGGATGACAGCCCTCCATGTCGCAAATCTGTCATCACCCTCGGCTAGGCTCGCGGGCTTGAATGCCCCCTTGAGTTTGCGTCCATGGTCAGAGGCCTGTTGTGCGTTGCCCTGTTGTTCGTCACCGTTGCCGCTTACGCCGAAACCTGGCCCGATAAGGAATGGGCCAAGGGCACACCGCTCTCGGGTCCCGCAGTTGATGCTCTGGATGCTTACGCTTTTCCGGCGCGAGACGACGCCACCCGCCAAGGCATCCGCACTGACGCATTGTTGGTGATCCGCGACGGCCAGGTCGTCTACGAACGCTATGCCACGCCCACCACCGCCAGCACTCCGCACCTCACCTGGTCCGTCAGCAAAAGCCTGATGGCGACCGTGCTGGGCGTGGCCTACGGCGAAAACCGCTTCAAATTGACCGACCCCGCCGCGCGTTTTTACCCGCCAATGAAGCAGCACCCGACTGTGACCATGGCCGACTTGCTGCACTGGGCCTCGGGCCTCGACTGGCAGGAAGACTATGAATACGCGCCGCTGAAATCTTCGGTGGTGGCGATGCTTTACACCCGTGGCCGCGGCGACATGGCTGACTTTGCCGCCGATACCGAGGCCGCCACTGCACCGGGCCAGGTGTTCCGGTACTCCAGCGGTGACACCAACATCCTGTCCGCCACGCTGAAAGGCATGCTCGGGCATAAGGCGTATATGAGTTACCCGTGGGATGCGTTGTTCAAGCCATTGGGGATCCGCAATGCCACTTGGGAAACCGACGCCGATGAAACCTTCGTCGCTTCCTCTTACGCCTACCTCACGGCTCGTGACCTGGCGCGTGTCGGCCTGTTGATGGCACGGGACGGCCGTTGGGGGGAACACCAGTTGCTGCCCAAAGACTGGGTCGCCTTCAACCGTCAGCCGTTCGATAAGTACAAGGCCGGCCAGGACGAAGCCGTTCCCGGCGGTCACTGGTGGCTTAACCAAGGTGCGCCACGGCCCTGGCCAGACGCCCCCGCCGACACCTTTGCGGCCCTCGGCCATTGGGGTCAGGCGCTGTTTGTGATGCCTGAAGAACATCTGGTGATCGTACGCTACGGCGACGACCGCGACGGCAGCTATCGCCACAACGAACTGCTCAAACGCGTGCTTGCGGCGGTGCAGCCATGATCCGTCGTCGTCCGTTTACCAGCCTGTTTCTGCTGCTGTTGCTCGCCCTGCTGGGGTGGATCTGGCACGAGCGCGTCAACCTGCAAGCTTTCCCCGACATCATCGCGGCGTATACGGCCAAGGAGTATTGCTCGTGTCGGTATGTGGCGAACAACCCGGCGGAGTATTGCCGGGGGTATGTGAAGCAGTACGTGCCCACCAGTGCCTTTACCGATAACCCCGAGCGCAGTGAAGTCACGGCCAGCGGTTTGGGGCGTACGCACAGTGCACGGTGGTTGGGGGATCGGCAGGGCTGCCGCTTGAACCCCTGACACACCGCGACCCCATGTGGGAGCTGGCTTGCCTGCGATGATGGCGGCACAGGCGATAGTGATGTTGACTGACCTGCCGCTATCGCAGGCAAGCCAGCTCCCACAGGGGATTTGCACTAATCATTGGAAATGAGAGAAGCACAGGTAGGCGCCCGATGCACTGCATCGGGCGCGAACGACTTACTACGTGGCTGGGCTGCCAGGTTGCATAGCCAACAGCAGATCATCAATGATCGCTTTGCCCATTTCACCCAAATAGTGCGAGGCGAAAGCGAACTTCTCCGCCTTGGGGTCCATGGCGGCCTCAAGCGAGAGCATTTTTGCGTAATAAAGCACGTGCGAGGCGTGTTCAAGGGCTTCCAGCAGCGGAACCCCTGCGTTGACACGGAACACTTTCAAATGGCTTTTGTTTTCTCGGCAATCTGCAAAGGTCGCGGCACCGATAGTTTCGGCTGAGGGTATTTCGTACGGCATAGCTTGCTCCTTTGGTACAACCAAAAAGAGCTGCCAGTCACGATTCCAAGCGTGGGGGTGGCAGCTGTACGCAGGTTGGAATCCGAGAAGAAGCAACTCGGCAGGCACAAGGCCTCCCACGTACAGTCGCCATAAAGCACAAACAGCAGGCACAAAAAAGCGCCGACTAATTGTTTGACGACGCTGTAGCGTTCTTTCCCGGGATTCCACGCCCGCTCATCACAGACTTTGCTTCCGCTCCAATGGACGGTTAAGGTTCGTTCAGGTTTTTCGCCCCGCGAGTTTTCAATGTTCAACGCTTCTGTGATCAAACCCCTGGCCTTCGCCCTCTTGGCCGCCGCCGCTGTGCCTGCCCATGCCGACTGGTATCTGGATAACGAGTCCTCGCGCCTGTCGTTCGTCACCACCAAGAACACCGAAATCGCCGAAGTGCAGCGCTTCCTGGTGTTGCACGGCAAAGTCGACAGCAAGGGCGCGGCGCAACTGGAGGTGGAGCTGGAGTCGGTCAACAGCGGCGTTCCGCTGCGCGACGAGCGCATGCGCAATCAGTTGTTCGAGATCAAGACGTTTCCAGACGCGCTGATCAACGCGCAGATCAACCTGCAACCGATCAACGATTTGGCCCCTGGTGCGCAATTGGAATTGCGCCTGCCGTTGTCCGTGACCCTGCACGGCAAGACCCAGACCTACAGCGCCGAGCTGCTGGCGACGCGCCTGGATGACCGGCGTTTCCAGGTGGTGACCCTGGAACCGCTGGTGGTGCATGCCGAGGACTTCGACCTGGCGCCGGGCGTGGCAGCGTTGCGCAAGGCGGCGGGGCTCAAGTCGATCAGTCTGTCGGTGCCGGTGGGTGCGGTGCTGATTTTCACGGCGCGCTGACATGAGCGGCGCGGTGTTCCCATGGCGCAGCGCCAACCGTTTCGAATTGCTGATCGATGGGCCGAATTTTTTTCCGCAGATGCTGGTGGGCATTGCCCGCGCCGAGCGGCAGGTCGAGCTGGAGTTGTACCTGGTGGAAGCCGGTGCCTGCGCCGAAGCGATGGTGCAGGCACTGGTCCTCGCCGCTGAACGCGGCGTGCGGGTGCGCTGCCTGTTCGATGATTACGGCAGCCTGGCGTTTACCCTCGGGTTGCGTAAACGCTTGACGGACGCGGGTGTGGAGCTGCGTTTCTACAACCGCCTGAATTGGCGCCGCTGGATGCGCAACCTGTACCGCGATCATCGCAAACTGCTGTTGATCGACCAGGACATGGCCTTTGTCGGCGGCACCGGGGTGACCGATGAATTCTGGACGCCAGGCAACGACAGCGCCGACTGGCATGAAGTCATGGTGCAGATCAGCGGGCCGCTGGTTTTGGACTGGCAGGCGCTGTTCGATCGCCAATGGCATGCCAATGCAGCTCGTCGGGAATGGAAACCCGCCACCCATTTCGGTTTGCCGCGGTTGCCCAAGGTGCCGGCGACGGGCCCCGGCCTGGGTCGGGTGGCCTATGCCGATGCCCGCCAGCACCGCGATATCCTGCAATCGCTGATCCGCGCCTTGAACAGCAGCCAGCAGCGTATCTGGCTGGCCACACCGTACTTCCTGCCGACCTGGAGCGTGCGCCGTGCCTTGCGCCGTGCCGCCGGGCGCGGCGTCGACGTGCGTTTGTTGCTCACCGGCCCGCGCACCGATCACCCGTCCGTGCGTTACGCCGGCCACCGTTATTACCCGCGCTTGCTGCGTTCGGGCGTGCAGATCTTTGAATACCAGCCGTGCTTCCTGCACTTGAAAATGGTGCTGGTGGACGATTGGGTAAGCATCGGCTCGTGCAACTTTGATCACTGGAATTTGCGCTTCAACCTGGAAGCCAACCTGGAAGCGCTGGACCCGGCATTGACCGAGGCCGTGGCGGGCAGTTTCGAACGGGATTTTGCCCAGAGCCAGGCGGTCAGCCTGGAGGCGTGGAAGTCGCGGCCGTTGTGGCGGCGGGTGAAGCAGCGGGTGTGGGGCTGGATTGATCGGTTGGTGGTCAACTTGCTCGACCGACGCGGCTAATCAGGTCAACTCGATCGAAATGTGGGAGCGGGCTTGCTCGCGAAGGCTGCGTGTCAGTTACTAAAATCAGCGACTGATCCACCGCATTCGCGAGCACGCCCGCTCCCACATGTTCTGACCGCGTCAGGCGTTAGAGCAGTTCGAAGGTCTGCTGCTGCACATCCTGGGAATCCAACCCGATCTGCACATTGAACTCACCCGGCTCTGCCGCGAATTTGAGCTGGGTATTGTAGAACTTCAAGTCCTCCTCGGTGATGGTGAAGTGCAGCGTGCGCTCTTCACCCGCCTTGAGCATGACCTTCTGGAAGTTCTTCAGCTCCTTGATCGGGCGGATCATCGAGCCGGCCACGTCTTGGATGTACAGCTGGACGACGGTTTCCCCATCCACCTTGCCGGTGTTTTTCACGGTGACACTGGCATCGAGCTTGCCGGTCTTGTTCAGCGTGGTGGACGACAGCGCCATGTCCGACAGGCTGAACGTGGTGTAGCTCAAGCCATATCCGAACGGGAACAGCGGCCCGGTGGTGTCATCGAAGTACTGCGAGGTGTAGTTGCCCGGCTTGCCTGGGGTGAACGGCCGGCCGATGGTCAGGTGGTTGTAGTAGGTGGGAATCTGCCCCACCGAGCGTGGGAAGGTGATCGGCAGCTTGCCTGACGGGTTGTAGTCACCAAACAGCACGTCGGCAATCGCGTTGCCGCCTTCGGTGCCGGCGAACCAGGTTTCCAGGATCGCGTCGGCCTGTTGGTTCTCTTCGAGGATCGACAGTGGACGGCCGTTCATCAGCACCAACACCAGCGGCTTGCCGGTAGCCTTCAGGGCCTTGATCAGGTCGCGCTGGCTCTGCGGGATGTTCAGGTCGGTGCGGCTCGAGGATTCGTGGGACATGCCACGGGACTCACCCACGGCGGCGACCACCACATCGGCCTCCTTGGCGGCCTTGACCGCTTCGTCGATCATCACCTGGGCAGGGCGGGTGTCATCCACCACTTCAGGGGCATCGAAGTTGAGGAAGTTCAGGTAGTCGACCACGGCCTTATCCTGGGTGATGTTGGCGCCACGGGCATAGATGATCTTGCCTTTTTCGCCAATCACCGCGTTGAGGCCGTCGAGCAGGGTGACCGATTGTTCCGGTTTGCCGGCAGCGGCCCAACTGCCCATCATGTCGATCGGCGCCTTGGCCAGCGGGCCGACCAGGGCGATGGTCGCGGATTTTTTCAGTGGCAGGGTGTTGTTCTGGTTTTTCAGCAGCACCAGGCTGCGGCGCGCGATGTCGCGGGCTTCTGCGCGGTGCAGGCGGCTTTCGGCGTAGGTGTCGGCCGGGTCGTCCTCGGCTTTGCCGATACGCAGGTAGGGGTCCTTGAACAGGCCCATGTCGTACTTGGCGCCGAGCACTTCGCGAACGGCGTTATCAATGTCGCTCTGTTCGATCTCGCCGGACTTGAGCAGCCCCGGCAATTCCTTGCCGTACAGCGAGTCGTTCATGCTCATGTCGATGCCGGCCTTGATTGCCAGCTTGGCGGCTTCGCGCCCATCCTTGGCCACGCCGTGCTTGATCAGTTCGAAGATCGCGCCATGGTCGCTCACGGCCAGGCCCTTGAAGCCCCAGTCCTTGCGCAGCAGGTCGTTCATCAGCCAGGTGTTGGCGGTGGCGGGTACGCCGTTGATCGAGTTCAGCGCCACCATCACGCCGCCGGAACCGGCCTTGATCGCCGCGTGGTACGGCGGCAGGTAGTCCTGGTACATCTTGACCGGGCTCATGTCGACCACGTTGTAATCGCGGCCGCCTTCCACCGCGCCGTACAGGGCGAAGTGCTTGACGCTGGCCATGATGCTGTCGGCATTCGCGGGGCTCACGCCCTGGAACGCCTTGACCATCACTTCGGCAATGCGCGAGACCAGGTAGGTGTCTTCACCGAAGCCCTCGGACGTACGACCCCAGCGTGGGTCGCGGGAGATGTCGACCATCGGCGCGAAGGTGATGTCGAGGCTGTCGGCGGCGGCTTCCTGGGCGGCGATGCGCCCGGAGCGGCCGATGGCGTCCATGTCCCAGCTGGAGGCAAGCGCCAGGCTGATCGGGAAAATCGTGCGGTGGCCGTGGATCACGTCGTAGGCGAAGAACATCGGGATCTTCAAGCGGCTGCGCATGGCCGCGTCCTGCATCGGACGGTTTTCCGGGCGGGTGATGGAGTTGAACGTGCCGCCGATGCGACCGGCGGCGATTTCCTTGCGGATCAGCTCACGGGGCATCTCGGGGCCGATGCTGATCAGGCGCAATTGGCCGATCTTTTCATCCAGGGTCATCTGCTTGAGCAGGTCGCTGACGAAGGCGTCCTTGTCCTTAAGCGCAGCAGGCTTTGTTTCTGCCCAGACGGGATGGGTGGCCAGAGTGGCAACAAGGCCGAGCAAACACAGCTTCTTCATGAATATCCTTTTTCGGCTCACTGCACAGCAATTACGCTGATCGGCCAAAATGTGGGGAGCGTCTATTGTTGTTCGGGTGTTGTTCAGATAAATGCAGCACACTCTGAACTCTTTTTCGCGCTGGGCATCTTTGTAGCTGATTGGTTCGATGCATTCCAGTGGTGGCGGATTATGCCCCAAGCGCGCGGTGTATAGGGTTAGTCGTAACATTCCATCAAGATTGGGCAGGAGAAACACCATGCAAGCAGCACAAGGTTACCGCTGGGGCTTGAAAGCCGCGGCGCTGCTATTGATCAGCACAGTGCTGAGCGGTTGTGGCATCAATAACATCCCGACCCTGGACGAACAGGCCAAAGCCGCCTGGGGTCAGGTGCAAAACCAATACCAACGCCGCGCCGACCTGATCCCCAACCTGGTGGAAGTGGTCAAGGGCTACGCTGCCCATGAGCAGGACACCCTCACCGCCGTGATTGAAGCACGGGCCAAGGCCACCTCGATCCAAGTGGATGCGAGCACCCTCGACAATCCGGAAAAACTCAAGCAGTTCCAACAGGCCCAGGACGGCTTGAGCGGTGCACTCAGCCGCTTGATGGTGGTGTCCGAGCGGTACCCGGACCTGAAGGCCAACCAGAACTTCCTGGCCCTGCAATCCCAGCTTGAAGGCACTGAAAACCGTATCGCCGTGGCCCGCCGCGACTTTATCCAGGCAGTGCAGGCCTACAACACCGAGATCCGCACCTTCCCGGGCCGCCTGTGGCACAGCGTGATGTACAGCGACTTGCCGATCCGCGCCACGTTTGAAGCCACCAGCGCCGATGCCGATAAAGCGCCGCAAGTGAAGTTCAAATAAGGCTGCACTGAGGTGTCGATGCGTTTATTACGGATAGGCCTGGCGCTGTGGTTGTTGGCCTGCGTGGGCGTGGCCCAGGCGGCGCTGAGCTTCCCGGCGTTGAGCGGGCGGGTGGTGGACACCGCCCAGATGATCGACCCGGCGGTGCGCGAGCAGATTACCCAGCAATTGCAGGCACTGGAGCAAACCCGTGGCGACCAGATCGTGGTGGTCACGGTGCCAGACCTGCAGGGCGTGCCCATTGAGGATTACGGTTATCAACTCGGCCGCCAATGGGGCATCGGCCAGAAGGGCAAGGATAACGGCGCGCTGTTGATCGTCGCCCGGGATGAGCGCAAATTGCGCATCGAAGTCGGCTATGGCCTCGAAGGCACGCTGACCGATGCGCAGTCCTGGGTGATCATCAACCAAGTGATCGCGCCTAAGTTCAAGGCCGGTAATTACAGCCAGGGCATCAGCGACGGCGTATCGGCGATGGTGCAGGTGGTGGGCGGCGAGCCGCTGGCCGTGCCGGCGCATGTGGCGGATGCCAACTTTGCCAAGGATAATCCCGGGTTTTCCATTGGCCTGTTTATCCTGCTGATCGGCGTGTTGTGGCTGTGCAATCGCATGGGGCTGCCGGTGGGCGCTATCTTGCTGGCGATTCTCAGCAGCAGCGGCCGTGGCGGTGGTGGCGGGGGCGGCGGTGGTGGTTTCCGGGGCGGCGGTGGCGGCTTTGGCGGCGGCGGGGCTTCAGGCGGCTGGTGATGATAATAATGAGAGAGCAACGACAACCATGGCATTACTGACTGAACACGAGCAGCGCCAAGTCGCGGAAGCGATCGCCCGCGTCGAGAAAACCACCGACGCGGAACTGGTGACCGTGTTGGCCGCCCGCGCCGACGACTACGCCTACATCCCACTGTTGTGGGCCAGCCTGATCGCGTTGGTGGTGCCCGGTGTGGTGCATTACCTGTCGGGTTACCTGACCATGTACACCTTGTTGCTGGCGCAATGGGCGACATTCATCGTGTTGTGCCTGGTGTTCCGCCTGCCCAAGGTCACCACGCGGTTGATCCCCCGTTCGGTGCGCCACTGGCGTGCGTCCAACCTGGCGCGGCGGCAGTTCCTGGAGCAGAACCTGCACCACACGCTGGGCAGCACCGGCGTGCTGATCTTTGTCAGCGAGGCAGAGCGGTACGTGGAGATCCTGGTGGATGACGGCATTTCCAAACGCCTGGATGACAGCAGCTGGGATGTGATCGTCAAGGCGTTTACCCAGCAGGTGAAACAGGGGCAGACACTGGCTGGGTTTATCAGTTGCATCGAGGCCTGTGGCGAGTTGTTGAAGGTGCATGTGCCGGTGACGCAGACGCGTAACGAACTGCCGAATCGATTGGTCGTACTCGAGTAATCCAGACAGTGCAGTTCTAAATGTGGGTTTTGTGTCGGCAATACACTGACCGTTAGTCAAATAACCCCGTGCCCTGAACCGCTATCCCCCCTAAAATGCCCGGCATTCCCTGCCCGAGGCGTTTTAGTTCATGTCTGTCACCGCTCAACCTGCCCGTCCTGCGCCGGATCATCATGCCCAGTTCGTCGAACTGCTCAGCGCAAGCCTCGCGCAGAACGCCTTTATCAAGCTGGTGCTGGCCAAGTACGTCGGTGAGGAAGCCGAGTTGCAGCGGCTGATCATCAAGCCGGTCACGGTCAAGGAACAGGCGTGCCTGTCCTTCGTCTACCGCTACAAGACCCGCGACATCACCAAGAACTTCCTGCTGGCGGAAGGTGTGGCGGCGATTGCCGAGTTGCTGCCAACCTCGTTCAAGAATGCGCACCTGCTGTCGCTGACTGACGAAGCCCAGTTGGAATACAGCAAAAAGAACAAAAGCTCACTGTTCAAAAGCAAGCCGCAGCAACTGCGTGAAGCGCCGTCGGCTGAACATAACCGTGAGAAGAATCGATTCCTCGATCTGAGCCGACCCTTTCTCGCCGACCTGGGCGTGACCGACGCCAAGCAGGCGCTGATCCCGTCGATGTCGCGCAAGTGGAAGCAGATCAACAAGTTCATCGAAGTGTTCAGCCATGCGCTCACCTCGTCACCCTTGAAGCTGGACCAGCCGGTGCGCGTCGCCGACTTCGGCTCGGGCAAGGGCTACCTGACCTTTGCCATTCACGACTACCTGCGCAACACCCTCAAGGCCGAAGGCGAAGTGACCGGCGTCGAGCTGCGCGAAGACATGGTGACCCTCTGCAACACCGCCGCCGCCCGCCTGGAGCATCCGGGGCTGGTGTTCAAATGCGGTGATGTGCGCAGCGTGGCGCCCAGCGAGCTGGACGTGATGATCGCCCTGCATGCCTGCGACATTGCCACGGACTACGCGATCCACACCGGCATCCGTTCCGGCGCGTCGATCATCATGTGCTCGCCGTGCTGCCACAAGCAGATCCGCCTGCAGATCCAGAGCCCGGCGCTGCTCAAGCCGATGCTGCAATACGGCCTGCATCTGGGCCAGCAGGCGGAAATGGTCACCGACAGCTTGCGTGCGTTGTTCCTCGAAGCCTGTGGTTATGAGACCAAGGTGTTCGAGTTCATCTCACTGGAGCACACCAACAAGAACAAGATGATTCTTGCGGTCAAACGCGCCGAGCCTGTGGACAACGCGCAGTTGCTGGAGAAGATCCAGGAGCTGAAGGCCTTCTACCACATCACCGAACACTGCCTGGAAACCCTGCTGCGCGCGGATGGCTACCTGGCCTGAAGCACGATGCGATTTAAAGAGTGGCAGCCTTGGGGGCTGGCGCAGGCTGCACCGCCGTCTTGCGCCCCAGCATCACCGTCACGATCACCCCACACGCAAACAGCCAGGTAATCGGCTCGATGTGTTCACCAAAGAACAGCGCCGAAAACGCGATGGTGAAGAAGATCTGCAACAGCTGGATCTGGCTGACTCGCGCAATCCCGCCCATGGCCAACCCGGCGTACCAGGCGAAGAACCCGAGGAATTGCGAAAACAGCGACACGTAGCCGAATGCCCACCAGGCGCGCATGGAAATCGCGCCTTGATGCTGCGCCGCCAGGTACCACACCGGCCCGATCAGCACGGGCGTCGACAGCACCAGCGCCCAGCAGATCACCTGCCAGCCGCCCATTTCCTTGGCCAGTCGGCCGCCTTCTGCGTAACCCAGCCCACCCACGGCAATCGCGCCCAGCATCAGCAAATCACCCGCCTGGATACTGCCGGCGCCGGTGATCAACGCATAACTCAATACCAACCCACTGCCCAGTGCCGCACAGGCCCAAAAGGCTTTCGACGGTCGTTCATGGGACAGCCACGCCGCGTACAGCGCCACGCACAGCGGTTGCAGGCCGTTGACCAGTGCGCCATGGGATGCCGGCAGGGTCTGCATGGCCCACGCTGACAGCACCGGGAAACCCAGGATCACGCCCGCGATCACCAGGCACAGCCCACGCACCTGACGCCAGGTCGGCCAGCGTTCGCGACGCCACAGCAACAGCGCCGCCGCCGGGATCGCCGCGAACAACGCACGGCCCAGGCCGTTGAGTAACGGATGGATTTCCTGCACCACGATGCGGGTGAAGGGCAGGGTCAGGCTGAAGATGATGACGCCCAGCAGGCCGAGGGCCATGCCGGTGTTTTCGCGCGAGCTCATGGAGAAGAACCGAATCTAGAGGGCTTCAAGGGAAGCCCATCTAGCCACATCCCTCACCGATCAAGGGTCTACAGCTGCGTGCGGATTTATCCGTACAGTTGCTGTCGGGTGGGAGCTGTCGAGCGTTCGCGAGGCTGCGATGGGCGCACCGCAGTTTTACGCAAAAAACGCGTCGCCTCCCTCGCGGGCACGCCCGGCTCCCACAACGGCCGTGCCCGTTTTAGAAGAAGCGCGTGACGCTGATCTTCGCGTCGCGGCCTTTGGTGTAGGCGCGGTCGCCACTCAGGGCCGGGCGGAAGTTGTTGTTGAACACGTTGTCCACGGTGAAGTTCACCTCAGTGCCTTTCAGGTAGGCCTGTTGTGGTTTCCATTTGGCGAACAGGCCCTGAGTGTTGTAGCGCTTGTTGCCGTACTGGTCGTAGAACAGGTCGCCCACGCCGCTGCCCGGGCCGCCGGAATAGTTGTCGCTGGGCAAACGGGAGGTCGCGCCGATGAACTGGCCGGTCCAGCCGACCTGGGCATCCCAGGCGGGAATATGGGTGCCAAGCACCAGTACCCATTTGGTCGGCGGGATATCCCGTGCCGCCACATCCGGACCCCAGGGGTTGGTGTAGGCGCCTTCATGATCACCCTTGGCATAGGCGAACGACACCGAGCCAAACAGGTAGGTGGAATTGTAGAAAGATTCGAGCTCGAAGCCCTTGATGGTCAGGCCACCGATGTTGCGATAGTTGGACAGGGCGCCCGGCGGGCAAGCCGTGGAGATGCTGCCGCCGTTAATGGCCTGGTTCTGGCAGCCGACGCCTGTAGCCTTGAAGATTTCGTCTTCGACTTTGTTGTGGAAGAAGGTGGTGCGCAGTTGCAGGTTGTCGTCGTGGGCGATCAGGTTGTCGAAGCTGCTGACGCTGCCCACGCTGATCGAGGTGATGCGTTCCGGGTCGAGGTCGACACTGGTGGCGGTGCGGCTGCCCAGGCCTTGGACTTCGTACTGTTCGTCGATCACTGGCGCGCGCCAGGTCTTGCTCCAGTTGGCGAACAGCCCGAGGTTCGGGTTGACGGTCCAGAACACTGCCAGGCGCGGCGACCAGCCGGTGTAGGTGCGGTCGCTGTAGTCGTGGCCAATGGACGGATCGGGGTTGCTGTAGTACGGCGCATCGTTGGCTTCGCCGCGGTTGCGGACGTGGTCGTAGCGCATCGATGGCGTGATGGTGACGTCGCCCAGGGTCACCGCATCCTGCACGAAGAAACTGTTGGTATCGACTTTGCCGTGGGGCATGAAGCCCGGCTGGAAATGCCCGTAGTTGTAACGCGGGGTGTTGTAGGTGGTACCCGGCATCCACATCTCGGTCTCGCGGATGTGCTTGCGGATCTGCCCGCCCACGGTGACGGCATGTTGCAACGGGCCAGTGTCAAACAAGCTGACGTTGCGCACGTCGAGGTTTTTGTCGGTGTAGGCGGTGTCCATTTTGCGCCCGCCGGTGGCCAGTTGAAAAAATGCCGTGGCGTCGCGTTCGTCGGTCTGGTCGGTGTTGGACTGGGAGTATTTGACGGTCAGGTCCACCAGCGGGTTATCCACGGGTGTGTATTCGTATTTGCCCGACCAAGTGGTGTCGACCGTGTCGCGATGGGCCAGAAAACGCTTCAGCGCTGCTTCGTAGCCATAGCGGTCAATGTTGGCCTGGGTGGGCGGCGTCGGGTAGCTGGCCGCTGAGAACGGCGTCCAGCGGTTGCTGTGTGACCGCGAGTAGGACAAGCCAACGGCGTGCTCTTCGGTGAAGTGGGCGTTGACCTTGAACAGCTTGCCGTCGACATTCTGGGCGGAGTTCGGCAGGCGCTGAGGGTTGATTGGGTACTGATTGTTTTCGTTGGGCAGTTTGGCGGCGACCTTCATGTCGTCGCCGTCGCGTTGGGTCAGGTAGGCCAGTGCGTCGAAACGACCATCGTCGGTACGTCCGAACACGGCGCTGCTGTAGACCTGCTCATGGTCGTTGCTGGAGTAACCGTATTTGAGCATCGCGCCACTGTTGCGACCGTCCTTGAGCAGGTCGGGGGCATCCTTGGTGGTCATGTTGACCGTACCGCCAAACCCGCCGTTGCCGGTGAAGGGGGAGTTGGGGCCTTTCTCCACCTCAATGCTTTTGATCAGCTCGGGCTCGATGAAGACTGTGCCTTGCTGATAGCGCTCAAAGCCGCTCTTGGTGGCCCCATCGACGGTCAGCGGTACGTCTTCGGCATCACCGAACCCGCGGATATTGATGGTCTGGCCGCCAGGTTTCAGCGAGCCGCCCTGGCTAACGCCCGGCAGGGTCTGCAGCAGGCTGGGGATGTTATTGGACTGGTAACGGTCGATGTCTTCCTGGCTCAGGGTGGAGCGGCCGACGGTGCTGGAATTGACCTCGGTACCTGTGCCGATCACGCTCAGAGCGTCCAGTTGGATCACGCCGCTGTGGGGGGTGGTGCCTTCATCGGGGCGCACGACGTAGGTGCTGCCGACCTTGATCAAGGTGAGCTCACCGTTTTTCAGCAGGGTGCGAATCGCCACTTCCGGCGTGAAGTTGCCGTTGAGTGCCGGCGCCTGCACGTTCTTGAGCAGTTCTTCATCGAACAACAGCTGGATTTTCGCCTGCTGCGCCACCTGGCTCAAGGATGTCGCCAGCGGCTGCGCCGGCAGTTGCAGCGTGAGCGACTCGGCCTGTGCATTGAGGCTGAATACCAGGCAGCTAGCGATGAGCGTCGGTCGAAAGAACAGGTGCGAAGCGTGGCAAGGCGCGCGAAACATGAAATCCCCCGGTGTGGCCAAATGGCCGAAAAGGTGTACGTATCGAACTCAGACCGGAGGAAGACGGGGCTGGCGGAAAAATCCACACCCGCGAATGCAAAATATTCTCAAATAAGAATTCTGTCGGGTTATTTGCTCGGTTCGATGCGTACGATGCCATCTGCCGACGTCACGGTTTTGACCGGCAACAGCGCAGGCAGGGCGTTGAGCAGGGCGTCGGGATCATTCACATCCAGATTGCCCGAGACCTTCAGGTGCGCCACGGCGTTGCTGACCTGCAACGTTGCCTGGGGGCGGTACAGGCTCAGCTCATCGATCAGGCTGGCGAGGTCGCGGTTGCGAAACGACAGGTGACCGCTGCGCCAGTCGGCAACCTCTCCGGCGGTGAGCGTTTGCTGCTGTACCGTGCCCTTGGCGTAACTGAAGATCGCGCGTTGCTGGGCGCCCAGCAGGGTGACCGGGATTTTTGCATCAGGCTCGAACGCGACCTGGCCATGGGCGACGCTGACCACCAGTTGCTGTTGGCTGCGCCGCACATCGAAGCCGGTGCCGACCACGCGGATATTGGCCTCGCCCGCTTGCACGAACAGCGGCCGTTCTTTGTCGGCGGCCACTTCGAGGTACAGCTGGCCCTTGTCCAGGTGCACGATGCGCTGGTGCGCGGTGAAATCCACGCGCACGCGGGTGTTGGCATTTACATACACGCTGCTGCCATCGGGCAGGTTGAGCGTGCGCATGCCTTTGGCGTGGGCTGCGACCTGGGTGTGATACAGCTCACGGGGCGCGCCGAGGTGGGGGGCCATTACCGCGCACAACAACGCGGCCGCCACGGCCAGGGCTGGGCGCCACACCGACGGTTTGCGTTTGGGCAGTGCCGTGGGCTTGTTCAGTTGCTGCAGCTGGGCCAGGTCTGACCACAGTTGCTCGAATTCGGCATAGGCGCGGGCATGGGCGGGCTCGGCTTGCCAGGCGGCAAAGGCCTTGCGGTCGGCACGCCCCACGTCATTATTGCGGTTGCGGGCAAACCAGCTGGCGGCTTGGGCATCGATGGAGTCACTGTCCTTGATGTCCAGCAAGTCGGTGTCGCTCAGGCGGTTCATTCTGGCTGCTCCGTGCCGGGTTCGTGTTGAAGGCGTCGCTTGCAATGCAGCAGGGCAAAAGCGATGTGCTTTTCCACCATGCTGGTCGATATGCCCATGCGCTCGGCGATCTGCGCCTGGCTCAAGCCTTCGAAGCGGTGCAGCATAAGGGCTTCTCGCCGGCGGGGCGAGAGTTCGGCGAGGACTTCTTTCAACTGTTCCAGGCGTTGCAGGCGTTGCACGGCGGCCATGGGATCGTTTTGCTCGTCGGTGGCAGGCTCGGCGTCCATGTCGGCCTGATCAGAGTGGACGGTGTGCCGTACCTTCTGTTTGCGCCAGTGATCACGCAGCAGGTTGCGCGCCATCTGGAACAGAAACGCCCGTGGCTGCTCGACCTTGGCGCGGTCGCGGTAGTCCAGCCACTGAGTGAAGACATCCTGGGTCATGTCCGCGGCGTCGCTGGCGTTGTCTGTGCGCTTGCGCAGGAAATACAGAATATCTGTATAGAACCCGCGAAAGGCATCGGCCGACAGCGGGTCGGGCTTGGGACGAGACATGGATATCCTTCTTGACGAAGCACGACTTGGAGAAAGTCGCGAATGGTATCGAGAACCATTGTCATTTGTCTCTATTTTACGGATGTACCCAGTAAAAAATGTGGGAGCGGGCTTGCTCGCGAAAGCGGTGTGTCAGTCGATTTATCCATTGACTGGCGCACTGCATTCGCGAGCAAGCCCGCTCCCACAGGGAGTCGTGGTTAGCGCAGTAATGTTTTCAGTTGTTCGATCCCCACTTCACCCAGCGGGAACACCGGCAACCGAGGATCACCGGCTTCCAATCCGGTCAACCGCAGCCCGGCTTTGATTGTGGCTGGCAATCCACCCTTGAGGATGAAGTCCAGCAACGGCAACTGGCGGTAAAACACTTCCCGCGCCTGGGTCAGGTCATTCGCCAATACCGCCTCATATAACGCCAGATTGAGCTCTGGGATCAGGTTCGGCGCCGCCGTGCACCAACCCTTGGCGCCCGCCGCGAAGGCTTCCAGCGCCAAGGGGTTGCAGCCGTTGTAGAACGGCACGTCGCTCTGGCGATGCAGGTGGTGCATGCGCTGGATATCCCCGGTGCTCTCCTTGACCATGGTCACGTTGGGGACCTGCTTGATGATGCGCAGGATCAGGTCCACCGACATGTCCGTGCCACTGGTGGCCGGGTTGTTGTAGAGCATGATCGGTACGCCGATGCTGTCGCCGATCGCGGCGTAGTGGGCGAGGATTTCCGCTTCGCTGAGTTTCCAGTAAGACGTCGGCAGCACCATCACCACATCGGCGCCATTGGCTTCGGCGTAGCGGGCGCGGCGTACGGCTTTGGCGGTGGTGAGGTCGGATACGCTGACGATGGTCGGCACGCGACGGGCGATTTTTGCCAGGCTGTAGGCGCTGACTTCGTCCCACTCGGCGTCGCTCAAGTACGCACCTTCACCGGTGCTGCCCAGTGGCGCAATGGCGTGCACACCCCCCTCGATCAGGCGGTCGATGGAGCGACCCAGTGTGTTGAGGTCAATGCGTTGGCCGTCGGTGCTGAACGGGGTGATGGTGTAGCCGATGATGCCGTGAATGTTAGGGCTGGACATGGAAAATCTCCGGTCGGAAAAGGGCAATTCAGTTCAGGCAATCGGCGTGTTGACGCAGGTTCTGCCGGGCGTAGTAGTTGAACGCGGCGCCATGGCGCTTGGGTCGGGAGATCCAGTCGTGGGCCTCGCGTCCCAGCTCCGGCAGGATCGGCTTGATGGTGCCGGCCGACATCGCCAGCAACTGCAATTTGGCCGCGCGCTCGATCAACTGCGCGATCACGCAGGCCTCCTCAATGCTCGCCCCGGTGGACAACTGACCGTGGTGCGAAAGCAGGATCGCGCGTTTGTCACCCAGTGCCGTGGTAATGATTTCGCCTTCTTCATTGCCCACCGGTACGCCCGGCCAAGCCTCCAGGAAGGCGCAGTCTTCGTACAGCGGGCAAAGGTCCATATGGGACACCTGCAGCGGCACTTCCAGCATCGACAGCGCGGCGATATGGGTGGGATGAGTGTGGATGATGCAGTTTACGTCCGGCCGCCCACGGTAGACCCAGCTGTGAAAACGGTTGGCGGGGTTGGGGATGCCGTGGCCTTCCAGTACTTCAAGATCCTCGTTTACCAGCAACAGGTTGCTGGCGGTGATCTCATCAAAACCCAGGCCCAATTGCTGAGTGTAATAGGTGCCCTGTTCCGGCCCGCGCGCGGTGATCTGCCCGGCGAGGCCAGAGTCGTGGCCGTTCTCGAACAGGATGCGGCAAGTGAGCGCCAGCTTTTGCCGGTCAGTCCACGTATTATCTGCCAGGGTGTTTTGCATCTGGACGAGTGCTTGCTTGACCAGTTGGTCTTTTGGGAGTGCTAATGTCTTGGCCATATCGGGTGTCCTGGGTGGCTGCTAATGACACTAATGATGCTATATGACACTTTGTGTCATTAGCAAGCACAGCTCATCGCTTACTGCATGGATAAATCGCAGCGCATGTCTATCCGTTTGAAATTATTGAGAAAAAAACTTGGTGTTACTTTGGAAGCCCTGGCTGAAAAGTCCGGGATGACCAAGAGTTACCTGTCCAAGGTGGAGCGCGGGCTCAACACGCCTTCGATTGCCGCCGCGCTGAAGCTGGCCAAGGCGCTGAACGTGAAGGTCGAAGAGCTGTTCAGCGAAGACAGCGTCAGCCTCGACAGCTACAGCCTGGTGCGCAGCCATGAACGGCCTGACACGTCACCCGGTTATGCGGTGCTGGCCCATCAGGTCAGTGAACGCAGCCTGCTGCCGTTCATCATCTATCCGCCGGCGGAGTTCACCGACAAGACCTTCAAGGAGCATCTGGGGGAAGAGTTTCTGTTTGTGCACGAAGGCCAGGTGGAGGTGGATTTCATGAACGAACGGGTGATCCTGGAGCGTGGCGATGCGCTGCACTTCAATGCGCAGAAGCCCCATCGGCTGCGTTCGGTGGGGGATGTGCAGGCGCAATTGCTGGTGGTGGTGCACAGCGCGGAAGACTGACGTCGCGCTGGCCTTGTGAACGCGGTCAATGTGGGAGTGGGCTTGCCTGCGATAGCATCACCTCGATTCAGCTGACAGACGGAGGTGCCTGTATCGCAGGCAAGCCAGCTCCCACAATGGATCGAAGTCGCACAAAAAATCAGCGTTCGACAGGCACTGACAGCGCAGGATGACCCAATGGATGCGTCCGCGCCGCAAAGAACTTCAGTGCCACGCCAGTCCCATCGAACAATTCCGAATACCGCCGCTTCTGCTGGCGGATGAACCCATCACTGCGCCCCGACACCGAGATCGCCAGCGTCGTCACGTTGGCCTGGCGAATCGCATCCACCAGGTGTTTATCCTGTGGGCCCAACTCATGCCCGAAGATGCACAGCGCCCCTTCGTGGCTCAGCAACTGCTCATAGCAGAACGACAAATAATCCGAACTGCGGATGGTCTTGAGCTTCTCTTCCACCTTGCCCTCACTGACGAACAGCGGCACATCATCAAGGGTCTTGATCGTGTTGTTGATCGCAAAACTGCTGAGCAAGGTGCTGTCGGTGGTCGGCAATTTGCGTGCGGTGCCATCGAGGTTGCGCACCAGGTGCAGGCCGCCGTGCAGGTAGAGGATGCGCGTGGTATCGGTGCGGGTATTGCGCAGGTCGAAGCTGGCGTCGGCGCTGCGAAACAGGTCGTCGATGCCTGGTGTGTGCAGGATCGCCCAATAGTTGAGCAAGTCGTAGTTGCTGGTGAACACGGTGGCGTAATGCTTCAACTCATCGTTGATCGTCGCCAGCGTCGACGGCTGCACCAGGCGCCACGGGATATGCACCGCGTGGATGGTATTGATCAAGGCTTCCTTGATCGCGTAATAACGATTGCGCGGCGCCGCTGAGCTGACGGCCAGGGCTTTGTTGACCCGGCTGGTGGTCTTCAACGCGCCCAGGGCTTGCTCGAAGCTGCGGGTTTGCAGGGCGTCGAACACGCTGAGTTCGGATTGGCTGAGGGGTTTTTCTTCGACTGTACGGGCGTTTTCGAACAGCGAGTCGTAGGCAAAGTCTTCCCAAATCGTACGGCTCGCGCCATTGCCGATCAGAATCCCGCTGAAGTCGGTGCTGCTGCGCACTGCGCTCCAGTCTTCAAGGTGGGCGTCAATATCCTGGAAATCCTTCATTGCGGCGGGTCTACTCGAAATCGGCTGAGCGGTGACTTTATCACGGGTCGACGTTGATCCTGATCAAGATGCCGCAGAGGGCGCAGGTTGATGCTGTAGGTATAAAGCCTCTGAGGATTCGCCATGAGCAGCACCTTCTTCATCCCCGCCGTCAACATCATGGGCACCGACTGCCTCGACGAAGCCATGATCGCCATCCGCGACTATGGTTTTCGCAAGGCGCTGATCGTCACTGACGCCGGCCTGGCCAAGGCGGGCGTTGCGAGCATGATCGCCGAGAAACTGGCGATGCAGGACATCGACTCGGTGATCTACGATGGCGCCAAGCCCAACCCCAACGTTGAAAACGTCGAAAAAGGCCTGACCCTGTTGCAGGAAAGCGCCTGTGATTTCGTGGTGTCCCTGGGCGGCGGCTCACCCCATGACTGCGCCAAGGGGATCGCCCTGTGCGCGACCAACGGCGGGCATATCGGCGACTACGAAGGCGTCGACCAGTCCAGCAAACCGCAACTGCCCCTGGTGGCCATCAACACCACCGCCGGCACCGCCAGCGAGATGACCCGTTTCTGCATCATTACCGACGAAACCCGCCATGTGAAAATGGCCATCGTCGACCGCAACGTCACGCCGCTGCTGTCGGTCAACGACCCAAGCCTGATGGTCGGCATGCCCAAGGGCCTCACCGCCGCCACCGGCATGGACGCGCTGACTCATGCCATCGAAGCCTACGTGTCCACCGCCGCCAATCCGATCACCGACGCTTGCGCGATCAAGGCCATCGAACTGATCAGCGCCAACCTGCGCCTGGCGGTACGCGATGGCAGCGACAAAGCCGCGCGGGAGAATATGGCCTATGCGCAATTCCTCGCCGGCATGGCCTTCAACAACGCGTCCCTGGGTTTTGTGCACGCCATGGCGCACCAGTTGGGCGGTTTCTACGACCTGCCGCACGGCGTGTGCAACGCGGTGTTGCTGCCCCACGTGCAAAGCTTCAACGCCAGCGTCAGCGCCAAACGCCTGAGCGACGTAGGCCGCGCTTTGGGCGCCGACGTCAAGGGTTTCAGCGACGAAGAGGGCGCCCAGGCCGCCATCGCCGCGATTCGTAGCCTGGCCCATGACGTTGAGATTCCCGCCGGATTGCGCGAGCTGGGTGCCAAGTTGCAGGACATTCCATTGCTGGCGACCAACGCACTGAAGGATGCCTGCGGACTGACCAACCCTCGGCGGGCGGATCAACGTCAGATTGAGGAGATCTTCCGCAGCGCGTTTTGATCTGCCCGGCAGCGGGCGACGCACACCCACGCGGCGCCCGCCAACGCCATACATAAAGCCGCCAACGACCATGCCTGCTGACTCACTAGCAGGCTCGCCATACCGCCAATCAACGCCGCCATGAGTTGGTGCATGAAACCGCTCAACGCCATGGCGTAGGAACCACTCACCGGCGACTCATCGTTGGCCACGGACAAACTGATTGGGTAACTCATCGACTGCCCCAGCACTGCCACGCAATACGGCAGCCACAACAAGATGGCGAGCCCGCCAGCAAACACACTGCCTAAAAGCATCACTGCCGTTCCTGTCAGCAACAGGGCTACGCCCCAGCCCATCATCGTTAATCGACCCGAGCGCGCCACAAAGCGGTTGACCATCAATGCCCCCGCCAGATAAGCCGCGCTGATTGGCCAACCCAACCCACCATATTGCGCCGCGCTCCACTCGAAACGCCCTTGCAGTATCAACGGTGCACAGGTGTTGAAGGCAATGATCACCCCATAACCCAGGCCACCGGCCAAGGCTGGGTACAGAAACGGTGGATGCCGCACGATCGTGGCATAGATGCGCCAGGCGGATAGAGACTCGTCAGCTTTCACCAGTGCCGGGAACATCACCCGCTGCAACACCAGCATCAACCCGAGCGCGCCAATCGCCAACCCGTAGAAGATCGCCTCCCAGCCCAAGATCACCTGCAACAACGAACCTGCGAATTGGCCGATACCCAAGGCAATCACAAAGGTCATGCCCAGCCACGACAAACCCTTTGCCAGCAAAGCACCGCTGAAACTATCACGCACCAATACTCGCGCCATCACCGAAACACCGCCCGCGCCCAGCCCTTGAATCAGCCGCAATGCCAGGAACGCTTCAACGTTGAACGCTGAAGGGATTGCTGCACTCGCCAACGCATACACGGCAAGCGCTGCCAACAGCACAGGCTTGCGCCCAAAGCGTTCGCTCAGGTGGCCCCACAACAACATCGGCAAAGCCATGCCGACCAAGTAGATCGCTAGGGCCAGCGCGACGTGGCCTTCGGCGGCGGGGAGGGAACGTGCGATTGCTGGCACGGCGGGCAGGTAGCTGCTGATTCCGACTTGGGCGAGGAAGGCGGCACTGCAGGCTAGGGTGAGGGTGGTCGAGTTTTTCAAGAATGGGCATCCGTCATTGCGAGTGTTGAGCAAGTCATCGAAAACCCAACTGTTAGAACGAGCCGCATTGTTAGAAGCTCTGAATTATTGGAAAGCACAAAGATTAAAGGTCGATTTTATTTTCTTCTATCAGACTCATGAGCCTTGAGCAAAATGAAAGTATTGTTTCATGGGCCATGTCCGCTCGGAGCGTTACGCGAATTGCCGCGTTCCCTCGGGGCACCACGGGGAAAAACACGGCCGAAGTGAAGAAGCCACTGTTGGCGAGTTGTGCAGCGATTATGTTCGCTTTTTCCGCCTCGCCACAGGGTATCAAACGGATAGCAGTGCGCGTACCTTGCTGCTCCGTCTCTATAAGGCTGTCAAATAGCTGTATGTTGGCGAGGAGCCTTTCCTGGAGTATAGGTAACTCATTCGTTTGATGGATTTTTATAGAGGCTAGGCCTGCGCCGATAGAGGCGGAATTTAAACTTTGGGACCAGTTGCTAGGGCCGCCGTATCGATACATGAGGCTCTTTTGTTTTTCACTACCAAACATCACTAATCCTCCGCTGGCACCGAATGACTTGCCGAGAGACGCGACAATCAAAGTTTGATCGTCTAGCGATTGAAAGTGTGGTCGGATGAATCCTCTTCCTTTCTCTCCAAATGCAGATAAAGCGTGAGAGTCGTCCAGATAAAGAAATAGCCCATACCGCGATTTAAGATAGAGCAAGCTGTCAATATCCGCTTTTCCACCCATGCTGTAGATGCCGTCTGCTATGTATGCGACGTGTTTGCGCTTCTTACATAAGTCTTCAATAAAACATATGTCATTGTGAGGTGCGGTTGTTACATCTGTCTCATCTGCACAGGAAGCTTTAATATGGTTCATCGAATAATGAGAGTGTTTGTCGAATACCATTGTCGGGGGCGTGTTATCAGTGAAGGCGCCACTAGCAAGTAAGGGCAATAAGCCGGCACTGGCTGCACTGCAGGACAAGGTGCTTAGACATGTTGAGTTGAATAGAGTTGATAGCGTTGTTTCGTATTGCTCAAGTATGTCTAGCTTACATCGATTTTTTGAATTTGCGATTCGTAATGTCTTAGCGGTCGTTATGCCTTGGATAGCGCCTTCCAATATTTGTGGGTGGTAGTCAAGACCAAGATATGAGGTGGTGCAGAAGTGGTGAAGGTCTCGTCCATATTGGTCAGTAAAATAGTTGGGTTTCTTTACGGTTACATTAAGTTCACAAATTCGTCCGGTTTTGGCTGATTGCCAGTCTTTATCAGAGAGCGCGATTATCTTTTTGTGGTTTGAGAATTTATGTGTGACTTGTGGAGTTTCCATTTTTTCGTCCTTGGAGGTGATGGGCGGAAACAGTAACGGGAAAAGTTTTGAAGGTTAAGTCAGGCGCTTCCTATACGATCAATGCCAGGCGAACATTTTAGTGTGAGTAATTTCCTACGAGGTTTAATGGCAAATCAATGTTTGCGTCTATGTAGTAATGGGGGCGAGGAGTATTTTATTGTGGTGTGTCGAGCTAAGCGTTTGAGGGGGCTTGCGATTTGTTGAGGTCGCCTCTCACTATATTGAGTAAGGTGGCAGTGTTGAGGACGGATGTGACGATGGCTTTCGAAGGCCTGTCTCTCAGGTAGTCAAACTGGCGGGATGAAGGGAGTACTAGATGAGAGTTCTATTATTCGGTGCCACCGGCATGGTCGGCCAGGGCGTGCTACGCGAGTGCCTGTTGGCCGCCGACGTGCAGGAAGTCGTCGCCGTCGCCCGCACGCCCTTGACCCAGGAGCACGGTAAGCTGCATCAGGTGTTGCACAGCGACATGCTGGATTTCCAGCCCCTGGAAAATCTGCTGCAAGGCTTTGATGCGTGTTTCTTCTGCCTCGGCGTTTCGTCGGCGGGGATGAATGAAACCCAGTACACCCAACTCACCTATGACCTCACCCTGGTCGCCGCCAGTACGCTGGCGCGGCTCAATCCGCAGATGACGTTTATCTATGTGTCCGGCGCCGGTACGGATAGCTCCGAGGCGGGCAAGTCGATGTGGGCGCGGATCAAGGGCAAGACCGAGAACGCGTTGCTGCGCCTGCCGTTCAAGGCCGTGTATCTGTTTCGGCCGGGAGTGATCCAGCCGTTGCATGGCGTGCGTTCGAAGACGCCGTTGTACCAGACCTTCTACTCAGTGCTTGGGCCGTTGTTGTCGTTGGTGCGGCGGCTGAAGCCGGGTTGGGTCGTGAGCACCGAGACGGTGGGCCGGGCGATGTTGCAGGTGGCAAGCCAAGGTGCGCCGCAGCCGGTGGTGGAGCAGGCCGAGATCAATCGGCTGGCCAGCGAGCGTCGCTGATGTTGCACAAGAGCCTGGTGCGTCGGCTGGACTTGATCACGCTGCAGCTGTTCGTTGCGGTGTTTGAGGAAGGTACGCTGACCCGCGCCGCCAACCGTGAAGCCATTGCCGTGTCGGCCGCCAGCAAGCGGCTGATGGAGCTTGAGCAGGTGCTGGGCGTCAGTCTGTTCGTGCGACGGGCCAAGGGCATGGACCTGACGGCGGCCGGCGAAACGCTGTTGCACCATGCGCGGCAGATGCTGTTCAACGTAGAGAAGATGGGCCTGGAGCTGGGCGAGCACAGCCACGGCGTGCGCGGTTATGTGCGGATGCTGGCCAACCTGTCGGCAATCATTCAGTTTCTTCCGGAAGACCTGCGGGATTTTTCCGAACGGCATCCCGAAGTGAAAACCGACCTGGAGGAACGCCCCAGCAATGGCGTGGTGCAAGGCGTGCTGGATGGCGTGGCGGACCTGGGCATCTGCTCCAGTGACACCGATACCAAAGGCCTGCCCAGCGTGACCTATCGCCACGACAAACTGGTGGTGCTGATGCCGGCGGATCACCCATTGGCGGCGCGCAAAAACCTGGCATTTGCCGACACCCTGGACAGTGATTACGTGGGCCTGCACGCTGCCAGCTCGATCAATATGCGCACCCACGCCGCCGCACGCGAGGCGGGCAAGATGCTGCGCCTGCGCATACATGTGCCGGGGTTCGATGCGATGTGCCGGATGGTCCAGGCGAATATGGGCATCGGCATCCTGCCGCAGAAAGCGTACGAACTGTTTGGGCGTGCCTTGGGTTTGCATGCCGTGCCGCTGACGGACGACTGGTCGGATCGCAGCCTGATCCTGGTAGTGCGCGATGAGGCGCAGTTGTCGCCGGTCAGCCGGCTGCTGTTCGATTATCTGAGTGTTCGCGTTTAGCGAACGCTCCTTGCCAACTGACGGTTGGATTTCTCCGGCCTCTGGCCTCTAGTCTTGGCGTCACATTCCAAGAATAAGAGGTACACCCCATGACGGCTCCCCTGAGCGGTATCAAGGTGGTCGAGATCGGCACCTTGATTGCCGCGCCGTTCGCCGCCCGGATGATGGCCGAGTTTGGTGCCGAGGTGATCAAGATCGAAGCCATGGGCCAAGGCGATCCGCTTCGCAAATGGCGAAAGCTGCACGAAGGCACCTCGCTGTGGTGGTACCTGCAATCGCGCAACAAGAAGTCGCTGGCGCTGGACCTCAAGTCGCCGGAAGGCTTGGACCTGATCAAGCAATTGCTCGGCGACGCCGACGTCCTCATCGAAAACCTGCGCCCCGGCGGCCTGGAGAAACTCGGCCTCGGCTGGGACGTGTTGCATGCCCTCAACCCCAAGTTGACCCTGGTGCGCATCTCCGGCTACGGCCAGACCGGCCCTTATCGTGACCGTCCGGGCTTTGGTGCGATTGGCGAGGCCATGGGCGGGATTCGCTACACCACCGGCAATCCGGATTCGCCGCCAGCGCGAGTGGGCGTGAGCCTGGGGGATTCGCTGGCTTCGTTGCACGGTGTGATTGGCGCACTGATGTCGTTGCTGCGGGTCAAGACGGGGCAGGGCGACGGGCAGATTGTCGATGTGTCGCTGGCCGAAAGTGTGTTCAACCTGATGGAAAGCCTGGTGCCGGAATACGACATGCTCGGCCATGTGCGCGAACGCAGCGGCGGCGCCTTGCCGGGCATTGCACCGTCCAACACCTACCTGACGGCCGACGGTGCCTACGTGGTGATCGCCGGCAACAGTGATCCGATCTACAAGCGGTTGATGACCACCATTGGCCGTGCCGATCTGGCCGAAGCGCCTGAATTCGCCCACAACGATGGTCGGGCCGCCAAGAGTGGGTTACTCGACGCCGCGATCACGCACTGGACCAGCAGCCTGCCCATCGAGCAAGTGCTCAGCGCTCTGGAGGCCGCTGAAGTACCGGCCGGGCGTATCTACTCCGTAGCCGATATCGTCAGCGACCCGCACTACCAGGCGCGTGACATGTTGCTCAATGCCGAACTGCCCGGCGGTGTGTCGGTGAAGATGCCCGGCATCGTCCCCAAGCTCTCGGAAACCCCTGGCGGCGTGAATTGGCAGGGCCCGACGTTGGGCCAGCACACCGACGATATTCTCGGTAGCCTGGGCCTCACCGGCGCCGATATCCAACGCCTGAAAACCGCGGGAGTGGTGCAATGATTTCCGACTACTGCGACGCGCTGATCGTGCAGGAAGTGTCGCCGCGCGACGGCCTGCAGATCGAGCCGACCTGGGTCGAGACGGCCGACAAGATCGCCCTCATCGACCAGCTATCCCTCGCCGGTTTTTCGCGGATCGAGGCGGGTTCGTTCGTCTCGCCCAAGGCCATTCCGGCGTTGCGCGATGGTGAGCAAGTGTTTCAGGGCATTGAGCGCAAGGCCGGTGTGATCTACGTGGCGCTGATCCCCAACCTCAAGGGCGCGCAGCGTGCCATTGAGTCTTGCGCCGATGAACTGAACCTGGTGATGTCCGCCAGCCAGACCCACAACCTGGCCAATATGCGCATGCGCTGCGAGGCGTCGTTGGCGGCGTTTGGTGACATCGTCAGTTTTGCCGGCGACTTCCCGGTGAGGCTCAACGCCAGCATCGCTACCACCTTCGGTTGCCCGTTCGAAGGCAAGATCGATGAAGACCGCGTGTTGCAGATTGTCGAGGCGTATCAAGCACTGGGTATCCGGGGCATCAGCCTCGCGGACACGACTGGCATGGCCAACCCGCGCCAAGTGGAACGCTTGGTCAAACGCGTGCTGGAGCGCGTGTCCGCCAGTGATCTGACCCTGCATTTCCACAACACCCGCGGCCTGGGCTTGTGCAATGTGCTGGCCGCCTATGAGGCCGGCGCCCGTCGTTTTGACGCGGCGCTGGGTGGCTTGGGTGGCTGCCCGTTTGCGCCGGGGGCGTCGGGCAATATCTGCACCGAAGACCTGGTGAACCTGTGTGATGAAGTCGGGATTCACACCGGCATCGACCTGCCGCACCTGCTGAATATGTCCCGCCGTCTTCCCGCTTTGCTTGGACACGAGTTGCCCGGCCAGGTAGCCAAGGCCGGACGCAATTGCGACCTGCATCCACCCCCGGCGTACATCGCCACGCTGTAACGCCGCACCAGACAACAAAAACAATCGGGCGCCTGTGAGCAGCCCGCTGGAGAGAAACCATGAGCACTAATACGTTGGAGGCCGGCGCGCGCCCGGCCGCTGAAATCGATGCCGAAAAAGCCCTGGTCAGCAAGGTCGCCTGGCGCCTGATGCCGCTGATCATGGTGTGCTACCTGTTCGCGTTTTTTGACCGGATCAACATCAGCTTTGCCAAGTTCCAACTGCAGGCGGACCTGAGCCTGAGCGACACCGCCTATGGCCTGGGGGCCGGGCTGTTCGTGGTGGGGTATGTGATCTTTGAAGTGCCGAGCAACATGATGCTGTACAAGGTCGGCGCCCGGCGCTGGATTGCACGGATCATGATGTCGTGGGGCCTGGCGACGGCGGCCATGGTGTTTGTCACGGCTGAGTGGCAGTTCTATGCGCTGCGCTTTCTGATCGGCGCGATGGAGGCGGGGTTCGCGCCGGGTGTGCTGTATTACCTGACCCTGTGGTTCCCGCAGCATTTCCGAGGACGCATCACCTCGATGCTGTTCCTGGCGTCGGCGTTTGCGGGCCTGGTGGGCGCACCGTTCTCCGGCCTGGTGCTGGAACACCTCGACGGTGTGTTGCAGATGCGCGGCTGGCACTGGTTGTTCCTGCTCGGCGGCTTGCCATGCATCGGCCTGGGGTTTCTGGTGCTGACGCTGCTCAAGGATCGCATCGAAGACGCCCACTGGTTGACGGCGGCGGAGAAGACCCTGCTGTCGAGCCGCATCGCCAAGCATGAGCCGAACCAGCACGGTGGCTCGCTGTTGTCGGCAATCCGTATTCCAGGGTTCCTGATGCTCGGCTTCATCTACTTCCTGATCCAGGTGGCATCCTACGGCCTCAACTTCTGGGCGCCGCAGTTGATCCGCAGCGCGGGCACCCAGAGCCCGGTGATGATCGGCCTGCTCACGGCGATTCCTTATGTGTGTGGTGCCATCAGCATGGTAGTGATCGGGCGGCTGTCGGATGCTACGGGTGAGCGCCGCAAGTTCGTCTGCGGCCTGGTGGTGCTCGGGGCAGTGGGCTTCTTCAGTGCTGGCATTTTTGCCGACCACACCACCTTCCTGATCATTGCTCTGGGCATGTTGGGCGCGGGTATCATCGCCTCGATCCCGACCTTCTGGACGCTGCCGCCCAAGTTGCTGGCCGGCGCCGGTGCAGGCGCGGCGGGCGGTATTGCGGTGATCAACACCCTCGGGCAATTCGGTGGCATTGTCAGCCCGGTGATGGTGGGGCGCATCAAGGACCTCACCGGCAGTACCACACCCGCTCTGTACGTGATTGGCGTGTGTGCGCTGTTGGCGGCAGCATTGCTGCTGTGGGGCCTGCCGCAGAAACTGCGCACCCTCGATAAGGGTTGATCAGCCTGCGGTTGCCAACGCCCGGGCAGGTGTGGCACTGAACTGAATCAACACCACGCCGCCGATCAACAACAACGCCCCCAGTACGCGGGGCGTTGTCAGTTGGCGTTCCACCAGGCCGAACAGACCGAAGTGATCCAGCACCAGCGACGCCAGAATCTGCCCGGCCATGGCCAGTGCGATAAACCCCGAGGCGCCAAGCTTAGGCAACAGCATCAACGCCAGGGAAATAAAACACACGCCAAACGCGCCACCGGCCCACATCCACAGCGGTGCCTTGCTGATAAACGCCAGGCTCGGCAGCGGGAGGCGCAGCGCCAGAATCACCGGCAGCAACACGATGATGCTCACCAGCAACGACGCCAGCGTGGCCCACAGCGGGTGACCAAGCCCGCGCCCGAGGTTGGCGTTTATCGCACTCTGAAACGGCACCACCGCCCCCGCGATGACCGCCAGCGCGAATAAACCCACCCAATGCAACGTTGTCATGTCGAATCTCCCAGAGGTTTTGCTGGACTCTAGGCTATTCGTCGCGCAAATTTAAATTCCAATTTCTTATGCAGAGCATGCAGCTGATGAATGATCTGCGCCGCATTGACCTCAACCTGCTGGTGATCCTCGACGCCTTGCTCAGCGAGCAACACGTCACCCGTGCGGCTGAGCGCTTGCACCTGAGCCAACCGGCGGTCAGTCACGCGTTGGCACGCTTGCGTGACCTGCTGGGTGACCCGCTGCTGGTACGCCAAGGTGGCAGTCTGGTGCCGACTGCTCGCGCGCTGGAGTTGGCCCCGCCGCTGACAGAAGCGCTCGGCCAGGTACAGGCGTTGCTGGCGCCGAACCGCTTTGACCCGGCGTCGGCCAAGCGCAGATTTCGGGTGGCGATGTCCGATTACAGTGCGGCGATTTTCCTACCCGACCTGGTGCGAACGCTGCGCCGCGAAGCGCCGGGTATCGATCTGCAAATCATCCAGGCCAGCCGTGAGGGCATGGTGGACGGGGTGCTCAATGGCGACCTCGACCTGGCGGCGGGTGTTTTTCCCGATATGCCTGCCGAACTGCGGACTACGCCGTTGTTTGAAGAGCACTACACGTGCCTTGTGGACCGCGATAGCCTGCCGGCAAGCGGCACACTGGATCTGCCGACCTACCTGTCACGCCCCCATGTATTGCTGGAAATGCGCGGCAGTGGCACTCCGGAAATCGAGCGGGCACTGACAACGATTCGCGAACGTCGGCATGTGGCGATCAGCCTGCCGCACTGGGGTGTAGCGCCGCAACTGATTCAAGGCACCGACCTGATCCTTACCGTATCGTCCCGTGGCCTGCTGAATATTGATCACCAGCACTTGCTGGCGGTGCCCGCGCCGTTTCATATCCCTTCGTTTGCATTTGAGCTGGCGTGGCATGCACGGCGGGGCGGGGATTCGGGGTTGCAGTGGTTGATTGGGCAGGTGCAGGGTGTATTGTCCGAAGGCCACTGCTGACAGGACAACAACACCCTGCGCTGCGGCTTCACCCACCTCGCCTACCTCCCATTGCCGGGGCTGTTTTGGCAACAAGCCCGCTGGATTTGACGATGACCGTTCGTCGCACTGGCGAGTTTTTTCTAAACCTTTGCCGCCCTAAAAATTCGAATTGAGGGCGGGGTGTGTTCCCCCGCCCTTATTTTTAGTCTGGAGGAACCCATCATGAGCCGCATGGCTATCCGGTTACGCACCGCCAGTTTCGCGATGCTGCTGGGCCTCGGCGCCAGCAATGCCTTCGCCCAGTCGCCTGCTGAATTCATCGAGCAGGCTTCGGCCAAAGGGATGGCCGATATCGAAACCAGTCGCATGGCTCACGCCAAGACCTCGTCCCAGGAGATCAAGGATTACACCATCGAGGTGATCAACGAACGCACCCTGGCCAACCAGCACCTGGCGGCTATCGCGAAGAAGCTTGACCTGCCGGTGGCGCCTCGGGAAAAGATCGTCGACAAAGCCGAAACCCTGATGCCCGAACTCAAGGACGGCGACTCCTTTGATGCGGCCTATACCGCGCAACAGGTCAAGGAAAACGAAGACGCCATCGCCCTGTTCAAGAAGGAAGGTGCAGCGTCGGATGTACCGGAAATAAAAGCCCTGGTGGATGAGACGCTGCCCAAGTTGGAAGAGCGTCTGCAAAAGGCTCGCGCCTTGGCATCGACTTACGGTAAAGGTCATCAAGGCGACGGTTGAAGCCATGACTTGAAGTAAAAAACGGCGGTTGGACCTGTTCCAACCGCCGTTTTTTCATGCCTGGTTCAAATCGGTTTTGATCGGTGCCGCATCGTCGGCAGCATGACCGCAACTGCTGTTCAGACTCACCGTGCCCGCGTTGCCGATGCTGCGGTATTCCTGGCGCAGTTTTTCCAGTTCCTTGCGATCCAGTCCATCCAGGCTGAGTACGGCATTCTGCGCATCCTTGGACACACGTAGCAGTTCATCGATCTTGATATGCAGGATGTCGTTGTCGCGGTTCTGCGTGTTCTGGATCAGGAACACCATCAGGAACGTGATGATGGTGGTTGAGGTATTGATGATCAGTTGCCACGTGTCGTTGTAGTGGAAATACGGCCCGCTCAGACTCCATGCCAGGATCAACGCCACTGCCGCGTAAAACGTGCGCGGGCTGCCGGCCCAACGGGACAGGGATTGAGAGACTGCGGAGAATTTCATGACCGTTTTTCCTTTGTAAGGGGGTGATGAAATAATGGACCGCACGGTGGCTTTGAAATTTCTTTTTACATTTGATCCGCGTTTTTAGAACACCAGTTCGGCCTGGCCTGTCCCTTCCAGCGTCAGTAAATACTGCTTGGCTTCCAACCCGCCCGCAAAGCCGGTCAACCCGCCCGATGCGCCAATGACCCGATGGCACGGCGCAATGATCGAGATGGGGTTACGCCCATTGGCCGCCCCCACTGCGCGTACGGCTTTGGGGTTGCCAATCTGCTGGGCGATCTGGCTGTAGCTGCGGGTTTCGCCGAAGGGAATGGTCAGCAACGCCTGCCAGACCTGTTTCTGGAAGTCGGTGCCGGCGAAGTCCAGTTCCAGCTCGAAATGTGTGCGGGTACCCGCGAAGTATTCCTGCAACTGGCATTCGGTTTCCAACAGCACCGGGCTTTCAGGCGCTTCGTACAAGTCGCCCAGACGCACACGGTTGGCGCGCTCGGTAGCCCACAGGATGGCGCCGAGTTTATCGTTGCGCGCCACCAGGGTGAGCTGGCCGACAGGGGAGGGCATGAGCTTGTATTCGTAGGCCATGATCAGGGCTCCTGAAGGTGGGTGTAGGGGGAGTCTAGACCGGCGGCCCTATGGGCAAACTACGTTTCTTGCGGTCAAATTCAGCGCCGCCAGTCGAGCCATTCCGAGAACGCTGGATAAGGGTCGATGACCGGTCTTTTTGGGGCGGCGGTAGTTGGCATGTGTGAGCGCATAGAAATGGCGTCCGGGAGAGGTGTTGCGATCGAGTTACCGCATGTGCAGGGGCTGCGCAATGACGGCGAGGAACGCATCAACCAGCACACTTTTTGTTGCAGTCCGGGTCAACACCAACAACTGGGCACAGGCGTCCACTTCCACCAACGGCCTGTACGTCACGCCCTTATTCATCAGGCTCTGGGTACATTCCGGCACCAACGCCACACCTTGTCCGGCAGCCACCAGCGCAATGATCGACGTGATCTGCCGCCCGGTCGGTCCAAGGCGTAAAGGCTGGCCGTGATGCCGATAAAGCTGTTCGATGGACTGGTTGAGCCCCGATCCATAATCTGCAGGAAACAGAATCAACGGGTAGGCACTGAGCTGCGCCAGGTTGACGCTTGGCTGGCGCGCCAACGGGCTTTCACTGGACACGGCGGCCACCAGCCGTTCTTCGCCCAGCGACAGCGCTTGCACCGCTTCGTCTTGCGGCAACAAGCGACTCAAACCGAGATCCAGCCGCCCATCCGCCACTTGCGCGCCCAGGCTGCCGGAGGCGCATTCCACCAGGGTCAACTGCACATCGGGAAAGCGCTGGGCAAACGCCTGGATCGCCTGGCTGAACAGGTCCGACAGGGCAATCGAACTCACATAACCCAACGCCAGCTGCCCTGCGGTGCCCGCCGCCAGTTTGCCCGCGATCACTTGCGCCAATTCCACCTGCTCCAGCACGCCGCGGGCGTAGGGCAGGAACGACTGGCCTTGCGCGGTAAGGCTGACCGTACGGCTGGTGCGATCGAATAGCTTGAAGCCCAACTCGGTCTCCAGCGCCGATATCTGCCGTGTCAGCGGCGGCTGCGCCAGGTGCAGGCGAATGGCGGCTCGGCCGAAGTGCAACTCTTCGGCGACCGTCAGAAAGTAACGCAGCTTGCGTAGGTCGAGCATCCTGGTCCTTGGGTATTGATCGGTCCGAAATCGGTATTGGTTTCAGACCTGCCGGCCATTCTATAAAGACCTCACAAAATAAAACGAGAGGTTTCATGAAACCGCGCCTGCATTGTGCCCGCGTTGCCCTGTTCCTGTGTGGCTGCGCGGCATTTCTCAACCTGTATGCCACCCAGAGCATTCTGCAGACCTTTGCCACGCAGTTTCACATCAGCGCCAAGATGGCGGGGTGGAGCATCACCGTGACGACGCTGGCCGTGGCGATCACCGCGCCGTTTGTCAGCCGGCTGACCGGACGCTTCGAGCAGCGCACGGTGATCAGCGTGGCGGCCTTGCTGCTGGCGGTGCCGGCGCTGATGACAGCCTATGCCGACAGCTTTGCCGAGGTGCTGGTGTGGCGGTTTGTCGAAGGGATGCTGATCCCGGTGGTGTTTGCCACCAGCGTGGCGTATATCGGCGACCGCTGGAGAGGTGGCACGGTCACCGAAGTCACCAGCCTGTACGTGGCGGGCACCGTGTTGGGTGGGTTTGCCGGACGCTTTGTCACGGGGGTGATGACCGAATACGCAGGCAGGCGCGAAGCGTTTGAACTGCTGGCGGTGCTGAGTTTGACGGTGGGCGGGTTTATCCAGTTCCTGTTGCCTGCCAGCCATGGGCGACCGTTGAGGGGTGAAACCGCTTTCTCGGCGGTTTTTCGTAAGCCGTTGTTGGCGGCCTACGCTGTAGGTTTTTGCGTGTTGTTTTCCCAAGTGGCGGCGTTTACCTACGCAGGTTTGTACCTCGGATTACCGCCCTTCGGCCTGGGGCCTGCAGCGTTGGGGACGCTATATACGGTGTTTCTGCTGGCACTGATCGTGATCCCCATCGCCGGCCGCCTCAGCAAGTCCCGGCCTCACGCTGAACTGCTCAGCGTCGCTGCCGGACTGGGCATCAGCGGTTCAGCGCTGACGCTGGTGCCCTCGTTGTGGTGCATCGTGGTGGGCCTGGCCCTCAGTTCTACCGGGGTGTTTCTCGCCCAGGCGACGGCCAACGCCTTCACCGCCGCTACCGCCGGCGACAACAAAGCCGGCGCCGTGGGCATGTACCTCACGTTTTATTACCTGGGCGGCAGTTGTGGTGCGATTGTCCCGGCGTTGATCTGGGAGCGTTGGGGCTGGGCCGGGTGCGTGACGCTGATTATCACCTTCCAGATACTGACCTTGCTGATCGCCCTGACCGGCTGGAAGCCCGTTAAACCTGAACTGATCCCGACACCATGAATCACGCCGTCGCCATGCCTGTTTCCACACGCCGCCGCACGCTGATCGCCGGGTGCAGCGCCCATGCCGTGCATGATGGTCTTACCGATGTCATCTACGTGCTACTGCCGATCTGGCAGGCGCAGTTTGCGCTGTCCTACGCTCAGATCGGGCTTTTACGCGGTGCCTATTCCGGGATGATGGCGGTGTTCCAGCTCATGGCCAGCCGTGCTGCGAAACGCTGGGGACGTGTGCCGATGCTGGTGGGCGGCACCGCGCTCGCCGGTGCGGCGTACGTGTTGGCAGGCCAAGCGACCGGGCTGACGATGTTGTTAATGGCACTGATGTTAGGTGGCTTGGGCGCCAGCACTCAACACCCGTTGGCTTCTTCGATGATCAGCGATGCCTACGAGGACGGCGGTGGAATCAAGCAGGCACTGTCCCAGTACAACTTTTCCGGCGATATCGGCAAAACCCTGGTTCCCGGGCTGGTCGGTCTGTTGCTCACGGTCATCAGTTGGCGCGCCAGTGCCACGTTCCTGGGATTGCTGGGGTTGGCTGCGGCGGGCCTGTTGTGGTGGTTGATTCCCAGCCAGTCGCGCACCTCGGTCGCGCCCCAAAAAACCAAGTCGCCCATCGGAACCGGCTCCACCACGGGCCTGCGCGCGCTGATCCTCACCGGCACCCTCGACAGCGCCGTGCGCATGGGTTTTCTCACCTTCCTGCCGTTTCTGCTGGCCGCCAAGGGCGCCGGCACTGCTGGTATTGGCCTGGCGTTGACCCTGCTGTTTATCGGCGGCGCGTTCGGCAAATTATTCTGCGGCTACCTGGGGGCGCGCATCGGCATGATGAGGACCGTATGGCTGACGGAGAGCAGCGCGGCCTTGCTGATCGTCGCTGCGGTGTATTTGCCGCTGACTGGGCTGATGGTGATGTTGCCGCTGTTGGGGCTGGTGCTCAATGGCACGTCTTCAGTGCTTTACGGGGCTGTGCCGGACCTGGCGGGAGCCGAGAAGCGCGAGCAGGCATTTGCCGTGTTCTACACCGGCACGATTGGTGGCGGAGCGTTGGCGCCCGTGGTGTTTGGTGGCGTGGGAGATGCGTTGGGCGTGCCGGTGGCGGTGATGGTGCTGGCGGGGGTGTTGTTGGTGACGTTGCCGTTGGCGTGGGGGGTGCAGCGGGGGATGGCTGAGCCGGATTGACGCTCGCGATTACACAGTGCGAAATCGATCCATTCGAACCTGGAGGATAGGAACGACCTCAATACCTGCACCGCCTTAAAAGGACGCATCCAGCGTAAACGGAATCCGCAATGCGCCAATGGGGCCTTCCCGAACTCCGCACATTTCATCGTGCACGCACTGTTGCACCAGCACACAGGGAAACGGCGGAACCCGTTGCAACAAGTCGCGCAAGTGCGTGGTGGAGCGGATGCGCAGCGGCTGGTTATCATCGCCCAGCAACGTCATTTCGACATCATCCAGCCTGACACGCGCGATATAGAAGCCACCCTCCAGCGACTGCAACTGCAGCTCGCGAACTTTTCCGTTTACCGCCCATTCAGTCAGTTTCTGCAGATGCATGATTCACCTCCGTTGCAGGTCATTCACTGGCGACGAAAGAACAACGTGACCTGGCCCCATTCGACGCCGAACTTGGTCATGCTGGAGCGATTGATCAGGGTGTCTTCGTCCATCAGGTACATCCAGTCATCAAAGCTCACCTCGTAGACAGAACCGTCTACCGGCAGGTTGAGTCGGTAGCGCCAACGCAGCGCGTTCCCCGCGACCTCGCCGATGGCCTCGCCGACCACATCACCCGCCCGACCGCGCCAACGCCCCGGACCGTCGGGTGTCAGCGTCCACACCCGCCGCTGACGCGTGCCGTCGCTGTACAGGAAGCGTTCGTCGAGAATCAAGGCGTTACCTTCGCGCCGGCTGGCTATATCTACTTCAAAACGCTTGGCCACCTCGCCCGAGCGCTTCTGGAAAATCCCCCAGGCCTTGACGGGCTTGCTGAAGAACCGCTCCAGGTCCAATTGCGGTTGCTGGTCAGCGTAGTGCTTGACGCCTACGTTGGCGCAACTGCTCAAGCTCAACATCAGCAACAATGAAACCAATAGACGTGTCATTGCTTGGCTCCTTGATCGTGCCTCGGCGCGTTGCAGTGATAGTTGTACAAAAATATTAATTTGTACAGGTATGTCCGACAGGCATGACTGCTACCGTAAATCGCAGCCACAAAAAAACCGGTCTCAAAGGACCGGTTTCTTTAGGCATCCCCCGTCAAAAACAACCTGACGCGGAACGCGAATTTGAGTGGAGCGGGTAGAGGGAATCGAACCCTTATTGGACAGAAACACCTACAACAGTGTATCCGTGTAGTCCTCAATCCATCTCCAACCCCGTAATCATTGGAAATCCCGCTAGATTCTGACGGTGCACCTTGGTGCACGAAGTATTTAGCTCCTTTTGAGCCATCGCCCGGTGCTGATTCCTTAGGAGGCACTGACGGGTGATGAAGGGTAACCGGAGGCTGATAGACATGAGACTTCTAGTTGGCAAACCAGCATCCGCTTCCCGAAACCTACAGTCGTCAACAACTCGCTCGTCTGTATTGTCTGGTTGCGGTCATTTTTGGATGGGAGGGGATAGTCACCAGCAGTCAATTTCTCCGAGGTGATCTCCCAACGACTGCTGCATTTGGAGAAGGCAACGGTAGCTTCGCTTTTTTGATCTCAAGACTAAACGGTGCGCTGGTATTGAGATCGTGGCTTTGGAGAACCTTCACTCCAACGATCACCGGGCCGGTGAGATCGGGCAATTGATACCACATCAGTGGGTACCGAGCTGAGTCACGCAATGAGTTAGCCGGACGCTTACCGTTTTTACACCCATTTCGGAAGCGGTTGTGCTCTGGCATGAAAATCTCCGATGGGGGTGCATGATGCGTTAGAAACGTGTAACCTGCGCCTAGGTTATCTACTAACCTCTTCGTCCAGACTGGGATCCATGAAAAACTGGAGGCTGGTCAGGCACCGTGGGTGTCCGTAGCCGGGAACGTCACCAGAACCTAGGTTTAGCGTGGCTATGACTTGTTACTGCGTTCAGCGAAGGGTATGCGTAGCTAGATATCACGAGAAAAGCGGGCCCCCATTTGCATATGCAGGGCCCGCTTTTTCGTTTCAGCTTGGAGCAGTCCAGTAGTCGTTCGAGAACACGTTGACGTGCGACTTATCTCTTAACTCCAGAATCCGGTCATGGCAGTCCTTGAAAACGCCGGATATTGTCCCGTTCCTTCCTTTGTCCTTCGACACGTTATAGTGTTCGTTGGTGGCAATTCTTTGGCCAAACCTGAAGTTTCCGTTCAGCTTGCACAGTGGCAGGTGAGTCGCGCCCGTCTCCAGTTCTGAATGATGTTCTTTTCCATAGGAGAAGAAGGTCTCGTTGTCATCCACATAGTATTTTTCAGGATAGTCCTCTTTGCGCTTCGGCATTCTGCGCTTGTTCAGGTCACTAATTGCCTGGTCGAGTGTCGGGACGAACTCTGATGCAAGTGTGCTCTGAGCGAACAGCTGCTCCAGTGCCATAAGCTCTGCTGCGATGAAGTTCCGGAAGGGAAGCTGCAACGCATTGCGGCTGCCAGCATCACGCATGTGCGTGTATACATGGGCCAGATTTTTGACCATCCTTGTGATGGTGGCTTGGAGGATGTTTTTGTAGCTGCTTGCCTCTGGGTTGAGCTCCACTCTGGCTACGAAGCAGGCGTTTGAAACCTTTGCTGTCAGCCTTTGATATCGGCTGTCACACAGGATGGCAACGCCATCAGCGCTTCTGGCTATATGAAGCACATGCTGTTCAAGCTGAAATTTTGCAGTAGAGGGGTTGAAGATGCTTGTGACGAAGTCGAAGCCTATCGCTTTGACTCTCTCGACTTCGCGTAATGAGCGTGGGATAAGAGCTTCTTTCTCCCTATCGAACAGGCTGCACGCACCCGGGTCATCCGAGACCAAAATGATTGCGCAGCGCATGTTATTTCATCATTTTCACGAGTACAGAGACGGGAATAGTAACCCGATCAAGCTCTTCGTCAGATAGGGATCCGAGCGAGTGCAATAACGCAAGGACGGCCTTTTCGCCTTTGTGTGTTGTGCGAGGCGTCTTCTGGGCTTTGCTCTCGACCGCGCTGTCGGTGGGGAATTCGAATGTCTCCGCCGCAGGTGCGACGGCTACCTTAGCCTTTTGGGTCGCATGCTCGATCAGCCTGACGTCCATTTCAGTCGCATAATCCTTAATGAAGGATTTGATATTCTGCGGGCCTAGGATAGATTTGAAGTTCGGCGCCTTGGCTTCCAGCACTGCCGGTAGATTGCTCAGCAAGAGCGGTTTCTTGTGGGTTTCCCAGTAGTCTTTGGCCACGGTTTTAAGCGAATCTTTGACTTGCTGCAGATCGGTCACGTTGTATCCCTGTCAGTGGTTCGAGCGAGCGCGGATTATGGCACATTGCCGTTGGCTGGAATCTCACCATGAAAGCTGATCTGGTGAGTGCCTGGGTAGGTGCACCTCTATGGATGGTCGACCAGCTTAAGTGCTGCTCTACAACCTTTACATCTTCGTCCGTCGTTGAACAACGGTACTATTTGTGATCCGCCTGTTGATTTTTTCCTTCCAAGCGATTTGTTTGGCACTCAGATTACGTTTGAGCCGAGTACTCATCAAAAATGTGTACTCGCTTTCGTAGATATACCCAAACTTGTAGGCGTGAATGATGAGGTCTAGATTCGCATTGGCCTGGCTGTTTTTGGCGATGCGCTTCAACCCATCAAACAGTGTTCCGGTATCGATGCCGAGGAAGCGATTGATGCACACGTTGCCTACATAGGTCTTGTGGCCTGTCAGCTTGTTCTCAATCCAGCAGTGTTCCTTGATGTCCTGCCCGCAGGGGCAGTTGTCAAACTCCTCGCTGATCTCAATCCCGACCAGTACCCATTCCTGCCGCGCCACCGAGAAAGTCTTCGCCATTGAAAGCGGGAGGATATGTGCCTGTAGTCGTTCGAAATTGTGCTCCATATCCGCCTCGTAATTGAATATTTAAACCAGTCTCAAAGGTGACTCAGGTGGTGTGAGCATGAAGCGGCTTTCAACCATCTCGCGGGTAAGCCCACAAGCTTTGAGAGCCTTTCTCCAGCTAGCGTGATCCAGCAAATCCAGTGCGCGCTGCACCAGTCGAGGTGATTCCATCTCGATCTGATCATCGAGATCTTCTCGCCGTGTGAAGCCCTTGCGATTCAGATAGGTGAAGCCTGATTTGGCCTGTTCTTGGCTGATGAGATCCAGAGCCTGAGCCCGATAGATCAGAGCCTTGAAACTAACCTTCCACCTCAGCTTGAGCTCACCCAAGGCTTGCCAGTTGAGATATCGGCCTCGCATTGCAGGGAATTCTCCTGCAAAGCTTGCCCTGGGCATCAAAAGGGCACTTGCGAATTGGTTGGCCTGATCTTCCGTGTGCCGGCAGCCCGTTTCCACACCTTGGTGCATCACCAGGTGACCGAGCTCATGGGCGATGTCGAAACGTTGTCTGCATGGGTTCTGCTTGGCGGTATTGCGAACAATCAGTGGGCGCTTGTTGTGTAGGGAGAACGCGTCGATGCGGTCATCCGCTTCAGCGATATTGACGACCAGCACTCCAATCTTCTCGACCAGTCTGGTGACGTTCGAGAGAGGCCCAAGCCCCAACGATTGCTCTCTGCGAAAACGCTCTGCAATATGTTCGATAGTATCGACGCTTGTCACTGGTTCATCATGTGTCCGAAAGCTGATATCCGGGAACGCGACTTCTTTGTCGAGCTCATCGATCAGCAGTTCGAAAAGCTCAACCTGAGCTGCAATTGATTTCTTCACCGTCACCGTTGAGGCGCGCACGCTTCGGAAATGGCATTGCTCAAGTTCAACGGAGCTGCGTCTAGGCGCAAAGAAAAACTCCTGAGTGACGCCCAGAGCCGTGCTCAGCATTTCCAGCTGTACGGCGGAGGGAAATCCATTCACCTCCAGTTTGTGAGCATACTGCCGGGTAACTCCAAGCAGGTCACCGATGTCTGCAAGCGACCAACCGGACGCGCAGCGCGCAAGGCGCAGCTTGTCCGGAGAGAATTCGTCGCCTAATGCCAGTTGCTGTGTTCTATCGTCCATCTACGCTGCCAGGTTCGTCGGGTTTTTTCGTGTCGGCGTCTTTGTTTCTGCGAACCACCAAAGGTTCCTCGATCTCGACTTGAGCAGGGAGATCGCTGGTTCTGACCGGCACGCTGGCCTTGTATTCATGTGCCCAGTGGCAAAGGATATTTTGGTTGATATCGAAGCCCACGATCGTGGCTTTGAACTCAGGGAATTCGAGGTCGTTGTTCCCATCAACAAACAGTCTCCAAGTGGAAACCTCGGGGCTGGCCTCGAAGAGACTCAGTTGGTGCAGCTCGACCAGATTGGCCTTGAGCCGATGCAGCTTCTTAGGAGCATCAGGATCGTCGGTGACGATCTGTAGCAAAACACCGTTGATGCTTATCGTGAAGTCCATGGTGCCGTTTCGCAGCTCAAGCCATGGCAGGGTCACATCGGCACCCAACGCCTTACAGAGCCCTTGAAGACGCCCGTAGAGCAGGGTTGCGCGGGTGTATGCGGTATCGTTTGGTGTAGATGCATCAGCCAGCGCCTGATACGCAACTGAGATCACTTCCTGGCAGACCAGATCCAGGTATTCGGGGAGCAACTCGGGTGCGAAATGACTTGGGTGCTGGGTTTCGTGCATCGATACGACCTCGAAAACTGTGCAAATAAGGGATACTGTCAACCGGCATTTTTGTGCAGAAATCTTGGTTTGTCAACTGGATGATCTGCAGGCGCTTCGCACCCAAAAGCGTCTCAGCCAGCGGATACCGAGCCAAAACGTTTATTGATCGGTCGGGTCTATGCGAGCTCTGTGAGCAGCCGACACAACGCATGGTTTGGAGTAATGCTAAGCAATTCCTGGCATCACTCAACCAGCGGCACAATCCGCTGCAAAGTCCCCGCGCCCGTAACCCTCGAAAACCGTTCAATCTCGCACATGCACCGTTCCATAACGCTAACCCATGCGACTACAGGTTCCTGACTAAGGCCACCGCGTTCATTTCCCCACCAGAACCATCTTCATTAGATGTGAGCACTAGCACTTGAGGGATGGCCAAACCGCATGCCGGGCTAAGAGCGAACCCCGGAGCCCATAAGGAACCCGCGAACTCGTCGGCTTTGATCGTCCGATACATCTGCGAATGCAGCACAAAAAGCTCACCTGGCGTTACGTTACAACCCGAATCAGGGTGTCATCCTGGCGCGGCAGGCCACGAGGTGAACGCCGGATCGGATTACCCATTTTGGGCATTTCCGTATCTGTTGGAACCGAGCAATAACGCCGATGCCGTAGCGATACGATCATCGGCGCTGGCGTTATGATTTAGAAAGACATTCTGTGAAGTCGGTTGTCGAGGCGGATTGCCCAGTAGTCGCTGTTGCCCAGTGACAACGTCGTCTCGTGCTCTGTTTCGAAATCCTCATGGGTCTCGCTCGACGCGCCGTCGATAAACTTTTTCAGCACACGAAGAGGCTTAAACATCTTTTTGATTAATGGATGCGAGGAGTTCAGCGTGCAGAATCCGCTGTCATCAATCTCGATTAATTGCTGGCCTGCTGCTCTCTCAAGGCCTTCAGCTAAATCCGCGTCTTTGAAGTTATCTATTTTTACGCGCTGTTGGAGACCGATTTCCTTGCAAGCCACGTAAGACACGTGCTTGGGCAGATTCTCCAGTTGAAGGCCAAGGTCAGTTTCGAGTTGATCAAGCTGATCCGCCTCACCCGTATACGCACGCTTGATCGCGGCCACTTCGTTTTTGTCTTTGGCTTTCTCAAGTTTTGCAATCAGATCCTTCTTCTCCTCCAGATCCGCTTCCTGGTCGGCTATGTACTGCCTGGCGTCATCCAGGTCGCTCACAACTTTCGCATGAGCGGCGGCGGACACCTGTTGATGGCTGGGCAGCTTTTTGAGAATTTTCGGGAGGCCTTTGAGGAATACATCGCGTTTGGACTCCCAGCGGGCAGTGTTCTTTCCAGTGAGCCCAAGCGTCGAGTTGAGCTGGTCTCGAAGTTCGGAAAGTCGTGTAGCGCTATTGATCTCAGTGAGTTGCGCGCCGGTGAGCACACCTTTGACATCTTCGAAGGTCAGAGGCTTCACCAGCAAAGGGAATAGGTTGTGGGACATCGCCCAGGTCGCGCCCAGCTCACAGAGACAAAACTGGGAAGCAAGATAGTTGGGTGTGATAAGGGCCACAACAGCTTTGGGTGAATCGCCCCGGATTCTTTAGACACCTTGCAAACTCATTGCGTAACGTTTTTCAAACTCTACCGGTGACAGCTGATTGTTGAAACCATGGCGGCGTTTTGCGTTGTAGAACATCTCGATGTAATCGAACACATCACTCCGAGCATCTTCCCGCGTGATGTAGATTTTTCGCTTGATCCGTTCCCGTTTCAGAAGCTGGAAAAAGCTCTCGGCCACGGCGTTTTCATGACAATTGCCTCGGCGGCTCATGCTGGCGACCAAATTGTTTGCCTTCAAAAAGCTGCGCCAATCGGAGCTGCTGTACTGGCTGCCCTGGTCAGAGTGAACCATCACCTCCTGTTTCGGTTTTCGCCTCCAAACCGCCATCAATAACGCATCAATGGCCAAATCACTGGTCATCTGCGACTTCATTGACCAGCCAACGACCTGACGGGAAAACAGATCCAGCACCACCGCCAAATACAGCCAGCCTTCATACGTACGAATATAGGTGATGTCGGTGACCCAAACCTTGTTGGGTTCCCCGACATCGAACTGGCGCTTCAGCAAATTGGGTGAGGCGACCGCTGGCTTACCGCCGTACTTTCCAGGGCGACGTCGATACCCTGTCTGAGAGCGTAGACCTTCAAGACGCATCAACCTCGCCACACGATGCCGACCACAATCTTCACCGACCTCGCGCAGGTCGTCATGGATTTTGCGATAGCCATAAACTCCGCCGCTCTCCAGCCACGAGTGCTTGATCAAACCCAGCAATCGCTGGTCGTCTTTAGCGCGTGCAGATTGCGGCTCAGACAACCAAGCGTAATAACCACTGGGATGGACTTTCAGCGTCAGGCAAAGCCGTCGAATGGAATAGTCGCCCGCGCGCTGCTTGATAAAGGCGTACTTCAGCCGCACTCCTTGGCAAAGTACGCGGCGGCCTTTTTTAAGATGTCTCGCTCTTCAGTGACCCGCTTGAGTTCCGCTCGCAGACGACGCAGTTCAGCGTGCTGATCATCGTCTTGCTGCCGTTCTGCCTGAGGTTTGCTGTAGCGCTTTATCCAGGCATAGAGGCTATGCGTCGACACGCCAAGACGCGCCGCTACGTCAGCGACGGGAAGCTTCTTTTCGGTCACTTGATTGACCGCTTGGATTTTGAATTCTTCGGGATAACGTGGGTTGCTCATGGCACCTCCTGATTGGCCTCAGTTTAAGGCATGGAGGTGTCTACGAAACCCGGGGCGATTCAACATGCATCAAGATGCACGGCGCATTTCCTTTTCGTTAACTGGGGCGGGGCGGGCAGTTGCCTCAGCATTAACTACTCGCTGAGAGACAGAGCACCAAGTTGGATGGCATAGTGATATGGCTGACGAGGCAGCGACAACACGTTTGCACGGCCATTCTAACTAAATGGGTGGTTACCTATGATAGCCATGGGAGTTAGCCGCTCCGACCTATTCAGGCCTCAGCGGTTTGTTGATATTGTTGACCGGCGCTTAGTCGATCTCCCTGGAAGTTATTTTCTTTTGAGATGGTTGCTGACTGTCCGCCTAGCGACGCCAAGCCGCCTCGCAACTTCAACTTGAGTCAGGCCCTGATCCATTAGCACCCTGGAACTCGGCATCTAACAGCTAAGCCACAAGAACGCGGACAGACTTCACATCGGTTTTTGCCATCCGGACTTTACGTAACGGAACCTCGGTTCCTGAACCTTGGGGCCGCCGTGATCTTCGCCCTCAATCCTGAATGACTTGGCCATGAGATCTCGCATACCACCTAGGCGCTCCATTGCGGTGAGCTCCTTGGTTATGTCCTTCACGACGGTTGTGAAGGCTTTGGTCGATTCTGTTTTCATGAACTCAGGTGTCGAGAGAGCGAAATCGCGGTCAGGTAGTGAAATCCCGAATAGGCTGGTGACTGAGCTTGCCGTTTTAATGAGAAAGCTGCCCTGAATGCCCTGAGTAGACCGTACACCGTAGCTACGTCTAAGGTCGCCGCAAATCTTGTCGACGTCGTCCATGAGCTTCGTAACGCGCTTGTTGCCGCTCGCAATGCCCTGCTCGTCGAACGCAATGCGAATGGCTTTGAGCGTTTCACGCATGGTGACGAAATGACCTTCGTTGCGGAGCTGTCTGGCAGCCTCAATGGCATTGGAGACGCTACCAGTAGATTGAGTTAGCCACGCCGAGAACAAGGGCAGATCCAATGCAACAGTTTGGGTTGCTCCGTGTGATTGGATTTCCGAAATGCTCGTTCTTGTCTTGTCCGCGAGGTTGGCCAGGAGTCGGGCGGTGAAATCATGGCCAAAGGCGCCGACTTTTTTCATCCAGTGCACCTGATAAGCGTGCCGGATGGGGTGGATGAATGAGTCAGCTTTCAAGTGTTTGGCGGCAGTCGAGTAATAAATGGATTTATAGGCGAGCCAATTTAGGGAGGCTACGAACATCTCCAACTGCCTTGTGGGGCCACCATAGTCGCCCCGGCTGCTTTCTGAGAACTCTGACTTACTGAACACGTGACCATCCGAGCTTACAAGCTTGACGTCCTTCGACCAGCGCCCGCGCGTTTCGCCTGCATCACTCAACTCTGCGAAAATAGCTGCACTTAAAGCGCTGTACTTGCTGTATTCCTCAGAGCCACGGTAGCCCAACATCCTCATGGTCAGGTAATACACGCTGGAGGCTTGATCCCAGGTGCACACCATGTTCATTTTTAATTGCTCCAATAGGGCGCTGAAGTCCTCATCCACAAATTCTCCCCCCCGAATTTCGGGACGGATTGATGCCGCTTCCTTTTGCGCGACCGCATCCACCTCCTCAAGACCAAATTCAGTGGGCGCCAAGAACCGAAGGTAAGGAAATTGCTGTTTCCGACTGTCTCTATGCTCAGGCTTGTAGTTGTCTATGCAGAGAAGATCATCGTAGAAGAGATTGCCTTGCAGAAAGTTCTCCAAAGCACACAGATCCCCGTTGATCGTGTCGCTGGTCTTGACTGCTACCGCCCCGGTGGCGCGCTGGACGGCTGTGAGTGTGGCATTGTCGATCAGTGCATACGTCATGGGTCGATAGTCTTGTCTTGAGATGGCCAGAAGGACATTCGTTGAGGTGGAGGAGTAATTACGTTGCCGAGGCCTTAACTGCTTTCTTTACGGAAAACTCCTGCTCGCTCCCATCACTGAACTTCACGACGAACCCCTGCGTGGTGCCACCATTTGGGCCGCTCCCACGCGCGATATTGCGCGCGTAAAACGCAACAGGATTTCCTGGCGTTGGCCAGTTGGTGGCCTGGCAATACCGGACGTACAGCTCTTCGAGCAAATCGAATTCAGTGGAGCCTTTGATATCTCCACCGCTGACGAGGTTTCTGTCACGCATGGCGTAAAAAAAGCGCTCCGCCTCAATTTGGGATGAAAAACGCTGACCTTTGATGACCAGTGGGTTTGGCATTTTCGTTCCTCTCTGCAGGGTTGCTGGCAGACTCGTCAATTGGTGGAAGGCCTGAATCCCGATAAGCCTCCCAGCATCCGTTCTCGCCCGTCCACCATCACATCTCAGCGACCGCCCATTGCATCACATCTTTCTCAAAGCTGGTGAGCTGGAGGCGCTCCACCCGAGGGGCAAGCAACCGCAGTTTTGCCAGCAAGTCGTTCAGGTGCTCTGATGGCAAGATCAGGTGCTTGATCTTGGTCGAGATCTGGGTAGGAATTCCGTATTCGTCGAGTGCGGTGAGCAGGGGATCAAGGAACATATTTTCCAGTTGCTCAGCGAAGAAGCTGAAGTCTCCAGGTTCGTACCCCTCTTGCTCCAGTACGTCGACCTGGATTTTGTGAATGGCCATGATGTCCCGAGGCAACCTGAAGCACACCATGTTTCTAATGAATTTCAGGCGCAGGTTAATAGCTTCGCTCGCTGATACATTCACCCACCGATTTTCCACCGCTTCGCTCAGGTAGGCCGGCAGGTTTTTCTGATTTCGGAGCTCGTTGATGTGCCAGGCTAACTGAGAGCTGGACGCGATCTGGTACTCCATCAGGTTCTCACCTTCCAGGCTGTAGACCAGCTCACACAAGTAGTTCAGCTGGTCAGGCTCAGGGATGCCTTTCCAGCTTAACAATTCGTGGTTGTCTGGAAGCTCACCTATGATCGTTTTCGCGACCTTGACCTGCCGCTCGATAGGAATGTGGCGGTTTTCGATTAAGGTCGCGGGTGACAGCACCTCGTTGGCATACGCTTCCTGGAGCCGGCCTCGCGAGATGTCCGTGAGGTATTCGTTTTCTAGTTGCATCAACAGGCCGATAGGTGAAGTCTCATCCTGATGGCCGATGGGGTACTCGACGGTCAATCCCTGCTCAACGGGCGGGGCTTCGAGCATGAACACCTTGCCGATGAAGTATTTGTTCATGCGGCCAGCACGCCCGGAAATGTTCTTGTAGGTGAAGTAGTCGAGCGTGGACGTTTTGAGGCGGCGGTCATAAATAATGACGTTTTCAGCCGACGTATTGACGCCCTCGATCATCGTGGATGTGCAAATGATTCGCTTGATAACGCCATCGTTGAATAGCTTGACGATGTACTGCTGCAGCGCGCGAGGCACCCCGCCATGGTGTATCCCGATGCCCAGGGCTATCGCCCTGGCAACGTTCCATTCCGGGTGGTAATGCTTGGAGATCCAGGCAGCGATTTCTTGCGTCTCCGGCACCGGGGCCAACCCGGCATCTTGGATCAAATACTCAGCGACTCTGTTTGCGCTTGCGGGCGCCTGACAGTAGATCAGGGTAGGGGACTCCAGCGTCCTGACCAGCTCCAGGAGCTTTTGTGTGCGCTGTTCAGAGCGCATGCCCAGATTGAAATTCTGGATATCGACCGCGACGGTGCTGTAGTCGGACGGGATGAAATGGTACTCGTAACCGTCCAACCCAGAGATCTTCTGAATGTGCGGCCCTAGCATGTAAAACTGTGCACCGGTCTTTGCGAGCTTGTGGAACGCCAAGCTCAGATCGACGGCGCGTGTGCTTCCATCCTTATCACTCGCCAAATCGATTTTGTAAAATTCGTCCAGGATGAAGAATCCCACATCATCCAAGTCTGGGCGCTGGATGACTCGCTCCTGCGTCAGCAAGTACACGTTAGTGGCGTCTGGCACAGCTTCCTGGCTGGGATGCGTGATCAGGTTGAAGTCCCGGAAGCGCTTGACCAAGCGGCGTCGGGTTTCGTCGATTAACGCAATGGTGGGAACGATCACCACCACCTTTTTGAACCGTCGCTGGGCAAGTACCGCGTCGATGACCAGGCTCTTGCCGACACTGGTGGAGGCGCTCAGGACGACGTTTTGACCCTGCATGATCAAGCTGAAAACGTGTGCCTGAAGGTGATGAAACACCATGCCAGGCTCTACACCTTCAACCCTGTGAGCCTCGTAAGCCAAGCGGTCAGACAGGGCCATGTTGCTCAGGTGGGGCGTGATGTAAGGAAAGAGCCCAACAGCTCGCACCATGTTGAGCAGGAGCGATTGCTCAACTGCGTCAAAGAGTGCGAATTTGTCGAGCGCCCGGATCACCAGGTCGCGTCCTTCCCAATCGGAGTTGCTTCGGTTGACGATGGTATTGATGGCGAGCAGCACATCGACTGTTGAAGCTCCCTCATCACTGAGGTTGGCCAGACTGTTCTTGATCGTTTCGTAGTTCATTACCGCATCGTTCCTTGAGATCGCCGAAGTTGGCTTGGCCAGCTCGGAATACCTTCATCCTGTAGTGTTTTCAGCTGTGCAAATTGACCGCACGCCCGAGGTCATACCTGCAAGTTTTCCAGTGTTTTGCAGCGAGCATTGAAGGCATTGGTCAGCTTCTCGGTGCTCTCCATTGGCACGAGGAACACCATGACCTTCACTTGCTTGATGTTCTCTGGCAACTGGGTGGTGAAGGTGCTGAAGTGGGCTTCGATCTCTTTTCTGAGGTGGTTCACGTAATCAGCTAGCCAGCCTGATGAGAGTGCGTGACTGTTGTAGGTCAACAGGATAGGGAAGCAGAGGACGTTCAGCATGTCATCGACTGGCGAGTTTCGATGCAGTGCCTGGTTGAAGGCGTCCGCTTTCGGTTGATGGTGAAGAGGCTCGCGCAGGTTGATGATGATTTCGCGTTCTGACGACAGTACCGTTTCCGAAATGGTAGCGTCCAAGACGCCGCAGATCTGGGCCAACGTCGCGTCCATGTTGCCTGCTTCAATCAGGCGCGCGAGCCCTAGCCATAGCTGATCGTCCTGGCCAGGTATCTGGACGATGTGGGCGTTGCCAAATTCGGAGAGCTTGCCACCGGATTTATAGAAAACCTTGCATGCCACGGGCTCGCTGTTTTGGCGGCTGCGCAGGATGGCGTGGAGGATCAGTTCGGCGACCAGCCTATCGCGAGGCAGCTCGCTGTCGCTGAAGGCATTGATGGAACGAGCGAGCATGGCCTCGGCATTGTGCGCGAGGATGTTCACGATCTCGCTCGCCTTGAGTGAGAATTCTGGGAGCCATTCGACCAGGTGTTTAGCAAAACCATCGTGCCGCCATGCCTTCAGCGCGTAGCGAACGTCGAAGCCGGAAAATGTGTGCAGCAGGCCTTCATCGGTGCTTGCGTGAAACTCGACCAGGAAGGGATCTGGACGTTTTTTGTAGGGTTTGGCTGTAGCCGTTGACTGGTCATCTGCGGCCTCTAGTAGCTGCGTGAGGTGGGCCAGAGCCGGAGCCCGCAGAATGATCTTCGTCGATGCTGCTGTTTTCACGTTGGCCGTGGCAGCCTTGTCAGCCATCTCCAAGAACTCATCGTAAATAGCCTGCATCTGGGTATTGTTGGGACGGTTCCCGAAATCCTCAGCAAGCTTGGAGAGGGCCTTGATGTTGACCGCTTCTAGTGCCTCCACATCCCCGTAGACCTGCCAGACGCAGTTCTCTGCCCAGTAGGCAAAACTCCGATTTTGTGGGGAACTGAATGTCTTGAACTTCTTGAGCAGGGCCTTGCCTCGGGCCGTGGTGGTGTCAGGCAGATTCCGCTTATCCAGCTCGGTTTTGAAGCCGTTGAGAATCTTTGCGACGTCGCGCTGGGTCACAATTCGGAAGCGGGCAGGGCCAGAACGAACATCGCAATTCAGCGATTTATGGAGCAAGGAAGAGTTGGCTTTGGTGCCATCCAGCTTGGTCACCTCTTCCATATTCCATTTGTGGTCACCCTCAGTCGTCTTGACCTGAATGTACTCGTTGACGAGCTCCCCAGCGCACTGAAATACGGCCACGATATCGTCGGCGGTCTCGCACTCTACTTGGGAGTAACTGCTATCGCGCAGCATCTTGAAAATGAAGCTGACGGCTACATGGTCTTGATACTTGAAGCCTTGCCTCGCAGCGGGCCCACCTTTGTTGGATGGGCTAGTAATACGCACCATGACATCCCTGTATCGCGAGTAATTTCCAGAAATGGGCATCCGATTGATCAACCTAGGTGACAAATACGGAGCCTGCTGATAACGCAACGCTACCACTAATAGCAATTGGCCGGCTATCGGCAAAATTGAGTAAACCGACGATTGCCCGCACCGATTAAGCAGGTACCCAATACGCTTGAGAAGTTCGCTAGGTGAGCGGGGCGGTAGCCAAATTTGGTGAGTGCTGGCGACCCAGTTTGGACGCAAATCGAGTCTAACGAACTCGACCTGTAAACCCAGAAAATGACTTGTTAACCTAGATGGTTTACAGGTCATTTTTTCGGTTTACACCGTCCGTAGGCTAGATTCTGGAAGGCCCGGATCAAGGCATCGTTAGCGGGGAATACCATTCAAACAAGGAGCGATAGAGCCCAATGAGCAACTCTCGGCATTGGGCTGCTGAAGCTCGTGAACACCAAAGCGGTGCGCCAAATATTGGGCCACCGATAACCGAAGCTACAAAACGGGGTAAGGATACCTGATTGCCCTGAGCAACATTCCCCTAGTTTTCGGTGGTAGGGGAGCGATCCCATAGAAAGCCTACCGTCGAGCGGCTCATCCCAAGCTGCCTGGCGGTTTCGGCTTTCGTCAGCCCAGCATTCTTGCTCTCAAGCACTTGCTGCAGTTTCAGAGGATCGGCTGGGCGCGCGGCGGGGCGCTTCACAATCTCTTTACCGGTCAACTGCGCTGCGATATCGCTCGGGCTGATCTTCGCTTCTATCGCCTTCAGTTGGTCTGCTGCTTCTGTCAGCACGGTCGAGGTGGGGACATTGTCTCGTGTCGCAATGACAAGGGAGAGCAAAGCAACCGGGCTCAGGTTGAGGGCGGCGGCGAGCTCTGTGAACTTGTCGAGGGTAGGGGAGCTGACCGCATTCTCGATCTTCGCTGCGTAGGTGCGCGAGATAGCATGGCCCAGCCCTTCCTGGGTCAGACCCAAGCTTCCTCGGACTGTCCGTATAACTGCTGCAAGCGCCGGCCTTATCAACACAGATCCCCTTAAAACTGAGGATGTAGCCACGGCGCGGTGTACAGTTACACAGCATATAGTGTATAAAACCGATCATGCGCGTCGCTGTGGATGCCTTATGCCGTCCACGTCATGGATGGCTTGTGAGAGGTGTCATTAGCTTGGCACCCCTCCAAGCCTTTGCTTCCTTGGAAGACAGCGTGGGAGCGGCGTTCAATAAACCGTTAAATCGTCAGTTGCTTATGCTATGTCGTTGCAAACCCTATGGAGGGTGAAGGTTTGAAAGTCAGGATCTACTCAGACCTGCATAGTGAATTTCACCCTTGGAATCCCCCCGATTGTTCAGGCGTTGACCTGGTGATATTGGCTGGAGACGTCGACAAAAAGACTCGCGGTGTCCAGTGGGCCAATGAGTCGTTCGAATGCAAGGTCGCCTACGTCATGGGTAATCACGAGCTGTACGGCGGTCATCTCGATCGCACGCTGCAGAAGATGCGGGATGCCGCTGCGGCGCACGTGCATGTTCTGGAAAACCAGATCTTGGAGTTGGCTGGCGTCAGGGTGCTTGGCACGATGAGCTGGACAGACTTCACGAGCACTGGCGACCAGGTTGCCGCTAGCAACATGGCGAGAGAGTGGATGACAGATTTCAAACAGATCAGGACAGATAGTAACTACCGTCGCATCCGTCCAGATGATCTGGTCAGCCGAAATCAGCTGGCCAAGGCGTGGCTGACTGAGCAATTGAATCAACCCTATGAGGGCAAGACGGTTGTCGTGACCCATCATTGCCCGTCCTCGGTTGTGGCCGGAACTCAAAATGAAGGGCATCTCAATGCCGCTTATACCAACGAGTGGGCAAGCCTGATCGAGAAAAGTGACATATGGGTATTCGGCCACACTCACCATGCCGTCGATGTAACACTTGCCGGCTGCCGATTGATTTCAAATCCGCGAGGCTATCCAAATGAGCCTACGGGTTTCGATCCGTTTTTTGAGATTGAGATCTGATGTCGAGTTCAGTGTTGAAGTATGAGTTCAGGGGCAAAGAAGGTGGCTCGGCTCCTAATCAAACTGTTCCCACCGAGGTTGTACAGGCGCGAAATCTGGATTGGGGTGTGACTGTAGATGCCTACTTGGTCGGGGCGGCCAGGGTAGGAGATCGCTTTGCGGCAAGTGTTTTTCACGATTTGTCGGGCGTTAATGAAAATGCTATGACTGTAGTAACTCCCCCTCTGCAGGAGGTTGAGCGCAGGTGCGGATTCAAATTAATGCGAAGTGTAAGTGGTGCGGACTACTTTGTTATTGTCAGTGAACTGAGTGGCTCAATGTTTTAAGTGCAAGCTATATGTGCGTGCTTGAGTTCGACAAGCGCTGCTGGCATTCTAGCAACTGCAAATGATCAGTTTTGAGAGTGCTTCCTTTCCTGCCAAAAAAACGGTGGGGTAGGTGGCCTGTGTTCAAGTGAATTAAGGACGTTCCATGTCTGACCTCAAGAAAATTAAAGTAGTAGTGAAGAACTATGATGTGCAGGGCTCGGGTGACCTGGATGCACTGTATGGCCGGGTTAGGCTTGAGGATGAACAAGGTCAGACGTTTTACTTCAAGCAGGTAGTAATGCCGAAATACTTGAGGCAACATGGCGCGATGGCAATGAATGTGCCACGCACATGGTTTTACAAGCATGTTTCCAAGAAATCAATTGTGGTTATCGCATTCGAGAATGCTAGCGGAAAGGTTGAATATGACCTTAGTGATCTGCAGTTGATCGCCAGGTCAACAGTTATGAAAGGTATTTTAATGACGATTGCGGCAATCCCAATGGGCGTTATCGCTGCGACGGCGACTTATGGGGTGGGGCTGATACTCATTCCTATGGGATTCTGGTATGGATATCGGAATACGTTCAAGCTGCCAGCGATGCTTAGCCGGAAAAGAATTCTCCGTGACTTTTCTGACTATGGCATTGTAGTTCGCTAGTTTCTTTGGCTGCTGACATCGCGACTCAGTAATGCTCGTCCAGGTATTGTGAGTGGGTTTTCGTACCATCGTCGCCTGCCGCACCTTCGGCCTCGGCATTTCTTCTCGAAGGGAATCTTGAATGGCAGCGCACAAGGAACGCCCGATTTGCTCGGGCGTTCCTGTTTTGGCGCTTAGGCTTTGCCGCTAAGCAGTCTTGTAAATTCCGCGCGAAGCACGGGATCCTTATTTTCAATGAGATCATCAGGAATGCTTGTGGTGATATTCAAGATACCATTCTCTGACTTGCCATACGTCAATGAACTTAAAATGCCACCAAAGCGAGCAAGAGGCGCATCTTTGGTGATGATTGCATAGCGCCCTGCAGGGTCTTTTTTCTGTAGGTTCAAAAACACTTCCATGATGGCGATGTCTAGGCAGGCGTTGTAAGCTGACTTTTCCAAATACGGATCAGTGATCTTGAGTACGCCTAGGCCTGGTGAGTCCTTCTTCGGGGCAGATACGCCAATCAGCGCTAGAATTGTCACGATATCCGTTTTCAAATCATACTTTTCTGCTATCGCTGCAATGTTTTTCCAGCGCTCCAAAACTTTATCAGTAGCGATGCAGGGTTTGACGTGAGGCGCTACCTCGATGAGAAAGGCCATACGGTTTTCAATGCTTGGTCGCATGTGATCCATAAGCCGCCAAGTGTAATCCTCGACAGGTTCGGGATACTGTGTAATACGAACGCCAGGCGCCGCCTGCTGAAGCTTTTCTCTGGCCTCTTTAACCTGGCTTGCAATTTCTTCTTTTGAAGGGAATTGCTGCGTGTTCGCCTCCATCGCATATGGAAGTAGATCGATGCTAAGATTGAAGTGCCTTAAATCATCGAACCATCCAGCGAGGCTTTCTTTCTTTGCTAGATTATTTTCGAAGTAATTGCCTATCCTGCTTATGAAGTTTCGATCGGCAAATATAAAGCGATTCAGCATTCCGAAACCAGGTGGCAACCACCCTCCCTTCACCAAGCAGTATGACTGAAGCAGGTCGGGAATCTGGCTGGTTACTTTGATTTCAGTAATGTGGCCGTCTTCCAAAACGCTAAGATCTGTGAATAGGATCTCGATAGATTGGTTATTTCTGTAACGATTTAAGTCATCAAGGCTCAGCGGCTGGATCGTCCAGCGAGTGAGCGTAACAGGCCCGTGATCACTTGAGTTTATTCGAAGGTTTCCATTTTCCAGAACACCCATCTCACCAATAGACATTATTCCATCCTTAGTATGCACATCGAAAATTATTGATATCGCAAATTGCTTCCCTGAGGAAAGGTCACATCGCGGCGTCAATCCATGCCTCAATCAGAGCACGATGAATCAATACCACACAGGCTGGCGTGTTTTCTACCTGAAAGGTCACCGACTCCCCATTCGGTGAAATGAGCCTTGAGCGATGCACGCCGGCACCCATTTTATGCGCCATGGCTACTCCGGTAGGGAAGTCCCTAGCTCCAGGCCGTCTGGTTGTTTTTTAACCAAAAATATCAGAGATATCGGGCTTTTTGTGATTCGTGTCACGCTTTTGAAATCGCTACCCCTTGAAGATTTTTAAACGAGACGGAGTTTCTGTATTTGAGAGCAAAAGATTTTTTGACGGTGGAGGCACCGCTACTTATGCCCGATCAGAAGACGGGTGATGGCGCAGCTTTCCGGTTTTGATTTTTGGGGTTTTGGGGTTCTTGGCTGCCTCGCCGGTAGGCGAGGCTAGGGTTGTTAGGGGGGGGCATTTAGGGCCGATAGGCCCTGCTTAGGCTTTGACTACAAACCATCTCGCTTCCCAGATTTTTTTGAGCGGGTCACTTCGCCTGAGTTTGTTACCGTCTCATCCAACGGTGGCGGTGTTGGATGGGGTAGCCCGGTATTGCTGCAGGTACCACTTCGCAGTCCTGGCTGGGTAGCATCGCGAATGGCGGCGTTATGAGAGGTGTGGTGGCCATGCTGCAGTCTTAGGCAGCATGACCAACCCTTGCCGGGGCGTTAAAGCGGCTCAGGTATTCTCCTGAGCCGCCGCTCTAATGGGCTCAATCTTGGTGTCATAACGTTTGAAAAAATCTTGGACGGAGGTGAACCAAGTGCCGTACCAGCCTTCGTAATTCTCCGCGATCGGATATTTGTGTTTGTAGTCAAAAATGTCGTCGAACCAATGCGCGCCCCCACCCGTTGTTTTCTGCATGAACAGTGCAGGGTGTGTTTGCCCAGATAGAATGTTGGCATATTCTTCGGGGCCTATCACCCTTCCAAAAATCCGCCCTCGGTAGTCGTCAGCCAACTGCTTAAGCATGTCGTAGACTTCGGGGATCTGGTGATGGTCTCCCCACCAGGCAGCAAAATTAAGATCAAAGGCGATGCTGTAGATCTTCCATTTTTTCGAATGCAGGTGTGCAAGTATCACAAGCTGTTGCGTCGTGCCGTTGATGAGCACATGTACCGACGCGGGTGATGCATTCCTCAACCACTGCATTTGCTCCCAGTGGTAGGTTGAGATGGACTCGATCGCAAACATGCCCCTCTCGCCATGAGTCAGCCACTCATCGCTAACACCTGTCGTATTACAAGCGCTTGCGATTTCAATGTCATTCATCTGGATCGTACCGGACTCCAGATACGCCAGTCGTTGCTCGCTGTCGTAATCGATCAGATCGATGAATCGGCTTGGCGACATGGCAAGGCTCGCTCTTAGGGCGCTGACTCTGGTACCGCAGTCATAGAAGCGTTTCGCCAACCTGGCCGTATTTGCACTGCTGGCCTGATGTCGCTCGGCATCCAGTAGCTTTCTAATCTCAGCAATCTCCACCGCGCACGTTATTTGAGTGACTTCAGGGCTTTCATTGGCAAGGTGAGCCAGCTGACTTAGAGGGTAGATCGTTGAAGCCCAGCCGTGGCTAGCACACGCACTGCGATAGATTTCCTCCTCAGTGCCAACGACGGCGGATATGCATATGACGACCTGGTCGATCTTGTCGCGGATGTGGCAGTCTTCGCGCGTGAGTTTCTCGATGTCCGCCAACACTTTTGCCTGTGTTCCAGTATTTTGTCCTGTGCATAGTACGGCGATATACCTGCCGTTGGCCTTGATGTAAGACAGCAGGTCAGCAGGGCCTTGAGTCACTCGCCCTGAGAGATTCAAGGTGTCTGAGAGGTTCTCATAATCGCTTGAGACGGTGGGTAGCAGCCGGCCCACGAATTTTTCGAGCTCTGCCCCATGCAGCAACCCGATTTTAGCCTTCAGTATTTCGATCAAATCAATCCGTTCCTTGTGATGAAGCTGACACGTGCAGGGTATGCTCGGGCGCCTTGATCAACGTGGGGCGACTGCCCGTGAGGTCAGAAATGATACCTTGGATCAGGATTGTATGGGCTTGGCTGAGCCGTTTCGTTGAGGGCATGCTGGGACTGCCAGTTGTCCCCTCAGCCATTCAGGTAGCTGCCTGGTCAAAGGCGATCTGTTGAGAGCCATGCGCCTGGCTGGCATCAGCGGAGACGTCGGCAAACTGTGGGTTGAACAGGTCACGATTGACGTGTCGTCGAGGCGAAGGTTGGCTGGGGGCAAACACCTAAACAGGCCTCGAAAGTAGTCTTTCCTCTTACGCACGACGGTAATAGGATAACGAGTAGTGGCCTTCAGCAGCTAAGGACAGCATCGTGATAAAGAATTTGATATTGCGCGGCGTTTCGAGCTACCCCCCCGAGCAAAACTCCCAGATCGGCCCACTCACGAAAGTGAACATGTTCTATGGGCACAATGGAACGGGTAAGACCACGATCGGCAACTATCTTCAAGATCCTTCTGACCTCCTCTACCACCAGTGCAAGACCCAGCCTGTCTCGGCGGAACGTGAAGTGATGGTCTACAACCACACGTTCATGGAGACCAATTTTCACGCAAGCTCGCAGCCCGGCATCTTCACGCTCAATGAAGGAAATATTGAGGCCGAAAAAAAGCTGCTTGCGGCTGAAGAGGCACTCAAAAAGCTACTGGTTGAACATCAGGCCGAGGTGGCAGCGGGCAATGGGTTCGGGGAATCCCAGAAATCCAATAAAGCGGATTTGCTCGATCAGCTATGGGCCCTCAAGAGACCGTTCGATACCGGGCCTCTGCGGTACTGCTTCGCTTCTCTCAACACGAAGGATCGGCTTGGAGAAAAGCTACGCACCCTGTCTCTTGTGCCGTCGCCGGATGATTTCTCAGCGCTGGCGGTGGAGGCGGAACAGCTGCAATCAGCCAGTGATGCTGAGTTGCCGGCGATACCCACAATGAGGTTTGCCGAAGCAGACGTTGAGGCCAGCTCTCTGCTGTCGGAGGCCATTGCCGGCTCCGGCGACTCCTATCTTTCCGCGTTGATCACCGACCTGGGAAACTCCGATTGAGTCAAGCAAGGTTTGCAGTACCCGCAGCAAGAGGAGTGCCCGTTTTGTCAGCAAACCCTGCCATCTGGATTTTACGAAGAAATCCAGAAGGTGTTCGACAAGACGTATGAGCAGCGCATCACCCAATTGAAGGCCCTGAAAACGCGGTACGAAGGCGGCGTCACTCGCTTGAGAACTCAGTTCAAACGTCCCGAATACGACGCGTCTGAATATCAGCGGCTGATTACGAAACTCGATGCTCTCCTTTCGCGGAATACCCAAAAGCTGGATGCCAAAGTAGCCAGTCCTTCAATGGTTGTGGCACTAGAGTCTACCGGGTTGATCATTGATGATCTCACCGATTTGATTGCTGAAGGTCAAATGAAAATTGATGCTTTCAATCTCAAGGTGAAAGACAAGAAAAATCACCTGGAGAAAATCAAGACGCGCTTTTGGGTCTGCTTCAGATCCAGTTGTGATGCTGCCATCGCATCGGCCAGGCAGGTGCACGAGGAGCTTGGGGTCAAGAAGGAAGCGAAACGCAAGCTGGCGGATGAGATCCGTCTCAAGTCACAAGCTCACCAATATGTCATCGCCGAGAGTAAAGCCAAGATCACGAATATTGACCAATCCATTGGCAGCATTAACTCGTCACTTACCGCATTGGGCCTGAACGGCTTTGTGGTGGTCAGGGAGGAGGGGGAGTTGCCGCGCTACCGTCTGCAGCGGCCTGATCAGCAGGCTGGGGTATTCAAGACGCTCAGCGAGGGTGAGAAGACCCTGATTTCATTCCTGTACTTCCTGGAAGTCTGTAATGGCGAGCTCGACGAAAAAAGTGGCAAACTCAAAAGTGAGCGGATCATTGTCATTGACGATCCTATATCAAGCCTCTCTCACAACTATATTTACGACATCGCCACAATGATCCATAGGCGAGTGCTGAGCCCCAAGGAACGCTTTAAACAAGTATTCATCCTGACGCACAATTTGTTCTTCTTTCATGAAATGCTCAAGCACCTCAGGAAGTCCGACGAATACTCGTTGTTCCGGATCACCAAGGCAGCCCACAGCATGATCACACCGATGAAGGCCAGTGACGTACAGAATGACTATCAATCATTCTGGCAGGCCATCAAAGATGCTCAAGCAGGTCGCACTTCTTCTAGCGTTATTCCTAACATGATGCGAAATATTCTAGAGTACTACTTCACCTTCGTACATCGGCAGGATGAGCTCCAGGCAGCACTTATGGCACTGTCTGACGAGGATGCAGAATTCAAAGCCCTCTATCGATACGTGAACCGCGAGTCTCATTCCGACGCAGTCAATTTGACTGATTTTGGTGAGATTGTGCCATCGCATTACGTTGATCGATTCAGGGAGGTTTTTGTTAGGACTGGTTTTGAAGAGCACTATGAGAAAATGATGGGGGAGCATGCTTGAATCGGCTGGTGATGTGAGTTTCAATCGTAACAGTGAAGGCGTCGGTCTTGGCATATATTGGCACTAACCAAGGAAGGGGGTAAGGGTTGTGTATAATTTTCTAGTGACGTCTCGCGAGGGGGCATGGGAAAGCGGCTATGAATATGATAAGAGCCGCTTTCTGGAGTACACGAACGATGATATTGCTGCAAGTTTCAAAGAGCTCAAAGAGCCACAGCTTCAAGCACTGATGGAGCTCCCCTGTCTGTTCGCGTACGAGGGTACGCAACACACCATGAGAGTGGGGAAGGTTGAGGTAAGGCTTCGTAGAGACGGCAAAATTTTGTTTGCTCGACCGATCATTGATGAGCGAATTGCACCCATTGAATTTGCGCAGATCAAACCTCATCAAGCCGCTCTTGATATTCGGGATTGGGAGATCAATCGCACGCACTGGGCGGTCAAGGATGAAGACCTTTTTGCCATTCTTCATCGCGCAGGTATTTTGCCGGAAGGGATGGTTGGCTCGAAAGTCACCAAGGAAGATCTTCCTGCCACCTCGCCACCGGAAACCCAAGCTGACAGCGTCGGTGCCTTCATTGAACATGTTTTTCGACTAAACCATGGCCGTCGCGAGGTTTTTTATCGAGGGCACTCGAACAGCAAAAAGTATCGCTTGGAACCCTCGATTTTTCGCAGGGATCAAGATGGTAACTTCGTATACCGAGATGCTGAAGATAGGATGTATCGGGAACTTCTGGTTTCCAACTCCCTGGATTTCAGTGGCGATATCTATACCTTGGATCGCCTGGTGCGGATGCAGCATTACTCGCTGCCGACACGATTACTCGATATCACATCGAACCCATTGATCGGGTTGTACTTCTGCTGTAAGAGCCACTTAGATGATGCTGGAGAGGTTATCGTGCTCTCCATGGATCCTGGTTATATCAAATACTTCGATTCTGATACGGCGAGTTGTATTGCTAACCTGTCTCGTTTGTCGAAAGGCGTCAGGGACTCAATCACATTCGATTCTGAAGACGTAGATGCTTTTAACGATCAGCGGGCATTGAAGCAGTTGCTTCATTTTATCAAGGAAGAAAAGCCATTCTTTGAACCCCGCCTGGAACCTGGGCATCTCCGCTCCGTGTTGTGCGTCAAAGGAAAACACACCAATAGCAGGATCTCATTTCAGTCAGGAGCTTTCCTTCTGTTCGGTGATGAAGCGGTGTTGGATGAGGAAGGCACTTCCGATATTACGCTTCACCGCATAGCGGTAACGAACAAGAGAAGTATTTTGAAAGAGCTTGATCGGTTGAATATAAACGAGAGTACGGTGTTTCCCTATATAGAAAGCTCGGCGAAGTACATTGCTCAAAAGTTTTCCTTCCAAGCCAGTGAGTGAGTACTCGCCACCGTATGCTCGGTCAGGAATATAAGGTAACTCAAGACGGTGTGATTCACCTTTGATCGCTAATGTCCTGTCTCGGAAATACGTTCTCTTTTGGCGAGTGGCTTGGGTGTCAGGCCAAGGCGCCGCGACGAGTCATAGCAGGGCTATGGCGAGGAGTGGCAACGCTGGCCGGGCAGCCAAGACGCCGCCAAAAGTGAACAGCTTATTTCCGAGACAGGACACTAGGTCAGCACGGCACCGCCTCAACCTTGCGAGTTAAGGCAGAGACGGCCTGTGTAGAAGGCCACGGGAAAGGCCTGGCTACCTAGCGTCGCACGTAGCCAGCCTTATTTAGGTACGACGCTTCTTGGTTTTCAAGGCCGCATTAACGGCTGTTGTAGTGAGTGAAAAATAGTGTTCGGTCGTGGAACTAAAAGAGTGACCCAGCTGATCGGCGATTCGCTTGCCAGGCTGATGCGGTGGGGTGAACGCTGCTAGTTGTGCCATAGCTGCCCGTCTCAAGGTGCTTGGCGTGAGTGTTGAGCGGGGGAGTTGAGCTTCTCGTTCCCACGACTGAAAAATCCGAAGCAGTTGCGATGTCGACATGGGTTGCTTCCGGTCATCACTCGGGAAGAGATAGTCATCGGCAGAGAGATTTTCTTCCCTGATGTACTTCTCGATTACTGCTGTGTTCGCAAGAAGTAGTGGTGGTTTCGCTTTTGTGACCTCAATGGATATCTCTTTGCTCGAAGGCATATGGGTTTCCAAGCTGACAACCTGGGAAACCTCGGCACCAAGGATGACGTGCCCCCGAAGCCCTGTCTCCAGCAATGCGAAAAGGCTCCGGTCGCGAAGGCTTCCTGAGTTTTCGACGATCCGCTTGATTGCATCACTGTGAGTGAAGACATCCAGTCCCAACGAAATGGCCTGGAGCTTCGATGGCTTGTGCGTTATAGGTGGACACGTGTAGCGCGGGACTTCTGACTCTGGGGCGGTGGTGTTCACAGGACAGATTTCAGTCTGGTCTAAATCAGGTATTGGGATCGTGGTCACCTTCACGCCTCGTGAGGCAACCCCCTTGAACGTGCTAAGCGCTTTCAACGGGAGCACCTCGACAAAAGGGTCAAGGATGCTGCGCGGTACTGAGGTGTCGTTGGCCAAGGTCAATACCGAAAAAATCGCAGCCGCAAGCTGGGTGTGCGTGGTACTCAGGGCAAGCGTTTCTGCATCCCGAGACCAGTTGACGGACTCTTTCATGAGATCGTGGTAATTGGCATACCCTAGTCCCTTGGACAGGGTCTCTCGGGCAATAGAGAGCTGGACGGGTGATTGGCCTGGCCATCGTTTCTGGATGATTTTGGCGAGTCTTTTGAAGGCGGCTTGGGGGAGCAGATCTTCGGGATAGACCGGAACGCGCATGGCAATTCTCCAATGTCACGGTGTCGGCTGCCCGCTGACAATTGTCGAAGTGCGTGCGAAAGAAGGGGAGAAACACCTGAGGCGCAAAGGCTTTGCATACCGACCGCTCGATCCAGGAAGACCGTGGTCGGTACGGTAGCATCGCTTCTGTTGCTGATCAACACTGTGGGTCTTGTCAGCTGGACGGGCTTGCCAGTTGTACAGGCTTGACCATGAGGCGGATTTTTTCGGCTGCCCTGATGGAAGTCATCGTACAGGGGGTAACGGGGGAAACTGTCCTGGGTTACGAGCTATGCTTCACAGGACGGGTACTACTGATATTGATTGCGAAATCATATTCTTATTGGCTTCAGCATCGCATCCTATTGCGTGAATCGGTTCGCTTAGATGGATTGGCGCATTTAAGGAATCAGCGTCGCAGGTTGAAGACTCTTGACGAACAAAGGAATGATCTATGTGGGAAAAGCATCCTGATACTTGTGCGGTGGTTTTTGATCCAGATAACGAGAAGATCTACGAGTTTCGTAGGTCAATGCTCATTAATCAGATAACTCGCGACGCTGATAGAATTGCTAAAAGTTTTGATGCGTTACATAGTGCTGACCTTGAAAAAATGAGTGCACTTTTTGCCCATTGCTCCGCTATCTGGGCTTCGGGGATGTTCAGGGCCGAACGCAACAAAGATAAGCTTCGCATAGCGTGTGCAGAACTCCTCTCTAATGCCCTGAACTCCATGGTTGGCGCGGCCTACATGCTTCGTGGTGGCTTCGTTTTGCAGCCTGGGCCGGTCGTGCGCTCAGCCATTGAAACCATGGCCGTAGCCCTGCATCTCATGCAATTTCCGGAAGACTTTCAAAAGTACCAAGAGCACAAATTTGAATCTCCGCGCGCCGTTTCCAGTGCCAAACGCGTCTTCCCTCCATTCGGCCACATCTACGGCTTATTAAGTCGAGAATTTACACATATTGGAACTTTGCATAAGCAGTTCACACCCATTCGTGAATACGCTGGTGCTGAGGAATCGTTGCAGTTAAATATTCAGTTCCTGACTGGAGGGATATGGATGTGCTATGTATCCTGCGAACTAGTATTCCTGGATAGTGTAGCTGCACCAAGATATTGGCGTGAACTGCCTGAACAAGTTGAGGGTAAGACTGCTTATTCCTACGAGCCCAGTGAGGAGGAGCGCGCTTGGATGGCGGACTTTCTAGGCTTGGATAATCCGGTCTTTGGAGGAGATGACTGAGGTGCATCAGGTGCGCTTCTTCTACGCGGTTGGATCCGGTGCTGGAGGGGAGCTCTCGTCACCTGGTTGCAGCTGGTCAGGGGAGGCGGTCGATCGCGGCGCCGTAGTCAAAGTTCACGGTTGATCCGGACACGAGGACTGCTTCAAGCTGATGCTTGGATACGTTCTTGACGATGTGAAATTCGCTCACTCCCCTGCCTGGCGGGTGAGTTTCCAGATCAATCTGAGCTTCTCGCTGGCCATGCCCAGCTGTATCGCACCTTGGGCAGACTTGGCCAGGAAGGCATTGAGCTTGCTCTTCAGCTCAAACCTGGAGTCGTATGGGTAGGGGCCTAGGGTGAAGGGGCCGTCCCCAATAACTCGATCAAACTCGATTCTGGGCTTCATGTGTAATGCCTGGATTTGGCGATGCTCCCTCGTGCGGTTCCAAACCGTGATACCCCTGGCGGTACAGTGCTCGATCCAGCGTGTCTCGGCCTCCAGTGAGGCCTCTTCAGATTCGCAGGTTTCCACAACTTTGAATGCTGGAGTCATTCCGTCATCGAGTATCTGGGCGATCTTGGCTGCCGCGCGCTTGGAGTCGTGGTTGGCTTTCCCAAGATGGCCTCGCTGCCGGCCTTCGAAGTCGCCTGTCTGCCCCACGTAGAACGGCTCCTCCGTTACGGGATCAATGATCAGGTAGACGACGTAGTCCTTGGCAACCACGCCGTCCAAGTTCGGCTGTTGAGGCGTGGCCATCGACTGTTGCCCGGACGCTTGCGTGCTGAAGTGAAGAACCGGTGAGTGGTTCGAGCCTGGCGTGGGGGTGTTCTGGCGGTACCACTCCTCAGCGAGCTCAAGCGTTGCGAACGACTGGTGTTTCGCTTCCGGAAAGCGGTCAATCGACAAGCGAGCCCCACATTCCCAGCTATTGAAAATCCCGAGTTTCCGTCCGTGGACAACAGCGTAGAACTTCGGCTTGTTGGCCATCCTGTGCAACCTCCCTGAATCACTTAATCGGCCTGCGGGGTGATCTGCAAACCTCGCAATGCTTTCAGGCACCGAACCCATGCTCAATGCGCGCAAGAAGCTTCAAGGCGTCGTCGATGTGGACATCCATCGGGCGTTTCGCTCCCAACGCTCGTAAGGGTTTCGATAGCCACTCCCCCGCACTTTTCTTGTCGCCGAAGATTGCCATGGCTGCATCAAGCAACCGTGAGTCAATCGTTTCCGAAGACTCCGGGCTTTCCTCCCTCGAACTCATCGCGTCATTGATTGCCTCTGCGAGCGTTTCCAAGGCCTCTCTGAGGCGAGTATTTTCTCGGAAATCATCAGAGCTTGGCTGGTGCTCTGTGCAATGGTGCAACAGCGCCTGCGCGTCGTTATGGTTCAGGTCGAGCTCGATCAGCATGTCGATTCCTTGAGGGCTCAGTATCCGGATTATGGCAGCGTCCGGATCTGGTATCTGGGGACGCAATGGAGGGCATCCTGTCCACTTCGGAGGGCAGCGCTTATTTCTAAGCAATCTGAGCCTTGAGCTATTTGGATGGTATTCCAATCGTGGCACTTCAGCCATCATGCCTGTCTTACTGAACAGGCTCAGGTATTGCCAGCACCATGCAAGAGGAAATGTTGAAGTACAGCAATCCCACCGAGGTGGTTTGCTATGAGTGCGTGCACGATACCTTCCTAGGTCGGCAGATTCGGCGCAATGGGACGACATCCCATTGCAGCCTGTGCGACTCGAAGCGCAAGTGTGTGCCTCTCGCTGAGATCGTCGAGCGGGTCAATGAAATCCTTGGCACCTATATCACTGAAGGTGAGCACGTTTGGCGGTGGAGCGAAGGGCGCATCGAATATCAGGAGGGGGATGGCATCGATTATTGGGTGAGCGAAATCTTTGGGTGCGAAGACCAAGAGCGCATCGTTGATGCGGTGTGCAGGCGCCTGACGTCCTACAGTGACGACATTCAGTACTCCAGACAACGTTTCAGCTTGAATGACATCGGCCACCAATGGTGCGAGTTCCAGGAAGGTATGAAGCATGGAATCCGCTTCTTCAACGATAGCGCCAAGGAGTTTTTGGGCTGGATCTTCAAAGATCTGGATAAGTACTCGGCCTCGTCCGATGAAAATGCCGTGGTGCGGTTGCTCACGCCTGAAAACTCTCCGTCGATCTTCCGCGCCCGAACCTGTATGGGCGGCGAGAGTGTTTCCGAGATCACATCCAACCCTGCGCGTAATCTGGGAGCTCCCCCGAAAGAGCGAGCTGGGGAGGGGAGGATGAACCCCGCAGGTGTTCCCGCCTTCTACGGAGCCTTCGAGCGCAAGACCTGTGTCGCTGAGCTCCGTCCCCCGGTTGGCGGCACCGTCGTGAGTGGCAAGTTCAGGTTGGTCAGGGAGGTCAAGGTGTTGGATTTCGGACGCTTTGAAAGAGCAGATCTCGGCCCCATGCCAAGCTTCTTTGACTCCAAATACCATTCGAAGGTGGGGCGGCGGGATTTCCTGAGGTATCTGCATGACGCAATCACGGTGCCGGTGCTCCCTGGAGCAGAGCGCGACTATCTGACTACTCAAGTCATCGCTGAGTACCTGGCGACCCACTGCAAGCCCCGTATTGACGGTGTGATCTTCAAATCCGTGCAGGAGTGCGCCGGCAGTAATATCGTGCTGTTCTCGCACGTCGCCTGCGATGCTACCGCTTCGATGGGAAGGGTTCGGAACGGCTATATGGTCAGAGGCCCCAAGGAGTCCGATGGGCCTTGCATCGAGTATGTCAGTGACAGCCTCGTCTACCACGGGATCCGGCAGGTGAAGTACGACACAGATGATCAGGCGCTGCCGGAGGACAAGCTGTTGCCGTTGCCAGTGCAAAGCGTGCTGACTCCACCAAGTAGCGCGCATTCGCTTCCAGCAGGTATGGAGGGGCTGCTGGATGGGGATTTCTGATTGAGTTTAGGTCTGTGGTCTGTGGCGTCAGGGTTCGGGGAGCGGGGCCCTAGAGGCCTCTAGGTCTGCGCTGTGTGGACTGATCGTGCGTGTTCGGGTGTTTGCAGGCCTTTCGCTGATCTGTAGGATTTCAGTGCCGGAGCGATCGCAGGAAGGCGTCCACGGTGCGCTCCACGATCTGCTCGATCTCCTCGCGGGCAAGCGGCTCGCTGTTGGCTCTGACCTGTTTCCAGAGAACCCGACCATCGAGCATCTCCATGAAGTCGCAGGCGGCAGTTTCAGGCTCTTGGACTGCCAAGGCACCTCTGCGTGCCAGTTCGGCCAGGTAGTCGCTGATGACGGTCATTGCCGGCGCTTGGATAACCTCGTCAAATCGGCTGGCCAGCACAGGGAATCGTCTGCCTTCCATGATGACCATGCGTAGGAAGTCGGCGGCTGCCGGGCCAGACCAGAAGCACGCGAACTCGGTGGCGATCTGCATGAGACCCCTCCTCGGGTCGGACAGCGCGCGCTCATCTGTTGCAACGTTCATGACGGGGAAGGCTTTCCACATCCGCTCTGCCACCGCCACGAAAAGCGACTCCTTGCCATCGGGAAAGCGGTTGTACAGAGTCTGACGGGTCACCGCTGCAGCCTTGGCGATCTCCTCCATGCTGGTTCCTTCGTACCCGTGCTCAATGAACATCCTGCCCGCAGCCGCCAGAATCCGGACTGGGCGTGATGCGCTTTCGCCTGGGTTGAGCAAGTCGTCGACGGGGGAGGAAGTGGCCACGTTCATATCAGTTACCTATGTAGAGTCGGTTAAGTGTTACTGAAAGAGATGCGATCCGCCACCCATGTTTCGCCTAATCAACTTTACTGGGGTGTAAAGTAAAGCTGCTTGGGCTGCGGGGCTTGGTGGTTGTTGTTAGTTGTTTTCGGATTATTTGGACAAGAACGTTGTTTCATCATCTGCCGCTTCAGCTTTGGTTTCGGCTTGATGCTTGGGCTAGATGCTCTGCTCAGGCTTGACGTTTGGTGGGGCGCGCTGAGGGTACCCATGACGGAAAGGTTTTTTTTCGGATAGGTACCGACACCTCACGGCTGAGACCTTATCATCGGCTTATCAATTAATAGAGGTTTTGAAATGGATGTTAAAGGTCGTGCCACTGCAATCGATGTGTGTGAAAACATATTGCGTGAGGACTTTAAATATAATGAGGAAAACGGTACCTGGCGCAGTATCAACCGGATCATTGAGAGTCTGCTGGGACGCACCATTGAGCTTGCTGATGTCTACGTCGAGCTGCATGCCACACTGGCAGAACAGCCCAGGGCGCTAAGTTCATTCTTTGATGTTTTCACAACCACTGTGTACTCCTGGAATCCTGGAAAGATCAAAGAAGCTCGCGAGGAGCGGGAGAAGCTCACTGAGTTGAATGTGAGAATTGCAAAAGTTTCAGAGTTGCTCTCGGAGTTGCTCTCGCGGCGCACCGAGGTTAAAGAGATGTCCAGTTTTAGTAGTGATACCTACTACCATATTATGGATGTCGTTGAAGAAGCCTCTGAGGATAATGGGCTTTTCAGGTCTCACGTGAAAGGTAAGTTGGAGAAGTTGACCTATCAGTATGATCTCAAATATTGGCCTTCCATAACTAAAGTGGTGGCGCAGATTGGTATCAATGCGGCTAATGCAGTAACAGTTGCTGATCACTCCGCTGCAAGTGCAGCAACTGAAGCTCGTCGCCCTGGGCTGGCTGACTTCTTGAAAGCATTTGAGGCAGAACTTGATAGGAACAGGGTGGAGAATATTGGCTTCATTCCCAATGATTTTTCACTGACCGATAGTTCTATGGCGTCGTTGGTAAACTGCGGACTTGGGTTGGGAGTCGAAGAGCTGATCGAAGCCAGCTTTGTAAAGCGTTACCGCCAACGTGAGCGCGATCGTGATCGTGGTCAGGAGCTCGGACGGAAGATGGGGATCGACTGAACATTGGAATGGATGCTGGTGGTCGTTTGGAGGCCTGTATACGTCCAGGTGATTTTTGAGGGGGAGGGCTGGCCATACCGCTCACTCCCTCTCGGGAGTTCTGGGTCGTCTTCCTGGGTAGCATTCCGGGACTGCATTCTTGAGCGCACGATGATGAGCTTGTCGGCGATCCAGGCTAGGTACGAAATGAGCTTTTTGGGGTTTATTGGGTGGCACGAGGAAGGCGATGATCTGTCGATTCGTCATTCTGGACGGCGTCGACGGTGCACCAAATTTTGGTGACTCTAGGGGAGGTACTGGGGAGCTGGGATCGATGCGTTGCCATGAGGCTTGGAGGGGCTTACTGATTGGGGGGGATCCCCTGGAAGGCCCGGAAACACTGGCTAGAAGGTGGAGCGGGTAGAGGGAATCGAACCCTCAACTAAAGCTTGGGAAGCTTTCATTTTACCACTAAACTATACCCGCATTACGCGTTTTTACTATGCACCAAAGAGGGGTGTCCAATAAGAACCCTCGTCGGAAGCTTGGGAAGCTACTGTTCTACCATTAAACTATACCCGCTCAGAGCGGCTGACTTTGTACCAGATGTTCGCCGGGATTTGAAGTTTTTCTTCAAAAATGTGTGGGTTACAGGTGTCACACTGGACGAACTGACCCAGTGTAGGAGCGAGCTTGCTCGCGAAAGACTCAAGCGCGCCGCGTTCCTCCAGGAAGCGAGCGTTATCCTTGACGTTCTTCGCGAGCAAGTTCGCTCCTGCAAGGGAGCGTATTTCAGAGTGCGAAGGCATGCTGTGTCTGGCCCTGTTGATAGCGCAACCGGCTGACCTGCCGCTCCGGTTTCAAGAAGCCCACGACTGCGTCCCGACTATCTCGGCACGCCGCCTTGTGCTCCATATCCAGGAAATGCCCCGTCGCCTGAATGGTGCTGAAGCTGCTGTTCGCCACGTGCTGGCCAAACAGCTTGGCGTCCTGGGCGCTGGTGTATTCGTCCCATTCACCATTCAGAAACAACACCGGAATGTCGATCTGCCTGGCCGCCTTGAGGTAGCACAGGCGATCACTGTTCAGCACATGGCTGATGTGAAAGTGCATCTGCCCATATTCATGTTCGGCCAGACTGCTCACGTGCCGGTAGTTGAAACGCTTGAACAATGACGGCAGGTGTTTGCCGATGGTGCTGTTGACCAAATGGCCGACGCGGTCGCGGTCGAGGTTGCCGAGGTAGTCGACGCCGCGTTCCAGGTAGTCGCGCATCGGTGCGTTGATCACCGGCGAGAATGAGCTGATCACCGCCTTTTCCACGCGACGAGGGCGGTGGGCAAGGGCGACCAGGGCAGCGGCACCGCCCCAGGAAAAGGACAGTACGTGTTCGGCGGCGAAGTGGTCGATGAGCTCAAGCAAGATCTGGCCTTCGATTTCCTTGGTCAGCATCTGCTCATGACGGTTGTGGATTTTGGAGCGGCCAGCATAGGGCTGGTCGTACAAAACCACATTGAATTGCGGGTACAGGCTTTTCACGGTTTGGGCGAAGGATGCCGTGGTGGCCATGGAGCCGTTGACCAGGATGATGGTCTTTTCAGCAGCGTCCGCGCGATAGAACTCCGTGTAAACCCGATACTGACCCTGTATATCCAACACAGCGATTTCTGGCCTCATGTCGTAAGACTCCTGGCAAGCGGGTAGGGCGCGCAGATCACTCTGCACGAGCTTTGTGACAGGTAGGCATACGCCTGGAAAAGGAGGCCCATGTCGATCCAATGACGGCTGGCCGACGGGTGTTGTTAGGGCGGGCTGTTTGCCGGGAAGGCCCGTGGATCAAGCGCGGGCGGGGCAAGGTGTTTCTTGGAGGTTATAGGCGACTCGCCAGTCATATTTGAACTGGTGATCCTGATTCAAGCAGCAGAGCGGGCACCTCGCAAGGCGGTGAAGCGGTTTTTTGCCATCACCGGCTGAACGGTCATCAGACCATTCGGATTTCGTCGTCGGTAAGTGCTCGATACTCACCCGGTGCAAGGGCGGCATCCAGCACCAAGGGCCCCATGCGCTCGCGATGCAGGCCGACGACCTTGTTATCAAAGTGCCCGAACATGCGCTTCACCTGGTGATAGCGCCCTTCGATGATGCTCAGCCGCGCAGTTCTCGGTCCCAGCAACAGCAGTTCGGCGGGTTGGGTAGTCAAATCTTCGAAGGCGAAATACAGGCCGCGGGCAAACGTTGCGGCGTAGTCCGACCCGATGTCCTGCTCGGTCTCCACAAGGTAGACCTTGGGCAGTTTGGTCTGCGGCTGCGTCAGGCGACGCGACCATTGGCCGTCGTTGGTGATCAGCATCAGACCGGTGGTGTTGAAGTCCAGGCGACCGGCAATGTGCAATTCATCTTTGTCCGGCTCATCGAGTAAATCCAGCACCGTCGGGTGTTGCGGATCCGCCGTGGCGCTCACGCAACCCTGGGGCTTGTGCAGCATGAAATAGCGTGCCGGTTTGCCCGCCTGCAGCACCTCATCGTCAACGCATACGCGGCTGAATGCGCGCACCTCATGATGGGGATCGCTGACCGCCACGCCATCGACCGACACCCGCTGCTCAACCAGCAACAGGCGCACTTGCTTGCGATTGAAACGCGGCAGGTTACTGAGGAAACGATCGACCCGCATTACGTCGGCTCAACGCCACGCAGTTGTTCATCGACCTGGGCGCAACGCGGGCACAGGCAAGCCTTGTTGCGCAATTCGTCGGGCAAGGCCTGGAGGACTGCCGGGTCGATGGTGACGCTGTAGCACCAGCACGCCTGGTCGACCGTACGTGGGTCAGCCAGGGAGCAGTCGTTGCGGGCGCCGCAGGCGGGGCAAAGGGTTGGCGTGGTCATGGGCAGGTTCAGGCTGGATCGGGCAAGGTTCCGGAGAATCCCGGTATGCCTTGTACGATACAGGGCCGCCCCTGCCCAGGCTACTTAGAGCTGGAACTTGCTGACCAGTACGTTGAACGAAGTGGCCAGGCGCGACAGGTCCTGGCTGGACGCGTTGGTCTGATGGGCGCCGGCCGCCGTCTGAGTGGACAAGTCCTGGATGTTCAGCAAGTTGCGGTCCACTTCGCGGGCCACCTGGGCCTGCTCCTCCGAGGCCGAGGCGATCACCAGGTTACGCTCATTGATCTTCGCTACACTGGCGGTGATTCGTTGCAGCGCTTCGCCGGCGTTCTGCGCCAGGGTCTGGGTGTTGTTGGCCCACGTCAGGCTCTTGTTCATTGCCGCGACTGCATCGTCGGCGCCGGTCTGCACATCACCAATCATCTTTTCGATATCGACCGTGGATATCTGGGTGCGGTGGGCCAGCGCCCGCACTTCATCGGCGACCACCGCGAAACCACGTCCTTGCTCACCCGCGCGGGCGGCTTCAATGGCCGCGTTGAGGGCCAGCAGGTTGGTCTGGTCGGCGATGCCGCGGATCACATCGATGACCTTGCCGATTTCTCGCACTTGGCCGGCGAGGTCTGCAACCGATTGTGTGGAGTCGTTGATCTCGACCACCATCGAACTCATGCCGGACACTGCCTGCTCCACTTGCTGGCGGCCATCTTCGGCCTCGGTGGTGGCCTGGCGCGAGGCTTCGGAGGTGGAGACGGCGTTGCTGGCCACTTCGTCCACGGCGGCGGTCATCTGGTTGACGGCGGTGGCTGCTTGTTGGATTTCATCGTTCTGGCGGGTCAGGCCGCGGCTGCTTTCATCAGTGACCGCACTCAGTTCCTCAGCCGCCGATGCAAGTTGGTCGGACGCGTTGGCGATTTCCACGAGGGTGCTTTTCAGGCCGCCTTGCATGTCCGACAGCGCCATCAGCAGTTGCCCGGCTTCGTCGGTGCGCTCGGTGATGATGGCCTGGGTCAGGTCGCCCTGGGCAATGCGTTGTGCGCTCTGCACGGCTTGAGCGATGGGACGGGTGATCAGGCGGGTGATCAACACACCGATGATGATCGCAATGAGGAAGGCCAGCACAATGCCGCTGATCATCCACGTCAACGCGCTGTTGCGCAGCTCATCGGCGGCGACCGCGCCTTCCTTGATCTGGCGGTTATTGGACTCGATCATCACGCGGATCAGCTCACGCGCCTGGCGGAACAGTTCATTGTTGCTGGTGTTGAGCTGGGCACGGGCCTGGTCGACTTGGCCGCCATCGAGCAGTGCCATGATGCGTTCGGAACTGCTGATGTAGGTGGGCCAGATCTGGTCGAGTTTGTCGCCCGCCGCCCGTTCGTCATCTTCCAGCGGGGTTGCGCGGTAGGTGGCGTAGGACGCCTGACTGCGCTTGAGTTCCTGGGCTATATCCTGGCGCACGCGGTCGCGATCCTGCGGGGAGACGTCACCCTTGCTGGCATCCATCAAGCGGTACAGGCCGCGGTTGTGGGCCACCAGGCCGTTGAGGGTGGCGGCCGTGTTGCTCACCGAAACCAGGTTGTTGGAAAACGTCAGTTCCAATGCCGTGGAGAGGCGAACCACCCCTTTGATTCCCAGCAGGCCTACCGCTAGGGTGACCAGCGCACACAGTAGAAACGAGAGCAGCAGTTTGGTTGAAATCTTCATGGGTCAGGTCCGAACAGGGTAGCGAAGGGCGCACGCTAGAGCCTCCCTGGCTTTGTGCGATGTCATAGTGACATCATCGCAATTGAGAAAGTTGCGAGCCAGACAAATTTACTGAACCGATAAAGCTGGCGCAGATGTATCAAGCTGTTGCGAAAACGCACCAGATTCCGTTTTTGATGTCAGATGTCTCGTCATTCAGTGAAAGCTGAATGCCGCCCTCCCGCGTCGCTGGAGGCGCTCTTCCGCGGTCCAGGAGGCCGCCATGTATCGACGACTGCTGCTCAGCGCTTTACTCGGTCTGACCCTTTCCGCTTGTGTGCCTTATTACGATGGAGGCCAGAGCTACTATCGGTCCGAGGTCTACACATCACCGGCGCCGGTGTATTACTACGGTGGTGGTACGGCGTACCCGTATCGGCGTGACTACTACCCTGCACCGCGCTATTACGCGCCACAACCGCGCTACTACTCAGCGCCGCGTTATTACCAGCCGGCCCCGCGTTATTACGGACCGCGCGCCGGTTACCGGCCTTACCCGAACCAAGGCTGGGGCGGCGGTAACCGTTGGGGGAATGGCGGGCACGGCCGCGGTTCCGACCATGGAGGTGGTCGCGGCGGTCACCGTTGACACGTCTGCATTGCAAGCGGCGCACGAAGCGCCGCTTTTTTATGGGCAACTGCTAGTAATCGGACAGGTCGGCCAGGGGGTGGCGACCTTCCCAGGCCTTATTGAAATGCGCCTGCACCACCGCATCCGGAATCGCGTTGATATCCGGCCAGTGCCAATGGGGCGTCTGGTCCTTGTCGATCAACCGCGCACGCACGCCTTCGCTGAATTCCGGGTGACGGCAGCAATTGAGGCTTATGGTGTATTCCATCTGGAACACTTGGGCCAGGGACAAATGCCGGCCGCGCTGGATCTGTTCCCACACCAGGTGCGCGGTCAACGGGCAGCCTTCGCTGAGCGTCTTGCCGGCCCGGCTGAACAGCGGGTCAGCGTGTTCGCGCAGTTGGCTCAAGGCCCGCCAGGCACAGCGCACATCGCCTACGTCCAGCCATTCGTCGATCTGTGCCCGGCGTGGCAGCCATTGTGCCTGCGGTTGTTGCTCGACAGCTTCCTGGGCCAACGCCTTGAGGAGGCTGTTGAGCTGCATTGAGGTTTGCTCCTGCCAGTTCAGTTGCAGCAGGCCGTCGAGCAGTTCGTCTTGCTGGTCGTCGCGCAAGAAGCGGTCGGCCAGTCCCAGGTCCAGCGCGTCACGCCCGTTGATATGGGCACCCGTGAGGCCCAGGAACAACCCGAGCTTGCCTGGCAGGCGCGACAGGAACCAACTGGCGCCGACGTCCGGGTACAGCCCGATGCTGATCTCTGGCATGGCCAACCGACTGCTCGGCGTGACGATGCGCACCGCCGCACTTTGCAGCAGGCCCATCCCACCCCCCAGTACGTAGCCATGGCCCCAGCAAATCAGCGGTTTCGGGTAGGTGTGCAGGCGATAATCAAGGCGGTATTCCGCCGCAAAGAACTGCGCAGCCAGGGCCGGGACAGCGCCTGGCTGTTCCCTGCAAGCCTGAACCAGGCTGCGCACTTCACCACCGGCGCAAAATGCCTTGGGGCCGTTGCCGCGCAGCAGCACGCAGACAATGTTCGGATCCTTGGCCCAAGTGTCCAGGCGTTCGCCCAGGGCGAGGATCATCGGCAAGGAGAGCGCATTGAGGGACGTTTCAGCATCGAGGCTGGCGATACCGATGCGGGCACCGTCGCTGCCGGTCAGTTCTTCGAAGTGCAGGTTCATCGTGACCTCAATCGATACGTTGGAGGATGAGTATGATCGCTTCGTAGGAAAGTGTCGGTGGTGTGTCAGATCAATTGACAAGCGGGGTCGGCTTTCCTAGGGTTCGCCTCATTCTTTTTGACAAGACCATTCAACCATGACCGAAGACGACCGTATCAAACTCGAACCCAGCTGGAAACACGCCCTGCGGGATCAGTTCGAGCAGCCGTACATGGCCCAGCTGCGCGAGTTCCTGCGCCAGGAACATGCCGCCGGCAAAGAGATCTACCCGCCCGGCCCGCTGATTTTCAACGCGCTCAATTCCACGCCGTTGGATAAGGTCAAAGTCGTGATCCTCGGCCAGGACCCGTACCACGGCCCCGGCCAGGCCCACGGCCTGTGCTTCTCGGTGCAACCGGGTGTGCCGGCGCCGCCGTCACTGGTCAATATCTATAAAGAGCTCAAGCGCGACCTGAACATCGACATCCCCAATCACGGCTACCTGCAAAGCTGGGCCGACCAGGGCGTGCTGATGCTCAACACCACCATGACCGTCGAGCGCGCCAACGCCAACGCCCATGCGGGCAAGGGCTGGCAGTTCTTTACCGATCGGATTATCGAGGTGGTCAGCGAACATCAGCCGCACCTGGTGTTTTTGCTCTGGGGCGCTCATGCCCAAGGCAAGCAGAAGCTGATCGATGCCACCAAGCACCTGGTGCTGACCTCGGTGCACCCGTCGCCACTGTCGGCGTATCGCGGTTTTTTGGGTTGCGGGCATTTCAGTCGCACCAACAAGTTTCTTGAGCAGAATGGCGAGACGCCGATCGAGTGGCGGTTGCCGCCTGTCTGATGGTTGTGCGGGGGCAAGTTTCCCCCGCTCCCGCAAGTCATTGTTTGACGGTGCTTTGGTCGTGCGTTCCACGCAAGCCAAGCACTTTCGGCCCGACCGTACCTGTTAGTTCTGACAGTATCCGTTTCGGCTTCAATCGCATTAACTCCTCTCTCTGGTCTCTGTAACCGATGGCCAATAACCCTCACTGAGGCTTGCCGAGGAGAGTAGACATGCCAAAACCTGAACCCATTGGAGTGACAAACGCCGGCATTCTGGAGTTGCACGCACCGTTGGCGCCTGACTCACTGGATTTGATGCCTGACGATGACGGCCGGAAAATACCTGTGTCGTTTCAAAGCACGGGACTGCGCGTTGAGGTGCCTGAACTTCCGCCCGGCAGTGATAGTCTCGATCCGGGCGATATAACGGTATTCAAGTGGTATTGGGATGACGCTCTGTTTGAGACCAAAAAGCTGGAGGCGCCCTATGACGAATCCGACCTGCCTGATGTCGATGCCGTGGTGCCTTCGTATCTTATGGATGTCGGCGGGCTGCATCGTCTGAAATACGAAGTGGTCTTGAGAGAAAGCAGCGGCAACCCTGGCGTTGCCTCATTCATAACCCTGTTGGACAGCGACAGGGTCGGCCCGAATCAGGGGCAGCGCGGACCGCGGTTGCGGTTTTCTGCGCAGATCGATGCCGAAGGCGTCACCGACGCATACCTGGATGATCCAGCCAATGGAAATCAGGTGGTCGGCACTATCGCTCCTCTGTGGTTGGACGCCCGTTTAGGTGACGTTGTCGAGGGTTATCTGACCCTATTGCCCTTCCACAAACCTGCGCGCAAACGTAGCCGCCGTCTGGACATTGTTGCCACGACAGAGATCACACAAGAGCACAAAAACGGGACTCGACCTGTTGAATTACATTTTCCCGGCGACTATCTGCGCGGGTTGAAAAATGCCGAGTACAACGGCCTCTATTATCTGCGCGACCGCTCGGGCCGCGAGTCTGGCCCTTCCCTTACTTCCCCTCTATTGATCAATTTGACGCCGACGCCCGTCGAGCTGCGTCCTGTTCAGATACCTCAATTGGCGGACGGCCTGATAAACCTCGATGACGCCCGCCAAAAACCGGATGGCGTGTACATGCAAATCCTCGAAGTATACGGCGCCGCGCCGGGGGATTTTTTGCATCCTTTCTGGGACCGTATACCCCTGGCTTCTATCCAGATTACCGAGATTCAGGCGTGGCCTATCACCGTCCGCATTCCGTATTCAGTGTTGGCCAGTGGCGGTTATGAGTACACACCAGGGGTGATCCGAGCAGAATACAACTGGCAGCGGGGGAATGCGCCCGCGAGGCCTTCGGCCACCCGGTTTGTTCCGGTTAACCTGACCGTGGCAGGGGATGTGAGCCCTGACAATCCGAAACCGACCAACCACTTGCTGCCGGTGGTGACCGTCAAAGGTAAAGATGGTGACAACCAGTTGAGCGTGAATGATGAAGGGCTGCGCGTACGTGTGGTGGCCCCTCTATACAACAATCCGAAACCAGGTGAATTGCTGGAGTTGATGGCGGGCACCCATCCAGGACCGATTGCGACGTATGAAGTGAAACTGGGGGACACGGCCGGGAAGGAAGTCGAATGGTTTGTCGACTGGGCCTTCATCGAGATTCTGGCGGGCGGGCTGGTTCCGTTCTTTTATTGGACCTTCAACGGCGTTAACAGGCAGCGAGCACGGGATACGCCGGTATTAATCAACATCATCCCGATTGTGGGGTTGAAAGACCTCGAGTATGTCGGGGTGACCTACGACACAGGCCCGGATTCCGGGTTTATCAGTTGCTCTTTGCGGCCGTGGGTTAACGGCGTGGGCGTCAAGATTCCTGGGGATGAGAGCCGGTTGGCCCCAGGCGATGAGCTGAAATTACACTGGGCCAGTTATGCGCATCCCGCCGGCTTTTCCGGTGCGGTCATCCCTGAAACCATCCAGACCTTTAAGCATACGCTGACCGGGAATGAACACCGTGACGGATATACCTTTCAGGTGCCGTTCGTTCCGTACATCAAGGCACCCGGTCTGGTAGAGCCTGCGCCGGGCCAGACTGAGCCTCGCCATGGCTCGGCTGTCGCACGCTACCAGGTCATCAGGCCCTTTGGCGCAGGCATGGGCTATTCCGGTCGCAAGTTGGTGTACATCAAGTTGACTCGCCTGGCTGGCCAGCCGCCTTGTCTTTCGGATGATTAAAACGTTGCATAATTGTCAGATTTGACAGTTATGCAACCTTCTCAAAGTCTATTCAATGAACGAGACATCATCAGGTTTGTGAAGCCATACCAGTTGAACGTCAGTTGTTTCCTTGAGTAATGACAGCCGGGTGTGTGGTCAAGCATGCCTTGTATACCCGGACAGATACCTATCCTTATCAGGAGTTAGAGTTATGTCCAGTAATACACAGAAACCCATCAACAAAAGCAGCGTTCAAGAGCTAGGGCCTTTGGAGGACTGGGAGGACCCCATCGAGAACCCTTCTTTTTCGCCGCCGCCAATTATCGAGGGTCTGTTACAGGCTATCGTGGGTGATACGCACCGTGATGTAGTGCCGCGGGCGCTGCAACAGACGGGTTTGGTGCTGCAAATACGGCCTTGGGAGCGCGGGCTTTTCAATGCGTTCGAGCCGCTCACCGTATTGGTTAATGACCGGCCTGAATTCATCACGAGCTTTGAAACCAGCGTCAATCTACCTGATCCTGTGGTTATCAACTTGGGGCCTCGAGATGCGCTTAAAGAAAATGGGCTCAAGGACATCAGAGTCGTTGTGGTTAACGCAAGCGAAAACGTCATCAACTACAACGTCAGGCGAGTGTATGTGGATGCACGGGATCCTAATGGTAATAAACAGCCTGCCCCGCTTGAATTTGAAAACTATGGCGCGGAACTCACCCCCACATACCTAGAGGGTAAGCTGGGTCTGGAATGCACCATTCCCGAGCCTGCAGAGCGGCGGGGCGGGGACAAGTACAGTATTCATGTGGGCACCTCCACGACGCACATTGAAGGTGACGTCCCCTTGACTGGCGCCATTACGGCGATCATCCCCACTGCAGTGATCCTGGAAAGAGCCGGTACAATCGAGAATACCTACCGGCTAATTGATCGTTCAGGAAACCAGACGAACCTCTCTGATCCGGCCTATGTGCGCGTAAGGCTCAACAATCCGCCGGTGTTCGGCGCTATCAGAGTTTTGGAGGCGCCGCTGGTCGACAAAGAAGAAGCCCGCAATGGTGCAACAGTACGGCTGGAAAGCATTACAGGCCACTTGCCCACGGATTTCCTGAGAGTGACGTGGGGAACGGTAGAGATCTACAACCAATCCATCGGCTCGATCAGTGGGCCGATTGATATTCCCGCCCGTTATGCTGCCATTGCGACGGGTGGTAGTTTTTACACTGCTGATATTCAGCTTTTTGTGGATCGCGCTGACAGCCCCACCTTCCCGTCAGTCGTCGTTCAAGTGGATGTCGACCTGCGTGAGCCAGGTGACAGCCAAAACCCCGGCCCAGGTCCTGTGGATCCGACGCTCGCCATGCCCGTACTGTTGGGCGGCGGGCCTCTGCCGCGTCCAGACAACCGTATCTCTGAAAAGGATCGTGGCTTTGATGCAACGGCTACTCTAGCGTTGCCTGCGGGATTGACAACGGGCGACTTCATCGACCTGATCTATGGCCCCAACGGAGATGTCGCGTCCACCTATGCCGCCACAGGCTCGGAGCCAGCGGGTTTTCAGGTGCCTTTTACCGTTGACTGGACGCTCATCGAATCGTTTGGCAATAGCTCTGCCCTCCCGATTTATTGCAAGATCCGCGATGCGATCAACTACAAACACACCCCGACTCAAAATGTGGTGGTTGAAATTTTCAATCTGGCGGGGTTGGCCGATCCTAGTTTCAACAACGCAGCAGTCTTGCCATCTCACCCACATGCCGGTTACTTCATCAATTGTTCACGGAGTCCATGGCTGGGTGTTCCAATCAAAGTCCTGGACCCGGCGATACTCCAAGTGGGGGATAAGGTCAAGATCGAGGCCTACCGATACGCCTATGTCCCCGCTGGAACGCCTCTCGGCGCACCTATCGGGTCCCCGGTGATAAGTGCTGATTTCGATATCGACAGTAGCCATGTAAACCTGGGCTTGATCGTGCCTTTGGATTTGAGCGCCTGGTTCAGGGACTATACGGGTACCTCAGGTCGGGGCTATGTCGGTGTGCGTTGGACACTCTTCCGGCCGTCCACAGGGGATCGTGGGAATTCCATGGAGGTCAGGGCGCTTTGGGACCTGGTTGCTTCTGGCACACCTCCTACCTGTGTGCCAGGCGCAACACGCCGTAGCGGGACACTCTGATTGCCTTGGCCCCACTCGCCTTTGTGAGGCGGTGGGGCCTTTTACTGCAACAACCTATAGCCGTTAAGCAGGGGATATTAAGAAAAGTCCTACGTGTTCGGGGGATTCAGCTCTTTAGTCTCAGCGCCGTGGAAAACGGAGACCTATTCGATACGGGTTCCGGGTTCGAACTGGTATTTACTTCTGAGGCTACAAAGCATGAAATCTATTAATCCCCATCATTTTCGTTATTCGCGTTTATTCACAACTATAAAACTCATGGCTGTCGGGCCACTGTATCTTTTGAGTGAACATGCGCTATCGGCTGTCACCGTGGACGGCAATGTTGGCACCGGCCAACTTGACGTCTATCCCGGGTCAGGTGCGCTGGCCTATATCGCGCAGAATAATGCGGCCCTCAACATCCACGACAATGCCATCGTTCAAGAAATACAGGCGACCAACGGCTCTACACTGACCATTAAGTCGGCTACGGTGACCTCGACGCACAGATTCCAGGCAGCTGTCGCACTGAGTGAATCGAACGCCACGATCACCGACGCGAGTGTGACCAGCTACACCAGTGGCGGCTTGAACGTTGCTCACCAACCAGGCACCACCATCGGCTCTCACGCTCAAGTCAGCAGGAGTGAAATTACCGGTGCGACTTACGGCGCCAACGTTACTTCCCATAGTCTGTTGGAGTTGAATGACTCCAAGGTGACCGGCAGCAGCCAGCAGGGTCTGAGGCTGTTGGGGGGCGCAGCCATTGCCAGGAACAGTGAAATCACGGGGGCGACAACCGGTGTCGTCATGGCACGTGAGAGTTCGACGGCCATTGAGTCTCCTCACTTGACCCTGGACGGTTCACGCGTCGAGGGGCTTGGCGGCCCGGCAATCTCAGTGTTGAGCCCGATCATGGCCGAAATTGATGTAACCAATGGTTCATCCTTGAGCGGCAAGAACGGCAATATGCTGGAACTGAGCGGTGGTGGCTCGGCCAACATGCGCGTGAATAACAGTGCGCTCGACGGCAATATCCAGGTGGGCAAAGACAGCGCTCTGGACCTGAACCTGGATGTCGCCTTCATGAACGGCGACATCGTCAACAGCGGCGGCAGCGCCAACGTGGGTCTGAACAATGGCTCGGTACTGACCGGGCGCCTGGACAATGTCGACAAACTGTCGGTCAACAGCGACGCCACCTGGGTGATGGTGGATGGCCAACAGGCCCTCAACGCATTGTCGATGAATGGCGGTAACGTCAAGTTCGGCGAGTCCGGAGCCTTCTATAAGCTGGACGTGGCCAACCTGTCCGGCACCGGCGGTACGTTCATCATGAAGGCGGATTTCGGCTCGCTGACCGGCGACTTCCTGAATGTAACGGGCACGTCTGCCGGTCACCATCAGTTGCTGCTCGCGGCCACGGGGGCCGACCCGTTGAACGAGCGCCTGCACATGGTGCACACCGCCGACGGTGTGGCGAATTTCAGCCTGGTGGGTGGTCGGGTCGACCGCGGTACCTATTCTTACGACCTGACGGCGGATAACCAGAATCACGATTGGTACCTGGACCCGGATAGCAAGGTCATCAGCCCGAGCACCAACTCAGTGTTGGCGTTGTTCAATGCGGCGCCGAGTGTGCTGTTGGGGGAAATGACCAACCTGCGGACGCGCATGGGCGAACTGCGTTTCAACGGCGGCCAGACCGCGGGTTTGTGGACTCGTGCCTATGGCAACAAGTATGAAGTGTCCAACGACAAGACTGGTCTGGGTTACAACCAGAGTCAGCGCGGTTTCACCCTGGGAGCGGATGCACCGCTGGAGGCCGGCGATGGGCAGTGGCTGATCGGTGCAATGGCCGGCCACAGCCAATCGGACCTGGACCTGAACCTGGGCAGCAAGGCCACCATCAACAGTTACTATGTGGGCGGCTATGCAACGTGGCTGGACAGCGAAAGCGGCTTTTACTTCGACGGCGTGCTCAAGTTCAACCGCCTCCACAATGAGTCCAACGTGGCCATGAGCGACGGCAAGAAGAGCAAGGGCAACTACACGCAAAATGCCATGGGCGCTTCGGCCGAATTCGGTCGTCACATCACGCTGGATGATGGCTATTTCGTCGAGCCCTACGGCCAATTGGCGGCGGTGATCACCCAGGCCCAGAGTTACACACTGGATAACGGCCTGGAAGCCAAGGGGGACCGTTCGAGTTCGGTGATCGGTGAGTTGGGCGTCACTGCCGGCAATAACATCCAACTCGACAGCGGCGGCGTGCTGCAGCCCTACTTGAAAGCTGCGGTCGCCCATGAGTTCGACCAGAGCAACAAAGTGTTCGTCAACGATAACTCGTTCAACAACGACCTGTCGGGCTCACGCTTGAAGCTGGGAGCGGGTGTAGCGATGTCGGTGTCGCAGAACCTGAGCATGCATGCGGACCTGGAGCGGAGCGTGGGCAAGAACATCAAGCAACCCCTGGGGGTGAATGTGGGGCTGCGCTACGCGTTCTAAACGTTGCCGGTGCAGGACTCTCCGTTCGTCGGGCAAACCGCCAACCTGTCAAATCTGACAGTAGGCGGTTTGTTTTTTTGGGGGCTAACTGGATGGGCATTCCTTATCAGGAGATTCCCATGCAGCGTCTTACAAGTAAAAAAGTTATGCGTACCGTCCCCAAGGTATTACTGGCGGCAGGTGTTGCTGTACTGCTCGCCGCTTGTTCCAGCGGCCCTACCGAGACGATTTCGAGTGAGTACCCGGGGGGTGATCCAGCTTGCACTAGCGCCGGCTATTTCAAAAGCGTATCGCCCGGTTGGTATTATCGGTGTATATACCACGTCAATATCAATCGATGGATAAAATACCCGATGCAGTGCCCGGCTGGACAAGATTTTGATGACACTCTGAAAAAGTGTGTACCCAGAAAATAACAAATCAGCGAGCCTCTCTTCCTGACGGTAGAGAGGCTTTTTTATTGCATCAAAAGTGGTGGTGTCGGGTAGCAATGTCACCACCCGGCACCGGTCTTGAACAATGAGTCTATGGCCGCTCCACAACCAAAATATCATCCAGTGAAAACTCGGCCCCTGAGAAACCACTCTTGAAATAGATGCGTATAGGCAAGAACTGAGACGGAACCCCGGCAGGCAATGCAAAGGTCCGGGAGTGTGAGGTCCATACTCCGGGATTGTTATGCAGGAAATGTTCTGACTGAGTGCCGAACTCCATGTAAACAAAGGGTTGATAGGGGTTCAAATCCACCTTCATTTTGAAACTCAAGTCGTAGGTTTTACCGCTTTTGATAAAAAAGGATTTAATGACGCCGGGAGTGATAGGGCTGCCATTGTTGAGTTTTACAAACCAGAAATTGTTGTTGTTGACGTTTCTGATCAGGCCCAGACTGCTGACGATGTTGACCCACTGATTCCAGCTTAATAACTCAAAGTCCGTCAAATCATAGAACCGAAGCGCTTGGATGAAGTAGTTGCTCGACGGAAAGGGTTTGGCGTTCAGTTCATTAGTATCGCCATTGAAAGTGACGGCTGCACTTACCGTCACCTTGCTTTCATCCGTCAGTGCGGTAAACCAGCTGCGCATTGCCTTTTCATTCACTATCCCGTTGTCGGCTTGGGTCTGGTCGATCAGATGGCCGTTCAACAGTGTCAAGGGGGTTGCGCCAACACTATGGAGCTTGAGCCAGATCCGTTGGTCCTTGCGGCTTAACGTCCAGGGCGCCAGGCTCACCCAGCAATCGGTGTTGAACGCATTCAAGTCTATTTTTGAGCCGGGTGGCAGGCCATTGAGCCTTGGCTGCGGCAGTGGATTGCCGCCGGGTACTTCATCGAAGTCCAGTACGCGCAGGTTCAGTACCCTTGAGTCATCGGTGATGCCATTGGTTGTGACGTGATACTGAAGACGCAGGACGCTCCCAATGTGGTCGCCGATCACGCTGTTAGAGAATTTGAAATCGACAAAACCCGCAGTTGGGTTGCCGTATTGAGGTGCTATGGACGGTAGCGTCGCACCGGGGTTGCCCTGCAGTTCGAGTTTGATGAGATCGTTCGAAGACATCGGTGCAAATTGCACGCGAACCGTCACCTGCGCAGTGTTATCAGCAATGACCGGGTTGATAGTCGCGTTTTCGTCGTCCACGGGTGTGCTGTTATAAACGAAAGGCGCGGGCAAATGGCGCGCAGCGAGGACTCTCATGTGCACGGTGTTCGAGATGCGTGGTGCAACGCCTGGACGCGAGCGCTCGTAGAAAATATTCATATTTTGATTGAGCAGGATGTACTGGCGCTTAAGCGTGAAAGGCAGTGGCCGGTCTTTCCAAGTGTCTGAGACAAAGAAGGGTTGGGGCGGCGCGCTGCCACCTGGCACATAGCCTTCAGCATGCAGGATGACCGTATCCCCCTCGATGATGTCGCTGTGGGGGTCGACCTCAATGGTGGCATCACCGGTGGACTGGTTCGAATCAAACACGTAATCAGGCGGTGGCGCCTCATGCACTCGCGGTTCTGGCAGTACAGCCGTAGAGGCACTGATACTAACTGTTGTGTCCGGGGATGGTAGTGGTCCCTCGCTATTCTGACGGGTATAAGAGGCAGTCAGGCTGCCACCTGCCAATTTGGCAATGTCACCCTCGGGGCCATTGATAATCGAGAACACCACATTGCCTACGCCTGCATTTTTGGATTCTTCGTGGTAGTAAAACTTGCCGTTAGGGTAGCGACCCAACAGCTTCAGCGTGATGCGGTCAAAGTAGTCCTGGTCGTCATATTTAAGGATGTCGATGTTGATGATGGTGGTATCGGCAGGCAGTATTCCATCGACAGCCTCGCGAAAAATCGGGGCGCGAAGTCCGCCGGGAATGGCGGTGCCGATAATAGTGACCGGCGTGAGGTGTGAGCCTCTATTCTGCGCGCCAAAGCGAATTCGCTCATAGCTAAGTCGAGCCTCACCTTTGATCAACGGTATCAGGTCGCTTACCGGGCATGGAATTTTGAGCTGGCGCGTCGTGGTGGATGTCAGTGGATCAGAGCTGTAGGTTTTCCTCACCGTTTGCCCACGCAACGTCTTGCCGATGAGGGTCACCTTGATCACGTCGCCCAATTGGTAGCCGTTATTCGCGATTAGAACGACGATGTTCACGAAATCGCCAACGACGTGGTCGAGATCGAGGATGTCTTCCGGAGCCTCACTGAAGAAACAATGGGGCAACAATGGCTCTGAACCATCGTTCAGGTAGACCAGGAGGAATTCGGCGACCGACCAGCCGTCGGAATAGTTTCCGCATTCATCAATCACGTTCCACTCAGCGACGTGATGGCCGCTGCCGATCTGGCGCCAATGTTCAATGCACAGCTTGAAAACAATGTCGTCATGGTTACCCTGTTCCTCCTGCGACACTGAGTGTTCGAATAATGCATCGCCGATTTTCAGGCGAACAACATCCCGCACCGCCCGGTAGGTGCGGGGTGACAGTGAGGTATCGGCAGGGTAGTAGGGGACGCGAATCTCTATGCAGTTTTGGGCGTCGTCTTCTGTAACGCCAAAGTCGAGAAATTCTTGGGGAATGATCGGCTTGAGCAGATTCGTGTTTACAAATCTGTCCCCGTCCGGATTGTCCCCGCCGGGTTTCACCTTATCGACCTTCAGTGCGAATTTTCTTGTTTCTCCTACCGCCTGGCCGAGGCGTGTCACCCTGAAGAACACTGGATAGGTATTACCGTCGGTGATCGAACTTGACGGTACGAACAGGGGAATCACCTCAGCGTTATCCACTTCATGCTGTTGGATGGTGGTGGAGGCGACGGGGTCGGTCAGAGAGCCCCAGAACAGCTCCACGAAATCCAGGGCTGCCGCCTCCAGAAATGGCAGCAAGCCGATCAGTAGTCCCTCCTCATGCGTGGTGATTGCGACGAGGTTGATACCTGCATCGTAGCCTTGCACCGGCCGGGTACTTGCAGGGATGTACAGTACCAAATCTTCGAGGTGAACCTTTTTGAAGGCTTGCGTCGAGTTGAGCGACAGGTCGGACGGGGGCGGCACCAAGTAACGACGGTCGATGAACGTACGCTGTACCGATGGCGTCTTTTTGAGGGGGGGCGTGCTTGAGTAAGGCGTAAGCAGTGAGCGCCCCTCTGAGAGCTTGATCAAACGCTGGTCTGGATTTTTGGAAAGCTCTTCGTCGTTACCCATGGTGGAAGCCTCTGCAGTTATTGAGGAACTCAATGTCTACGGCCCATTTACTGAGTGGGAGTAGTTGCGAAGAGGTGTAACGCGGAAGCTGGGGAGCAACCAGCTGTGAGAATTGACAGTGCCGACAAACGGCAGCGGCCCGCACGCGAGCCGCTCACGTTACCGAGGGTCAGGGTTGACGGTTCCAGTGCCGGAACAGAGGTTCGGCGAGGAACAGGACGAACAACAAACGCATCACCTGCATGGCCGTCACCAGGGGAACGGACAACTGCAGCGTCTCGGCGGTCAGGCTCATCTCGGCAATCCCCCCCGGCATCATGCCCAACGTCAGCGAGCGCAGGTCCAGGTGGGTCAAGGCACTCAAGCCCACCGCTGCCAATGTCGCCAGCGCCATGGTCAGGGCTGTGCCGATCAGGGTGCGACCCATGAATGACGGTGCCCGACGGAAGAACTGCCGGTTGAAGTGGCAACCCAGACCGCTGCCGATCAACCATTGGCCGATTTGGCTGCCGCCGTCGGGCAGGCCGATATGCAGGTCCCAGATCACACTGGCAGTGGCGCTCACCAGCAAGGGGCCGAACAACCACGGGTTCGGCTGACGCAAACGCTGCCAACCCCAGGCGACCAGTGCGCCCATCGGAAACAGCGCTAACAGCCACGGCCAGCTCACGGGCGCCGGATGAAACTGCGGTGTACCGCCTTCCAGCAGATACTTGAAGATCGCCGGTACACACAGCACCACCACCAATACGCGCAGACTCTGCCCCGCCGCGACACGGCTGAGCACGGCGCCATTGCGTGCGCCGAGGTTGACCATCTCACCGGAACCGCCCGGCATGCTGGAGAAAAACGCCGTGGCGCGGTCTTCACCGCTGCGGCGCATCAACCACACGCCAACCACGCTCGACATACTGGTGACCAGTGCGCCGAAAAAGATCAGCCCGAAGTGGCTCATCACCTGTTCGATCACCACCGGCGTGAAGTGCAGGCCGATGCCGATGCCCACTACCCATTGGCCGCATTTGCGCCCGCCGGGAATCTCCGCCAACTGCCACGGCGTGAGGCAGCGCACCAGGATGATCGCCAGCAATGAGCCGACCATGTACGGCAAAGGCCAGCCGACGAGGCTGGCCAGGTAACCGCCGGCCAGGCCGACCAGCGGTGTTCCCCACCAATGTTTAAAGGTGACCTCAGACATCGGCCACGGCACGACGCTGCAAGGCACGTTTGCGGTAGATGCGGATCAGCGGGAAGGCCAGCATCAGCGCGGTCAGTACCCACACACCAAAGGTGATCGGGCTCGACCAGAGGATCTGCAGGTCACCGTTGGAAATCGACAGCGCACGACGCAGGTTCTGCTCCATCAAGCCACCGAGGATAAAGCCCAGCAGCACCGGCGACAGCGGGAAATCGAGCTTGCGCAGGATGTAGCCGAAGATGCCGATACCGACCATCAGGAACAGGTCGAAGGTGGTGGCGTGAACCGCGTACACGCCAATCGCCGTGATGATGGCGATCACCGGTACCAGCGCCCAGTTCGGCACGGCAAGGATGCGGGTGAAGATGCGGATCATCGGGATGTTGAGGATCACCAGCATGATGTTGGCGACGAACAACGAGGCGATCAGGCCCCAGACGATGTCCGGTTGCTGTTGGAACAGCAGCGGGCCAGGGGTGATGTTGTACAGCGACAGTGCGCCGATCATCACGGCCGTGGTGCCCGAACCTGGTACGCCGAGGGTCAGCATTGGCACCAGGGCACCGCAGGCGGACGCGCCGATGGCGGTTTCCGGAGCGGCGAGGCCGCGCATGTCGCCCTGACCGAATTTACCGCTGGCACCGGCCAGGCGTTTTTCGGTCATGTAGGCAACGGCTGACGCCAGCGTCGCACCGGCACCTGGCAATACGCCCATGATGAAACCAAGCAACCCACAGCGGATGTTGACGACGAACACCGCGCCAGCTTCCTTCAAGTTAAACATCATGCGCCCGGTGGCTTTGACCGCTTCCTGGCCACGGTGGGTTTTTTCCAGCAGCAACAGGATCTCGCTGATGGAGAACAGGCCCAGCACCAGCACCACAAATTGGATGCCGTCAGTCAGGTGGATGTTATCCCCGGTAAAGCGATACACGCCGCTGTTGGCGTCGATGCCGACCGCCGACAGGAACAGGCCGATCAGCGCCGCCACGAACGTCTTCAAGGGTTTGTCACCGGCCATGCCGCCGAGACAGACAATCGCAAACACCATCAGTACGAAATATTCCGCCGGACCGAAGGCAATCGCCCATTGGGCCAGCAACGGCGCAAACAGCACCATGCCGCAGGTGGCGATAAACGCGCCGATGAACGAACTCCACGCCGACAACGACAGCGCCACGCCAGCCAAGCCTTTGCGGGCCATTGGGTAGCCGTCAAGGGTGGTCATCACGGTGGACGCTTCGCCCGGGATGTTCAGCAGGATCGAGCTGATACGGCCGCCGTATTCACAGCCCAAGTACACGGCTGCCAGTAGGATCAGCGCCGATTCGGGTGGCAGGCCCAGGGCGAAGGCGATGGGGATCAACAGCGCCACGCCGTTGATCGGGCCCAGGCCTGGCAATAGGCCGACCACGGTGCCGATCAGGGTGCCGCACAGCGCGGTCACCAGGTTGTAAGGGGACAGTGCAACGCCGAAGCCCTGGCCCAAGTAGCCGAAAGTATCCATATCAATTCTCCAGAACGTCGAGCAGGCCGAGGGGCAGCGGCACATCCATGGCTTTATCGAACAGCAGGTAAAGACCAATCGCCATCAGGCCGACGATCACTGCACTGGGCAACCAGCGGCCGCCATACAGGCGCGCCATCGGGATGCCGATCAGCATGCTGCTGAGGATGAAACCCAGGGGTTCGAAGGTGCCGGCAAACACGATCAACAGCGCGACGCACACGCCGATCTTGATCAGGGTTTCGCGGTCCAGCGCGGGTTCTTCTTCCGTGTGCTTGGTCGGCTGGGGGCGGAACAGCATGTAGATCAGTGCCAGGCTCATCAGCCCGAGCATCAGCAGCGGGTAGGCGCGAGGTCCTACCGGCTCGTAGGAAAACGACGCTTGATACGGCCAGGCCATCAGCGCGAGGCCGGCACAAGCCAGCAGCAACACGGCGGCGAAAATGCGTTGTAAGAGCATAGGGAACTCCTGGATCGCGCCCCGAACGGGGCGCGGCTACGGAATATGGCGACGCTATAGGAGCGAGCTTGCTTACGAAGAACGTCAACGAGGCTGCGTGCTGCCTGGATAAGCGCGGTGTCGTTGCGTTTTTCGCGAGCAAGCTCGCTCCTACAGAGGGGCAATTACTGGATCAGGCCGAACTCTTTGGCCAGCACTTTGTAGTCAGCCACCTGTTTCTTCACGTAGGTGTCCAGCTCCGGGCCGGTCATGGCGAACGGGAACAGCTCGCGCTGGTCACGCAGCTTGGCGAACTCGTCGGAGGCCAGCAGCTTGTCGAACGCGTCTTTCCACCAGGCGTAGTCGGCATCGCTGACTTTTGGCCCGAGGTAGAAACCGCGCACCACTGGCCAGACGATGTCGTAGCCTTGTTCCTTGGCAGTCGGAATGTCTTTCATTTCCGGCTCGTCCAGGCGCTGTTCGGAGAACACCGCCAGCAGGCGCATGTCGCCGCTCAGGATGTGCGGCATGGAGTCGGAGATGTCGGTACTGCCCACCTGGATATGGCCACCGAGCAGGGCCGTGGCAATTTCGCCGCCGCCTTCGAGTGCCACGTAACGCAGTTCACGCGGGTTGATCCCGGCCGCCTTGGCGATCAGCGCGGTTTGCATCCAGTCCTGGCTGCCGACGGTGCCGCCGGAACCGATTACGACGCTGCCCGGATCTTTCTTCAAGGCTTTGACCAGATCGTCGAGGGTCTTGTAGGGCGAGTCGGCTTTCACGGCGATAGCCCCGTAGCTGGTGCCCACCGCCGCCAACCAGCGCACGGCACTTTCATCGAAGCGACCGAACTTGCCCTGGGCCAGGTTCAACAGCGAACCGCTGGACCAGGCCACCAGCGTACCGGCATCGGCAGGGCGCTGGGCGACTACGGCGTTGTAGGCCACTGCGCCCACGCCACCTGGCATGTAGGTCACGCGCATTGGCTTGCTCAGCAGTTTCTCGTTGACCAGCGCGCTTTGCGCCAGTTTGCAGGTCAGGTCAAAACCACCGCCAGGCGAGGCGGGGGCGATGCATTCCGGGCGCTTGGGTTCATCGGCGGCCAACAGTTGGCCGGCGAACAGCATGCAGCCGGCGGCGAGGGCTAATTTACGCAGTGAAGGGGTCATGGTTATCTCCGTCTTTGTTGTTATGAGGGGTTACTACCAGAGCGCAACGCTATAGCTGACCAGCAAGCGCATTTCATCCGCATCACGGGCGGAGTAGTTGGAACGGTAGGTGGCGTTGCGCAGGCGCACCGCCACATCCTTGAACGTGCCGGTTTGCACCACGTACTTGATCTCGCTGTTGCGTTCCCACTCCTTGCCAGTCTCGCCGTTCTTGAGCTTGATGTTGTCACCCGAGAGGTAACGGCTCATGAAGCTCAGGCCGGGGATGCCCAGCTTGGCGAAGTCGAAGTCGTAGCGCGCCTGCCAGGAACGCTCTTCGGCGCCGGCAAAGTCGTTGATCTGTACGAAGTTGACCAGGTACGGGTCGCTGCCATCCACATACGGGAAGGCGCTGTCGCCGGACATGTGCTGGTAACCGGCACTGAGCTTATGGCCATTGAGGGCATAGCTGAACAGACCGTTGAGGGAGGTGTTGTCGATCTTGCCGCCGCGTGCTGCGCCGGTATCATCGCTGATGGCCAGGCGCAGGTCGGTGCCGAAGGTGCCAGGCCCCATCGGGCGCGAGGCCACCAGGCCGAGGAAGTGCTGGCGGTACACGTCATCCAGCTGGGCGAAGTGGTAGCTGCCGGTGATCTTGTCAGCGAACTGGTAGTCCGCGCCGCCGAAGTTGAAGTGCTTGCCGGTGGCGCCGCTGACGAAGCGGCTGTTCTTGTTGTTGAGGGCGATGTCTTCGTAATTGGTGTCGTCACGGTCCTTGGCTTTGTCCAGGCGCCCACCGGTGAATACCAGGTTCTTGAATTCTTTCGAGGTGATCAGGCCGCCATTGAAGGTCTGCGGCAGGATGCGCCCGTCGTTGGGCTTGAGGATCGGCAATTCGGGAATCAGCGAGCCGATTTTCAGCTCGGTGGCCGAGATCTTCACTTTGCCGGTCAGGCCCAGCTTGGAGTACTCGTCGGCGGCACGGCCGTCGTCATGGGTGGGCAATAGGCCGGTGCCGGTGCGGTCGGGGCTGGAGTCGAGCTTGACCCCGAGCATGCCCAGCGCGTCCACACCAAAGCCGACGGTGCCGTCGGTGTAGCCCGATTGCAGATTGAGCATGAAGCCCTGGGCCCATTCGTCGCGCTTGGATTGCTGCGCACTGGTGCCGTCGCGGAAATCGCGGTTGAAGTACATGTTGCGGGTTTCCAGGGTCGCGCTACTGTCTTCGAAGAAGGCAGCCTGGCTAAGCGGCGAAAAGCCGGCAAGCGTAGCAGCACTGGCGAGGGCGGTCTGGGTCAGACGAGAAAAACGAACAGGCGAGGAGGCCTGGGGCTGTGTCGACAGCATCGTTGTGTACTCCGTTATTGTTCTTATTTTGGCGAAAACGCTTCGAGGCGTTTTTCGGGCGCGACGTTGAGGTCGCTCGGCGGGCATAGACCAACGTAGCTGGATGCTAAAGGGCGAAGCTTTCACTAACCTTTCAACGGCCTTTCAATGTTTTCGGGCTTCACAGGGCAGGCGGCGCCTGTAAACTGCCCGCCAAAGCGTGGCGCCGACCACCCCTGAACGAGGTAGAAATCCATGCGTGTCTTGCTGGTTGAAGACCATCTGCAACTTGCCGAAAGCGTCGCGCAAGCGCTCAAGAGCACGGGTTTGACCGTTGACGTGCTGCACGATGGAGTGGCGGCGGACCTGGCCCTGAGCAGCGAGGAGTACGCGGCGGCGATCCTCGATGTGGGGTTGCCACGCATGGACGGTTTCGAGGTGCTCGCACGTTTGCGCGCCCGTGGAAAAAATCTTCCGGTGTTGATGCTGACCGCGCGCAGTGATGTGAAGGACCGTGTGCACGGCCTCAATCTTGGCGCCGACGATTACCTCGCCAAACCTTTCGAACTCACGGAGTTGGAGGCGCGGGTCAAGGCACTGTTGCGGCGCAGTGTGTTGGGCGGCGAGCGCCAGCAGGCCTGCGGCGTGTTGGTCTATGACCTCGACACCCGGCGTTTCACCGTGGGCGGCGAGCTGATGACGCTGACCTCCCGTGAGCAAGCAGTGCTTGAGGCGCTGATTGCACGGCCGGGGCGGGTGATGAGCAAGGAGCAGCTGGCTTCCCAAGTGTTCGGCCTGGACGAAGAAGCCAGCCCCGATGCCATCGAAATCTACGTGCACCGCCTGCGCAAGAAACTCGATGGCCAGCCCATCGCCATCGTGACCTTCCGCGGCCTCGGCTACTTGCTGGAAGCCCGCGATGCATAAGCCCAGCAGCCTGCGTTGGCGCCTGCTGTGGAACCTGGCGCTGTTGCTGGTGCTGTTGATGCTCGCCAGCGGCATGAGCGCCTACTGGAACGGCCGCGAGGCCGCCGACACCGCGTACGACCGCACGCTGCTGGCCTCGGCGCGCACCATTGCCGCCGGCTTGACCCAGGTGGATGGCACCTTGAGTGCGAACGTTCCGTATGTGGCCCTGGATACGTTCGCCTACGACAGCGCCGGGCGCATTTATTACCAGGTCAATGACATCCACCAGAAGCTGATCTCTGGCTACGAAAACCTCCCCGGCCCGCCGCCTGGCACGCCGCGTACCGATGACTATCCGGCGCTGGCACGCTTCTATGACGCCATGTACCAGGGCCAGCAGGTGCGGGTGGTGAGCCTGCTCAAGGCGGTCTCCGAACCGAATATGAACGGCATGGCGGAGATCCGTGTCGCTGAAACCGATGAAGCGCGGGTGAGCATGGCCCGCAGTCTGATGGCGGACACGTTGCTGCGCCTGGGGATGCTTGCGGTCGGCGCATTGTTGTTGGTGTGGTTTGCCGTCAGTGCCGCGTTGCGCCCGCTGGAGCGCCTGCGCACGGCGGTAGAAGAACGTCAGCCAGACGACTTGCGGCCATTGCCCTTGGTGGAAGTGCAGCATGAGTTTGGGCCGCTGGTGCGCTCCCTCAACCATTTCACCGAGCGCCTGCGCGGCCAATTCGAACGTCAAGCGCAGTTCATCGCCGATGCAGCCCATGAACTGCGTACCCCGCTGGCGGCCCTCAAGGCCCGGCTGGAGCTGGGGTTGCGCGCCGAGGATCCCGCTACTTGGCGCAGCACCCTGGAAACCGCAGCCCAGGGCACTGACCGCCTGACGCATCTGGCCAATCAGTTGTTGTCGCTGGCACGCATTGAAAACGGTGCCCGCGCGATTGCCGAAGGCGGCGCGCAATTGCTGGACCTCAGCCAGTTGGCGCGGGAGCTGGGTATGGCCATGGCCCCGTTGGCCCACGCGCGCGGCGTGGCGCTGGCGTTGGAGGCCGACGAGCCCGTGTGGCTGCGCGGTGAGCCAACCTTATTGAATGAGTTGCTGAGCAACCTGGTGGATAACGCACTGGCTCACACGTCTCCGGGGGGCAATGTGATCCTGCGGGTGACGGCGCCCGCCGTGTTGGAAGTGGAGGACGATGGCCCTGGGATCCCGCTGGATGAGCGGGACCGCGTTTTCGAGCGCTTCTACCGTCGCAGCCAGCAGGGGATGGGGTCTGGCCTGGGGTTGGCGATTGTCGGTGAGATTTGTCGGGCGCACTTGGCCCAGATCAGCCTGCACGATGGCGAGCAGGCCGGCTTGAAGGTGCGGGTGAGTTTTATCGCGGGTTGATCAGTAGAACATCGAGCGGGCTTCATCCAGCTCGGCGCGCAACGCATCGCTGTAGGGGTCGACCCGCAGTTTCTTGAGCGCCGGCAAGGTCGAGACCGGTACGCTGGCCAAGGGATGATCGGTGCCGCGATGGCAATACAACACGGCGATCTGCACCAGGTCGATGTAGTCGAGCTTGGGCGAGTCGCGTTCCAGGTCCAGGTATTGGCCGGGCAGTTTCGCCAGCATTTCCGGGAAGTCCCAGACTCCCAACAGTTTGTCGCCCAGTAACGGGTGGATGCTCTCGATGACATGGTTGAGGCTGACCGGGTCTGCGAGCAACTCGTAGTGGTCCTCGGCGTACGTCAGGATCGGCAATACGCCGATCTGATGCACCAGGCCGCCGAGTGCCGCCTGGTCTGGCTTGAGCTGGCTGTGGCTGCGGCACAGGGCGTAACTGACGCCCGCCACTTCCAGGCTGCGGCGCCATACATCACGCATCTTTTGTTCGACCACGTCGGAGCGGGCGTGGAAAATTTGCTCCATCACCAGGCCGATTGCCAGGTTGCTGCTGTAGTTGGTGCCCAGCCGGGTGATGGCGGTGTGCAGGTCGGTGACTTCCTGGGTGGCGCGCAACAACGGGCTGTTGACCACTTTGATCAGGCGCGCCGACAGCGCGGTGTCGCGACCGATCACTTTGCTCAAGTGGCTGATGCTGATCTCCGGGTCCTCGGCGGCCTGGCGAATATTCAGGGCCACTTCCGGCAATGTCGGCAGAACCAGCTCATCGTTGTCGATGGCCCTCACTAAAGCCTGTTGGACTTTTTCCGCCAGCGTGTTCATTCATGCTCTCTAGGGTGTTGCAAAAAGGTACGGCGATCAGCGCTGGATCTCTCGATCACGGTCGAGCGTGTAAGGCAGGTCGAGCAGGTGCAAACGGGGGCCTTCCGGCGTACCTACATGCACATCGCCACTATCGGCAGCTTCGGCTTGCAACACGGCCAGAAGTTCAACGGTTTGGTCAGTTTTTGCCGCAATGACCACTTCGCCGATCGCGCTGGTGTGGCTGGGCGAAAACAGCGGAGTGCCTGGCTCGGGCATTTCAGGAGCATTGAAGCTCAAGCGGTACAGGCGACGTTTGAGTTTGCCCAGGTACTGCATGCGCGCGACGATTTCCTGGCCGGTGTAGCAGCCTTTCTTGAAGCTCACGCCGCCCACGGCCTGCAGGTTGAGCATCTGCGGGATGAACAGTTCGCGGGTTTGCGGCATGACCTGGCCGATGCCGGCGCGGATCTGCCCCAGCAGCCATTCATTCAGATCGGTTTGTTCAAGGGTTGCAGCCAATTGATTGCGTACGGCGTCGCCTTGCTCGGCAGGCACCCAAAGTTCAGCGCGGTCAGGGGAGACGCGGATGGCGATCAAGGTATCGTTGCGAACGACGCTGTTGGTCTCGGCGGGCAGTTCAAGGCCAAGGCTGGCCAGGGCCGGCTCCGCATTCATCAGGCCGAAGCGCACCCAGGCGGCGCTTTCGTCGGTCAGTTTGGATTTGGAGAACACGGCGTACTTCTTCAGGTCGGCCAGCTGGGGTTCCAGCAGCTCGGTGGCCATGGCCAGCACCACGCCGTCACCTTGCAGCAGGATGCGGAAGCTCGACTGCATACGCCCTTTTTGCGTGCAGCGCGCGCCGAGGCTGGCCTGGGTATCGCTCAAGTAATTGAGGTTGCAGGTCAGTTGGCCCTGAAGGAATTTGGCGGCGTCGGCACCGCGGACGGCGAGAACGCCTTCGTGGGACAGGGGGCAGAAGAAAGCAGAGTCGGCCATGGGTCATCGCAGGTCAAAAAGTCATGGGTGCATCATAGAGGGGCGCCCGGCAAATGGATAGTTTCCGTATGGGGCGACCAAAGCCGACTGTTCCGGTGCCGTCGGCCCTGTATACTTGCCGCCTATTTGAGGAGCGCTCCATGGTCGAAGATGTAGAAATCAATCGTCTCTACTGGCACAGCCGTCGTGGCATGCTTGAGCTTGATGTGTTGCTGGTGCCTTTCACCAAAGAGGTCTACGCAACGCTCAATAAGGTGGATCGCGACCTCTACGTCAGGCTGCTGACTTGTGAAGACCAGGACATGTTCGGCTGGTTCATGGAGCGCGCCGAATCCGAAGACCCAGAGTTGCAGCGCATGGTCAGGATGATCCTGGACCGTGTCCAGCCCAAGTAATACCTTTGAATGCCGCTGGCAGGCCTCACGGCTGTTGCTGGCGGCGTATCTCCTCGCCCAGCTGTTCGCGCTGGGTGCGTTTTTGTTTCTTGATCTGTCCTATTCAAGCCTTGGCCTGCTGGTGTGTCTGTTGCACGCCGCTTGGGTTTTGCCGCGCTTTATTCTGCTGACCCACCGTTCGTCGATTCGTGGTCTGCGCCGTGACACTGATGGTTGGCAGTTGCTCAGTGCGGAGCGGGGCTGGCACAGCGTGCAGTTGCGTCCGGACAGCCTCGCCTTGCCATTGATCGTCGTTCTGCGTTACCGGGTGCAGGGCGAATGGCGGGTCCGTTCGGTGTGTGTACCCAGGGATTCGCAGGACGCCGATGTGCATCGGCGCCTGCGGGTACGCCTGAAGTTCAGCCGCCGTAGGTGGTTGGCACCAGGATAGTGTCGCGAGCCTCGGGCAGCATCTGCGGGTAGTCGAGGGTGTAATGCAGGCCGCGGCTTTCCTTGCGTTCCATGGCCGAGCGGATCATCAGCTCCGCCACCTGGGCCAGGTTGCGCAGTTCGATCAAGTCGCGGCTGACCTTGTAGTTACTGTAGAACTCGTCGATTTCATCCAACAGCAATCGCACTCGGTGCTGCGCGCGCTGCAGGCGCTTGTTGGTGCGTACGATCCCCACGTAGTCCCACATGAAGCGGCGCAGCTCGTCCCAGTTATGGGCGATGATCACGTCTTCGTCCGAATCGGTAACCTGGCTGGCGTCCCAGCGGGGCAGGGCTGCCGGCACCGGAACGCGTGGCAGTTGTTTGAGAATGTCCGCCGCCGCTGAGCGCGCATAGACGAAACATTCGAGCAGCGAGTTGCTGGCCATGCGGTTGGCGCCATGCAGGCCGGTGAAGCTGGTTTCGCCAATGGCATACAAGCCCGGTACGTCGGTGCGCCCGTGCTGGTCGACCATCACGCCGCCGCAGGTGTAGTGCGCGGCGGGCACCACGGGGATCGGGCCTTTGGTGATGTCGATGTTGAACGTCAGGCAGCGCTCGTACACGGTAGGGAAGTGCGCCTTGATAAAAGCTTCGGGTTTGTGGCTGATGTCCAGGTAGACGCAGTCGATGCCCAGGCGCTTCATTTCATGGTCGATGGCGCGGGCGACGATGTCGCGCGGGGCCAGTTCGGCGCGTGGGTCGAAGCGCTGCATGAAGCGTTCGCCGTTGGGCAGTTTCAAGTGGGCACCTTCGCCGCGCAGGGCTTCGGTGATCAGGAAACTCTTCGCCTGAGGGTGATACAGGCAAGTAGGGTGGAACTGGTTGAATTCCAGGTTGGCCACCCGGCAGCCCGAGCGCCAGGCCATGGCAATGCCATCGCCACAGGCTCCGTCGGGGTTGCTGGTATAGAGGTAGACCTTGGCTGCACCCCCCGAAGCGAGGAGGGTGAAGCGCGCGCCGTAGGTGTCGACTTCGCCGCTGGCGCGGTTTAGCACATAGGCGCCGAGGCAGCGCTCGCCGTCCAGGCCTAGGCGTTTTTCGGTGATCAGGTCGACGGCGACGCGTTGTTCCAGCAATTCGATGTTGGGGCGTTGGCGGGCTTGTTCGAGAAGCGTCTTGAAGATGGCGGCGCCGGTGGCGTCGGCAGCATGGATGATGCGGCGGTGGCTGTGGCCGCCCTCGCGGGTCAGGTGGAACTCGAAGCCGCCGTCGTCGCTCCCCGCGTGTTCATCACGGGTAAAGGGGACGCCTTGATCGATCAGCCATTGGATGGCCTCGCGGCTGTGCTCGACGGTGAAACGCACGGCCTCTTCATTGCATAGGCCACCCCCGGCATTGAGGGTGTCTTCGACGTGGGATTGCACGGTGTCGGTGTCGTCCAGCACCGCGGCGACACCGCCCTGGGCCCAGAATGTCGAGCCGTTGGCCAGGTCGCCCTTGCTCAGTACCGCAATGCGCAGGTGGCTGGGAAGGGTCAGCGCAAGGCTCAGGCCGGCCGCGCCGCTGCCGATCACCAGGACATCGTGTTGAAACTGTTGGCTCATTTGAGGGATTCCGCAAAAGCGATCCGAAGAGGTGGCGCAAACAGGACGCCTGGGTCGGCGAATCAAAGGGTCACACGGGCTACTAGTATATAGAGGGGTGGAGCGGCACAATAGCCGGGCATTCGTGGCAATGTGAGATTACGGTGCGCGGCTTGGGTAAAATCGGCAGGTTATTGAAACGGGAACTTTTTGCATGAGCCCCGACTCAATAGCAGGTTGCCCGAAAGCTGGGAAAACGTTGAGTTTATTGGCCCGTCGGGAGCATTGGACGCGTCAGAAAACCGGCGACAAGATTATTCGCGCAGTCGGCTATGCCCGTACTGCGTTTTTCGTGTGTGCCAAATCAGTGCGTGCCGGAAACTTGCTTGAAGGGGGAGAACTTTTGCGAAAAGACCGAGTCTATGTTTGCAAGCCTGATCGTTTAGTTATGCAAGCCTCCTTAAAGTACAACGAGGAGTGTTCATGCTAACCCAGGAAGAGGATCAGCAGCTGGTCGAGCGCGTCCAACGCGGCGACAAGCGAGCTTTTGATCTGCTAGTGCTGAAATACCAGCACAAAATTCTCGGGTTGATCGTGCGGTTTGTGCACGACACCCATGAAGCGCAGGACGTTGCACAGGAAGCCTTTATCAAGGCTTACCGTGCACTTGGTAACTTTCGCGGTGATAGCGCGTTTTACACGTGGCTATACCGGATCGCCATCAACACGGCGAAGAACTATCTGGTGTCTCGCGGACGCCGCCCACCGGATAGCGATGTAAGTTCAGAAGATGCAGAATTTTACGATGGTGATCACGGCCTCAAGGATCTCGAGTCGCCGGAGCGTGCATTGCTGCGCGACGAGATCGAAGGCACCGTTCATCGCACAATTCAGCAACTGCCAGAAGATTTGCGTACGGCGTTAACTTTACGTGAATTCGATGGTCTGAGTTACGAAGACATTGCGAGCGTCATGCAGTGTCCGGTGGGGACTGTAAGGTCACGGATTTTCCGGGCCCGGGAAGCCATCGATAAAGCCTTGCAACCGTTGTTGCAAGAGAACTAAAGACAGCGGCGACAGCCAAGAGAGGAACCGCCATGAGTCGTGATGCCCTGCAGGAATCGCTGTCCGCAGTGATGGATAACGAAGCGGATGAACTGGAACTTCGTCGAGTGCTCAACGCATTTGATGACGCCGAAACCCGTGATACCTGGTCTCGTTACCAAGTCGCTCGGGCGGTGATGCACAAGGATCTTCTAATCCCTCGTCTGGATATTGCTGCGGCCGTTTCTGCCGCGCTGGCTGATGAAGCCGTTCCGGCAAAAGCTGCTCGTGGACCATGGCGTAGCCTGGGTCGCCTGGCAGTTGCTGCTTCGGTGACTGTTGCGGTGTTGGCCGGTGTTCGCCTGTACAACCAGGACGAGATCGCCGGTGCCGAACTGGCCCAGCAGACTCAACAGCCGGTGATGGCAGGCCCTCAGGTCAAAGGCCCAGCGGTACTGGCCGGCTACAAGGAAAGCTCTGACACCACAGGCCCGATGGCCAACGGTGTATTGCAAGGGCAATCCGGCTGGCAGGACCAGCGTCTTCCAGGCTACCTGCGCCAACATGCACAGGAATCGGCTCTGAAGGGCACTGAAAGCGCTCTGCCTTATGCGCGTGCAGCCAGTTTGGAAAACCGCTAATCCGTAAGGAGCTCTATGCGAGCCATACCGCTCCTTACGCTTTTGCTCAGTGGTTGTTTTGCACTCCCCGCCCACGCCGACGAAGCCCAAGACTGGCTGACTCGACTTGGGCGTGCAGAGCAGCAGCAAAGCTTTCAAGGTACGTTCGTCTATGAACGTAACGGCAGTTTTTCTACCCATGACATCTGGCATCGTGTCCAGGAAGGTCAGGTCCGTGAGCGGCTCTTGCAGCTCGATGGTTCTGCCCAGGAAGTCGTGCGGCTGGATGGCCGTACCCAATGTGTCAGCGGCACTCTCGTCGCAGGCCTGGGCAACTCGCGCGATGCGCCATCCCGTGCGCTGGATCCGCAAAAACTCAAGCAATTCTACGAACTGGCCGTCATTGGCAAATCCCGCGTGGCCGGGCGTAATGCGGTGATCGTGTCGATCACGCCGCGTGACCAGTATCGCTACGGTTTTGAACTGCACCTGGATCGCGAAACCGCGCTGCCGCTCAAATCCCTTTTGCTGAATGATCAGGGGCAGTTGCTTGAGCGCTTCCAGTTCACGCGATTGAACACTTCGGTCGTGCCGGATGATCGCGATCTGCAGCCCAGCAGCGAGTGCGCACCTCTCTCCGTCGCCAATGAAAAAGCCCCCGTCGTGCAGCCTACTGAGGCGTGGCATCTGGAATGGTTGCCGCCGGGCTTTCAGCTGACCAGCACCAGCTCGCGTAAAGACACCCAGACCAAGGCGACAGTCGACAGCCTGATGTATGAGGACGGGTTGGCGCGTTTCTCAGTGTTCCTTGAGCCAATCAGCGATGCGAGTGTCACCGAAACGCGCACGCAACTGGGCCCTACGGTCGCTGTATCCCGTCGCCTCAATACAGTGGATGGCGAGATGATGGTGACGGTGGTGGGCGAAATCCCGATCGGCACTGCAGAACGTATCGCGTTGTCGGTGCGTGGTGAAAAAAAGCCAGCCGTCCAGCCGTGAGTCGTTAATCCTATGTTCATCCTGACGTTTCACTGTATTTGCATGCCAGGTTGGCTGCCGAGAGCATGAAATGTCTGGATCAGCATTTTCACTTGCAAAAATCTCTTATGTTTTTTATAGGTCAGGGCTTGTCGGCTCTGGCCTTGTTTTGTTCGCGGAACAAAGATGTCGGTCGCAGTTTTCGGCGTTTCTTGAACCCTGTCGCTCAACCCTGCTCGTCGTAACGGGAGCTGTATGTCGATACCACGTTTGAAGTCTTACCTATCCATAGTCGCCACGGTATTGGTGCTAGGTCAGGCCTTGCCCGCGCAAGCGGTCGAGTTGCCTGACTTCACCCAATTGGTTGAGCAAGCCTCGCCGGCCGTGGTGAACATCAGTACCACGCAAAAACTGCCGGAGCGCAAAGTCTCCAACCAGCAGATGCCGGACCTGGAAGGCCTGCCGCCGATGCTGCGCGAGTTCTTCGAGCGCGGCATGCCGCAACCGCGCGCCCCCCGTGGCGGTGGCGGTGGCCAGCGTGAGGCTCAGTCCCTGGGCTCGGGCTTCATCATCTCGTCGGATGGCTACATCCTTACCAACAACCACGTGATTGCAGACGCCGACGAAATTCTCGTGCGCCTGGCTGACCGTAGTGAGTTGAAAGCCAAGCTGGTGGGCACCGATCCACGTTCCGACGTGGCGCTGCTGAAAATCGAAGGCAAAGACCTGCCGGTGCTGAAGCTGGGTAAATCCCAGGACCTGAAGGCTGGGCAGTGGGTCGTTGCCATCGGTTCGCCGTTTGGTTTTGACCACACTGTGACCCAAGGTATCGTCAGCGCCATCGGCCGCAGTCTGCCGAACGAGAACTACGTGCCGTTCATCCAGACCGACGTGCCGATCAACCCGGGTAACTCGGGTGGTCCGCTGTTCAACCTGGCGGGTGAAGTGGTGGGGATCAACTCGCAGATCTACACCCGTTCCGGCGGATTCATGGGCGTGTCGTTCGCTATCCCGATCGACGTGGCGATGGACGTTTCCAACCAGCTGAAAAGCGGCGGCAAGGTTAGCCGTGGCTGGTTGGGTGTGGTGATCCAGGAAGTGAACAAAGACCTGGCGGAATCCTTCGGTCTCGACAAGCCGGCCGGTGCCCTGGTCGCGCAGATCCAGGACGACGGCCCTGCTGCCAAGGGCGGCCTGCATGTCGGCGACGTGATCCTGAGCATGAACGGCCAGCCGATCGTCATGTCGGCCGACCTGCCACACCTGGTGGGCGCACTCAAGGCCGGCAGCAAGGCCAAGCTGGAAGTGATCCGTGAAGGCAAGCGCCAGACCGTTGAACTGACGGTCGGTGCCATCCCTGAGGAGGGCGCAACCCTGGATGCCCTGGGCAACACCAAGCCAGGTGCCGAGCGTAGCAGCAACCGCCTGGGCATTGCCGTGGCTGAGTTGACCGCTGAGCAGAAGAAGACCTTCGACCTCAAGAGTGGCGTGGTGATCAAGGAAGTGCAGGACGGCCCTGCCTCTCTGATCGGCCTGCAGCCGGGTGACGTGATTACCCACCTGAATAACCAGGCCATCGACAGCACCAAGCAATTCACCGACATCGCCAAGGCGTTGCCGAAGAATCGTTCGGTGTCGATGCGAGTGCTGCGTCAGGGGCGTGCAAGCTTCATTACGTTCAAGCTCGCCGAGTAAGTCGGTAGAAACAAAAAGCCCCGCCTTCGTTGAATGAAGGCGGGGCTTTTTTGTGGGCGATGGAGTTAGCTCATCATCCCTTTGACCAGGCGTTCCTGTTCGATCAGCTCGCGTTGACGGGCGTCGATACGCGAAGACAATGGGAAGTTGTTGCCGGCGCGACGCTTGGCGAAATCCAACTGCTGGATGGCCTGCTGGAAATCCCCCACCAGCGCAAAGTACTCGGCGCGGGCTTGGTGCAGGCCGATAATGTTGCCGGACAAGCCGCGTGTCTCTGCGACCTGGTACCACACGTCAGGGTCGTCCGGACGAGATTTGAGCAAGCTGTCCAACGCCTTTTCCGCATCGGCGGTACGGTTCTGCTTGAGCAGAAGATCCACGCGTATCTGATTCAGCGGGTAGTTGCCCGGATACTGAGTCAGCATCTTGTCCGTACGTTGCTGGGCGTCAGGCAAGCGGCCGTTGTCAATGTCCAGCTGGATCTGCGCCAGGTTGTAAGTGATGTCGTTGGGTGTCTTCGCAAGCAGGGGCGCCAGGTTTTCCCGTGCCTGTTTGAACTGGGAGCCCTTGATCTGGGCAATGGCCAGGCCATAGCGCGCCACATCGTTCTTCGGGTTTTCGTCCAACTGCGCCTGGAAGCGTTTGGCGGCGAGGCCGGAGGTGTCTTCGTACTGCAGCTGCACCCGTGCGCGGATCAGTTGATAGCGCAGGCTGTCTTCCTTGCCGCCGGTTTTGGCTTGCTCGGCGCGGTTGCGGGTGTCGGCGATTCGCGATTCGGTCACCGGGTGCGTCAGCAGGAATTCCGGCGGCTTGGCGTCGAAGCGGTATTGACGCATCAGGCGTTCGAACATGGTCGGCATGGAGCGCGGATCGTAACCGGCTTTTTCGAGGTTGAGGATGCCGATGCGGTCAGCCTCTTGCTCGTTCTGACGCGAGAACCGGCGCTGTTCCTGGATCGCAGCCGCCTGAGTGCCAGCAATAGCGGCAATACCAGCGTCACCCGCGCCAGCTGCTGCGGCAATGATGCCGCCCAGCAGCGCGGCCATCATCGGGAGTTGCATGCGCTGTTGGGCTTCCACGCCACGGGCGAAGTGGCGTTGGGACAAGTGCGCCAATTCGTGCGCCAGTACCGAGGCATATTCCCCTTCGGTCTGGGCATTGAGGAACAGGCCGCCGTTGACCCCGACAATCCCGCCGGGCGCGGCGAAAGCGTTCAGTTGCGGGCTGTTGATCAGGATGAACTCCAGGCGCCGGTCGTTGACCTGGCTGGTCTCCACCAACTTGTAGACGCTGGTTTCGACGTAATCCTTGAGCTGCGGGTCGTTGAGTTGCGAGACCTGGCCCCGCAGGTACGCCAGCCAGGCGCGACCCAACTGGTATTCCTGTTGTGGCGAGACAATGGCAGAACTGGCGTCGCCGAGTGACGGCAGGTCGTCAGCGAAGCCTGGGGAGGCCAGCAGGCAAGCCAGCGTCAGCAGGGTGGGGCGCAAAAAAGTCATGCACAGAGCCTTTCGACAAAGAGCTTACTGTAGCCGGACACTGAGCTTCGGACCAGATATTCTAAGCATCCCCAATGCTTGCCCGGAGTAAACCATGACCGACGCTGTCGCCTTTGATGCCGAACTCGATGCCAGCGGCCTCAATTGCCCGTTACCCTTGCTCAAGGCCAAGCTGGAACTCAATCGTCTGGCCAGTGGCGCAGTGCTCAAGGTGATCGCCACGGACGCGGGCTCCCAGCGTGACTTCCGCACCTTTGCCAAGCTGGCCGGCCACACGCTGTTGCATGAAGAAGACGCCGCCGGTGTGTACCGTTACTGGTTGCGCAAGGCCTGAACCGTTCGCTCCACCACCCGAGGTTGATTGATGTTCAAAGTGTTACGAGACTGGATCCAGCGCTACTTCTCCGACGAGGAGGCCGTGGTACTGGCGGTCCTGCTGTTTCTGGCCTTCACGGCCGTGCTCACCTTGGGCGGCATGCTGGCGCCGGTGTTGGCTGGGATGGTACTGGCGTATCTGATGCAAGGTTTGGTCACCACGCTGGAGCGTTTGCGCTTGCCGGGTGGAGCCGCCGTGGGGCTGGTATTCGCCTTGTTCATGGGGCTGCTGGTGCTGTTTATCGTGGTGGTATTACCGCTGTTGTGGCATCAATTGATCACGCTGTTCAACGAGCTGCCGGGCATGCTCGCCAAGTGGCAATCGCTGTTGCTGCTGTTGCCGGAGCGCTACCCGCACCTGGTGTCGGACGAACAGGTGTTGCAGGCCATCGAAGCGGCGCGCGGCGAGATCGGAAAGTTCGGGCAATGGGCGCTGACCTTTTCCCTGTCCAGCCTGCCGCTGCTGGTCAATATCATGATCTACCTGGTGCTGGTGCCGATCCTGGTGTTCTTCTTCCTCAAGGACCGCGTCATGATCGGCCGCTGGGTACGTGGCTATCTGCCACGCGAGCGTGCACTGATTACCCGGGTGGCCGAGGAAATGAATCGGCAGATCGCCAACTACATTCGCGGCAAGGTCATCGAGATCATTATCTGCGGCGGCGTGACCTACATCGCCTTTATTGCCCTGGACCTGAACTACGCGGCCTTGCTGGCGTTGCTGGTAGGTATTTCGGTGGTGGTGCCGTATGTCGGCGCGGTGGTGGTGACTGTGCCGGTGGCGCTGATTGCGCTGTTCCAGTGGGGCTGGAGTGACCAGTTCATCTATTTGATGGCGGTGTACGGGATCATCCAGACGCTGGATGGCAACGTGCTGGTGCCGCTGCTGTTCTCGGAGGCCGTCAACCTGCACCCGGTGGCGATCATCTGCGCGGTGTTGTTGTTCGGTGGGCTGTGGGGGTTCTGGGGGGTGTTCTTTGCGATCCCGCTGGCGACGCTGTTCAAGGCGGTGCTGGATGCGTGGCCACGGCAGGAGCCAGTGGTGGCGCCGTTGCTGTGATTTTTTGTGGTTGAGCGGGGCAAACCCGCTCACCACAAGAGCTCGCTGCGTTTCAGCCTTTGCTTAGCGCCTGCGCTGCCGCCAGGACGGCATCCACATGCCCCGGCACCTTTACGCCACGCCATTCCTGACGCAACACGCCCTCCTTGTCGATCAGGAAGGTGCTGCGATCCACGCCCAGGTATTCCTTGCCGTACAGCTTCTTCAACTTGATCACGTCGAACAGTTGGCAGACCGCCTCGTCCTTGTCGCTGATCAGCTCGAAGGGGAATGCCTGCTTGCCCTTGAAGTTCTCGTGAGACTTCACGCTGTCCCGCGACACGCCAAACACTTCGGTGTTAGCCGCTTTGAATGCTGCGTATTGGTCGCGAAAGCCCTGGCCTTCGGTGGTGCAGCCTGGCGTGCTGTCCTTCGGGTAGAAGTAGATCACCACTTGCTTGCCCTTGAGGGCCGCGAGGCTGAAGGTCTGGCCGCTGGTGGCCTGGGCTTCGAAATCGGCTACGGGTTTGTCGATGACTACCGCCATGAAAACTTCCTTACATTGGGTTCTGTGGGCGCCATGGCTCGATCAAGGCGTCGAGGTTCAGGGCATCGGCGAAATCCAGGAACTGGTCGCGCAGCCAGCTGATCTGCACGCCAGCCGGCAACGTCACGGTGAACGTTGCGTTCAGCATGGTGCCGCCGGTTTGCGGGGCCTGGTAGGTGTCGCAGGTCAGGTTCTCCAGCTCGACGTTGTGGTCGATGAAGAACTGGCACAGTTCGTTGACGATGTCCGAACGGTAGGCGGAACTGACATACGCTACATAAGGCAGGGCTTGGGGACGATTCTCCAGGGCGGCGCTGCGCACCACATTGACGGTGAAGTCGTGCTTTTTAGCCAGGCCCGGCAGGCCGGTCTCCAGGCGCGCCAGGGCATCCCAGGTGCCGGAGATCTGCAGGACCAACGCGCTGCACTCGCCATGGCGGGTGAGGCGGGAGGTCACGACGGCGCAGCGGTTTTCATGGCTGGCGCGGCACAGGACGTTGGTCAGCTCCATGGGGTTGGCGCCGAGGGCACTGATAACAAGGAATTGTTCGCGAACTGTGGGGGTGGACATGCAGCCTTCCTAAAACGATGAGCGGTCGATACTGTGCGGGCTGTATCGATCAAAGGATGAAGGGTAGCGAAAACCGTCGCCAAGGGATAGGAGGTGGCGTTTTCATTGCGTGATCGGCTTGATTTCATCGTGCTTCTGGGCAGGCTTTGGCCCAATGATGGCATTGCCCGTCGTTTAGTTGCGCCAGAACGCATCCTCAGGCGGTACTTCGCTTGTGCAAGCATCTTGGCGCCAGTACCATTACGGCTCTCTTTTTCCGGCAGGAGCGGTTGCATGATTGCGGGCAGTATGGTGGCACTGGTCACACCCATGGATGCACAAGGTCATCTCGACTGGGACAGCCTGGGCAAACTGGTGGACTTCCACCTGCAAGAAGGCACCAACGCCATTGTGGCGGTCGGCACCACCGGTGAATCGGCCACCCTCGATGTGGAAGAACACATCCAGGTGATCGAATTCGTGGTCAAGCGTGTCGCGGGCCGTATCGCCGTGATCGCCGGTACGGGCGCCAACTCGACGCGTGAAGCGATCGAGCTGACCAAAAACGCCAAGAAAGCCGGCGCCGATGCCTGCCTGCTGGTGACCCCGTACTACAACAAGCCGACCCAGGAAGGCTTGTACCAGCACTTCCGCGCGATTGCCGAAGCGGTCGATATTCCGCAGATCCTCTATAACGTGCCGGGTCGCACCGCGTGCGACATGCAGGCCGCGACCGTGATCCGCCTGTCCACCGTGCCGAACATCATCGGTATCAAGGAAGCCACTGGCGACCTGCAACGCGCCAAGGACATCCTGGCCGGCGTGAGCAGCGATTTTCTGGTGTATTCCGGTGACGACGCCACCGCTGTCGAGCTGATCCTGCTGGGCGGCAAGGGCAACATCTCCGTGACCGCCAACGTGGCCCCGCGGGCCATGAGCGAAATGTGCGCCGCCGCCATTGCCGGCGACGCCGTGACCGCCCGTGCGATCCACGAGAAGCTGATGCCGCTCAACAAGACACTGTTTATCGAATCCAACCCTATTCCCGTGAAATGGGCGCTGACTGAAATGGGCATGATGCCGGACGGTATCCGTCTGCCGCTCACCCGTCTCAGCGAAGCCTGTCACGAACCGCTGCGACAGGCCCTGCGCCAGTCCGGCGTCCTGGTTTAATTGAGGAAGCACTACGCATGAAGCGATTGGCCGGACTTTCCGCACTTGCCTTGATTATCTCCAGCACCAGTGGCTGCGGTTGGATCTGGGGCCCGGAAGGCTACTTCCGTGACCGCGGCAGCGATTACCTGGAAGCACAACCTACCAAACCTATGGAGCTGCCGCCGGGCGTCAACGTCGCCAAGCGACTTGACCCGTTGCTGCCGATTCCGCGCAATGTCGCCGACGACACCGCCAAGGGTGAGTACGTGGTGCCGCGTCCACAGCCGATCTCGGCCGTGGCGGATGCCAGCGACTACAGCCTGCAGAAGAGCGGTGACTCCCGCTGGATCGTGGCTCAGCGCCCACCTGCCGAAGTCTGGCCAGTGGCCGTGCAGTTCTTCCAGGACAACGGCTTCCGCATCGACGAGCAGCGCCCGCAGACCGGTGAATTCACCACCGCATGGCAGCAGGGCAGCGAACTGTCCGCCACCATGGCCAAGCGCCTGCAGGCCGGTGGTGTAGCCGCCGACAGCGAGGCCCGTGTGCGCGTGCGCATCGAGCCAGGCGTGCAGCGTAATACCAGTGAAGTCTATGTGGTCAGCGCCGAGCGTCCGGCCGGCAGCACCGCCAACGTTGATTTCACCAACCGTTCGGTCAACACCGGTGTCGACTCGGCACTGGTCGACGAGATGCTGGCCAGCATGAGCCGTATCTCCGAGAAGGGCGGTTCGGTTTCTCTGCTCGCCGCACGTGATTACGACACCCCAAGCCGCGTCAGCCTCACCGAAGATGGCAGCGGCAACGTGGTGTTGAACCTGGGGGAAGACCTCGACCGTGCCTGGGCCAGCGTTGGCCGTGCATTGGAACAGGGCCCTTGGCGTGTAGAAGACATCAACCGCAGTCTGGGCCTGTACTACATCAACGTGGCTGAAAAAGCCGAGCGTAAAGACGACGAGCCAGGTTTCTTCGGCAAGTTGTTCGGCAGCAAACCGACCAAGGAAGAGATCGAGACCCGCGCCGAGCGTTATCAGGTTCGTTTGAGCAAGGTAGGCGAAAGCGTGCAGGTCACCGTCGAGAAGAACATCAACACCGTTGCACCCGCTGAAACAGCGCGCAAAGTGTTGGGCGTGATTCAAGACAACCTGGGCTGATCCGGTGCGTTTTGCCGTTCTCGGCAGCGGTAGCCAAGGGAACGGTACGCTGGTCGCCCACGACGACACGTACGTGCTGGTGGATTGTGGTTTCTCGTTACGGGAAACCGAGCGGCGCCTGCTGCGACTGGGGGTTCACCCCGCGCAGCTGAGCGCGATTCTGGTGACCCACGAACATGCCGACCACGTGCATGGCGTGGGTTTGCTGTCTCGGCGCTACAATCTCCCGGTGTACCTCAGTCGCGGTACCTTGCGCGGGATGCGCAAACCCATCGAACCTGCAGGTTTCCTGGCTGGTGGCGAGACACTGCAGATTGGTGCGTTGAGCATCAATGTGATTGCCGTAGCGCACGACGCCCAGGAGCCGACGCAGTACGTATTCAGTGACGGTGAGCGGCGTTTCGGCGTGCTCACCGACCTGGGTTCCTACTGCTCAAAGGTGCTGGATGGTTACCGTGACCTGGATGCATTGATGATCGAGTCCAACCACTGCCGAGACCTGCTGGCGCGTGGTCATTACCCGTACTTTCTCAAGCAACGGGTGGGCGGCGAGCTGGGGCATTTGAACAACCACCAGGCGGCGTACCTGGTGTATGAGTTGGGCTGGCAAGACTTGCAACACCTGGTCCTGGCCCACCTGAGCAGCAAGAACAACCTGCCGCAGCTGGCCCGGCAATGTTTTGTCGACACCCTCGGGTGCGACCCGGACTGGCTGCAACTGGCCGATCAAGATTCAGGGCTCGATTGGCGACACATCGCCTAGCCCACCATTTAGCAAGCGGAGCCCATCATGGAAAAACGTGAAGAACTCTACCGCGGCAAAGCCAAGTCGGTGTACAAGACCGACGACGCCAACCGCCTGATCCTGCTGTTTCGCAACGACACCTCGGCGTTCGACGGCAAGCGCATCGAACAACTTGATCGCAAAGGCATGGTGAACAACAAGTTCAACGCCTTCATCATGCAGAAACTCGAAGCGGCCGGCATTCCGACCCAATTCGACAAACTGCTGGGCGACAACGAGTGCCTGGTCAAGAAGCTCGACATGATCCCGGTTGAATGCGTCGTGCGTAACTACGCGGCCGGCAGCCTGGTCAAGCGTTTGGGCGTGGAAGAGGGCCTCAAGCTCAACCCTTACACCTTTGAACTGTTCCTGAAGGACGACGCCAAGGGCGACCCGTTCATCAACGAATCCCACGTCGTGGCATTCGGCTGGGGCACCGCTGAGCAACTGGCGCGCATGAAGGAGTTGTCCCTCAAGGTCAACGACGTGCTGAGCAAGCTGTTCGACGACGCTGGCCTGCTGCTGGTGGACTTCAAGCTCGAATTCGGGGTCTTCCACGACGGCTCCATCGTCCTGGGCGACGAATTCAGTCCTGATGGCTGCCGCCTGTGGGACAAAGACACCAAGAAGAAGATGGACAAGGACCGCTTCCGCCAGGGCCTCGGTGACGTCATCGAAGCCTACGAAGAAGTCGCCAACCGTCTGGGCGTACCGCTTTAATCGACGCAAGCATCTGATAGCACGGAAAAAAATCGCTTCGGCGCTTTGCTTTCCTGATCCACGCTGTTATGATGCGCGCCGTTGGAGAGATGCCAGAGTGGCCGAATGGGACGGATTCGAAATCCGTTGTACCTTCACCGGTACCTAGGGTTCGAATCCCTATCTCTCCGCCATATTTAAAAAGCCCCGAGCGCTTAACCGCCTCGGGGCTTTTTTGTGTTTGGGGGAATGCCTTCTCTTTCGCGCCCCCCAAGCACCCGCCAATATCCGTAAATCGCCAATTACGAGAAACGCGGTGACGCCTGGAGAGCCCAAATCCGTCGCAAAGGATAGAGCCGAGAAGGTTTCCGGCTGTCAGGGATTGAGTTATCGACGCTTCCCTTGCCGTCGGTTAATGGCTCCGAACGCCTTGATGCAGATTCCCGGTGCTGATCTCCGGGAATAGCGGTCATCGCTGACCCCCCTTAAACGAAAAAGCCCGCTGAGCTCAACACCCAGCAGGCTTTTCAGTCACTACGTTCCCGGTCAGGCAGGCTGCGCTGCCAAGCTATTGCTCACATTCCGCCCCAGCACCAGCACCGTCACAAAACCCACGCCTACCAATGCGGTCGCGAGGCTCAACAGCACGGCGCTGCCCATCTGGTCGACGATCCGTCCGCCGAAGAACGAGCCCAGCGCAATAATCACCTGGAACAACGCGACGAACAGCGGCATGCCACGCTCCACATCCTTGGGCGCTACGACAAACATCCAGATACTGGCGCAGGCCGGGAAGGCGCCGAAGGCGAAGCCCCAGAGTGCGATCAGCATGGAGGCGCCGGTCAGGCCGGTGGCGAAGTAGGGGAACAGGGCGGTGCTGGTGCCGATCATCAGCGCGACCAGCAGCAGGGTGTAGCGCACGCTGCGGTTGGCGGCGAAACCGGCAAAGATGTTACCTGCTACACCGGCCACGCCAAACATCAGCAGCAGCGAGCCGATGGTCGGACCATCGAAGCCGGAGCTGTTCTTGAAGAAAGGCGCGACGTAGGTGTACGCGGCAAAGTGCGCCAGACCGATCAGCAATACCGCGATCAAACCGACCCGAGCCCGTGGGTTGATGAACAACGCCGGCAGGTCGCTGACAAGAATGGGTTTTTCCGGCTTGAGGATGGGGAGCAGGAGGACCTGTGCCAACAGCACCGGTAAGCCCAGCAACGCGGTGACCAGGAAAGTCATGCGCCAGCCCATCAAGCCACTTAGCCATGTGCCCACGGGCACGCCGAGTACGGTGGCCAGTGTCACGCCCATCATGATGATCGAGGTGGCCTTCGCGACATCCACGCCTTTGGGCGCCAGGCGGCCGCTGAGGGCGATGGCTGTGGCCCAGAAACCGCCGATGCTGATACCCAGCAATACGCGACCGAATAGCAGAAGGCTGAAATCACTGGCGAAGGCCACCACCATGTTGGCGATGATCATGATCAGCGTCAGGCCGATCAGCAGATAACGGCGGTCCATGGCGCCAATGATCACCGACAGCAGGGGCGCGGCGAGCGCGGCCATGATGCCGGGCAGGGTAACCATCAGGCCGGCGTGACCGGCACTGATGCCCAGGTCCGCAGCGACATCGTTGAGTACGCCCACTGGCAGAAACTCGCTGGTCACCAAGGCAAAGGCGCCCACGGCGACTGAGAGAATCGCCAGCCACTGCTGTTTGACGCTCTGTTGATTATGTTCGGGAAGGCCGCGAGGGGCCTGGCTGGCACTTGGCATAGTGTTGGGTTCCAGGGTGAACGTCGCCCGAAGCCAGGCGAGGGGGAGGGAATTAGGAAGCGATTATAGGAATCAGTGCTGAAAATCGAGCAGGCGCTCGTTTCGATAGTAATCATCAGTGCTATCGATGCGACGCTCTAGCACGCACTGCATGACCGATGCACCTTTCGCACGGACTTGCAAAACGTTGCCTACAGGCAGCGCATTGCAGTGGCTCCTGCAGTTTATTACGTTGTGATAGCGCACTCGATCAGGCGCTAACCACTGCAAAGGAATTGCATCATGAGCAAGAACACGAAAAAAACCTCCGGCAAGATAGCTACCCTGGCGGCCGATACCCTCAATAATCCAGACGCTTCGGTCATTGCCAAAAGCCTTGCCGCTTCAGCGTTGGCTCAGCGCAGTACCGAGAAGCAGACAAGCGCTGTGCTGGAGGAGAAGGCGGCGAAAGTGCTTCAAAGCGACCAGTACAGTGAGGCTGCAAAATCCCTTGCGGCCTCGGTTCTCTCCCAAGCCAATAAAGAACGGGGACGCTGAGTAAAAGGTTCCCTGTTGTTCTGGCTTGACCACTCCCTTCAGAGAGGCGTTCATCCACTTTTAGAAGCGTGCGCGCCGTGGTCAGCCAGGCGCGCTGTCAGGCTCTGAATAAACACGGTTTCCGCGCGGCTCATCTTCTGCTCTCGATTCCACAGTAGGTGAATGTCCACGTCCGTTATTCCCTCATCCGGCGGTAACCGCCAGAGCAGCCCGTTTTTCACATCATCCGCGACCACATGGATCGGCAGGCAGCCCAGGCCGAAGCCGGCGATCACCAAACGCCGCACTTCTTCCAGGCTTGAAGACGACGCCACAATCCGCCCACTGAACCCTTGCTGGTCGCGGAAAATCGTCAACGGTGAGAGCATCCCGCCAATCTGGTCGCTGGTAAAACTGACGAAGTTCTCCGATTGCAGGTCCCCCTCCGCCAAACCGATGCGCCCGAACAGCGGATGGTGTCGCCCACAAAAAAACGCATAACGCTGGCGCAGGAACAGGTGTTGTTCCAGACGTGGCTGTGGCCGACGGTTAAGGCTCAGGCCCAGCGTCGCGGTTTTTTCCAGGAGCGCGGCGACGATGTCCGAACTGCGCATCACCTCGACTTCCAGGTCTACCCGAGGGTGTTCACGATGAAAGTCCGCCAGGTATTCATCGAAGGTGTCCGAGTTGATCCGGCTGATCATCAGCAATCGCACTTTGCCGATCACTTCATCACCGGGTTTTTGCAGGGCGTTACTCATCTGCGACACCTGGCCATACATCTCGCCGGCGATGGCGAAGATCTGCTCACCGGCCTCCGTCAGCACAAAGCGTGGACCCCGGCGAACGATGAGTTGGCAATCGAGTTGTTCTTCCAGCCGCTTGAGTGCCTGGCTGATCGCCGGTTGGGTCAAGTGCAGACGGGCGGCGGCGCGGCTGATGCTCAGCTCCTGGCCGATCACGCGGAACGTGCGCAGCAGGTTCCAGTCCAGGCGGTCGTTGAGCAAAGGGTGAATGTCGCGGCGGGCGTCGGGCATGCTGCAGCTCGATAATAAGCAGGATTTATAATTGGAATAATAAATAGAAAATTGACTAATCATAGCCCCAAGACGATAAATCACCCTCAACAAGCGCCATCAGAGCGCATGCGTTCGACCTTTCTCCTGCCAAAAAAATAACCAAAGGAGCCAGCCCCATGAAGCCTTCCGCTTCGCCCCAGCCTCGCCGTGCTGCGGCCGCCGCTTTTATCGGCACCATGATCGAGTGGTACGACTTTTACATCTACGCCACCGCCGCGGCGCTGGTGTTTGGCCAACTGTTTTTCCCTTCTGACGACAAGCTCTTTAGCACCATGGCTGCGTTCGGCACCTTTGCCGTGGGTTTCTTTGCGCGGCCGTTGGGCGGCATTGTGTTCGGGCACATCGGTGACCGGATTGGCCGCAAAAAATCCCTGGTGATTACCCTGGTGATGATGGGCGTGGTTACCGTGTGTATCGGTCTGCTACCGACCTACGCGCAGATCGGTGCCGCTGCGCCAGTACTGCTGGTCCTGCTCCGCGTGGTGCAGGGTATTGCCGTCGGCGGTGAGTGGGGCGGCGCGGTGCTGATGGCGGGCGAGCATGCGCCCAAAGGCCGGCGCAACTTCTTTGCTTCCTTCGCGCAATTGGGCAGCCCGGCTGGGTTGATCCTGTCACTGTTGGCGTTCAGTGCGGTAACCCGCCTGCCGGAAGACGAGTTATTAAGCTGGGGCTGGCGCGTACCGTTCCTGGCCAGTGCGTTGCTGTTGGTGGTCGGCTTGGCGATTCGCCTGGGCGTGAACGAGTCGCCGGAGTTTCTTGAAGACAAAGCGCTGGCGGAAAAAGCGCGGGCGATCAAGAAAGACCAGGCGCCCGTCATTGAAGTGCTGCGAACCGCCTGGCGTCCGCTGCTGCTGTGCATCGGTGCCAACACCCTGGGCATCGCTGGCGTGTATTTCACCAACACCTTCATGATTGCCTACAGCACTCAGCAACTGGGCCTGCCGCGCTCGTTGATTCTGGAGTGCCTGTTCTTTGTCGCCATCATCCAGTTCTGCGTCCAGCCGCTGGCTGCCTGGGTGGCGGAGAAGGTCGGTGCCACGCGTTTCCTGTGCGCGATGACCGTATTGGCCATGGCTTCGCCTTACCCCATGTTCGTCCTGGTCAGCAGCGGCCAGGCGCCTTTGATCATCCTCGGCATCGCCCTGGCAGTGGTGTGCATGGCGTCGTTTTATGCCGTGATCGCCGGCTTCGTCAGCGGCCTGTTTGAAACCCGCGTGCGTTACACCGCGATTTCCCTGGCGTACCAGGTGTGCGGCGCGCTGGCGGGTGGCCTTACGCCATTGATCGGAACCTGGCTGGCCCACGAATACCAAGGCCAATGGTGGCCAATGGCAGTGTTTTACAGCTTGATCGCGGCGGTCTCGCTGGTGTGTGTGCTGGCGTTGTCGCGCCGCCATGCCTCCGCGCACCGTCTTGAAATGGCCCATAGCGTTTGAGGGAGTGATTGTAATGTTGAAGATCAACGGCGAGCGCCTGTGGGCCAGCCTGATGGCCATGGCCGAGATTGGCGCCACGGCGCGCGGTGGCAGTTGCCGCCTGGCCTTGAGCGGCGAAGACCAAGCCGGTCGCGAACTGTTCAGCCACTGGTGCACGGCCGCCGGGTTGAGCCTGAGCGTGGATGCCATCGGCAATCTGTTCGCCCGCCGTGCCGGTACGGACAAGGACGCGGCACCGGTGATGATGGGCAGTCACCTCGACACACAACCCGAGGGCGGCCGCTTCGACGGTGTCTACGGTGTATTGGCGGGTCTGGAGGTGATTCGCAGCCTGGACGATCACGGGATCCAGACACGCAAACCACTGGAAATTGCGGTATGGACCAACGAGGAGGGCGCCCGTTTTACACCCGCCATGCTCGGTTCGGCGGTATTCACCGGCACCCTGGCGCTGGACAAGGCCCTGGCCACTGCCGACGTCGATGGCATCAGCGTGGCCGAGGCCTTGTGTGCAACTGGCTACAACGGTTCACGCCCACTGGGTGGCGCGGTGGATGCGTATTTCGAAGCGCATATCGAACAAGGCCCGATCCTTGAAGACAATGCCAAGAGCATCGGTGTGGTCACCGGTGGACAGGCAATTCGCTGGCTGGATGTGCGCGTCGAGGGTATGGCTGCCCACGCCGGCACTACGCCGATGCCGCTGCGTAAAGACGCGTTGTATGGCGCCGCACAAATGATCCAGGCGCTGGAGAAACTGGCGGCGGATTTTGCCCCGGAAGGCCTGACCACTGTAGGTGAATTAAGCATCGCCAAATCGTCGCGCAACACCATCCCTGGTCTGCTGAATTTCACCGTCGATTTGCGTCATCACCGCGACGACGATATCGACGCCATGGAACAACAGGTGCGCCGACAGTTACAGGCCATCGCCGAGCAACGCGGACTGTCCGTGACCGTCAGCCCACACTGGATCAGCCCGGCCACGCCCTTCGACGCCGACTGCGTCACCTGCGTACAAGCCGCCGTGGATGGCCTGGGTTACAGCCAGCAACGCATCGTCAGCGGTGCCGGTCACGACGCCATCCACCTGGCGCGCTATTGCCCGACGGCGATGATCTTCATCCCTTGCGTCGGCGGCCTCAGTCACAACGAAGCCGAAGACGTGTTGCCCGAAGACGTGCGCCAGGGCACCGACGTATTGCTCAATGCCGTGTTGAAGCGCGCCGGCCAGGTTCAGTAAGGAGATTTTTCATGCGTACGTTTTTTCATCCCGAACAACTTCTGCATCATCCGCGCAGCTACTACTCCCGTGGCCAGATGCGTACGCCGCAGGAGGTCCCCGAGCGTGCCCGTCATCTGCTGTTGGCGGCACGCACCTTGGGTTTTGACATCCAGCAGCCGCAGGACTACGGCCTCGATCCACTGCTGGCGGTACACGGTGCGCCTTACCTGGCATTTCTGCAGGAGGCCCACCAACGTTGGCAGGAAATCCCCGAAGACTGGGGCGACGAAGTCATGTCCAATATCTTCGTGCGCGAGCCCAACGCCCTGCGCGGCATCCTTGCCCAGGCTGCGCGCTACCTGGCGGATGGCAGTTGCCCGATCAGTGAGCTGACGTGGCGCTCGGCCTACTGGTCGGCCCAGAGCGCCGTTGCTGCCGCCAAGGACATTCTTGAGGGCGCCCCGGCGGCCTACGCGCTCTGTCGTCCACCGGGACATCATGCTCGTTACGATGCAGCGGGGGGATTCTGTTACATCAACAACGCAGCGGTAGCAGCGCAGGCATTGCGCCAAGGTTTCCAGCGCGTCGCCGTGCTCGACACCGACATGCACCACGGCCAAGGCATCCAAGAGATTTTCTACGACCGTGACGACGTGCTTTACGTCTCGATTCACGGTGACCCCACCAATTTCTACCCTGGCGTTGCCGGCTTCGTCGAAGAGCGCGGTAACGCAGCAGGCCAAGGCTTCAACCTCAACCTGCCGATGCCCCACGGTGCCAGTGAGGCCGTGTTCTTCGAAAAACTGGAACTGGCTTTGGCGGCGGTGAAGAACTTCTCGGCAGAGGTGCTGGTGCTGTCACTGGGTTTCGATATCTACGAGCTGGACCCGCAGAGCAAAGTCGCAGTAACGCGCGAGGGGTTCGCGCGGTTGGGTGAGTGCATTCGCGGGTTGGGATTGCCCTGTGTGATCGTGCAGGAGGGTGGGTATCACCTGGAGACGCTGGATAGCAATGCGCAGGCGTTTTTTAATGGGCCGCAGGTTTGGCAGCGGCTTTAACCTGTTTGCACCGACTCGACGCCGGGGTGATTTACGGTAAGGGTTCACGGGGAGGCGGGTAGCAGGGTTATTACGACAAGCTGATCCCGGCATGCATGGCGCCCCATCGGCTCCCGTACGATAATGCCCACTACCTCGACCACATTGGCCCTCACGTGATCATCAACTTCGACCTCAACGACCTCCAAGCCTTTCGCGCCGTGGTAGACAAGGGCAGTTTTCGCGGTGCCGCCGAAGCCATCCGGATTTCGCAGCCGGCCCTCAGCCGGCGTATCGAAAAGCTTGAGACCGCCCTGGATGTGAAGCTGTTCGAACGCACCACGCGGCGCGTCAGCCTGACCATGGTCGGCCGTGCGTTCCTGCCTAAGGTCGAGCGCATGCTCGACGATCTCGATCTCGCGCTCATGGGCATCAGCAATGTCGCGTCCACACGCATGGGCAATGTCACCATCGCCTGCGTGCCGTCGACGGCGTACTACTTCATGCCCCACGTGATCTCCGAATTCCACAAGCTGTATCCAAAGATTCGCCTGCGGGTGCTGGATGCCAGTGCCGGTGAAGTGTGCAATGCCGTAGAAAGTGGCGAGGCGGATTTCGGTGTGAGTTTCAGCGGCAGCCTGGCCGATGACGTGGAGTTCGAACTGCTGCTGCAGGAGCGCTACGTGCTGGCCTGTCGCCGCGATCACCCACTGGCACAGCGCGACAGCGTGCCCTGGTCCGAGGCCTATGAACACGACTACATCACCGTGGACAAGACCTCCGGCAACCGCTTCCTGCTCGATCAGGCCTTGCGCGGCGTACGGGTGAAAAAGCCGAGTATCTGCGAGACGCACCACGTGACCACCATGATTGGGCTGGTGGAGGCGGGGCTGGGGGTGGCGATGGTGCCGTCGATTGCGATGCCGGCGGTCGAGCACCCGATTCTGGTGAGTGTGCCGCTGGTGGAGCCTCAGGTGATGCGCAATGTGGGGTTGATCAAACGCCGCGGGCGGACCTTGCCGCCAGCGGCGCTGGAGTTGGAGCGGTTGGTGCGGGAGATGCCGTTTCGGTCAGGGTGACACCGAGTCCAGGCCGGTGGCTTGTACCACCGGTTGCGCCTGGGGCGACGCCAGATACTGCAACAACGCCTTGGCCTGCTCCGGGTGTTCGGCGTTGAGCGGAATGCCCGCCGCGAAGCGCGTCACCGATTGCACGTCTTCCGGAATCTTGCCGACGTAGGTCACACCCGGCACCGGCAACAGTTCCGCGACCTGCTGCAAGCCCACCTCGTAGTCGCCCTTGGCCACCTGCTCGGCCACCGGCAGGCGTTCGATCATGGTGCCTTTGGTCGGCATGCCGAGCTTCTTGAACAGCTCCTTCTCGACATACACACCGCTGGCGCTGTCCGAGTAAGCCACGGATTTGGCCTTGCTCAGCACGGCTTTCAGCTCGGCGTCAGTACCGATCGCAGGTTTGACCGCGCCGGCCTTCACCACCAGGCCGATACGCGAGTCCGCCAGTTCCACACGGGAGGCCGGGTCGACCTTGCCTTGTTTGATCAGCTCATCCAGGGCGTAACCGACCATGATCACCACGTCGGCGTGTTCGCCACGGGCCAGGCGGTTGGGAATTGCTTCCGGCGCCTTGCCCATGGACGGACCCAAAATGGTTTCGAGGCTGTCGCCGCTTTGCTTGGCGTACTGCGGGCCGAGCACTTTATACGCGGCGGTGAAGCCACCGGAGGTCATCACTTTGAGCTGTTCGGCCTGGACCGACAGCGACAGGACGCCAAGGGCCAGCGCCGATAGGGTTTTATATAACGCCTTCATTACGCCGCCCCCTGCATGACTTGTCCGCGAGCATTGGCGCGACGATACAACGCCAGGGTCGAGCACAGTGCACACGCTGCGGCGAACATCATCCAGTAGGCCGGCGAGGCTTTGTCTTCGGTGATGTGGATGAACCAGGTAGAGATCGCCGGGGTAAAACCACCGAAAATCGCGGTGGCCAGGCTGTAGGCCAGGGAGAAACCCGCCACGCGCACTTCCACCGGCATGATTTCGGTAAGCGCCGGGATCATTGCGCCGTTGTACAGGCCGTAGAGGAAGGAGAACCACAGCAGGGTTTCCAGCATATGGGCAAAGCTCGGTGCATTTACCACGTAGGACAGCGCTGGATAAGCGGTCAGAACCGTCAGCACGGTCATGGCGATCAGCACCGGCTTGCGGCCGAAACGGTCGCTGAGGGTGCCACCGATCGGCAGCCAGATAAAGTTCGACACTGCCACCAGCAGGGTCACTAACAGAGCGTCGGACGTGCTCAATTGCAGCACGGTCTTGCCGAAGGTCGGCGCATACACCGTGATCAGGTAGAACGCGGTAGTGGTCATGGCCACCATCAGCATGCCGCCAATCACCACGGTCCAGTTCTTCACCAGGGTCGCCAGCACTTCGCGCATGGTCGGGCGATGCTTGCGGTTGGCGAACTCTTCGGTTTCCTGCAGGCTGCGACGCAGGATGAAGATGAACGGAATGATCACGCAGCCGATGGCGAACGGAATGCGCCAGCCCCAATCCGCTACCACGGCGGGTTCCATCCACACGTTCAGGCCATAACCCAGCGCGGCGGCGACCACGATGGAGATCTGTTGGCTGCCCGATTGCCAGCTGGTGTAGAAGCCTTTGCGGCCGGGCGTGGCCATTTCGGACAGGTACACCGACACACCGCCCAGTTCAGCGCCGGCCGAGAAGCCTTGCAACAGGCGACCGAGCAGCACCAGCAAAGGCGCCCACAGGCCGATGGTGTGATAGCTGGGGACCAGCACGATCAGCAGCGTGCCGCTGGCCATGATCGACAGCGTCACGATCAACCCTTTGCGGCGACCGACGTCATCGATGTAGGCCCCTAGGATGATCGCGCCCAACGGACGCATCAGGAAGCCTGCACCGAACACGGCGAAGGTCATCATTAATGACGCAAACTCATTAGCGGCAGGGAAGAATGCGGCAGCGATGTAGGTGGCGTAAAAACCGAACAGGAAGAAGTCGAATTGTTCGAGGAAGTTGCCCGAAGTAACGCGGAATACCGCACCCACTTTCGAGCGGGCAGAGTCGGGTCGGGTAGGGCTAGTCATGGTTTTGTGTCTCCAGCGTTCTTTTTAAAGTGCTTGTTTCGCCTAAGACCGAGAATAGTGGCTGACACATTTAGAAATGATAAGTGACAAATTTGGATGCATTGATGTGTCTTCGCTATCAATCGGTAATAGATCAACAACGCATTCGCTGTTCTATGCTGAAGGTTTGACCAAGTCTTACGGACGGGAGGTGGCGATGACTGACCAACAGAAGCAACGGGATGAGCGGGAGCGTGAGCAGACCCGGCAGCGGGAGGAAGAAAAACCGCAGACCTGGAAACATCCCGATGATGGGACAGAGCTTTCCGAGCGGGATCAGGAGCGTCCACTCAAGCCGTAGTCCCAGGTTAGATAGGGTCAAACTGTGGGAGCGGGCTTGCTGGCGAACGCTGTGCGTCAGTCAACCAATGTGTTGGCGGGCCCACCGCTTTCGCGAGCAAGCCCGCTCCCACAGTTGTGATGTGCGCTATCGGAGTGGGAAAATATTTGACATATTTGATTTGTGATCACATATTGAGGCCATAAGAACGACAACACAGGTTTTGCCTCATGACAGATGGTCCGCTTCTCCTGCCCACCCTGCGCCAGGTGTCCCGCGATACCTTGCAAGACCAGGTCTACCGCCAGATCCGCGAAGCCTTGATGAGTGGCCGTTTCCAACCCGGCCAGAAGCTCACCATCCGCGGCCTTGCCGAAGCCCTCGGTTCCAGTCCCATGCCGGTGCGTGAAGCCCTGCAGCGCCTCAGCGCCGAAAACGCTTTTGAAGTCACCGAGACCTCCCGTCTGCGCGTCCGCTTGATGACGGTCGAACGCCTGCGGGAAATTCGCGATGCCCGGGTCGCCCTCGAAGGGCTGCTGGCGGAAAAAGCCGTGCTGCTCCTGCAAAAGGCCGACCTCGATGAAATCACTGACCTGTGCCAGCAAATGCAGCACGCCGCCGACGAAGTCGACGTGTCCCGCTACCTGTGGACCAACTTTGCCTTTCACCGGCGCATCTACGCGGTGGCCCAGGCCGAGTTGACCATGGCCGCCGTGGAAAACTTCTGGCTGCACATGGGCCCGTGCTTTGCGCTGGTCGCCCCGGATAAAGCTCACCTGCAACGCTCGATGGAGGCGCACACGCGCATCGTCGAAGCCCTGGCTGCCCGCGATGGCGGGGGCGCGCGCGCAGCGGTGACCGATGACATCATGCAGGCCGCCGACTCCCTCGCGCGCCTGCTCGTCAAGAACGACCGTTCGCGGTCGTCTGTTTCAGGAGGTAAACGTGCATGAGTGTCCTACAACGGCTGCAGCCCTATCCTGGGTTACGTGTGTTGATTTCCGGCGGGGCTGCCGGCATTGGTGAAGTGCTGGCGGCGGCGTATCTGGAAGCCGGTGCCCAGGTGCATGTGTGTGATGTGAGCGAGTCGGCCCTGGCGGTGTTTCGCGACAAATACCCAGGCACCGTCGCCACCCGCGCCGATGTCAGCGACGCCGCGCAGATCGAGGCGGTGTTCAAGGTGCAGCGCGAGCATTTCGGTGGCCTCGATGTGTTGGTCAACAACGCCGGGATCGCCGGGCCCACCGGCGGGATCGATGCGATCAGCGACGCCGAGTGGCAAGCCACTATCAACATCAATCTCACCGCGCAATACCGGTTTGCCCACCACGCAGTGCCGATGCTCAAGGAATCGTCCCACGGCCATCTGCTGCATATCGCCTCGGTGGCGGGGCGCTTGGGTTACGCGTGGCGCACGCCCTATGCGGCAACCAAATGGGCGATCGTCGGCTTGATGAAATCCCTGGCTTCGGAGCTGGGCGAGAGCGATATCCGCGTCAACGCCTTGCTGCCCGGCATCGTCGAAGGCCCGCGTATGGACGGCGTGATCCGTGCGCGTGCCGAACAGGTCGGCGTGCCCGAAGCCGAGATGCGCCAGGAATACCTCAACAAGATTTCCCTCAAGCGCATGGTCACCGCCGAAGACGTGGCAGCCATGGCCTTGTTCCTCTGTTCGCCCGCCGCACGCAACGTGACCGGCCAGGCGATCAGCGTCGACGGTAACGTCGAGTACCTGTAAGCCACGCAAGACCACATCGCGCAATACCCAGGATTTTTTTCATAAGAATAAAAGTCGGAGATTCGTCATGTCCAAAAATCGTCCTGTCATCATTACTTGCGCCGTTACCGGTGCGATTCATACGCCGTCGATGTCGCCGCATCTGCCGATCACCGCCCAGGAAATTGCCGACGCCGCCATCGGTGCCGCTGAAGCCGGCGCCGCGATTGTGCACCTGCATGCCCGTGATCCCAACGACGGTCGCCCCAGCCAGGACCCGGCACTGTTCGCCGAATTCCTGCCGCAGATCAAGGCCGCCAGCGACGTGGTAATCAACATCACCACCGGCGGTGCGCCGACCATGGGGGTGGAAGAGCGCCTGCAGCCGGTGATGCAGTTCAAGCCGGAATTGGCCTCGCTGAACATGGGCTCGATGAACTTCGGCCTGTACGAAATGCTCAACCGCTTCACCGACTTCAAGCACGATTGGGAGCGGCCGTACCTGGAAGAGAGTGACGACCGAATCTTCCGCAACACCTTCCGCGACATCACCCACATCCTCAATGCCTGCGCCGAAAACCGCACCCGTTTTGAGATTGAGTGCTACGACATCGGCCACCTCTACACCGCCGCGCATTTTCTGGAGCGCGGCCTGCTCAAGCCACCGCTGTTCATCCAGTCGGTGTTCGGCCTGCGCGGCGGTATCGGCGGGCACCCGGAAGACTTGGCGCACATGCGCCGTACCGCCGACCGTCTGTTTGGCAGCGACTACGTGTGGTCGATCCTCGGCGCCGGGCGTGGGCAGATTCCGCTGGCGACCATGGGCCTGTCCATGGGCAGCAACGCGCGAGTGGGGCTTGAGGATTCGCTGTGGGATGGCCCGGGCAAACTGGCGGCGTCGAATGCCGATCAGGTCCGGCGCATTCGTACGGTGATCGAAGCGCTGGGGCACCGCGTCGCCACGCCGGATGAAGCGCGGGAAATCCTCGGGCTCAAAGGGCGCGACCAGGTCAATTTCTAACCCGACTAACCGCCGCGTCAAGGCGCGGCCTGCATCCCGCACAACAACAATAAGGGGATCACACCATGCGTATCGAAGTGCTTGTCGACGTCAAGACCACCCTGGGCGAAGGCCCGGTGTGGGACGTCGAGCAACAACGCTTGTATTGGATCGACAGCGCCGACGGCCGCATCCTGCGCTGCACCGACGACGGCCGCGAACTGCGCGCCTGGGAGGTGGGCCAGAAAATCGGCTCCATGGCCCTGCGCCAGGACGGTGAGTCGGCCATTGTCGCCCTGCAAAACGGCGTGCACACACTCGACCTCAAGAGCGGTGAACTCAACCTGATCGCTGATCCGGAACCGCATCTGCCAGACAACCGCCTCAACGACGGCAAGGTCGACCGCCAGGGCCGCTTTATCTTCGGCTCCATGGACACCCAGGAAGACAACGCCAGCGCCAAGCTTTACCGCCTGGACGCCGACCTGAGCCTGCACACCCTGGACGAAGGCATCATCGTGTCCAACGGCCCGTGCTGGAGCCCGTCGGGTGACACCTTCTACTTCTGCGACACCTGGTCCGGCGAGATCTGGGCCTACGACTACGACCTCGCCACCGGCAACGTGAGCAACCGCCGCACCTTCGCCAAGGTCGATACCCGCGGCGGGGGCGCCGCCGATGGTTGCACCGTGGATGCCGAAGGCTGCCTATGGCAGGCGTTGGTCTATGCCGGGAAGCTGGTGCGCTATACCCCAGAAGGTTTTGTCGACCGCATCATCCAGATGCCGGTGAAAAAGGTCACCAGCCTGACTTTTGGCGGGCCGAACCTGGACACCCTGTTTGTGACCTCCATGGCCAAGCCGCCGTTGCCGCGTTTTCCGGCAGACGGCCAGCAGCGCGGAGCGCTGTTCGCCATTACCGGGCTGGGCGTGCAAGGAATAGCCGAGCGACGGTTCGCCAGCTAGCGCGTGTGTGTGACAAGGCATATTCCTTCGCAACCTTGTGTCAGTGCGCGCCCTCGCGCGCCTGGAGAGGCCCATGGCAACTATAAAAAAAGCGTCGCTGCGCAGCATTCACCGGCATTCCTGGGTATCGCTGCTGGTCTGCTGGATGATCTGGATCCTTAACGCCTACGACCGTGAGATCGTGTTGCGCCTGGGGCCGACCATCTCCAAGCATTTCGATTTATCCGCCGATCAGTGGGGTACCGTGGCCACGGTGGTCATGCTGGCCCTGGCGCTGCTGGATATCCCCGGTTCGATGTGGAGCGACCGATACGGTGGCGGCTGGAAACGTGCGCGCTTTCAGGTGCCGTTGGTGCTGGGCTACACCGCCATTTCGTTTTTGTCCGGCTTCAAGGCCTTGAGCGGCAACCTCGCCACCTTCATTGCCCTGCGCGTCGGCGTCAACCTCGGCGCCGGCTGGGGCGAACCGGTAGGGGTGAGCAATACCGCCGAATGGTGGCCGGTGGAGCGTCGCGGGTTTGCCTTGGGTGCGCACCACACCGGTTATCCGATCGGCGCGATGCTCAGCGGGATTGTTGCGAGTTTCGTCATCACCGTGTTCGGTGAGGAGAACTGGCGCTATGTGTTCTTCTTCGCCTTCGTGGTGGCGTTGCCGCTGATGATCTTCTGGGCGCGTTATTCCACCGCTGAACGCATCACCGCGTTGTACGTCGACATCGCCGCCAAAGGCATGACCCCACCGGACAACGCCCCGGCCAGTTCGGTAAAGGGTGAAGCCTGGCGGACCTTCGTCGCCACCTTGCGCAACCGCAATATCGCCCTTACGGCCGGTAATACGATGCTTACCCAAGTCGTGTACATGGGCGTCAACATCGTGCTGCCGGCCTACCTGTACAACATCGCCGGGCTGTCCCTGGCCGAGTCGGCGGGGATGAGTGTGGTGTTCACCCTCACCGGCATTCTCGGGCAACTGGTGTGGCCGTCGCTGTCGGACATCATCGGCCGACGCACCACCCTGATCATCTGCGGGCTATGGATGGCGGCGAGTGTGGGCGCGTTCTATTTCGCCAACACCCTGACATTGATCGTGGTCGTGCAACTGCTGTTCGGCCTGGTGGCCAATGCGGTGTGGCCGATCTACTACGCAGTGGCCTGTGACTCCGCCGAACCGTCGGCAACGTCGACCGCCAACGGCATCATCACCACCGCAATGTTCATCGGGGGCGGCCTGGCGCCCGTGCTGATGGGCAGCCTGATCGCCATGGGCGGCGGCTGGACCACGCTGCACGGCTACACCGTGTGTTTCTTTGTGATGGCCGGCTGCGCCCTGGGCGGCGCGCTGCTGCAACTGTTTTCCCATCGCCCCCAGGCCTTGGTTGTGCAACTCGACTCCTAGAACAACATCGATGCGTCCCCCAGCCCGGCTGGCGGGGCGCCAAGAGGAATTGCCGATGACTACCACCCCCTCCGCCCGTACACCGCAGGCGTTGAACAAACTGATGTTCGTCAAGCTGATGCCCTTGCTGATCATTGCCTACATCCTCAGTTTTTTGGACCGCACCAACATCGCCCTGGCCAAGCATCACCTGGACGTCGACCTGGGCATTTCCGCCGCAGCGTATGGCTTGGGCGCGGGGCTGTTTTTCCTGACCTATGCGCTGTCGGAAATCCCCAGCAACCTGATCATGCACAAGGTGGGCGCACGGTTCTGGATCGCGCGGATCATGGTGACCTGGGGCCTGATTTCAGCGGCCATGGCCTTTGTACAAGGCGAGACCTCGTTCTACGTGCTGCGCCTGTTGCTGGGCATTGCAGAGGCCGGCTTGTTTCCGGGTGTCATGCTCTACCTGACCTACTGGTTCAACCGTGAACAACGGGCGCGCGCCACCGGTTATTTCCTGCTCGGCGTGTGCTTCGCCAACATCATCGGCGGCCCGGTGGGCGCGGCCTTGATGCGCATGGACGGGATGCTTGGCTGGCACGGCTGGCAGTGGATGTTCATGCTGGAAGGCTTGCCGGCGGTGGCGTTTGCCTGGGTGGTCTGGCGCAAACTGCCGGACCGCCCGAGCAAGGCGCCGTGGCTGTCGGCCGAGGAAGCACGCGGGATCGAACAGCGCATCGCCCAGGAAACCGAGGAGGGCGCGGGCGAGGGCGGTCACTCGTTGAAAAACTGGCTGACCCCGCAAATCCTGCTGGCGATCTTTGTGTACTTCTGTCACCAGATCACTATCTATACCGTGATCTTTTTCCTGCCGAGCATTATCAGCAAATACGGCGAACTGAGCACCATGAGCGTCGGCCTGCTGACCTCGTTGCCGTGGATCGCGGCGGCACTCGGTGCCTTGCTGATTCCGCGTTTTGCCACCACGCCCGGACGTTGCCGGCGGTTGTTGGTCACGGGGTTATTGACCATGGCGTTGGGCCTGGGCATTGCGTCGGTGTCGGGGCCGGTGTTCAGCCTGCTCGGGTTTTGCCTGTCGGCGGTGATGTTCTTCGTGGTGCAGTCGATCATTTTTCTGTACCCGGCTTCACGCCTCAAAGGCGTTGCGCTGGCGGGCGGACTGGGTTTCGTCAACGCGTGCGGACTGCTCGGTGGGTTTGTCGGGCCCTCGGTGATGGGGGTGATCGAGCAAAGCACCGGCAATGCGATGAATGGCTTGAAAGTGATTGCGCTGGTGTTGGTGGTCGCAGCGCTGGCGGCATTGCGTTTGCGCATGGGACATGAGCCTGAGCGTGGCGCACAGGCCAGCGAAGCGTCCTACACGTAGACGCCGGCTACGGGGCTTTCTACACTGCGGCTTGTCTTGGGAAATGGGCAGGCGCCGATGAATCGCAATGAATTACGCAAGGCCGACATCAACCTGATGGTGGTGTTCGAAGCGCTGATGCTGGAGCGCAACGTGACGCGTGTGGCGGAGAAGCTGTTTCTCGGCCAGCCGACCATCAGTTCGGCCCTCAATCGTTTGCGCACGTTGTTCAACGACCCGCTGTTCATTCGCGTCGGCCACCGCATGGAGCCCACGGCGCGGGCCGAGGAAATCATCCAGCATCTGTCGCCGGCGCTGGATTCGTTGTCCTCGGCCCTGAGCCTGACCCACGACTTCGACCCGTCCATCAGCACCATGACCTTTCGCATCGGCCTGTCCGATGACGTCGAGTTCGGCCTGTTACCGCCGCTGCTGCGCTCGCTGCGCCAGGAAGCGCCGCAAGTCGTGTTCGTGGTGCAACATGTGGACTACTGGCGCATTCCCGACCTGCTGGCCTCCGGTGATATCACCGTGGGCATCACCCAGACCCGTGGCCTTCCGGCGAACGCCAAGCGCAAGCTGCTGCGCCATATCCGCCCGCGCATCTTGCGTGCCGATGCCTCGGAAACACCGCTGACCCTCGATGAATATTGCTCACGCCCCCATGTGCTGGTGTCCCACACCGCCAACGTGGCGGGGTTCGCCGATGAGTGGCTGGCGGAAATCGGCCGCAAGCGTCAGGTGGTGTTGTCGGTGCCGCAATACAGCGCATTGCCGGCTTTGCTCGCCGGCACCGACCTGATCGCCAGCTTGCCGGACTACACCGCCGAGGCCATGGCCGTGTCGGGCCACTTGTTCTGTGAGCCGTTCCCGTTCGAGACGCCGACCCTGGATTTGTCCATGGTCTGGCTCAGCCATGTGGACACCGACCCTGCCGAGCGTTGGGTACGCTCGCGACTGGAAGCGTTCATGAGTGATCGAGGTTTGGCGACCAAGGCCTGACTCCGTGGTATATCTAGGTATCTTCCTACAAAAAACTCGGAGCCCTCCATGCCACACCTGCACCTGGAATACACCGCCAACCTGACCGGCCTTGCCGTCGAGAAAACCCTGTTGCGGCTCAACAATGTGCTGATGGGGTCCGGCCAGTTCGGTTCCGAGTTCGATATCAAAAGCCGTGCAGTCAAGGTCGAGACGTTCCAGGTGGGCACGTCCCTCGACCCACGCGGTTTTATCGCGGTGAAGCTATCGCTGCTCAGCGGGCGGTCGCCGCAGGTCAAGCAGCAGCTGTCGCAAAGCCTGCTGGCGGCATTGCAGGATCTGGGCGATTGGCCGGAAGGTGTGCAGGTTCAACTGAGTGTCCAGTTGGTAGACATGGATCGCGATTCCTACAGCAAAGTCGCCATCGGCTGACCCACCGCACGCTTCAAAGTAAACCCTGATCCGCGCAGACTTTGACCACCTGTTCCCTGAACCAGGTATTGGCACTGTCCTGTTCACTGGTTTCGTTCCACTGCATTTCCAGCGTGAACCCCGGCAAGCCGTTCGGCGCTTCGCAATGGCCGAACACTGTGGCCGGTGCCAACAGTTTTTGCACGCGACGGGGCAGTGTGACGATGAAGTCGGTGCCCGTGATCATTTTCAGCGCCGCGCTGTAGCTGTTGGCGCGGGCGATCACTTGGCGCTTGTGGGCCTGACGCGCGAGCCAGCCGTCGATCATGTTGGTATCGGAGGTCCACGGCGTGGGAAACACGTGGCGTCGTTCAACGAAGGAATGCAGGCTGAAGGCCGGCTCCCGCGGTGCCGAGCGTTTGTCGAATACGCACACCAGGTCGTCTTCCAGCAGCATCTGGGTGCGGAAGTCTTTGTGGGCACGGTGGAAGTTGGGGCCGAAGCAGATCACCAGGTCGAGGCGACCTTCACGCAAGGCGTCGGCGGGGATGTCGGTTTCCAGCTTCTGCACATTGACGATCACCGGCAGGTCGGCGTGATCGAAGTTCTTCAGCAGGCGCGGCAGGATCAATTGCTCGAAATATTCCGGTGCGCACACGTTAAAGGTCACGGCCTTCTGCGTCGGATCGAAGGCCTGGCCACCGGCGTGGCACAGGTTGATGCTTTCGAGGATTTTCTGCACATGGCCGTACATGGTGGTGGCCTTGTACGTCGGCCGCATGCCGGCCCGCGTGTTGATAAACAGCTCGTCTTCAAAACTGGTGCGCAGCTTCTTCAGGCTGTAGCTCACGGTGGACTGGCTGACAAACAGCGTTTCAGACACCTCGGTAACGCTGCTCTGGTCATAGACGGCGATAAACACCATCAAGTCTTGCATATCGAGCTTTCTGAGCAAGTTACTGTTTAGCATCGGTTTCGTCCGTAAACCCGTTGTACCGAACTCAGTACAAGACAGCATAAAAGCTTAACGGAACGAGCGTGCCAATAGAATGCTCTGTAGGACGTTTCTATGTTTGGGGTGAGACAAATATTGTTTGCAACACGACCTCAACGGATATGTCGCGCGTAATGCCTTGGGTTGAAACGCGTGACGATCAACAGCATCAGCACGATCACCGCCGTCAGCGACCACCAGGCCCATTCGAAGCTGCCCAGTTGGTCACGGATGATCCCGGCGATCAGTGGCGACACCCCGGCAATCAGGTAGCCGATGCCCTGCACAAACGCGGTGAGGCCACCGGCGCGGCGCGGGTTGTCCAGATGGTCGAGGGACAGGATCAGGCTCATCGGGAACAAGCCGCCGATGCCCAGGCCGAGCAGGCAAGGCCACAGCAGGCTCAGGTGTTGCGGGCTCAGAATCAGGCCGCAGAAACCGAGGATGATCAGCACCAGCAGCACCGCCACCACGCCGCGTTTATCCTGGCGACGGTTGGCGATGGCGGGGGTGACCAGACCGGACACGACTTCCATGGCCGTCAGGAAACCCAGCAGCAAGCCGGCGTTCTGCTCGCTCCACCCTTGCTCCACGTAGTAGGGCGCCAGCCAGGCGAGTACGCAGGTGTAGGACGCGGTGCCGAGGCCGAAAAACACCGCCAGCAACCACGCGCGCCCGTTACCGAAAAATGATGCTTGAGGCCCGGCGCCGGTTTGGGGCAGTGGCGGCAACGCTGAGCGCTGGGCGTACCAAAACACCAAGGCCAACAGTGCCAGCACGGCCCAAATCGCCAGGCCGATGCGCCAGCTGCCGGTCTGCACCTGCACGAACGGTGCAAACGATGCCGCCAGCGCCGCGCCCCCCATGATTGCGGTGACGTAAAGGCCCATGAACAGCGAGACGTTGTCACTGAACCGCGACTTGATCAGCGCCGGCATCAGCGCCTGGATCATCGCGATCCCCACGCCGGCGGCGACGGCGCTGACAATCAACTCCAGCGCCGAATCCAGGAACAGCCGCGACAACGTCGCCACGCCAATTACCACCAGCGACACCCCGATGCTGCGGTGCTCGCCAAAGCGCTTGGCCAGGCCCATGCCAAAGAACATTGCCAAGCCCATGGCCATCACCGGCAACATGGTGAGTAGGGCTGCGCTGCTGAAACTTAATGGCACGTCGCCGCGAATCGAGGACAACAGGGGGCCGACAGCGGCCATCGACGGGCGTAGGTTAAGGGCGACCAGTACGACGCTGATCATCAGCCAGGCGGCGGTAATGGGTTTTGTTTGAACGGTTTCCATGGGACGGCCTTGAAAGAACAAGGGGGAATCAGGCCATGGGTGGGAGGAGGGGGCAAATGAGAAAGTCGCAGAGGCTATTGAAAAATTGCAGGTGACGGATTCACCGCTGATCAAAAAGCGGGCTTGCTCGCGAAAGCGGTGATTCAGCCAATGCATTCATCGACTGACGCACCGCTTCGCGAACAAGCCCGCTCCCAGAGGGGATCTTCGGTGTTAGTTGGACCTGATCACGTGCTTGATCTCCTGAAACGCTGCCAGGCCCCAGGGCCCCAACTCGCGACCAATGCTGCTCTGCTTGTAGCCGCCCCACGCGGTGTGCGGGAAGATGACTTGCGGCGCATTGATCCACACCAGCCCGGCCTGCAAGGCATTCGCCACACGCTCGGCGGTTTCCATGCTGGCGCTGACCACACTCGCCACCAGGCCGAAATCGCTGTCGTTGGCCAAGGCGATGGCCTCGGCTTCGCAGGTAAAACGTCGTACGCAGAGCACCGGGCCAAAGATCTCTTCGTTCCACAACGCGCTGTCCAGCGGTACGTCGGTGAACACGGTCGGGCGAATGAAAAAACCTTTCGGCAGATCCACCGGGCGGTCGCCGCCGCACAGCAGGCGTGCGCCATCTTCAACGCCGCGCTGGATATGCCCCCGCACACGTTGATAGTGCACGCGGTTGATCAGCGCGCCCATTTCCACGTCATCGGCAAAGGGGTCAGCCACGCGAATGCCTTCGGCCCGCGCCTGCAGACGTCGAAGGAACTCATCCGCCAGGCTGTCGGCTACCAACACACGACTGGTGGCCGAACACATCTGCCCTGCGTTGAAGAAGCCACCGCCGCAGGCCAGCTCCACCGCCAGGTCGAGGTCGGCATCGGCCAACACCAGCAGGGAGGATTTGCCGCCCAGTTCCAGGCTCACACCCTTGATGGTTTCGGCGGCGCGCTGCATCACCTGCACGCCGACGGCGTTGCTGCCCGTGAAGGAAATCTTCGCCACGCGGCGATCCGCCGCCAGCGGCGCGCCGACGTCCAGGCCCGTGCCGCACACCAGGTTGAATACCCCGGTCGGCAAGCCGGCCTCGGCAATGATCCGCGCCAGTTGCAACTCCGCCAACGGCGTGACTTCCGAAGGCTTGAGCACCACGCAGCAGCCGGCCGCCAGCGCCGGGGCGAGTTTCCAGGCAGTGGTCACCATCGGGAAATTCCACGGCACGATCAGCCCCACCACGCCGCATGGCTCACGGCGCAGGCGGGCGCTGAAGTCAGTGCTGGGCAGCTCCACCGGGCGATCCTGGCTGGCATCCATCGCCTCGGCCACGCTGGCGTAGTAGTCGAAGGTGGCGATCACATCGTCCACATCAATCGCGGCTTCAAACAGCGGTTTGCCGTTATTGCTCGACTGCAGGTGCATCAGGTGTTCGCGCTGCTCGCCCACGCCTTGGGCGATCGTGCGTAACAGCGCGGCGCGATCGCGGCCGGTGCTTTTCGACCAGGCGCTGAAGGCGGCGCTGGCGGCCTCGACCGCCTCAGACACCGCGTTCGCGTCGCCAATACTGACATGGGCCAGGACGGCCTCAGTCGCGGGGTTGATCACCTCAAGCGAGGCATGCCCGGCACGCCATGCCCCATTGATATACACACCGTTCAATACCGCGTTCATACCGTCACCGCCTTCATCCACAGCCCCTGGTTGATTTCAATCAACGTCGGCCCTTGGCGATCAGCTGCGGCGCGTAATGCCACGCGTAGCGACTCAACACCTTGAATGCTTTCGGCGGCGCAACCCAGTGCCTTGGCCGCACCGATAAAGTCCGGCGTGTAGATGTCCACGCCGACCGGCTCGATGGCGCGGTTGACCATGTATTTCTTGATCTCTTCATAGCCGTGGTTATTCCACAGCAACACGATCACCGGCGTGCGCGCCTCCACGGCACTGGCCAGTTCCGGCAGGGTGAATTGCAGGCCGCCGTCGCCGATCAGGCACACCACTGGCTGCCCATCGCCACGCCCCAGCCAGGCGCCGATGGCGGCGGGCAGGGCGTAGCCCAAGGTGCCGTAGCCGGTGGACGCGTTGAACCACCGGCGCGGGTGATCGAGGTTCAGGGTCAGGTTGCCGCTGTACACCGGCTGGGTGGAGTCGCCGACCAGTACGGCATTGGGCAGCGTTTCCAGGACGGTGTTGAGGAACAGGGTTTGCGCGCGGGTGGCGGTGTCCCAGGTGGGTGTCAGTTCAGCCCACAAGTGGGCGACACGTTGAGCGCCCCACGCGCTGTTACGCGCAGGCAAGGGTTCGCTGCCCAACTCGGTCAACAGCGCTTGCGCGGCGATTTGCGCATCGGCCACCAGTGCTACTTGCGGCGGGTAGTTGCGCACGGTCTGGTCGGGGTCGATGTCGACGCGCAACAGGGCGCCGGGGATCTCGAAACCACCGGCGAAGGTCACGTCGTAGTCGGTTTCCGCCAGCTCGGTACCGATGGCCAATACCACGTCCGCTTCGGCCACCAACGCGCGGGTGGCCACTAGGGTCTGGGTCGAGCCGATCAGCAGCGGATGGCTGGAGGGCAGCAGGCCTTTGGCGTTGATGGTCAGGGCCACCGGCGCGCCGAGTACCTCGGCCAGTCGGGTCAGTTCCGGGGCGGCGTCGATGGCGCCACCACCGGCCAGGATCAAGGGCTTCTTGGCCGCCGCGAGCAGCTGGCTCATGTGCTTGACCGCTGAAGGCGCCGCACCGGCTCGGGCCACGCTGACCGGTTCACTGCCCAGCAGTGCGTCGGCATTTTCTACCAGCACATCCAGCGGGATTTCGATGTGCACCGGGCGCGGCCGTCCGGCCTGGAACAACGCAAACGCCCGCGCCAACACGCCCGGCAATTGCGCCGCTGACATCAGGGTATGGGAGAACGCCGCCACGCCGGCCATCATCGCGCTCTGGTTCGGCAACTCATGCAACTTGCCGCGTCCGCCACCCAATTGGCTGCGCGACTGCACGCTGGAAATCACCAGCATTGGGATCGAGTCGGCGTAGGCCTGGCCCATGGCGGTGGTGATATTGGTCATGCCGGGGCCGGTGATGATGAAGCACACGCCGGGTTTGCCGCGGGTGCGTGCATAACCGTCGGCCATGAAGCCGGCGCCCTGTTCGTGGCGCGGGGTGACGTGACGGATGCTGGAGCGGGCCAGGCCGCGGTACAGCTCCACGGTGTGCACGCCGGGGATGCCAAACACCTGGTCCACGCCGTAGCCTTCCAGGAGCTTGACCAATACTTCGCCGCAGGTCGCCATACATGTCGCTCTTATTGTTGAGGTAAGGCGTTATTGGACCGGCTGGGCCGTAGCGGCAACAATCGATAAAAAGTCATACTAGCCATGTCCTCACGTCATGGCTCCGTTCCTATGAAACGCCTCCCGCCACTGCCCGCGCTGCACACCTTCTGGGTCACGGCCCAGTGCTGCAACTTCACCCGCGCCGCCGAGCAGTTGCACATCACCCAAGGCGCGGTGAGCCGGCAGATCGCGGGGCTGGAAGGCCATCTGGGCTACGCACTGTTCCAACGCCAGGCGCGGGGCTTGAGGCTGACCGAAGAGGGGCGCGAGTGGTCACTGCGCGCACAGCAGGTGTTTGACCTGCTCGGCGAGGCGGTGGAGCAGATCGGTAGTCGCCGCCAGACCCTGCAACTCAAGGCTTCCACGTGTGTGATGCGCTGGCTACTGCCACGCCTTATGCATTGGCAGAAGGAACGCCCGGACGTGCCGGTGGAACTCACCACGACCGTGGCCTACACGGTGGACTTTCGCCGCGAACAATTCGATGCGGCGGTGATCTATGCGCCCATCGCCGAGCAATCGGCCGAGGCGCGGCATCTGTTCGATGAACAACTCACACCGGTGTGCGCACCGGCACTGCTCAATGGCGTGTGCACACCGGCAGATTTGCAGCAACAGGTCTTGCTGCACCCCACGCGGGATGAACGCGACTGGGCGTTGTGGCTGAAGGCGGCGAATACACGGCTGGGCAATCTGAGCCAGGGGCATCATTTTGAAACGCTGGACCTGGCGATGACGGTGGCGTCCCAGGGTTCCGGTGTGGCGATTGGCGACAGTGCGTTGATTGGCGAGGATGTGAAGGCGGGGCGGTTGGTGATGCCGTTTGAACTGCGGGTGCCGACGGGGATGGGGTATTACCTGGTGTATCCGCCGGGGACGAAGCCTTCCGCCGGGCTTGAAGCCCTGATGGATTGGTTGGTCAGCCAAGCGCAACTCTCGCAACACTGAAGATCAAACGGTGGGAGCCGGCAAACCAGCTCCCACCGTTTTAAACCGCGTTGGGTCAGTAGCCCACGGTGAAACGCTGGCGGGAGTGCTTTGGCGATTCCACTTCGTCGATCAAGGCGATGGCATAGTCGGCAAAGCTGATCCAGCTGCGGCCTTCACTGCTCACCAACAGTTCATCCCGGCCCAGGCGGAAGGTGCCGGTGCGTTCGGTCTCAACGAACTCCGCCGACGGCGACAGGAAGGTCCAATCCAGTTCCTTCTCCTGACGCAGCGCATCGAGAAACGCAGCCCCCGCACTGGCTTCGGCTTTGTACTCAGCCGGGAAACCTTCGCTGTCGATCACCCGACCGCCACCCGGCAGCAACAGTGAACCGGCACCGCCCACCACCAGCAGGCGTTTCACCCCGGCTTTCTTCACCGGCCCGATCACGGCGCTGGCGGGCAGGGTGGCGAAGTGCGCTGCACTGATCACCACATCGCTGCCGCTCACGGCCTGCTGCAGGGCGTGTGCATCCAGCGCATCCACTTGCTTGGCGATCACGCCAGGGCGCTCCGCCAGCGTGTCGGTGTGACGTGCGATCGCCACAACGCTATGCCCGCGGCGCAGGGCTTCTTCCAGCAGTTGGCTACCGGCACGGCCGGTGGCACCAATGATTGCAATCTTGCTCATGACGTTCTCCAGTACGTTAGGGTTTAAACACCCTTCACCACTTCATTTCGCCCTTGGCGACTTTGGCGCTCAGTTCCAGCGAGCTTTCGTCGGCGAGGGTGGGGTAACGCTTTTTCATGGCCGCGATCAGGGCGGCAGAATCCTTGGCCTTGGCGGTCTCGGTGTCGAAGGCTTTGATGTAGTCGGCGGTAAAGGCCACGGAAGCGAGTGTCGGCGTGCCCAGGTAATGGCCTGGCACCACCGTGCGCGGCTTCAGCTGTTCGATGCGTTGCAGGGTGGCGAGCCAATCTTTGTGGGACTGCGCGCTCTGGGTGTCGGCCATCCACAGGTGAATGTTTTCGGCGACAACCACACCACCGACCACGGCCTTGATCGACGGGATCCAGACAAAGCTGCGGTCTGGCTGCGGGCCATCCAGGCCGATCACCTCAAGCTGTTGGCCTTCCAGGCTCAGGCTGGAGCCTTCGAGTGCCTGCGGCACGATGGTTTTGGCGGGCTTGTCGGCGCCCATTTTCGGGCCCCAGAACTCAAGCTTGCCGGCCACGGTGGCTTTGATGTGGTCGACCACCGGTTGCGGGGCCAGCACCTTGGCGTCAGGGAAGGCAGCGGTGAGTGTGTCGAGGCCGAAGTAGTAGTCCGGGTCGCCATGGCTGATGTAGATAGTGGTCAGGTGTTTGCCGCTGGCGCGGATCTTCTGCACCAATTGCTCGGCCTGACCTTTGCCGAATTGGGCGTCCACCAGGATCGCGTCTTTGGCACCGCTGACCAGCACCGAGCTGACCGGGAAGATCGCGGCTTCGCCTGGGTTGTACACGTCCAGGCTCAGCTCGGCCGCTGCCGCATGGGCGGCGAAGGCCAGGGCGGCGGTGGCCAGGGTCAAGCGCTTGAAGGTTGAGAACATCGGGCAGCTCCAGCATCGTTAAAGGATGCACAGAGCTTAGTTGCACAAAACCAGACTAAAAATGCGATGCTGGGACATAGTTTGTTTCTGAAATCGGGCAGATCATGGATCGTCTTCAAGCAATGCGTGTGTTTGTCACTGTGGTGGACCTGGGCAGCCAGTCCGCTGCAGCCGATCATCTGGACCTGTCGCGGCCGGTAGTGTCGCGTTACCTGGCCGAGTTGGAAGACTGGGTCGGTGCACGTTTGCTGCACCGCACCACGCGCAAGCTGAGCCTCACGGCGGCCGGCAGTGAAACCCTGCCACGCTGTCGGCAATTGCTGGAACTGTGCGGCGATATGCAGGCCGCCGTCAGCGAGCCCGACGACGCCCCCCGTGGCCTGCTGCGTCTGAGTGTGAGTACGTCTTTCGGCCAGGCGCAATTGGCTGAGGCCATTGCCGAGTACGTCAAGCGCTACCCGCTGGTGACAGTCGACCTGCAGATGCTCGATCGTACGGTGAACCTGGTGGATGAGCGCATCGACCTGGCCATCCGTACCAGCAATGACCTGGATCCCAACTTGATTGCCCGGCGCCTGACGGCGTGCCGCTCAGTGGTGTGTGCTTCGCCGGCCTACCTGCTTTCGCATCCGGCCCCGCAGAAAGTCGAAGACCTGGCCGCGCACAATTGCCTCACCCATTCCTATTTCGGCAAAAGCCTGTGGCATTTCGAAGAGCGGGGCGAGCATGTCTCGGTGCCGATCAACGGCAATATCACCTCCAACGAGGCCAGCACGCTGTTGCGTGTGACGTTGGCCGGGGCTGGGGTATCGATGTTGCCCACTTACCAGGCGGGCGATTACATCCGTCGTGGCGAACTGGTGCGCTTGTTGCCCGAGGCCGAGCCGCGGCAGATGAACATCTACGCGGTGTACGCCTCGCGCAAGCACATGCCCTCGGCGTTGCGCAGCCTGTTGGATTTCCTGGTGCTGCGGTTCCCGGAGGAACCGGCGTGGGATGTCGGCCTTTAGCTCGACATAACCCTGTTGAATGTCGCCCGATAATGGCAACTCGGCGGGGTTGACCTATGCTTTAGACAGCACCCTGTAGATCCGCAGAGGTCTGTGCCATGAGCATTAAAACCAGGAAGTACCTGATGATTTTCAGCCTGTGCGCCCTTGCCAGCGCACTCTACGGAGCCGCCGCCTACCGCGTGGAGCAGACCCGTATGCAGCCGACCTTTGCGATCAGCTGCCATCAGGATCAATGCGTTCCGCGTACCGGCAGTTTCAGTGCCTTGCGCTAGCAGTGAGGCTATGTAGAGTTTCCACAGATATCGGTTTCCAACCTTAGCTGTGTGGCGCTTCGGCCTTCAGCTGTTCGCGAAACGCCTTGGGCGAGAACCCGACCCGTCGGCGAAACAGCCGAGAGAAGTTGGTCGGATCGGAAAAGCCCAGCACCTCTGACATTTCATTGATGGTCATGCTGGTGTAAGTCAGCAGGCGCTTGGCTTCCAGCAATTGGCGGTCATGCATGATCTGCAGCGCAGGTTGCCCACCCAACTCTCGGCACGTCCCGTTCAAGTGTGAGACCGAGATCCCCAGTTTGTGGGCCAGGTCTTCGATCTTCGGGTGTTCGCGGTAATGCTGCTCGACCAACTGGGTAAAACGCCGGAAGTATTCACGCCCCCTCGGCGCCCGCGGGTGACGACGCTGGATGGCCTGGCGGCTGATCCACACCAGCAACACGCTGACCAACGCGTGCATCATCATGTCCCGTGCCGGTTGTTCATCGGCGTATTCGTCCTGCAAGCGGGCGAACAGGCTATTGAGGTAATCACTGTCTTTGCCTGCCGGGTAGCTGCCGAGTGTCTGCAAACCATCCACCGTTGTGCCCAGCTGTGCTTGCAGGTGGCTGACCAACGGCGCCGACAGTGTCACTACGTAGCCTTCGACGTCTTCGGGAAAGCGGAAGCCGTGTACACACAGTGGCGGCAATACCTGCAAGGTCGCCTCATTCAGCGTGGTGCGCTGACCTTCGATTTCCAACTGTGCCTGGCCTTTGTGCACGTACAGCAATTGGCAAAGATCCGCGTGCCGGTGGGGTTGGATTTCCCACTGGTATTCCCGACTGCGCCGGGAAATGGTTTCGCAGTGCAACAAATCGGGGGTGGGCCATTGCTGGTGTTCCCCGTAAAGCTTGAAGACCGGAATTGCGGTTTTGGTCATGGTTTCAACCCGATACTCGGCAGAGTGGTGCGGTAATCGCCCCGATTGGCAAAAAGCGCAGGCTTTGGCTCAGTTTTCACCTTCTTATGCCGCTCACTCAAGTGAAAAATGTCAGCAACAAGACCAATGACAACTCTTTCACCCGATCCGTTCGGGTGGAAATTGCGGGCCATAAAAATAATGAAAACGCTGAAAACCCAAGTCGCCATTATCGGCGCCGGTCCTTCCGGATTGCTGCTCGGTCAACTGCTCCATGAAGCGGGGATCGAAACCCTTATCCTAGAGCGCCAGAGCGCCGATTACGTGCAAGGCCGCATCCGTGCCGGGGTGCTGGAACAAGGCATGGTCGACCTGCTGCGGCAGGCGGGCGTCAGCCGGCGCATGGACAGCGAAGGCCTGGTGCATGACGGTTTTGAGTTGGCACTGAACGACCAACTGACGCACATCGACCTCAAGGGCTTGACCGGCGGCCAGTCGGTGATGATCTACGGCCAGACCGAAGTCACCCGCGACCTGATGGCCGCCCGTACCGCCGCAGGCGCCACCACCCTGTATGAAGCGCGCAACGTGCAGCCCCACGGCCTCAAAAGTGATCGACCCTGGCTGACCTTCGAACATCAGGGCGAAGCCTTTCGCCTGGAGTGTGACTACATCGCCGGTTGCGACGGTTACCACGGCGTTGCGCGCCAGTCGATCCCGGCTGAATCGCTCAAGGTCTTCGAACGGGTCTATCCCTTCGGTTGGCTGGGCATCCTCGCCGACACCCCACCGGTACACGCTGAATTGGTGTACGCCAAGCACTCGCGCGGTTTTGCGCTGTGCAGCATGCGTTCGCCGACGCGCAGTCGCTATTACCTGCAAGTGCCGGTGGAGGAACCGATTGACGAATGGTCCGACGCACGCTTCTGGGACGAACTGAAAACCCGCCTGCCCAGCCATCTCGCCGAACAGTTGGTGACGGGCCCGTCGATCGAAAAAAGCATCGCGCCGTTGCGCAGTTTTGTTGTGGAGCCGATGCAGTACGGACGCCTGTTCCTGCTCGGCGACGCGGCGCATATCGTGCCGCCCACCGGGGCCAAGGGTTTGAACCTGGCGGCCAGTGATGTGAGTACGCTGTACCGGATTCTGCTCAAGGTCTACGGCGAAGGGCGCGTGGATCTGCTGGAGCGTTATTCCGCCATCTGCCTGCGGCGGGTGTGGAAGGCCGAACGGTTTTCCTGGTGGATGACCTCGATGTTGCATCAGTTTCCCGAGGCCGACGGTTTCACCCAGCGCATCGCCGAGAGTGAGCTTGAGTACTTCATCCACTCCGAGGCAGGTCGCAAAACCATCGCAGAAAATTACGTCGGACTTCCTTACGAAGCTATCGAATAGCCTGCTATCGTATCGAGCATTCCCGTGGGCCGCCTTTTCCCGCGGGCCCTGCTCGAAGGTCTTGCCGTGACGCACCTCAATCAGCCTGCTCCGCCACTGCCCGCTGTGCGCAGCATCCTCGCCTCACTGATGATGGCGATCTTCCTGGGGGCTTTGGACCAGACCATTGTCGCCGTGTCCATGCCTGCTATTTCCGCGCAGTTCCACGACGTCAACCTGCTGGCCTGGGTCATCTCGGGCTACATGGTGGCGATGACCGTGGCGGTGCCGATCTACGGCAAGCTCGGCGACCTGTACGGGCGGCGGCCGATGATGCTGATCGGCATGGGCCTGTTCACCCTGGCCTCGCTGTTCTGCGGCATGGCGCAAAGCATGGAGCAACTGGTGCTGGCGCGGATCCTCCAGGGCATCGGCGCCGGCGGCATGATCTCGGTGAGCCAGGCGATCATCGGCGACATCATCGCGCCCCGTGAGCGTGGCCGCTACCAGGGCTATTTCAGCAGCATGTACGCGGTCGCCAGCGTAGCCGGGCCGGTGCTCGGCGGCTACATGACCGAGTACCTGTCGTGGCGCTGGGTGTTCCTGATCAACCTGCCCTTGGGCGCCGGCGCCTGGTACGTGGCCCATCGCACGCTGGTGGGGCTGCCGGTGCCGCAGCGCAAGCCGATCATCGATTACCTCGGCACTGTTCTGATGATCATCGGCTTGACCGCCTTGCTGTTGGGTATCACCGAAATCGGTCAGGGTCATCATTGGCGTGACGACGAAGTGCTGGGGCTGTTGATGATTGCTCTGGTGGCGTTGACGGTGTTTGTCTGGCACGAGCGCCGGGCGCGGGAGCCGTTGTTGCCGATGCATTTGTTCGCCAACCGCAGTGCGGTGTTGTGCTGGTGTACGATCTTTTTCACCAGCTTCCAGGCGATTTCCCTGACGGTGTTGATGCCGCTGCGTTATCAGACGGTGACCGGCTCCGGCGCGGACAGCGCGGCCCTGCACTTGCTGCCATTGGCCATGGGCCTGCCAATGGGTGCCTATTTTGCCGGGCGCATGACCTCGGTGACCGGGCGCTATAAACCGATGATCCTCAGCGGTGCATTGCTGAGCCCGTTTGCGATCCTCGGCATGGCCCTGAGCGCGCCCCAGGCAGTGGGGCTGACGGCCGTGTTCATGCTGCTGTGTGGGATCGCGGCCGGCATGCAGTTTCCGACTTCGCTGGTCGGCACGCAAAACTCGGTGGAACAGCGCGACATCGGCGTCGCCACCAGCACCACCAACTTGTTCCGTTCCCTGGGCGGGGCAGTCGGGGTGGCGTGCATGTCGGCACTGTTGCTGGCGCTGTTGCAGGATTCCAGTTTTGCTCACCTGGCCAGCGGCGCGCGGGTGGCCGAGGGCAGTTCCGGTAACGTGCTGCTCGACGGCCTCAATGCCGCCCCTGGCCCGGCGCAGGATGCCTTGCGCGGGGAGTTGGCGGTGACGTTCCGGCATTTGTTGATGGTGAGTGCGGCGGTATCCCTGTTGGGGTTGGCGGCGGCGATTGCGATGCCGAATCGGGTGCTGCGCGGCCGTGACGACAAGGCAAAATAACGGACACCCTGAAGATTCAAAGGCGGGCGCTGGTTTGCCTGCGATGGTGGTGGGGCAGTTAGTACCTCTGTAACTGATGAACCGCCATCGCAGGCAAGCCAGCTCTTGCAATGAATAGCATTGCACTCCTTATTACGGACTGTAATACCCGACCGCCACCATGAAATGCCCGGCCTTGCGCATATACGCATGCTTGTTCTCGACCTTGTCGGTGACCGGATTTTTCCAGCGGTATGTGTATTCGCCCTGGTGCTGCTCGGCCATCAACTTGAGGATCGGCTCGCCCACCGGCTTGCCGTCCGGGTCCTTGATCTTGCTGAAGTCGGTGTTGACCAGGCGCAGGTTGGTGCCATGGGCCACATAGCGCTGGGTATCGAGATCCACCACGAACACATAGAGGTCATCCTGCAGGAAACCGCCCTGCAGTGAGTTGATCGCCTTGAGCGTGCCGGTTTCATCCTTGAGCAAGGCCGTCGCGGCCTTGTCGCGCAGGGCCCGGGCCTGTTCCGGCGTGGCCCTTGGCAGGTAATAACCTACCGCGAGGATGCGTTCGCCCACGCGCTGATAGAACACATGCTTGTGTTCAACCTTGCCATCGTTCCAATTCTGCCAGCGATAGTCGGCCTGCTGGATGCCCTGATCTTCCGACACCTTGAGCGCATCCTTGAAGGATTGGCGCAAATCCGGCCCCAGCACTTCGGACACATCACGGCCGATCAAGGCGGAGGAGGGGCCACCGCTGGCCAGCAGCACGCCTTGGGTGTCGACCACGAACACATAGCGGTCGTGGTCGATGAATTCGCCCTGTCGGCTGAAGGCGGCAAACGCTTTGTCGCCATTGCTGTGGTAGTAGGCCAAGGCTTTTTCCAGCAGCGCCTTGGCCGCCTTGGCGTCTTCATCCTGAGTCGTTGTGGCGTGCACCTGGCTGAAACACAACAGCAGCAGCCAGGTGAGTCGGAACAATACCTTCATTACCCGTCCCTCGTTCTTGTTGATGTGACAAGAGCGTAGACGGTCGCGGGCGACTCAGAAGGGTTTGGTCGGCAGGTACTTGCCGTCCAGGGTGATTACCGCGCGGGAGCCGCCGTCCGGGTCCTCGACCTTCTTGATGTCCAGCTTGAAGTTGATTGCACTGATGATGCCGTCGCCAAATTGCTCATGCACCAGTGCCTTGAGGGTGGAGCCGTAGACCTGGAGCATTTCGTAGAAGCGGTACATCGTCGGGTCCGTTGGCACGCCGCCGGGAAAGCTGCCGCGCAGGGGCACGCTTTGCAGCAGTCGGCTGGCATCCTGGTCCAGGCCGAGCTTGTCGCAGACCACGTCTGCAGCCTCCTTGGGCAGCGGGTGCTGGCCGAGCAGGGCGGCGGTGACGAACGCCAGGCTCAGCCCGGTGCCGTCGGTGAGGTCCTGCCAGGACAGGTTCTTGCGTGCCTTGAGGTCGATAACGGTATCGGCCAGGGCCAGGCGTGGGGTTTGTGAGAAGTTGGATTGCAACATGGTGAGGTCCTCTGGGTTGGAAAAGGGGGATCAGGCAGCGTGAGTGGGCTGGCCGAGCAGCGAAACGAAGTGCCCGCTGCGGCTGTCCAGGGCGTCGATGGCGCCGGTTTCGATGTCGTACACCCAGCCGTGCAACCTCAGCCGGCCTTGTTCCAGGCCCAGGGCGACGCAAGGGTGGGTTTTGAGATTGGCCAATTGGGCGATCACGTTTTCACGCACCAGTGAATCCAGGCGGGCGGCGTCCGATGCGTGCTGGCGGGCGGCGTTGATCACCTTGGCCGACTCGGCGTGGCGCAGCCAATTGGCCACGGCGGGCAGATGGTCCAGGCATTTGCAGGTGGAGATGGCAGTCATCGCGCCGCAGTCGGAATGGCCGCAGATCACAATGTCACTGACCCCCAGTACCGCCACCGCGTATTCGACGGTGGCCGATACGCCGCCTGGCTCCGGGCCGTAGGACGGCACGATATTGCCCGCATTGCGGATCACGAACAGGTCGCCCGGTTCCTGCTGGGTCAGCAGCTCGGGGACGACGCGGCTGTCAGAGCAGGACACAAACAGCGTGCCGGGGGTTTGGGTGGTGGCCAGGTGCTTGAACAAGTCGCTGCGTTGGCCAAAGGCTTCGGCCTGGAATTTACGGAAGCCGTCGATGAGATGTTGCATGGGAGGTTCTCCTTGCGTCGCTGATGGGGGCAAGGATGGAAGTTTTAAGTTATAGCGTCCAAGACCGGTTTATGATGGTTGCTATTGGTCATGCCTATAGTTGGGGGCTTCGATGCTGCTGCGCCATATCCGTTACCTGCTGGCGGTGGCCGAACACCGCAACTTCACCCGCGCCGCCGAGGCGCTGCATGTGTCACAGCCGACCTTGTCGCAGCAGATCAAGCAGTTGGAAGACACCCTGGGTGCACCGCTGCTGGACCGCTCCGGGCGCAGTGTCCGCCTGACCGATGCCGGCGAGACCTATGTCCGTTTTGCGCGACTGGCCTTGCAGGACCTGCAGGCCGGCACCCGTGCCATGCATGACGTGCAGGACTTGAGCCGGGGCAACCTGCGCCTGGCAATGACGCCGACGTTTACCGCCTACCTGGTCGGGCCGTTGCTGGCCCAGTTCAACCAGCGGCATCCGGGGATTACGGTCAGCATCGAGGAGTTGACCCAGGACCGCATGGAAACCGCCCTGGCGGAAGACGCGCTGGATATCGGCATTGGTTTTACCGGCGAGCATCTGCCGGACATCGAGTGCGAAGGGCTGTTTGTGGAAACGCTGAGTGGGGTGGTCGGCGCAAACCATCCGGGGTTGGACAGCCGGCAGTGGCTGACGCAACCACTGGTGTTGTTGAACCAGGGCTTTGCGACCCGGCGCTACATCGATGACTACTGTCGTACCCAAGGGATAAACCCTGTGATTGCAATGGAGGCCAACTCCATCAGCGCGATCATCGAAATCGTGCGCAGCACGGCGCTGGCGACCCTCCTGCCCAGCGCAATCGCCCAGGCCCAGCCAGGGTTAAACGCGGTGGCAATCAGCCCGGCGTTGCCCCAACGCACCGTGGCACTGCTGAGCCGCAAGGGCGCCTATCGCAGTGCCGCGTGCCGTGCGTTTGTGGCATTGATCAAGGCGTGGCCAGCCACTGGCTGACGATAGCGTCATAGGCTCCCGTGGCCTGGCTCAGGTGCAGCCATTGGTCGACGTAGTTTTTCCAGGCCACATCATCACGCGGCAACAAGAAGGCTTTTTCGCTGTACTGCATCTGCCGCTCGGGGTTGACCGCACACAGCCCTGGCTTGAGCTTTTGCTGGTAACGCGCCTCGCTGGCGTCGGTGATCATCACATCGGCCTTGCCCGCCAGCAGTTCGTCGAAGATGGTCACGTTGTCATGCAGGCGGATCTGCGCCTGGCCCAAGTGGGCGCGGGCGAACACTTCATTGGTGCCGCCGGCCGGTTCGATCACGCGTACCTGGGGCTGGTTGATCTGGTCGACGGTCTGGTAACGCTGCACGTCGGCACAGCGGACCAACGGGATCTTGCCGTCGACGCCCAGGGATTGGCTGAAGAAGGCTTTTTTCTGGCGCTCCAGCGACACCGAAATCCCGCCCACGGCAATGTCACAGCGCTGGGCCAGAAAGTCCGGCATCAGGGTTTTCCAGGTGGTGGGCACCCATTGGATTTTTGCGTTGAGGCTCTTGGCCAGGGACTCGGCCATGGTGATGTCGATGCCTTCATAGCTGCCATCGGCGCGCAGCGAGGTGTAGGGCTTGTAGTCGCCGGTGGTACACACGGTCAGCGTGCCGCGCTGCAACACCTGGTCAAGGTGCGAAGGCGTGGTGTCCGCCAGGGCGCTGGTTGCCAAACTTGCCAGTACACAGAGGGCGAAAGGCGCTTTCATGCGGTCGAGTCCTTGGGGCTTGGGCGGGGGGCTCATTATTTCCAGCGTTGGGCGACGTGGCAAGGTGTGGCGAATGTTTAGCCAAGTTGCAACCAAACTCCGTCAACCCTGAATTTAATCACCTGTGCAGGCGTGTGACGCTGGCGGTTATCTCTAGCACTGTGATTCCCGCATGGACGGCTCCTCCGACACACACACCGCGACACTGCCGTCCGATCTCGCGTTCTGGGCCTTGTTCCACTGCCGACACGCACGCCCACCAGATACCGTATTCCTACGTTGATCCATCCCCTCGATGGCGCGCACCTGCGCGCCTGCCGGCCCCCTACGTATGAGAATGCCCATGAGTGTTTTTGCCTGCCTGCACGAAGCCCAATCCTTCCTTGAGCAAAACCCGGACATCGAGATGTTCGAGCTGTTTATCCTCGACAACAATGGCGTGCCACGCGGCAAGTTGCTGCACCGCGATGAGTTGCTGGCGGTATACGAAAGTGGCCGGCCTTTGCCCAGCACCATCCTTGGCCTGACCATCAATGGCGATGACGTGGAAAACTCCGGTCTGGTGTGGGAGGTGGGCGATATCGACTGCCGCGCCTACCCGATCAGCGGCAGTTTGCAGCGCATGCCGTGGCGCCTGATTCCGACGGCGGCCGTGCAAGTCAGCATGCACCTGACTGAAGGCCTGCCCGCCACCGTCGCCGATCCCCGGCATTTGCTGGCCAAGGTGATCGACGCGCTCAAGGCCGACGGTTATTACCCGGTGATGGCGGCGGAGCTGGAGTTCTATCTGCTCGACCAGAAGCCCGACAGCAACGGCCGCCCGCAACCGGCGCGGGATGTGGACGGCGGCCGCCCACGTTCGACCCAGGTTTACGGCCTGCGCGAATTGGAGCAGATCGAACCCTTCCTCGCCGACCTCTACAGCGCCTGCAAACTGCAGGGCATCCCGGCGCGCACGGCGATTTCCGAGTACGCGCCGGGCCAGGTGGAAATTACCCTTGAGCACCGCTCCGACGCGCTGCAAGCCATGGACGAAGCTGTGCGCTACAAGCGCCTGGTCAAAGGCGTGGCGCATCAACACGGGATGACCGCCTGCTTCATGGCCAAGCCGTTCGACGACCTGGCCGGCACCGGCATGCACATGCACGTGAGCCTGGCGGATGCCCAGGGCAATAACCTGTTCGCCAGCGAAGCCACCGATGGCACGCCGCTGTTGCGCCAGGCGGTGGGCGGCATGCTCAGCACCTTGCTCGATTCACTGCTGATGTTTTGCCCCAACGCCAACTCCTACCGCCGCTTCCAGACCAACAGCTATGCGCCGCTGGCCGCCACCTGGGGCGTCGACAACCGCACCGTCAGCCTGCGCGTGCCGGGCGGGCCGGCGAACTCCCGGCATATCGAACACCGTATCTGCGGCGCCGACGCCAACCCCTATCTGGCTGCTGCTGCGATTCTGGCCGGTATCCATCGCGGCATCCGCGAACAGCGCGACCCCGGCGCTCCAGTAGAAGGCAACGGCTACGCCCAGGCCACAGCGTTGCTGCCTACCGACTGGCTCACCACGTTACGCGCCCTGGAAGGTTCGAGCTGGGCGCGAGAAGCATTTGGCACTGAATTCCTGGACGTGTACCTGGCGGTCAAGCGCGCTGAATACCGCCAGTTCATGGGCGAGGTGGGAGCGCAGGACTGGCGTTGGTATCTGCATCAGGCGTGATCGGGCTGCGGTGGTGAATGCTTCGACCTTTTTTTGACATCGCAGTGGTTAAGCTGCGAATCAAGGTCGTTCACTACCGTTTCAGCCACATGAGCCTGCGATGTCGCCACAACCACCATCCTCCATCGAGATTGAATACGCCGAACGCTGTGACCGCGAGCACGCCAGGGTCTGCGGCGATACACGCCCGCCAAGGCTGCGGCAGCGACTGGCATCGTGGCGCGACGAGTGGCTGGTGCGCCACGCGCTGAAAGTCGCCGGTGAGCCTGGGTTGGTGCTGGACCTGGCCTGTGGCTCGGGACGCTTCTGGCCGGTGCTGGCCGAACACATCAACCGGGTGATCCTGGCGTCCGACAACTCCCAGAGCATGCTCGACCACGCCCGCACCCACCACCCGGCGTCCCTACTCAAGCGGGTCAAGACCTTCCACGGCTCGGCGTTTACCATCGGGTTGTCGGCAAATGCGGTGGATTGCATTTTCTGCCTGGAATTGTTTCGCCATGTGCCCAGCAGCGAAGGGCGATTGGCCCTGCTGCGCGAGTTCCACCGGGTCAGCCGTGACACGGTGATTGTCTCGGTCAATTCCCGTACCGCCGTAGAGGACGAGTTCCGCCAGGCGGGTTTCAAGGTCCTGCATCACCAGGAATTCATGCCGGGCTCAAGCCTGTGGCGGGTTTACGTGTTACGTAAGAGAGGATAACTCCCGCCTGTCGGACTATTCTTCATCTCTTGTCTGAGTTTTCATGGTCGCCTGTGCACTGCGGATGCTCGCTAGCCCCTTTCGCGATATATACTGCGCGCCATTCTTCAAGGGAGAGCCGTGTGGCCATCGATATTCACTGGATCTGCGACAACGATAGCCTCGGCCAGCATTGCGCCGAATGGCAGCAGTTGCCATTCGTCGCCCTCGACACCGAATTCATGCGGGTCGATACCTTTTATCCCATTGCCGGGCTGATCCAGATTGGTGATGGCGTAAGCGCTTACCTGATCGATCCCCTGACCATCGACAACTGGCAACCCTTGGCCGCCTTGCTGGAGAACCCGGCGGTGATCAAGGTGGTGCATGCCTGCAGTGAAGACCTGGAAGTGTTGCTGCGCTTGACCGGCAGCCTGCCAGTGCCGTTGTTCGACACTCAATTGGCCGCCGCCTATCTGAACCTCGGTTTCTCCATGGGCTACTCGCGCCTGGTGCAAGCCGTGCTGGATATCGAGCTGCCCAAGGGCGAGACCCGTTCGGACTGGCTGCAGCGGCCATTGTCGGAGACGCAAGTCAGCTATGCCGCCGAAGACGCGGTGCACTTGGCCGAGGTCTACACGCGTTTGCGCCCGCAGCTGTCGGACGACAAGTACGCCTGGGTGTTGGAAGACGGTGCGGAGTTGGTCGCCAACCTGCGCCGCGAAGTCGACCCCTACGAGGTGTACCGCGACGCCAAGCTGGCGTGGAAACTGTCGCGCGCCCAGCTCGCCGTGCTGCGTGAACTGTGCGCCTGGCGCGAGCAGCAGGCCCGCGCCCGTGACCTGCCGCGCAACCGCATCATTCGTGAGCACTCGTTATGGCCGCTGGCCAAATCCCAGCCGGATAACCTCGCCGCCCTGGGCAAGATCGAAGACATGCACCCGCGTACCGTGCGTCAGGACGGCCAGTTCCTGCTCGACCTGATCAAGCGTGCCGGCAGCGTACCGATGGACCAATGGCCGCCCGCCGTTGCCGAACCGTTGCCGGTGGATGCCGCTGTACTGATCAAGCAACTGCGCGCCATTGGCCAGGCTGAAGCCGAACGCCTGGAGATGGCGCCGGAACTGATGCTACGCAAGAAAACCCTCGAAGCCCTGGTCAAAAGTGGCTACCCCGATGGTCCTTATCAATTGCCAGACTCGTTGCGTGGCTGGCGCCGCGAGTTGATGGGCCAGGCGCTGCTCGACAGCCTGGCCTCCGCCGGAGAACAGCCTTGAAACGTATCTGCTCCATCTACCGCAGCCCTAAACGCGCCGGCATGTACCTTTATGTCCTGAAAAGCGACGCCCTTGAGCGTGTGCCTGAAGGCCTGCTCAGCGTATTCGGCAAGCCGGTACACGCGTTCAACCTGGTGCTTACGCCTGAGCGCAAGCTGCAACAGGAAGACATCGTGCAGGTGCTGGAAAACCTCGACAAGCAGGGTTACCACCTGCAAATGCCGCCCCCCGAGGACGAGTACATCGAACACTTGCCCGAAGAGCTGCTGCGCCGCAACGACCCGATGTGATCGACCGGTGCTCCGTCCGGGGCACTTGCTTCAATGGAATCGTATAAGTGGGCGGTGGCCGTAAGGATGCGGGCGGCCGTCCGTACTGTTTTTGAAAGGTTTTATGCATGCGTGTTCTGATTGCTGAACAGGATCACCCGCTCTACGCCCAATTGCTCGGCGAAGCGGCACCGGACCTTGAAGTGCTGACCAGCGGCGACTCGGCCGAACTGTCGCGCCTGGCCGCCGATTGCCCGGTCTGGCTGGGCCAGCCGGACCTGTTGGCGACGCTGCTGCGCCAAGGCCATCGCCCGCAATGGCTGCAATCGACCTGGGCCGGCATCACGCCGTTGCTGGCTGAAGGCTTGCCCCGTGACTATCGCCTGACCCGTGCAGTCGGCATCTTTGGCCAGGTCATGGCCGAGTTTGTCCTCACCTACATGCTCGGCCATGAGCGCGAGGTCTTGGCGCGGCTGGTCAGCCAGGTCGAGCGCAAATGGGACAACCGCATGGGCCAGAGCCTGGCGGGGCGCAAGGCGCTGATCGTCGGCACCGGCGATATCGGCCAACGTGTGGCCGAGTTCCTGGTGCCGTTCGGCGTGAAGCTGTACGGCATCGCCAGCACCGCACGCGAGCAGGCGCCGTTTATCGAAGTGGCCGGGCTCGACCAGTTGGGCCGGATGGTGGGGGAGGTGGACTACGTGATCAACCTGCTGCCCAACACGCCAAGTACCCATGATCTGTACGACGCGGCGCTGTTCAAGCAATTCAAGCCGACCGGCTTGTTCATCAACGTCGGGCGCGGGGTGGCGGTGGTGGATGCCGACCTGGTCGAGGCGTTGAAAGAGGGCCATTTGGCGGGCGCGGTGATCGACGTCTGCCGTCAGGAGCCGTTGCCGCAGCGCCATCCGTTCTGGACCGCTTGGGGGCTGTTGCTGACTGGCCACAGCTCGGCGCCGACGTCGCCGGAGTTGATGGTCGAGCTGTTTGTGCAAAACCTGCGGGCGTATCAGGCCAAGCAAGCACTGCGCGGGGAAGTGGATTTCGAGCGCGGTTACTGACGGCAGCGCCCGCCCGCCGGGCGCACTCGTTTACCTTGGGTCATGTACATACCGTCTGACAGTCAAGATGGAACCTTTTTTCAAGGGGCTCCACGCAGAGATGGCAAAGAACGCTGACGCGCGCACTTTGTAGGACATCTTCTTGACTAAGGACAGCTAACAACATGACCACTCTGAATTCGCCCGTTGTTTATACCCAGCCATTGGCGCTTCCCAATAGCGCCGCCCCGCCCGTTGCCTTGCAGCGCCAAGGGGGGACAGCGGCAACCGACGCCCCTGTACCCAAGCCTTCATCGGCATTGCAGAAAGCGTTGGGAGACCGCTGTAACCAGCTTGCCCTGGCGCAATCACTCCAGCGTCTTATTCAAGACCTCACTCAGCAGCTCGTTCCCGATGAGTCGGCATCCAAGGCCCGGACGCGGATGGAAACGGCGCTGGCGTCGCATCTTAAAAGTACAACACTGTTTGTGTGCGAAGACTCCACGTGGCCAGGCCCGACTCTGCCTGAGAACCGCATGGTCAGCCTTGAGGACTACCTGCTTGGCTGCGGCCTGCAGGTACCGAAAACCCTCGAAGCGCTGGTAACGCTGAAAGATTCGAGCGTCCTGCAGGCGCAGGTCCATCCCCTGGGCAACCTCAGTGGCGCGCTGTCCTGGCCGCAGCCCATGGCCAGCAACGACCAGGAGGCTGTGCTTGCCCTGCTTCAAAGCAACGCCAGCGGTTTGCCCGGCCTGCCGTTGGCGGAGCGTGAGAAGGGCGCCCTGGGGTATTTGATGAGCGGCAGCGCGGTGTCCGAGGCAAACTTGAAAACGCCTATCGTCGCGATGGAAAAACTGCTCGGTTCACCCAAGGCCCAGGCCCTGGGGCAGGCGATCCAGTCGAGGCTGGAGGGTATCCCGACGGGTGTGGCCAACAACGACTATGTGTTGACCGCCATCCATCTGGGTCTTGACCCCGAAAGTCAGGCTGATCCGGCTCGCAACAGCGTCGCCGGGTATGATCTGGCGCGCAGCCAGCATTGGGGGCAACCGGCTGCGGTGGTCATTGAGGGGTTGGGTAAACACCTGGTTGAAAAAGGCCGGGCCAACGCACAAACCGCCCCTCTGGCGGCCTATCTGTTGTTGGCCAGGACGGCACCTGAGTATCTGGTCAAAGACATTCCGGCGAGTGTGACCTATGGCAGCGTGCTCTGGGCTCAACTGGCGATGGCAGTGGCCAGGATCGAAGCGCAAACCCCGGGCCGAACACTGGGCATGGGGTACGCCGAGATTTTGCTGGGCGCCGAGACGCTCCCTGTCGACGAAGAGCTCTGCCAACAGATCGACTATCAGGCACTCAAGGACTGGGGCACCGTCAATGGACTGCTCATCGATACCGAAGAGGCACCCTCGGCGAGTGCCATGGAGCGTGTGAGGACTGCATTCAACAGTCACCTGAGTTCACTGAAGAACACCAGCGACGCGCTGCAAACCGCAATCCCCAGTCGTTCAGCGATGGGCATTGCGCAACTTCAAGCGGCATTCCCCGAGCTGGACCCCCGCTTGTTCGAAGTGAAGAACATTCAGAAGGCGAGGTTAAAGGAAGGGCGGCCCGGTGTTTATCCCGGCATGCGTTCGATGCTGGATATCGTCATGGAAGGGGGAACGCTGGGGCCTGAAGATCATTGGGTATCCAATGACAAACGCCTCCCCGTCGATAAGTTCTGTAATCTGTATTGGGCCGGCAAACTAGGGGTCGCCATCCCGTTCAAGACAGCCTACGACAGCGCTATACAAGCGCAAGGCGAGGGCCAGCAAGGCCTGGTCAGGCACCTGATTTCGACATTGCCCTTGGAAGACCGCAAGAACCTGGAGTTCGGCAAGCTGGAGTTCTTCCACACCCACCAATACAAAATTGCCGGTGATTTATTTACCCCGCCTGCTCTGCACGTCCGAGGGCATACGCTGGAGGTGAAAGCGACGCAAACTAATGGTCAGGTGGATATCTACCTGATCGATACGCGCCAAGGCTCTATTGAAAAACAGAACTTCCTGAAACGTCGCCGCACTGAACCCTATACCGCCGACAAAATGGAAGAGCGCGACGCTAACATCCTCTCTCGTACCGTGCTGTTTGAACCTGGCAACGATAAGCCCGCCCGGCGGTTCCTGGCCCAGCCTGAAGGTACGCAGCCGCCTGACAGCTTCAACTCCGAGCGCAGTCATGCTATCGCCGACGTATTCGTGAAGTCCCTCGACCTGAAGAACGATGACCTGTTGAACGAGGCCAGGGGCATGACCTCGTTTGACCAGGACAGTGCCCGGAATGAGGCGATTGCTGAGTTTTTTCGCAGCCTGATCCCATTGCGTTCGGCCATCGTCAACTTTAAACATGGCAATGTCGGCCAGGGCCTCTTCGACCTGGCCCTAGACGTCGTGGGCTTGGTCACCTTAGGCGCGGGCAAGGCTGCGCAGGCAGGCAAGGTGCTGGGCAAAGGGCTTTCAACGGCGAGTCAGGCGGCCAAGGCTGCGAGGTTTATCGGCGCAAAGGTCGTTGAGGCATTTAACCCCTTGAGTGGCATCGGCGAGCTGCTGGTGGGGGGCGGCAGGATGGCGGTTGGCGGTGGCCGTTATCTGGTCCGCCAGTTCAATGTGCTCAGGGGCACGGCCGGCGGTTATGACCTGCTCAAGGCCGTTAGCAAGCAGCATGGGGACGCGGCCATCGGGGTCTTCAAGGTGGCGGGCGAGAATGTTGAGGGCGTTGCCGTGCAGCACAGGCGCAAATGGTACGCCCTGGATACGCAAACCATGCGCCCCTACGACCGACCTATTCACGACTTCGCTCCCGGGGTCCGCGCGGTGGATGGCAAGATTACCCACTTGCCGACCGTACCCGAGGGCGAACTGAGCAATGGGATGTTTCGTCAATTCAGCGTGCCTCGGTCAAGAATTACCGGGCTCTCACGCAACAGTCAGGGCGTATATGTCGCTGCTGACGGCCACCTGTCGCATATCCGCCATACCGACGGCAGTGGCCAAACCGCCCTTTACGAAGTACGGCAAGTGGCGCGTACAGCCGACGGAAAAGTACAGGCCCGGGTCTATCACAACAACCGACAAACCGGGTTGCTGGTCGAGCATGTCCAGGGTGATCAATGGCGACGCTTGGGACTCCAGGGCGGTGCTCCAACGTCGATCAAGGCAGACTGCGGGCCGGTGATTGGCAGAGGGGGCGAGGGCGTCGTCTACGCCAGTCTTGATGGGAAGCGCGCCTATAAGGATTTAGGACCGACGCGATACACGCCCTCGGATAACATCGAATTATCCGACGTTCAATACTTGAATAAATACTACGGCGATGGGTTTGCACGCACAGTCGTCGAGGACGGTCGCAGGTATCTGGTCATGGGCAGGATCGAAGGGTTGGACCTTGCGCACATCAACAAGAACAGTTTACCGCCTGAAGCCCGCTCACTGCTGGCAGATACGTTCGCAGAGATGGAGGCGAAGGATATTTACCACAACGATTTACAGTTGAAAAACTTCATGTACAGCGCGAACGACAATAAAATTTACCCGGTGGATATGGACGCGTTGTCCTCTGAGTTCATGGTCTCGTTCTTGATGCAGGACTATGAAAGGAAGAAGCAGAGGTTACTCAGGCAATATGCGGCACTTGTCGCTAAAGCGCCGTGAGCCATTGGATGCAATAACCCCTCAGTGAGTTGCCATCGCCTGGCAACTCACTGTCAGTTCCATCGGCCTCAGAGGCTGAAATCGCCCTCGCAAACCAGCTCGCTCAACGGCTTGCGCGGGCTGGGTGTTTCGCGACCTTGCAGGTATTCAGGCAGGGTCGACTTATCGCCCAGCTTGCCCACGGCCACGGCGGCATGCAGCGCATAACCTTGCGGGATTTTCAGCTCTTTGCGGGTCAGTTCCTGATCGAAACCGGCCATGCCGTGGGTGTGCCAGCCGCTCAGACTGGCCTGCAGCGCCAGATGGCCCCAGGCCGAGCCCGTGTCGAAGGTGTGCCACAGGGCCGGGGTTTCTTCGCTGGCGCCGGGGGCAGTGAAGTCGGTTTTCGAGGCGATGATCACCAGGGCCGACGCGTGTTGCGCCCAGCCACGGTTGAATTCATTCAGCAAACCCAGGAAACGCTCCCAATCCGGCGTGTCGCGGCGGGCGTAGAGAAAGCGCCATGGCTGCGAGTTGTAGGCGGACGGCGCCCAGCGCGCGGCTTCGAAGAAACTCAGCAGGGTTTCCTGGGAGATGCTCTCGCCGGTGAAGGCACGGGGCGACCAGCGGTCGGTGAATTGGGTGTGGATCGGATAGTCGGCAACACGTGTCATGGAGCAGTTCCTGATCGTCAATTCGGCGCTCAAAGCTACTGCGCGGCCACTAGACTGACAAGTGTTGTGACACCGCCAGTCGTAAGCGCTTGGCCCCAGAGGCCTTGGGCACTAGACTGGCGGCCTTTTCACCAACCGATACCGATGCAGAGCCATGGCCGCCAAAGTCGAACCTTTCTGGATACGCAAAACCCTTGAGCACCTCGACCAGGAGGAGTGGGAGTCGTTGTGCGACGGCTGTGGCCTGTGCTGCCTGCAAAAGCTCGAGGACGAAGACGACAACAGCGTCTATTACACGCGGATCGCCTGCAAACTGCTCGACCTGAAAACCTGCCAATGCACCGACTACCCCAACCGTCGTGCATCGGTGCCTGACTGCATCCAGCTCACGCCGGGTCAGGCCGACCAGTTCAAATGGTTGCCGCCCACCTGTGGTTATCGCCTGGTCAGCGAACGCAAGGACCTGCCACTGTGGCACCACCTGGTCTGCGGCGACCGCGATGCCGTGCACCACGAACGCATTTCCCAGTCCGGGCGCATGCTCAGCGAAGGCAGCGTGCCGGAGGATGACTGGGAGGACTACCTGATTTTCCGCGCGGGCTGAGAAGGAGTGTGTATGAGGGGGGCAATCAAGTTGGCAGCATCTATGGTGTTGCTGACGCTGAGCACGTCTGCATGGTGCGCAAAGAAAGTCGACCTGGATTATCACGTCAAACTCTTACCCCTGAGTGATCAGGCCGAAGTGCGGGTGAGCCTGTCCAAGGGTTCGGCGGTGCGCAGTTTGAACTTCGACCTTGGCTCCGACGGTGACTACAGCGATTTCAAGGCTGACGGCCAGTGGAGCATCACCGAACATCGCGGCCTATGGCAACCCAGCGCCGACAAAGCCAGCCTGACCTACCGCGTACGCCTCACCCATGCGCGCAAGGCCGGTATCTATGAAGCGCGGATGACGCCGAGCTGGGCGCTGTTTCGCGGTGAAGACCTGGTGCCGACCGCGCGCCTCGATCAGCAGGACGGCGTTGAATTGGTCTCACGCCTGGTCTTCGAACTGCCGGCCGGCTGGAAAAGCATCGAAACCGCCTGGCCGCGCATCGGCAAGAACACATTCCGTATCGACAACGTCTCCCGCCTGTTCGACCGGCCCACCGGCTGGATGCTCGCCGGCAACCTCGGTAGCCGCCGTGTGCGTTTGGGCGAGACGGAAGTGACCGTGGCTTCGCCCAAGGGCCAGGCCATGCGCCGGATGGATGTGTTGACGTTGCTGACATTCGTTTGGCCCCAAGTGGGGGCGGCTTTCCCACGGCATCCGACCAAGCTGCTGGTGGTGGGCGCCAGCGACCCGATGCGCCGTGGCGCGTTCTCGGCGCGGGACTCGATCTACCTCAACAGCCGCACGCCGCTGGTCAGCGAAAACGGCAGCAGCCCGTTGTTACGCGAAGTGGTACAGGCGATCGGGCGCTTCAATGACCACGACACCAGTGACTGGATCAGCGAAGGACTGGCCGAGTATTACGCCATTGAACTGGTGCGTCGGGCCGGTGGCATCACCGACGAGCGCTATCAGGCAATACAGGCGCGATTGGCAAAGGAAGGTAAGGGCGTGACCAGCCTGCGCGGTGAGCACGTCAGTGGCGCGACGGTGTCACGGGCGGTGGTGGTGTTGCAGGAACTGGACCGCGAGATCCGAGTGAAGACTCACAACAAACGGTCGCTGGATGACCTCGCGCAAGCGGTGATGCGGGCCAACCGCATCACCACCGCGGAGTTCGTGCAGCTGGCCGAGAGCATTATCGGCGAGCCCTCAGTGGTGCTGGATTCCAAACTGCTGCGCTGATCCTAAGCCCGCTCCCACAGTTTGATCTCCATCACATGGAAGATCAGACTGAGGTTTTAACCGCCTTCTCAGCCGCCACTTCCGCCTTGGTCTTCAAGTTCTGTAGCTCTGCCCCGGCACGTTCGATCTTCGTCCGCACGGTGTTCATCTCCTGACGACCTTGCGCCAGCTTGTCCTTGAGCGAACTGTGCCCGGTGACACCCCGCACCAGCGCCACACCGCCGATCGCCACCTGGATCAAGCCGAAAATCCCGCCACGGCGCAGGCCTTTGCCCACCATCATCACGCCACCGGCCACCGAGCCGATGCGCTCCCAGCCGTGCACGTTTTGCTGCGGCTGCGTTTCAAACGGGGTGTGCTCGATGATAGGTCGCAAGGTTTTGCTGTCGCTCATGATCTGTCTCCAACGAGGGCTAGTGATAAATAGCTGACTGCCCGCAGGTGCCGGATGTTCCGAAAATATCAGTATTTGGGGCCCGAACGGGTGTTGTTGCCCTTGGCCAAGCGGTCATAGAGCACCACGTTGACGGTGGCGGCGAGGTTCATGCAGCCGGTGGTCGGGATGTAGATCACGTCTTCGCACCAGTCGCGGATCTCTTTGTCGAGGGAGCCGTCTTCCGGGCCGAAGATGTACAGCGCGCGGTCAGGGTGGGTGTATTCGGGCAGGGGGCGAGCGCCTTCCACCAGCTCCACGGCGACGGGGATGCAGCCCAGGGGCAGGATCTTTTTCAGGTCATCGATGCCGATCAGCGGAATGTCGTGGTGGACCTTCTTGGTGTCGGTGATGAAGTCCCGCGCGCGCTCGTAACGCACGCCGGTGTAAAACACCGAGGCCACGCCGTAGCAGCCGGCGGCACGCATGACCGAACCGACGTTTTCGGGGGATTTGGGGTTATACAGACCGATGCAGCTGTAGCGTTTATTGCCCACGGGGAAGGGTGCCTTGGAGGAAAACGGCGATTATACGGCCTTGGAGTGATGCCGTGGTTGGCCGATCGCCTTCGCGAGCAAGCCCGCTCTCACATTTGAATGTGTTCACAGACCAAAAGTGTGGGAGCTGGCTTGCCTGCGATGAGGCCGTTACAGCCGACGAAGGCCTTCAGTCGTCCTTCTTCATCAGACCGGCCAACGCCGCAAACGGATTATGCGTGGCCTTGGCAATCGTCGGGCTGCTGGTGGAGCCGTCGCCGAAGTATTGCTGGTCGGTATAGCGCGAGTGTTCGTTGTCGTGGCAATACAGGCACAGCAACTCCCAGTTGGAACCGTCCTGGGGATTGTCATCATGATTGTGGTTGCGGTGGTGTACGGTCAGCTCACTCAGGCGTTTGCCGGAGAACTCACGGGCGCAGCGGCCGCACACGTGGGGGTACATCTTCAAGGCTTTGTCGCGGTAGCCCATTTCCCGGTCGCGCTGGGCATCGGCAAGGATGCGATCCAGCTTGGCGGTGTGGGAGGGCGGGTTGGTCGAGCTCATCATGGCTCCTGGCTATTTGATGGTTCACGGATAGGGTTGATTCTAGCCGCTCGCGTTGCAAATAACCGCTTCACTTTATCGATAAGGATCTGAAACTCATGCGTCTGCATTCATGGACTGTTGCACTGTTGCTGTGTGGGCTCACGGCCCAAGCCCAAGCGTTCTCTACCCCTCAGCCCGGTCAGGTGATCGAGGTGGCCCTGGAGCAATTGCACCCGACCCAGGCCGTGGTGGGTTTCGATCAGATCTACTACAGCCTTGGCCTGTTCGCCGATAAACCCAACAAGGTCTTCGATGAATACTGCGAAACCAACGGCCAGGGCGAGGCCGACAACGTGCCCAAGGGCGCGGACCTGCAAAAGCCGGCGAGCTTCACCTGCAAGGATCCGGTGGGCACTCATCCTGACGACATGAAAACCGTGGTAGTCGGCCCCGGCGGCCAGTTGTACCTGACCGACGGTCACCACAGCTTCACCACCTTGTGGGAAGCGCCCGGCGGCGGACCTCGCCTGAACATGTGGGTTAGGGTCACCGACGACTTCAGCAACAGCCCGACCATGGCCAACTTCTGGCAGCGCATGGAGGCCGCGCGCAAGGTCTGGCTCAAGGACAATCAGGGCCAGACCCTGCCGCCCGAGCAGTTGCCGGCGCACCTGGGCTTCAAGAACCTGCAGGACGACACCTTCCGCAGCCTGGTGTATTTCACCCGCAAGGCCGCGTATGGCAAACCTGATGCTGGCGAGATCGCGCCGGAGTTCCTGGAGTTCTATTGGGGCAACTGGCTGCGCACGCAAATTGATCTGGGCAAGTACAACCTGAACAAGAAGGCTGGCTACAAGGACGCGATAGAAGCCGTCGCCAAGCGCATGGTCAGCCTGGCCCCGGGCTCACCGGTCGGCGACAGCGGTTTCACCGCCCATCAACTGGGCGGCATGACGACGCTGGACCGCGATGAATTGGAGAAAACGTTCGACAAAAAAGTGCCGTACGTGATCGATTACCGTAATTCCCAACAATAGCGCAGATCAACAATGTGGGAGCGGGCTTGCTGGCGAATGCGGTGTTTCAGTCACTGATGTGCTGAATGACACACCGCATTCGCGAGCAAGCCCGCTCCCACATTAGACCTGCAGTGTGATCAGCCCTTGAGCTTCTCCGCAATCCAGATGGTGTGCCGTGTGCCCTTGTTGCCGTGGGCAAACACCTGCACTTCCTCGGCCTTGAAACCGGCCTTGCGCAGTTTGTCGCTGAACAGCTTGTCGGCGCTGGCTGACCACACGGCCAGCACGCCTTTGGGGCGCAGGGCCTTGGCGCAGGCGGCCAGGCCAGCGGCCGAGTAGAGCCAACTGTTGGCCTTTTGCGTGAGGCCTTCGGGGCCGTTGTCCACGTCCAGCATGATTGCGTCAAAGCCCTGGGGCTCGGCTTGCAGCACCTTGGCCACGTCTTCCATGCGGATCACCGTGCGCGGGTCCAGCAACGGTCGGCCGGATTTTTCGCCCAGCGGCCCCCGGTTCCATTCCACGACGCCCGGCACCAGTTCTGCGACGACCACTTCAGCGCTCTTGCCCAAGTGCTTGAGGGCTGACGCCAGGGTAAAGCCCATGCCCAAGCCACCAATCAATACCCGTGAGCCGGGGCGCCCAGCGACTTTGCGGCAGGGGATTTCCGCCAGCGCATCTTCAGAGCCGTGCATGCGCGTGTTCATCAACTGGCCACCGTCGCCGCCCTGGATCTTGATGACGAAATCTTCACCGTATTCGAACAGGCACAAGGCACCGCCGTTATCGGGGATCGGGGTGGTGTCCAGCAGAACGAAACGTTTCATGGGAATCTCATTGGGAAGGGCATTCTTGCGCGGTTGGGAGTAGCCTTACGATATTCCGGTCAGGCCATGGAGCCATCGATGAAGTGCAGCATTCTAACGGTCATTGTGTTGAGCGCGCTCGCCTCAGGTGCGGCGCAGGCTCAGGAGTTGCAAACCGTACCGGTCGCGCCCGCCCCAACCCCAGGCGCGCCGGGCACTCCGACGCCGACGTTATACCCGCAAGTCACCCCGCCCGCCGTGCCCAAGACCAATGGCTCGCCACCCTTGGTGCCTATCGTGCTGCCAACGCCACCCAAGGACCAGACGGTGCCGGGCCTGCAAAATGACAGCAAGCCGAAGACGCCTGGCGGTTAGATCTGTTGCGAGAGTAATTGCCCGTCGGCCATGCGCAGGCGCTTGGACAGGGCGATAGCTATCGCGCGGATGATCTTGGCGGCGACCCTGGGCGCCTCGTTGAGCATCTTTTCCAGGGAGTCCTTGCCCAGGTTCAGCAGCACGCAGTCACTGGCCGCTACGCAACTGGCGGAACGCCGCTCGCCGTCGAGTACGGCCATCTCGCCAAAGGCCCGGCCGCTGCGCAGGGTCGCGATGGTCAGGCGCTGACCTTCGTGGTTGGTTTTCTGCACCGCCACCTGGCCGCTGTGGAGGATGCACATGAAGGTGCCGGCATCGCCCTCAAGGAAAATCACCTCATCGCGGGCAATGCTGCTGATATTGAAATAGCCGGCGGCGACATGAAAGTCTTCCGGCAACAGCGGGTCGAACAGGCCGCAATCCATAAGCATGTCGCGGATTTCGGTTTGTAAAGAAGAACTCATGAGTGTCGGTAATGCCATGGCAGCAATCTTGATCCATCAATCAGTAGGCAGTCCTGTGTTCAGACAGAACCGCCCCGCTAAGTTCCTTAAACCAGCCCCAGCGCCTTGAACACAAAGCCATATTCGAGTGCTACGTCACGTAATCCCTGGTAACGACCGCTCATGCCACCGTGGCCGGCGCCCAGTTCGGTCTTGAGCAACAGAAGGTTGTCGTCGGTCTTGGTGTCGCGCAACTTGGCCACCCACTTGGCGGCTTCCCAATATTGCACGCGGCTGTCGTTGTAGCCGGCGATCACCAGCAGGTGCGGGTAGCCCTGGGCGCGAACGTTTTCGTAGGGCGCATAGGCCTTGATGCGTGCGTAGACGTCCGGCTCTTCAGGGTTGCCCCACTCGTCGTACTCGGTGATGGTCAACGGCAGTTCCGGGTCGAGCATGGTGTTGAGCACGTCGACGAAGGGCACTTCGGCAATCGCCGCCTGGAACAGCTCAGGGCGCTGATTGAGCACCGCGCCGATCAACAGGCCACCGGCACTGCCGCCGCTGATGGCCAGTTGCTTGGAGGTGGTCAGACCCTCGGCGATCAGGTGTTCGGCACAGGCGATAAAGTCACTGAACGTGTTCTGTTTGTGCGCCTGCTTGCCATTGCGGTACCAGGCTTCACCCAACTCCCCGCCGCCACGCACGTGGGCAATGGCAAACGCCACGCCACGCTCCAGCAGGCTCAGGCGTGCGTGGGAGAACCACGGGTCCAGGCTCGAACCGTAGGCGCCATAGCCGTACAGATACAGTGGCGTGGCTTTACCCAACTGGTCGCGCTTGACCACCAGGCTGATCGGCACCTGGGTGCCATCCGCCGAGGTGGCCCACAGCCGTTGGCTCACGTAATCGTCGGCGTTGAACACGCCGAGTACCGGGGTTTCCTTGAGCACCTGTTGCGCGCCGCTGGCCAGTTCCAACTGACGAACCTGGGCCGGGCGGTTCAGGGCTTCATAGCGCAGGCGGATCTTGTCGCTGACAAACTCCAGGCTGTTCTGTACGTAGAGGCTGTAGGCGGCGTCAGGTAATTCCACGCGATAGGCCGGCAAGCCCTGTGGATGCACTTCGATCACCGGCAGCCCACCGATGCGCAGGCTCAGGGTCATGGCGTGGGTGTTGAGGCTCACGCCGTCGAGCATCACCTCGTCGCTGTGGGGGATCAGGTTCTGCCACTCAGCTTCGGTCGGCACATCGCCAATGTCGGTCGCCACGAACAGAGCGTAGTTGATGCCATCGCGGTTGCTGCGGATAAACCAGGTCCACGCGCCATTCAGCTGGCCGTGATCGACATCGTATTCGTGGTCCTCGACCCGTGGCGCCAGGCACGTAAAGTCCAGCTGCGGCTGATCGGCGTCCAGGGCCCAGACTTCGCTGGTGGTCTTGCTGCCCAGTGACAGCAGCAGCTGGCGCTCGGAGCTGGAACGGTAGCAATGCAGGAAGAAGCGTCCGTCCGGCTCATGGAACACTTCCTGCGCTGCCGTGCCGTCCAGGCGATAGCGATACAGTTTGTGCGGGCGGTGGGTGTCGTCCAGCTCGCCGAAGAACAGGGTCAGGCTGTCGTTGGCCCAGGTCATGCTGCCGTCGCAGTGTTCAAACTCCAGTTCGCTGACTTTACCGGTGGCCAATTCCTTCACGTAGAGGGTGTAGATCTCTTCACCGCTGGTATCGAGGCTGTAGGCCAGGCGCTGGTGGTCGGGGCTGATGCTGAACGCGCCAAGGGAGAAGAAGCCACCATTGGCTAGCTCGTTCGGGTCCAGCAGCAATTCTTCGCTGCTGTCATCCACCTGGTTGCTGTCGTCGGCCGGGCGACGGCAGCGGTAGTGGCGGGCGTATTCGTCACCGGCGGTGGTGCGGGTGTAATACAAATACGGGCCCCACGGCGAAGGCAACGACAGATCGGTTTCGAGAATGCGGCCCTTGATCTCCTCGAACAGGGTTTCGCGCAGCGCTGCCTGGTCGGCGAGCTGGGCTTCCTGCCAGGCGTTTTCAGCCTTGAGGTAATCGAGCACCTCAGCACTGTCGCGCACTTGCAGCCAGGCGTACGGGTCTGGGCCTTGGGCCTTGCGGGCAATCGGAGCGGTCGATACGGGCATGGGATTATTCTCTATCGGGCGGACGGTGGCAGGCATTGCAGCCGCGACACGCAAAAGCCGTTATCATAGCCGCCTGTTTGCCAACCTTGCCATGGACACCATGACCGAGAACGACTATCTGATCGCTTGGGGCCTTTACGCCTTCGCCGCTTTGGGCTGCCTGTTGGTGTGGTGGCGCATGACCCGCTGGATCTGGCGCTGGCTGCGCGAGCCGCTGCTATTGCTGATGGCGGTGCTGCTCTTCAGCCCGACCATTGTCGACCCGGTCAAGACCCAGTTCGCGCCGGCCGTGGCGATCACGGCCCTGGACCTGGTGCTCAAGGTCGGCAACAACGCCTGGCGGGCCATTTCCGATCTGTTCATGTACACCATGATCGCCTTTGGCGTGTACCTGGTGTTTGCCCTGATCCGCTGGCCCATCGAACGGGCCGCCAACGCCCGCCGTGAGCGCAAGGCCGCTGCTGATGCCGCCCTGGCCGCCGAGCCGGATCAAGATGACGATGACGTGCCTATGCGGCGTCCTGCGCCGGTGAGCGGTATGCGCGTCGAACCGCGCCTTTAACGTTGTCCGCCCTGCTGCGAGAGCCCTGGCATGTGTGAATTATTGGGCATGAGTGCCAACGTCCCCACCGATATCGTGTTCAGCTTCACCGGGCTGATGCAGCGCGGTGGGCGCACCGGTCCGCACCGTGACGGTTGGGGCATCGCCTTCTACGAAGGCCGTGGCCTGCGCCTGTTCCAGGACCCGGCCGCCAGCAGTGAATCGGAAGTCGCGCTGCTGGTGCAGCGTTACCCGATCAAAAGTGAAGTGGTGATTGGTCATATCCGCCAGGCCAACGTCGGCAAGGTCAGTTTGGCCAACACTCACCCGTTCGTTCGCGAACTGTGGGGCCGTAACTGGTGCTTTGCCCACAACGGCCAACTGGCCGACTTCACCCCACGCGCCACTTTCTACCGCCCGGTGGGCGATACCGACAGCGAAGCGGCCTTCTGCGATTTGCTCAACCGTGTGCGCGAAGCCTTCCCTGAGCCGGTGGACATTGAAGACGTCCTGCCGGACCTGATCGCCGCCTGTGCCGAATACCGCAGCAAAGGTGTGTTCAACTGCCTGCTCAGCGACGGCGACTGGCTGTTTTGCTATTGCTCGACCAAATTGGCCCAGATCACCCGTCGCGCCCCGTTTGGTCCGGCACGCTTGAAAGATGTCGACGTGATCGTCGATTTTCAGGCCGAAACCACGCCTAATGACGTGGTGACCGTGATTGCCACCGAACCTTTGACCGATAACGAAAACTGGACCCGCTACGAACCGGGCCAATGGAGCCTGTGGCGACGCGGTGAATGCGTCAGCCAGGGCATCACCGAGTAAGGATATCGACCATGTTGCTCAGTTATCTGCGGTTGGTGCTGTTTGCGATTGGCCTGTTGGTCGGCGTGCAAGTGCCGGGCTTCATCAACGACTACGCCAAGCGCGTCGAAGCTCATTTGATCGAGGCCCAGACCGGTCTCAGTGGGTTTGAGACCACTGCCCGGCAGTTCTTCAACGGTGACTTGAAGGCGTTGGTCGCGCACTACCGCGCCAGCGATGACCCGGTGTTCCAGAGTGACGCCAACAGCCTGGGCGCCATGCTGGATCGCCAGGTGGCGTTGGACAAGCAATTCCAGGCCATGCAAGGCCCGTGGTACGTCCGCGCCCTGCAAGTGGCGGTGGCGGCGGACCCGGATATCCGCCAGGAAACCTGGAACGGCTACAGCTACCAGATCCTGCTCACGCCTGAGGCCATGGGCTGGGGGTTGGGCGGGGCGATGCTGTTGTCGTTTGGCATCGAATGCCTGTTCCGCCTGATCGACTGGGTCGTGCTGGGCGGCAAGCGCCTGCGCCAGAGCCGGCCGATCGAAGAGCGCGACCTGAAAGGTTTGTAAACCATACGCAGATCCAACTGTGGGAGCGGGCTTGCTCGCGAATGCGGTAGATCAGTCACAATATCTTTGACTGACACGCCGCATTCGCGAGCAAGCCCGCTCCCACATGTTTAATCCGGTTTCCTCAGTAAGGTTGGTGTGCTCAGTACCATCCGCTCTTCACCGACTTCTTCGGCATACCGCGCCACCACCTTCTGGCACAACCCCACAATCTCCTCCACCAACTCCACCCCCACGCGCCACGACACCACCACCTGCAAGTTCGGCAGTTTCTGCGCCATCGGCAACATCACCAATTCCCCACGCGCCAGTTCTTCGCTGACCAGCACCGGCGGCAGCGCGCCTATACCGAAACCATCGCGCAGCAAGCGGGTGATGGCCGATACTGAATTCACGCAGTTCATCCGTGGCGCGGCCACGCCGTTGGCTTGCATCAGGCTGATGACGTCCTGGTGCGGGTGGGAGTTTTTCGAGTAGGTGATGATGCGTTCCTGGGCCAGTTCTGCGAGGGAGGCGTAGTCACGGTTGTAGATCGACTGGCTGGCGACGATCCAGGCCATGGGGTGGCTGGCCAATTCCAGGCTGCGTACGGTTTCGAGGCGCACCAGGTCGGTTTGCAGGATCAGGTCGAGGAAGCCTTTTTGCAGCTGATCGCTGAGGTTCAGCGCGGTATCGGCGACCAATTCGATTTCTACCAGGGGGAAGTGGTCCATCAGTTCCGCCACCAGCGGGCTGAGCCAGGTGTGGATAACCGTGTCCATCGCGCCTATCCGAATGCGCCCGACCTTGCTGCTGGTGGTCTCCAGGGACTGTTTCAGGCCCTGCATGGTCACCATCATCTGCTCGGCATAATCGAGCACTTTCAAACCCTCAGGGGTCAGGCTCACGCCGCGTGAGTCGCGTAGAAACAACTTCACCCCCAGTTCGCTTTCCAGCACCGCGATACGGCTGGAGATCGACGCCTGGGTGGTGAACAACTTCTCGGCGGTCAGGCGGAAACTCTTGAGCTTGGCTACCCAGACGAAGGTTTCGAGGAACTTCAAATTCATGGGATCAACTTTTTCTTATGCATGGATCGGTTTTTATTAGTTGGACGCCGTACCGGGCCAGCGCCAAAAATCGAGCCATTCCACGATAAGCGCCGTTGGGGTGTCAGGACAAGTTGCGAGTTCTGCGTAAATAATCCCACACTACAAAAAAATAAAGCCTACAGGAGCGACAGTCCGTGAGCCGTCTTTTACTCAATTGCGATATTGGCGAAAGCTTTGGCAACTGGACCATGGGTCTGGACGCCGAGGTCATGCCGTTCATTGATTGCGCCAACGTGGCGTGCGGTTTCCATGCCGGCGACCCGAGCATCATGCGCAAGACGGTCAGCCTGGCGTTCAAACAGGGTGTGCAAGTCGGTGCGCACCCGGCCTATCAGGACCTGCAAGGCTTTGGCCGTCGCTCGATGGCCTACACCCCTCAGGAAATCCAGGATCTGTTGCACTATCAGATCGGTGCCCTCGACGGCATCTGCCGGGCACAAGGCGGGCGTGTCAGCTACGTGAAGCCTCACGGAGCGATGTACAACGACATGATGGCCAACCCCGCACAGTTGCGTGCGGTGATGCAGGCGGTGGCCGCCTACGGCGACCTGCCACTGATGCTGCTCGCCACGCGCGACAACAGCGCGGCCCAGGCCTTGGGCGATGAATACGGTGTAACCCTGTGGTTCGAAGCCTTCGCCGACCGGGCCTACGATAACAAGGGCCACCTGGTCTCGCGCCAGTTGCCCGGCGCCGTGCACCACGATTCCGACACCATCCTGCAGCAAGCCCTGACCATTTCCCGGGGTGAACCGCTCACCGCCAGCGACGGCAGCCCGTTGGTCCTGCAGGCCAATACCTTGTGCGTACACGGCGACAACGCCAGCTCGGTCGCCGCCGTGCAACGCATCTGCGAGGCATTGAAGCCAGCATGAAGCCTCGGATTGAAGTGGTGGCCATCGACTGCCTGATGGTGCGCCTATTTGATGCAATCGCCGAAGCCAATATGCCGTGGATGCTTGCCGCCACCCAGCGCTTGCGCAGCGATTTTGGTGCGGCCTTGGTGGACCTGGTGCCGTCCTACACCACGTTGATGGTGCATTACGACCTGACGGCATTGAGCCCGGCCCAGGCGCGGGAGTTGATCGACCTGGCCCTCACCGACCTGCAGCCACAGGCCCAGGGCAGTGGCCAGTGCCATGTGCTGCCGGTGTGGTACGACCTGAGCGTCGGCCCCGAACTGACCCTGCTTAGCCAGCGCAGTGGCCTGTCGGTGGATGAAGTGATCCGCCGCCACAGTGCCCACGAATACCAGGTGTTTGCCCTCGGCTTCGCCCCTGGCTTTGCCTTTATGGGCCTGGTGGATGAAAGACTCGCCGCGCCACGTCTGAACACCCCACGCAAACGCGTGGCGGCCGGCAGTGTCGGCATCGCCGAACGGCAAACCGCCGCTTACCCGGTGGTCTCGCCGGGCGGCTGGAACCTGATAGGCCGCACCCCGGCCCGACTCTTTGACCGCGAGCGCGAGGGCTACAGCCTGATGCAGCCTGGTGACACGGTGCGCTTCGAGCCCGTCGATCACACTCGATTCATCACATTAGGTGGCGATGACACGCCGTTGGAGGCGCAGGCATGAGCCGCTTGATCATTGAGGCCAGCACGCCGCTGTGCCTGTTGCAGGACGGCGGCCGTTTTGGCGTGCGTCACCTTGGCGTGACCCAGGGCGGAGCGCTGGACTGGGTGTCGATGTCCTGGGCCAACTGGCTGCTGGGCAATGCGCTGGACGCGCCGGTGGTGGAAATCACCCTGGGCGGTTTTACCGTGCAAGCCGACGATTATTGCCTGCTGGCCCTGGCCGGAGCGGACTTGGGCGCGTACATCGACGAACGCCCCATCAGCTCCGGCCGCAGTTTCATCCTGCAAAAGGGCCAGCGCCTGCGTTTCACCCAGCCATTCAAGGGGGCGCGGGCCTATCTGGCCGCGCCGGGCGGCTTTGATGCGCCGGATGTGCTGGGCAGTTGCGCCACCGTTGTGCGTGAGGAACTGGGCGGGGTGGACGGCTTTGGCAAGGCATTGGCCGAAGGCGGGTGCTTGGCGTATTCCGGCACAGGCGGCGCAATGAAGGTTCTCAGCGATTTAACCCTGCCAACCAAAGCACCGTTGGACGTGATTGTCGGCGCACAAATCGGCCAGTTCAGTGGGCAAAGCCTGTTCGACGCATTCAACACAGAGTGGGCCCTCGACAGCCGCGCCGATCGCATGGGCATGCGTTTGTTGGGCACGCCGTTGCAGTATCAGGGGCCGTCGTTGATCTCCGAAGGCATTCCGTTGGGGGCGATCCAAGTGCCGCCGGATGGGCAGCCGATTGTGTTGCTCAATGATCGGCAGACCATCGGTGGCTACCCGCGTCTGGGGGCACTGACGCCTCTGTCGCTGGCGCGGCTGGCGCAATGCCTGCCAGGAGAGAAAGTACGCTTGACGCCAGTGGTGCAGGAGACGGCGCATCGTCAGCAACTTGAATGTCTACGCCAGTTCATTTGACCGCTGAGGCAGTGGGGCACTCGCAGAGATATCCCACACTACCTGAGTCCTTTGCCGTATTGGTTTGCAAGGTGGCGCATGGAAGTCTTGAGGGTGCATTCACTATCAGGATTCAACATGCGCTACATGAAGATCTACGCACACGACGTGCTCGATAACGATGTACCCGATGTGGTCACACTTGAGTTTCACGACGACACCTGCACGCCGACGCTTGTTCATCAAGCCACGACGTTCGATATCACTGATGACGGGCAGCTGGACTGGGTGATCGCCGATGATGTGAATCAGGACGGCGTCGTCGATGCTGTCGACCGTGCACAAGCGATTGAGCTGGCCCAACTGTTTCTTGAGTTCAATTGGTTCAGTCTCGACGAACCTTTCGATAAATATTTGAAAGTATTTGCCCGAGATTTTGATGGTAATGGCGTGCCTGACACCGTTCGGCTGCATTTTCATCAAGGCGAGGGCGCCCCGACCGATGAGAGTATTGCCTACACCGCGGCGATTTATGCTGATGGAAATGGCCTTGCCGGGGTTTCGATCAACCAGGACGTCAACAATGACCGTAAGGTCGACAGAAAGGACGCCGAGCTGGTCAAACAGTTTTCCGCGCTGTTCCTGAAGTGCGGCTGGATCGACGCCGGGACCGCTTGATGGCAGACCTGTAGCCGCAGCGTGCGGCTACAGGGAGCAGGCTACTTCGACAAGAAACGCATCCCTTCTTCCAACCCGCGCAGGGTCAGCGGATACATCTGATCCTCCACCAACTCCCGCACAATCCCGGTCGACGCTGTATACCCCCAAGTGTCCTTTGGATACGGGTTAATCCAGATCAGCTTCTTGTACTTGGCCATGAAGCGCTGCATCCACACATACCCCGGCTCTTCATTCCAGTGCTCGACGCTGCCGCCGGCCTGGGTGATTTCATACGGCGCCATCGACGCATCGCCGATAAAAATCACTTTGTAGTCCGCACCGTACTTGTGCAGCACGTCCTGGGTGGAAGTGCGTTCCGAGGTGCGGCGCTGGTTGTTCTTCCACACTGATTCGTACACGAAATTGTGAAAGTAGAAGTACTCCAGGTGCTTGAACTCGGTCTTGCACGCCGAGAACAGCTCTTCGCAGATCTTCACGTGGGCATCCATCGAGCCGCCGATGTCAAACAGCAACAGCAGCTTGATGGTGTTGCGCCGCTCGGGGCGCATCTGAATATTCAGCAACCCGGCGTCGCGGGCGGTGTGGTCGATGGTGCCGTCGATGTCCAGCTCTTCGGCCGCACCCTGGCGTGCGAATTTGCGCAGGCGACGCAGGGCGACCTTGATGTTGCGCGTGCCCAGTTCCACCTGATCGTCGAGGTTCTTGTACTCGCGCTGGTCCCACACCTTCACGGCCTTGCCCTGACGCTTGCCGGCATCACCGACACGGATGCCTTCCGGGTTGTAGCCGCCGGAACCGAACGGGCTGGTGCCGCCGGTGCCGATCCACTTGTTGCCGCCGGCATGGCGTTCTTTCTGTTCTTCCAGGCGTTTCTTGAAGGCTTCGATCAGCTTGTCGAGGCCGCCAAGGGACTGGATCTGCGCGCGTTCTTCATCGCTCAGCGAGCGTTCGAACTCCTTGCGCAGCCAGTCTTCGGGGATCAGTGCCTGCAGGTGGTCGTCGAGTTTTTCCAGGCCGTTGAAATACGCACCGAACGCCCGGTCGAACTTGTCGAAATGCCGCTCGTCCTTGACCAATATCGCCCGGGCCAAGTAGTAAAACTCGTCCATGTCAGCGAAGGTCACGCGCTGTTTCAGCGCGTTGATCAGGTCGAGCAGCTCGCGCACCGACACCGGCACCTTGGCGGCGCGCATCTCGTTGAACAGGTTGAGCAACATCAGCGATTACCGCGACGGCTCATGAACGCCAGACGCTCCAGCAACTGTACGTCCTGCTCGTTCTTGACCAGCGCACCGGCCAGCGGTGGGATGGCTTTGGTCGGGTCGCGTTCGCGCAGCACGGCTTCGCCGATGTTGTCGGCCATCAGCAGCTTGAGCCAGTCGACCAACTCCGAGGTGGAGGGCTTTTTCTTCAGGCCCGGCACTTTGCGTACGTCGAAGAACACGTCCAGCGCTTCGCTGACGAGGTCTTTCTTGATGTCGGGGTAATGCACATCGACGATTTTTTGCAGGGTGGTGCGGTCGGGGAAGGCGATGTAGTGAAAGAAACAGCGGCGCAGGAACGCGTCCGGCAGCTCTTTTTCGTTATTGGAGGTAATGATGATGATCGGGCGTTTCTTGGCCTTGATGGTCTCGTCGATTTCGTAGACGTAGAACTCCATCTTGTCGAGTTCCTGCAGCAGGTCGTTGGGGAACTCGATGTCGGCCTTGTCGATTTCATCGATCAACAGGATCACCCGCTCTTCGGATTCGAACGCTTCCCAGAGCTTGCCCTTCTTCAAGTAATTGCGCACGTCATGCACCTTGTCCACGCCCAGTTGCGAGTCGCGCAGGCGGCTGACCGCGTCGTACTCGTACAGGCCTTGGTGGGCCTTGGTGGTGGACTTGATGTGCCAGGTGATCAGCTTGGCGCCGAAGGACTCGGCCAATTGCTCGGCGAGCATCGTCTTGCCGGTGCCAGGCTCGCCCTTGACCAGCAACGGCCGCTCCAGGGTAATGGCGGCGTTGACGGCCAGTTTCAGGTCATCGGTAGCCACATAGGCCTGGGTGCCTTCGAACTTCATCGGTGTCTCCTCGCATTCATCAATGCCCGGACTATACCGCGCAGCCCCGGCGACTGTGAACGCAGGCGGCTTATTCAGTCTCTGAATGACCAGTCACCTTCAGTCCGCCGAGGGCTTGGGTTGTTCATAGCGGGCATTGAACGCCTGGATGAACCCGTTGCGCAAAATCGCCAAAAATGCGGAAAACGCGCTGACATTTTGCTGGTGCACGCTGCCACTGAGTTCAACGCGGGTGGCAAACTGATTTTTCGCCTGGTTTTTCAGCACGGTTTCGCTGGCGCCGACCACGGCCTCCCAGATCGAGCGGAAGATGTTTTTGTCTTTGTTTTCCACATCCTGCTGCCAATCGAACACTTCTACATCGCGCATCAGCGGTTTGATGTAGCCGGTCAACTGACCTTTTTCCGCCTGGGCTTCGATCACCACGTCGCCGGTGCCGGCCTTGAAGTCGAATTTGCCGTAGGCCGACGCGAAATCATTCATGCGCTTGAGCTGCAAGTCTTTGGCGCGGAAACGGAACTCGAAATTCTCGAAATCACTCAGCGGGTCGAACGTGGCGGTCGCTTCCAGCGGTGCCTGGCCCTGAAGCAGCGCCTTGCCCTCAAAGCGGGCGTCTCGCTTGCCTTTGACGTCGACCACGTTGGTCAGGTTGTAGAAGCTCGCGTTGACGTCCGTGGCGTTGATGTTGACCGGTGGTTTGGAGTTGAAGTTGTGAAAGGCGATCTTGCCGTCTTCGATGCGCACTTCGTCGAGTGTGATGGGCGCCAGCTTGCTCAACTGCTCGCGCCAGTCGGTGCCTTTACCGGTCTGGGACGCCTGCTGGTTGGCGCCGCCGTCGACGAAGTTCACTTCAGGCTGGATAAACAGCACCTTGGCCACCACCGCATGGTCGTACCACAGTGAATGCCAGCTCACCGCCAGGTCGACCAACGGCGCCTTGACGAACGGTACGGGCACTTTACCGTCGACCTTGATGATCTCCAGGCCGTTGATCCGGTAGGCACCGCGCCACAGGGCCAGGTCCACGTCGGTCACCTGGCCACGGTAGTCGCCCATGTTGGCGAGCTTGTCATTCAAATAGTTACGCACCAGATAGGGCAGGGCGATGCTCAAGGCGACCAGTAGCACCAGTATTCCGGCAACGGTCCATAGTGGCCAGCTGTAGCGACGTTTCATGGGGAGGTTCTCTGTCCGTATAGGAGGTGGACTGTTGCGAGGGGCGCAACGTTCCTCCGACTGGACGCTTCGCGGCACGAGGCATACCCTTGTTGCCTTCCTGAAGACTGCCCAATAGGACCCGTCATGAGCCGCATCTTTGCAGACAACGCGCACTCCATCGGTAACACGCCCCTGGTTCAGATCAACCGGATCGCACCGCGTGGCGTGACCATCCTGGCCAAGATCGAAGGGCGTAACCCAGGCTACTCGGTGAAATGCCGCATTGGCGCAAACATGATCTGGGACGCTGAAAGCACCGGCAAACTCAAACCGGGCATGACCATTGTCGAACCCACCTCCGGCAACACCGGTATTGGCCTGGCGTTTGTCGCTGCGGCCCGTGGCTATAAGTTGCTGCTGACCATGCCGGCCTCCATGAGCATCGAGCGACGCAAGGTGCTCAAGGCCCTCGGCGCCGAATTGGTGCTGACCGAGCCGGCCAAGGGCATGAAGGGCGCGATCGAAAAAGCCGGCGAAATCGTCGCCAGCGACCCGGCCACTTACTTCATGCCGGCTCAGTTCGAAAACCCGGCCAACCCGGCCATCCATGAGAAAACCACTGGTCCGGAAATCTGGAACGACACCGACGGCGCCGTGGATGTGCTGGTAGCGGGCGTGGGCACTGGCGGCACCATCACCGGTGTTTCACGCTATATCAAGAACATCGCGGGCAAGCCGATCCTGTCGGTGGCCGTCGAGCCGATTGTATCGCCAGTGATCACCCAGGCGCTGGCCGGTGAAGAGATCAAGCCCAGCCCGCACAAGATCCAGGGTATTGGCGCCGGTTTCGTACCGAAGAACCTCGATCTATCGATGGTCGACCGCGTGGAGCTGGTGACCGACGACGAATCCAAGGCCATGGCTCTGCGCCTGATGCAGGAAGAAGGGATTCTGTGCGGTATCTCCTGTGGCGCCGCGATGGCTGTAGCAGTGCGCCTGGCCGAGAAACCGGAGATGCAGGGCAAGACCATCGTGGTGATTCTGCCCGACTCCGGTGAGCGCTACCTGTCGAGCATGCTGTTCAGCGATTTGTTTACCGAGCAAGAAAACCAGGCTTGATTTGAGTCAGCGCCGAACACCCGGGCCTTCTGCATAATGGCCCAACTGTTTATCATGGCCGGCTGCTACGTCTGCTGTTGGCCAGGCGCTTATTTCCAGGAGTTGCTGCATGACCTTTTCTTTGGCCGCCAAGCTGTCGGTGCTGGCGTTGTTTATCGGCAGCACGTTGTATGTGCACCTGCGCGGCAAGGCGCGTCTGCCGATGTTGCGCCAGTTCGTTAACCATTCGGCGCTGTTCGCCCCCTATAACGCCCTGATGTACCTGTTTTCGGCGGTGCCGTCCAAGCCGTACCTGGACCGCAGCAAATTCCCGGAACTGGATGTGCTCAAGGACAACTGGGAAGTGATCCGCGAAGAGGCCATGCACCTGTTCGACGAGGGTTACATCCGTGCGGCCGAAAAGAACAACGACGCCGGTTTCGGCTCGTTCTTCAAGAAGGGCTGGAAGCGTTTCTACCTCAAGTGGTACGACAAACCCCTGCCATCGGCGCAGGCGCTGTGTCCGAAAACCGTGGCGTTGGTGAGCAGCATTCCTAACGTGAAAGGCGCGATGTTCGCGCTGTTGCCGGGCGGCAGCCACCTCAACCCGCACCGCGACCCGTTTGCCGGTTCCCTGCGTTATCACTTGGGCCTGTCCACGCCGAACTCCGACGCCTGTCGTATCTTTGTCGATGGCGAGGAGTACGCCTGGCGCGACGGTGACGACGTGATGTTCGACGAAACCTACGTGCACTGGGTCAAGAACGAGACCGAGCAGACCCGTGTGATTCTGTTCTGTGACATCGAGCGTCCGCTGAGCAACCGCGTGATGACCCGTATCAACCGTTGGGTCAGCAAGCAGTTGGGGCGCGCGACTGCGCCGCAGAACCTGGATGACGAGCGTGTGGGCGGGATCAACCAGGCGTATGCCTGGAGCAAGACGTTCAGCGACAAGTTCAGCGGTGTGGTCAAGCAGTGGAAGCGCAAGCATCCGAAGGCTTACCGCATTGCGCGGCCAGTGCTGGCCGTAGTGGTGCTGGTGCTGCTGTGGAAGTGGCTGTTCGGCTGACAGGCACTGCGTAAAAAAGCGCTGTATCTCGCGATGCAGCGCTTTTTTTATGCCTGAAATGCGACCAAAACTGTGGGAGCTGGCTTGCCTGCGATAGCGGTGTGTCAGTTGCAGATAGGCTGGCTGACCCGCCGCCATCGCAGGCAAGCCAGCTCCCACATTAGATCTCCATTGTTTTAGAGAGCCTCTTAGGACGCGATCAGTTGGCGCAGCACGTAGTGCAGGATGCCCCCCGACTTGAAGTACTCCACTTCATTGAGCGTATCGACCCGGCACAGCACTTCGACCTTCTCGCTACTGCCATCCTCCCGCGTAATCACCAGTGTCAGGTTCATCCGTGGCACGATCTCCACGTCGGTCAGCCCAAGAATGTCGATCTTCTCCTTACCCGTCAGCTTGAGCGACTTGCGGTTCTGATCCAGCTTGAACTGCAACGGCAGCACACCCATGCCCACTAGGTTGGAGCGGTGAATCCGCTCGAAACTCTCGGCGATCACCGCCTTGACGCCCAGCAGGTTGGTACCCTTGGCCGCCCAGTCACGGCTTGAGCCGGTGCCATATTCCTGGCCGGCCACCACCACCAGCGGCGTGCCTGAGGCCTGGTATTTCATCGAGGCGTCGTAGATTGGCATTTTCTCGCCGGTGGGGATGTACAGCGTATTGCCGCCTTCCTCACCGCCGAGCATCTCATTGCGGATACGGATGTTGGCAAAAGTGCCGCGCATCATCACTTCATGGTTGCCCCGGCGTGAACCGTAGGAGTTGAAGTCGCGCGGTTCCACGCCTTGTTCGCGCAGGTAGCGGCCGGCGGGGCTGTCGGTCTTGATGTTGCCGGCCGGGGAGATGTGGTCGGTGGTGACCGAGTCTCCCAGCAACGCCAGCACATTCGCGCCTTTAACGTCCTTGATCACCGGCAGAGGCCCGGCAATGTCGTCGAAGAACGGCGGGTGCTGGATGTAGGTGGAGTCTTTCTGCCACACGTAGGTCGCAGCTTGTGGCACTTCAATCGCTTGCCACTGCTCGTCACCGGCAAACACTTCAGCGTATTCCTTGTGGAACATGCCTGTCGTGACTTGAGCAACGGCGTCGGCGATTTCCTGGCTGGTGGGCCAGATGTCCTTGAGGTACACCGGATGACCGTGCTGATCGTTGCCCAACGGTTCGCTGCTGATATCGATGCGCACGGTGCCCGCCAAGGCGTAGGCCACTACCAGCGGCGGCGACGCCAGCCAGTTGGTTTTCACCAGCGGGTGCACGCGGCCTTCAAAGTTGCGGTTACCCGACAGCACCGAAGCCACGGCAAGATCGGCCTTCTGGATGGCTTTCTCGATCGGCTCGGGCAGCGGACCCGAGTTACCGATGCAGGTGGTGCAGCCGTAACCCACCAGGTCGAAGCCCAGCTTGTCCAGGTACTGGGTAAGGCCCGCTGCCTTGTAGTAGTCGGTGACCACTTTGGAGCCTGGGGCCAGGGAGGTTTTAACCCAAGGTTTGCGCGTCAGGCCCTTCTCCACGGCCTTTTTCGCCAGCAGCCCGGCCGCCATCATCACGCTGGGGTTGGAGGTGTTGGTGCAGGAGGTGATTGCAGCGATCACCACCGCGCCGTTTTTCAGGCGATAGGTCTGGCCGTCGTATTCATAGTCGGTTTCGCCCACCAGGTCGGCATTGCCCACGGCAACCCCGCCGCCGCCTTCGCTTTCCAGGCGGCCCTCTTCCTTGTTGGTGGGTTTGAATTGCAGGTCGAGGAAGTCGCTGAAGGCCTGCCCGACATTCGGCAGGGCGACACGGTCCTGTGGGCGTTTTGGTCCGGCCAGGCTGGCTTCGACGCTGCCCATGTCCAAGGCCAGGCTGTCGGTGAACACCGGCTCCTGGCCGGCGTTACGCCACAGGCCTTGGGCCTTGGTGTAAGCCTCGACCAGCTTGACGGTTTCGGTTGGACGGCCGGAAAGGCGCAAGTAGTCCAGCGTCACCTCGTCCACCGGGAAAAAGCCGCAGGTGGCGCCATATTCCGGGGCCATGTTGGCGATGGTGGCGCGGTCGGCCAAGGGCAGGTCGGCCAGGCCGTCGCCATAGAATTCGACGAATTTACCCACGACGCCTTTTTTGCGCAGCATCTGGGTCACGGTCAGCACCAAGTCAGTGGCGGTGATGCCTTCCTTCAATTTGCCCGTGAGCTTGAAGCCGATCACTTCCGGGATCAGCATCGACACCGGTTGGCCAAGCATCGCCGCTTCTGCCTCGATCCCGCCCACGCCCCAGCCAAGTACGCCGAGGCCGTTGATCATGGTGGTGTGGGAATCGGTGCCGACCAGGGTGTCCGGGAAGGCGTAGGTGCGGCCGTCCTCGTCTTTGGTCCAGACCGTGCGGCCGAGGTATTCGAGGTTGACCTGGTGGCAAATGCCCGTGCCCGGTGGCACCACGCTGAAGTTGTCAAAGGCGCTCTGGCCCCAGCGCAGGAAGGCGTAGCGTTCGCCGTTGCGCTGCATTTCGATGTCGACGTTCTGCTCGAAAGCGCTGGTGGTGCCAAACTTGTCGACCATCACCGAGTGGTCAATCACCAGGTCTACGGGGGACAGCGGGTTGATGCGCTGCGGGTCGCCCCCGGCCTTGGCCACGGCGGCGCGCATGGCGGCCAGGTCGACCACGGCGGGTACGCCGGTAAAGTCTTGCATCAATACGCGGGCCGGGCGGTACTGGATCTCACGGTCGGACTGGCGTTCCTTGAGCCAGGCGGCAATGGCCTTGAGGTCGGCGCCGGTGACAGTCTTGTTGTCTTCCCAGCGCAGCAGGTTTTCCAGCAGCACCTTGAGTGACATCGGCAGCTTGTCCAGGTCACCCAGGCTCTTGGCGGCTTCGGGCAGGCTGAAGTAGTGGTAGGTTTTACTGTCTATTTCAAGGGTCTTAAGGGTTCTCAGGCTATCAAGCGATGACATGACACGACTCCTTATGGTCCGCACGGCTACGGACCTGACGGGACGAACAGAGCTATCAACTTAGCCCTGTTTTCATTAGCAGGCTAATAACTGGACTCTATCGTTAAGTCCAAGGTTCCGAACTCGGCTATCATGCGCGCGTTTTCATGACAGGACTTGCGCTACAGCAAGCCCAGTTGCCAGGAGATTCAATGAACACCCTTTTTATGCACTGCCGCCCGGGTTTTGAAGGCGAAGTCTGTTCCGAGATCGCGGAGCACGCCGCGCGCCTGAACGTTTCCGGCTACGCCAAGGCCAAGACCGGCAGCGCCTGCGCCGAATTTGTCTGCACCGAAGAAGACGGCGCCCAGCGCCTGATGCACGGCCAGCGTTTTGCCGAGCTGATCTTTCCACGGCAGTGGGCGCGCGGAGTGTTCATCGACCTGCCGGAAACCGACCGTATCAGCGTGATCCTCGCCCACCTGCGCGAATTCCCGGTGTGTGGCAGCCTGTGGCTGGAGATGGTCGACACCAACGACGGCAAGGAACTGTCGAACTTCTGCAAAAAATTCGAAGTGCACCTGCGCAAAGCCCTGTTGAACGCCGGCAAACTGGTGGACGACCCGAGCAAACCGCGCCTGCTGCTGACCTTCAAGAGCGGCCGCGAAGTGTTCATGGGCCTGGCCGAATCGAACAACTCGGCGATGTGGCCGATGGGCATCCCACGCCTCAAGTTCCCCCGTGAAGCGCCGAGCCGTTCCACCCTCAAGCTGGAAGAGGCCTGGCACCACTTCATCCCCCGCGACCAGTGGGACGAGCGTCTGCACGGCGACATGACCGGTGTCGACCTCGGCGCAGCACCCGGCGGTTGGACCTGGCAACTGGTCAACCGCGGCATGCTGGTGACGGCCATCGACAACGGGCCGATGGCTGAAAGCCTGATGGACACTGGTCTGGTGCAGCATTTGATGGCCGACGGTTTTACCTTCGTCCCCAAGCAGCCGGTGGACTGGATGGTCTGCGATATCGTCGAAAAGCCGGCGCGTAACGCGGCCTTGCTCGAAACCTGGATCGGCGAGGGGTATTGCCGCGAGGCGGTGGTGAACCTGAAGCTGCCGATGAAACAGCGCTACGCCGAGGTGAAGCGCCTGCTGGAGCGTATCGAAGACGGCTTCAAGGCACGCGGCATCCGCGTGGAGATCGGCTGCAAGCAGCTGTACCACGACCGTGAGGAAGTGACCTGCCATTTGCGTCGGTTGGTGGATGTGAAGAAAACCAAGGCCCGCTGAGCCCTTGAGGTGATCACAGGGCCCATGGGGGAGCGAGCTTGCTCGCGAAAGCGGTATAACTGTCGAAATTTATGGTGAATGTGCCCGCGTCTTCGCGCTCCCACAGGAGATCGGGTTAGTTTCAGGAGTGAAGTATGAGTCATGCAGAAGAACTGCCCGTCGACGGCACCTTGGACGCCACCGGCCTCAACTGCCCGGAGCCGGTGATGATGCTGCACCAGCACATCCGCGACCTGCCACCAGGCGGTTTGCTCAAGGTGATCGCGACCGACCCGTCCACGCGCCGCGATATCCCCAAGTTCTGCGTGTTCCTTGACCACGAGCTGGTGGATCAGCAGGAGCAGGCCGGTACATACCTGTACTGGATCCGCAAAAAAGCCGACTGATCACACGATCGATTCAGCCCCGTGCTTTATCGGCGCGAATGCGCCGGCGTGCGCTGCGCGCCAGGCGCACCAGCAACATTCCTGCGGCACAGCTCAGGCCCACGATCAGCCCTTGCCATAAGCCGCTTGGGCCGCTTGGCTCGCCCAGCCAGTTTGTCAGCCCCAGGGCATAACCCACCGGCAGGCCTACGCCCCAATAGGCGAACAAGGTCAGTACCATGGTCACGCGTGTGTCCTGGTAGCCGCGCAGTGCACCGGCGGCCGTGACTTGGATCGAGTCGCTGAACTGGAACAGTGCCGAGAACACGATCAGCATCGAAGCCAAGTGAATGACGACCGGGTCTGGTGTGTAGATCGCCGCGATCTGCTCGCGAAACAGCAGCATCAGGCTGCAGGACAGGCAGGCGTAGACCAGCGCCGTGCCCATGCCGACGCCAGCCGCGAAGCGCGCTTCACGCGGTTCGCCACGCCCGAGGGCCTGGCCGACCCGCACGGTGACGGCCATGCTCAGGGAGTAGGGGATCATGAACACCAGCGAGCTGACGTTCAGCGCGATCTGATGGCCTGAGACCACGGTGGCGCCCAGGCTGCCAATCAGCAGGGCAATCACCGCGAAGATGCTCGATTCGGCAAAGATCGCGATGCCGATGGGCAGGCCGATGCTCAATACACGCTTGATCACCGCCCATTGCGGCCAGTCGAAACGCTTGTACAGTTCGCTGCTCTGGTAAGCCGGGCCCCAGCGGGTCCAGACGGCCAGGCCGAGCATCATCACCCACATCGCAATGGCTGTGGCCCAGCCGCAACCGACGCCGCCCATGGCCGGCACACCCAGGTGGCCGTAGATGAAGATGTAGTTCAGCGGGATATTCAATGCCAGGCCACACAGGCCCATCACCATGCTCGGCCGCGTGCGGCCCAGGCCGTCACTGAAACAGCGCAGCACGTAATACAGCGCAATGGCCGGCATGCCAGCGGCGATGCCGTGCAAGTAGCCCATTGAGGGCTCGATCAGGTCCGGCTCCACGTTCATCACATGCAGGATCGGTTCGGCGCACAGCAGCAACAGCGATGCAGTGATGCCGACCACCACTGCCAGCCACAAGGATTGACGCACCAGCGGCCCGATCTCACTGAACTGGCCGGCCCCGTAGCGCTGCGCGACTTTGGGCGTGGTGGCCAGTAGCGTGCCGGTCATCAGCAGGTACACCGGGATCCAGATCGAGTTGCCCAGGCCCACGGCCGCCAGGTCCTGAGGGCTGACGCGCCCGGCCATCACCGCATCGACAAAGCTCATCGCGGTCGTCGCCAGTTGGCCGATCATGATCGGCAAGGCGAGCGTCAACAGGCCGCGCACTTCCCGGCTGATGCGGGCGGGACGGGTGAGGGTGGCGGTAGCAGTGTTCACGTACAGGTGTCCAATAGAAGGAAGCGCAAGGACGGCGGATTCTACGCGTTGACGCATCGGTCAGGAAAAAACCTGTGTTAGCGATTTGTAAGCGAGGGCTGCGATCCCTGTACACTGCGGGTCCGCCAAAGGAGCCTGCCATGCTGATTGTTGCCGACGAAAATATTCCGCTGCTCGATGCATTCTTCCAGGGATTTGGCGAGATTCGCCGCGTCCCCGGCCGTTCCATCGACCGCGCCACGGTCGAGCAGGCCGACGTGCTGCTGGTGCGCTCGGTGACCAACGTCAACCGCGCCCTGCTGGAGGGGACGAAGGTGCGCTTCGTCGGCACCTGCACCATCGGCACCGACCACTTGGACCTCGATTACTTCAAGCAGGCTGGCATCCAGTGGTCCAGTGCCCCCGGCTGCAACGCCCGTGGCGTGGTGGACTATGTGCTGGGCAGCCTGATGACCCTGGCTGAAATCGAAGGCGCCGACCTCAATCACCGCACCTATGGCGTGGTTGGCGCCGGTGAAGTCGGCGGACGGCTGGTCAAGGTGCTCAAAGGGCTGGGTTGGAACGTGCTGGTCTGCGACCCGCCACGGCAGATCGCCGAGGACGGCGATTACGTCAGCCTGGACCAGATCATCGAGCAATGCGATGTGATCAGCCTGCACACCCCGCTGACCAAATCCGGCAACGGTTCCACTTGGCATTTGTTCGATCGTCAGCGGCTCAACCAGCTCAAGCCCGGCACTTGGCTGATCAATGCCAGCCGTGGCCCGGTGGTGGACAACGCCGCCCTGCGCGAGGTGTTGCTGGCGCGCGAAGACCTGCAAGCGGTGCTGGATGTGTGGGAGGGCGAGCCTGAAGTGGACGTGGACCTGGCGGACCTCTGCGTGCTGGCCACGCCGCACATCGCTGGCTACAGCCTGGACGGCAAGCAACGCGGCACTGCGCAGATTTATCAAGCGTTCTGCACGCACCTGGGTCAGGAGCCCGGCATCCAGTTGAGTGATTTGCTGCCGCAGCCTTGGTTGGCCGAGGTGCAGTTGAATGCGTCCACTGACCCGGCCTGGGCGCTGGCGACCCTGTGCCGCAGCGTGTACGACCCGCGTCGCGATGATGCGGATTTCCGGCGTAGCCTGGTAGGAACGGTGGAAGAACAGCGCAAGGCGTTTGACCTGCTGCGCAAAAACTACCCTGAGCGCCGTGAGATTGATGGCTTGAGGGTGAGCATCAACGGTGAGTCGGCCGCGTTGTCGAATATCGTCAGCGCATTGGGCGCCGCGGGCGTTTAGACCCCGATAAAAAACCCGGCCACCTGGGCCGGGTTTGAAAGAGCGTCGGCGCTTCAGCCTTGCCGGGCAGGCTTAACCAGTCGCTGTTCCAGTTCGCTGCACGCTTGCTGGATCATCTCTTCGGTAATCTGCACTTCGCGGCCTTGGGCGTCGATATACGAGCAAGGCAATTGCTGCGGCTGGCGGATCACTTCAATCTTGGCATCGCTGCTATTTTGCAAGGTCATGGCCTGTCTCCTCATCAGGTGTGTACCTACTCTGCTTATTACTCTAAGCCGCCCGCGTGACCAGGCTGTTACAACTCCCTGTCGGGTCAGCGGTTCGAACACCCAGTCCACCAGAAACCGCTACAAATTTCCAGCTGGGGGTTAGACCGATAGCCTCTAGGGATCAGCATCGGCGGGCATAATTAACCTGACTCATTGTTATTTACCCAAGTTCCCCCAATGTTGTGAGGTAGACACTTATCTCCCCTGCGCAGGTGATGCCCTCCATGTTCTCAGTCCGTCAACGCCGTGCGATTCGCCTGGCCAGCCGCTTCATTGCGCCCTACCGCTGGCACGCGCTCGGCGCGCTGTTGGCGCTTATCGTCACCGCCGGTATTACCTTGTCGATGGGGCAGGGCATCCGATTGCTCGTGGACCAGGGTTTCATGACCCAGTCGCCGCACCTGCTCAACCAGTCCATCGGCCTGTTCATGATGCTGGTGCTGGGGTTGGCAGTGGGTACGTTTGCGCGGTTTTACCTGGTCTCGTGGATCGGCGAGCGGGTGGTGGCGGACATCCGTCGGCAAGTGTTCAACCACCTGATTTATCTGCATCCGGGCTTTTACGAGAACAATCGCAGTTCGGAGATCCAGTCGCGGCTGACCACTGACACCACGTTGCTGCAATCGGTAATCGGCTCGTCTTTATCGTTGTTCCTGCGTAATGCCTTGATGGTCATCGGTGGCATCGTGTTGCTGTTTGTCACCAACCCCAAGCTCACCAGCATCGTGGTGGTGGCACTGCCACTGGTGCTGGCGCCGATCCTGATCTTCGGCCGACGTGTACGCAGCCTGTCGCGCCAAAGCCAGGACCGCATCGCCGACGTGGGCAGCTATGTGTCCGAGACCCTCGGCCAGATCAAAACCGTGCAGGCCTACAACCACCAGGTGCAGGACGAACAGCGTTTCGCCGTGACCGTGGAAGAGGCCTTCACCACCGCGCGCAAACGCATCGCCCAGCGCGCCTGGTTGATTACCCTGGTGATCATGCTGGTGCTCGGCGCCGTCGGGGTGATGCTGTGGGTCGGTGGCATGGATGTGATCAACGGGCGCATTTCCGGCGGTGAGCTGGCGGCGTTTGTGTTCTATAGCCTGATCGTCGGCAGCGCGGTCGGCACCCTGAGCGAAGTGCTCGGCGAGTTGCAGCGCGCCGCTGGTGCCGCCGAGCGCATTGGCGAGTTGTTGCAGTCGAGCAACGAAATCCAGGCGCCCGCCACCGGCACCGTCCAATTGCCGGAGCGGGTCAGCGGGCGCATGGCGTTGCAAGACCTGCGGTTTTCCTATCCCTCACGTCCCGACAGCTATGCCATCGATGGCCTGAACCTGACCATCAACCCCGGTGAAACCCTGGCCTTGGTCGGCCCGTCCGGCGCGGGCAAATCGACGATTTTTGATCTGTTGCTGCGCTTCTACGACCCCCAGCAAGGCCGCATCCTGCTGGAGGGCCACCCGCTGACCGAACTCGACCCCATGGACCTGCGCCGTCATTTCGCCCTGGTGTCCCAGAGCCCGGCGTTGTTTTTCGGCAGCGTCGAAGAGAACATCCGCTACGGCAACCCGACGGCCACCGCCGAGCAGGTCGAGGCCGCCGCGCGCATTGCCCACGCCCATGACTTCATCCTGCAAATGCCCGACGGCTACCAGACCCACCTGGGCGATGGCGGCATGGGCCTCTCCGGCGGCCAACGCCAACGCTTGGCCATCGCTCGGGCGCTGCTGGTGGACGCGCCGATTCTGCTGCTGGACGAGGCCACCAGCGCCCTCGATGCCCAGAGCGAACACCTGATCCAGCAGGCCTTGCCGCAATTGATGCAAGGGCGTACCACGCTGGTGATCGCCCATCGACTGGCCACGGTGAAGAACGCCGACCGCATTGCGGTGATGGACCAGGGCAAGCTGGTGGCGGTAGGCACGCATCAGCAGTTGATTGCGAGCAATCCGCTGTATGCGCGGTTGGCAGCGTTGCAGTTCAGTGATGGGGTGGAGGAAAGCGCCTCGCACTAAATCTCACCCCCAAAAAAAATGCCCGCATTGAGAAATGCGGGCATTTTTATATGGCGTGCAGCTTCAAACTTGCTGTTTAAAGCTGCCTTTATTACTGATCGTCAAAATACCGCTCATGCCAATCCACCAGCGGCTGTGGTGAGTTGAGCTTCTGGCCGTAGATCACCGAATAAGACAGCACGTTCTGCACATACTGGCGGGTTTCGTCGAACGGGATGCTTTCCACCCACACGTCAAAACTCAGGTGATCCGCGCCGCGCAGCCATTGGCGCACGCGGCCGGGGCCGGCGTTGTAGGCGGCGGAGGCGAGCACACGGTTACCGTTGAACTGGCTGTGCACCTGGCTCAGGTAGGCGGCGCCGAGCTGGATGTTTTTGTCCGGGTCCAGCACTTGGGCGGGGGAGGCCAGGGGGATGCTGAACTTGCGTGCGGTTTCCTTGGCGGTACCGGGCATCAGTTGCATCAGGCCGCTGGCGCCGACGCCAGAGCGGGCGTCATCCATGAAGGCGCTTTCCTGACGGGTAATCGCGAACACCCAGCTGGAGTGCAGGCCGCGCACCTTGGCTTCGCGCACCAGAGTGTCGCGGTGCGCCATCGGGAAGCGGATGTCCAGGTCATCCCAGTACTGCGCCTGGCTGATGGTGCGGATCGCCGGGAAGTACCATTTCATGTCGTAGGCCAGCTTGGCCTGGGCAACCATCTCGTCGCGGTTGAAGTGACGGCTCACGTGGTACCACTCACGGCGGCCATCCACCACCTGGCCACGTGCGTAGAACTCCAGGGCACGACGTACGCCCGGGGTGTTACGCACCTTGCTGACCAGTGCCTGGCTCATTAGCAGCGGTTTGTTCTTCAGCTGGTACGGAGCCTTGGAGCGATCCGCCGCCAGGAACCCGTAGAAATCGCGTTCTTGCGCCAAGTGTTTGTACAGGACCAGCGCTTGCGGGTTCTTCGGCTCGGCCAATTCCAGACTGCGGGCCTGCCAGTAGCGCCAGCGGTTGGTGGTGGCCAGGTCCTGGGGAAGCTTGCGGGTCAACTGGTAGGCGTCTTCCCAGCGCGCCAGGCGCAGCAGCAGGCGCAGGCGCCACTCGGAGACGGTGTTGTCGCGCAGTTCGGGATCGTACTTGGTCATCACCTCAAGGGCGCGCGGGTCATAGCGCTTGGCCAGGGTGAGACCGATTTCGCGGGCGATCGACACTTTTTCGTCACGGGAGAAGTGCATGCTGCTGGCGTAGCCGTCGAGCAGGGCCATGGCCTTGTCGGGATCCTGGCGTGCCAGGCGGCGCAGGCCCAGGCCCACGGCGTCAGACATGGCCTCAGTGGCCGGCAGGAAGCGTGAAGGGTCGCTGAGCATGTCGGGCTTCTGCGCCACGTCCACCATCAAGCGGCCTTGGGCGCCGAGGGTGGGCAGGGTTTTCACCAGGCTGTTGGCCAGCGCGTAGTTGCGCGCTTCGGCGGCGAGTTTGGCGCGATCCCAGATCTTCTGTTCAGTGAGTTGGCCGTCAGCCGCCCACTGCCCGAAGGTGACATCGCAGGCCGCCGGTTGGGACTTGCCGGTCATCCACAGTTTTTCGGCGGTCTTGTAGCCTTCCGCTTTCAGGTTGTGGGTGAGCTGGAACTGGCCATGCAGGCAGTCGAGTTCGACGAAATTGAGCTTGGCGTCGTAGTACTTTTCAAAGGTCTGCCAGTCGCCACGCTCGGCCAACCAGCGCAACCAGCGCAGCTTCATCCAATTGGCCTGGGGCAGGTCGCCGTTTTTGGCGAGGAACTGCTCGATTTCCTGGTTGCTCGCGGTTTTCAGGCGTGCCGTCAGTTCGTCATAGGCCAGGTACGGTGTCAGCGGGTAGTCGGCCAGGGCTTGGCTGTATTGCATGTAAGGCCCGGTATCGCCCTTGGCCAAGGCGCGTTTGGCTTCATCGTAATATTGACGTTGGGTGGTGAGGTCCACGGCCTGTGCGGATTGAACGGCGGTGGCGGAAAGAAGCAGACAAGATAAAAAGTTGAAAAGGCGGCTGCGCATGAGACGTCCGTGCAGAGAAATCACGACTAGCATCGGCACCGCCGACACTGATTGCCCCTAGCTTAGCCTTTTGCCCAACGCAGACGAAAGCTTTGCCGGGCGGTTCGTTCAAGTTCGTTGGAAATGTCCTACAGAACGTGTCGGTAGCGAAAATGCCAGCCGCATCCCACCCCTAACTCAGGTAGAATGCGCGCCCAGTTTTTGGAGAAGCGTATGACCCTGCTCAAATTCAGCGATGTGTCCCTTGCTTTCGGCGCTATGCCGTTGTTGGACAAGGTGTCCTGGCAGATCGCCCGTGGTGAGCGGGTGTGCATCATCGGCCGCAACGGCACCGGCAAATCCAGCATGATGAAGCTGGTCAAAGGCGACCAGAAGCCCGATGACGGCTCCGTATGGCGCGCGCCGGGCCTCAAGATCGGCGAATTGCCGCAAGAATTGCCGGTGGCCGACGGACGGACAGTGTTCGACGTGGTTGCCGAAGGCCTCGACGGCGTCGGCGCGCTGCTCGCCGAATACCATCACCTGGCACAGAACTGTGTCACCGAAGACGACCTGAACAAGCTGATGCACGTCCAGCAAGACCTCGAAGCCCGTGATGGCTGGCGCTTGCAGCAACTGGTCGACAGCACCTTGAGCCGCCTGCAACTGCCGGCCGACAAGACGCTCGCCGAGTTGTCCGGTGGCTGGCGTCGTCGTGTGCTGCTGGCCCAGGCCCTGGTTTCCGAGCCGGACCTGTTGTTGCTCGATGAACCGACCAACCACCTGGACATCGGCGCGATTGCCTGGCTGGAGGAAGCCCTCAAGGAGTTCCAGGGCGCTGTGCTGTTCATCACGCACGATCGTTCCTTCCTGCAGAATCTGGCGACCCGCATCCTTGAGTTGGACCGTGGTGGTCTGATCGACTGGAACGGCGACTACGCCAGCTTCCTGGTACACAAGGAAGCCGCGCTGGCCGCCGAAGAAACCGCCAACGCGCTGTTCGACAAGAAGCTGGCCCAGGAAGAAGTCTGGATCCGTCAAGGCATCAAGGCCCGCCGCACCCGTAACGAAGGTCGCGTACGTGCCCTGAAAGCCCTGCGGGTCGAGCGCAGCGAGCGTCGCGAGCGCACCGGCAAGGCCAATATCCAGCTGGACACCGCCGACAAGTCGGGTAAGCAGGTGATGGTGCTGGAGAACGTCAGCTTCCATCACCCGGACGGCCCGTTCCTGATCAAGGACTTCTCCATGGTCCTGCAGCGCGGCGACCGTATCGGCCTGCTGGGCGCCAACGGCACCGGCAAGACCACGTTGCTCAAGCTGATGCTCAGCGGTCTGCAGCCGACCAGCGGCACCGTGGAAGAGGGTACGCGCATCGACGTGGCTTACTTCGACCAGTTGCGCCACCAGTTGGACCTGGAAAAAACCGTGATCGATAACGTCGCCGAAGGTCGCGACTTTATCGATATCGACGGCCAGAGCCGCCACGTCCTAAGCTACTTGGGTGACTTCCTGTTCAGCCCGCAGCGTGCCCGTACACCGGTGAAAGCCTTGTCCGGGGGAGAGCGTGCGCGCCTGCTGCTGGCCAAGCTGTTCAGTAAGCCGGCCAACCTGCTGGTCCTCGACGAACCGACCAACGACCTCGACGTGGAAACCCTCGAGCTGTTGGAAGAAGTGCTGCTGACCTTCAACGGCACTGTGCTGATGGTCAGCCACGACCGGGCATTCCTCGACAACGTGGTCACCAGCACCCTGGTCTTCGAAGGCGAAGGCAAGGTGCGTGAATACGTCGGTGGTTACCAGGACTGGCTGCGTCAGGGCGGCTCGCCGCGTCTGCTGGGCGTGACCGAGAGCAAGTCCGGCAAAGCTGACCTGAATTCGGCGGTGGTGGCGCCGGTGGCGGCTGCTACGCCGGTTGTGGAGTCGGCGCCGGTTGGCAAGAAGAAGCTCAGCTACAAGCTGCAGCGTGAGCTGGAAGCCTTGCCGGGTGATATCGACGCCAAGGAACAGCAGATTGCCGCGGTAGAAGCGGAGATGGCTGACGCGGGTTTCTACCTGCGTCCGGCGGCGGAAACTGCCAAGGTGATTGCTTCCCTGGAGAAACTGAATCAGGAGTTGGAAGTGCTGGTTGAGCGTTGGGCCGAGCTGGATGCCTGAGTGATCTGCACGTAATAAAAAACCCGGTGTTCATTTTCATGAGCACCGGGTTTTTTATATGAAATACAGTTGAAAATGTGCTTAAGAGGATTTCACCAGCTTCACGGCCAGCACATCACACGGCGCGCCATGCAATACATCATTGGCAGTGGAGCCCAGCAACAACGCCAGACCATGCCGGCCATGGCTGCCCACCACGATCAGGTCGCAGTTTTGTTCCTTGGCCAGATGGTGGATTTCCTGGCGCGGTTGGCCGTAAGTGAGGTGGGAGTTTTCCTTGGTCACTTCGGGGTATTTGAGAATCAACCGGTCCAGGCGCTCTTTGGCCTGATCGAACTGTTGTTGCTGCAACTGGGAAAGGTCCATGGGCACGTCACCCCCAAAGGCCATGGCCATTGGTTCGACGATATGCACCAGCGACAGTTTGGCACCGCTGGCGATCGCGAAGGCGCGGGCGCGCTTGATGACTGGATCGCACTCTTCGGTCAGGTCGACAGCGACCAGAATATGTTCGTAGGACATGGGGCGTTCCTCCAGGGGACTGCAATAAGTTCAGTATGGCTGCTTTCAAGCGGATGGGGTTGCGTCAGATCAAATCCGCTCATCTAGAAATTCGGGAGTACACATATGACGGTCTGGATAGTGGTGTCAATCCTTGTGGTGGTTCTGAGCCCTCTGGCATGGCTGCGCCCGTCGCGCCATCAGAGCGGGCGCATGGCCCTGCGCATGGAAGCACGCCGTATCGGCCTGGCCATGCAGTTGGCGCCCCAGGAGTGGCCCCATTGGCTCAAGCAGGAGCCGCCGAGCCCCTGTGCGCAGTACTGCCGGCCACGGCGCGGGAGCACGCCGGCCATCTGGAGTTACTGGCAGTTGGAGCCGGGTGTGTGGGTCAATCAGTGGCGTGAAGTGTGTGTCGATGAGAAGTTGTTGCCGCATTTTGCAAAGCTGCCGACCAACGTCTACAAGGTCGAGGCCGACAAGCAGATGATTGCGTTGTATTGGGGCGAGAAGGGCGAGGCGAGTGTGTTGAAAGATATCGATGTATTGCTCAAGGCGCTTGCCTAAAAGCCAGGCAATAAAAAGCCCGACATCATCATCGGGCTGGAGTTGGCCAGGCAGGCCGGTAAATCTGTGTTTCCCGCGTCGGATGTTCATCCAGGCGCGTCAGGGGTGTCGCTAGCCTAGCGGTATATCCCGTTCTGTACAGCCTTTTCCCCGATCTTTTCTATTATTGATTTCGTGAATAGTTGAATATTGACGAATCAAGGGCTTATGGTCGGGGTTCTGAAATGACTGGAAAGTCGCGTTTTTCCTAGCCTTTCGAGCGATTGACAATTGCCCGGAATTGGATGAAGGTGGCGTACCCAAATCAAACGGGCGTATGAATTGAGCGTTTGTCTGTCAGACGACTCATACAGAATCCCGACTATCGCATTGGCGGGTGTGCCTGGCGGATTGGCGTGAACATTGGCGAATTCATCAATGTCCAGCCAGAGGCCAGCGTCCAATGTGTACTGTTCAGCTTCCATATCGTGGAGATCAGTTGATGATTTACGAAGGTAAAGCCATCACGGTTAAGGCTCTTGAAAGTGGCATCGTCGAACTGAAATTCGACCTCAAGGGTGAGTCCGTCAACAAGTTCAACCGTCTAACCCTGAATGAATTGCGTCAGGCCGTAGACACCATCAAAGCTGATGCTTCGGTCAAGGGCGTGATCGTCTCCAGCGGCAAGGACGTGTTCATCGTCGGCGCTGACATCACCGAATTCGTCGACAACTTCAAGCTGCCCGATGCCGAGCTGGTGGCTGGCAACCTCGAAGCCAACAAGATCTTCAGCGATTTTGAAGACCTCAACGTACCGACCGTCGCCGCGATCAACGGCATCGCGTTGGGCGGTGGCCTGGAAATGTGCCTGGCGGCGGACTTCCGCGTCATGTCGGCCACTGCCAAGATCGGCCTGCCTGAAGTCAAACTGGGCATCTACCCAGGTTTCGGCGGCACCGTACGCCTGCCGCGTCTGATCGGTGCCGACAACGCTATCGAATGGATCGCCGCCGGTAAGGAAAACAAGGCTGAAGACGCCCTGAAAGTCGGTGCTGTCGACGCTGTAGTTGCCCCGGATAAACTGGCCGAAGCCGCACTGAACCTGATCAAGGGCGCCATCAGCGGCGAATTTGACTACAAGGCCAAGCGTCAGCCGAAGCTGGAAAAACTCAAGCTCAACGCCATCGAACAAATGATGTCGTTCGAAACCGCCAAAGGTTTCGTGGCTGGACAGGCCGGCCCGAACTACCCGGCGCCGGTTGAAGCGATCAAGACCATCCAGAAAGCCGCGAACTTCGGTCGCGACAAAGCCCTGGAAGTGGAAGCGGCTGGCTTCGTCAAACTGGCGAAAACCTCTGCAGCCCAGAGCCTGATCGGCCTGTTCCTGAACGATCAGGAACTGAAGAAAAAGGCCAAGGCCTACGACGAAATCGCCAAGGACGTGAAACAGGCTGCCGTACTCGGCGCCGGTATCATGGGCGGCGGTATCGCTTACCAGTCGGCGTCCAAAGGCACGCCGATCCTGATGAAAGACATCAACGAACACGGGATCGAGCAAGGCCTGGCGGAAGCCGCCAAGCTGCTGGTCGGTCGCGTGGACAAAGGTCGCATGACCGCCGCGAAAATGGCTGAAGTGCTCAACGGCATTCGTCCTACGCTGTCCTACGGCGATTTCGGTCATGTCGACCTGGTGGTCGAAGCGGTTGTCGAGAACCCTAAGGTCAAGCAAGCCGTACTGGCTGAAGTGGAAGCCCAGGTCAAAGACGACACCATCCTGGCCTCCAACACCTCGACCATTTCCATCTCGCTGCTGGCCAAGGCCCTCAAGCGTCCGGAAAACTTCGTCGGCATGCACTTCTTCAACCCGGTGCACATGATGCCGCTGGTGGAAGTGATCCGTGGCGAGAAGTCCAGCGAGCTGGCCGTTGCCACCACCGTTGCCTACGCCAAGAAAATGGGCAAGAACCCGATCGTGGTCAATGACTGCCCGGGCTTCCTGGTCAATCGCGTGCTGTTCCCGTACTTCGGCGGTTTCGCCAAGCTGGTCAGCGCTGGTGTGGACTTCGTGCGCATCGACAAAGTCATGGAAAAATTCGGCTGGCCAATGGGCCCGGCGTACCTGATGGACGTGGTCGGCATCGACACCGGCCACCACGGTCGCGACGTCATGGCTGAAGGCTTCCCGGATCGTATGAAAGACGACCGCCGCTCGGCGATCGACGCGCTGTACGAGGCCAAGCGCCTGGGCCAGAAGAACGGCAAGGGCTTCTACGCCTACGAGGCTGACAAGAAGGGCAAGCAGAAGAAAGTGGCCGATCCGTCGGTGCACGAAGTGCTCGCTCCGGTCATCTACGAACAGCGTGAGGTGTCCGACGAGGACATCATCAACTGGATGATGATCGCCCTGTGCCTGGAAACCGTGCGTTGCCTGGAAGACGGCATCGTCGAGACCGCCGCCGAAGCCGATATGGGCCTGGTGTACGGTATTGGTTTCCCTCCATTCCGTGGTGGTGCACTGCGTTACATCGACTCGATCGGTGTGGCTGAGTTCGTTGCCCTGGCTGACAAATACGCTGATTTGGGCCCGCTGTACCACCCGACCGCGAAGCTGCGTGAAATGGCCAAGAACGGCCAGAGCTTCTTCGGTTAAGCGCCCAGACGACTAGAGCGAGAATATTTATGAGCTTGAATCCAAGAGACGTGGTGATTGTCGACTTCGGTCGCACACCGATGGGCCGCTCCAAGGGCGGCATGCACCGCAACACCCGTGCCGAAGACATGTCGGCACACTTGATCAGCAAAGTGCTGGAGCGCAACACCAAGGTCGACCCGAACGAAGTCGAGGACGTGATCTGGGGCTGCGTCAACCAGACCCTGGAGCAGGGTTGGAACATCGCGCGCATGGCGTCGCTGATGACCCAGATCCCGCACACTGCCGCGGGCCAGACCGTGAGCCGTCTGTGCGGTTCGTCGATGAGCGCGCTGCACACCGCCGCCCAGGCGATCATGACCGGCAACGGTGATGTGTTCGTGGTCGGTGGTGTGGAGCACATGGGCCACGTCAGCATGATGCACGGCGTCGATCCTAACCCGCACATGTCGCTGTACGCGGCGAAAGCCTCGGGCATGATGGGCCTTACCGCGGAAATGCTTGGCAAAATGCATGGCATTACCCGCGAAGCCCAGGACGCGTTCGGCTTGCGTTCCCACCAGCTCGCCCACAAGGCGACCCTGGAAGGCAAGTTCAAGGATGAAATCATCCCGATGAACGGTTATGACGAGAACGGTTTCCTGAAACTGTTCGACTACGACGAAACCATTCGTCCGGATACCACCCTGGAAAGCCTGGCGGCTCTCAAGCCAGCGTTCAATCCAAAGGGCGGCACCGTGACAGCCGGTACTTCGTCGCAAATCACCGACGGTGCTTCGTGCATGATCGTGATGTCGGCGCAGCGTGCCCAGGACTTGGGTATCCAACCGCTGGCCGTGATCCGTTCGATGGCCGTGGCGGGTGTGGACCCGGCAATCATGGGCTATGGTCCAGTACCGGCCACACAAAAAGCCTTGAAGCGCGCGGGCCTGACCATCAACGACATCGACTTCTTCGAGCTCAACGAAGCTTTCGCCGCACAGGCCCTGCCGGTGCTGAAAGATTTGAAAGTACTCGACAAGATGAATGAGAAGGTTAACCTGCACGGCGGCGCGATTGCCCTGGGCCACCCATTTGGTTGCTCCGGTGCACGTATCTCCGGCACTTTGCTTAACGTGATGAAGCAAAATGGCGGCAACCTCGGGGTAGCCACCATGTGCATTGGTCTCGGCCAAGGCATTTCCACCGTCTTCGAACGCGTCTAAGCGTTGGGTTGACGGAAGCCGGGGCCCAGTGCCCCGGTTTTTGTTTTTGGGTGGTTTTGTATTTTTTTTTTAACAAATTTTGTAAGAGGGCCAGAGCATGAAAGTCGAACCAGGGCTCTACCAGCATTATAAAGGTCCGCAGTACCGTGTTTTCAATGTGGCGCGCCACTCCGAGACCGAAGAAGAAGTGGTGTTCTACCAAGCACTGTATGGCGATTACGGCTTTTGGGTGCGTCCTTTGAGCATGTTCCTGGAGACCGTCGAAGTTGACGGCGAGCAGGTCCCGCGCTTTGCTTTGGTCCAGGCCGAACCCAGTCTTTTTTCAGGGCAATAACGGCGGGTCGCGCAGAATGCTGCGCTTGACCTCACCTTGTTGCCACTATATATAGCGTTGCCGCGACAGGCGCCAACTGCCTTTCACTTCTCGAATTCAGGAATTTTCCGATCCATGGGCAAATCGCTGGTCATTGTGGAATCCCCGGCTAAGGCCAAGACCATCAACAAGTACTTGGGCAACGAGTACGTGGTGAAGTCGAGTATCGGCCATATCCGAGACCTGCCCACCAGCGGTTCGGCTAGCGCCAGTAAGGAGCCAGCCGCCAAGCGCGGCAAGGCGGCTGCGGGCGAAGGTCCGGTGCTCACCCCTAAAGAGAAAGCGCGCAAGCAGCTGGTCTCGCGCATGGGTGTGGACCCGGATCATGGCTGGAAGGCCAAGTACGAAATCCTTCCAGGCAAGGAAAAGGTCATCGAAGAGCTGCGCCGGCTCGCCAAGGATGCCGACACCATCTATCTCGCAACGGACTTGGACCGCGAAGGGGAAGCCATTGCCTGGCACCTGCGGGAAGCCATCGGCGGCGACGACAGCCGCTACAAGCGTGTGGTGTTCAACGAAATCACCAAGAAGGCCATCCAAGAGGCCTTCTCCAAGCCCGGCGAACTGGACATCGACCGCGTCAACGCCCAACAGGCCCGTCGTTTCCTCGACCGCGTCGTGGGTTACATGGTCTCGCCACTGCTGTGGGCCAAGATCGCCCGTGGGCTGTCCGCCGGCCGTGTGCAATCGGTTGCGGTGAAGCTGGTGGTGGAGCGTGAGCGCGAAATCCGTGCGTTCATCCCCGAAGAGTACTGGGAAGTCCACGCCGATCTGGGCACTGCCAAGGGCGCCAACGTGCGCTTTGAAGTGGCCCGCGAGAAAGGCGAGGCCTTCAAGCCGCTGAACGAAGCCCAGGCCATGGCGGCGCTGGAAAAGCTCAAGTCTTCCAGTTACAGCATCGTCAAGCGTGAGGACAAGCCGACCAGCAGCAAGCCATCGGCACCGTTCATCACCTCCACCCTGCAACAGGCCGCGAGCAACCGCCTGGGCTTTGGGGTGAAGAAAACCATGATGATGGCCCAGCGCTTGTACGAAGCTGGCTACATCACTTACATGCGTACCGACTCCACCAACCTGTCGGTGGACGCGGTCGCGATGGCGCGTACCTATATTGAAGAAGAGTTCGGCAAGAAGTACCTGCCCGAGAAACCGAACGTCTACAGCAGCAAGGAAGGCGCACAAGAGGCTCACGAAGCGATCCGTCCTTCCGACGCCAATACCACGCCTGCCAAGCTGAGCGGCATGGAGCGCGACGCTGAGCGCCTCTACGAGCTGATCTGGCGCCAGTTCCTGGCCTGCCAGATGCTGCCGGCGCAATACCTGTCCACCACCGTCACTGTGGCGGCTTCTGACTTCGAGCTACGTGCCAAGGGCCGTATCCTCAAGTTCGACGGCTATACCCGTGTGATGCCGCAAATCGCCAAGCCTGGCGATGACGATGTGCTGCCGGACATGGCCCAGGGCGATACGCTGAAGCTGATCACGCTCGACCCGTCCCAGCACTTCACCAAGCCGCCGGCGCGTTATTCGGAAGCCAGCCTGGTGAAAGAGATGGAAAAACGCGGTATCGGTCGTCCTTCGACCTACGCGGCGATCATCTCCACCATTCAAGACCGTGGCTACGTTGCGCTGCACAACCGTCGTTTCTATTCGGAAAAGATGGGCGACATCGTCACCGAACGCCTGTCGGAAAGCTTCTCCAACCTGATGGACTACGGCTTCACCGCCGGCATGGAAGAGAACCTCGATGACGTGGCCCAGGGCGAACGCGACTGGAAAAACGTGCTGGACGAGTTCTACGGCGACTTCAAGAAAAAACTCGAAGTAGCTGAAAGCCCTGAAAGCGGTATGCGCGCCAATCAGCCGGTGATGACTGACATCCCGTGCCAGACCTGCGGCCGCCCGATGCAGATTCGTACGGCGTCCACCGGCGTGTTCCTCGGTTGCTCGGGCTACAGCCTGCCGCCGAAAGAGCGCTGCAAGGCCACCGTCAACCTGGTGCCGGGTGACGAAATCGCTGCCGATGACGAGGGGGAATCCGAGTCGCTGGTACTGCGTGGCAAGCACCGTTGCCCAATCTGCAGCACGGCGATGGACGCCTACCTGCTGGATGAAAAGCACAAGCTGCATATCTGCGGTAACAACCCGGATTGCAACGGCTACGAGATTGAAGAGGGCACCTATCGCATCAAAGGCTACGAAGGTCCGAGCCTGGAATGCGACAAGTGTGGCAGCGAGATGCAGCTCAAGACTGGCCGTTTCGGCAAGTTCTTCGGCTGCACCAACCCGACGTGCAAGAACACCCGCAAACTGCTGAAAAGCGGTGACGCGGCGCCGCCGAAGATGGACCCGGTGAAGATGCCTGAACTCAAGTGTGAGAAGGTCAACGACACCTACATCCTGCGTGACGGCGCTTCGGGGCTGTTCCTGGCTGCCAGCCAGTTCCCGAAAAACCGCGAGACCCGTGCACCGCTGGTGCTGGAGATCGTGCCGCACAAGGACGAGATCGATCCGAAGTACCACTTCCTGTGTGAAGCGCCGAAGAAGGATCCGGATGGTCGCCCAGCCGTGATCCGTTACAGCCGCAAGACCAAGGAGCAGTACGTGCAGACCGAAGTGGACGGCAAGCCTACTGGCTGGAAAGCGTTCTACGACGGCGGCAAGTGGAAGGTCGAGGACAAGCGCCAGGGCGCTTGACCCGTCGGATGCGCTGAAGATCCAATGTGGGAGGGGGCTTGCCCCCGATAGCGGTATATCAGTCGACATGTGTATGACTGATGCGCCGCAATCGGGGGGCAAGCCCCCTCCCACATTTGGATCAGTCTGGATCTGAACGTCGAGTTTTGCCCCCCCATAAGCAGCGGTTTATTGCACTTGCAGTAGGCTCGGCTGATCCGTGACACTGTTCAGCCAGCATCACGCTTATTCGTTGTGGAGATTGCCGTTATGGCCAACGAACTCTATACCCGTACCAACCAGAAAATTTACTTCGCGGGTTTGTCCCTGGAAGCCCTTGGCCGCGCCGAGGAGGGGAAAGAGATGAATGCCATCGCGCTGGTCCAGGCGGGGCGTGAAGCGGCATTGTTCCACCTGTACGGTGCCTTGCTGGGCCTGTGCCATGAAATCGCCGGGTTCTACCGTTTGCCCCAGGCGGGTTCGCCTCGTGCAGAGATGATCATGAACCGCGAAGTGCTGGACTCGATGGCGATTCCTGAGCTGGCTGAGCTGGTTGAAATGGCCCAAAGCCCCGACAGCTGGGTCGCACGCCTGCTCAAGGCGCATGCCGATATGTTCCAACCGCCGCGTATTCCCCATGTGCCCAAGGGCGATGTGACTCAACCGTTGATCGTGGCGGTTGCGGTTGAAGAGGATGAGCCCAAGCCGTTGAGCCGGGAAGAGCTGGAAAGCTGGCGCCAGGCACTGAAAAAGATGGCGCTGCGCTTTCGCGAAGGCCTCAACGAGTGCTGAGGCGGCGTCACTGACTTACACCGATCAATCTGTGGGAGCTCGCTCCCACATGTGAACCGGGTCATCCTGGCACCATTCATCAAGCCGCAACGAAACCTGGCCAGATCCTCAGCGAAACGCAGCGGATGACTGATATAATCCCGGCCTTTCGTGGAGAACAGACTTTTATGCCGACGTCCTTTCTGGAAATTGTTGAGTTGCCTGACGGCCGAATCGAGCTGCGTCGGGCTGAGGACGAGGGTTCTCTGGTCATTCTGGATTTTTCCGAGGACGCCAAAGTGTTCTTGCAGGGCCAGCACGTGGAAGTGGCTAAAGCCATGTTGAGCGTGGGCGTGCAGATGGCAGGTCGCCTGGCAGAAGGCGAGCCGGAGAAAGAAGACGGGCCGCGCGTTCTTCACTGAGTTCCAGTGAGAAGAGGACGTGCTGTGGTGAGCGGGCAAGCTGGCTCACTGCAGAATCCCGCTCACCACGGACGTTCGTGGAGTGCGGGACTGCCCACGGGGCTTTGGCCGCTCAGTACTTATCCCAATCGAATATTCAAGCTCTGAGCATCGCCCGTGCGCGCGGCACTGATCAGTTGTTGCTTGGCACTGACACTCAGTGGATTCAACCAGCTCACCACCGTATGGCTACGGCCCAGGCGCAGGGCTTCGCAGGTCAATTGCTGCGCACTTTGCGCGCCGCGCGGTTGCAGCAGCAGGATGCGCTCGCGGTTGAGGCCGGCGTCCCGTAGCCAGGCTTGGGTCAGGCTGGCGGGTGGGGCGATCAGCGTCAGCCAGCGCGCGTCCTGCTCTTCGCTCAATTCGCGTAGGATCGGCGCCAGCAGGCTCAGGCAGCTCCCCGCTGCACCGCGCAACGACAATTCACTGAACGCCTCAGGCTCGGCGCTCCAGGGCGCTTCGACCGTTTCCTTGAGAATGGGCGCAAGGGGTTGGGCCATGAAGGCCTCGAACAGCGACAGTTGTGTGTGTTGTGGGGTGTGGATGAGCTGCATGATGCCTCCTTTAGCGGCGAATGACGCCGACGCTCAAGCCTTCGATCACCAGGTCCTGATCTTTCAGGTTCACTTCAATCGGGGCGAACTCAGGGTTCTCGGCCAGGAGCCAGACCTTGCTGCCTTCGCGCTTGAAGCGTTTGACGGTGACTTCATCGCCGATACGGGCGACGACGATCTGGCCATTACGGGCTTCGCGGGTGGTGTGGACGGCCAGCAGGTCGCCATCGAAGATGCCCACGTCCTTCATGCTCATGCCATGGACCCGCAAGAGGTAGTCGGCGCGCGGATGGAAGAAGGTCGGGTTGATGTTGCAGGATTCCTCGACGTGCTGCTGCGCCAGGATCGGCGCACCGGCAGCGACGCGACCGATGATCGGCAGGGTCGATTCGTCGGCCTTGGCTTCGAAGCCAGGGATGCGGATACCGCGCGAGGCACCGGGGGTCATTTCGATCGCGCCTTTGCGAGCGAGGGCCTTGAGGTGTTCTTCGGCGGCATTGGGGGACTTGAACCCCAGTTCCAGCGCAATTTCCGCTCGCGTCGGCGGGTAGCCGTTGTCATCGAGGCAGCGCTTGATAAAAGCCAGAATCTCAGCTTGGCGTGGCGTCAGTTTTAGCATGTTGATCGCTCTGTCTTTTTATACAGTGACTGGGATTATATACAGTGGACTGCGCTTGGCAATCCTCCTTTTCGAGTGCGCCGCTGGACGGTCATCGTGCAGGCTTCCCACACGCCAGAGATAGCGCTGCCTACAGAGGCGTAAGGATGTGATTAAATAGCGATGAAATACATGACTGCCCGGCCGGAAAGCGAACCCGCAGGCTTGACAAGACACAACCTGAAACGTATGTTTCAAACAAGTGTTTGTCAGGCGGAGTAGCCATGGCCCAGTCGGAAACCGTTGAACGCATTCTCGATGCTGCCGAGCAATTGTTTGCGGAAAAAGGATTTGCTGAAACGTCGTTGCGGCTGATCACCAGCAAGGCTGGGGTCAACCTCGCTGCTGTGAACTACCATTTCGGTTCGAAAAAGGCCCTGATCCAGGCGGTGTTTTCGCGCTTCCTGGGGCCGTTCTGCACCAGCCTTGACCGTGAGCTTGAGCGTCGCCAGGCCAAGGCTGACCACAAGCCGACCCTGGAAGAACTGCTGGAAATCCTCGTTGAGCAGGCCCTGGTGGTTCAGCCCAGGAGCGGCAACGATTTGTCGATCTTCATGCGCCTGCTGGGCCTGGCGTTCAGTCAGAGCCAGGGGCACCTGCGGCGTTATCTGGAAGACATGTACGGCAAGGTATTTCGTCGCTATATGTTGCTGGTCAACGAAGCCGCTCCGCGTATTCCGCCGATTGAACTGTTCTGGCGCGTGCACTTCATGCTCGGTGCCGCCGCGTTCAGCATGTCCGGGATCAAGGCGTTGCGGGCGATTGCCGAGACTGATTTCGGCGTCAACACCTCCATTGAACAGGTCATGCGCCTGATGGTGCCGTTCCTGGCCGCCGGCATGCGCGCCGAAACCGGTGTGACCGACGCCGCCATGGCCGCCGCCCAATTGCGTCCACGCAGCAAGTCCGTGCCAACGCCCGCCAAGGTTTGACCGCGCCGGGTGGGCGCGGCCGCTTGCATCCGCTAAGCTAGCGGCCCATGCCGAATTCAGCTATTTACTCGCAACCCGTTGTGCTCACCGTGCCTGGTGAGGGCAACGGGTTGTGTGCGTTATTTAAGGAAGGTTTATGACTGCTGCCCTGCAAGGTTCTTTGATGGTCGACGTTGCCGGCACCTGGCTCACGGCCGAGGACCGCCACCTGCTGCGCCAGCCTGAAGTGGGTGGCCTGATTATCTTTGCGCGCAACATCGAGCATCCGCGTCAGGTGCGGGCGTTGAGTGCGGCGATTCGTGCCGTGCGTCCGGACCTGCTGTTGGCCGTCGATCAGGAAGGTGGCCGCGTACAGCGTCTGCGTCAGGGGTTTGTGCGCTTGCCGGCCATGCGTGCCTTGGCGGATAACCCCAACGCCGAATACCTGGCCGAACAATGCGGCTGGATTATGGCGACTGAAGTGTTGGCCGTTGGCTTGGACCTGAGCTTCGCCCCGGTGCTGGACCTGGACTACCAACGCAGCGCGGTGGTTGGCACCCGCTCGTTCGAAGGCGATCCCGTGCGCGCCGCCGTGCTGGCCGGTGCCTTTATCCGTGGCATGAACAGCGCCGGCATGGCGGCCACCGGCAAGCATTTTCCTGGTCACGGTTGGGCCGAGGCCGATTCCCACGTTGCCATTCCCAATGATGAACGCAGTCTTGAGCAGATTCGTGCGCATGATCTGGTGCCTTTCGCGCGCTTGAGCAAGCAATTGGCGGCGGTGATGCCGGCCCACGTCATCTACCCGCAAGTCGATGCCCAGCCAGCCGGGTTCTCACGCCGCTGGTTGCAGGACATCCTGCGCGGCGAGTTGCAGTTCGATGGGGTGATTTTCAGCGATGACCTGTCCATGGCCGGTGCCCATGTGGTGGGCGATGCCGCCAGTCGCATCGAAGCGGCGCTGACGGCAGGTTGCGACATGGGGTTGGTATGCAATGATCGCGCGGCTGCTGAGCTGGCGCTGACCGCCGCCCAGCGCATGAAGGTCAAGCCATCAGCTCGAATCGCACGCATGCGCGGCCAGGCGATTGCGTCGACGGACTACAAGCAGGACCCGCGCTGGTTGGCGGCGCTTACCGCGTTGCGGGATGCTCAGTTGATCGGCTGAACACCGCGTCGCGGCTATCGCAGGCTTGCCTGCGATAGCGGTCTAACCGTCAACGCTTCTCTTGCTTGTGCGGCAACGGCGCAAACAACGCTTCAATGTCCTCATTGCCCAGTTGCCAGTCCCCGGTGGTGCGCCCGTCCAGCACGCCCGCTGCCAGGTCGGATTTTTCCTTCTGCAGGTGCTGGATTTTCTCCTCCACCGTGCCTCGGGCAATCATCTTGTAGACGAACACCGGCTTCTCCTGACCGATGCGATAGGCGCGGTCGGTGGCCTGGTTTTCCGTGGCCGGGTTCCACCAAGGATCGTAGTGGATCACCGTATCGGCTTCGGTCAAGTTCAGGCCGACGCCCCCGGCCTTCAAGCTGATCAGAAAAATCTGTAGCTTGCCGCTCTGGAAATCCTTCACCGGTGTGCGTCGATCCCTTGTCTGGCCGGTGAGCAGTGCGTAGGCCACGCCACGTTTTTTCAGCTCGACTTCGATCAGGCTCAACATCGAGGTGAACTGGGAAAACAGCAGGATCCGCCGGCCTTCCTCAAACAGCTCCGCAAGCATTTCCATCAAGCTATCAAGCTTGCCCGAGCTGCTGCCACGGGCGGGCAGGGTTGCATCGTTGACCAGGCGCAGGTCGCAGCACACCTGGCGCAGCTTCAGCAGTGCCTCAAGAATGATGATCTGGCTGCGTGCCACGCCCTTGCGAGTGATCTCGTCGCGCACCTTTTTGTCCATGGCCAGGCGCATGGTTTCGTACACGTCGCGCTGGGCCTCATTGAGGTCGACCCAGTGGATGATCTCGGTCTTGGGTGGCAGCTCTGTTGCCACCTGCTCCTTGGTGCGGCGCAGCAGGAAGGGTTTTATCCGACCGTTCAGGTGTTGCAATCGCACATCGCTGGCGCGCTTTTCGATGGGCGTGCGGTAGTCGCGGTTGAAGCTTTTTACGTCGCCCAGCCAGCCTGGGAGCAGGAAGTGGAACAACGACCAGAGCTCGCCCAAATGGTTTTCCAGCGGCGTGCCGCTCAGGCACAGGCGCTGTCGTGCATTCAACTCACGTGCGGCCTGGGCCGCCTTGCTGGACGGGTTCTTGATGTACTGGGCCTCATCGAGGATCAGCACATGCAGGGGCAGGGCTGCGAGCTGTTCGATGTCCTTGGGCAGTAGGGCGTAGGTGGTCAGCAGCAGGTCATAGTCCTGCAGGGTCGCGAAATGTTTCTTACGTGCGGCGCCATACAGTGCCAACACGTTGAGTTGCGGTGTGAAGTGCGCTGCCTCATCCAGCCAGTTGGGAATCAGGCTGGTGGGCATTACCACCATGCACGGTCGATCCAGGCGCCCGGCGATTTTCTCCGTGAGAATATGCGCCAGGGTCTGCAGGGTTTTGCCCAGTCCCATGTCATCCGCCAGTATCCCGCCAACCTCCAGCTGGCGCAGTGACTGCATCCAGCTCAAGCCTTCCAGCTGGTACGGACGCAAGGTCGCGTTCAGCCCTTCTGGGGCCACGCAGGTGAAGTCCTTGATGTCTCGGAGGCGCTGGGCAAAGTTGCGGATCTTCTCGCCACCTTCCCATTGCAGCGGTAGATCTTCCAGCGGGTTCAACCGAATCGCGTCGGCCTTCGCCAGGCGCAGTGTGGTGGTACCGGTGTCCTGCAGGTAGAACTCGCCGAGGGTAGCGAGCACCGGTTTCAGACGGCCGTAGGGCAGGGCGACTTGCAGCGGACCATGCCCGCCATTGGGCAGGCCGGGGATGTTCACCAGGATCAGTTCATCATCGCGGCGGCGTGCGAGTTTTTCCGGGTTGAGGATCTCGGTGTGGGAGCGCATCAGGTTCAGCAGGATCGGCAGCAGGCTCAGCCGCTCACCGTTGACGATAATTCCCAGCTCCAGGTCGAACCAATCGCGCTCCGGGCCTTCATCGACGGTGGCGTACCAGTCATCGACGGCGCTCAGGTCGAAGCCGAAATCCTCATCGATCTGCAACTCCCAACCCTCGGCGCGCAAGGTCGGTGATGCATTGAGGGTGAAGTTCAGCCAGGCGCTGTCATTGACCATCTCGAACAACTCGCCGGCGCTTTCCGGCAGCGCCTTGCTCTGGCGCGTGGCGATCTTGAACCCCAGTAGGCGCAGTTGTTCACGGTACGGCTGCTCAAGCTCCGGATGCCGCTTGATGCGCAGGCTTTGGGTTTCCTGGCGCACGATGATGTCGGCGTTTTTCTGCCCGCTGACATAGTTGCCCAAGTAGTTGAACGACAGCGCCGCGCGATGCTGGATATAGCGCTGCATCTTGCCGTTGCGCGGTTCAAAGGCACTGAACTCGACACTGGCGAGCCACAAGCGCGGCACGGGCACGACATCCTCCATCACCACCTGCGGCAACGCCACCCGGTTTTCCAGCACGGCCTGGAGTTTTTCCAGCAGCTCGGCATCTTGTGCAGCGGCCGGGTAGGCCAGGGTTTCCTGGACCTTGAGCAGCACCGCCGCGATATGTTTGCAGTTGGTGTGCACCGGGCAAGTGCAGCGGCTGTCCACCAGGATCAGCGTGCCTTTGGCCGATTCGCGCAGCGAAATGGTCTGCCGGTAGACGTTGCCGCCCGAGCCTTCGCAACTGGCGACAATGGTGCTGTCACCGCACTCGACAATGCGCACCCGGTTCTCCAGGGCATAACGTCGCCCGCGCTCCAGGCTTTGCTCTTTAAAGCGATTGGCCCACGAAGGGGCCAGGGGTTTGGTCAGCGACGCTGTCAGGGGCATGGCGCTGGATCAGTCCTGGATGTCGGGCGGTGGCGCGCTGGGGGGCTTGGCGGTCAGCGAGGTGATCTTGATCAGCAACGCCAGGTGGCCGCCGTCCAGGTAGTTGAGCTGGTTGTTCTTGGTGCGCACATCGGTCTGGCTCAAGTGTTCGCTGGCGATCACGCTGCCGTTGGCGTCGAACTGGTTGATCCAGAAGTTCGCATCGATATCGGTAAAACGCCCCAATTGCAGGCTCAACACGCCCTCGATGGGAAACTGGCCGAACTGCTCCTGGCCGTCGGTGATGGCGACTTTGACCGGCTGATCGCCGAGGTTCTGCTCCCAGGCCTTGTGCGCCAGCACCGTGTAGCTTGAGTCGGCACGCAGCTTGTCGACGATATTACTCAGGCGCGGCGGGCTCAACTTATCACCCAGGCGCACGGCGCCGGCATCCCAGTTTTCCGACGCGGCGCGGCTGTTGATCACCGGCTCCGCGTTCTGGCGCACCAGGATCATTTCCACCTGGTAGGGGCTGTCGGCGAACGCCGCAGGTGCCGCTACCACCAACAACAGGCTCAAAATGCGGAACAGGCGCATCGGGGCGTCCTTCAAGCAGATTTCGGGATGAGGCGCTCGAACAACGCCTCCAATGTATTAAAGCGTTCTTCGGCACGTTCCATCGGCACCATGAACTTGAACAGCGTAGCCCCTTCGAACTTGTAGCGGTTGGGCTGGCCCTGGATCAGCTTGATCAGCACCAGTGGATCCACCGGTGTCTGCGCCTCAAACTCGATGCGCCCACCCTGCGGCCCGGCGTCGACTTTCTTGATGCCAAGCTGCTCGGCCTGCAATTTCAGCAGGGTCAGGCGCACCAGGTTCTTGGTCGGTTCCGGCAACAGGCCGAAGCGGTCGATCATCTCCACTTGCAGGTCCTTGAGACCTTCTTCGTCGGTGGCCGAGGCGATGCGTTTGTACAGGATCAGCCGCGCATGCACATCCGGCAGGTAGTCTTCGGGAATCAACGCTGGCAAGCGCAGGTTGATCTCCGGACCGCCGCCCAGCGGTTGATCGAGGTTCGGTTGCTCGCCTTTGCGGATGGCTTTCACCGCGCGCTCAAGCATCTCCATATACAGGGTGAAACCGACCGCCTGGATCTGCCCGCTCTGGCCGTCGCCCAGCAGTTCACCGGCACCACGGATTTCCAGGTCGTTGGTGGCCAGTACAAAACCGGCGCCCAGGTCCTGGGTGTTGGCGATGGCTTCCAGGCGCTTTTCGGCGTCGGAGGTGATCTGTTGGCGCGGCGGCGTCAGCAGGTAGGCATACGCCTGGTGGTGACTACGCCCCACCCGGCCGCGCAGTTGGTGCAGTTGGGCCAGGCCGAACTTGTCCGCCCGTTCGATGATGATGGTGTTCGCGCTTGGCACGTCGATACCGGTCTCGATGATGGTCGAGGCGATCAGCACGTTGAAGCGCTTGTGGTAGAAGTCGCTCATCACCTGTTCGAGTTCGCGCTCGCGCATTTGGCCGTGGCCGATGGCGATACGCGCCTCCGGCACCAGCTCGGCGAGGTCGGCGGCGCATTTCTCGATGGTTTTTACGTCGTTGTGCAGGTAGTAAACCTGCCCGCCGCGCAGCAGTTCGCGCAACAGCGCTTCCTTGACCGTGCTCTTGTTCTGCTCCATCACGAAGGTGCGCACCGACAGGCGACGTGCCGGCGGCGTGGCGATGATCGACAGATCGCGCATGCCCGACACCGCCATGTTCAGCGTGCGCGGAATCGGTGTGGCGGTGAGGGTGAGGATGTCGACTTCGCTGCGCAGGGCCTTGAGCTGTTCTTTCTGACGCACACCAAAGCGGTGTTCTTCGTCGATGATCACCAGGCCCAGGTTCTTGATCTTCACATCGTCCGACAGCAGCTTGTGCGTGCCGATCACGATGTCGATCTTGCCTTCGGCCAAATCGGCGATGGCCGCATTCACTTCCTTGGCCGATTTGAAGCGGCTCATGACTTCCACGGTCACTGGCCAATCGGCAAAGCGGTCGCGGAAGCTGTTGTAGTGCTGCTGGGCGAGCAAGGTGGTGGGGACCAGAATCGCCACTTGCTTGCCGCCATGCACGGCAATAAAAGCGGCGCGCATGGCCACTTCGGTCTTGCCGAAGCCCACGTCGCCGCAGACCAGGCGGTCCATGGGCTTGGGCGCGAGCATGTCGGCGCGCACGGCTTCGATGGTGGTTTGCTGGTCCGGGGTTTCCTCGAAAGCGAAGCCGGCGCTGAAGGTGGCGTAGTCGGCTTTCGGGTCGGCAAACGCGTAACCTTCGCGCGCCGCGCGGCGTGCATAGATGTCGAGCAGTTCGGCGGCGACGTCGCGCACTTGTTCGGCGGCCTTGCGCTTGGCTTTCTGCCAGGTCTCCGAGCCCAAGCGGTGCAACGGCGCCAGGGCGTCGTCGCTGCCGGTGTAGCGGGCGATCAAATGCAGGTTGGCCACCGGTACATAGAGCTTGGCGCCCTCGGCGTATTCCATGGTGAGGAATTCGGCGGCCTGGTTGTCGATCTCCAGGGTCTGCAAGCCCAGGTAGCGGCCGACGCCGTGGTCGATATGCACCACCGGCGCGCCTTCGCGCAGCTCGGTGAGGTTCTTGATCACGGCATCGTTGTTGGCATCGGCGCGTTTTTCACGACGGCGGCGCTGCATCACACGCTGGCCGAACAGCGGGCTTTCGGCAATCAGCGCTAGAGCCGGATCATCCAGCAACAGGCCTTCGTCCAGTGGCGCGATGGTGATCGCCAGGCGCTCTTTGCTTTTGACAAAATCGGGCCAGCTGTCGACGGTTTTCGGTCGCAGCTTCAGGCGTTCGAGCAGTTCCAGCAGCACTTCGCGACGGCCTGCGGATTCGGCGGTAAACAGCACGCGGCCAGGGAAGTCGCCGAGGAAGTTGGACAGCGCTTCCAGCGGTTGCGTGGCTTTGGCCTGGATCGCCAGGTCCGGCAGTGTTGCCGCCGGGAAGCGTTCACGGCCAGCGCCGGTTTCCACATCCTGCTGGCTGGCGACCACACGCGGCCAGCTTTTCAGGCGCGCGAAGCAGTCTTCCACTGGCAGGAACAGTTCTGCAGGCGGCAATAAAGGACGGGACGGATCGACGCGGCGCTCTTCATAGCGGTTACGCACGTCGTTCCAGAAGTTTTCTGCGGCCTGTTCGATACCCGGCAGCGAGAACACCTGGGTGTCCTGGGGCAGGTAATCGAAAAGGGTGGAGGTTTCGTCAAAGAACAACGGCAGGTAGTACTCGATACCGGCCGGGGTAATCCCGCTGCTGAGGTCCTGGAAGATCGGGCAGCGGCGGAAGTCCACGTCGAAGCGTTCACGGAAGCGCGCCTTGAAGCGGGTGACCGCGTCTTTTTGCAGCGGGAATTCCCGCGCGGGGAGCAGCTTGACCGAGTCGACTTTATCAATGGAGCGCTGGTTTTCCGGATCGAAGGTACGCAGGGTCTCGATTTCGTCATCGAACAGGTCGATGCGGTACGGCAACTTGCTGCCCATCGGGAACAGGTCGATCAGCGCCCCGCGCACGGCGAATTCGCCGTGCTCGTACACCGTGTCCACGCAGCGGTAGCCGCTGGCTTCCAGGCGCGTGCGCATCTGTTCCACGTCGAGCTTCTGACCGATATCCAGCACCAGGCTGCTGCCCAGCAGGAACTTGGTCGGCGCCAGACGATGCAGCGCCGTGGTAATAGGCACCACCAGCACGCCATGGGCCAGTTCCGGCAGGCGGTACAGGCTGGCGATGCGCTGGGAGATGATGTCCTGGTGCGGCGAGAACAGGTCGTAGGGCAGGGTTTCCCAGTCGGGGAAGTGCAGCACCGGCAAATCGGGGGCGAAGAAGCTCAGCTCCTGCTCCAACCGTTCGGCGCTTTGGCTGTCGGCGGTGAGCAGCAGGGTAAAGCGCTTGGCTGCGCTGGCAGCCTCGGCGATGGCCAGGCTCAGGGCGGCACCGGGCAGGTTGCCCCAGTGCTGTTTACCTGCCGCGGCAGGGAGAAGCGGTAGACGCAGAACGGGCACGGAAGGTTGAGCTCCAAGCGTTGCGACAAAGTCGGTAATTGTAACGGCCCAAGGTGCCGCCTGTCAGTTTCTGACTGAGCCTATTACGGTTTATGGGAAATGTAGTGGCTAAGACAAACAATGGCGGGTTTTGACTCAATATGTAGTGCCAAAATGTACGCGTTTTTCGGAGGGTTACGGACAAGTTGTCTTGCGCGTGCCATTAGTGGGCTTCTGGAACCCGCGTATTTACTGGGCTGTAGCGGGGTGTCAATTTTCCGCAAGGGCTTTTTGTTGCTGAAGGCGCATTGCTCCGGGGGCGGTCGGGCGGCATAATGTAGCCCCTTTTTTCAGCCCCTACATGTGGAAGGTTCCCGTGACTCAGAAGCCCGACCAGTGTCTTGGTGAATGGATCGACCGTGAAGCACTCGCAGAAGCGATGATCCCGCTTATCGGTCAGCTGTACCGCAATAACAATGTGGTGAGCTCGATCTATGGCCGCAGCCTGATCAACCAGTCCGTCATCGCGATTCTCAAAGCCCACCGCTTTGCGCGTCACCGTTCCGCCGACGACAGCGAACTCTCCGTCCACGAAACATTCCCACTGCTTAAGGCCATGAGCGAGCTCAAGCTCGGCGCGGCATCGGTAGACCTGGGCAAGCTGGCCTACAAATTCCGCAAGGAAGGCGCCGGCCGTACCGCCGAGCAGTTCGTGCGTGAAGAAATGGCCGATGTGGTTGGCCAGCAAAACGCCGCTGCCCGCAAAGGCACCGACGTTGTGCTGTACGGCTTCGGTCGTATCGGCCGCCTGCTGGCACGCATCCTGATCGAAAAAACCGGTGGCGGCGACGGCCTGCGCCTGCGTGCCATCGTGGTGCGTAAAGGCGCCGAGAACGACCTGACCAAGCGTGCCAGCCTGCTGCGCCGCGATTCGGTACACGGCCCGTTCAACGGCACCATCGTCATCGACGAAGAAAACAACACCATCACCGCCAACGGTAACCTGATCCAGGTGATCTACGCGAAGAACCCGTCCGAGGTGGATTACACCCAGTACGGCATCAAGGACGCCCTGCTGGTGGACAACACCGGTGTATGGCGTGACGCCGAAGGTCTGGGCCAGCACTTGGCCTGCCCGGGTGTTGACCGCGTTGTCCTGACCGCGCCTGGCAAAGGCAAGCTGAAGAACATCGTTCACGGCATCAACCACGCTGAAATCACCGCTGACGACAAGATCGTTTCCGCCGCTTCCTGCACCACCAACGCCATCGTGCCGGTGCTGAAGGCTGTGAATGACAAGTTCGGCATCGTCAACGGCCACGTTGAAACCGTTCACTCGTACACCAACGACCAGAACCTGATCGACAACTTCCACAAAGGCGATCGCCGTGGCCGCAGCGCTGCGTTGAACATGGTGATCACCGAGACCGGTGCTGCCACCGCTGCTGCCAAGGCCTTGCCTGAGCTGGCCGGCAAGCTGACCGGTAATGCGATCCGCGTTCCGACGCCAAACGTGTCGATGGCCATTCTCAACCTGAACCTTGAGAAAGCCGCTACCCGTGAAGAGATGAACGAGTACCTGCGCTACATGGCGCTGCACTCCGATCTGCATAAGCAAATCGACTTCGTCAACTCGCAGGAAGTGGTCTCCACCGACTTCGTGGGCTCGCGCCACGCCGGTGTGGTGGACGCCGAAGCGACCATTACCCAGGACAACCGCGTTGTACTGTACGTGTGGTACGACAACGAGTTCGGCTACAGCTGCCAGGTGGTTCGCGTGATGGAAGACATGGCCGGGGTCAACCCGCCTGCGTTCCCGCGCTAAGCATTAGCGTTGAATGAAAAAGCCCCGACTGGTTCGGGGCTTTTTTTATGGCTGGGGGGGTTGTGTTGTTTGGTGGGGCCTCTTCGCAGGCAAGCCAGCTCCCACATTCTGATAGGTGCATACATTCAAATGTGGGAGCTGGCTTGCCTGCGATGGGGCCTTCAGTCCAAAAGCGTGTTGCGCAGGCTGGCGGACAACCCCTCGGGCGCCAACCAGATCCCCAGGTAGGCCCGCGCCAGCGCGTCATCGCGGCTGCTGAACACCACTTGCCCATTGATCTCCAGGTGCAAGCCACGCCCTGGTCGATAATCCAGGGCATATCGATCACCGGCTTGAATATTACGAAAGCTAGCATGCAGTTTTTCCAGTTCCGGCTTCAAGCTCGCGTTGGCTTGCTGGCGTTCCAGCGTTGTATTAGCCGCCTTGATCACGTCATTGCGGTCGATGTCGCGAAAGTAATACAGCGTCAGGCGCAGCGCTTTTTGTTGTGCCCAAGCCTGCTTGGCGCTCAGGTCGGACGGGGCATACAGCGCAGCCGCGTAAACATCCGCCCAGAGGTAGGTGAGCACCGCCTGGTTTTTCAACGTCAGTTGCTGGGACTGCGCCGGAAAATCGGCCTGCTTCAGACGATCCGCCTCATTGGCCTGCACCGTGATGGACAGCATCAGTAATGAACAGAAAACGACGTGTCGCATAATTGCCCGTCCTGTAAGGGTGCTTGTCGGCAGTGTAATTGCAAATTCCTGATGTTGTAGTAAAGGCAAGACTGGCCTACGACGCGACCAAGGGTTAATGTTCGCGGCGTTGAGCCTTATATAGACTGTGCCCCGGTTCACACACTTGAGCCAAATTGTCCTTCATGACCGCTGGCCGCGGCATGATTTAGCCCGGCGTCCAACCGTACGCCTGGCCTGTTCTGAGGAGTACGCATGGCTGTCTACAACTACGACGTGGTGGTACTGGGTTCCGGCCCGGCTGGAGAAGGTGCGGCGATGAACGCCGCCAAAGCGGGGCGCAAGGTGGCGATGGTCGATAGCCGTCGCCAGGTCGGCGGTAACTGCACCCACCTGGGCACCATCCCGTCCAAGGCCTTGCGTCACTCCGTGCGCCAGATCATGCAATTCAATACCAACCCGATGTTCCGGGCCATTGGTGAGCCGCGCTGGTTCTCGTTCCCGGACGTGCTCAAAAGCGCCGAGAAAGTCATCTCCAAGCAAGTCGCCTCGCGTACCGGCTACTACGCCCGTAACCGCGTCGACTTGTTCTTTGGCACTGGCAGCTTCGCCGACGAGCAAACCATCGAAGTGGTCTGCCCCAACGGCGTGGTCGAGAAGCTGGTGGCCAAACACATCATCATCGCCACGGGTTCGCGTCCGTATCGTCCGGCAGACATCGATTTCCACCACCCGCGTATCTACGATAGCGACACCATCCTGAGCCTGGGCCACACCCCGCGCAAACTGATCATCTACGGCGCCGGGGTGATCGGCTGTGAATACGCCTCGATCTTCAGCGGCCTGGGTGTACTGGTCGAACTGGTGGACAACCGCGACCAGTTGCTGAGCTTCCTCGACTCGGAAATTTCCCAGGCGTTGAGCTACCACTTCAGCAACAACAACATCACTGTGCGCCACAACGAAGAGTACGAGCGGGTCGAAGGCCTGGATAACGGCGTGATCCTGCACCTCAAGTCCGGCAAGAAGATCAAGGCCGACGCCTTGCTGTGGTGCAACGGCCGCACTGGTAACACCGACAAGCTGGGCATGGAAAACATCGGGGTCAAGGTCAACAGCCGTGGCCAGATCGAAGTCGATGAGAACTACCGCACCTGCGTGACCAACATTTACGGCGCCGGTGATGTGATTGGCTGGCCGAGCCTGGCCAGTGCCGCCCATGACCAGGGCCGTTCAGCCGCTGGCAGCATTGTCGACAATGGCAGCTGGCGCTATGTGAACGACGTACCGACCGGGATCTACACCATTCCGGAGATCAGCTCGATCGGTAAGAACGAGCACGAACTGACCAAGGCCAAGGTGCCTTACGAAGTGGGCAAGGCGTTCTTCAAGAGCATGGCGCGTGCGCAGATCGCCGGTGAGCCGCAAGGCATGCTGAAGATCCTGTTCCACCGTGAAACCCTGGAAGTCCTCGGCGTGCATTGCTTCGGCTACCAGGCCTCGGAGATCGTGCATATCGGCCAGGCGATCATGAACCAGCCGGGCGAACTCAATACCCTCAAGTACTTCGTCAACACCACGTTCAATTACCCGACCATGGCGGAAGCCTATCGGGTAGCGGCCTACGACGGCCTCAACCGGCTTTTTTGAGCGGCTCCGGCCGGTGGCCTGAGCCGGCCGGGGAGACCGATTTCAGTAATTCCCGAGGGTGGCAGTGGCCAAACCGGGAAAGTCTGTAATCAGGCTATCTACGCCGAAGTCGGCGAGCCTGCGCATCAGCGCAGGTTCGTTGACTGTCCACACGGACACGTGCAAGCCCTGGCGCTGGGCTTTTTCCAGACGTTCAGGGGTGCACAACGTCCAGTTCAGCGCCAGAATCTCACAGCCGTAGTTCTGCGCGACCTTTAGCGGGTCGAGCCAGGCGTATTCTGCGACCAGGCCGCGTGACAGGTCGGGGGTGAGTTCAACGGCTGCTTTCAACACTTCCCGCGAACTTGAGGTGACGGTGACTTTGTCCATCAAGCCAAAGCGCACGGCCATTTCGCGAATCGCCAGCACGGTGGTGGCGGCGCGGGTGCGTGAAGCGCTTTTGACCTCCAGTTGCCAGTGATCGAAATCGCACTTTTCGAACAGCTCTTCCAGGCGCGGGATCGGGCAAGGGTTGACCCAGCCCGGTCCACCCTTGCGCGCGTCCATTTTCACCAGGTCCGCCGCCGAGTACTCGACGACTTTGCCGCGCCGGTCGGCGGTGCGCTTGAGGGTCGGGTCGTGGATGACCATCAGCTCGCCGTCCATGGACAGGTGCAAATCCAGTTCGCAGCGGCGTACACCGTGCTTGAGGCACTCCTGGAAGCTGGTCAGGGTGTTTTCCGGTGCTTCGCCTTTGGCACCGCGGTGGCCGTAGATCAGGGTCACAGTTGCTCCTTTACGCCAGATCGTCTGGCGGGGTGAGTGCGAGAATTCAAATGTCTTGGGCGTCGCTCTGTTCCCGCGCCAGGCGCCGTTCCTGGGCCTGTTTCTGCAGGATGTAGCGCGCCAGCAGTTGGCGTTGGGCGTCGGTCATGGCTTCGAATTCCGTGCCGACGTCGAAGCCTGCGCCTTTGGGTTCGCAATGCGTGACTCGCGCGCGCAGCAACAGGCCGAGCGCCTGGGGCATTAGCACCAGCTTGACCGCCAGATGTGCGCCGGCCGGCAGGGGAGTGGGGTGCTGGAAATCGATGCCGCCTTCGGAAATGATCACCGGTTGCGGTGCGCCGACCTCATCCAGCAGGCCGCGTGCCATGATCTGGCTGAGCAGATCCAGGCGTTTGTTCTGCACGCGGAGGAAGGCCGCGAGGGTGCGATCCTTCTCGCTGAGCTGGCGCAGCAGGTGCTGGGCTTCGAATTCACTCAGGTGCAATTCACTGAGTAAATTGAACAGTGGAGAATCATCCAGCAACACTTCCTTGCTCGCCGCCTCGGGGGCAGACAGGCTTTTGATTTGAAGTGCGATCATGTCGTCGATACGGTAGTATTCGCGGCGTTCTTCTTCATCTAATGTCGACATGGCGAACCCCAGCTAGCGGTAATGGTCAGAGTGTAAAGCTGCTTACCAGACCCCGCCACCGGGACGTCTTCTTTTCCTCCGAACAAGCCCCGACATGTTCAGACCTCTCTTCGTATTTATCGGCACGCGTTATACCCGTGCAAAGCGTCGCAATCATTTTGTGTCGTTCATTTCCCTGACGTCGATGATCGGGCTCGCCTTGGGCGTGGTCGTGATGATCGTGGTGCTGTCGGTGATGAATGGCTTCGATCATGAGATGCGTACCCGCGTGCTGGGCATGGTGCCCCACGCGACCATCGAGGGCGATGCGCCCATCAGCGACTGGCAGAGCCTGGCCGACAAGGTCAAGCAGAACCCCAAGGTGCTGGCCGTAGCGCCGTTCACCCAGATGCAGGGGTTGCTGACCAATGATGGCAAGGTGCAGAAGATCCTGCTCAATGGCATCGACCCGGCCCAGGAACGCAACGTCTCGATCATCGACAAGTTCATGTTGTCGGGCAAACTCGATGACCTGGCGCCCGGCAGCTTCGGCATCGTCATCGGCGACAAGGCCGCGGCCAAGCTCGGCGTGGGCCTTGGCGACAAGCTGACCTTCGTCGCGCCGGAAGTCACCGTGACCCCGGCCGGCATGTTCCCGCGCATGAAGCGCTTCACCGTGGTCGGCACCTTCCACGTCGGCGCCGGCGAAATCGACGGCTACCTCGGCCTGACCAACCTCACGGACCTGGCGCGCCTGCATCGCTGGCAGCCGGACCAGGTGCAGGGCCTGCGCCTGAAGTTTGCCGACCTGTTCGATGCGCCGCGCGGCGCCTGGGAAATTGCCCAGCACCTGGGCGAGTCCCAGTACTACGCCCGCGACTGGACCCGTACCCACGGCAACCTGTACCAGGCCATTCGCATGGAAAAAGCCATGATCGGCCTGTTGTTGCTGCTGATTGTCGCCGTGGCGGCCTTCAACATCATCTCCACGCTGGTGATGGTGGTGAACGACAAGAAGGGCGATATCGCCATCCTGCGTACCCTCGGCGCCACGCCGGGGCAGATCATGGCGATCTTCATGGTGCAGGGCACCGTGATCGGCGTGGTCGGCACCTTGATCGGCACGGCCGTCGGCATTCTGGCCGCGCTGAACGTCAGTGCGGCCATCGCTGGCCTCGAAACCCTGATCGGCCACAAGTTTCTCAACGCCGACGTTTACTTCATCGACTACTTGCCGTCCCAGGTTCAGGCCCAGGACGTGTTGATGGTGGGCGGCGCCGCGTTGGTCCTGAGTTTCCTTGCCACCCTGTATCCAGCCTGGCGCGCGGCACGTACCCAGCCAGCACAGGCCTTACGTTATGAGTGAATCGGGCATGAGTGAAAAAGCAATCCTGAGCTGCCGCAACCTGGGCAAATCCTACGAGGAAGGCCCGGAATCGGTGGTGGTGCTGTCCAACCTGCAACTCGAACTGCATCCGGGCGAACGCGTGGCGATCGTCGGCAGTTCCGGTTCCGGCAAAAGTACCTTGCTGAACCTGCTGGGCGGCCTTGATACGCCGTCCCAGGGCAGTGTATGGCTGGCCGGCGAAGAGCTGTCGGCCCTGGGTGAAAAGGCCCGCGGCCAGTTGCGCAACCGTTCGCTGGGCTTTGTGTACCAGTTCCACCACCTGTTGCCGGAATTCACCGCGCTGGAAAACGTGTGTATGCCGTTGTTGATCGGCAAGACCGCAATCCCGGAAGCCCGCCAGCGCGCCAAGGCCCTGCTGGAGCGCGTCGGCCTCGGTCATCGCCTTGAGCACAAACCGGCTGAATTGTCCGGCGGCGAGCGCCAGCGTGTGGCCATCGCCCGCGCCTTGGTGAACAACCCAGGGCTGGTGATGCTCGATGAGCCGACCGGCAACCTCGACTCCCATACCGCCCAGGGCATTAAGGACTTGATGCTGGAACTGAGCACCCAGATGCGCACCGCGTTCCTGGTGGTGACCCATGACATGAGCATGGCCCGCCAGATGGACCGCGTGTTGCACCTGCAGGAAGGTCATCTGGTCGCCATCTGACCCGTTTCAAGCCCGGCGCTTCAAGCGTCGGGCTTTTTCATTTTTTCAACGGTGCCCGCGAATGTTCAGACCGTTATCGATTTTTATCGGCACGCGCTATACCCGCGCCAAGCGCCGCAACCGTTTTGTCTCGTTTATCTCGATGACCTCGATGATCGGCCTCGCCCTGGGCGTCTTGGCGATGATCGTGGTGTTGTCGGTGATGAACGGCTTCCAGCGCGAAATGAGCTCGCGCATCCTCGGCATGGTGCCCCATGCGACCATCGTCGGCGTGAACCCGATCGACGATTGGCAGCCCGTGGCCGCCGCCGCGATGAAGAATCCGCAAGTGACTGCCGCAGTCCCCTTCACGCAGATGGACGGCATGTTCTCCTACAAGGGCGCGATGCAACCGATCGAGATCAGCGGCATTGACCCGGCGCAGGAGGGCAAGGTGTCGATCGTGGCCCAGCACATCGTGCGGGGCAAACTGGATGACCTGAAACCTGGCGAGTTTGGCGTGGTGGTCGGCGAAATCACTGCCCGGCGTTTCCGCCTGAATGTGGGCGACAAGCTCACCTTGATCGTGCCGGAAATCAGCACCGCACCGGGTGGCATCACGCCACGTATGCAGCGTTTGAATGTCGTGGGCATTTTCAAGGTGGGCGCCGAGCTGGATGGGTCCATGGCCATGATCCACATGGCCGACGCCGCAGAGATCCAGCATTGGCAACCGAACCAGGTACAAAGCGTGCGCCTGGCGGTGAAAGACCTTTACGCAGCCCCCAAGGTCTCGTCGGACATCGCCGCCAGCCTGGGCGCCGCCTACAAACCTGACGACTGGACCCACACCCAGGGCAGCCTGTTCAGCGCGATGAAGATGGAAAAGACCATGATCGGCCTGCTGTTGCTGATGATCGTCGCCGTGGCGGCGTTCAACATCATTGCTACCTTGATCATGGTGGTGAACGACAAGGGCGCGGACATTGCGATTTTGCGCACCATCGGCGCCACGCCACGGCAGATCATGGCGATCTTCATGGTGCAGGGCACAGTGATCGGTATCGTCGGTACCTTGATTGGCGGCGTACTGGGCGTGATTGCGGCGCTGAACGTGAGCGAGCTGGTGGGCTGGGTCGAGCGGGTCACCGGGCAGCATATTTTCAGTTCGGATGTGTATTTTGTCAGCAACCTGCCTTCTGAACTGCAAGGTGGGGATGTGGTGCTGATTTGCACGGCGGGGTTTGTGTTGAGCTTCCTGGCGACGCTGTATCCGGCGTATCGGGCGGCGAAGATAGAGCCGGCGCATGCGCTGAGGTATTCCTGAAGCTTTAGATCGCTATCGCAGGCAAGCCAGCTCCCACACTTTGATTTGTGAATACATTCAAAATGTGGGAGCTGGCTTGCCTGCGAAAGGGCCGGCCCAGCTTGCATCAATCCCCCTTGGGCAACTCGATCACAAACCGCGTCAACCCCACCTCAGACTCACAAAAAATCCTCCCCCCGTGCGCCCGCACAATCGACTGGGTAATCGCCAACCCCAGTCCCGCATGCTCGCTGCTACCTTCACGCCGTGCCGGATCCGCCCGATAAAAGCGGTCAAACAACTTCGGTAACAGCTCCGGTGGAATGCCTTCCCCCGTGTTCTCAACCGTCAACGTCACACCTTCCGTCATCCGCACCCGCACTTCGCCGCCCGCTGGCGTGAACCGCAGCGCGTTATCCAGCAAGTTCGACAGGGCCCGGCGCAGCATGCCGCGATCACCCAGGGTATGGGCAGTACCTTCGCGAATCAGGCTGACTTGAGCGTCTTCCGCCAGTAACGCGAAAAACTCAAGCAAAGCATCCACCTCATCTGCCAGCGCCAAAGGCACGCGTTTAGGCATGAGCAAGCCATGGTCTGCCTTGGCCAGGTACAGCATGTCATTGACCAATTGCGCCATCCATTGCAGCTCTTCCAGGTTGCTGTGCAGCGCCTCGCGGTAATCCTCCAGCGGGCGCGGCTGGGTCAGGATGACTTGGGTCTGGGTCAGCAGGTTCGACAGTGGCGTGCGCAGTTCATGGGCGATGTCGGCGGAGAACGCCGAGAGGCGCTGGAACCCATCGTCCAGTCGACCCAGCATGGCGTTGAAGGCTTGGGCCAGTTCGGCCAGTTCTACGGGCATGTGTTGCTGGGGCAAACGCTGGGTCAGGGAGTGAGCCGACACACTGGCGGCCACTTCACCCATGCGTCGCAACGGCTGCAACCCACTGCGCGCGGCCCAGGCGCCAAGCAGGGCGGTCGCCAGGGCTGACAGGCCGACGGTGAGCCAGATCAGGTGCTGCATGCGCTGCAGGAAATGCTGGTGGTGGGTGATGTCGAGCATCAGCGTCAGCAGGGGGGAGTCGGGTTGGCCTGGCGTGAGTGGCGCGTTGTACACCCGATAGTCGGTGCCGGCATTTTGCAGGCTGTGCAGGCCGGGCGCGTCGGGCAAGTTCACGCCTGGCGCATCGTCCAGCCAACGCTGGCCGGCGGCGGTGATACGCACCCGCAGCTCGGGCTGGTGATTGAGTTCGGCGCGCAGTTGCGCTTCACGTCTGGCGAAGGTGCCCAGCGAGTCGACACCCTGCAACGTACCGCGCAGCGCCACCAGTTGGCTGTCGAGTTGTTGCTGGTCCAACTCAATGAAGTGCGCCTCGCTGGCGTGGTTGAACAGCACCCCGGCGATCAGCGACACCACCGCGGTGCAGGCAGCAAACAGCAGCGCCAGGCGGCTGGCAAGGGACAGACGCTTGATCAATTGAACCGCTCCTCCAGCACATAACCCATGCCACGTACGGTGTGGATCAGTTTATTGGGGAAGTTATCGTCGACTTTCAGGCGCAAGCGGCGGATCGCCACTTCGATGATATTGGTGTCGCTGTCGAAGTTCATGTCCCACACCTGGGAGGCGATCAGCGATTTGGGTAGCACCTCGCCCTGGCGCCGAAGCAGCAGTTCCAGCAGGGAAAATTCCTTGGCTGTCAGGTCGATGCGCTGGCCGTCCCGTTCAACGCGGCGGCGGATCAGGTCCAGGCGCAGGTCGGCCAGTTGCAGCGCGGTTTCCTGGGGCGTGCTGCTGCCTCGGCGCAACAGGCTGCGCACCCGCGCCAGCAGTTCGGAAAAGGCGAAGGGCTTGACCAGGTAATCGTCGGCGCCCAGCTCCAGGCCATGCACGCGGTCTTCCACGGCGTCGCGGGCGGTGAGGAATAGCACTGGGATATCCAGCCCGGCGCTGCGCACAGCCTGGAGAATCTGCCAGCCGTCACGGCCCGGCAGCATCACGTCGAGGATCAACAGATCGTAGTCACCGGTCAGCGCCAGGTGCTGGCCGCTGGTGCCGTCGGCCACCAGTTCGGTGGTAAAACCCGCCTCGGCCAGGCCCTGGCGCAGGTAGTGGCCGGTTTTGGGTTGGTCTTCGACGATCAGCAGTTTCATGGGCGGCTCTTGGCAACGGTGGACGACGGCTTTATACCTTGAGTGCCAGGGCAGGGGATCAACCTGACAAAGTTGTAATCTAGCAGTCAGCTGGCTGGCAGCGGCGCAATCTTAGAGTGCTGCCCAGGCTGTTCATATATTTCTGGAGAAGACAGATGGCGTTGCGCACACCCCTGTTATTGGCAAGTTGCCTGCTGGCGTTGAGTGTTGAAGCAATGGCCGATGCCGCCCACACCTATGCATTCGGTGAAGCGGCGCCGGCGAGCAAAGCCACGCGTACGGTGGAAGTGACGTTGCAGGACATTTCCTTTTCGCCCAAGTCCCTGGACGTGAAAGCCGGTGAGACGGTGCGCTTCGTGCTGGTCAACAAGGGCCAGTTGCTTCACGAATTCAACCTGGGCGACGCGGCCATGCATGCCGAACACCAGAAGGAAATGCTGCAGATGCAGGCCAGCGGCATGCTGACCGCCACGGGCATGGGCAAGATGGACCATGCAGCAATGGGGCATGGTGCGATGAAACACGATGATCCCAATAGCGTATTGGTCGAGCCCGGTAAAACTGCCGAGCTGACCTGGACGTTCACCCAGGCCACGGGCCTGGAGTTTGCCTGCAACCTTCCGGGGCACTACCAGGCGGGCATGGTCGGCAAGCTCAACGTCGATTGATCCGCTGGCGCTTAGGCGCGGGGGCAAAGGCTGGTAGACTGGCGCGGTTAATTTAGCCAGGTTTCCGCCATGCATCCCGCAGCCGAACATTCGCCGCTGGGCAAGTCCAGTGAATACATCTCCACCTACACCCCTTCGTTGCTGTTCCCGATCCCGCGTGCCGCCAAATGGGCCGAGCTTGGCCTGAGCGCCGAGACCCTGCCTTACAAGGGTGTGGATTTCTGGAACTGCTTCGAACTGTCCTGGCTGCTCCCGTCGGGCAAGCCGGTGGTGGCCATCGGTGAGTTCAGCATCCCGGCCGACTCGCCGAACATCATCGAGTCCAAGTCGTTCAAGTTGTACCTCAACTCGTTGAACCAGACTGCGTTTGCCGATACGACCAGCCTGGAAGCCGCTTTGCGCACTGACCTCAGTGCTGCCGCCGGCAAGCCGGTGAGCGTGCGTATCCGCAGCCTGGCCGAGATCGAGGCCGAAGGTGTGATGGCCTTGCCAGGTGTGTGCATCGATGAGTTGGATATCAGTGTCAGCAACTATGAGCATCCGCGCCCGGAACTGCTGCGTTGCGATGACTCACGTGTTGTCGAGGAGAGCGTGCACAGCCACCTGCTTAAATCCAACTGCCCCGTGACCAGCCAACCGGACTGGGGCAGTGTCGTGGTGGAATATCTCGGTTCGGCGCTGGATCACGCCAGCCTGCTGGAATACATCGTGAGCTTTCGCCAGCACTCGGACTTCCACGAACAGTGTGTGGAACGCATCTTTTTGGACTTGCAGCGTTTGCTGAAGCCGGAGAAGTTGACGGTGTATGCGCGCTATGTGCGGCGCGGCGGGCTGGATATCAACCCGTATCGCAGCACTGAGGATGTGGCGTTCCAGAACGTGCGCCTGGCTCGTCAGTAGCTATCACGCAAATCAAATGTGGGAGCGGGCTTGCCTGCGAGGGCGGTGTATCAGTCACCTGATGGATGACTGAATGATCGCTATCGCGGGCGTGCCAGCTCCCACATTGGTCTCTGTACTTGCCTTGGGGATTGGTTTAGATCCCGATATTGCCCAAGGTGATCATGATATTGCGCAAGGTCCCGGAAATCACCGGGTGCTCAGCATCGAACTCGATGGCCGCTTGATTCACATCGTCGGAAATACTGGGGGTTTGCGTGGCCGGTTCCAATTCGAGTTGTAATTCGAACTTGGCAATCAAGGCTTCCAATGCATCACGTTTCTCTTCCGACAGCGGCGGTTCCTGTTCCAACTGCCCGCGCAGGATCTCGACCTGTTCTTCCAGTTTTTTGCGATCAGGCATGACGTGTTTCCTTTTATCGATAGGCACTGACATAGACCGCGGCACGCCGAGAAAGGTCTACGGGCTGACCTTTAGATTAATCCACTGGCGTCGACTGTGCATGATCCGTGTCAGGGCTTTTCGCCTTTGAGCTGGCGCAGGCTGATATCGGCGAGGCATGTGCCGAGTTCGCCCAAGTGATCGATTACCGAGTGCACGCCCAGCCCGTAAAGGGCAACGGTGGCCTTGCCGCGCTTATGTTCGCGTTCCTGTTCGCTCAGCGCCTGCCATTGTTCGGGCGCCATGCCGCACAACGAGCCGCAGGAGGCCAGGCCGATGGTCCACAGCCCGGCATTGAGCCCTGATTGCAACAGGCGCGGTTCGCCACTGACCAATACGCAGCCTTCCAGGCGTTCGATGTTCAGTTCCATCAAGGCTTGCCAGCAGGCGTGGGGCGCGGGCCAGCGAATGGAGGAGGGCGACGTCGCCTTGAGCCAGTCGGGCAGTCCGGCGGCGAGTGGGGTAGTGATGGAGGGGGGGAGTTCATCCAGCCAGGCGCAGGGTACGCCTTGCTCCTTGAGGGCTCGCAGGATTTTCAGCGCGCCCGGTGTGGCTTGGGAGTCCGGGGAGGGCGAGTCGGTGCGCGCCCGGGAACCGAAGTCCACCAGGCAGCCACTCAGGCCAAACAGGACGGCAGTCAAAGTGGGAGCGCTGGCGATGGCTATCTCGGCGTGAGGCATGTCGACATCCCTGAAATAGCGCCAACGCTATCGAGCCGGGATGACAAGTCGATGACAGGATTGTTAATTGTAGGAATTTTGTCCATTTTAGGTCTGACGATTCCTAGTTGCTGCCTAATTGGCGACTTCCGTCATATACTGACGGCCTTATTCAGGGCATAGCGCCCATGACAGACCATTCAAGGAGCAAAAGCTATGCGCTGGAGCCACTATTTCGCTCAGTTGTCGGTGTGTGCCACTGTCTTACTGGCGCCTTTCGCCGCACAGGCTGCATCGGAAGACGATCCATGGGAAAGCGTCAACCGCCCGATCTTTACCTTTAACGACACCGTTGATACCTATGCGCTCAAGCCATTGGCCCAGGGCTATCAGTTCGTGACTCCGCAGTTCGTGCAGGATGGCATTCACAACTTCTTCCGCAACATTGGCGATGTGGGCAACCTGGCCAACAACGTGCTGCAACTCAAGCCGCATAATGCCGGTGTCGACACCGCCCGTTTGCTGGTCAACACCACCTTCGGCGTGCTGGGCTTCATCGATGTCGGCACCAAAATGGGGCTGCAACGCAGCGACGAAGACTTCGGCCAGACCCTCGGCTACTGGGGTGTCGGCAGCGGTCCGTACGTGATGCTGCCACTGTTGGGCCCAAGCACCTTGCGTGACGCGCCGTCCAAGTACGTGGACAGCTACACCCAACCGTACCGCTACATGAACGATATCGGCTGGCGCAACAGCACCTTTGGCCTGAACATCGTCGACACCCGTGCCAGCCTGCTCGACAGCGAGAAGCTGATCACCGGTGACAAGTACACCTTCATTCGTAACGCTTACCTGCAGAACCGTGAGTTCAAGGTCAAGGACGGCAAGGTCGTTGACGACTTTTAAGCTGTGACGTTTTGAAATGAAAAAGGCGACCCACTTGGGTCGCCTTTTTTGTGCGCGGTTTCAGCGCATTTTCAGGATCTTGAGGCCCAGGTGCTGGTCTTCGCCTGTGGCCCTGGTCCACACCACCTGGGTATCGGCCTCCAGGCCTTTCAGTGCCGCGTGCTCCGAATCGATGCGCACGGTCAACAGGTCGCCTACATCGAACTGGCGTGGCGCCTGCACCTGCATGCCGGAGCTGGACAGGTCCACGCACACCCCGGCGATCTCTTGTCCTGCGTGGATCAGCGACACATCGGCATCCACGCGCATGCGGATGAAATCGCGTTTTTCGGCGTAGTCGCGCTCGTGTTCGCTCATGGGCTTCATCCTTACTTTGTGTTGTGGTCGTGCCTGTTCTTATAACTCCCGGTGATTTGCGGTGTAAAGACGCTCGGCGACCATCGGCATGAGCTTGAAACCCCTGACGGATGGGAGTACCGTCTGCGCCTTAGAAGGGCACCTCTGCTTTACCGTTGTGCATGGGGAAAATCCCAATGCTTTGTAGGACAGAGAGGCTAGAAAGCGAATCCAGTACGTGCGCCCGACCCTTGTCGCGCCACCTACGCCAACCTAATTCTGGCGCCGTTTGCCCACATGCAAAAAACCAGTGCCACGCTGCTGATAATCGATGACGACGAAGTAGTGCGCGCGAGCCTCGCGGCCTATTTGGAAGACAGTGGCTTCAGCGTCCTGCAGGCCGGTAATGGCCAACAGGGTCTCCAGGTATTCGAGCGCGACCAGCCCGACCTTGTGATCTGCGACCTGCGCATGCCCCAGATGGGCGGCCTGGAGCTGATTCGCCAGGTGACTGAGCTCGCCCCGCAGACGCCGGTGATTGTCGTGTCGGGCGCCGGGGTGATGAACGATGCTGTCGAAGCCTTGCGCCTGGGTGCCGCCGATTATCTGATCAAACCCCTGGAAGACCTGGCGGTGCTGGAGCACTCGGTGCGCCGTGCCCTGGATCGTGCGCGCCTGTTGGTGGAAAACCAGCGCTACCGCGAAAAGCTCGAAACCGCCAACCGCGAACTCGAAGCCAGCCTCAACCTGCTCCAGGAAGACCAGAATGCCGGTCGCCAGGTGCAAATGAACATGCTGCCGGTCAGCCCCTGGACCATCGACGACTTCCAGTTTGCCCACCAGATCATCCCGTCACTGTACTTGTCGGGTGATTTTGTCGATTACTTCCGTGTGGATGAGCGACGTGTGGCGTTCTACCTGGCCGACGTCTCCGGCCATGGCGCTTCCTCTGCTTTTGTCACCGTGTTGTTGAAGTTCATGACCACGCGGTTGTTGTTCGAATCCAAGCGCAATGGCACCTTGCCGGAGTTCACGCCCTCCGAGGTACTGGGCCACATCAACCGGGGCCTGATCAGCTGCAAGCTGGGCAAGCACGTGACGATGGTCGGCGGCGTGATTGATGAAGAAACCGGTCTTTTGACCTACAGCATTGGCGGTCACCTGCCGATGCCGGTTTTATACACTCCAGACAGTGTGCGTTACCTGGAAGGGCGTGGTCTGCCGGTAGGCTTGTTCAACGAAGCCACCTACGAAGACCACATCCTGGAACTGCCGCCGACGTTCAGCCTCACGCTGATGTCAGACGGCATCCTGGACCTTCTTCCAGAGCCTACACTCAAAGAGAAAGAAGCCGCCTTGCCCCAAAAGGTCAAGTCGGCGGGCGGCAGCCTGGATGGCCTGCGGCAGGTTTTTGGATTGGCCACGCTAGGGGAGATGCCGGATGATATCGCCCTATTGGTGTTGAGCAGGAATCTTTGATGAGTACCGGAAGAATCCAATTCGCCGAGCAAGACGGGACGTTTGTCCTGAAGTTTGTCGGTGAAGTGCGCCTGACCTTGTGTTCGGCGCTGGATGCGACGATTGAGCGGATCTTCACAGCGCTGAACTTCTCGGCGATCGTGATCGATCTGACCGAAACCCGCAGCATCGATAGCACCACCCTTGGCCTGCTGGCCAAGTTGTCCATTCTGTCTCGGCAGAAGGTCGGCCTGTTGCCGACTGTGGTCACCACCCACGAAGACATCACCCGTCTATTGCAGTCGATGGGCTTTGACCAGGTGTTCAACATCGTTGACCGCCCAATTCCCTGCCCGGAATGCCTCACCGACCTGCCGTCGCAAGACCAGTCCGAAGAGATCGTACGGGTCAAGGTGCTGGAAGCGCACAAGATCCTCATGGGCCTCAACGAGTCCAACCGCGAAGCCTTCCACGACCTCGTCAACGCCCTCGAGCGCCACTGATCCTCAATTGAAATGTGATCAAAATGGGGGAGGGGGCTTGCCCCCGATTGCGGTATGTCAGTCATAAATATGCTGACTGACCCACCGCCATCGGGAGCAAGTCGAATCGTCGCACCGCCCCTCCCACATTGGATTTGTGACTGGCTTGAAATTGGCAGCACAAAAAAGGGCGACACCCGCCAAGGTGCCGCCCTTTTTGCTGCTATCTGCCCTTACAGCTTGGCCGACAGCAGCGCCTCCAGCTTCTCCTGGTCCCGAGCAAACTGACGAATACCTTCCGCCAGCTTCTCGGTCGCCATCGCGTCCTCGTTGGACTCCCAACGGAACTGCGCTTCAGTCAGATGCACGCGGGCTTCACCGGCATGGCCTGGCGACAATTTGCGCTCCAGCTTGCCTTCATCCGCCGCCAGCTTCTCCAGCAAGTCCGGGCTGATGGTCAGGCGATCACACCCAGCCAGCTCTTCGATCTGGCTCAGGTTGCGGAAGCTCGCGCCCATCACCACGGTCTTGTAGCCGTTGGCCTTGTAGTAGTTGTAGATGCGCGTCACCGACTGCACGCCCGGGTCTTCAGCACCGGTGTAGTCGTTGCCGTTGGCCTTTTTGTACCAATCGTAGATTCGACCCACGAACGGCGAGATCAGGAACACGCCAGCCTCTGCACAGGCCACGGCCTGGGCGAAGGAGAACAACAGCGTCAGGTTGGTCTGGATGCCTTCTTTTTCCAGCTGCTCGGCGGCGCGGATGCCTTCCCAGGTGGAGGCGATCTTGATCAGTACACGGTCGCGGCCAACGCCGGCTTTGTCGTACAGGTCGATCAGACGGAGCGCGCGCTTGAGTACGGCGTCAGTGTCGAACGACAGGCGGGCATCCACTTCAGTGGAAATACGGCCCGGCACCACTTTGAGGATCTCTTGACCTACCGCCACCGCAAAGCGGTCGCTGGCCAGGCCCACATCACCGTTGCAGTCCTTTACGCACTCATCCAGCAGCTTGGCATAGCCTGGGATCGAAGCGGCCTTGAGCAGCAGGGAAGGGTTAGTGGTGGCATCTTGCGGCTTGAGCTTGGCGAGGGTAGAAAAATCGCCGGTATCGGCTACGACGGTGGTGAATTGCTTGAGTTGTTCCAGCTTGGAAGTCATGGGCGTGCTCTGTCCTGTGGGTCTGATGACATTACCCGAGCGCCGGCAGGCGCTCAAGGGCGCAAATGCGTTCGATCGTTTGCGAGGGCAACAACCTGAAAACAGCCGTTTGAATCACCGGCCGTGGTGCTAGATAGGAGGCCAAAATCACCATCGGGTTCAACCTAACTTCCACCCGATCCACTCGGTCGACCTGTGGAAGCTGGCTTGCCTGCGATAACGGCCCACAGCCACCCCAGTCTTCCTGATGGACACCCGTCCACATGTGGGAGCGGGCTTGCTCGCGAATGCGGCCTGTCAGCCCCCCAATAAACCAACTGACACCCAGGCCATCACCGCCCCTCCAACAACTCTCCGGCCTGATCCAGCAACGCCAACGGATCACTTGCCTTATGAATATCCACCGACAATAACTGCCTGAACTTGCGCGCCCCCGGGAAACCGGTGCCCAGCCCCAGGATATGCCGAGTGATATGGTGCATCGACCCACCCGAAGCCAAATGCTCCGCAATATAAGGCCGCAACTGCACCAACGCCTCTGCGCGACTGATCACCGGCGCCTCACTGCCAAACAACTGCTGATCCACTTCTGCCAGCAAATAGGGATTGTGATAAGCCTCCCGGCCCAGCATCACCCCATCAAACACCTGCAAATGCTCGTGACACTGCTCCAATGTCTTGATCCCACCGTTGAGCACAATCTCCAGCTCTGGAAAGTCCCGCTTCAACTGAGCCGCCACGTCATACCGCAACGGCGGAATGTCGCGGTTCTCCTTCGGCGACAACCCCTCCAGAATCGCAATCCGCGCATGCACGGTGAAACTGGTGCAGCCTGCGTCCTTCACCGTCCCGACGAAATCACACAACTGCGCATAACTGTCCCGCCCATTGATCCCGATGCGATGTTTCACCGTCACCGGAATCGACACCGCATCGCGCATCGCCTTCACACACTCCGCCACCAACGCCGGATGCGCCATCAGGATCGCGCCGATCATGTTGTTCTGCACCCGATCGCTGGGGCAGCCGACGTTCAGGTTCACTTCATCGTAGCCAGCGGCCTCGGCCATGCGCGCGCAGGCGGCCAAATCGGCGGGGACACTGCCGCCCAGTTGCAGTGCAAGCGGGTGCTCGGCTTCGTTGTGGCGCAGGAAACGGTCATGGTCGCCATGGAGGATCGCGCCGGTGGTGACCATCTCGGTGTAGAGCAGGGCGTGCTTGGAGAGCAGGCGCAGGAAGAACCGGCAGTGGCGGTCGGTCCAGTCCATCATAGGTGCAACGCTAAAGCGCCGAGACAGTGCGGGGCTTGATTCTGCTGGGCTAAAGCTCTGTTTATCTAGCATTTTACTCAACGTGTTCTTGGCGAGTTTTAGGGCGTTTTCAGGCGTTTTTAGGCTCGGTGGTACGATGTACCACCTCAAAACTGACGCGTACCACTTTCAAAATGGCAACTATCAGGGCAAGAAAACTGGCGGATGGGACTGTGAGCTACACGGCTCAAATCCGCATCAAACGCGACGGAGTGCAAGTCTACCAAGAGAGCCAGACCTTCGCCCGTAAACAGGCTGCCCAGGCGTGGACGCGCAAGCGCGAATCGGAGCTGGACCAGCCAGGTGCGATCGAGCGGGCCAGCCGGTAGGGCGTCACCGTCAAAGACATGATCGACCAGTACCTGTTGGAAGTGGGAAAGGCCAGGCCGTTGGGCAAAACCAAGAAGGCCACGCTTGAAGCCATCGGCAAGATGGACATCGGCCAACTGAACGATATCGACGTCACCACCCAATGCCTGGTCGACTTTGCACTCTTCCGAATGAGCCGCGAGGGCGGCGGCGTTCAGCCACAAACTGCCGGCAACGACCTGACGCACCTCGGCGCCGTTCTGGCGATCGCCAAAGATGCTTGGGGTTACCAGGTCGATCCGCTCGCCATGGGCGGCGCCCGCCGAGTACTGCGCAAGCTGGGCTACAACCTAAAAAGCCGCGAGCGTGAAGCGGCGGGAGAGGGGAGCGGTTTGTAGGGGTATTGGGGTGTCTGAGCCAGCGAGGCGAATGGGGCGCAGTTTATCAGGGATGGGTCTAGGGTGTGGGAGAGGCTTGTGCGCTTCTCACCACCTCGCGTTGCACATTGCTACGTGTGGAATGTGCCGGATCGGAGGGAGGCCAGTACGTTAGATATCGTGGTCTGACCCCGATATCCCCCGTTTGCCAGTCTGGATATGCATAAATGCATATTTTTTGTTGCGGTCTTTGCTGTGTATGCATACAGTGTGTGTGCGGCATGATGAAGAGTGCAGCAGACGGGGATTTTTGTTCGTTGAGCTTCTCAGAAACAGAGAGCTTCAGAGCCGAAGCCGTTCATCAGAGGGTAGTAAGGTGATGGGGTAATCAGCCGTTCACTTTACTGAAATATGAGAGCTATCGTACTGAATATAGCGAAAAGGAAATTCACTATGCCTATGATTGGCGACACGCTTTATCTTCCAGAAATTAAAATCAACGATATTAATAAATATGAACCACAGACATTCGGAGGCGGAGGTGGTGACAGTGATTTCTCACATAGTCACACTGGACAGCTAATTAACGTTGCAACGCGTACTTATATACTTAGCACATACCCCCCCATTATTTCCCAAAATGTTAAGGATCAAGAGGCGAGCTTTGCAACGAATCTTCAGTTGATGCCCGAATCTATTGCAAAAAGCATTACTGCAATAGAACAAAATGACGGCGGTCCCGCGGGCGAAGTCGAGAAAATCGAACAGCATATTCGTTCGGTAGATACGCTAATCACTCAAAAATCACAGGCTGCTGCTGCTCAAAAAGCGATTGCTGATAAGTACTACTATGGAGATTTCTTTCGTTTCCCGACTATGCAATTTATTAAAGATGCAATCAGCGGGAGCAAGACAAACTACCCTCCAGATAAAAATTATAAAGAATGGTACACCTCACTTGAGGCTGCGTATGCTGCAAAATATATCAATCGGGAGATCGATTATTTAAATGTCCTGAAGCAGAATCTTCAAGCACAGGCTAACCAAGCACGTGCAGACGCTGAGGCCAAACGTTTTGCCGATGAGGCGGCAGCAGCTGAGGCTGCTAGGGTAGCTGCTGAAGCCGCAGCACTTAAAGCAGCTCACACGTTCAGGCTTCCCGCAGCCGGTGCTATGCAACTGAGTACGGCTGCAGGCTCTATTGCCGTCACGGCAGGTTCAGGCGTTACGTTGGAGGCGGCGATTCAAGCGGCTAAGGTAGCGCTGAGTACAGTTGTGAGTGCGGCCACGGCAGTCGGTATTGGAGCTTTGACGTATTCAGAGTCCCTTGGCAACGGGGAGCTGCCCGCGACAATGCTGGATCTGCCCGCTAAGGAACTGGCGCCTAGCCTGCCTGATAATCTTCTCGAGGTAGCGGCGGCTGGTGGGACGGTTGATGTGCTATATCGGCTTTATGGTGATCAATCGAAGTATTCGGTAGTGGCCACCCAGGTCACTGGTGGACTAGCCCCAACTGTTCCGGTAAGGGCATTGGTGCTTGATCCTGTGGCCAACGCCTATACGTTTACTACAACCGATACACCGCCGATCACCCTGACATTTCCAATTGCGGCACCAGGTGATAGTTCAACAGCGACCCCAGCGCAACCAGTGGAAAATCCGGTATACACCGGCATCACGCTGACGCCAATTGAGGTCAAAGCTGAGCCGTTTCCGATTGCCAAGCAGTTGTCCATCCGAGATGGTATCTACGTGTACCCCGCAGATTCGGGTTTGCCACCGATTTATGCGGTATTTAATAGTCCGTACGACGGTGCTACCACTAAAGGTGTACACAGCGGACGGATGTACAATCCTGATAAAGCCGGAGGTCCAATCCAAGATCTTGATTGGGCAACGGCAACGGTGACTCAGGAAGGTATTGATCTGGTTAAATTGCATACGTCACGATTCGTACCTTCTGATGCTAATAAGATTATGATTGAACGGCTAGAAAAGATACTAAGTGGTCAGATCCCTGTTACGGATGTTGATAAACGATTTTACACCCATGAAATTCGAGAGTTAGAACGTTACAGGGCGCTCGGGGTAGCTGATGGGGTAGAAGGAAATGTTTGGAATAATGCTCATGCTGCAACCTTAGAAGACTATAAGCTGAGGGATGCTGACGATTTATTCTATACGCCTGAAGCCATTGCTGCAGAAATTAAACAAGTATATGGAGAGTAAAATGAGTAACATTAATGACGTGGTAGTCGCTGAAGCACCAAGGGATGTAGTTCTTTTTATTGTAAGAAACAAACCAATTTCGTATCCAATGCTGGATCGACTCTACAGCAGGAATGGGTGGGCCAATATTTCAAATAACTTGGAGCTTTTGAAGCTTATTGAAAATATGGAGCTCGAAGGGGTGGTTGAACATGTTGATGGAGGAATAAGAAAAGGTCCAAACTGGAGTGCGCCAGCATTCATGATTGAGAATAAGTATACGTTGAGTGATATTTAGGTCTGCAAAAAAACCCAGCTCAAGCTGGGTTTTTTTTGCTTGGATTTTGAAAAGTTATTCCTCTCCGTATTCTGGATACTCTTGATGCTTGTGCTTTTTAGGTATACCCAAATGGGTCATGGATACCCACACAGCGTCAGATGTTGACGTTTGAAGGGGAGGTTGGGATTGGAGCGACAGGCATTGGCGATAAGCACCGTGCCTTACGGATGTGGTTTTGTCGGCCAGGCGAGCGCTATTTCAGGAGGGGAGTGGTACGAAAGTGGTACGGGGTTTTTATCGTGCGCTACAGGGCACGTATTACAATGTCTGTAGAATTAGCAGTTCAAATCCATCATGGGAGCTACGGAGAAACGGCGGGAGAGAGTGGCGGTTTGTAGGGGCATTTGGGGTCTGAGTCAACGAGGCGAATATCGCGCAGTTTATCAGGGATGCATCTTGGCTGTCCGAGAGCACTGTTTCGCGCATTCAACACTTCGAACGGGAACGGTAGCCGCCTGTGGATTTTCGAGTCCGATATAGTTTGCTTCGTCTTCCAGATGCTTGAGTGCGCTTTCAAGCCACTCAACTCGCATGCCGACGCCAGCTCTGAACGCGCCTAGTTGCCATATGGTCATCGGTGGCGAATTTGCCTAGCTCGGCTTCTTTCACTGCCAACTCGATCTGAGCTGTCGGCGTTTTTTCGTGCTCGATGTCGTCGTGCAGAACCTCCATCGCCAGGTCACTCAGAGTCTGGCCGTTGGTTTTGACCAGGTCGGCAAGACCCCAAGGCGGCAACCTGAACCCACGCTGTCCCCCTGCAAAGTTTCATAATTCCCTGCGCCGTTGAGGACTACGCTCCTGCTTAAGAGAGGACCTCCGCGCCTCCCGTCCACAGGGAACTGAAGATATGATCTCCAACTTCGTCAAAGTCGCGATGATTGCTGGCACGTTGCTGTTAGCCGCTTGTTCGTCGGGCTCATCAGGCTTGAACAGCGATCCGTGCTTTTCAGGCGGATGCCAGGCGTTTGGGGACCGCAGCCCCAGCAAGGCCGCCAAGATGAATTTTGGCGGCAGCGGGCTGGGGAGTAGTTATGGGGAGTATGGGGCGGGGTTGTTGCATGATGATTGATGGGGGCGGGCAGTCATTATTTATTGACTGGCCCACCGCTATCGCGGGCAAGCCCGCTTCCACATCAGAGTGCCCACATTAGGGCTGTGGTGGTCTGGGAAGTGTCACTGCCCGCCTTTCATGCGACGGGCTATCAGGTAGATGCCCAGGCCAACCAGCGCTGTCGCGGCGCCGATGTAGCCGGTGCTGGTCCAGCCGTATCCGGCCGTAATCGCCATGCCGCCGAACCATGGCCCCAGCGCGTTCGCCAGGTTGAACGCCGCGTGGTTGGACGCTGCCGCCAGGCTCGGGGCTTCGTGGGCAATATCCATCAGGCGGATTTGCAGCGGTGCGGCCAGGGCCACCATGGTGCCGACCAGACCCATGCTCAGCAGCACGCCCCACAGCGACGATGCCGCGAAGGGGAAGAACAGCAGCACGGCCATCGACCACACCAGGATCAAGCCCACTGCACGGAACTGCATGCGATCGAACAGTTTGCCACCGGCAATGTTGCCGATGATGCCGCCCACGCCAAACGCCGCCAGGCCGAAGGGAATCCACTGCGGCGACACTTTGGTCACTTCCAGCATCGTCGGCGCCAGGTAGCTGAACACGCAGAACATCCCGGCAAACCCAATCGCACCAATCGACAAGGCCATCCACACTTGAGGCTTGGTGAAAGCGCGCATCTCCTTGCGCGGGTCGCTGCGTTGTTCGTCGTGGCGATGGGGCACGTACTGCCAGACGAGCGCGATGGTGCACAGGGCAATCACGCTGACCAGCGCAAATGCCGAGCGCCAGCCAAGGTGCTGGCCAAGGAAGGTGGCGATGGGGTTGCCGAGCAGCATGGCCAGGGTCAAGCCCATCATTACGCGGGCCACGGCGCCGGCGCGTTTGTCGTTGGGTACCATGCTGGACGCGACGACGGCAGCGATGCCGAAGTAGGCGCCGTGGGGCAGGCCGCTGATGAAGCGAAAGGCCACCAGCGAACCGAAGGTCGGGGTGAACGCAGTGGCCAGGTTGCCGAGGGCGTACAGGCCCATCAGCAACAGCAGCATGTGTTTACGCAGCAGCTTGGCGCCGAGGATCGCTAGCAGCGGGGCACCAACCATGACGCCCAGGGCGTAGGCGCTGATGGCGTGGCCGACCTGGGGTTCGCTCAAACCCAGGTTTTGGGCGATGTCGGGCATCAACCCCATGATGGCAAATTCGCCAGTACCGATCGCGAAGGCGCCCACGGCCATGGCCGCTTCCATTTTGGCGGCGCTGCGCGCGGGCAGCACGTGCCCGGGTGTTTGCTGGATAGTCATGGGTAACTCTATTGGGATGGATTGCACGAAGGAGAGCCGCCGATGCTACGCAAGCAGCGGCAAAGGTGTCTAGAACAGCCTTTTGCGTGAGAGTTCCGGGCCTGTGACCTCAGGTCGCGCCTGGCACGCTTGACATCGACGGGTTAAAACCCGCGATTTAGAGCTGTCAATTGGCCAAACAGCGCATAACGGCCTTTTGCCGTGATATTCTGCGCGCCGTCTTGGTCTAGTCTTTCTCTGGTACGTACATCCGTATACGTCCCAGCGATTGGCTCTCGCCCAGGTAGCTGAAGCCAATAATGATAAGAAGTCAGCGCAGAAGGGACATAAACAGTGAGGTCGATACGTCGGCCTTGTGTGCCCACCCTGCGGCTCTCTCGTGAATGTGCAAACCCCGCGGTGCGTTGCCTGGCGCAGCGTGATAGAGGGTTGCCCATGATCAGGGGCGGTAGGGCGGATGGCGTTTTATCATAGGTGCTACTGATGTTTAAAAAAGTAAACACTGCCCTGCTGGGGCTGGCTTTGTCGCTGGGGATCAGCTCCGTTCACGCGGAAGAGGCAAAGAAAGTCGATGTGCTGCTGATCGGCGGCGGCATTATGAGTGCGACCCTGGGTGTATGGCTCAATGAGCTGGAGCCGGGTTGGTCGATGGAAATGGTCGAGCGCCTCGACGGCGTCGCCGAAGAAAGCTCCAACGGCTGGAACAACGCCGGTACCGGTCACTCGGCCCTGGCTGAGCTGAACTACACCCCTGAAGACAAGAACGGCAACGTTGAGATCCCGAAAGCGGTCGAGATCAACGAAGCGTTCCAGATCTCCCGTCAGTTCTGGGCCTGGCAGGTCCGTCAGGGCGTGCTGAAGGACCCGCGTTCGTTCATCAACACCACACCGCACATGAGTTTTGTGTGGGGCGATGACAACATCAAGTTCCTGAAAAAACGCTACGAAGCCCTGAAAGCCAGCCCGCTGTTCGCCGGCATGCAGTACTCCGAAGACCCGGCGCAGATCGCCAAGTGGGTTCCGCTGATGATGGAAGGGCGTGACCCGAACCAGAAAATCGCGGCCACCTGGAGCCCGCTGGGTACCGACATGAACTTCGGCGAGATCACCCGCCAGTTCGTCGCTCACCTGCAAACCACCCCTAAGTTCGACCTGAAACTGTCGAGCGAAGTGCAGGACATCACCAAGAACGCCGACGGTTCGTGGCGTGTGAGCTACAAAAACCTGAAAGATGGCACCAAGACCGAGACCGACGCCAAGTTTGTGTTCATCGGCGCGGGCGGCGGTGCACTGCACTTGCTGCAAAAGTCGGGCATTCCTGAAGCCAAGGAATACGCTGGCTTCCCGGTAGGCGGCTCGTTCCTGGTGACCGATAACCCAACCGTGGCCGAGCAACACCTGGCCAAGGCCTACGGTAAAGCTTCGGTTGGCGCACCGCCGATGTCGGTTCCGCACCTGGACACCCGTGTCCTGGATGGCAAGCGCGTGATCCTGTTTGGCCCATTCGCCACCTTCTCGACCAAGTTCTTGAAAGAAGGCTCGTACCTGGACCTGCTGACCAGCACCACCACCCACAACATCTGGCCAATGACCAAAGTCGGTATTCGCGAATACCCACTGGTCGAGTACCTCGCCGGCCAACTGATGCTGTCGGACGACGACCGCTTCAAGGCGCTGCAAGAGTACTTCCCGAACGCCAAGCAATCCGACTGGCGCCTGTGGCAAGCCGGTCAGCGCGTGCAGATCATCAAGCGTGACGAAGAGCAGGGCGGCGTGCTGAAACTCGGCACCGAAGTCGTCAGCTCCGCCGACAACACCATTGCCGGCCTGTTGGGCGCATCGCCAGGCGCGTCCACCGCGGCTCCGATCATGCTGACCGTGCTGCAGAAAGTGTTCAAGGACAAGGTGGCGACCCCTGAGTGGCAGACCAAGCTGCACCAGATCGTACCGAGCTACGGCACCAAGCTGAACGACAGCCCTGAAGCGGTCGCCAAGGAATGGGCCTACACCGCCGAGATCCTGCAACTGCCTACACCGCCTGTGATTCCGCAAGTGGCTGCACCAAAGGCCACCGAGGCTGCCAAGCCTGCGGCTGAGCCGAGCAAGCCGGCGTCTGACCTGGCGCTGTAAGCCAAGCCTGATGTTAAAAAGCCCGCTGACCGGTAACGGTCAGCGGGCTTTTTTAGGCGTGCCGTTCAGACCTTGAAATGCCTGACTTGCTCGTGCAAGTGCAACGCCAGCGCATTACCGGTATCGCACAGCAGGTACAGATGCTGCGCCGGCAGAGGCGGCAGCTCTGTCATGTGCATCAGCCCTTCGCCCATACGGCTTTCTTCCATCAGGCCCACCGCCACGCCACTGCGCACGCAGGCTTCGACCGCTGATGAGTTGGGGCTTTCCAGCAGCACACGGTGGAAAATCCCATGGTCTTTCAACGCCTGCAAGGCCGCCGCACGATACGGGCAGCCGACGACAGGCACGGTGATCGGCAGCGCCGCGTTCGGCGGATAACTGAAATGCTCGGCCGCCACCCACAGCGGCTGAACCGGCCCCAGGCGCTCGCCCTGTGCCAGTGGTTGGGCACTGACGGTGATAGCTAGGTCGAGCTGGTTGGCCATAAACAAATTCAACAGTTCACCGCTGGTACGCGCTTCGACTTCCAGCTCCAGCAACGGGTTGTCGGCGATCAACTGCGGCAGCAAATCCTGCATAAACGCCGGTGCGTAGGTGTCGGGAATGCCCAAGCGAATTTTTCCCTGCATGCGCTGTGGCATCAGCGAGATCAGCAGGCGGTCATGACTCTTGAGGAACTCGATGGTTTCGACCAGCAGTTTCCTGCCGTACAGGGTCAGCTCAACGCCTTGATTGCTACGGCTGAACAGGCGTTGGCCGACCTGATCCTCCAACTTTTGTATCTGTGTCGTCACGGTGGAGGCACTGCGGTGCACATGCTCGGCTGCTTCGTTGAACCGCCCAAAGCGCGCCACGGCATGGAACGTGCGCAACAGGTCGATATTCAGTTGTTTGGCCATGATTCCACTATTGCGAATTGATAGTGCAGCTTATTCAAATATACAGAAGCATGTGCTGCCCTTAGCCTTTCAGTCAACTTGGACTGACGGGCAGGCTTCATGACGCGACCAACCTTAAAGCGGCTGTTGTTGCAGGTGGCATTTGTACTTTCATGGAGCTCTGGCTATATCGGCGCCAAACTGGGTACGCAAGGCGGCGGTGCCTTCAATCTGCTGTTCTGGCGCTTCCTGCTGGTCTCGCTGTGCCTGGGGCTGTTATTGAACGTCAGGTTACTGAAGGTTTCTTGGGTGCAGGTTCGCCATTACGCCGTCATCGGATTTCTCTCGCAGTTCCTGTACCTGAGTTGCCTCTACGTCGCGATCCAGAATGGTTTGTCTCCCGGCATCGCTGCAATCATCGCGGCGACGCAACCGTTAATGACGGCGGCGCTGTCGAGTGGCAGCGCGGCTGAACGCAGTGGCGGCTGGCAGTGGACGGGGCTGATGATCAGCTTCGTAGGCGTATCCATCGTGATCGCTGGGCAGTACGGCGGTGGTGGGGAGGGCGTCGGCCTGGTCATGTACCTGTTGCCCCTGGCCGCCGCGTTGGGGCTGACGCTGGCTACCCTGTATGAGCGCCGCACCGTTCAACGCCAGGACGCAGGCTTGGTGCTGCCGCTGTTCATCCAGTCGTTGCTGACCTTGATCGGTTTTACCGGCGCCGTGCTCTACACCGATACGCTAAGTATTCCCCACGACCCTGACGTGTTGATCTCAATTGTCTGGCTCACCCTGTTCTCCACCTTCGTCGCCTATTTGAGCCTGTGGATGCTGCTGCGCGTGATGACCGCGACCCAGGTGGCGGCGCTGGTCTACCTGGAACCGCCGGTCACCCTGGTATGGGCGGCGCTGATGTTTGGCGACGTGATCCAGGTCTCGACCTACGCCGGCATTGCCGTGGTCGTCGGCGGGCTGTTGTTGATACGCCGCAAGCGACCGACCGTCGCCTGCGCCTCTTGAGGACTGCGGGTTCAGCAAGCTGACAGACATCACCTGTTAAAAATACTCAGGGCCGAGCAGGAGCGAGGTTGAAACAAGGGGGCATTTTTTAACGGTGCAGGTAGTGGGCGTCAACGCCCGAGGGTTTTTTATGTTGCTACGTTATGCAGCATTGGTAGCCATGGTCGTCGCGGCATCCGGGTGTGTGCAAGAGCGCGTCGTGCACGAGCGCAGGCCGGTGCAACGTGAGTATGTCGAAGTCGTCGCGCCGCAACCGCCGCCAGTGCAAGTGATCGAAGTCGAGCCGCCGGTGCGCTACGGCTATATATGGTCGCGCGGTTACTGGCGTTGGGAAGGCGGACGCTATGTCGCGGTGCATGGCCACTGGGAGCCGGTGCGCGAGGGGTACCGCTACGTGCATCCGCATTGGGTGCAGCGTAATGATGGGTATCACTGGCAGGGTGGTGGCTGGGTTCGCTGAGTCAGGCTAAATCGGCTTTTGGGTGCCCAGGAGCCGAACCTCCCGCAGCAGTGCAGCACCGAGTTGATCGCTGCCCAGTTCCTGGTAGCCCACTATCCTGGTCGCGCCGTTCTCTTCAGCCTGGATGATGATCACCGGCGTTTCCTTGCCGGTGGCCTCGTCTACGTGCAGGGCGTACTGCGGGACATCCACGTTGATCGGTGTTCCCGCCGGTTTGCCTTGCACATTGATCAGGAACGCCGCGCAGCCGCTGTCGATATCTGCACTTGTGGCGGCGCGCCCGCTGACGAAGCAGGTTTTGGGCAAGTCGGGCCAGGCGATGGTGTCGGCCAGGGCGAGGGTTGGCGCCAGGGCCATGGCGGCGAGAAGCAGCGTGCGCACGTTGGTCGTTCTCTTGATCGGAGTAGAGGCGTTTTTTACCAAAGCCCGGAACTCCCCGCAACGCGGAGGCTTCAGGCGAGGCGTTTCATGCCCGTTCCCTTGGCCGCGTCGAGGTCAAAGGTGGCGGTGTACTCACAGCCTGCCGCATGGGCGCAGCGTTCGATCAGGTAGTCGGCGAAATCGGCTTTACCGGCCGTGAATCGGCGCAGTGCCTGCCAGATGATTTCGGCATGCTCAACGGTCAGCTCACGGGTACGCAGCAGCGTTTCCAGCACCGTCACCACGTCGCTTTTGGTCGATTGATAGCAGCTTTGCAGCACCCAGACCAACTCCACCACGGACACCAGACTGACGAAGCCCGGTGAAACGGTGGTCAGCGATTCGATCAAGGCAGAGGCCTTGGGTGATTGCACGGGGTCATCCTGGGTGACGTAACGCACCAGCACATTGGTATCGAGCCCAATCATCCGGCCTTGGCTCCCTGCGCGGCGATGGCGCGGTTCATGTCTGCGATCGATACGGCCTGTGCGGGCTTGCGGATAAGCCCCTTGAGATCCTGGACGGTTCTGCTCGCGGCAATAATGGAAAACGTGCCGTCTTCCGTTTCGACAAATTCAACCCGGTCGCCCGTTTCCAGGCCAAGTGCGGTGCGCACTTTTACAGGGATGGTGATTTGCCCTTTTGAGGTCAGTGTGGCAGTCGACATCGTGAAGATCTCCATCGTGATATTCCTTACCCTAAGGTAAGGATTTATGAAGGGCAAGATCCGTTGGTCCATAGGTCGCTCGCTGGTGTGAGTAGGTGGGAACAGGTAAAACCCTAGCTCGAACGTTGCACGCTCACACGCCCGCCTCAGGCCCAAAGAGATACAAGCTATGACCGCCCGCCATCTGATCATTCCTGCCACCATGCAACCCATTGTGGAGCGCGCCGGTTACGTGCTAGCGGTAAAGGTTGGCAACACTCTTTACTGCGCGGGCCAGGTCGGCCGCACTCCGCAACTGGCCGTGATCGAAGATCCCGAGGCGCAATTCATCGTCGCCTGGGGAAACCTGCGGGAAGTATTGGAGGAGGGTGGTTGCCGCTTCGAAGACGTGGTGGACATGACGACCTACCACGTCAATATGAGCCAGCACATGGCAGTTTTCCGTGACGTGAAAAACCGCCTGTTCCCACGCGGGCATTGCGCCTGGACCACCATCGGGGTGTCCGAACTGGCACACCCCGGTCTGCTGGTGGAAATCAAATGCGTGGCGGTGCAGCGCTAGCTTATTGAACCACTCGATAACACGGCACATACGCCGCGCCGCCTGGCAGCTTCATGCGGTGCTGTGCGACAAACGCCTGTAGCAGCTCGTCCAGCGGTTTCATGATGGCCGGGTCACCGTGGATTTCGTAAGGACCGTTCTGCTCGATCAGGCGGATGCCTTTGTCCTTTACGTTACCGGCCACGATCCCGGAGAACGCACGGCGCAAGTTGGCGGCGAGTTCGTGGGGCGGCAATGCGTGGCTCAGTTGCAGGCTCGCCATGTTCTCGTGGGTCGGGTCGAACGGGCGCTGGAAGCCTTCGTCGATCTTCAGTAGCCAGTTGAAGTGGAACGCGTCGTTGCGCTCGCGGCGGAACTGCTTCACGGCCTTGAGGCCGACGGTCATCTGGCGCGCCACTTCGGCCGGGTCATCGATGATGATCTGGTAGTGCGCTTGCGCCGCTTCGCCCAGGGTGGCACCGACGAATGCGTGCAACTGTTGCAGGTACGGCGCGGCATGTTTCGGCCCGGTGAGGATGACCGGGAAGGGCAGGTCGCGGTTGTCCGGGTGCATCAGGATACCCAGCAGGTACAGGAACTCTTCGGCCGTGCCCGCACCGCCCGGGAAGATGATGATGCCGTGGCCGACGCGAACGAAGGCTTCCAGGCGTTTTTCGATGTCCGGCAGGATCACCAGCTCATTGACGATCGGGTTCGGCGCTTCGGCGGCGATGATGCCCGGCTCGGTCAGGCCAAGGTAGCGCCCGCCGGTAATGCGTTGCTTGGCGTGGGAAATGGTCGCGCCTTTCATAGGACCTTTCATCACGCCGGGGCCGCAGCCCGTGCACACGTCGAGGCTGCGCAGGCCCAGTTCGTGGCCGACTTTCTTGGTGTATTTGTATTCTTCGGTATTGATCGAGTGCCCGCCCCAGCACACCACGATTTTCGGCTCGACACCGGGGCGTAGCGTACGGGCGTTGCGCAGCAGGTGGAACACATAGTCTGTGATGCCCTGGGAGTTGCTCAGGTCGATGCGCTGGCTGTCCAACTCGTTTTCGGTGTAGACGATGTCACGCAGGGCGCTGAACAGCATTTCGCGGGTGCTGGCGATCATTTCGCCATCGACGAAGGCATCGGCGGGGGCGTTCAGCAATTCCAGGCGCACGCCACGGTCCTGTTGATGAATGCGCACTTCGAAGTCTTTGTAGGCGTCGAGAATGGTCTTGGCGTTGTCGATGTGCGCGCCGGTGTTGAGGATCGCCAGGGCGCACTGGCGGAATAGGGTGTAGATGCTGCCGGTACCGGCTTCGCTCAGTTGCTGGACTTCACGTTGGGACAGGGTTTCGAGGCTGCCTTTGGGGCTGACGGACGCATTGATGACTTGACGTTGGGGCATTCTGATTCCTTGAAAGCGCAGCCACCGCACCCACGAGGGGCCGCGATGGCTTGAGAATGATGGGCGCCGAATTCGGTCGCTCGAGACGGATATTTACCTCAGGCGCAAGGCAGAGCGCAAACACCGTCCAACACCATCATGCCGCAGAACTTACTGAATCAGCTTCCAGTTTTTGTAGAAAACCCGACGCAGGGTAAAGGCCATGCCGGCAAACCCCGCGATCACGGCGTTGAGAACCTGGGGCACCGGTGTCGGTCGCAAGATATCGATAAACAGGCAGTAACGCTTGGCATCATTTTTGTTGAAAGAGGCGTGCATCAGGGTGTCATCGAAAATAAACAGCGGGTCGTCGTGCCAGTAATGCTTGTGCCTGCCCACCTGGATGTAGACGCCCTCGTGATGGGGCGCCGGTGCCATGTTGTAGAGCACGCGGAACATCATGCGCAGGGGGCCGAAATGAAATGAGGTGGAGCGGTTTTCATTGAATACCGACACGCCAATGGTTTTCACGAACGGTAGTTTTCTGCGCAGTCTCGGAATGTCGAGGGTGGTCTCGATGGGTTGGCCATACCACTGGAAAAACAACATGCCGCGCTTCTTCTCGGCCATGCGTTCGTCCAGGTAACCGATGATTTCGTCCTTGTGGGCCATGGCGTCTTCGATCACCTGTTGCAGCTCTTCACGCCAGGCTGGCGGTAGGTCGGCCATGGTGTAAACGTGTCGGTTACGCGAGCTCAACAGGTCGAACAGGGTATTGAACGGCGCCAGCAGCCAGGTGTTGCGGCCGCTGCCGATAAAATATTTCTTGATGGTGGGCGCGTCGTACAGGCCATTGCGCAGGAAGTCGTAAATACCGCAGATCACCACCAGCCCGAGAAATACCAATGTGGTTTCTGGGAACATATCAATAATCAGCAGGACGCCGAGTACCCAGGCGACCGATGCCGCTTTTTTACGCAAAGCAGGCTTGTTCATGACACTCAGCTCCAGCAGGACGCCATTCGACAGGTCCGGATCCGTGGCCGCGAGTGGTGGGGTTTTGAAATATATTGAAACAACTGCGTCATGATAAGGCGTTCGGCGCTGGAGAGGCGTTTTAAATATTGCAAAATTGTGAAGGCTCTACACAGTTTTTAACGCTGGCTGCGTTGAGCGGATTGGATTTTGTAAACAGAAGATTTGCGACTATCGTGACGCTTCGGTTTTTTGGACGTCATAGACCGGTACGATTGAAGTTGAATGGCCACCACTGGCCTTCGGCACCTTGGAAGAGGCAGAAATTTTATGATCATCAAACCGCGGGTTCGTGGCTTCATCTGTGTGACCGCTCATCCTGTTGGCTGTGAAGCGAACGTCAAAGAGCAGATCGACTACGTCACTCAGCACGGCGTCATCGAAGGCGGCCCGAAAAAGGTCCTGGTCCTCGGTGCATCCACCGGTTACGGCCTGGCCGCGCGCATCAGCGCTGCGTTTGGCTGCGGCGCCGATACCCTGGGCGTGTTTTTTGAGAAAGAAGGCGAAGAAGGCAAGCTGAGTTCCGCCGGCTGGTACAACAGCGCCGCATTCGAGAAATTTGCAGTCGAGAAAGGCCTTTACGCCAAGAGCATCAACGGCGACGCGTTCTCTGACGAGATCAAGCGCCTGACCATCGAAACCATCAAGAAAGACCTGGGCAAGATCGACCTGGTCGTCTACAGCCTGGCCGCGCCACGCCGTACCGACCCGCAAGGCGTGGTGCACAATTCCACCCTTAAGCCGATCGGCAAGGCTGTGACCCTGCGCGGTATCAACACCGACAAGGGCGTTGTGGTCGACACCACCCTGGAGCCTGCAACCCAGGAAGAAATCGACGGCACCGTCAAAGTGATGGGCGGCGAAGATTGGCAGCTGTGGATCGACGCCCTGCGTGACGCCGACGTGCTGGCCGAATGCGCCAAGACCACCGCGTTCACCTACCTGGGCGAGAAGCTGACCCAGGACATCTACTGGAACGGCTCCATCGGCGAAGCCAAGAAAGACCTCGACAAGAAAGTCCTGACCCTGCGCGACAACCTCGCTGCACTCAAGGGCGATGCCCGTGTATCGGTGCTCAAGGCCGTGGTCACCCAGGCCAGCTCGGCCATCCCGATCATGCCGCTGTACCTGTCTCTGCTGTTCAAAGTGATGAAAGAGCAGGGCACCCACGAAGGTTGCATCGAGCAGGTCTACGGCCTGTTCAAGGACAGCCTGTACGGCAGCCAGCCGAAACTCGACGCCGACGGCCGCCTGCGTGCCGACCTGGCCGAGCTGGAACCGAAGGTCCAGGACGCCGTGGCAGCCCTGTGGAACCAGGTCACCGACGACAACGTCAACGAGATCAGCGATTTTGCCGGCTACAAGGCTGAATTCCTGCGCTTGTTCGGTTTTGAAATCGATGGCGTGGACTACGATGCTGACGTGAACCCGACCGTGAAGATCAACGGTCTCATCTCGGCATAATTGCTGGGGTCGACAGCAGCCTCGATAAGCCTGTTATCAGGCTGCTGTCTGGTTTGCGCCCAAGGTGCTCAATCTTGGCGAAAGGTCGACGCCAGCCGCTCCTGCGCATGGGTGAAACCAGAGCGTTTGATGCCAGTTACTTCTTTCTCCCAAAGCGGATTAACAGCAACGTGATAGCCGCTGTCTTTGGCTGTTGTTATCAGTTCCGCCATTTCCTTGCTGTTGTTGATGATGCTGACCTCGTCAAAGCGCCCAAGCTTTGTGGGTAGAAAGAAGGTTGCCGGGTAGTTGGCGGCGACTTCCGTCGCGGGGCTACCGGAGTCCGCATTGTGGTGTACCACCCGCTCTCCATTGCCGACCAAACGGTGATTGATCAGCTCAATCATTTGCTTTATCCGTGGCGTGGCATTGCCCAGATCGGGGTCTTCCTTTTGATAGAAGTGTGCGGCGCTTTCATAGTCTGCGCGTAACGCTTGCGGCACTTGAAAGGTGCTGGGGTCAGGTCGTTGCTGCCTGTAGCGATCGATTCGGTGAGTGAAAACACTGTGCGCTATGTCGGGCACCGGGATTTTGTCCTGTGGGCCAAAATCGCTGAGGTGGGGCGCGACCATGTGCAGGTCATAATCGGCCGTCAATGCCTTGCCTCCTTCGCGTTTTGCCAGCACTTCAATGGGTTTGCCTTCGTGGAAGATCAGATAGCTATCTTCTGAGGGCGATGTGCGTTTGCCTTCGAATGCATACATCTGCTGGCTGGGGCCTTGAGCACTGAAACGCAGCGTGTCGCTGTGTGTTTTTGTTGTCAGGTCGGTGATCTGGCCGAGTTTCATCAGTTCGCCGAGGCGGTGGCTCGAAATATTCAGAGGCACTGCGACGGCATGTCCATCGCGGATGCATTCCTGGATTTGTTCGTTGGCGCGGGTCACTTTTGCGGGCGCGTCCTCCTTGAGTTTTTCAAGCTTGCTGAACGCTTGGTTCGTACAGATCAGGCCAGCCTGCGGTCCCCAGTTGGCACTTTTTCCCTTGATGTGAAAATCCTTGGTGGGGTGACCGGCCTCTATCAACCCGGTAGCCACAGTTTCTACGGGACGTACACCGATGATGGAGTTGGTATCCACCGCGATATTTTGCAAGGGCGCAAGATGGCTCGGCACTATTCCGGTCTGCCCCCTGACGCGTTCAAGTGCGAGATTTACCGCGTTGTTCGTCTCTTGGGCGATGCCAGTCGACCGACTGGCTTGAGCGCTCAGTACTACGTGCAGGCTGAGTGCGGAAGGTGAAATAGCAGGGGAGATGATGTCTCTCATTGAATGTCTCCAAGTCATGTTTCATCGGCATGTTGGATGATCCCTTCCAGACCAGAGCATTCCCTCGATTGCAGGGCCGACACTAGAGCCATTTTTTAGGGGCGGGGCGAAAAAAGTATGTCTGGCTGTACGGCGCCGAATCGACGAAAGACGGTGCAAGTCTCGAATGCCGGGGGTTACAGCGCTGCTGGTAGTGCGCGTTCCATGACATTATCGGAAGGGGCCTACAGTTGATTGCTTGCCGCCGCGTGTCATTGCTGTAGGAGACTGTCGCAGCACATTAGTTAATTGGGAGGCGCATATGACCGTGCGTGCAGTGGTTTTTGATTTCGGCGGGGTCCTGTTCGATTGGAGCCCGCAGCACCTTTACCGCAAGCTGATTGCCGATGATGGCGAACGGCAGTGGTTTCTCGAGAATATCTGTACCCAGGCGTGGAACACCGAGCAGGATGCCGGTCGCTCCCTGGCCGAAGGCACCCGCAGCCTGATCGAGCAATACCCGCATCATGAACGGCTGATCCAAGCCTATTACGATCGCTGGCACGAAATGCTGCGTGGCCCGTTGACGGAAGGCGTGGCGATCCTCGAGGCGCTGCACCAGGCCGATATGCCGCTGTTCGGGCTCACCAACTGGTCGGCTGAGACCTTCCCGTATGCGCGGGCCAACTACCCCTTCCTCCAATTTTTTCGCGATATCGTGGTGTCCGGCGAGTTGAAACTGATCAAGCCTGACGCAGCGATCTACGACGCCAGCCTCAGCCAGGTACGGGCCCACCTGCCAGATATCCAGGCGGCGGAAGTGGTGTTTATCGATGATGTTGCCGGCAACATCGAAGCAGCCATCGCTCTCGGCTGGCGGGGGATTCATCATGTGTCCGCCGAGCGCACTGCCGCTCAATTGCGAGAATGGGGTGTGGGCTTTTAGCGCGCCCATTTTTCCATGGCGAAATCCACAAAGGCGCGCAGCTTGGGCAGCCGATAACGGTCCTGGCCGTAGAGCAGATGCATGGGGCGGCTGGGGAGTCGATAGGCGGTGAGCAAGGCCACCAGCTTGCCGCTCTCCAGATCCGGCTGCACCAGGGCATCGGCCAGCATGATGATGCCCATGCCGTTGACGGCCGCCTGGCGTAGGCCTTGCGAGCTGTTGATGGTCAAAGAGCCGGATACTGGAACCTCCACCTCGCCGCTCTCGCCGGTCATGCGCCACAGTTTGTCGGCGTCGCGCCAGTTGTCACTCGCCGGGTAGGCGAACGCCAGGCAGTCGTGGTGCTGCAGGTCATCGGGGGTCTGAGGTGTACCACGTCGCGCCAGGTAATCAGGTGATGCGCAGAGGGTGAGGGTGTAGGCCTGCATTGGCCTGGCGATCAGACTGGATGTTTCCAGTTCGCCAAGGCGAATCGCCGCGTCGAAGCCGCTGTCGACCAAGTCCATCCGCTCATTGCTCAGTACCACGTACAGATTGATCAATGGGTAGCGTCGGGAAAATTCGCTCAAGGCCGGTGTAAGGCGTTCGGTGCCGAACACGGGGGGCGCGGTGATGCGCAGGGTGCCTTTGGGGACATCACTGTGGGCTTGCTCGGCAAGCTGTTCGGAGTCGGCTACCAGCCCCAGTACTTCCAGGCAACGCTGGTAATACTGGCCACCAAATTCAGTGAGACTTTGTTTGCGTGTGGTGCGTTTGAGCAGGCTGACGCCCAGCCGCTGCTCCAGCGCACGTAGATGGTTGCCGACCATGGTGGTAGACATCCCGCAGGCTTGGGCTGCCGCCGTCATGCTGCCGGTCTCGACCACTTTCACGTACACCGACATTGCCTGGAACAGATCCATTATCAAGCCCTGGTTTAAAGTCATTGCAGGAATGCGCAGTTTATCCAGCTCAGGTGGCTAACGATACTGCAGCCATCACTACGATGCACTGGAGCCCGCACCATGACCGCCGCCTGCCTGATGACCACTTATCAACCCTTGGCCCTGAGCTTTACCCGCGGCTTGGGTACGCGCCTATGGGACCAGCAAGGTCGCGAATACCTGGATGCGGTGGCCGGTGTGGCGGTGACCAATGTCGGCCATTCGCACCCCAGGCTGGTGGCGGCTATCAGCGAGCAGGCGGGCTTGCTGTTGCACACGTCCAATCTTTACAGCATCGACTGGCAACAACGGCTGGCCCAGCGTCTCACTCAGTTGTCAGGCCTGGATCGCGCGTTCTTCAATAATTCCGGCGCCGAGGCCAACGAAACCGCGCTTAAGCTGGCGCGCCTACATGGCTGGAAAAAGGGCATTGAAGCGCCGTTGGTGGTGGTGATGGAGAACGCCTTTCATGGCCGTACCCTCGGCACCCTGGCCGCGAGCGATGGCCCCTCGGTCCGCCTGGGCTTCCAACAGTTGCCGGGGGATTTTCTCAAGGTGCGCTTTGGTGATCTGGCGGCACTGGAAGCGATCACCAAGGCATTTGGCCCGCGCATCACCGCGGTGCTGCTGGAGCCGATCCAGGGTGAAAGTGGTGTGCTGCCGGCACCGTCGGGTTACCTGCAAGCTTTGCGCGATCACTGCACACGTCAGGGCTGGCTGATGATGCTTGACGAGATCCAGACCGGCATCGGCCGTACCGGCACCTGGTTTGCCTTCCAGCATGAAGGCATCGTCCCGGACGTGATGACCCTGGCCAAAGGCCTGGGCAATGGCGTGCCGATCGGCGCGTGCCTGGCTCGGGCCGCGGTGGCCCAATTGTTTACACCGGGCAGTCATGGCAGCACGTTCGGCGGCAATCCGCTGGCGTGTCGGGTCGGATGCACCGTGCTGGACATCATCGAAGAACAAGGCTTGCTGCAGAACGCAGCACAACAGGGCGAACGCCTGTTGGCCCGGTTACGCGTGGAATTGAATGAGCATGCGCAGGTCGTGGCGATTCGTGGCCAGGGGCTGATGATCGGTATCGAGTTGGCCAGCCCCTGCCGGGACCTGGCTCAGCGCGCCGCCCAGGAGCACGGGTTGCTGATCAACGTCACGCGGGGCAAGATCATTCGCCTGTTGCCGCCGCTGACCCTGGATACTCAGGAGGTCGAGATGATCGTGCGGGCCATTACCCGGTTACTGGCGTAGGGCCGTTAAGCCACTCCTGGTTCAGGGTCTCGGTATCGCCCAGGTACTCCAGCAGCCAAGTCATGGCCGGGGACAGCTTGTTCTGTGCCCACGCCACGCAAGACGGGCTGGCCGGAAACGGCCGGCTCAATTGCAGCGCCACCAGCTCACCGCGTTCGATCCACGGCAACACCTGATGCGCCGGCGCCATGCCTACACACAGACCGTCGCGCAAGCAATCGATCGCGGATGCCCAATTCGGCACCACCAGCCGACGCTGGTTATCCAGTGTCCAGGTGTCACGCTTGGGTAGGTTGCGCGAGGTGTCGGTCATGCACAGGGAGGCAAAGGGACGCAGCTGATCGTCGCTCAATAATCCTTCGACGCTGGCCAGCGGGTGTCGCGCGCTGACCACGCACAGCCAATTCAACAAACCCATATCGCGGAAGGTGAAGTGGCTGGCCACCGGCACCGCGCTGGTCGCGCCGATCACAATGTCGGTGCGTTCATCTGCCAGGGCATCCCACACGCCGTTGTACACTTCGTACTCCAGCAGCAACTCGACCTCGGGAAACTGTCGATAGAAGTCCAGCACCAGCTGCCGACAGCGTTGGGGTTTGACGATGGAGTCCACCGCGACCTTCAACTGGCCACTCCAGCCATTGGCGACCTGCTGACACAGGCGCCGGGTGCCGAGCATTTTCTTCATCACGCCACGGGCTTCGTCGATAAACAAGCGGCCGGCGGGCGTCAGTTCCACGTCTCGGTGGCGTCGCACGAACAAGGGCACCGCTAGCCACTCTTCCAGCTGGCGCACGGTATAGCTGACGGCCGACGGCACTCGATGCAGTTCCTGGGCTGCGGCGCTGAAGCTGCCATGGCGTGCCACGGCGTCAACCACATCCAGGGAATATTCGGACCACATGCTGACTGCCTTCAAATTTATTGATAAGAGTGTCCAATTATTATCGCTTCACAGAGAATCTGTCAGCTTCATAATGGGCGCCAGTCAGCAAATAGTTTGATGGCAGAATGAACAAGGCTTCAATGAAAAACTCTTTTGGCTTCACTTGGTATCTGGCGGGACTGAGCATGCTCGGTTACCTCGCCATGGACATGTACTTGCCGGCATTTGGTGCCATGGGCGAGCAGTTGCAGATTGGCGCTGGCGCAGTAGGTGCCAGCTTGAGTATTTTCCTCGCCGGCTTTGCGGTGGGGCAGCTGTTGTGGGGGCCGTTGTCCGACCGCTTGGGGCGAAAGCCCATCCTGCTCGCCGGCCTGAGCCTGTTTGTGTTGGGCTGCGCGGGGATGTTCTGGGTCGAGACCGCGCCGCAATTGCTGGCGCTGCGCTTTATCCAGGCGATTGGTGTGTGTTCCGCCGCCGTGAGTTGGCAGGCACTGGTGATTGATCGCTACCCGGCCGACAAGGCCCATCGCGTGTTCGCCAGCATCATGCCGCTGATGTCGTTGTCGCCAGCGCTGGCGCCGCTGTTGGGCGCGATGGTGCTGAATCACTTCGGTTGGCAGGCGATCTTCGGCGTGTTGCTGGGGGTGTCGGTGCTGTTGCTGCTGCCGACCGTATTCCTGCGTGGCATGCCGAAACGCCCGATGGAGGGGCGCGAGCCGGTGCGCCTCGGTTATGGACAGTTGCTCACGTCCCGCGTATTTACGGGGAATGTGATGATTTTTGCCGCCTGCTCGGCCAGCTTCTTCGCCTGGCTGACGGCGTCGCCCTTCATCCTCGGCGGCATGGGCTACAGCCCGAATGATATTGGCCTGAGCTACGTACTGCCTACGTTGGCGTTCCTGGTCGGTGGCTACAGTTGCCGCAGCGCCTTGCAGCGCTTTCAGGGCAAGACGCTGTTGCCCTGGTTGCTGCTGGCGTACTGCATCAGCATGGTGGCGCTGTACCTGGTCGCCACCTTGACGGTGCCAACCCTCACCACCTTGTTGATTCCGTTCTGCCTGATGGCGCTGTGCAACGGTGCCAGTTACCCCATCGTGGTGGCGAATGCGCTGATGCCGTTTTCGGAAAATTCCGGCAAGGCGGCGGCATTGCAAAACACCCTGCAACTGGGCTTGTGTTTTCTCAGCAGCCTGGTGGTGTCGTCGATGCTTGACCAGCCGCTGCTGATTACCGCGATCGTGATGCTGGCGACCGCGCCGCTGGCCGTGCTGGGCTACTGGCTGGCGCGGCCGAAAGCCGACAATTCAGCCCTGGCACCGAATCTGAAGTAACAACGCGGTCAACACTGTGGGGGCTGGCTTGCCTGCAATAGCATCGGCTCGGTGTACCTGACACACCCAATCGCCCGCATCGCAGGCAAGCCAGCTCCCACGGTTTGATCGGGCTTCTTCAGTTAGAACGTCACTTCCAGGTTCACCGTCGGCGTCGATGTGCGGCTACCCCGGCCGCCATCCACGCCAAACTTGTTATGCCAATACTCGTAACCCACCCCAAGGTACAGGTTCGGCTTGACGCTTTTGCCCGGTCGCACCGCCACCATTAGCGCGGTGCGCATCAGGGCCTCCGGCGCGGTGTCGCGGCCGTGGTAGTCCTCGCCTTTTTCCCCGACGTAATTGATAAACCCCTGGAATTTCGCCGCATGGTTGGCGATTTCGAATGGGCGCATCCACGTCAAGTTGAGCAGGTAAGTGTCGTCGAAGGTGTGGTTCGACTCCTGCGCGCCGGGGATGCCGGTGTGGTTCCTTTCCTTGTAGTACATCAGGCTCAGGTCGAGTACGCCGACAGTGTTGAACTTCAACGTCGGGCCGATCACCAGCGCGCGTTTTTTGGCTGAGGCGAAGTTGTTGTTGCGGTTGGCGTCAAAACCCAGCGTCAGCGCGTAGTCCTTGACCAGGCCGGTGCCGAGCGGCACATCGAATACCCGCGACGCATACAGCTGGTGGCGGTACACCGCATACACCTCACTCCCGCCATGATCGGTGCCCTTGCGCGGGTCGCGGCTGTCGGACAGAAACACATCGAGGTTGAGGAAATTGCTGCCGTACTGGTAGCCGCTTGCGTGAGTGAAGCTGTAGATGCGCTTGCTGAATTCGTCGGGGTTATTCGGATTGGTGAACTGCTGGCCGTAGCGAAATCCTACGCTGTTGTTCATCCACTCTACTGCGACGGCCTCCCCGCCGCCGAGAAGGGTAAGCGCGACGGTGGCGCCCTGTAGTGCCTTTTTCATTGTTATGGGTCCTTTGGCGTTCTGGCTCATCACGGTCGGATTGTTTTTGTAACGCCGTTGGAGGGTAACTTGTCTGATTGATTGTATACAACTCTATGGACATCCACTCCAAACATTGCATACAGTGGCCGCACAACAAAAACAGAGAACCCCTCACCATGACTATCCCGAAGGCGTCACCGCAGCGGCCAGAAGATGAGAATCTCGGCGTCGCCGCCAACATGGCTTACGGTCTGCAACATGTACTCACGATGTACGGCGGAATCGTTGCGGTCCCCCTGATTGTCGGCCAGGCGGCCGGGTTGTCCCCGGCGGATATCGGCCTGCTGATCGCTGCGTCGCTGTTTGCCGGCGGCCTGGCCACGCTGCTGCAGACCTTGGGTCTACCGTTTTTTGGCTGTCAATTGCCGCTGGTGCAGGGCGTGTCGTTTGCCGGCGTGGCAACCATGGTGGCGATTGTCGGCAGTGATGGCGCCGGCGGTGTGCCGGCGATTCTTGGGGCGGTGATGGCCGCGTCGTTTATCGGGTTATTGATAACCCCCGTTTTTTCACGGATCACCAAGTTTTTCCCGCCGTTGGTCACTGGCATTGTGATCACGACCATCGGCCTGACCCTGATGCCCGTTGCGGCGCGCTGGGCCATGGGCGGCAACAGTCGCGCGGCGGATTTCGGCAGCATGTCCAACATCGGCCTTGCGGCGTTGACCCTGGTGCTGGTGTTGCTGCTGAGCAAGATCGGCAGCGCAACCATCTCGCGCTTGTCGATCCTGCTGGCGATGGTTATCGGCACGGTGATTGCGGTGTTCCTTGGCATGGCCGACTTCTCCGGCGTGACTCAGGGGCCGATGTTCGGTTTCCCAACGCCATTCCATTTCGGCATGCCAACCTTCCACGTTGCTGCGATCATCTCCATGTGCATCGTGGTGATGGTGACCCTGGTCGAGACCTCGGCGGACATCCTGGCGGTGGGCGAGATCATCGACACCAAGGTCGATTCCAAACGCCTGGGTAACGGCCTGCGCGCCGATATGCTGTCGAGCATGTTTGCACCGATCTTCGGTTCGTTTACCCAGAGTGCGTTCGCCCAGAACGTCGGGCTGGTGGCGGTTACCGGGGTCAAGAGCCGCTTTGTGGTGGCCACCGGTGGGCTGTTTCTGGTGATTCTTGGGCTGCTGCCCTTCATGGGCAGGGTGATCGCGGCGGTGCCGACCTCCGTGTTGGGCGGTGCCGGGATAGTGCTGTTCGGCACCGTGGCGGCCAGTGGTATCCGCACGCTGTCGAAGGTGGATTACCGCAACAACATGAACTTGATTATCGTGGCCACTTCCATCGGTTTTGGCATGATCCCAATTGCGGCACCGAGCTTCTATGATCACTTCCCGAGCTGGTTCGCGACCATTTTCCATTCGGGTATCAGCTCGTCGGCGATCATGGCGATCCTGTTGAACCTGGCGTTCAACCACTTCACCGCCGGTAATTCGGACCAGCAGTCAGTGTTTGTGGCGGGAACCGAGCGCAGTCTGTGCTTCCGAGATGTGTCGGAACTGCGTGATGGGGATTACTTCAAGGGCGGCAAGTTGTTTGATGCCGAAGGGAGAGAGATTCCGTTGGTGGCGGATGTGTCGAGGAAAGCGCACAAGGCAGAGACCACCGAGGTCTGACGCCGAACAGGGGCGCAGTGTGGGAGCTGACTTGCCTGCGATAGCAAGGGCGAATTCACCGCCGTCATCGCAGACAAGCCAGCTCCCATATTGGAAACTATCCGGCCTTGTGTTCTTTGTAATGCACAGAACACACCTCATCCAGAAACTTCACCACGGTGCCCATGCACGCCTGGCGCTCCTCCACATGGGGCATGTGGCTGGAGTCTTCAAACAGTGCCCAGCGCACATCGGCGATTTCATCCAGGAACGGTTTGACCACCCGTGGCGTGGCTTCGTCGTGTCGGCCGGAGATCACCAGCGTGGGCACGTTAATCGCCGACAGACGGCCAATGGAAGTCCAGTCTTTCAAGCTGCCTATCACGTGGAATTCGGTCGGGCCGCTCATGGCGTGGTACACCGTCGGGTCTGAATCGACCGCGGCGAACGTGCGCGCCACTTCCTCCGGCCACGGGATGACTCGGCACACGTGCTGGTCATAAAACACCCTTGAGGCGGCGAGGTATTCCGGGTCCAGGTAAGTGCCGGTGGCCTCGTGCTTGAGCAGGGTTTCATGCACACCTTCCGGCAACAATTTGCGCAGTCGGTTGGCTTCGCTGACCCAAGTGCGCATGCAGGTCGGCGAGTTGGCCGGGATGAACGCGCGCAAGCCCTTGGGCTGCAGGATCGCGTGTTCACTGCCGAGCATGCCGCCCCAGGATTGGCCGAGAATCGCGTAGTTATCGCTGATCTGCAGGTGGTCCAGCAGGTTGTTGAGTTCTTCGAGGAACAGGCCCACGGTCCAGAAGGACGGATCTTTTTCGGGTAGATGAGTAGAGCGGCCGTTGCCCAACTGGTCGTAGTGGATCACGGCGTGGCCGCTGGCGGCGACGTCCTTGAACGCGTCAACGTAATCATGGGTGCAACCGGGGCCGCCGTGGATAACCACCAGGGGAGTGCGACCGCTCGACAAGTCACCGGTGACGCGGTACCAGGTCTGGTAGGCGCCAAACGCCGCATACCCTTCGCGGATTTTTTCGATGAATTCCATTTCGTACCCTGCTCTGAAAAAAGGCTCAGGGACACGATAATGCGTGGGCGAAATTTAAGTAACTAGCAAAACAGCTAGGTTTTGCCGGTGGTCAGTCGTCTAGCAGGCGGTAATGGGTGGCGCGCACCACCGCCTGCACGCGGTTCTTGGCCCCCAGCTTGTGCATCGCCGAGGCCAGGTGCAAGGTGACCACCGCCAGAGAGCGGCTCAATTGCGTGGCGATTTCGGCAGCGGTCAGGCCATCGGCGGCCCATTTGAGGCACTCGCGTTCGCGTTTGGTCAGGTGGATATGCGGATAAGTGCGCAGTTCCTTGCTAAACAGCGGGTAGGCTGCTTCCTGCAAGGCATGGGAAATCAGGCTGAAATCCGACAAGGTCTGCTGCACATCCTGCAGCACGCTGCGGGCCTTGCCCGTTCGTAGTCCGGTCAGCGACGCGAAGCCGCCCCGAGGCAGGTGGATCGGTACGCTGACGCCGCAGGTCAATTCCTGGTCGTGCAAGTAGGACGACACCGGCGCATGGCAGGGATCGATGATCTTTTGCAGCGGGGTATCGACCTTGACGTCGTAGGACCATACGAACGGTGACACCGTACTCAGGGCCAGATGTTGCACCGGGTCGATCTGGTAGAACCCTTCGCTGCACCACAAGGCGTGCCAGTCGGGCGGCGTATTGCGCAGTGCGAGCACCGAGGGTGTGATCAATGCGCCATCCTGATCGATCGGCACGGGGGTGTAGTCATACACCAATGCATCGAAGCCCAGTTGCTGGGCGAGGATAAACGTATTGTCCATCTGCTCATCCAGGCTCCTGCCCGGCATCAGACGGTGATTTAACGCAGTCAGCTTGGCCAGCATCCGTTCTGCTCCCGAATTCATTTGAATCTCGACTTGCTGCAAGTAGAATGCCACGCCCCGGCGAAGGACTGCCAGGCTAAACCTATAAGAAATACTAGGTTATGGCCGCACGACATCCTAGGTAGTGTTGGTCTGATCAACGGCCGCTGCCTGCCAGCCCGACACTAGACAAGGAATGTATGCATGTGGCGTGAAATTGCCCCCGACCAGCAGTACAACGTGCAAGTCGACGGCCATAACCTCGTGGTTTACAGCTTTGGCGAAGGCGATGAGGTGCTGTTGTGCCTCAACGGCGGGCCAGGCTTGCCGTGTGACTACTTGCGAGACGCCCATGGCTGGCTCAAAGACCATAACCTGCGAGTGGTTGCATTCGACCAGCTTGGCACGGGCGCATCAGCCAGGCCCACCGACGTTTCTCTGTGGGAAATCCGCCGTTATGTCGAAGAAGTCGAAACCGTGCGCCAGGCCCTGGATCTCGGTCGCGTGCACCTGCTCGGGCATTCCTGGGGCGGCTGGCTCGGTATCGAATATGCCATCCATTATCCCGACGCGCTGAAAAGCCTGATCCTGGAAAATACCGTTGGCGACATTCCGCACCTGTCCCAAGAGCTGGAACGCCTGCGCGGCGCCCTTGGCAGCGAGACGGTAGCCATGATGCAACGCCACGAAGCCATGGGCACCCTGGACCACCCGCAGTACCAGGCCGCGATCACCTTGCTCAACTATCGTCACGTGTGCCGCCTGGACGAGTGGCCCGCACCGGTCAAACGCTCCCTTGACGACTGGAACATGGGCCCCTACGAAACCATGCAAGGCCCCAACGAATTCCTCTACATCGGCAACCTCAAGGACTGGAACCGCATCCCTGAGATGGCCGATTTCAAGATGCCGATCCTGATCACCACCGGCCAGCATGACGAACTCACCCCAGCCTGCGCCATGCGCATGAAACTGGCGGCCCGACACGCCGAACTGCACGTGTTCCCCAACAGCAGCCATATGCCTTTCTATGAGGAGCCCCATGCGTATTTTCCGGTGTTGCTGGACTTCCTTGCGCGTCATCGGGGCTGACGGATGAACCTGGCGCGCTACCGTTTTGTCTTGTACCGGCCGCTGCAATTGCTGCCGGTGCTGTTTGGCATCAGCCTGATCACCTTTGTGCTGGTGCGCTCGATTCCCGGCGACCCGGCGCGTGCTTTGCTGGGTTCGCGCAGCACGCCGGACGCTTTGCTGAAAATCCGCGCCCAGTACGGCCTCGACCAGCCGTTGTGGCTGCAATATTTCTACTTTCTGAAGAACCTGCTCAAGGGCGACCTTGGCCAATCGCTGCTGTACAAGGTCGATGCGCTCAAGCTGATCGTCACGCGTATTGAACCCACCCTGGTACTGGTGCTCGGCAGTGTGGTGCTGGCGCTGCTGATCGCCGTGCCGTTGGCGACCTTCGCCGCACGCAACAAGGGTGGCTGGGCGGATAACCTGATTCGCGTGTTCACCACGGTTGGCCTTGGCATGCCGGCGTTCTGGCTGGGCTTGATGCTGATCCTGTTGCTGAGTGTGCAGTGGGGCCTGTTTCCGGTATCCGGTTACGGCCGGACCTGGTTGGATAAAGCGCATCACATGGTGCTGCCATGCCTGACGATTGCCCTGGCGTTGTCGGCGGTGCTGGTGCGCAACTTGCGGGCGAGCATGTTGATGGAACTACAGGCCGACCACGTGACCGCCGCCCGGGCGCGTGGGTTGTTGGAAGCCGCAGTGTTTCGCCGTCATGTGCTACCCAATTCCCTGGTGCCGGCGGTCAATCTGCTGGCGGTGAACATCGGTTGGCTGATCAGCGGCACGGTGGTGATCGAAAGCCTGTTCGCCATCCCCGGCATCGGCCAATTGTTGGTACGCGGGATCTTCACCCGCGATTACATGGTGGTGCAGGGCGTGGCCATGGTGCTGGCTTGCGCGACGGTGATCGTCAACTTCATCGCTGACGTCGTGACCGTGGCCCTCGACCCGCGAGTGAAGATGCAATGAGCAGTCGTCCGTTGATTGCCCCTTGGCGCTTGCGCCTGCGCTTTGGTTTGCGCAATGGCCGGCTGACGGCTGCGTGGGGTTTGTTGATTCTGCTGGCATGGCTGGTGCTTGCGCTGTTTGCACCGTGGATCGCGCCATATGACCCGATTGCGCAGAACACCGATTTCAGTTTGCTCGGCCCCAGCCTTGCTCATCCATTTGGCACCGATAACTACGGAAGGGACATTCTTTCGAGGGTTATCTGGGGTGCGCGTATAGACCTCCAGTTAGCCATCGTCGGGGTGATCTTCCCGTTCATGATCGGCACCTTCATCGGCGCGGTCTCCGGTTACATCGGCGGGCGTTTCGACAGTGTCTGCATGCGTGTGATCGATGTGATCCTGGCCTTCCCGTTCCTGGTGCTGATGCTGGCGATCATGGCCATTCTCGGCCCAGGCTTGAAGAGCTTCTATATCGCCATGGCCTTGGTGGGCTGGGTGTCCTACGCGCGGCTCATCCGCTCGCAGATCCTGGTGCTCAAGGAAAGCGACTTTGCCCTGGCCGCCAAAAGCCTGGGCTTTGGCCATGGGCGGATTCTGTTTCGGCACCTGCTGCCCAATGCGATGTTCGGCTCCATCGTGTTTTCCATGTCGGACGCGGTGTTGGTGCTGCTCAATGGCGCCGCCGTGAGTTACCTGGGCCTGGGCGTGCAACCGCCGACCGCCGAATGGGGCACGATGGTGGCCGAAGGACAGGCCTTCATCACCACTGCCTGGTGGATCTGCACCTTTCCGGGGCTGGCCATCGTGACCTTGGCCATGGGGTTCAGCCTGCTCGCCGATGGCGTGGCGCAAGTGTTGGGGGATCGCTCATGAGCCTGTTGCAAGTGCGCGACCTCAGTGTGATTGCCAACAACGCAGGGCGTGATGTGACCTTGGTCGATCGCGTGTCTTTCGATTTGGCCGAGGGTGAGATCCTCGGGCTGGTGGGGGAAAGCGGCTCGGGCAAGACCATGGCCTGTCGCGGTTTGATGCGCCTGCTGCCATCGCCCAACCTGCGCGTGCAAGGCGGTGCGGTCCGGCTGGGCGGCCAGGACCTGCTGTCATTGGATGACGCTGGCATGCGGGCGGTGCGTGGCGGTCAGTTGGGCATGATTTTCCAGAACCCCAGCAGCCACCTCGACCCGCTGATGCGCATCGGCGAGCAGATTGCCGAGGGCATCCGCCTGCATCAAGGTGCGTCGAAAAAAGACGCGCGCCTGCAGGCCATCGAGGTACTGCGCCAAGTGGGCATCCCCGATCCCCAGGCGCGGGTCGACAACTACCCCCAAGAGTTTTCCGGCGGCATGCGCCAGCGCGCGATGATCGCAGTCGCCTTGGGCTGCAACCCGAAAGTGCTGATCGCTGACGAGCCGACCACGGCGCTGGATGTGACGGTGCAGGCGCAAATCCTGCGGCTGTTGCTGGAACTGCGCGACCAGCGTGGCCTGTCGATCATCATGATTACCCACGACCTTGGCGTGGTTGCGCAAACCTGTGACGCCATCGCCGTGATGTACGCGGGGTGCCTGTGCGAGCACGGCAGCAAATACGATGTGCTGGCGCAACCGCAGCACCCTTACACCGCCGGCTTGATCGACTGCCAACCTGCTCACAGCAGCGGCCACGCTTTGCTGCGCACGATTCCCGGGCAGCCGCCGCTGCTGGACGCCTTGCCTGCCGGCTGCCGGTTCAACCCGCGCTGCCCGCAAGTCGGGGCCTTGTGCACCGAAGTGCTGCCGGAAGGCCAGCGAGTCGCCTGTCATTACCCGTTGGGAGCGCAGCCATGAGCCTGTTGCAGATCAAGGACCTTGAGGTGAAGTTCGCCGCGTCCGGCACCGGCTTGTTCGGCTTGAACAAACAGTGGGTGAGGGCGGTGAACGGTGTATCGCTGAGCTTGGCGGCGGGTGAAACCCTCGGGTTGGTCGGTGAGTCCGGCAGCGGTAAAAGCACCTTGGGCCGCGCCATTTTGCACCTCAACCCGATCAGCGCCGGACAGGTGCTGTTTGATGGCATCGACATGGCCCACGGCAGCGCCATCGACATCACCCGGCTGCGCCATGAAACCGCAATGATCTTCCAGGACCCGTACGCCGCACTGAACCCGCGGCATACCATCGGCGAAACGATTGCCGAAGTACTACGCGTGCAACGCAAGGTTGCGCCGGAGCGGATATCAGATCGCGTCAATGAACTACTCGATCTGGTCGGCCTGCGGCCCGAATTGGCCAGTCGTAAACCCGGCTCACTCAGCGGCGGTCAGTGCCAGCGCGTCGGCATCGCCCGGGCGTTGGTGGTGGAGCCGCGCCTGATCATCGCCGACGAGTGCGTGGCGGCGCTGGACGTGTCGATCCAGGGCCAGATCATCAACCTGTTGCTGGAACTGCAGCAGCGCATGCACCTGGCGATCCTGTTCATCGCCCATGACCTGGCTATCGTGCGTCGCCTGTGCGATCGCGTGGCGGTGATGTACCTGGGCAAGATCGTTGAGGAGGGGCCGGTGGAGTCGGTCTTCACGGCGCCACGCCATCCGTACACGGCGGCGTTGATCCAGGCGATTCCCGAGATCGATCCGCATCGGCCGTTGCCGACAGAGCCCTTGCCGGGTGAGCCCCCGAGCCCGCTGAACTTGCCTGCAGGCTGCGCCTTTCACCCACGTTGTCGGCATGCCCGGACCATGTGTTCCGTGGTGTTGCCGCCGACGCATTTCCTGCACGAGCATCGGTACAGTTGCGTGCTTGAAGAACCTTTGCTTTAACCCTCTGCCATTCATTAACAAGGAGTTGTGATATGCAATCGCGCCACTTGAAGTTGCTCGCCGCCGCTACATTGACCGCATGGTCCCTGACTGCCGGCCTGGCGCAAGCCGCCGGTGTACTGACCATCGGCTGCCGTGAGGACAGCACCACGTTCGACCCGATCAAAAGCGCGCAAAACCGCGACACCTGGGTCTTCGCCAACGTCTACGACACCCTGGTGCGCGTCGATAACCTGGGCACCAAGATGGAGCCGGGCCTGGCAGAAAGCTGGGACATTTCCAAGGATGGCCTGACCTACACCTTCAAGCTGCGTGATGCGAAGTTCTCCGACGGTTCGACGATCACCGCCGACGATGCAGCGTTCAGCCTGCTGCGCATCCGCGACAACAAAGCCTCGCTGTGGGCAGACCCTTTCAACCTGATCAACACGGCCAAGGCGTCAGACCCGAAAACCCTGGTGGTCACCCTGAAGACCCCGGCTGTGGCCTTTCTCTCGCAACTGGCGTCGCCGACGGTGTCGATCCTGTCGGAAAAAGCCATGACCAAGATGGGCGAAGACGCCTACTCGGAAAACCCCGTGACCTCCGGCGCGTTTACCGTGGACGAGTGGCGCAAGGGTGATCGCGTCATCCTGAAAAAGAACCCGAACTTCTGGCAGGCCAAGAACGTGAGCCTGGATGGCGTGGAGTGGGTCTCCGTCACCGACGACAATACGCGCATGCGCATGGTGCAGAACAACGAGCTGGACACGGCGATCTTCGTACCGTTCTCGCGGGTTGAAGAGCTGAAGAAAGACAAGAACGTGGTGATCCATGCCGACCCGTCCACCCGTGAAGATCACCTGCTGATCAACCACGAGCATGGCCTGCTGGCCAAGCCAGAAGTACGTCAGGCACTTGACATGGCCATCGACAAACAATCGCTGGTGAAGACCGCCACTTACGGTCAAGGCACCGTGGCTTATTCCTACATTCCAAAGGGCTCGCTGTACCACTACGCCAACAACCTGCAACGCCCGTACGACCCGACCGCCGCCAAGAAGCTGCTGGAGCAGGCCGGTGCCAAGGACTTGAAGCTCAACTACGTGGTCAATGCCGGCAACGAAGCCGACGAGCAGATTGCGGTGATCATCAAGGATCAATTGGCGAAGGTCGGCGTGACTGCCAACCTGCAAAAGGTCGACCCGACCCAGAGCTGGCAGATGCTGGTGGACGGTGAGTACGATATTTCGGTGATGTACTGGACCAACGACATCCTCGACCCGGACCAGAAGACCACCTTCGTGCTGGGCCACGACACCAACCAGAACTACATGACCCGTTACAAGAACGACAAGGTCAAGGCACTGGTGGCGCAAGCACGCATCGAGGCTGACCCGGTCAAGCGTGAGCAGATGTATGTGGAACTGCAGAAACTGGCGAAACAGGATGTGAACTGGATCGACCTGTACTACAGCCCCTACATCAACATCTCACGCAAGAACGTGAGCAATTTCCTGCAGAACCCGTTGGGGCGCTTCACCCTTGAGGAAGTAGTGAAGAACTAAGAGCCAGAGAACACCGCAATACAAATGTGGGAGGGGGCTTGCCCCCGATAGCGGTGGGTCAATCACAGATACAGTGACTGACACCCTGCAATCGGGGGCAAGCCCCCTCCCACATTTAGTTCCGGTTGTGTCAGTTGTTACTGCGCGTCAAACGCCTGCCCATTGATGCCGGTACTGTCCGGCCCCATCAGGTACAGGTACACCGGCATGATCTCTTCCGGCGCCGGCCTTTCCATCGGGTTTTCCCCCGGATACGCCTGGGCCCGCATGCTGGTGCGAGTGCCGCCGGGGTTGATGCTGTTGGCGCGTACCGCGGCCACATCCTCCAGTTCATCGGCCAGGGTCTGCATCAAGCCTTCGGTGGCAAACTTCGACACACCATAGGCGCCCCAATAAGCCCGACCCTTGCGCCCGACGCTGCTGGAAGTGAACACCACCGACGCATCCTGGGACAACTTGAGCAGCGGCAGCAGCGTGCTGGTCAACATGAACATCGCGTTGACGTTCACGTGCATCACGCGCATGAAATTCTCGCCGGACAATTGCTCGATCGGCGTGCGTGGGCCGATGATCGAGGCGTTGTGCAGCAGGCCGTCGAGGTGGCCGAATTCCTTTTCGATCATCGCGGCCAGTTCATCGTACTGATGGGGCAGGGCGGTCTCCAGGTTGAACGGGATCACCACCGGTTGCGGCTGGCCCGCCGCTTCGATTTCGTCATACACCTGGGCCAGGTTGGCTTCGGTCTTGCCCAGCAACAGCACCGTGGCACCATGGGCGGCATAGGTTTTCGCCGCCGCCGCGCCGATCCCGCGACCGGCACCGGTCACCAGGATCACCCGGCCTTTGAGCAGTTCTGGATGTGCGGAGTAATCAAACATAAATAGCCTCGACAAAATTCAAGGTGATACAGCTCTCAATGTGGAATCCAATTCCTGTGGGAGCTGGCTTGCCTGCGATAGCGGTCTGTAAGCTGGCATATGTGCTGGCTGACACTGCGCTATCGCAGGCAAGCCAGCTCCCACATTGACCTCAGTGTTTGCAGGGGCGGCAAACAATTAGCAGCTGCACAGCGCGTTATCCAATACCTTGCGCAGTTCCAACGGGTGATCCACCACCACATCGGCGCCCCAATGGCGTGGGTTGTCGTCCGGGTGGATGTAGCCGTAGGTGACCGCTGCAGTGCGCGTGCCGGCGTCGCGGCCGGATTCGATATCGCGCAGGTCATCACCCACGAACAGCACGCTGGCCGGGTCCAGGTCGAGCATCTTGCACGCCAGGATCATCGGCTCCGGGTCCGGCTTGCTGTTCTTCACGTGATCCGGGCAGATCAGCAGCGCCGAGCGCTCGGCCAGGCCCAGTTGCTGCATGATCGGCTCGGCAAAGCGCAGTGGCTTGTTGGTCACCACGCCCCAGATCAGCTTGGACTTCTCGATGTCCTCCAGCAGCTCGGCCATGCCGTCGAACAGTTTGCTGTGGACCGCGCAGCCCACAAGGTAGCGTTCGAGGAATTCCTGGCGCAGTTCTTCAAAGCCTGGAGATTCCGGGTCCATCGAGAAGGTCACGGCCACCATCGCCCGCGCACCGCCGGAGATTTCATCGCGGATGTGCTGGGGGTTGATCGGCGCCAGGTCGCGGTCGGCGCGCATGGCCTGGCAGATGGCGATAAAGTCCGGCGCGGTATCCAGCAGGGTACCGTCCATGTCGAAGAGAACCGCTCGCAACTTCACAGGCTCACTCCTCGCGCAGGGTCTGGATCATGTAGTTGACGTCAACGTCGTTGGCCAGCTTGTAGTGCTTGGTCAGCGGGTTGTAGGTGAGGCCGATGATGTCCTTGACGGTCAGCCCGGCCTGGCGGCTCCAGGCACCCAGCTCGGACGGGCGGATGAATTTCTTGAAGTCATGGGTGCCGCGCGGCAGCAGCTTCATGATGTATTCGGCGCCGATGATCGCGAACAGGTAGGCCTTGGGGTTGCGGTTGATGGTGGAGAAGAACACCTGGCCCCCCGGCTTGACCATGCGGAAGCAGGCGCGGATCACCGAGGACGGGTCCGGTACGTGTTCCAGCATTTCCAGGCAGGTAACCACGTCGAACTGCTCGGGCATCTCTTCGGCCAGGGCCTCGGCGGTGATCTGGCGGTATTCCACGTTCACGCCGGATTCCAGCTGGTGCAGCTGGGCCACGGCCAGGGGCGCTTCGCCCATGTCGATGCCCATTACGGTGGCGCCGCGCTGCGCCATGGCCTCGCTGAGAATGCCGCCGCCGCAGCCTACATCCAGCACCTTCTTGCCGGCCAGGTTGACGCGTTCATCAATCCAGTTGACCCGCAGCGGGTTGATGTCGTGCAGGGGCTTGAACTCACTCTCACGGTCCCACCAGCGGTGAGCCAGGGCTTCGAATTTGGCGATTTCGGCGTGGTCGACGTTGCTCATGGTGAATCCTCTAAATCTGATAAATCGGTTTGTCAGTCCTGAACCTCAGGGTTCAAAACCTTCGTTATTCGTGGTGCCCGCTGATGCGCTGGCCCCAGGCGATGGCCGTGGCGGTCAACTGTTGTTCATCCATGCGGGTCAATTGCCGGTCGTCGAGCAGTTGCTTGCCGGCGACCCAAAGGTGTTTCACGCAATCGCGTCCGGTGGCATATATAAGCTGTGAGACCGGATCGTAGATCGGTTGTTGCGCCAGCCCGGAAAGATCGAAGGCCACGATATCCGCCGCCTTGCCGACCTCCAGCGAGCCAATTTCGCTTTCCAGGCCCATGGCCCGCGCACCGTTGAGCGTCGCCATGCGCAAGGCGCGATGGGCATCCAGCGCGGTGGCCGAGCCGGCGACGGCCTTGGCCAACAGTGCGGCGGTGCGGGTTTCGCCCAGCAGGTCGAGGTCATTGTTACTGGCAGCGCCATCGGTGCCGATGGCCACGTTCACGCCAGCCTGCCACAGACGCTCCACCGGGCAAAAGCCGCTGGCCAGTTTCAGGTTGGATTCCGGACAGTGAACGATGCTGGTGTTGCTTTCTACCAGCAAAGCCAAGTCATCCTCGCTGATTTGGGTCATATGAACGGCCTGGAAGCGCGGCCCCAACAGCCCGAGGCGACCCAGACGCGCCAATGGCCGTTCGCCAGTCTGCTCGACCGCTTGCTGCACTTCAGAGGCGGTTTCGTGAACATGCATGTGGATCGCGGCGTCCAGCTCTTCGGCGATCACCCGGATTTTCTCCAGGTTGTCATCACACACGGTGTAAGGCGCGTGCGGGCCGAAGGTGATCTTGATGCGTGGGTGGTGCTTGAGATCGCCGAACAGCTCGACGCCTTGGCGAATCGCCTCGTCGGGCGTACTGGCGCCGGGGATCGGGAAGTCGAGGATCGGAATTGCGATCTGCGCGCGGATGCCGCTGTTGTGCACGCAGTCACTGGCGACTTTGGGGTAGAAGTACATGTCGGAGAAGCAGGTGATGCCGCCCTTGAGCTGTTCGGCGATGGCCAGGTCGGTGCCATCGCGCACAAAGGCTTCATCGACCCACTTGGCCTCGGCAGGCCAGATGTGTTTTTCCAGCCAGGTCATCAGCGGCAGGTCGTCGGCCATGCCGCGAAACAGGCTCATCGCCGCATGTCCGTGGGCGTTGATCAGGCCGGGGCTGAGCAGCATGCCCGGCAGTTCGCGCACTTCGTTGGCCACCAGCTTGAGCGCTGCCGCCCGTGGCCCGATAAAGGCAATGCGCCCATCGCGAATGCCCAGGCCATGTTCCTTGAGCACCACGCCAGCGGGTTCGACAGGCACCAGCCATGTAGGCAGCAACAATAAGTCGAGCGGGGCGGCAGTGGCGGTCATCGCAGGCTTCTTCCCAGGCAGCTATAAAAGAAGGGCGAAGTATACCCGAGCGTCCTGGCTGGCGGACCGCTATAATCGGCGGCTTTGTTTATGAGTGCGGAGTAAGGGATGCGCGATCGACTGTTGGCAGCGGAGAAAGTGAAGGCCATCGATTGGCGTGATGGCGCGCTGTACCTGCTCGATCAGCGTGCCTTGCCGTCCCGGGAAAGCTGGGTGGCTTGCTCTACGGTCGATGATGTGGCGGCGGCCATTCGTTCGATGGTGGTGCGCGGTGCACCGGCCATTGGTATCAGCGCGGCGTATGGCCTGGTGCTGGCGGCGCGTGAGCGGATCGCCGAGGGCGGTGACTGGCAGGCAGCGTGGGAAGAAGACTATGCACTGTTAGCCGATACCCGACCGACCGCGTCGAACCTGTTCTGGGCGTTGAAACGCATGCGTGACCGCCTGGATCGCGTCAAAAAGCACGCCGACCCGCTGGCGGTGCTTGAAGCAGAAGCCATTGCCATCCATGAAAGTGATCGCGAAGCCAATCTCACCATGGCTCAACTGGGGGTCGATTTGATCCGCAAGCACCAGGGCAATGCCCAGGCGATCCTCACCCACGGCAACGCTGGCGCCCTGGCGACCGGCGGTGTGGGTACGGCGCTCGGGGTGATTCGTGCGGCCTATCTGGAAGGCATGGTCGAGCAGGTCTACGTCAATGAAACCCGGCCCTGGCTGCAAGGTTCGCGGCTGACCGCCTGGGAGCTGGCGGGCGAGGGCATCCCGGTGACGGTGAATGCCGATTCCGCTGGCGCGCATATCCTCAAGACCAAAGGCGTGACCTGGGTGATCGTCGGTGCTGATTGCATTGCCGCCAATGGCGACGTGATCAGCAAGATCGGGACGTACCAGTTGGCAGTGTGTGCCATGCACCACGGCGTGCGGTTCATGGTGGTGGCGCCGAGTTCGACCCTGGACATGATGATGGCAACTGGCGATGACGTAGCGCTGGAAGAGCGCGACGCCGGTGAGTTGCTGGAAGTCGCCGGCCAGCGCTTCGCCGCGGATGTCGTCGCCTTCAATCCAGTGTTTGACGTGACCCCGGCCGACCTGATTGACGTGATCGTGACCGAAAAAGGCATCGTCGAACGGCCGGACACCGCCAAGCTGGCCAAGTTGATGTGCCGTAAACGCCTGCATTGAGGGCGTTGGCGCCTGTCCGATTGCATTCGCGAGCAAGCCCGCTCCCACATTTTGAATGTGTTCACCACTCAAATGTGGGCGCGGGCTTGCTCGCGAAGGGGTCTATAAGTCAAGAAAACCTTCGGATCTGCCTTCAAAAAATAGCACGACCCTGCCTCTGAGCCCCTCTCGTCGCCCTCAAGCCTGTCATCCGTCAACTTACTATGCTCCATGCGCATCAGGGGGATAGGTGCGTGGCGGCGATTGTGATAACATCCGGCGGTTTCCAGGGTCGCCCCGAGGGGTGGCCTATAACGTGCAGATCCGTGTCATAACTCGTTGATTTGTCGTAAGTCGTTGTCAGGCACTCTGCCGGCAGCGGCGAGCTTCGTTCGTCCCATATGGATGTGACGAGGTTTCACCCGAAAAAGGAATCAGGCTTCTCATGGGCGAACTGGCCAAAGAAATCCTCCCGGTCAATATCGAAGACGAGCTGAAACAGTCCTACCTCGACTACGCGATGAGCGTAATTGTCGGTCGGGCACTGCCTGATGCGCGCGATGGCTTGAAGCCCGTGCACCGGCGTGTGCTGTTCGCGATGAGCGAGCTGGGTAACGACTGGAACAAGCCGTACAAGAAATCTGCCCGTGTTGTCGGTGACGTGATCGGTAAGTATCACCCTCACGGCGACACTGCGGTGTACGACACCATCGTTCGGATGGCCCAGCCGTTTTCCCTGCGCTACCTGCTGGTAGACGGCCAGGGCAACTTCGGTTCGGTCGACGGCGACAACGCCGCGGCCATGCGATACACCGAAGTGCGCATGACCAAGCTGGCGCATGAGCTGCTGGCCGACCTGCATAAAGAAACCGTGGACTGGGTGCCGAACTACGACGGCACCGAAATGATCCCGGCGGTCATGCCGACCAAGATCCCCAACCTGCTGGTCAACGGTTCCAGCGGTATCGCCGTGGGCATGGCCACCAACATCCCGCCGCACAACCTCGGTGAAGTCATCGACGGTTGCCTGGCCCTCATCGACAACCCGGAGCTGACCGTCGATGAGCTGATGCAATACATCCCCGGCCCGGACTTCCCGACTGCCGCGATCATCAACGGTCGCGCCGGCATCATCGAAGCCTACCGCACCGGTCGCGGCCGCATTTACATGCGCGCCCGCTCGATCATCGAAGACATCGACAAGGTCGGTGGCCGCCAGCAGATCGTTATCACCGAACTGCCGTACCAGCTGAACAAAGCGCGCCTGATCGAGAAGATCGCCGAGCTGGTCAAAGAGAAGAAGCTCGAAGGCATCACCGAACTGCGCGACGAGTCCGACAAAGACGGTATGCGCGTGGTGATCGAACTGCGTCGTGGCGAAGTGCCTGAGGTGATCCTCAACAACCTCTATGCCCAGACCCAGCTGCAAAGCGTGTTTGGTATCAACGTGGTTGCGTTGATCGACGGCCGCCCGCGCATCCTGAACCTCAAGGACCTGCTGGAAGCCTTCGTGCGTCACCGTCGCGAAGTGGTCACACGCCGCACCGTGTTCGAACTGCGCAAGGCCCGCGAGCGCGGCCACATCCTGGAAGGCCAGGCAGTTGCGCTGTCGAACATCGACCCGGTAATCGCCCTGATCAAGGCCTCGCCAACCCCGTCGGAAGCCAAGGAAGCGTTGATCAGCACGCCTTGGGAATCCAGCGCCGTGGTGGCCATGGTTGAACGTGCCGGCGCCGACTCGTGCCGTCCGGAGACCCTGGACCCGCAATACGGTCTGCGCGAAGGCAAGTACTTCCTGTCGCCGGAACAGGCCCAGGCCATCCTGGAGTTGCGCCTGCACCGCCTGACCGGTCTGGAGCACGAGAAGCTGCTGGCCGAGTACCAGGAGATCCTCAACCAGATCGGCGAGTTGATCCGCATCCTCAGCAGCGCCGTGCGCCTGATGGAAGTGATTCGCGAAGAACTGGAAGTGATCCGCGCCGAATACGGTGACGTGCGCCGTACCGAAATCCTCGATGCGCGCCTCGACCTGACCCTGGGTGACATGATCCCGGAAGAAGAGCGTGTGGTGACCATCTCCCACGGTGGCTACGCCAAGACCCAGCCATTGGCTGCGTACCAGGCCCAGCGTCGTGGTGGTAAAGGTAAATCGGCGACCGGCGTGAAGGATGAGGACTACATTGCTCACCTGTTGGTCGCCAACAGCCACACCACGCTGCTGCTGTTCTCCAGCAAAGGCAAGGTGTACTGGCTGAAAACCTACGAAATCCCGGAAGCGTCCCGTGCTGCCCGTGGTCGCCCACTGGTCAACCTGCTGCCACTGGACAGTGATGAATACATCACCACCATGCTGCCGGTCGAGGAATACACCGAAGGTCACTTCATCTTCATGGCCACCGCCAAAGGCACCGTGAAGAAGACCCCGCTGGAATCCTTCAGCCGTCAGCGCAGCGTGGGCCTGATCGCCCTGGAGCTGGACGAAGGCGACGTGCTGATCTCTGCGGCCATCACCGATGGCGAGCGTGAAGTCATGCTGTTCTCCGACGGCGGCAAGGTCACGCGCTTCAAGGAATCCGACGTTCGCGCCATGGGCCGTACCGCCCGCGGTGTGCGCGGCATGCGCCTGCCAGAAGGGCAGAAGCTGATTTCGATGCTGATCCCGGAAGAAGGCAGCCAGATCCTCACCGCTTCCGAGCGCGGTTATGGCAAACGCACCGCCATCAGCGAGTTCCCGGAGTATAAGCGTGGCGGCCAAGGCGTGATCGCCATGGTCAGCAACGACCGCAATGGCCGTCTGGTCGGCGCGGTCCAGGTGCTCGATGGCGAGGAGATCATGCTGATTTCCGACCAGGGCACCCTGGTACGTACCCGTGTGGCTGAAGTGTCGAGCCTGGGCCGTAATACCCAGGGCGTCACCCTGATCAAGCTGGCCAAGGACGAGAAACTGGTCGGCCTGGAGCGTGTCCAGGAGCCATCGGAAGTCGAAGGCGAAGAGCTGGAAGGCGAGGAATTCGAAGGCGAGGTGATCGCAGCAGGCGATGACAACGTCGACGAGCCAACCCTCGACGCTGCCGCAGACGAAGAAGAACCGCAGGAATAAGCGGACACACAGGGGGCGGATGAAGATTCGCCCCCTTGTTGTTTGTCCCTTGTGAAATAGCACGTCCTTTGGCTGGACGCGGTCAATGTGGGAGCTGGCTTGCCTGCGATGGCAGCGCCGCGGTATCACTGCGCTACCGAGGTGCCCTTATCGCAGGCAAGCCAGCTCCCACAAGGGTTCGCTCCAGAGAAAGGTTGTTGCCGAACATGATTGCAGCCCCACCAAATCAGAGTGAGATTGGATGTGAGCAAGAGAGCCTATAACTTCTGTGCCGGTCCCGCGGCGCTTCCTGAAGCAGTCCTGCAGCGTGCGCAGGGTGAACTCCTCGACTGGCATGGAAAAGGCCTCTCCGTGATGGAAATGAGCCATCGCAGCGATGAGTTCGTGTCCATCGCCACCAAGGCCGAGCAGGATCTGCGTGACTTGCTGGACATCCCATCCAACTACAAAGTGTTGTTCCTGCAGGGCGGCGCCAGCCAGCAGTTCGCCCAGATCCCGCTGAACCTGCTGCCGGAAGACGGCACGGCTGACTATATCGACACGGGTATCTGGGGTCAGAAGGCTATTGAAGAGGCCTCGCGTTACGGTCACGTCAATGTCGCGGGTACCGCCAAGCCGTACGACTACTTCGCCATTCCCGGTCAGAACGAGTGGAATCTGTCGAAGGACGCGGCCTACGTGCACTACGTCGCGAACGAAACCATCGGCGGCCTGGAGTTTGATTGGGTGCCGGAAGTCGGTGACGTTCCGCTGGTGTGCGACATGTCCTCGGACATTCTCTCGCGCCCTATCGATGTGTCCAAGTACGGCATGATCTACGCTGGCGCCCAGAAGAACATCGGCCCGAGCGGCATCCTGGTCAACATCATCCGTGAGGACCTGTTGGGTCGCGCCCGTTCGCTGTGCCCGACCATGCTCAACTACAAGGTCGCGGCCGATAACGGCTCGATGTACAACACTCCGCCAGCGTTTGCCTGGTACCTCTCCGGCCTGGTGTTCGAGTGGCTGAAAGAGCAGGGCGGTGTCGCCGCCATGGGTAAGCTCAACGAAGAGAAGAAGCGCGTCCTGTACGACTTCATCGACGCCAGCGGCCTGTACAGCAACCCGATCAACCTGACTGATCGCTCCTGGATGAACGTGCCGTTCCGCCTGGCTGATGATCGCCTGGACAAGCCGTTCCTGGTCGGTGCCGAAGAGCGTGGCCTGCTGAACCTCAAGGGGCACCGTTCGGTCGGTGGCATGCGCGCCTCCATCTACAATGCCGTCGACATCCACGCGATCAACGCGCTGGTTGACTACATGGCAGCGTTCGAAAAGGAACACGGCTAATGTCTGAGCAAGAACTCAAGGCCCTGCGCGTGCGCATTGACAGCCTGGACGAGAAAGTCCTGGAGCTGATCAGTGAGCGCGCGCGGTGCGCCCAGGAAGTGGCACGGGTGAAGATGGCCTCCCTGGCCGAAGGCGAAGTGCCGGTGTTCTACCGTCCCGAGCGTGAAGCCCAGGTGCTCAAGCGTGTCATGGAGCGTAATAAGGGCCCACTGGGCAACGAAGAGATGGCGCGGTTGTTCCGCGAAATCATGTCTTCGTGCCTGGCGCTGGAACAACCGCTGAAAGTGGCTTATCTGGGTCCCGAGGGCACTTTCACCCAAGCGGCTGCCATGAAGCACTTCGGTCACGCGGTGATCAGCAAGCCAATGGCGGCGATCGATGAAGTGTTCCGTGAAGTGGCGGCCGGCGCGGTGAATTTTGGCGTGGTGCCGGTGGAAAACTCCACCGAAGGCGCGGTCAACCACACGCTGGACAGCTTCCTCGAACACGACATGGTCATCTGCGGCGAAGTCGAGCTGCGCATCCACCATCACCTGCTGGTGGGCGAGAATACCAAGACCGACAGTATCAGCCGCATCTACTCCCACGCCCAGTCCCTGGCCCAGTGCCGCAAGTGGCTGGACGCGCATTATCCGAATGTCGAGCGGGTAGCTGTCTCCAGCAACGCCGAGGCCGCCAAGCGGGTCAAGGGTGAGTGGAATTCGGCGGCCATCGCCGGTGATATGGCCGCTGGGCTGTACGGCCTGACGCGCCTGGCCGAGAAAATCGAGGACCGCCCGGACAACTCCACGCGCTTCCTGATGATCGGCAGCCAGGAAGTGCCGCCCACTGGCGACGACAAGACCTCGATCATTGTCTCCATGAGCAACAAGCCTGGCGCGCTGCATGAGCTGCTGGTGCCGTTCCATGATAACGGGATTGACCTGACGCGCATCGAGACTCGTCCTTCGCGCAGCGGTAAATGGACTTACGTGTTCTTTATCGACTTCATCGGCCATCACCGCGACCCGCTGGTCAAGGGTGTGCTGGAGAAAATCAGTCAGGAAGCCGTGGCACTCAAGGTGCTGGGCTCTTACCCGAAAGCGGTTTTGTGAGGCTTTAACATGAGTGGCAACTTCCTCACCCTGGCTCAGCCGGGCGTGCAACAACTGTCGCCTTACGTTCCGGGCAAGCCTGTGGATGAGCTGGCGCGTGAGTTGAACCTGGATCCGGCGAACATCGTCAAGCTGGCCAGTAACGAAAACCCGCTGGGCCCGAGCCCGAAGGTGTTGGCGGCGATTCGTGAAGAGTTGGCTGAGCTGACCCGCTATCCCGATGGTAACGGCTTTGCCTTGAAGTCTCTGCTGGCACAAAAGTGCGGTGTCGAGCTGAACCAGGTCACCCTGGGCAATGGCTCCAACGACATTCTTGAGCTGGTTGGTCGTGCGTATCTGGCGCCAGGTTTGAATGCGGTGTTCAGCGAGCATGCGTTTGCGGTCTATCCGATCGTGACCCAGGCGGTGGGCGCTGATGCGAAAGTGGTCCCCGCGAAAGAGTGGGGTCATGACCTGCCGGCCATGCTGGCGGCCATTGATGCCCAGACCCGCGTCGTGTTTATCGCGAACCCTAACAACCCGACCGGCACCTGGTTCGACGCACAAGCGCTGAGCGACTTCCTGCAAGACGTGCCGGAGCATGTGTTGGTCGTGCTGGACGAGGCATACATCGAGTACGCCGAAGGCAGTGATCTGCCGAACGGCCTGGATTTCCTGGCGGCGTACCCGAACCTGCTGGTTTCGCGCACGTTCTCCAAGGCTTATGGCCTGGCATCGCTGCGAGTCGGCTACGGTTTGTCCACGGCAGTGGTTGCCGACGTGCTGAACCGTGTGCGTCAGCCGTTCAACGTCAACAGCCTCGCGCTGGCTGCAGCCTGTGCGGCGGTGAAGGATGCCGAGTACCTGGAAGAAGGCCGTCGCCTCAACGAAAGCGGCATGCTGCAGTTGCAGGAAGGCTTCCGTGAGTTGGGCCTGGGCTGGATTCCGTCCAAGGGCAACTTCATTTGTGTCGACCTCGGCCAGGTCGCTGCGCCGGTATTCCAGGGCCTGTTGCGCGAAGGCGTCATTGTGCGTCCGACCGCCAACTACGGCATGCCGAACCACCTGCGCATTACCATCGGTCTGCCGGCAGAAAACGCCCGCTTCCTGGAGGCGCTGGCCAAGGTTCTGGCCCGTGGTTGATGTCACTGCATTGAAACCTGCTGTGCCTATGATCGGTCGCCTGGTGGTGGTCGGTCTGGGGTTGATCGGCGGCTCCTTCGCCAAAGGCCTGCGTGAAAGTGGGCTGTGTAGCGAAGTGGTTGGTGTGGACCTGGACCCGCAATCGCGCAAGTTGGCGGTTGAGTTGGGGGTGGTGGATCGCTGTGAAGCGGACCTGGCGCTCGCCTGCCAGGGCGCTGATGTGATCCAGTTGGCCGTGCCGATCCTGGCCATGGAGAAATTGCTCGGCGTACTGGCCGGCATGGACTTGGGGCAGGCGATACTGACGGATGTCGGCAGTGCCAAAGGCAATGTGGTGCGCGCGGCGCAACGGGCCTTTGGTGGTATGCCGGCGCGCTTTGTGCCGGGTCATCCGATTGCGGGCTCCGAACAGAGCGGAGTAGAGGCGTCCAATGCGCAGCTGTTCCGTCGCCATAAAGTCATCCTGACGCCGCTGGAGCAAACCGATCCGGCTGCACTGGCGGTGGTGGACCGTCTGTGGCGTGAGCTGGGTGCGGATGTCGAGCATATGCAGGTCGAGCGTCACGACGAAGTGTTGGCTGCAACCAGCCATCTGCCGCATTTGCTCGCATTTGGCCTGGTGGACTCGTTGGCCAAGCGTAATGAGAACCTCGATATTTTCCGTTACGCCGCCGGTGGTTTCCGCGACTTCACGCGGATTGCCGGCAGCGACCCGGTGATGTGGCACGACATCTTCCTCGCCAATCGCGAAGCGGTGTTGCGCACCCTGGACACCTTCCGCGGCGACCTCGATGCCTTGCGCGACGCGGTTGATGCCGGAGATGGCCATCAATTATTGGGCGTATTTACCCGTGCGCGGGTGGCGCGTGAGCATTTCAGCAAGATCCTGGCGCGCCGGGCCTACATGGAAACCGCTGTGACCGCTGATGAGCTGACCTTCCTCGCCGAACCGGGTGGCCGCTTGAGCGGGCGCATTCGGGTGCCGGGCGACAAGTCGATCTCCCATCGGTCGATCATGCTGGGTTCGTTGGCTGAGGGTGTGACTGAGGTCGAAGGTTTCCTTGAGGGCGAAGATGCCCTGGCGACCTTGCAGGCGTTTCGCGACATGGGCGTGGTGATCGAAGGTCCGCACCATGGGCGTGTGACCATTCATGGCGTGGGGCTGCATGGCTTGAAACCGGCGCCGGGGCCGATTTATCTCGGTAACTCCGGTACTTCCATGCGGTTGCTGTCTGGTTTGTTGGCAGCGCAGAGCTTTGACAGTGTGCTGACCGGCGACGCGTCCCTGTCCAAGCGCCCGATGAGTCGCGTGGCCAAGCCTCTGCGGGAAATGGGCGCGGTGATCGAGACGGGGCCGGAAGGGCGTCCGCCGCTGACCATTCGTGGTGGGCAGTCGTTGAAAGGCCTGGCTTACGCGATGCCGATGGCCAGTGCCCAGGTCAAATCCTGCCTGCTGCTGGCCGGGTTGTACGCTGAAGGTAAAACTGTGGTGACCGAGCCTGCTCCGACCCGTGACCATACTGAACGCATGTTGCGCGGTTTTGGTTATCCGGTGGCGGTGGAGGGGGCGACGGCATCCGTGGAGTCCGGTCATGCGCTGGCGGCTACCCATATTGAAGTGCCGGGGGATATATCTTCTTCGGCGTTCTTTCTGGTGGCGGCTTCGATTGCCGAGGGTTCTGAGCTGTTGCTGGAGCACGTCGGTGTCAATCCGACGCGTACCGGCGTGATCGATATTCTGCGGCTGATGGGCGCGGATATCACGCTGGAAAACCAGCGTGAGGTAGGTGGCGAGCCCGTCGCAGATCTGCGGGTGCGCGCGGCAGCGTTGAAGGGGATCGAGATTCCCGAAGCGCTGGTGCCGTTGGCGATCGATGAATTTCCGGTGCTCTTCGTCGCGGCGGCCTGTGCCGAGGGGCGAACCGTGTTGCGTGGGGCTCAAGAGCTGCGCGTGAAGGAGTCCGACCGTATCCAGGTCATGGCCGATGGTCTGTTGGCGCTGGGGGTGAAGTGTGAACCCACCGCCGATGGGATTATCATTGACGGTGGCCTGATAGGCGGTGGTGAAGTCCATGCCCATGGTGATCACCGGATTGCCATGGCGTTCAGTGTGGCCTCCCTGCGGGCGGCGACGCCGATTCGTATCCGTGACTGCGCCAATGTTGCTACGTCTTTTCCGAACTTTCTTACACTGTGTGCCCAAGTCGGCATCCGTGTTGCCCAAGAGGCTCAATTGTGAATATCAAAGCACCGGTGATTACCATCGACGGGCCAAGCGGCTCGGGCAAAGGCACGATCGCCGGCATCCTGGCCGAGCGCCTGGGCTGGTGCCTGCTGGATTCCGGCGCGCTGTACCGCCTGCTGGCATTCGCCGCACGCAACCATGGCGTCGACCTGACCAACGAAGAATCCCTGAAGCTGCTGGCAGCGCACCTCGATGTGCAGTTCGTCGGTGCGACGGAAGGTCATCCCCAGCGCATCATCCTCGAAGGAGACGATGTGACGGATGACCTGCGTAACGAACAAGTCGGTTCGTGGGCTTCCCAGGTTGCCGCGCTGCCGGCCGTGCGTGATGCGCTGCTGCAGCGCCAGAGGGCGTTCCAGGAGCCGCCGGGCCTGGTCGCCGATGGCCGTGACATGGGAACCGTGGTGTTTCCCGACGCACCCTTGAAGATTTTCTTGACCGCCAGCGCCGAGGAGCGGGCTCGCCGCCGCTACTTGCAGTTGAAGGGCAAAGTCGATGGTGTTAGTCTGTCGAGTCTGCTAGATGAGATCCGTGCACGCGATGAGCGTGATACCCAGCGCGCAGTAGCCCCGCTCAAGCCGGCGGCTGATGCCATACAGCTGGATTCCACGGAGCTGTCCATCGAGCAGGTGCTGGAACGCATCTTGAGTGAAATCGCCATTCGCGATATCGCCGGGTGATCAAGAAGGCCGCAGGGGACCAGTCATAGTCCTGTGGTGGCTTCTTTTAACTGAAACTGACCCACACCGTCTGGGGTGTGGAGATGGGCGTATTCTTCGCCCTTATCAACAGGAATTAAAATGAGCGAAAGCTTTGCGGAACTCTTTGAAGAAAGCCTAAAAACCCTGAACCTTCAGGCAGGCTCCATCATCACCGGTGTTATCGTTGATATCGATTACCAAGCTCGCTGGGTAACCGTTCACGCTGGTCTGAAGTCTGAAGCTCTGATCCCGCTGGAACAGTTCTACAACGATGCTGGTGATCTGACAATCAATGTCGGTGACGAAGTTCACGTTGCTCTGGACTCGGTTGAAGACGGTTTCGGTGAAACCAAGCTGTCCCGTGAAAAAGCCAAGCGCGCTGAATGCTGGATTGTTCTCGAAGCAGCCTTCGCAGCTGAAGAAGTGGTCAAGGGCGTTATCAACGGTAAGGTTAAAGGCGGCTTCACTGTCGACGTTAACGGCATCCGTGCGTTCCTGCCAGGTTCTTTGGTCGACGTTCGTCCTGTGCGCGACACCACGCACCTGGAAGGCAAAGAACTCGAATTCAAGGTCATCAAACTCGACCAGAAGCGCAACAACGTTGTCGTTTCCCGTCGCAGCGTCCTGGAAGCAGAGAACTCCGCCGAGCGTGAAGCTCTGCTGGAATCCCTGCAGGAAGGCCAACAAGTCAAAGGTATCGTCAAGAACCTCACCGATTACGGCGCATTCGTCGATCTGGGTGGCGTCGATGGCCTGCTGCACATTACCGACATGGCTTGGAAGCGTATCAAGCATCCTTCCGAAATCGTCAATGTTGGCGACGAGATCGATGTCAAGGTTCTGAAATACGATCGCGAGCGCAACCGTGTTTCCCTGGGCCTGAAGCAACTGGGTGAAGATCCATGGGTTGCTATCAAAGCCCGTTACCCAGAAAGCACTCGCGTTACCGCGCGTGTGACCAACCTGACCGACTACGGCTGCTTCGCTGAGCTGGAAGAAGGCGTGGAAGGCCTGGTACACGTTTCCGAAATGGACTGGACCAACAAAAACATCCACCCTTCGAAAGTCGTACAGGTCGGCGACGAAGTGGAAGTTATGGTTCTGGACATCGACGAAGAGCGTCGTCGTATCTCCCTGGGCATCAAGCAGTGCAAATCTAACCCATGGGAAGATTTCTCTGGCCAGTTCAACAAGGGCGATAAAATCTCCGGCACCATCAAGTCGATCACCGATTTCGGTATCTTCATTGGTCTGGACGGCGGCATCGACGGCCTGGTTCACCTGTCCGACATCTCCTGGAACGAAGTGGGCGAAGAAGCTGTTCGTCGTTTCAAGAAGGGCGACGAGCTGGACACCGTTATCCTGTCGGTTGACCCAGAGCGCGAGCGCATCTCCCTGGGCATCAAGCAACTGGAAAGCGATCCGTTCTCCGAGTACGTTCAAGAGAACGACAAAGGCGCCATCGTTAAAGGCACTGTGAAAGAAGTTGACGCCAAAGGCGCCATCATCGTTCTGGCCGACGATATCGAAGCGACTCTGAAAGCCTCCGAAATCAGCCGTGACCGCGTTGAAGACGCGCGCAACGTTCTGAAGGAAGGCCAGGAAGTAGAAGCCAAGATCATCAGCGTTGACCGCAAGAGCCGCGTAATCCAACTCTCCATCAAGTCGAAAGACGAAGTGGAAGAGAAAGAAGCAATCCAGAGCCTGAAATCGGCTCCGGAAGCTGCACCAGGCGAGACCACCATGGCCTCCCTGCTGCGCGAAGCAATGGCTAAGCAGAACTAAGTTCTGTCAGGCCATAGAAAAAGGGCGACTTCGGTCGCCCTTTTTTGTGCCTGAAATTCGTTGAATCAACACCGAGAACCAAGGCGTATAGCTCAGTGTCAGAACTGATTGTAGTCTTAAGAAAAAAGCGGTTCTCTTGTTGTCGCTTCAATAAGGATTTGAATGAACAGGCTTATCGTAATGCTCGCAGTGGTCGTGCTTGCGGGCTGCTCCACCACCAGCGCGAAGACCCACGCCAAGCGCGGCGTCGGCGGCATCGAGATCGATTGCTCGGGCCTGGGTAACAAGTGGGAGAAGTGTGAAAAGCGCGCTGCACGAGAGTGCAAGATGCAGGGGTACAGGGTCATCACCAAGTCCAGCGACGCCGCGGACGAAGAGGGCGACTACCTGTTCGGCTGGAACCCCGCCGGCGCAGTAACTCGCACCATGCTGGTTATCTGTAATTGATGATGGAATGCGCCTATAGGAGGTTGCCATCGGTCCTGCAGATAAGTTGTCTAACGGGCTGTTCAAATTCATCAAGTCATGCTAAAACCTTCGAAGCGCTTTTCCTAGCTGCTTGAAAAAGAAGGGAAAAATATGACGAAGTCGGAGTTGATCGAACGAATTGTCACCCATCAAGGGCTGCTCTCATCCAAGGATGTCGAGCTGGCTATCAAGACTATGCTTGAGCAAATGTCCCAATGCCTGGCGACCGGTGATCGCATTGAGATCCGTGGGTTTGGGAGTTTTTCACTTCACTATCGCGCACCGCGTGTGGGCCGTAATCCAAAAACCGGCCAGTCCGTCAGTCTTGACGGCAAATTCGTACCTCATTTCAAGCCGGGGAAGGAATTGCGTGATCGGGTGAACGAAGACGAGGAAGAAGGCGTCTGATTGACTTTCAGGAGAACGTTATGGCTAGACTCAGGCGCTTTGCATCGATTGTATCTGTTTTGTTCTTCGCGCTCGTCGTCGTTTTTTTTGTGCTCGAGAATCAGCAAGGTGCAACACTGTCGTTTTTCGGTTGGTCCACGGTTGAGCTGCCAGTTTCAGTTTTCACCTTATTGGCGTTGCTGGTGGGAATGATCGTTGGTCCGGCGATAGCGGTCGTGTTCGGTCGTAAGAAAACCCGTCAGAAGGCTTGATCGGTATGTGCTTGGGGGCTGCCGTAGTCTAATGCTTGAACCCTGCGGCGTTCTATTCTCTTGGTAGACGTAACCTGACATAAGTCTGAGTTATTCCTCCTGTTTTAAGGTGAGAGTCTTTACTGTACTGATCAGGCTGTTGAGCGTTTATCTGTATGAAAACTTTCGTCATGTCACATCAATAACCAGTAGGCGTTAATCCCCCAAGGTGTCGGGTCTGGTTCCCGTCCTCTCATTACCGTTGAGGCATGCCCTCACGCATCTGTGTTCGCTTTTGACTTTAAGGACGCAGGCCTTAAAATAGCCACCAATTTCCATGCCCTTCATCTTTAACTGCACCACACAAAGCTTATTTTTCGGGCTGTTTGCTAACGAGCTTCGACGTTTTCCTTGAACCTCTTCACCGTTGAGTATTCCGGGGCGGCATGTTGGCTTTGTTGGTCTGCAGGCATTGAGGTGAGTGGCCGACTAGAAGCTTGTCGTGCTGTGCGCGTTGCTTTAGGACTTACTATGTTCAGCGGAAAAACGCTTCTAATCACCGGTGGCACCGGTTCATTCGGCAACGCCGTCCTCAAGCGTTTCCTCGACAGTGGTATCGCAGAAATCCGCATCTTCAGTCGCGATGAGAAGAAGCAGGACGACATGCGCAAGCGCTATGCCGACACCAAGCTGAAGTTTTACATAGGTGATGTGCGCGACTACCAGAGCGTTCTCAATGCCACTCGCGGCGTGGATTACATTTTTCACGCTGCCGCGCTGAAGCAGGTGCCTTCCTGTGAGTTTCATCCCATGGAGGCGGTCAAGACCAACGTTATTGGCACTGAAAATGTCCTGGAAGCCGCTATCCAGAATTCGGTCAAACGAGTGGTTTGCCTGAGTACCGACAAGGCTGTCTACCCCATCAATGCCATGGGTATCTCCAAGGCCATGATGGAAAAAGTCATGATTGCCAAATCTCGTAACGTGGATGATGCAAAGACAGTTATCTGCGGTACTCGCTACGGTAACGTCATGGCGTCACGGGGTTCTGTAATTCCTTTGTTCATCGAGCAGATTCGTGCAGGTAACGCGTTGACGTTGACCGACCCGAGCATGACTCGCTTCATGATGACGCTGGCTGATGCCGTAGACCTTGTGTTGTATGCTTTTGAACATGGTCGCAATGGTGATCTTTTTGTTCAGAAGGCACCGGCGGCGACAGTTGAAACCCTGGCCAAGGCCTTGACCGCAATGGTCGGCAAGCCTGAGCATCCTATTCAGGTTATCGGCACTCGTCATGGCGAAAAGTTGTTTGAAGCGTTGCTGAGCCGTGAAGAAATGGCTTGCGCTGAAGACAAGGGGGATTACTACCGCATCCCCCCTGATCTGCGTGACTTGAACTATTCGAAATTCGTGGAGCAGGGGGAAGAAAAAATCTCTCGCACGGAAGACTACAACTCTCATAACACTGAAAGGTTGGATGTGGCCGGCATGCAACGGCTGCTGCTCAAGCTTGAGTTCATGAAGGCGATCCAGCGTGGCGAACTCGCTACGCCGGAGGAGTGAGTGATGAAGGTACTGATCACCGGCGCCAACGGTTTTGTCGGTAGGAACCTGATTGCGCATTTAAGTGAGCGCAATGATATCGACGTGGTCGCCTTCACCCGTGATAACAGCATCTCTCAATTGCCCGCGCTGGTTGCCGAGGTCGATTTTGTCTTCCACCTTGCAGGGGTCAATCGTCCGCAATTGTCCGATGAGTTCAAGGTGGGCAACACTGACTTGACCTTGGCCCTGTGCGACGCGATCAAAATGAGTGGCAAGCCCACTCCCGTGCTTTACACCTCCTCGACGCAGGCGGATCGAGATAATGCTTACGGTATCAGCAAGCTGGCTGCTGAGCATGCGTTGCACGATCTACAGGCGAGCCACGGTTCCAAGGTTCATGTCCTGCGCCTGCCCAACGTGTTTGGAAAATGGGCTCGGCCTGATTACAACTCGGCCGTGGCGACTTTCTGCCACAACATCACCCGAGGTCTGCCGATCCAGGTCAATGATCGACACGCGATGGTCAGCCTGGTTTACATCGACGATGTGGTCGACTGTTTCACTCAGCTAATGGACGCCGGCTCGCCTCAGGACTCAGTAGCTCAGGTGTCCCCGGTGTACAGCATTTCTGTGGGCGAGTTGGCGGATCAGTTGCATGCGTTTCGCGACAGTCGCGACACGCTGATCAGCGAGGCTGTGGGCACAGGCCTCGTGCGAGCACTTTACTCGACCTACGTCAGTTACCTGCCGGTCGAGCAATTTACCTACGACGTTCCGAAGTACGGTGACCCGCGCGGTGTTTTTGTTGAAATGCTGAAGACGCGGGACAGTGGGCAATTTTCCTATTTCACTGCCCACCCTGGCGTGACGCGTGGCGGTCATTACCACCACTCCAAGACCGAGAAATTCCTGGTAATCAAAGGCAAGGCCTGCTTTCGCTTTCGCCATATAGTATCAGGGGAGTTTTATGAGCTGTTTACCGAGGGTGAGCAGCCGCGGATAGTGGAAACGGTGCCAGGCTGGACTCACGACATTACCAATGTCGGGGAGGAAGAGATGATTGTCATGCTCTGGGCCAACGAGATCTTTGATCGTGAGCGCCCGGACACCTTTGCAATGCCGGTGGGTACTCAAGCCTGAGCATGGGTGCCTCAGGCAATGCATGGGGCGGACGGCGCCGATGCCAATGATTCTGGAAGAGTGTTGAAATGAAAAAAATGAAAGTTGTCACGGTTGTGGGGACACGCCCTGAAATCATTCGATTGTCACGAGTGATTGCCAAGCTTGACGAACACTGTGAACACATTCTGGTGCATACCGGGCAGAACTACGATTACGAATTGAACGAGATTTTTTTCCAGGACCTCGGTATTCGCAAGCCTGACCATTTTCTCAACGCTGCTGGCGCAAGTGGTGCGCAAACGATCGGCAACGTGATCATTGCGGTGGATCAGGTGCTGGAGGAGGTGAAACCCGAAGCCCTCTTGATCCTCGGTGATACCAACAGCTGCATGGCTGTGATCCCGGCCAAGCGTCGTAAGATCCCGACATTTCACATGGAAGCCGGCAATCGCTGTTTTGACATGCGCGTGCCTGAAGAAATCAATCGCCGCATTGTTGATCACACCGCTGACATCAACCTGACCTACAGCAGCATTGCGCGTGATTACCTGTTGAGCGAAGGGCTGCCGCCGGACAGGGTGATAAAGACGGGCAGTCCTATGTTTGAAGTGCTCAATTACTACCGCGATGGCATCGAGGCTTCGGATGTACTGGGGCGGCTTGGCTTGGAGGCCGGCAAGTTTTTCGTCGTGAGTGCGCATCGCGAAGAGAATATTGATTCCGACAAGAACTTCCTCAAGTTGGTCGAAGTATTGAACACCGTTGCTGCGCATTACGACTTGCCGGTGATCGTGACCACTCACCCTCGTACGCAAAAGCGCGTCGATGCCATGGGCGTTAGCTTCCACAAGAATGTGCAATTGCTCAAGCCGTTGGGGTTCAAGGACTACAACAAGTTGCAACTGACAGCCAAAGTGGTGTTGTCGGACAGCGGCACCATCAACGAAGAATCATCGATCCTCAATTTCCCCGCGCTGAATCTGCGTGAGGCCCATGAGCGGCCGGAAGGGATGGAAGAGGCGGCGGTCATGATGGTCGGTCTGGAAGTCGAGCGCGCCATGCAAGGCTTGCAGCTTCTGGAAAGCCAGGCCGCGGGGCAAGAACGGACGTTACGGCTTGTCGCGGATTACAGCATGCCCAATGTCGCTGAAAAAGTCGTTCGGATCATCCATAGTTACCGTGACTACGTCATGCGCACTGTATGGAAGCAATATTGAGTGGACATGCTCTCCCAGCAAAAGCCACTCAAGATTCTGGTGGTGACCCAGTACTTCTGGCCCGAAAATATGCGCATCAACAACATGGTCGAAGGCTTTGTCGCCAAAGGCCATGCGGTGACAGTGCTCACAGGCGTGCCCAATTATCCGGAAGGGCAGGTCTTTACCGATTTTCGGCGTGAGCCCGCGCAGTTTTCGAACTTTCGAGGGGCTCGTGTAATCAGGGTGCCGATGCTGGCGCGCGGCAAGGGCAACTTCACGCTGGCCTTGAATTACCTTTCGTATTTCAGCAGTGCCTCTATCGTGGGCAGTTACAAACTGCGTGGTGAGTCATTCGATTCGATTTTTGTGTATGGGGTATCGCCAATCATGGGGGCGATCCCGGCCCTGTTGCTTGGCCGCTTGAAAAAGGCCCCGGTACTCATTTGGGTGTTGGATCTGTGGCCGGAAAGCCTGAGGGCGGTTGGGGTTGTCAAGAGTCCCAGACTGCTTGGGCTTGTCGGCAAAGTGGTGTCCTGGATCTACAACCGTACCGATTACTTGTTGTTACAGTCGCGGTCGTTCGAGGAGAACGTCAAACAATACTGTACACGTGCAATGGGCGCAGATCGGCTCGTGTATTTTCCCAGTTGGGCTGAGGATGATTTTTCCGGCGAGGTACAGGCGTCTTCCGATCTGCTACAGAGCGACGATGCCGTGTTTACGATCCTCTTTGCCGGCAATATCGGTGATGCTCAGGATTTTCCGGCCATCATGGCTGCAGTCAAGGCTGTGAAGACAGACCTACCCGTGCGTTGGGTAATTGTGGGGGATGGCCGAGCCAGTCAATGGTTGGCCAAGCATGTGGCGGAAAACCGCATGGACAACGTCTTGCTGCTCGGCCGGCACCCTTTGGAAAAAATGCCGGCGCTGTTCGCCGTGGCTGACGCACTGCTGGTTTCGTTAAGGACAAACGACGTTTTCGAGAAAACCATCCCGGGTAAGGTCCAGGCTTACCTGGCATCGGGAAAACCCGTGATCGCCATGATTGACGGCGAAGCGGCCAACGTCGTTACCAGGTCGGGGGCAGGCATGGTCTGTGGTTCAGGCGATGCCCAGGGACTGGCAAGTATCGTGCGTACTATGGGCGCCTTGCCCAAGTCCGAGCTCGAGAGCATGGGCCTTTTGGGAAGGCGTTACTACCTTGAGCATTTTTCCAAAGAGAACTTGTTCGACCGCCTTGAAGCACTTTTCAGGAAGGCGACGTTGAGGCGGAACGAAAAATGACCGGAAATCTATGCTCACCGGCACCGCTCTTGGCAGTACAGCCTGGGCGATGCCTGCGCCAGTCAGTGTCGATCAGCAATGAATGCTAAGCCCTTTTGCCCGCATCTGTTTCAGGAACTGTTTCCTACATGACCATTTGGTTAGTGTTTACCGCCGTGCTCTCAGCATCGCTTCTATTGACTTGGGTCCTACGCCGTTATGCCCTATCGCGTAGTTTGATGGACATTCCCAATGGTCGCAGTTCGCATTCTGTACCGACGCCGCGAGGGGGGGGAGTCGCAATCGTACTGACCTACCTGGTGGCGTTGGTAGTCGTAGCTATTGCTGGCTGGATCAGTTGGGGTGTCGCGTGGCCATTGTTGGGGGCTGGGGCGTTGATCGCGGTCGTTGGTTTTCTCGACGATCATGGTCATATCGCAGCGCGCTGGCGTCTATTGGCCCACTTTGGCGCAGCGATCTGGGCGTTGGCCTGGATGGGAGGACTGCCCACGATCAGTCTTTTCGGCAATGAATTGGACCTTGGCTGGTTCGGGCACTTACTGGCAGCCTTGTATCTGGTCTGGATGCTGAACTTGTATAACTTCATGGACGGTATTGACGGTATTGCCAGCATCGAGGCCGTCTGCGCTTGTGCAGGCGCGTGCCTGGTGTACTGGCTGACTGGTCATGAAAACCTCATGCTTGCACCGATGCTGTTGGCGGTTTCGGTGCTTGGGTTTTTATACTGGAACTTCCCTCCCGCCCGCATTTTCATGGGCGATGCTGGGAGTGGCTTCCTGGGAGTGGTGATTGGCATCTTGTCGCTTCAGGCGGCGTGGGCTGCACCTGAGATGCTTTGGGTCTGGTTGATTTTGCTGGGCGTATTCGTTGTTGATGCGACCTTCACTTTAGGTCGACGCCTGTTGCGTGGGGACAAGGTCTATGAAGCGCATCGCAGTCACGCCTATCAGTTTGCATCCCGCCTAGCGGGGCGCCATTTGCCGGTTACGCTGACGGTGATGGCGATTAATTTGTTGTGGCTATTGCCTATCGCCCTCTTTGTCGGCCTGGGGTTTGACGGCGTTTTGGGGCTGCTGGTGGCGTATATTCCGTTGGTGTTGCTGGCTATCAAGTTTCACGCGGGGGAGCTTGAGAAAGCGTGATAATTGACTGGCGCTGTAGTTTCATGGGGCTGCTGCACACTCACATGACTGTCGTTTTTTGCTGGCAGTACTAGGGACTGAGGTATAAAAGGGTTTATGGATAGTTTACGTGCCCGATTGGTGGGCTTGCCGCGCAGGCAGAAACGTTTCTTGCAAGTGGCGACCGACATCGTTCTGGTATGGGCGGCGTTATGGTTGGCATTTGTCGTGCGCCTCGGGTTTGATGACCTCAACAACCCCTTCGTAGTCCATTTGTGGCTCTTTCTCAGTGCGCCGGTGATTGCCATCCCGCTTTTTATCCACTTTGGCATGTACCGGGCAGTCATGCGTTATTTCGGCAATGATGCGCTTATTGCGATCATCAAGGCCGTTAGTCTCTCCGCGTTGTTGCTGGCCCTTGTGGTGTACTTGTACAGCAATCACCAGACGGTGGTGCCACGTTCAATCGTATTCAACTATTGGTGGCTAAGCATGGTCATCATTGGCGGCTTGCGTTTGGCAATGCGTCAGTACTTTCAGGGGGACTGGTTTACCGCTGCGCAGCACGTGCCTTTCACCAGTCGTGATGATGGCCTTATCAAGGTGGCTATCTACGGGGCCGGTGCGGCGGGTAATCAATTGGTAGCGGCCTTACGCATGGGGCGGGTAATGCGTCCGGTCGCTTTTATCGATGATGACAGTGGCATCTCGGATCGCATCATTTCGGGGTTGCAGGTGTACAAACCCAAACGTATCCAGCAGATGATCGACGAGACTGGCGCTGAGGAACTGCTGCTGGCGATACCGTCATCCACGCGGGCTCGTCGCAGAGAGATACTGGGTTATCTGGAGGGTTACCCGCTGCATGTACGCAGTGTTCCCGGTTTTATGGACTTGGCCAGCGGTCGAGTCAAAGTCGACGATATCCAGGAAGTGGACATTGCCGACCTGCTGGGCAGAGATCCCGTCCCGGCGCAGCCTGAGTTGCTGGAGCGCTGCATCAAGCACCGTGTCGTGATGGTGTCCGGCGCGGGTGGCTCGATCGGATCGGAACTCTGCCGCCAGATTCTGACGCTGGAGCCTACCAGCCTGTTGTTGTTCGATCACAGTGAGTACAACCTTTACTGCATCCTCTCCGAACTTGAACAGCGCGTTCAATCAGAATCATTGAATGTAACGCTGCTGCCGATACTGGGTTCGGTGCGGCATCAGGACAAACTGCTGGAGGTCATGAATACCTGGTCGGTCGATACGGTCTACCATGCAGCAGCCTATAAACATGTGCCTATGGTGGAGCACAATATTGCCGAAGGTATTCTCAATAATGTAATTGGCACCCTTAATACCGCTCAGGCCGCCCTGCAGGCGGGTGTCGAGAACTTTGTACTTATTTCGACCGACAAGGCCGTGCGGCCAACCAACGTCATGGGTAGCACCAAACGGTTGGCGGAGCTTGTTCTGCAAGCCTTGAGCAAAGAAGTGGCACCGACGTTGTTTGGTGACGCCTCGAACATCTCGCGGGTCAACAAGACCCGTTTCACCATGGTTCGCTTTGGCAACGTGCTGGGCTCGTCAGGTTCGGTCATTCCGCTGTTCCATAAGCAGATCCAGGCCGGCGGGCCCTTGACAGTGACCCATCCGAAAATAACCCGCTATTTCATGACGATACCCGAGGCGGCACAGCTGGTTATTCAAGCGGGTTCGATGGGGCAGGGAGGGGATGTCTTCGTGCTCGACATGGGCGAGCCTGTGAAAATCGTAGAGCTTGCCGAGAAGATGATTCATCTATCTGGCCTGAGTATCCGCTCCGACACCAATCCGCATGGGGATATCCTGATCAATTTCAGTGGGCTGCGGCCCGGTGAAAAACTGTATGAAGAATTGTTAATCGGCGACAACGTGGCTGCTACTCGTCATCCGATGATCATGCGGGCCAATGAAGAACTGTTGGGGTGGGAAGTGCTCAAGGCCCGGTTGCACGGGTTGTTGACGGCGGTTGAGGCGGGTGATTTTGCGCTCGTCAGGCAGCTCTTAAAAAACACCGTCAGTGGCTACAGTCCGGAAGGTGAAATTGTCGACTGGATGCACATTCAGCGACACCGCGAAGTCTGACATCGCCATGCCGCTCTGATGGGCCTGTCTTCCGGTCCATCAGAGCTCACAATAGAGCGCGATAGCCTTTACGTTAGAGCTTCCACAACTTTTTGTTCAGTCGGAAGCTCGACAGGTAGACGAACAGCCTCGATAGGTTCATGAACCGATTGGGGCCTACCACGTACAGAATTCCCTTCAGTAAAGAATTGATGATCTGGAGCTTTCCGGAGTGAGTTTGCGCATCGCCAAACCCGGCGGGTTTGTATTGCCCACCTGCCTCGAACAAGTAGTTCTTCTTGGCAAATGTGTAAACAGGGCCGTTGGCATCAAAGGGGTCATGGCCGGTGGTTAGCTCATCCAGTACGCTGGCGTAGGCCCTTCTCAGCGTGGGGGATATGTATTTTCCATCGCTCATGTAATCAAATGCATAGGCTGCGCTGGAGGGGAAGGATGAGAAGTTGGAGAGTCGTTCTTTGTAATAGAAACTAACTTCCTGAAGGTCTTCACGTTTTTTCTCTCTTCCCGCAAATGCACGCTTGCTCAACAGTGCCGGGTTCTTCTCGTCAAACGAACTGAAGTGGAAGAAAACCAGTGGGCATTCTCCGTTTACTGTATAGCCACCCCGGCCGTCAGGCGAGAGGGTTCGTTCATGGCTATTCCAAAAAGCCACGTTGTAACCAAGATTGAATGACACGTGCAGGGTCGGGAAGAAACAGGGAGCGATACTGACCCATTTCTGATCTGTCGAAAGTCCGAATTGCGTTTCGAAATAGCAGTGCTCCAGGCAGCGCTCATTCCACCACTGGAGAAACCGTATGCCTTCTGAGGTATTGGAAACCGCGTAGAAGCCCAGGTTGAAGGAGCCAAAGCGCAGCATCCCGATATCACCTTCAACATGAGGTGTGACGTAGTGGGGCGTTAGAATGATATCCCGCGTGTCGAGCTCTCTCCATAAGCCATCGAGGCGGCTAAATACGCAGGTATCCGGGTCCAGGAAGACTACCTTGTCGTGCTGCTCAAGGAGCTTTAAGGTGATCCAGGGCTTGAGGCTGGTACTGAACTCGACGATGTCGTATTTGAAGGCGTAGTGCCGTACGTCGGCCAATCCGATCTCTTCAACCCAATAAAACTCCGCCAGGTCGGTCGGGAGGTCTATCTCGACCTTGCGATCAAAAATATAGATCTTCAGTTTCGGCTGATCGAATTTATCCAATGACTCGGCCAGCACCAGCGCCTTGGATAAATAAGCCAGATTACATACGGTAAAAATGGCTGAGCGCTCGCCGGTCATGCCTTTTTCATCAGTCACGTTTAAAAATTCCTAATGTATTGATTACCCTGACGAGGATCTGGGAGGCGCAATAGAGGGTCAGTAATCTAGTTATTCTCAGCGCGAAACCAACCTGGCGGCTCTTGAGCGCAGAAAAGATAAGTTTGAGATTCGAAGCAACAGTGTCTTTTATTCTGGACCCTGAATAGGCCCGCATTGAATACGTGCGGCCCGCGATGCGATAGCGACTATCAGCCTGCTCCGTGACATGATCGAAACCCGGTGTGGCACCGCAGACGCCAATGCGATAGCCCTTGTTTAACGAATCCAGGCAGAGCTTATAATCCACACTGTCGACGAAGTAGCTGCAGTCCATCCAATCAAGGGCATTGAGTTTATCCAGAAAGTAAAGGCTGCCGCTGTTGATAAGTAAAGGTACATCCCGTACCCGGGCGCTTCCATCGGCTTTAAAGGCAATTGCGCTGAACTCGCTGTAGGCGTCGATGTTGTCGGCATAGTTGTTTTCTATATAAGACAGTGTTTCGCTGCTGAACCCGGTGTCCTGATCAAAAAACAGCAGCGCTGAATGACCTTGTTGGTAGGCATTGGCACACACTGTTGAAATGCCGATGCCCAGCCCCAGATTTTTGCCACAGGTGAAATAATGGATGCGCGGGTCAGGCTCAGCGAGTTCTCGCACGTTGGTAACGTCAGGTGAGTTGTCGAACACGTAGACTTCAAATCCATTCGACGACGTCAATTCGAGCCTGCGCAATAATTCAGCGCCTGCGTGATAGACAACAATACCTACTGCAATCTTACGCGTCATGCCATACCTTTGATGTGTGGAGCCGCCTGTGCTGGGTCACGCTTAAACATTCAACCATTTGCTCTCTTTATCGCTCCAGACTTTCACGACCCTGGCAGGGCAGCCCACAGCAATGACATGACTGGGGATATCTTTGGTGACAATGCTGTTGGCGCCGATGATCGACCCATTGCCAATAGAGGTGTTCGGCAGTACGACGACATTGTCCCCGATCCATACGTTATCGCCAATGGTCACGGGGCCGCTGCTGGCCAGCTTTCTTTCAAAAGGTGTTTCGTAGGGGCTGGATTGGTTCTCCCCCGAGTAGGCGCCGTGGGAATGGTCGGTGATGTGAATCTTGCTGCCCATCAAGACATTGCGACCAATCGTTATTTTGTTGCAACACGCTATATGCAAATGGTCGCTGGCGGAGAAGTTCTCACCAATGTCGACCTGCGGCTGGTACTTGAACGTAAGGTATTGAGAGATCGCGTGTAGCCAGAGCCCTTCACCTACCCTGAAGTTATTACCCAGCGTAATGTGTTCCAGGCCAAAGACCTTGGGCGCACGGCCAAGGTAGGCACGTCGCCCGGGGGCTGGGAAGGCTCTGAGATGAATAAACGCTCGCCATACTAAAAGACATTGCCCGAACACCATAGGAACGATAAAGACGTGATGTTGCTTGAGTTTTTTTAAAAAATAGGACACCGCGGTCTACTCATGTTGGCTGGCGTAAACAGGTGGAAGCAAACTATTGGTTTGTCACCGGTAGAGTGCGTGTGCGTTTGAGATAGAGGTTGACCACCTTGCTGAGCATCGATCTTGGTACGACTGATATCACCATGACGATCCAGCTAGGGTAGGCTACGGAAAGCCTGAGGTCCGGTCGGTACGCTTTATAGATGCCGTAGTTTAACAACCCCCTGGCCCTCAGAGACAGCATACCCTTGATCGTGAACGCGCCGGATACTTGGCCAAAGCGGGTGCAGGCTTCAAGTTTTCCTTGCAATGAATAGCTGACCGGTAACGAAAATATAAAGTTAACCCAGCAGGTCAGGCCGATCTTGAATATTTTTTCTGTGTGGGCCCAGCTGGTTTTTGTGAGGTGCGGGCTTTCAAGTGACGTAATGGACACCTGGGGTAACCAATGAATTTGAAAGGGGCGGTTCGCAATAGACTCGAAGATGATACCTGTTTGTATGAAGTTTGAATCGTGATAGCGAGAAAAGTTGGCATCATTTATCAGTGCTTTGCTATAGATCAAGCAACTCATGCAGCTCATGAGCCCTGCGAGATCTTGTAACAATGCATTGGCGTCTTGATAGGTGGATTCTGGCGTTTCAATCTTGCCCACCAGATTTACCAGTACGGCGTCGTAAGGGGTGTTTGTATTTAAGCGAGTCAATACCTTGTCGAGGTCGTCGGCACAGAATTGAGAGGTATCGCCCAACAGCCATGTGTACGCGGTGTCCGATAAAGACAGTGCTTTTTCAAAGTTTAAATCAGCACCCAGGTTTTCGTGGTTACGTGAGTAGTGCAACAGGGGGTATTCGGCTTTCCATTTCTCGACAACCTGAAAGGTTTCATCTGTCGAGGCATTATCGGAAATGAAAATTTGAATGTTGTGGTGCTTTAGTATCGGCAGGTGTGCGGCCAGCGAACTGTCAAGGAAGTCCGCTCGGTTGTAGGTAGGCAGTGCAATGGACAATACAGGGTTAGGCTGAAGACTCATGATGAACGCCTTTTGAAAGATCTAAAAATCCAATAAACCCACGGCAAGACCAAGACGTACGCACTTGTGAAGCCAGAAAACAGGTATTCGAATGGAAGGTACTTGGCAGCTAGTAAGGTAGTGATCGCGACATATAGCCCGTTGACGACCGATACCACGACCAATGGTTCTTTTTTATAGGCCCTCATGTAGATTGCCATTGCATTGACGATTAACTGCATCAGCCATCCTGTACTGACCATCAACAGAGGGAGGGTGGGCAGCAGGCGGTTCTCTATCAACGGCTGGCCCTCCATCAGCCATAGGCCAGTGAAGAGCGTTACCATACCCATTGCATAAGTCGCTATTGCCAGTGCTAAGCCTTTTTTGAAGGCTTGATCGAGCGCCGTTGTATTACGATGGGCCGCATACATATTTATTTTTGGGGTGATAATGGTTACCCATATGTTCGCGATGCTGAACATGGCCATGCAAATCGCCATTGAAAAGCCAACTTGGCCCGCTTGTACGGCCCCGTGATAGCTGAAGGACAGGGGGGTAAATATAGACAGTACAAAATAGCCGCTGATCCAGCTCAATGCGAAGCGCCACAGGAGCGGCATTATTTCCTTGAACCAAGGGTGGCTGTTGACTTTTGTCAGTTTATAAAGCTGTCCCAACATGGCTTTGTAGCGATGAAGGATTATTGAGGTGCCTGCCAGTGCACCGGCTAATAACGAAAAGGCCAGAGCATACAAGTCTGCGCCGCTGATCAGCAGGATGACGGTCACGCACACACTGATCACGCTGATGTGGAAACGAATTTTCTGAATGTCACCAACACTGTCGCATCCTTCGATGAATGACAGTGCAATGCTATTAATGAATACAATGACGGATGCCACACCGTACACCAACCACGGTAGTTGCCAGTTGACCAGGGAGGTCTTTCCATTGAGTATGAAATACCCGATCAACAGCACGGCCGGGAAAACAACGAGCGCCATGGCGCCGGCCCAGCGCATGGCGAACGATAATAATGTCGCCAATCGGCTGATGTGCTCAGGTGTGCCACAAAGTTCTTTCTGATTGTTGAACTTGAGGTGTGCAAACTCATGCGAGGCGAACAATAGCAGTACGGCAGAAAATCCCATGTCTGCGAACACGGCGAGTGCGGCCATACTGATGAAGGTGTACCAGTATCCTTGGGCTTCGGACGACAGGTAAAGGGGGACTAGGATGAGCAACGCAGGTCCCGAGAGTAATCGCCATAACTGATTTATTGCAGTGTTGCGAAAGTCATGATCGAATATTTTTTTATAGTTCATTTGATGAATTGACATCTTTCGATTTCATGAGTCAATCCTTCAATGGAATTGAAATGTGGGGTGTAGCCCAATGTCGATGCCATTCTGTTTTCGGAGTAATAGTGCTGCTTTGCGCCGGTAGCATTAATGTGTTGGGTGGCTTTTTCGGTGGTGTATTGCAGGCCGAAATTACTCTGAAGATGGTCGAGTATTGAGAACTTTTCGGCTGGGGCTTTGGTATAGCAATCGACAGCTATATTGAGGTCGCCATTGAAGGCCAATGCCTTGGATATCAGCGTGTAAAAGTCCAAAGGGGTTATGTAGTCACGAAACATGTTGGCGGGAGACGTCGTCAGTACGGTGTTGTCCTTGATTGCGCGGACAGCGTCGGTCATGAAGTAACGTGCACTCAAGTCTTGTGTGTGACTGAAGTAGTTGAATACCCGGATATCCACAATGCTAAGACCCTGAAGCGCTCGGTGCCTCGTCTCGGCATAAAACTTTGCGACAGCGTACCAATCCGTTGTTTTCAAATTGTTTATGTCAAACGTGGCGAGTGTCTGGGCTTGCGCGGGGGTTTCGAAATCACCGCCATAAGCTGCACCACTGCTCAGAAATATATAGCGGCACTTGTTGTTGGCTTTGAGATAGTCGAGTGCGAGTTTGTCATACTCATAGGTGATATCGAAAATGGCAGACCCCATTTTCGATGCCACTGCAGGGTCACCGACCCCTACAAAGTTAATGATTGCATCGAACGCAGTGTTGCGATCGAAATCGGCGTATTCAAAGATTTTGATACTTCGTTGTCCTGTGGGTATCAATGCCGATGTGTCGAGTTTGTTTTTGTCCCGCACGAACAGGCTCAGGTCGAACGTTCGAGCTGCGGCGAGTGAACGGGTCAGGTCCTGGGCAATTTGGCTGTTCGCGCCGAATATTGCGATGTGCATCAGCGTGCTGTCCGCGTTTTTTCAGGCAACTGCTGATCAATCGAGCGGCCAAATTCCAGCCGAGGACGGCATTCTCGGGCGTCGGGCATCATCAGTTCGATCAGTGCGGGACGGGGTGATTCAATAAACATCCCGACCTGCGCCGCAAATTCCTCATGGGTGCTCACGACCGTGGAGCTGATGCCGTAAGCCTCACCAATGGCTTTGAACTGTGAGGTGTAGCCGTTCCAGTAGGTCGACGAGTTACGGCCTTCGAAATACATTTCCTGGAACCCGCGGACCATTCCCAGAGAGTGATTGTTAAGCACAATGATCAAGACGGGCAGTTGATCGCGGGCGATGATATCCAGTTCCTGGATATTGAGCTGGGCGCCCCCGTCACCTGTTATGACAATGACAGGTTTGTTGCCTGCATTGCAGGCGCCAATGGCCGCGGGGATCGCGAACCCCATGGTGCCCAGGCCACCTGAGTGGTGCATGGATTGGCCAGGGCTCAATCGCAACGTGTGTGCTGCCCACATCTGATTGTTGCCGACGTCGGCAACGAAATCGACACCATGCCCTTTGGTCAAAGCGCCAAGGGTTGAGCAGATGACGAAGGGGCTCACTGACCAATCAGTGTATTCATCGACAAAGCTCTGATCGAAATCAGCTCGCAAATCAGCAGCCCAGGCATTCCATGCCGCGTTTTCTTGCACTTCGCAAAGGGGGAAGTCTGCGAAGAAGGTGTTCAGTTCCATCACGTAGGAGGCGTGCGCCTTAACGCGGTTGTTCAGTTGCCCTTCCATCAGGTCGATCTGGAAAACCTTGGCTTTGCGGGCGAAGTCCTCGGGTTTGGCACCGGTTTGCCGAACATCCAGGCGGCTGCCCAGTACCAACAGAAAGTCGCAATTCTGCACGGCATGATTGGCTGCACGCGTTCCATAAGCGCCGAGCATGCCCAGGTAATTGGCGCTCGCCGGGATCTTTTCAGCCCCTTTCAAGCTAGCTACGTAAGGGATACCAGACGTCTCCAACTGATTGAGCCAATGTGCGAAGTTAGGCGTGTTGACGGCCCCCCCGCCCAGCAGGATCAACGGGTTCCGAGCGCAAGCCAGTGCATTGCTGATCGTCTCGAGGTCGGCTGCTTGCAGTGGCGCTGCAATCTGTTGCTCGCAAGGCATCAAAAACGCGCTGACCGCGGCATCATCGATGTCGGTTCGCTGAATATCCATCGGGATATCCAGCAGTACCGGGCCTGGTCGTCCTTCCCTGGCGAGGTCGATAGCCTTTTGCAAACACGGAAGCAACTCGTCTACATGCCTGACCTGATAGGCGTACTTGGTAATACTGCTGACCAGCGCCACGCTATCCAGCTCCTGGAAACCCTGTTGGCGGATATTTCTCTCGCCCTTGAGTTCGTAGGTGTTGACCTGGCCCGTCAAGAAAAGACACGGATGGCTATCAAGCCAGCAATCGGCGATGCCGGTGATCAGGTTGGTGGCGCCGGGACCACTTGTGCCCAAGGCGACGCCGAGCACTTCGTGATGTGTGGCGCGGGAAACTGCGGATGCAGCAAACGCGGCCCCTTGCTCATGGTGAACCGAGACCAGTTTGGTCTTGCCCAACTGATTGATGCTGTCAACCAGGTGCGTGATCATTCCGCCGATCAACTCATAACCATACAGAACCTTGTTCTGCGCAAGAACCAACGCTACCGCATCTGATGCTTTCATTGTTTAGAAACCGATCCCGAAAAACTCTTCCAGCTTTTCACCCACAAAATCGAAATGTTCCTGGCCCAACGAAGGCTGTACACCGAGCCAGAAGGTCTGATTCATGGTGCGGTCGGTATTCGTCAGTTCGCCAACCACACGGTACTCCAGGTTCTGGAAGTAAGGCTGGCGTGTCAGGTTGCCGGCGAATAGCAGGCGCGTGCCGATTTTGTGCTGGTCAAGGTACTTGAGCAGGTCGACTCGTTTGACCCCGCTGCTTTCCTTGAGCGTCACCGGGAAACCGAACCACGATGGGTCGCTGTTAGGGGTTGCCTCGGCAATTTCGAGGAATTCGGACAGGCTGGACAAGCGCTCCTTGAGCAGCGCGAAGTTGCGCTTGCGCGTATCGATGAAGTCCTGGGCGCGTTCGAGCTGGGCCAGGCCGCAGGCGGCTTGCATGTCGGTGATTTTCAGGTTGTAGCCCAAATGCGCGTACACGTACTTGTGGTCATAACCTTGGGGCAAGCTGCCATATTGCTGGCCGAAACGGTCGCCGCAGGTGTTGTCACAACCCGGTGCGCAGTAGCAATCGCGGCCCCAGTCGCGGAACGACTCGGCAATCACCTTGAGCATCGGGTTGTTGGTGAACACTGCACCACCTTCGCCCATGGTGATGTGGTGCGCGGGGTAGAAGCTGAGGGTGGCGATGTCACCGAAAGTGCCTACCAGCTTACCGTCATAGGTTGCACCCAAGGCATCACAGCAGTCCTCCACCAGCCACAGGTTGTACTTTTCGCACAGGGCTTTGACCTTGCCCAGGTTGAATGGGTTGCCCAGGGTGTGGGCAAGCATGATTGCCTTGGTTTTTGGCGTGATGGCCGCTTCGATCAGGTCGGCGTTGATGTTGTGGGTGGCCATGTCAACGTCAACGAACACCGGGATCGCGCCGAATTGAACGATGGGGTTGACCGTGGTCGGGAAGCCCGCAGCCACGCCAATCACTTCATCGCCTTTCTTGATCGCGCGCTCACCGAGTTTGGGTGAGGTCAGGGTGCTGAAGGCAACCAGGTTGGCGGAAGAGCCGGAGTTGACCGACAGTAGGAATTTGACACCGATGAACTCAGCGAGCTTTTTCTCGAATTCGGCATTGAAACGGCCAGTGGTCAGCCATCCATCCAGGGAGGCCTCGACCATCAACTGCAACTCCCGCGCACCGATCACTTTGCCGGACGGTGGAATGACAGTTTCGCCGGCCACGAACGGCTTGCTCGCCAATGCAATGTTGGCGTACTGCTCGACGAGCTTGCTGATTTCCTGACGGAGCATATCGGGTGTCATGAAAAATCCTGCTAAAAAATAGAGTTAGTTGCTGCTGGCATGCATGGCGAGCATGTAGGCATTGATTTCTTCCAGGCAAAGGGCCTGCATGTCGTTGCCGCTCAACCAGGCACGATGCCAGGTAACAATCCGGGCGAGCGTGGTTTCGAGGTTCCAGCTGGGGGCCCAGTGCAAGTGGGCGCGCGCCTTGGAAATATCTAGCTTGAGGTAGTTGGCCTCATGCGGTTGCGGGTCCTGGTCCAGTTGCCAACGGGCACCTGTACCCCAAGCCTGTACCATGTGATCGATGATCCACTCCACAGGGCGTGCATCTTCATCCTTGGGACCGAAATTCCAGCCCTGGGCAAAACGATGCCCATGGGTCCAGAGATGTTGTGCCAACACAAGGTAACCGCTCAGCGGCTCCAGCACGTGTTGCCACGGCCGGGTGGACTTCGGATTGCGTATCGTGACGGGCTGACCCTTCTCGAAGGCACCGAGAATATCAGGTATCAGCCGGTCTTCCGCCCAATCGCCGCCGCCAATCACATTGCCGGCCCTGCCGGACGCCAACGCAGCACCTTGCGGGTCATTGAAAAATGACTTGCGGTAGGCGCTGGTGATCAGCTCCACGCAGCCTTTGCTGTTGCTGTACGGGTCGTGACCACCCATGGGTTCGTCTTCACGATAGCCCCATTCCCACTCACGGTTTTCATAGCATTTGTCGGTGGTGACGTTGACGATAGCCCGCAGGTTGGGGCATTGGCGTGCGGCTTCCAGCACATGCAGGGTGCCCATTACGTTAGTGGCGTAGGTCTCGACGGGTTCGCGATAGGACAAACGGACCAACGGCTGCGCCGCCATGTGGATCAACACGTCGGGGTTGAAGCTCACCATGCTTTGGGCGATTACTGCGCGATCACGAATATCGCCTTGCTCCGACTCCATGCCTTGGGCCACCTTGGCCTCGACGAACAGGGCAGGGTGTGTCGGTGGCGCCAGGGCAAACCCCTTAACCTGCGCGCCCATGCTCGTTAGCCATAGCGCCAGCCAGCTACCTTTGAACCCGGTATGGCCGGTCAGGAAGACTCTTTTGCCTTGCCAGAAGGTAGGAGAAACGGTCGACTTCATATTCAGTCCCAGGATTTCCAGGGAGCTTTGCCAGACTGCCAAAGATCTTCCAGGTAGTGTTTGTCACGCAGCGTATCCATAGGTTGCCAGAACCCCGGGTGTTCGTAGGCCATGAGTTGGCCCTCGGCTGCAAGCTTCATCAGCGGCTCTTGTTCCCAGGTTGTGCTGTCGTCCTCCAGGTACTGGAGAACCGTGGGGCTCAAGACGAAGAAGCCGCCGTTGATCAGCGCGCCATCTCCTTTGGGTTTTTCCTTGAAGTTCAGCACTTGGCCTTTCTGGATATCCAGTGCGCCAAAACGGCCGGGGGGGAACGTTGCGGTGAGCGTTGCCGCCTTGCCATGTGCCTTGTGAAAGGCCAGGGTCGCGCTGATATCAAGATCGCTGACACCATCGCCATAAGTGAAGCAAAAGGCTTCTTCGTCCTTGACGTAGTCGGCGACACGACGCAGGCGACCGCCAGTCATGGACTCGTCGCCAGTATCGACCAGGGTGATGTTCCAGTCTTCAGCACGTTGGTCGTGCACTTTCATGGTGTTGTCGCGCATGTTGAACGTGACGTCGGACATGTGCAGGAAGTAGTTGGCAAAATACTCCTTGATCACATAGCCCTTGTAGCCGCAGCAGATAATGAAGTCATTGATGCCATGCGCGGAGTACATCTTCAGGATGTGCCAGAGGATGGGTTTGCCGCCGATCTCGACCATGGGTTTGGGGCGCACGCTGGTTTCTTCGCTTAGCCGTGTTCCCAGGCCACCGGCCAAAATAACTGCTTTCATGCTGTCTCCGGGTCAATTCGAGCTTACAAAGGCATCAGAATGGAAATGTTTGAGGGGCAGGCCAGCCTGTGTCAGCATCTCGCGCGCCGTATGGATCATGGCTTCAGAGCCACAGGCATAGACCGAGGTATCGGCCAGGTCAAGGTTTTCTGCAAGGACGGCCTGTTGAACGTATCCGGTGGCGCCTGGCCAGTGTTTACCCGCGCGTGAAAGCACGGGGCGGTAAGTCATGCCCAGCGTCGGGAAGTCAGGGAGCCAGTACAAGTCGTTTTCCGTACGCCCCCCCCAATAAACGTAAACGCGCTTGCCGATGAGGGGTTCGGATGTACTCGCCAAGGCTTCGAGCATGGCCTTTACGGGGGCGATCCCGGTACCTGTCGCCATGAACACCAAGTTTGTAGTGCTGGCGTTACGCAGGCAGAAGGTGCCAAGTGGGCCTTCCAGCCTCAGCAGGTCATTGACTTGGGCTTCACCAAACCAATACTGGCTCATCACTCCATCAGGTACTTGGCGGATATGCAGTTCGAGCTTGGCATCCTCGCGTACGGCGTTGGCAATCGAATAACTGCGGCGCACACCGTCTTTGCCTATGACGTCGATGTACTGCCCAGGAAGGTAGAACAGCGCGCTTTTGGGCGGTGTCCTGAGGACGACCCGTACCACGTCGTCCGCTAGGCGCTCCAGTGTATCGAGGCGGCAAGGCATGGTTTTGATCTGGATGTCGGCCAGCAAGCCCAAGTCTTCGATATCCAGTTCAACATCAGTCAACGCTGCTCGGCAGCACGTCAGGATGGCGCCGTTGGCACGCTCTTCGTCCGTAAGGGCGAGTTCTGGTTGCATCACCTCTGTATCACCCTGGAGCACGTTGGCCTTGCAGACGCCGCAACGACCGGTACGGCAGCTGTATTCCAGTACGGTACCTTGTGACTTTGCACACTCCAGAAGGCTTTTGCCGGATTCACCCGTGAATGACTTGTGGTTCGACAGCGTGACAATAGACATGCGTCAGGCACCACGCTCAACGTTGACGTCACAAGGATTCAATTCATCCCCTGACATGTGGGGAGCGGTGCACCTCTGCCCGAAGCTTTTGATACCCATGTACGTTTACATCTCCTGTCGTCATTACGCCGAACGTCATACCGCATTCAACGCGCAGACTACACCCCTGATGAGGGGCATTTTTAGTAGAGTTCAAAGCGGATAGAAGCAACCAGCGCTAACGCCCCACCGTTGAATCGCATACATAACAAACGGCAACATCGCAGTGAGTTGCCGTGTATTTAATAGTGAACGACCCGATGAGGCTTGCACTGTGTCGACCGGCGTTTAAGTTCGCATTGCGGCCGGGCTGCCCATAAGTGGCGGCAATTCTACCTGTTTGGGACCTTAACTGGAAATGCAGGATGGACGAGGCCTGAGCAGGCCGTCTCACTGGCCTTGCGGGTTGCGGTCATACTCTGTAACCCACCCGTTTTTGACTCCTACCCAACATCACCTAAGTTTGGGAGGCAGCTTAGGAAAGCTGCTTTTCCCTCATCGATGTCATGGAGCGTCACCAATGCAAAACACCTACATCTGCGCCCTTATCTTCGCGTTTCTCACCAGCATCTCCGCTACGACCACCGCAGCCCCTTCCATCAAGCCCGAAGCCCCAACCCCTATCGCCACTCAGATGTCCAAGGCCGAGCAATCCGCCAAGGTCAACCTGAACGCCGCCGATGCCGAAACCCTGCGCCGTGATCTCTTCGGCATCGGGGCTGCCAAGGCCAGGGCGATCGTTGCGTATCGCGAAAGCAATGGGCCGTTCACGGCGGTAGATGAGTTGTTGGAAGTGAAGGGGATTGGTAAGGCTTTGCTGGAGAAGAACCGCGAAAGGCTGGTGATCAATTAAGTCAGGCGAGAAAGCCGGTCACTGACCGGCTTTTTCACGCGTTGAAACCTGGGTTTTCAAATGCTCTCGCACAACCTCCAAGATTCGCATAGCCAATGCCGGATCTTCGACACTCCTGGCGAGCACCAATGCTCCGACCAGCGTCGACATCATCACCAGGCTTTGTGCATCACTCCGTCCATCCGCTAAAGCCGTATCAATCTGCTTTAGCCGCGCGTCGAGTACTGCGTCCGTCGTTGTACTGTGCTGGCCCCTTAGGCCGAGTTCGGAGGACATGGTAGGCAGTGGGCAGCCTTGGTCCGGAGACGTCATGTGCCATTTCGAGAGGTAACTGTCGATAAAGGCTTCCAGCGGCCGCTCCTGGCTGAACAGCATTTCGCAATGAGCATCCAGCTCTGCCGCAGCCGCCTGCAGCGCCTTCTCCACCAACTCATCCTTGGATTTGAAGTGTGCATAAAACCCACCATGCGTCAGGTTCAGCGCCTTCATCAATGGCTGTAAACCAGTCGCGCCGATGCCGTCGCGTCGAAAGCGTACGGAGGCTTCCTTGATGATGCGTTGATGGGTCTGGGCTTTGTGGTCGGGTGAGTAACGCATGGGGCGGCCTCAGTGACAGGTTGGCATTCTAACCAACTTGAATCTTTTTACACATCTGCACGTTGGCATGAAACGTGGTTACCTAAACGTAAAAGATTGTTCAACAATCGTGAGGTGACCATGACGCTCAGCTTGTCGTTAGCCGATCAGATTGCCTTGGAGCTTCGCGCTGACATCATCGGTGGGCGGCTGCTTCCAGGCATGCCGTTGATCGAAGTGGAGCTGGTGAAAGCCTATAACGCATCGCGCAATACCATCCGTGAAGCGTTGCACCGTTTAGGGCAAGAAGGCTTGACCCGTTATGTGCGCAACAAGGGGGTTATGGTGCGGCGGCTGGAGTGTGAGGAAGTGCGTGACTTATTTGTCGTTCGTCGCACCCTGGAACTGCAGGCCATCGCCCAGAGTGGTCCTCTGACAGAAGCCCAATCCGAACGCATGCAAAACGCCATCGACGCCACCACCCTGGCCCGTGAGCGCGAAGACTGGCGGGCGGTCGCCACCCACAGCCTGATGTTTCATCAGCAGGTCGTAGGGTTGATGCGCAGCCCTTTGTTCGATGAGTTTTTTGCCCAAGTCATCGCCCAGTTGCGTCTGGTGTTCTGCGCTGCGCCTGATGAGCAACGCTTCCAATCGCCGTGGTTGGAGCGTGATCGTGAGATTTACACGTTATTGGTCCAGCAGGATAAACCGGCGGCAGGGGAGGCGATGAGCCTGTACCTGGATGACTCGGAACGCGTGTCCCTGGCCCTGTTCAACCATCCCTGATCGAGGATCTGCACCATGTACAAAGACTATCCGGCCGCTTATCAGGTCAGTAAAGGTTCGGCGCTGCAGGTCGATGCGGCGTTTTACGAGCGCATTCGTGATCGAAAAGATCAACGGCGCTTGATTGAGGCGTTTGAGGTGCCGATTCGCACGGGCAGGGCGTGGAAGGTGCCGGCCGGGCATGTATTCCGTGTGACCACGCCAGTCGGTCCGCAGGTGGGGGATTTCAACGTGTGGAACGCCAATGACCCCCGCGAGCGTTTGTGGGCGGCGCGTACGCGTCAGTTGCAGGGCGCGCATGTCAGCACTCATGACCGGCTGTGGTCGAACCTGCCATTTCTGCGGCCTTTGGTGACGATCACCGATGACAGCCTGGCCGGTTACGGCATCGATGAGCACGGCGGGCGTCTGCATGACTTGCTCGGTACGCGTTGCGATCCCTATGTGAACCGCATGCTCACCGGCGAAGACTTTCACCACCATTGCCATTCGAACCTGACCCGTGCAGTTTTGCCCCACGGTCTGACGGAGTTCGACGTGCATGACGTGCTGAATATTTTCCAGTGCACGGGCCTCAATCACGACGATATGTACTTCATGAAAGCCTGCCCGGCGCAGAAGGGCGATTACCTGGAGTTTTTTGCCGAGATTGATTTGTTGTGCGCGCTGTCGACGTGCCCGGGTGGGGATCTGTCGTTGCCGATGTGGGGGCCGGATGCACAGGACCCGCTGACGGTATGCCGCCCGCTGGGGGTTGAGGTCTATACGTTGGAGGATGAGCTTCTGAGCGGTTGGAGTCAGCCCGAACGTGCTGCCTATAAGGGGCAGCACGGGTTGCATATTGCCAAGGCGTCCTGGGAATAGCCCAAGGTTCAGCGATCCTGCGCGTCCTTGGCATCCGCCTGGGCATTGCGCTCGGCCACGCGCTTGCGTTGTTCGTCGGTGAGTTCGACTTTGTTTGCGCTGTCACGCAGCATCATCAGCCCACCGACGATCGACCCGATCGCAACTACCATAATCAACCACGCATACCACGGCATAAGGCTCTCCTTGAGGCAGATTGCCGTGGGAGAACTTTCCCACGGGAATAACTGCTTTGAGTGACGGGCTTTCTCACTAGTTCAGTGTAGGCCCGTTCTGCCTCTCAGTAGATCAGAGCCCGGTCAACATCGCATCTGCCGGTGCATCGGCGCGGTCTTGCGCAGTCATCTGGAAGTAGGCGAATCCCACCACCATGAAGCCCAGGAAGATCAGCCCGATCAGCGCGTTGAACCACGCCATGGCTACCAGGCACACCACCGCCAGTACCAGCGCAATCCCCGGCACGATCGGGTAGCCCGGTGCGCGAAAGGTGCGTTCCAGCAGCGGTTCGGTCTTACGCAGTTTGAACAGACTGAGCATGCTCATGATGTACATCACAATGGCACCGAACACCGCCATGGTGATCATCGCTGCGGTCAGTGTCATGCCGCCCAGGTTGATCAGGCCATCGCTATAGATAGCCGCGATGCCGACCACGCCACCGGCGATAATTGCGCGGTGTGGTGTCTGAAAACGCGACAGTTTGGCGAGGAAAGACGGCAGGTAACCGGCGCGGGCCAGGGCGAAGAACTGACGCGAGTAGCCGAGGATGATGCCGTGGAAGCTTGCCACCAGGCCGAACAGGCCGATCCACACCAACATGTGCAGCCAGCCTGAGCTGTCGCCGACCACGGTTTTCATGGCTTGCGGCAAGGGGTCGTTGATGTTGGACAGGGTGCGCCAATCACCCACGCCGCCAGCAAAGAACATCACGCCCATGGCCAGGGTCACCAGGGTCAGGATGCCGCTGATGTAGGCCTTTGGAATGGTGCGCTTCGGATCTTTCGCTTCTTCAGCAGCCATGGCCGCGCCTTCGATGGCGAGGAAGAACCAGATGGCGAAAGGGATCGCGGCAAACATGCCGGCAATCGCGGGTGCGCCAAAGGTGTCTGAGCCGGCCCAGCCGTTCAGGGCGAAGTTGCTGAAGCTGAATGCAGGTGCGACGACGCCCATGAACACCAGCAACTCGGCGACGGCGAGCACACACACCACCAGTTCAAAGGTGGCGGCGAGTTTGACGCCGAGGATGTTCAGGCCCATGAACACAATATAAGCACCGACGGCCGCGTGTTTCGGATCGAGTGCGGGAAATTGCACATTAAGATAAGCGCCAATGGCCAAGGCGATCGCAGGCGGTGCGAAGACGAATTCGATCAAGGTCGCGAGCCCGGCGATCAAGCCGCCTTTCTCACCAAAGGCACGGCGGCTGTAGGCAAAAGGGCCGCCAGCATGAGGAATGGCGGTGGTCAGTTCAGTGAAACTGAAGATGAAACAGGTGTACATCGCGGCGACCATCAATGAGGTCACCAGAAAGCCCAGGGTCCCTGCGACGCCCCAGCCATAGCTCCAGCCGAAGTATTCACCGGAGATCACCAGCCCGACGGCGATGCCCCACAAGTGCAGGGTGCCTAAAGTGGGTTTGAGTTGTGTGTTCATCGTGTTGCTCTCCCTGAACCGTTTGGAATGATTCAAGGTGTTGCAGCGGACATGCCAGGCTGAGCATCATTGTCGTAAAGCGGAGCAAGTGTCGTGCGTGGGATGGTTTAGTGTTTGAATTTTTCCAGCCTCGCACCAGTTGAGTGCGGTGGGGTTGCAACTGCCGTCATCGCGGGCAAGCCCGGCTCCCACAGGTTGACCGCATACCGATGTGGTAGCCGGGTTTGCCCGCGCTGAGGCCTTCCTAACGGCTAATCCCCCCTGTAAACCCCGCATAAACCCACTCTTTACGCCGTCTTTACGCCCCACCCACCCCCTCGCTCTCGTTCCTTTACACCACTCCTGCGGACAATTGCTCCACACGCGGCACTCGCCGCTAAACGGAGAGACTTCCATGAGCGTTCTGGACGGGGTGTCACTGCTATTGGCCGTGGCGCTGTTCATTTATTTGCTGGTTGCGCTGTTACGCGCGGATCGGACCTAGGAGCAGGCCATGCACAGTTATGACTATTGGCTGATCATTGCCTTCTTTGCGGTGGTGCTGGTGCCGGCTCCGTTCCTGGGGCGGTTCTATTACAAGGTGATGGAAGGGCAGCGCACCTGGCTCACGCCGGTATTCGGCCCGGTGGAGCGCGCCTGTTATCGCCTGTCGGGCGTGGACGAGCATCAGGAACAAAGCTGGCAGAAATACATGCTGGCCTTGCTCGCCTTCAACCTCGCGGGCTTTTTGCTGTTGTTCTCGATCCTGGTGTTCCAGGACTATCTCCCACTGAACCCGCAGAAATTGCCGGGTCAGGAATGGACTTTGGCCTTCAACACCGCGGTCAGTTTCATGACCAACACCAACTGGCAGTCCTACAGCGGTGAAGCGTCCCTGAGCTACCTCAGCCAGATGGCCGGCCTGACCGTGCAGAACTTCGTCAGTGCCGCCACCGGCCTGGCAGTCTTGGTCGCTCTTTGCCGTGGGATTGGTCGCAAATCGGCCCAGACCTTGGGCAACTTCTGGGTTGATATGACCCGTGCCACCCTCTACGGCCTGCTGCCGTTGTGCCTGGTGCTGGCGTTGTTACTGGTGTGGCAGGGCGTTCCGCAAACCTTCGCCCACTATGTCGATGCCGTCACCCTGCAAGGCGTGGATCAAGTGATCCCTCTGGGCCCCGCAGCCAGCCAGATTGCGATCAAGCAATTGGGCACCAATGGCGGTGGCTTCTTTGGTGTCAACTCGGCGCACCCGTTTGAAGACCCGACTGCCTGGGCCAACCTGTTCGAAGTGGCATCGATCATCCTGATCCCGGTGGCGCTGGTGTTCACCTTCGGCCACTACGTCAAAGACCTGCGCCAAAGCCGCGCAATCCTCGGCTGCATGCTGGCGCTGTTCCTGATCGGCGGCGCGACCTCGTTGTGGTCTGAATACCAGCCCAATCCGACCCTGAACAACCCAGCCGTGGAGCAGACCGCTCCATTGGAAGGTAAGGAAGCACGCTTCGGCACCACCGGTACGGTGTTGTGGTCGGTGACAACCACCGCGGCGTCCAACGGTTCGGTCAACGGCATGCAGGACAGCCTCAGCCCCCTCAGCGGCATGGTTGCGCTGGTCAACATGATGGTGGGCGAGGTGATCTTCGGCGGCGTCGGCGCCGGTATGTACGGCATGTTGCTCAACGTGTTGATCGCCGTGTTTCTCGCCGGTCTGATGATCGGTCGCACCCCGGAATACCTGGGCAAGAAGTTGCAGGCCAAGGAAGTGCAATTGCTGGTGGTGACCTTGCTGGTGATGCCGGTAGGTGTGCTGGTACTCGGTGCCATCGCCGCTAGCCTGCCAGGCCCGGCCGGTGCCATCAGTAACCCCGGCCCCCACGGTTTCAGCCAATTGCTCTATGCCTACACCTCGGCCAGTGCCAACAACGGTTCGGCGTTCGGCGGCTTCAGCGCCAACACCCCGTTCCACAACCTGATGCTGGGCTTGGGTATGTTGATCGGCCGCTTCGGCTACATCCTCCCGGTACTGGCCCTGGCCGGCAGCCTGGCGATGAAGAAGACCGCACCGATCGGCCAGAACAGCTTCCCGACGCATGGCCCGCTGTTCGTGACCCTGTTGACCGTGACCATTTTGCTGGTGGGCGGCCTGAGCTTCCTGCCGACGCTGGCACTGGGCCCTATTGCTGAACACATGAGCATGGGCTTCTAAGGGGATATGAAAATGAATATGCCTGCAAAAAACGCGGCTCCGGTGCAAACCCAGGAACCCGCCAAAACCGCCATCTCCGCCCTGTGGCGCCCGGCGCTGGTCCAGGCTTTCGTCAAGCTGGATCCCCGCCAACTGCAACGCTCGCCGGTGATGCTGGTGGTCGAACTGACCGCGATCCTCACCACCGTGTTGTGCTTCGTGCCCGATACCACCGTGCCAACCTATGTCGCCGTGCAGATCGCGGTGTGGCTGTGGTTCACCGTGCTGTTCGCCAACTTCGCCGAAGCCTTGGCCGAAGGGCGTGGCAAGGCGCGTGCCGACAGCCTCAAGGCCGGCAGCGAAGGCCTGAGCGCTCGCCGCAAGGAGGCCGATGGCAGCTTCAAGGTCGTGCCGGCCACCAGCCTGCGCAAAGGCGATGTAGTGCGCGTCGCCGCCGGGGAAATGATCCCCGGTGACGGCGAAGTCATCGAAGGGATTGCGGCGGTCAATGAAGCCGCGATCACCGGTGAGTCCGCACCGGTGATCCGCGAGTCCGGCGGCGACCGTTCGGCCGTCACCGGTAACACCCGGCTGGTGTCGGACTGGCTGTTGATCCGCATCACCGCCAACCCTGGTGAGTCGACCCTCGACCGCATGATCGCCCTGGTGGAAGGTGCCAAACGCCAGAAAACCCCTAACGAAGTCGCGCTGGATATCCTGCTGATCGGCCTGACCCTGATTTTCCTGCTGGTGGTGGTGACCCTGCAGCCGTTCGCCCATTTCGCCAGCGGCAGCTTGCCCCTGGTGTTCCTGGTCGCACTGCTGGTGACGCTGATTCCTACGACCATCGGCGGCTTGTTGTCGGCCATCGGTATTGCCGGCATGGACCGCCTGGTGCGCCTCAATGTGATCGCCAAGTCCGGCCGTGCCGTGGAAGCGGCAGGTGACGTGCACGTGTTGCTGCTGGACAAGACCGGCACCATCACCTTCGGTAACCGTCGGTGTGCGGCGGTAGTCGCGGCGCCTGGCGTCAGCGGCAAGGAAGTGGCCGAGGGCGCGTTGTTTGCCTCCCTGGCGGATGACACTGCGGAAGGCAAATCCATCGTCGAATACCTGCGCGCCTTGCACCCTCAGGCCGAACCTTCTGCGGATGAGCTGACCGCCGTGCCGTTCAGCGCGGAAACCCGGTTGTCCGGTGTCGACTACCAGGGTCGTGTGTTCCGCAAAGGCGCGGTGGATTCGCTGTTGGCGTTTATCGGTCAGCCACGCCGCGACTTGCAACCGGCACTGTCGCGGGAAATCGACAAGATTGCCCAAAGCGGCGGCACCCCGTTGCTGGTGTGTGCTGATGGCAAGTTGCTCGGTGCGATCCACCTCAAAGACGTGGTCAAGCCCGGCATCCGTGAGCGTTTCGCCGAGCTGCGCAAACTGGGCATTCGCACCGTGATGGTCACCGGCGACAACCCGCTGACCGCCGCTGCGATTGCTGCTGAAGCGGGTGTGGACGACGTGCTGGCCGAAGCCACGCCGGAGAAAAAACTCGCGCGCATTCGCCATGAACAAAACGACGGTCGCCTGGTGGCAATGTGCGGCGACGGTGCCAACGATGCCCCGGCGCTGGCCCAGGCCGACGTCGGCATGGCAATGAATGACGGCACCCAGGCCGCTCGCGAAGCCGCCAACATGGTCGACCTCGACAGTGACCCGACCAAGTTGTTGGATGTGGTGCAGATCGGCAAGGAATTGCTGGTGACCCGTGGCGCGCTGACCACCTTTTCCATCGCCAACGACGTGGCCAAGTACTTCGCGATCCTGCCGGCACTGTTCGCCTCGATCTATCCGCAACTGGGCGCGCTCAACGTGATGCACCTGCAAAGCCCACAGAGCGCGATTCTCTCAGCCATCGTGTTCAACGCGTTGATCATTGTGGTGCTGATTCCATTGGCGCTGCGCGGTGTGCGTGTGCAAGCGGCGAGTGCGGCGGCGCTGCTGCGTCGCAACCTGCTGATCTACGGGGTGGGCGGGATCCTTGTGCCGTTCGTGGGGATCAAGGCGATCGACATGCTACTGACTGCGTTGCACCTGGTTTGACCCGAATCCTGCGGGTACCCGATGGGTGCCCACAGGTTGCAATGACCGAATTGAGGAATCCAAAATGTCCAACATGATCCGTCCGGCCCTGAGCCTGCTGGTGCTCATGACCCTGATCACTGGCGTCGCCTACCCACTGGTGGTGACCGGCGTCGCCCAGGTCGCTTTCCCGGACCAGGCCAATGGCAGCCTGGTGCGCGACGACAGTGGCAAGGTGCGCGGCTCCAGCCTGATCGCCCAGGATTTTACCGGCGACAGCTGGTTCCACCCACGTCCATCGGCCGGCGCTTTCGCGACGGTTTCCAGCAGTGCCAGTAACCTTGGCCCCAGCAACCCGGCGCTTGCGACGCGCATTTTTGATGACGCGAACAAGCAGTGGGTGCGCAGCCAAGGGCCGGTGCCTTTGGCGTCGCTGACTACCTCTGGCAGCGGTCTTGATCCACACTTGCCACCACAGGCGATTGCCTATCAACTGGCGCGGGTGGCGGCGGCGCGGAATGTGCCGGTGTCGACCCTGCAGCGGTTGCTCGATGAGCATATCGAAAGCCCGCTGGTGGGCCCGCCGGTGGTGAACGTGCTGGCGCTGAACATGGCGCTGGAAAAACTCTGAACCTCCTGTGGGTGCGGGCTTGCTCGCGAAAGCGATGTATCAGCCAATGTATTTGTTACTGATAGACCGCTTTCGCGAGCAAGCCCGCTCCCACATTGGATCTTCAGTGGGCCCGAATACTTGAATACCTGAAGGAACCCCCAAGCATGAGCGACTCCGGCCGCGCCGATGCCCTGCTAGCCGATCTGCCCCGGGACGGCCGTGGCCGACTCAAAGTATTCCTCGGTGCTGCACCCGGTGTGGGCAAGACCTACGCCATGCTCCAGGCCGCGCACACCCAGCTGCGCCAAGGCGTGAAGTTGATCGCTGGTGTGGTCGAAACCCACGGCCGCGCCGAGACCGAAGCCTTGCTCAGCGGCTTACCGCAGCAACCCTTGCTGCGCAGCGAATACCGCGGCGTGATGCTCGAAGAAATGGACCTCGACGGCCTGCTTGCCGCCAAGCCCAGGCTGGTGCTGGTGGACGAACTGGCCCACAGCAACGCGCCCGGCAGTCGCCATGAAAAGCGCTGGCAAGACATCCAGGAATTGCTCGCTGCCGGCATCAACGTATTCACCACGGTCAACGTCCAGCACCTGGAGAGCCTCAATGACCAGGTACGCGGCATTACCGGCGTGCAGGTGCGCGAAACCCTGCCGGACTGGGTGTTGCAAGAGGCCGACGAACTGCTGCTGATCGACCTGCCGTCCCGCGAGCTGCTGGAGCGTCTGCGCGACGGCAAGGTCTACGTGCCGGAGCAGGCCCGCGCGGCCATCGATGCGTTTTTCACCCAGACCAACCTCATGGCCTTGCGTGAGCTAGCGATGCAAACCGCCGCCGCCCACGTCGATGACGATTTGGCCCAAGGCTATCGCCAGCTCGGCCAGGCCGCGCCGGCGGTGCGCGGTCGCCTGCTGGTGGGGGTGGATGGTGATGCGCAGGCCGAGCGCCTGGTGCGCCATGCCAGCCGCGTCGCGCAGCGTCGGCATTTGCCGTGGAGCCTGGTGCATATCGATAACGGCCGCGCGCGGGACGAGCAGTTTCGCTTGCGCTTGCAGAATGCCCAGCAACTGGCCGAGCGTCTGGGGGGCGAGGTGGTGTTGCTGCGGGCGGGGGAGGTGGCCAAAACCCTGATCCAGCACGCCGCCGAGCGCCGTGCCAGCCTGGTGCTGGTCGGCCAGTCACGAATGCGTTGGCGTCGCCGACTGTTCGGTGGTGGCCTGGCCGCGCGTTTGCTGCGTAATGCGCGTGGCTTGGAAATCAACGTGCTCGACAGCGATGATATCCCGGCACCGCCAAGGTTGCCCGATGTGCGTGGGCTGGTGTGGTTCGACTATGCGCTGGCGGTCGTGGCGACGGTGGTGGCGGCTGCGGTGGCGTGGGCAGTGTCCAGCGTCCTGCCGCTGCCGAATATCTCGCTGGTGTTTCTCGCCGCTGTGTTGCTGGTGGCGGTGCGCAGCAGCCTGGGGCCATCGCTGGTGTGTGCGGCGTTGTCGTTCCTGACCTATGACTTTCTGTTCATTCCGCCGAATTTTTCTTTCTCGATCCAACGCGAAGAGGACGTGCTGACCCTGTTGTTCTTCCTGTTGATGGCGGCGTTGACCGGCAACCTGGCCGCGCGTCAACGCCGGCAGTTGCAGGCGTTGCGCGATACCCAGGAAGAAACCAGCGAACTGCTCGACCTGTCACGCAAACTCACCGCTGCTACTGATCGTCAGGCGGTGGTCAGCGCCGCTGCGCATCACTTGGAAGGCTGGAGCGACCTGGACCTGTGCCTGGTCAATCGCGATGGGCAGGGTGGTTGGACGATCGAGACCGGCGGCCCGCTGACGCTCACCGAAGCCGAGCGCGCCGCGGCTGATTGGGCTTGGCAACATGACCAGCCGGCGGGCATGGGCACCGGTACCTTGCCGTTCGGGCGTTGGTGGTGGTGGCCGTTGTCGGGCGAGGAGGGCCCGCTGGGGTTGCTGGGCGTCAGTCCCAAGCCTGGACTGGAGTTAAGTGGGCAACGCCGTCGCTTGCTCACCGCCTTGAGCCAACCGCTGGCTCAGGCTTTGGCGCGGGCGCAACTGGCCCAGGAGTTGGAGTCTGCCAGGCTGCACGGTGAGACCGAGCAACTGCGCAGTGCCTTGCTGGCGTCGGTGTCCCACGATCTGCGCACGCCCTTGACCTCTATGCGCGGCAGCATCGATAGCCTGCTGGCGCTCGGTGAGGCCATTCCATTGGAGGACCGCCGCGAGTTGCTCGAAGGCACACGTGATGAGGCCGAACGTCTCGATAGGTACATCCAAAACTTGCTGGACATGACGCGCCTCGGCCACGGCGCGTTGAAACTGGCGCGGGATTGGGTGTCGCCAGGCGATATTGTCGGCAGTGCCCTCGGCCGTCTGCGTGCGGTGCTGGCACCGTTAAAGGTGAGTACCGACGTGCCCGCTGAGCTGCCATTGTTGTATGTGCACGCCGCGTTGATCGAACAAGCGCTGGTCAATGTGTTGGAAAACGCCGCGCGCTTTTCGCCGCCGCAAGGCCGCTTGCAACTGAGCGCCGGCGTTGCTGACGACCAGTTGTTTTTCGCCGTGGCCGATGAAGGGCCGGGTATTCCCGAGGAGGAGCGCGCAAAGATTTTCGACATGTTCTACACCGCCGCCCGAGGCGATCGCGGCGGGCAGGGCACAGGACTGGGCCTGGCGATCTGTCAGGGCATGGTCGGTGCCCATGGTGGGCATATCAGCGTGGCCGACGGGATCGACGGGCGTGGCACCTGCATCACCTTGTTCCTGCCTTTGCCGACACAACCTGGCCTGGAACGCGAGGCATGAGCTACCCTGTTTTCTTCACGGATTTTGATGGGACACCATGAGCCAGACCGCGACGATTTTGGTCATTGATGACGAGCCGCAGATCCGCAAATTCCTGCGCATCAGCCTGGCCTCCCAGGGCTACAAAGTGATAGAGGCCGGCACCGGCAACGAAGGTCTGGCCCAGGCGGCGCTGAGCAAGCCGGACTTGCTCGTGCTCGACCTTGGCCTGCCGGACATGGACGGGCAGCAGGTGCTGCGCGAGTTTCGCGAGTGGTCGACGGTGCCGGTGTTGGTGCTGTCGGTGCGGGCCAGTGAAGGGCAAAAGGTCGAGGCGCTTGACGGCGGAGCCAATGATTACGTGACCAAACCCTTTGGCATCCAGGAGTTTCTCGCCCGGGTGCGCGCGCTGCTGCGTCAGGCTCCAGCGGGGGAAGCCCAGGAAGCGGCCTTGCGTTTTGGTCCGCTGACCGTGGATCTGGCCTATCGCCGTGTGCTCCTGGACGGTGCCGAAGTGGCGCTGACCCGCAAGGAATACGCGGTGCTGGCCCAATTGGCGCGGCATCCGGGGCGGGTGATTACCCAGCAGCAATTGCTCAAAGATATCTGGGGGCCGACCCATACCGAAGACAGCCACTATCTGCGGATCGTGGTGGGGCATCTGCGGCAGAAGTTGGCGGATGATCCTACACAGCCACGGTTTATCGTGACTGAGGCGGGGGTGGGTTATCGGTTGCTGAGTGCCTAGATTTTTGGCGTCTGGCAGGGCCTCTTCGCGAGCAAGCCCGCTCCCACACTTGAACGAGTTCCGCCTTTGAAATGCGGTCGAATGCGGGAGCGGGCTTGCTCGCGAAGAAGCTATCAGCAGCACCACAGGTTTCAACTCTGCTCACTCTCATACCGATCCAACGTATCGCTGGCAATCTCCCGACCCAGCGCGATCAACTCCGGCGCCTTGTAAAACTCGAAAAAACGACACACCCGCTTCGGCACGTTGATCAACACGTCAGGCGGGTAGCCAGCAATCTTGTACTGCGCCAGCGACGTCTGCATCACCTCGAAGCTCTGGTTGATCAAGTCGAGGAGCGACGCCGGGCCGACGTTATCGATGATAAATGACCCGGTCGCTGACTTTGGTGCGCCGGGTTTTTCCGGTGCGGCGGCGGGTTGCTGGGATTCCGGCTCAGCGGAGTCCAGCCAAGGGTTGATCTCCGCCGCCTGCGCTTCCAATGCCTCTTGCTCCAGCTTCATCAATTGTTCGGCCTGCTTGCGCCGGAACGGCAAGTGCGAACCGAGTGATTTCGCCAGGTTGTTGAAGCGACTCTTGAAGGCGGGCGGGCGCTGGATCACTGGCAATTGGTAGTGCTTCTGGTTGGTGGCGTTGAGGTTGACCGCGATGATCAAGTCGCAATGGCTCGACACCACCGGCACGATGGGCAGTGGGTTGAGCAGGCCGCCGTCCACCAGCATGCGGTTGCCCTGCATCACCGGGGTGAACAGGCTGGGAATCGCCGCCGAGGCGCGCATGGCCTGGTGCAGGCAGCCTTCCTGGAACCAGATTTCCTGCTGGTTGGTCAGGTCGGTGGCGACGGCGGTGTAGGGGATGCGCAGTTCTTCGATATTGATCTCGCCGACGATCTTGCGGATCTGGCCGAAGACCTTCTCACCGCGAATCGCGCCCAGGCGAAAACTCACGTCCACCAGGCGCAGTACGTCGAGATAATCAAGGCTTTCAATCCAGTTCCGATAGTCATCCAGCTTGCCGGCGGCGTAGATCCCGCCCACGACGGCCCCCATGGAGCACCCGGCGATACAGGCGATGTCATAGCCGCGCCGTTCGATCTCTTCGATCACGCCGATGTGGGCGTAACCACGAGCCCCGCCGGAGCCCAGCACCAAGGCAACACGTTTTTTCATGGTCCATGTCCTCCCCAAGGCAGGGTGCCACAATGCACCCATTGAGGGGGCGGCTTCAATCTTCGCAGGCGACCTGCGATATTTTTCCAGAATAGCCACGGTGCTCGGGTATGCTCTGGTATGTAGGTACTATCGATTTCAGGCTAGGGACAGGCACTTTTCCATGTAGGCAACGTCTACAACGTACGACTGTTTTTTCTTTTTGAGGTGTCATCAATGAAAGCCTGGATGTGTGTACCTGTGATCATGCTGGCCCTGGCCGGTTGTGCCGGTAAGACCGCATACCGCGACAGCTGCGGCAGCCAATTGGACGCCGCCTGGAAAGAGCTGGATCTTGCCAAGGCTGAAGGCTTTGCTGGCACGGTGAGCTACTCTAAAGCGCTATCGTTATTGACGGGCGCCAAGACCCAGCAACAATTTGAAGCGTTTGAAGGCTGCTCCAACAAGGCCGAGAAAGCGCGGTTCTATATTCGTGAGTCTCGCGCCGGGCGTTGACCTGCAGCAGCGAGTAGGACTTTTCATCTGGAAGTGAGGGCAGAATGTCAGCTTTGGTCGATCAGTTAGTCGCTCAGGTCATTGGCCTGGAAGTAGGGTTACTGAGCTGCCAGGCTCGCCTCGCCGCCGTTACCGACGATGAAGCCCTGCATGACCTGCGCACCACCGTGCGGCGTCTGCGCAGCCTGTTGCGCCCCTTGCGCGGGTTGCCGGGGGTAGAACAGCTTGAGATGGCCGCCAGCACCGTCGGCCAACTGACGACGCCGCTACGCGACCGCGAGGTGCTGGCGGCGTATTTGCACCAACACGGTCATCACGAGGCCGCCAACCGACGCTTGCGTCTGCAACCTGAGGCCTATCGCCAGGTGGCGAAAAGCCCTGAGCTTGCGCATTTGCTGCTGATCCTGGATGCCTTTCCGCGTTTTATCCGTGCTTCTGAACATCAGAAATTGCTCAAAGGCCTGCGCCCGCGCATTGAAAAACGTCTGGCCAAGCAATGGCAGCAACTCGGTAAGGCCTTGAAAGACCCTGACCATGACCGGCACCGCCTGCGGTTGTTGATCAAGCGGGTGCGCTATGCCGCCGAAGCCTATCCCGAATTGGATAAGTTGCCTGCCAACGCGATGTCACGTCTGAAAAACGCGCAGGGCGCTTTAGGGGATTGGCATGATTGCTGGCAATGGCTGGCCCAGGCTGAGCAGCAGGTGGACTTGCGACCTTGTGTTGCGGTGTGGCAGCGCACCATGGCCAAGGCTGAAGGGCAGGCGGACCGCGTGCTGGAAAAACTCAGCGCCGATTGTTTCTGAACCGGTCCGGCTTTTGGCCGGAATAGGCGCTGTACCTGGCTAGCCCGATGGTTAAGATCGCTCATCTGTTCCTGTTGATGTGAGACCGCCATGCGCTTTAGTGATTTACTCGACGCTGCCCGCAGCAACCCGCTGGATGTCATTATCCCTGCCGAATGGGCCCAGGGCCGCGCGACCTTTGGTGGCCTGGTGGCCGCATTGCAATACGAAGCGCTGCGTGCCCAGGTGCCCGCCGAGCGTCCGCTACGGTCGCTGGCCATCACCTTTGTCGGCCCTGTAGCGCCGGACGTTCCTGCCAGTTACCAAGTCGAAGTGTTGCGCGAAGGCAAGGCCGTCAGCCAATTGCTTGGCCGTGTGGTGCAGAACGGTGAAGTGGCGACATTGGTACAGGCCAGTTTCGGTGCGTCCCGTGAGTCGGAAATTGCTGTCGAGAGCGCAGCGCCACCGGTGTTCAAACATTGGGATGAATGCCAGGAGCTGCCCTACATCAAGGGCGTCACCCCCGAATTCATGCGCCACCTGGCGATGCGCTGGAGTGTCGGCGGCTTACCCTTCACCGGCAATAAATCCCGTGACATGGGCGGTTGGGTTCGCTTACGCGGAGATATCAAAGAAGAGCCACTGACTGAAGCGCATATCCTCGCCCTGGTCGATGCCTGGCCTCCGGCTTTGCTGCCGCACCTGAAAAAGCCGGCACCCGGCAGCACCCTGACTTGGACCATCGAATTTATCCAGCCCTTGCAGGATCTGACGACCCTCAATTGGTGCCAGTACCACGTCACCATCGAGCACGCCCGCGACGGCTACGGCCACGCCGCCGCCGCTCTTTGGAGCCCGAGCGGCGAGTTGATCGCCATCAGCCGCCAGACCGTAGTGGTCTTTGCCTGACCTCAATGCCGGTGGCGTTGTCGCCAGGCGCGCCACCAGCCACCACTTAGGACAAAACGCGGAAAGGTCACGAACTGCTCGACCACCAGTCGCTGCACCGCATCTTTACGATCACTGAACGGCTCACTGGCCTCGGCTTCCAGGCTATGGCCATGACGCTGCAACGCCAAGCCGGCCAGGATCCCGACCACACCCACGGCGAAACTGGCCAGACTCAGGCTGAAAACCCCGGACACGATCAACAGAAACCCGATGATGAACAGCGGCACGGCAATCAGGTGCAACGCCAGATTGGTCGGGTGCTGATGGTTCTGCGGGTAGTTACGCCATTGCCAGGCGGGAAGGTTGGGGTGACGTTTGCCCATGATGGTGAATCCTCTGTCCGTTGAAATGGCATGGAGAGAGTTTAGGTGGGGTTGGTCGGGGGGGCGAATTGTGGCTGGCTATGGGGGTCATAGACAGCAAGCACCCCCCTATTAAGCGACTGCTGGGTTTTAAATTTTTCAGCGAAAACTGGCGTCGATTCTTTCGACCCTTAATTTGACAAAGTGCTCGTTAAATTCTGGATGGTCATAGTGTATGCCTTGAGCGCTCAGCGATGTGAAGGTAAAAAATTTATCGTCACAAAGCTCACCGTAAAGGATGTAGGAATAACCAGGAGCTATCTTTTCGACCAACAAGCCACTCGGCTCAGCACGCTCGAGCTCGCAGGTGTCGGGAAAGTTCAAGGTCAGTTCCACGTCATAGGATTTCCCAACTTCTATTTCGTAGGGGCAATAACTGATAAAGCAATTTACAATCGTCCCCTCTATGAGCAGCGTAATGTCTTCTTCTATCTGATCATTGAGTGCTAAAACGCGCGCTCTTTTATAGTTATTTGCTGTAAGGTCTGATGGTTTTGTCAGTGGCGTCGCCATTTATCATCCTCCAGAAGTCTTTTCCGCTTTTGGTGTGCAGGGTGGTTATGTGGCCATTTGTATTTGATCCTGCAAAAGCAAATTTGGCTTGCCCTGTCCTATTTGTTCCCATAAGTAAAACATAGCTGATCGTTGGTGTGCCCCTGTACACGTATTGCACAGGTGTACCTTTGCTTACGACATGACGGGCCGCAAGTAGGTATTCGTGACTGCTTTCTACTCGAAATTCAGTTCCATGCTTGTCGTAATGTTCGTTAAGTTTTTGCTCGCTGGCAAATTCCGTCGGACGTTTTGATACAGCCGGGCTATTGGGCTCAGCTCTCGTTACCCTGATTTTATCTATTGGCTCTTCTGTTCGAGCTTGCGATTTGCATCGGCCTCCTTCTGGGCAATTACTTAAGCCCAAAGGATCAATCCACCCTGTCGGATTAGGCACGTACTGGTACGTGTTGATCCCACCCGCCAGCTTCACCGGGTCCGGCGTCAGGTAACGGCCGATATCCGGATTGTAGTAGCGATGGCGGTTGTAGTGCAGCCCGCTTTCTTGGTCGAAGTATTGGCCTTGGAAGCGCAGCGGGTTGTCGACTTTTCCGATATCGACGCGGGTGATTTCACCGTAAGCACGGTAGTGCGCGGACCAGACGATTTCGCCGTCGGGGTTGGTGAGTTCCTGTGGGGTGCCGAGGTGGTCGAGTTGGTAGTGGTAGGCCTTGGTTTCCTTTGGGCCGAAGCCTTCCAGCAGGGCCAGCGGGCGAAAGGTGTCCGGTTCGTAGAGGTAACTGCGATGGCGGTTCGCGTGGTGCTCGGCGATGAGTGTGTCGCCCTGCCAGAAAAACTCCGTAGTGATGCCGTCAACGGTTTTGCTGATACGCCGCCCAAACGGGTCGTAGCGGTAGCTGGCGGTCTGCCCATTGGGTTTTTTAATGCCGATCAGACGGTGCTGGCAGTCGTAGCGGTATTCGGTGACGAGGGTGTGGCCTTTGCCACGTCGTTCGCGGATAAGGTTGCCGAAGGCGTCGTAGTCGTAGCGATGGTCACCTTGGATCATCAGGCGGTTGCCGGCGACGATGTCGGGGCCGGGGCGGTTTTGCATGAGCAGGTTGCCGGCGGGGTCGTGGGCGAAGCGTTCCTGTTCACCTTGGGAGTGGTCGGCGCGGATGAGGCGGCTCAGTGCGTCATAGTGGTAGTGGTGTTCACCTTTACGGGTATCTAGGCGCCGGGTGAGGTTGCCGCATGTGTCGTAGTGATACTGGCGCTGGTAAATGGCACCTTCGACGTTGCACAGTCCGTGGTTGAACAGGCGCCCCTGAGCGTCGTACTGGTAACTGCTGAGCAGCTTTCCCTGGCCTCTTTGGTGTTCTCGACCGGTGTCGAATAGATGAGCGGTGAGCGTTTGGCCATTTACCTCGACCTTCTCAAGCAGGCCGCCTTTGGCATGATTGAACGTCACCCGGTTGTTGTCCGGTAGGCGCAAGGTTTGCAGGTTGTCACAGGCGTCGTAGCCGTAGCGCAGGGTGCCCCAGCCTTGGTGCTCGGCGGTGAGGCGGTGTTGGCTGTCGTACTCGTAGGCCAGCGCCCAGTGGCCATCCTCGACGCTTAAGAGGTTGCCTTGGCGGTCGTAGGCGTAATCGACTTGGTTGCCGTCGGGCAGGGTTTTTCTTACGAGTCGACCGGCATAGTCGCGCTCGTAACGGGTAACCAGCTGACTGCCGTCATCGCCGTGTTCGGTCTTCTCCTGAAGGTTGCCGTTGAGGTCGTAGACGTAAGCCGTGCGCTGGCCATCAAAGCCGGTTTCCTGTTGGATCAGGCCGTTGCTGTGGTATTGGAGTCGGTAGGTTTCGCCCACCTCGTTTTCGATCTCGGTCAGCAATAACCTAACGTTGTCGTACCGGTATTTGACCTGGGTGCCATCAGCGTTGATGCGACGGCTGATCAGGTGCAGGCCGTCGGCGTATTCGTAGCGGGTGAGGTGGCCCAGTTCATCGCGTTCGGAGGTGATTTTTCCGTAAGCGTTGTAGCTGTATTCCCGTGTGGCACCGCCCGGTAGCACAACACGGATCAACCGACCTACGCTGTCCCACTGATACTGGGTTAGCGCCCCCTGTGCATCTTCACGGGCAACCTGTCGCCCAAGGTCGTCATAGCGATAGCGCTTAACGCCACCGTTCGGCAACTGCTCCTCAAGCAACTGCCCACGCTCATTCCACACCAGCCGATGACAGCTGTGATCCGGGTACCAGACACCAACCAGATGCCCATATTTGTTGTAGCTGTAGTCAGTAGCGTTGCCGTCAGGATCGGTTTTGCGTGTCACGTCACCCTGGTTATTACGCTCATATTTCCAGACCGCCTGACCCCGCCTTACAACCCGTACGAATCCATTGTCATGCTCGTAGGTCGTCGGCTCATCGTCCCCCGGAAACAGCGCCACCAAACGCCCGGCTTCGTCGTACTGATACGCCGTGATCGCACCGAGAGGATCCTGCTCAACCGTCAGTCGGCCTTTGTCATCGTAGGATTTAAAGTGTTGGGCACCGTCAGGGGCCACGCGCTGCACCAGCCGCGCCCGCTGGTCATGCACGTAGACTTCCTGGCTGCCGTCGGCGTTAAACACCGTGACCTGCCCGTTGTCATCCCAGGCGTACCGCGTGTCCATCTGCGAGAAACTGGCCCAGTGCCGGACACACCGAGCGGCCTTGCCAGACCGTTCCCACGCCCAAAAGAAACTCGCCCCACCGGCCAAGCCACGCTCAAGAATCACGTGCTGATCGTCGTACCGGTAAACCTCGCTTTCGCCTACAGCGTTGGTCGCACAAACCAGTCGTCCACCAGCGTCATAGGCGTAGGAAACAACGTTCTGCTCCGTCACCCAGACAAATGGGCCGTCATCCACAGCCCGCTCAATCTGGTAGTCCACCGCCACAATGCGGCCCGACGCATAGCGCAAAAACAACGAGCGCCCGACGCCGTTATCCAACCGCTCAATCTGCCCCAGGTAGTTACGGGAAATGCGCAGCCGGTTGTCATACGCATCGCTGATCGCTGTCAGCACACCGTCGCGAAAGTGGTAGAAACGTGACTCTTGAGACAGGACTAACTCATCGGGCACAGCCCCCAGGTAGATCGCCGCTTCGGCCAGGCTGTTGGTGATCGCGGGCCGAGAAGCGGTGGGCAAGGGCAGGGCAGTCGACCGATTTTCATGATCGGTCCACAGCACCGCATCGCCGGAAACACTCAGTCGATGCGCCAGCGAGTGACCCCAGCCAAACCCCAACCCGCAATCCATTTCCACCGCACTGGTGCGGTACAAGCGGGTCCACTCAAACGGCAAGAGCCCGTCCAGCGTTCCATCGGTGAGGGTCAGCAGTTCCTCGCCCGTGACCATCGACACCGGGCACCCGTTGGTGGCGGTCTTGTCCGAAGACGCAGCGACATTCCCAGCCGGGTTTCGAGCAGAAGCAGGCACATCGTCGACAGTCTCCTGCCGAACCAACACCGTCCGTTGCGTGGCCTTGTCGCGCACCACCGGCACGGGGTTGGCAATCACCTGGTCCCCAGCCTTCAACGGCACATCCGGAATTACTCTGATCGGCGTCGCCGCGCTGCCCAGCAACAACGGCTTGGCCGCTTCGACATGCGCGTCCAACCGAGGCCCGACGAGCTGATCGGCCAGCCTTTCCAGCCATCTACGCACGCGACCCGACTTGATAGGCCCCAACACCTGCAGACCCAGTCGAACGTGTACGCCCATGCCCCGCGTCGTCCAGATCAAAAACAGATTGATCAGCACCTCACCGGTGATTTCGCCCGCCAGTTCATACATCTCTGGCGGCGCAAGCATGCGTATCCAGGCGACCATTGCCGACAGATAGATGAACAACAGTGGCTCATCGCTCAGCATCAGCAGGCCATGGGCGATGGCGTCCTTGCCCAGTTTCAGCAGCTCGTCCAGTTCGGCCTGGGTGATGTACTGCAGCAATTTATCGCTATTGGCCTTGAGGTCCGCCAACAGGTCGTACAGTTGCGTGACGTTATCCCAGAGGTTATAGAGCGCCTTACCGATCCCACCCGCAAACGCCACGCCCTGCATCGCACTTCGCTCGAACGGCGTGGCGCTGGCGAAGTCTTTCCATCGCGGCTTGAAGGTCTTCGTCCATTCATCACGCAGGCGATGTTCCAGCCCGGCGATCACCGACTGATAAGACGCATACAGTGCCTTGACGTGTGCCTTGGAAACGTTGGGGTAAAAGGTGACCTGGTAGCGTTGATCGCGGATGCACTCGTTGACTTCAAGAATGCCGCTGGCATCGATGGTTCGTCGGATAGGGGCACCGAACGGCTTGCCGTCCGATCCGATGGCTTGCAGCATCACCGGCGTATTGCCGATAGGAACAAACCGCGTGCTTTCAAACATGTGCACCAGGGTCAATGAGCCCTGAGCCTTGCAGACGGCGACCGTGCGATTGGGTTTTTTGGAAGACGCGGGAGCGACGAGGGCAACGTCTTCCCCGACTCTGAATACTTGCTCCACGTCCAGCGCTGAACCACTCCAGAAGCTCTCGGCCCATTCGTCAAATGAGTTCAGGCACGACCTGAAGTCACGAAAGACGGTTTCCACGTCCGGCGTTTCGGCATCCATGGGGTAGAGGACGAACTGCGCAATAACGGGAATCATGAAACGGCCCCATTGAGTGGGGCACTGATAGAGAAGAGCATCGGCGGTCCCTCGCGCTGATTGGTCAGGCGAGAGACTTTGGAGAGGTTGGCAGGGAAAAGAAGTCGGCGTTATTCGCCAGGAAGGCTAGGAAGTTTCGCCAAGACCTCGGGTAAACTGAGGCTCGGTTGTAGGAGGGAGATTACAGGTTGAACAGTCCTACAGCTTCAACTGCCCAATCGCCTTGCTCAGTTCTCCGGCCAGGGTGGCCAGTTGATTGCTGGTGGTCGCCGAGTCGACGGTCTGCTGCACCGTGTTCTCGGTCACGTCGCGAATGCTGACGACCGCGCGATTCATTTCTTCGGCCACGTGGCTTTGCTGTTCGGCGGCGACGGCGATCTGGGTGTTGCTTTCGCGCATCTGCGCCACGGCACCGGTGATTTCGGCGAGCGCGGCGCCGGCCTCCTGGGCTTGATGCACGCAGTCGTCGGCCTTGAATGAGCTTTCCTGCATGAAGTCCACCGCGTCGCGGGTGCCCGCTTGCAGGGCCGAGACCATGCGGGTGATTTCATCGGTGGAGCTTTGCACGCGCTTGGCCAGGTTGCGCACTTCGTCGGCGACCACGGCGAAGCCACGGCCCATTTCTCCGGCGCGGGCGGCTTCGATGGCGGCGTTGAGGGCGAGCAGGTTGGTCTGCTCGGCGATGCTGTGGATCACGCTGACCACGCCGTTGATTTTCTGGCTGTCTTCGGCGAGCTTCTGGATCATTACGGCGGTTTGTTGCACGCCGGTGGACAGGCCGGCGATCGAGCGTTGTACCCGGGTGACCACTTCCTGGCCGCTGCCGGCGAGGGTATCGGCGGTCTGGGAGAGATCCCTTGTGGCGCCTGCGTGTTGGGCAATGTGATGAACCGTTGCAGTCATCTCGTTGATGGCGGTGGCGGCCTGGTCGGTTTCACTTTGCTGGCCGAGCATGCCGTGCTGTACCTCGTTCATGCTGCTGGCCAGCCGTGCGGCGCCATCGTCCAGTTGCCGGGCGGTGTGCGCCACGGTGTTCACGACGCGCTGGTAACCGGCCTGCATCGCGTTGAACGCGCTGGCCATCTGGCCGACTTCGTCCTTGCACGCCAAGGGCACGCGAGCCGACAGATCGCCGGTGTTCTCTACATGCAGCATCACGTCCTTGAGGGTGTTGAGCTGGCTGAGCAGGAAGCGGATCAGCAATTGCGACGCGCCGAGCATCGCCAGCATCAGGATCAGGACCGCCACTGCATAATTGGCGAAGCGTTCCTCGAACACTTGGCTCAAGCTGGGCGCGTAGGCAAGGACGGCAATGTATTGACCATCAGGGCGGGCGACGACTTCAGCGCCCAGCAGCGGGTTATCACCGAACACGGGCATAGGGTTGAACTCGACCCAACCCGTGGCGCTGCCCAGGGCTGACAGATCCTGATCGGTCAATTGTGGGATTTGGCCGCGCTTGAACGTCAGCCAGTGCTCGCCCTTGGGCAGTGTTTCCCCTGCCGGCCAGGCGTCTAGCAGCCGCGCTTGTGCCTGCGCCGAGGCGTGGGAGGCCGTGCTGCGCGCCTGTTGTTCAAGTTGCACGGCATACAGCACCAGCAGCAAAGTAGTGATGAATGCGACCGCGTTGACGGCCCAGAATTTGTACTTCAGCGAGATATTGCTAAGCCAGGCACCCATGGAAGGTTTTCTCTGATAGCGGAAACAGCATTGGCAAGGTGCCATTATTGTGCCGCTATCGAGTCAAACGGTTTTGACGTGGGTCAATGCACCGCATCAATCCACTTCAGGCAGTCCAAAAAAGCGACGGGCGCATGCCGTGCTGTGGCGGGCGAGGTCTTCCATGCTTTCGTTTCGATGCAGGGCGACTTCGCGCAGGACTTCCGGTAGGTACGCCGGCTCATTCCGGCCATTTTTCGGCTTGGGGCGCAGGGTGCGTGGCAGCAGATAAGGGGCGTCGCTTTCCAGCATCAGACGCTCACGAGGAATTTCCCTGACAAGTGGGTGCAGGTGTGTCCCACGGCGTTCGTCGCAGATCCAGCCGGTGATGCCGATGTGCAAGTCCAGGTCGAGGTAGCTGAACAACGCCTGCTGTTCGCCGGTAAAGCAATGCACCACGGCGGCAGTGAGATGGTCGCGGTAGTCCTTGAGAATTTCCAACAGGCGCTGGTTGGCGTCACGTTCGTGGAGGAACACCGGCAACTTCAGCTCGACGGCCAGGGCCAAGTGTTCTTCCAGGACTTTTTCCTGCTGCGGTCGCGGGGAGAAATCCCGGTTGAAATCCAGCCCGCATTCACCCACAGCCCGTACGCGGCTTTCGCTGAGCAAACCGCGCAGACGCTTGGCGCTGTCGCCGTTCCAGTCGCTGGCGGAGTGGGGGTGGATACCCGCGGTGCTGAACAGGCGTTGGCCGCTTTTATCCAGTTTTTCGCATAACTCCAAGGCCTGTTCGCTACCCTCGATGTGGGTGCCGGTGAGCACCAATTGCTGTACGCCGGCGGCGTAGGCTCGGTCGAGTACAGCCTGGTGCTTCTCGTCGAAACTGGAGTTGGTCAGGTTGACGCCGATATCAATGAGTTGCATGGTGCTATCTCCGCCTGCGGCCGGAAAGCATATCAGAGCTGTAGATTTATAAGAAAAACGAAGAACTACAACGAGTTATAGCTGTCTTTGAACGTCGCAAGTTCATTGTGGTGGGCCGAACGCCTTACCCTGTGCCACCGTTGCGCGCAAAGCCTGCGCATAAAGCGCTCTGTTTCTGACACCCACCGCCTCGTTTTTCGCGAGCGCGTTGGCCAGTATTCTTTTCCGGAGAGCGGATGATCCGACCCTCGGCGTTGCTTATGTTGTGCCTGACGTTGCTGCTGCCCGTGGCGGCGGTTGCGCGTCTGGACGGGCCGCTGGAAGTGACCAAGCCCGGCAAGGTCCGCGACCTGGCAGAGATTCGCTCCAGTCGCACCCTGCGCGTATTGGTCAACCAGAGCCGTAACAGCTCCGGCGAGGTCCAGGGCCAGGCCATCGGCGTCGAATACCATCGCCTGCGCGCCTTCGAGCAATACCTCAATGGTCATGCCCGTGATGGCCAGGAAATCAACCTCAAGATCATTCCCAAGGCCAAGGACCAGTTGCTCGGCGCCCTGGCCCGTGGCGAAGGTGACCTGGTGGCACCGGGTGAATTGCTTGATGTGAAGGCGGCGCACAAGATCAGCGCCAGCGATCCGATTGTCAGCGATGTGCCGCTGTGGCTGGTGGGTGTGAAGGGCGAGCGGCGGTTCACCAAACTGGAGCAACTGTCCGGTCGCACCCTGGCGCTGACCACCGGGAGCGCGGCGGCGGATGCCATCAGCCAGGTCAATCAGAAGCTGGCGTTGCACAAGCAACCGCCGGTGAAAGTGGAGTGGGTGGACCCGACCCTGGCTGTGGAAGATGTACTGGAAATGGTCCAGGCCGGCATTTTTCATCTGACTATTGTTGAAAAGCCGATTGCCGAACGCTGGTCGAAGATCCTGCCCAAGTTGCGATTTGATAAGCAGGTAGCGATCAGCGAGCCGGGCGACGAATACTGGTTCGTGCGCCAGGATGCCTCGATGCTGCGGGCCAGCATTGATCGATTCCTCAAGACCTACCGGACGCCGGCCGACCAGGATGTGGCGTTCCAGCGTATTTACCGGCGTCTCTATCAAGTACGCAACCCCCTGGCGCGCGTTGACCGCCAACGCCTGGAAAAACTGCGCCCGGTATTGCAAAAACATGCCCGCGAGCAAGGCATGGATTGGCTGAACCTGGCGGCACTCGCTTTCAAAGAGTCGGCGCTTGATCCGGGTGCACGCAACAGTGGTGGTCCCACCGGCCTCATGCAGATCACGCCGTCCGCGGCGCAGCGAGTGGGGGTCAACAATATCGAGAGCCTTGATAGCAATGTGCAGGCGGGTGCGCGCTACCTGGCGATGATCCGCCGCAAGTTCTTTGCCAGTCCCAAGCTCAACGAGCGCGAGCGTATGGCGTTTGTACTGGCGGCCTACAACATGGGGCCGGAACGGGTGCAGGGCATGCGCACCGAAGCCAAGCGCCGGGGGCTGAACCCGAATCAGTGGTTCTTCCAGGTTGAACGCATCGCCATGGAGCAAGTAGGGATGGGCGGCGTCAGCTATGTTAATAGCGTCAACAAGTACTATTTGGCGTTCGAGAGGGAGCGAGAGTCCCTGGAGCCGCCAGCGCCGAAAATCGCCTCACGGAAGTAATCGATTTAATCGATATTAATCAGGCATTTTTTCGGCTTTTATCATTGCCTAAACTGATTAATATAGCGGCCAACCACCCCCTACTTAGAAAAGGATTATCACCATGAGCCCACTGATCAACAGCATCCTGGCCACCCGCGCCGGTTACGGCCTGACCATTTTGCGCATTGTCGTCGGCATCATTTTTGCCGCCCACGGTTCGCAGAAACTCTTCGGCTGGTTTGGCGGCTACGGTCTGGCCGGTACAGCCCAGTGGATGGAAAGCATCGGCCTGGCGCCGGGTACTCTGATGGCGCTGTTGTCGGGCGGCACCGAGTTCTTTGCTGGCCTGGCGTTGATTATCGGCCTGCTGGCTCGCCCTGCGGCACTGGGCCTGACCATCCTGTCGCTGGTGGCGATCTTCTCGGTGCATATCCATAACGGCCTGTTCATGGCCAACAACGGTTATGAGTTCGCGCTGGCCTTGCTCGGTGGTTCGCTGGCGGTGCTTCTGGAAGGCGCCGGAAAGCTGTCTGCGGATCGCGCCATCGCCAACTGATCCCCGTAGAACCTTCAAGAGGCCCGCCATGTGCGGGCTTTTTGCTGATCTGGATTCTTGACACCGGCCCTCCGGCTTCTCTAGGATGCCGCTCATGCGCCGATTTAAACAGCTAATTGCGGGGCGCCATGGGTGATCGTTATCGGTCCCGACAGAAGCATGCTCCATGCTTCGAAATTCCGCTAAAGCGCTGGTTCGGTGTTGCCTCTCACCTGCCCGCAGACTTTTGAGGCAGAGACACGACACGATGAATGCACTACGCCCCCTGATACGCCTGGCTCCGATCACTGCGGACCTCACTCAACGCAATCCTAAAATCCTCCTGGGCGGCAAGCACCAGCCGACGCTGTTGCGTTACCTGGACGGCTGGCCGCGTCGTACGGGCCGACCTTCCGCGTTCCTGATCCAGTTTGTCGAAGATGGCGATTCCCTTGCGCGGTTTGCCAGCAACAGTTTCGACCTTGCGGTTATCCAGGCGCCAAGTGCAAGCGACGCCGATGAGGTCATCCGTCAGTTGACCCGCATTGCTCGGCAAGGGCTGATCGCCCGTCGTTGAGCGTTCAGTGAATCACACTGCCGGCTTTGAGACGACGACGGCGTTGGCCCAGAAAGACCATCCAGGCGATCAGGCATAACGTCAGGGGTATCGCAAAGGTCACGACCAGTTTTATAGCCCACTCCATATGGCGTACCTGGGCATAAGCTTCGAGCTCCAGGGCATGCAGCTCCATGGGCAGGCGCAGACGCTCCTTGTTGAGCGCCTGCAACCGCGTGGTGGTATCCACTGCCTGGGTGCCGAGGGCGGTTGTCCACGGGCTGAGGCGTTGCCATTCTTGTTCCGTGCGTTGCAGACGCCGCTCCAGTTCGCCGGCTTTCACGCGATAGGCCTGCTTCGCGACTTTGCGCATATCTTCCAGCCGGTTTGACGAACGTTCCTGCGCCACGCGCGGGCGAATGGCGGCGAGTGTGTCGGGGGCGGACAGGTTGTCCAGCGTATTCAAGACAAACAGCGCGTTGCCGTCCGGCGCGGAGTTGTTGACCTTGTCCATGAGCATGTCCGTGTCAGCAACCACCACGACATGAATATTGGCCGCTTTTTGCAAACCGGGCGGCAGCCCGTTGATGCCATCGGGAAACACCGAATAGCTCGGCCCCTCGATACGCGCAGCAATCACATGAGATCGTTCCTGATTCGACGCCTCTTCCATCAATGCGTCGATCTTGGCTGCGCTCGTGAGGCTATTGGCATCCAACAGGACAGACTGTTCGGAACTTTGCAGGATCGGGGTGAAGGTCGTGCGGCTCTTGCCCAGTTGGGAGAGGGCGCCACTGCTCGATACCGTCACCCTATTGAGGTTCCAGGTACTGATGTCATTTGTGTTCATCGCCTGGCGGGGCAGGTTCAACCGCACCTGATTGGGCGCGCCCGGGGCTTCCCGTGGCGTGTAGAGGTCGTCGACCACCAGCTTGTTCGTCGGCATCTGGATACCCCAGGCCGCCAGCAATTCGTTCAGCCGAGTGTTTTCTGGGGGAAGGTTTGAACGTTGTTCAGTCAACGGGTCGATAAACAACATCAATCTGCCACCCCTCAAGACAAATTGTTCTATTGCATACAGGGCTCGCTCAGACAACGCCTGTGGGTGCACGACCAGCAGCGTTTTGATCGGCTGGGGGACGGATGCGGCACTCGGCTCCAGGTTGACCAGGTCGAACGCCTGCCGCAGTTCCTGCAACAGCCGGCTCGCAGATTCGTCCATCGCCAGCCCCGACAGTAACGCAACGACCGGGCGCTCCGGGTGCTGCAATTTATAAAGCAGATGGCCGATTTCATACTCAAGCAAAGGCTCTTGGTCGAGGCTGAAGGCGCCGATGCGCCGCACACCGTGACCGACACGGGTGCCGATGAGGCCGAGAAAACCCGCATTGTCGTCAAGTCCTGACAGTCGGGCTTTGTAGGCGTCCTCCGAAAAAGGGGCCGGTTCAATAAGGTGCAGGTTGATCATGCCATTGGCCGTTTCCTCATATTCCTTGAGCAGGTCTTCAATGCGCTTGCTGTAGCGTTGTAGCGCGTAGCTTCTTTTCAGGTTGTTGTTGGAGTTGAAATAATACAAGTCCACCGGGTCTTCCAGTGCAGTCAGCAGCTGTTTTACGGCAGGCGCTAAAGTGTGGATTTTTTGCTCGGAAAGGTCCCACCGTAGATCAGGCAGTTTGCCTACCCAAACCAGATTGAACGCCAGGAAAAGCAGGAGGGTGACGGTGAGTGTCATGCTGGTGCGCAGCGAGGACCGCATTAAGAGTTTCCCTTCTCAGCTGTGTTTGTAGTTGAGGGTGACAGTCGTCGCAGTGAGAAAGGCGAGAATCATACTGATGAAGTAAAGCGTGTCCCGAAGTGTGAGTTTCCCATCATCGATGTTGCTGAATCGCAACGTAGGGCTAAGTGCTGCCAAGCTGTCAATCAGCGCGATAGGGGCTTGATGTTCAAGCGCATCCAAGATGGCAGAAAGCCCGCTGGCTGTCAGAAGCAGGCCCAGGGTCAATCCGAAAACGACGGTGCGTTGGCGTACAAATGCACAAATAAAACAACCCACCGACAAGTAACTGCCCGCGAGTAACCAACTAACGACCCATTGCGAAGCAATAACGCTGTTGTCGGGCTTGCCCAAGTAGTTGGCGATGATGACCAGAGGAAACATCAGTAACAGGGCTGTGCCTGCTACGAGCCAGGCGGCGAGGAATTTTCCGATCACCCATTCATAGGTTGTGATGGGCATGGTTTTCATCAGCCCGAGAAAACCTGCACTGGATTCATCCGCCCAGAGTTGCGTGGCCAAGGCAGGCGTCAGTAACAAGTACAACCAGGGGTGAAACTGGAAGAAAACCTGCAAGTCACTGCTGTTCTGTTCTGGCCACGGGCTTACGTATCTTCCCAATGTCACTGACAGTATCAGGAAGACGGCAATGTGCAGGTAAGTACTGGGTGTGCAGGCATAACTGGCGAGCTGGCGCCTTAAAATGATCGGTAATAATTTCAACGGGGCGCCTCCTGGCTCAGGTGGTGGACCACATCATTCAAGCGACCTGGTTCCAGGCTCAATGAGTTGATTTTCCAGCGGCGACTGGCAATCAGCGTGTTGATATGGGGATAGATGGTGTGCCCCGGCATGGCGAGAACGGTCACCGTGCCGGGTGCATGTCGATGCTCTTCGATGCCAGCCACGCCGGGCAGTACGGCCAGCGCCAGCAGGTCCAGTGGGGTGTCCGCGGCCAAGGTGACGGCCTGGAAATGACGCGAGTCGCGTTGTAGATCAGGCAGTGGGGTGTCGGCGACCAGGCGACCACCCGCGATGACAAGTGCACGTGTGCAGAACTCGGACAGTTCATCGCAATGACGAGAGGCGATGATCACTGTCATTTCTTGCGTCAATGACTGGATAAGCCCCCTGAATGAATGCTTCTGATCAGGCGCGAGCCCTTCGGTTGGTTCATCCAGCAGGAGTAGGGCAGGGCTGTGCAGGATGGCCTGGGCGATGGCGACTTTGCGTTTCCAGCCGATGGAGAGCGCATCGAGGGGGGCATTGAGCACCGCAAACAGATCCAGTCGCGCTACCGCCTGTTCCAGCCGCGCGCGTTTGTCTGCGCCGTGGAGGCCGCGAACGGCCGCGATGAATTTAAGGAACGCGCTGACGGACATCGTTGGATGGCCAAGGTCCATGGACAGTTGATAGCCAACGCGTTGTTTTGCTTTAAGTGCGTGGGTTTGTATATCGAACCCCTGGATTTTTATATGACCGCTGGACGGCTGCGTTGAACCTGCTAATAGGTCGAGCAGGGTAGTTTTCGCCGTATGATCCTGCCCGAATAATCCCAGGCATTCTTGTTGAGTGGCGCTGAATGAAAGGTCGCTGAGTATGGTTGTGTTACCCGTGTGTTTTGTCAGGTTGCTTATTTCGATCATTTTTTTTACCGAAAAAGTTTGGCATGACGTAAGGGGCGTGAAAAAAGGGTACGGGTAATGGCCACTTTTGGGAATGTCGATAACGCTTATTAAGAGAAGTCCTACGCGCCGGTTAGACAGGCCGCTGAAACAATGTGCTAGGTTTCGGAATGTCCAATTTTTGAATGTTTATTTATTGTTTAGATAAACTTCTGCCCTGCACAATGAGGCCTGAATGCCATGATGTTGCTACGTACCCTTGTTCTTGAGCGCAACGGTCAAGATGCTCCAGTTAACGGTGCACTGCTCTGTGGGTTTGCCGTAGGTCAGACGGCCTCTAACTTTCTTGTCTACAGTATGGATGAGGAAGTAGAGCCGGAAAGTTCCAGGGTTTATATCGCCGTGTTACGTAAGAAAGTTGATCGCTACTTCCTGGGCGCGGTTGAGTCCAGGGAAGATCTGCAGTTGGCATTACATGTGTTTAAGCAAATTCTGACGTTGGCCGCTTCGGGAATGAAGGCGGGCGGGGTTACGGAAACCCAGGTGCCCTATCATTTTGTTGATTTGAAAGGCTGCAAGCTGCCGCCTGCCAGGCCCGAGGACCATCATTCGGTGATCATCAAGAAGGCGCTGGTGATGAAGGTGATCACCCTGGGCATGTCTGCGCCGACGCTGCCGGCGATCGAAAGCGCTTCAGTGATCGTGCCATCCATTCGTTTCTCGTCGCAAATGAGTTCATCTCCCAAAGCGATGACCCCTTCCGAGCCCGTCCGGGCACCTGTGCATCAACAGTCCGTTGAGGAAAGCCGACAGCTACCTGTCGAGGCTCCCTCAATGATGGCGCCGGCCTCACCGGCCGATGGGTTGGAACCACTGAAACGCCCACCGCCCGAAGACCCCAGTACGCTGTTCGAAGTGGACAGCACGTTGACCAATCTGGCCCGTGTTGCTCAAGAGCTGACTCAGCAAAAATTGGCAGCCATCGAACGGGAATCGGCACTTGAGCAATGGCAGGCGCGATTGCAGCAGGAGCAGGAACAATTGGATCAGAAGGTTCGAGAATTGGAACAACGCACCACTCAATTGCATGATCATTCGCTTGCTGTCAGCCAGAGGACCGAAGCCCTGAAGGTGATGACATCGCAGGTATCGGGCTTGCGACAGAGTTTGCGGGGAGTACTGCTTGAGCTGGATCAGGCGTTGGATGGCTAGACTGGCCTGGCTACTTTCGCCGGTTCATTTATCATCAACGCCAGCCAGCCGGCGCCTGGGCTTTGAGCACAGGCGGATCGGCACCTATGGACATTGCCTCGGGATGCAAGCGTTTGAGTACCAAGCTGATTACCAAAGAAGGTCATGAAGCGCTGAAGAAGGAGCTGGATTACCTGTGGCGCGAAAAGCGCCCGGACACCACGCGCAAAGTGACCTGGGCGGCCTCGCTGGGAGATCGCAGCGAAAACGCCGATTACCAGTACAACAAGAAGCTGCTGCGTGAGATCGACCGTCGCGTGCGCTACCTGCGCAAGCGCCTGGAAGACATGCGTGTGGTGGAGTACATGCCCGAGCAAGAGGGCAAGGTGTTCTTCGGTGCTTGGGTAGACATCGAAAACGAGCAGGGTGAGACCAAGCGTTTTCGCATTGTCGGCTATGACGAGATTTATGATCGAATGGACTACATCTCCATCGATTCACCCATGGCGCGTGCGTTGTTGCGCAAGCAGGTAGACGATGAGGCTATCGTGCAGACCCCGAGCGGAGAAGTGTGCTGGTGGATCACCCGCATCGAATATGTGAAGTGAGCGAAGTCGGCCCGCATTCAGTAATGAACGCGGGCCGACTGCGTTTCAGCCTTCGCGTAGCACGGTCAGTGGGCTGGCATTGAGCGCACGACGAGTGCCAAACACACCTGCACCACCGATCAGTACGGCACCGATCACCGGCAGCAGCAACAGCCACGGATGAGGCTGCCAGGCCAGGTCAAACGCATAGCGATACAACACAAAGGTCACCAACTCGGTCCCGAGCGCTGCGAGCAGGCCACTCACGGCACCCAGCAAACCGAACTCGATGCGCCTGGCCTTGACCAATAGCTTGCGCTCGGCGCCCAGTGCGCGCAGCAGTGCCCCTTGTCGGATGCGCTCATCCAAGGTGGCTTGCAGGCCGGAGAACAGCACCGCCATCCCCGCCGCCAACACAAACAGCAGCACGTATTCCACCGCAAGGGTCACTTGCGCAAGGATGCTGCGCAACTGCTCCAGCAGCGCCTCAACCTGCAAGATGGTCACCGCCGGGAAGGCCCGCGACAGGTCGACGATCTGCTGGTCATGCCCTGGCGCCAGGTAGAAGCTGGTCAGGTAGGTGGTCGGCAGATCCTTCAAGGTGCCCGGTTGGAAGATCATGAAGAAGTTGGGCTGGAAGTTGTCCCAGTTGATGGTCCGCAGGCTCGTCACCCGCGCTTCACGATTTTCACCGCCGACCGTGAACACCAGGTGGTCGTCGAGCTTGAGCTTGAGGCTTTCCGCCACCTTGGCTTCGACAGAGACGCCAGGGACTTCATCGGTGGGTTGTTGTGACCACCACGAGCCCGCGGTCAGGGAGTTGCCCGGCGGCAGTTCGGCGGCCCAGGTCAGGCTCAGGTCGCGTTGCACCGCGCGATCACCGCTGGAGTCCTTGCTGACGATTTCCTGTACGGGTTCGCCGTTAATACTGATCAAACGTCCCGGCACCACCGGATACAGCGGTGCGGATTGCGCTTGCAGTTCCAGCAGGCGGGCGCCAAACGCGTCCTTGTCGGCTGGCAGGATATTCAAGGCGAAATAGTTGGGCGCATCCTTGGGCAACTGGTTTTGCCAGGTGTCGAGCAACTCGCCGCGCAACAGGGCGATCAAGCCCATGGACAGCAGGATCAAGCCGAAGGCCAGGGATTGACCCGCCGCCGCCAGTGGGTGACGCAACAGTTGGCCCAGGCCCAGGCGCCAAGGCAGTGACGCGCGAGCCAGCAGGCGACGCAGGCTTTGCAACAGCAGCAGGAGCAAGCCGCCGAGTATCAGCGCAGCGACCACGCCGCCGCCCAGCAGGGCGAAGGTCAGCACCAGGTCGAGGCTCAGGCGCCACATGATCAGGCCCAAGGCAAACAGCGCCGCGCCATAGACCATCCAGGTACTGGAAGGAATCGGCAGCATGTCGCGACGCAATACCCGCAGCGGTGGCACACGACCCAGTGCGGCCAGGGGCGGTAGGGCGAAACCGGCGAGGGCGACCAGCCCTGTACCGATCCCGGCGATCGCCGGCAGCAGCCCACCGGGTGGCACGTCCGCCGGCAGCAGGTCGTGGAGGAAATAGAACAGGCCAAACTGCGCCAGCCAGCCGAGCACGGCGCCGGTGAGGCTCGCCAGCAGTCCCAGTACGCTCAGTTGCAGGCTGAACAGCAACATGGCTTCGCGTCGCGATAATCCCAGGCAGCGCAGCAACGCACTGGCGTCAAAACGTCGGGTTGCGAAGCGGTTGGCCGACAGCGCCACGGCCACACCGGCCAACAGCACGGCCACCAGGCTGGCCATGTTCAGGTAGCGCTCGGCCTTGCCCAGGGCGCCGCCGATCTGCTGGTTGCCGTCCCGGGAGTCCTGCAAGCGTTGGTTGGCGGCGAGGCCTGGCTTGACCAGGTCTCGATAGGTCTGCAGCACGGTGCTGCCCTGTGGGCCGCGCCACAATTCGCGATAACTCACGCGGCTGCCGGGCTGCACCACACCGGTGGCGTCCAGGTCCGCCAGGTTGATCATCACCCTTGGCGTCAGGCTGTAGAAGTTGCCGGCGCGGTCCGGCTCGTAGGTCAGCACGCGGGCCAGGCGCAGCGTCTTCATGCCCACATCGATGCTGTCGCCGACCTTGAGGTCCAGCGCGGTCAGCAGGCGCGCTTCCACCCAGGCTTCACCGGGTTTTGGTCCGCCGCCTGGGGTTTCAGCGCCAAAGGGGGCCGCCGCGCTTTTCAGTTCACCGCGCAACGGGTACTGCTCGTTGACTGCCTTGATGCTGGAGAGCTGGATGCCGTTATCGGTGGCAATGACGCTGGAAAATTCCACGATGCGGGCGTGATCCAGGCCCAGTTCGGTGCCTGAGCGGATTTGCTCCGGTCGTGCGGGCGAGCTGCCTTCCAGTACCAGGTCGGCGCCGAGGAACTCGGTGGCGCGCAACAACATGGCGCCATTGAGACGCGCACCGAAGTAACCGATGGCGGTGCTGGCTGCCACGGCCACCAGCAGGGCGAAGAACAACACGCGCAATTCGCCGGCGCGGGCGTCGCGCAGCAATTGGCGCATGGCAAGGCTGAACAGGCGCAACAGCGGCAAACGTGCCATCAAGGCTCCAGGGGCGCGACCATCAGGCCGGCTTCAAGGCGGATCAGGCGTCGGCAACGGTGGGCCAGACGCTCGTCGTGGGTGACCAGCACCAGGGTCGTGCCGCTCTCTTTGTTGAGTTCGAACAGCAGGTCGCTGATGCGCTCGCCGGTGTGGCTGTCGAGGTTGCCGGTGGGTTCATCGGCAAACAGCACGTCCGGTTCTGCGGCAAAGGCGCGGGCAATCGCCACCCGTTGTTGCTCGCCACCGGAAAGTTGGCGCGGCGAGTGGGTCAGGCGTTGGCCCAGTCCGACGCGCTCAAGCAAGTGTCGGGCGCGTTCTCGGGCGTCTTTGCGGCCGTCCAGTTCCAGCGGCAGCATGACGTTTTCCAGCGCGTTGAGGCTGTCGAGCAATTGGAACGACTGGAACACGAAGCCCACGTGCTCGGCACGGATGCGTGCGCGCTGGTCTTCGTCGAGGGTGCTGAGGGCTTGCCCGGCGAGGGTGACTTCGCCGCTGCTGGGCAGGTCCAGGCCGGCCAGCAGGCCGAGGAGGGTGGATTTGCCGGAGCCGGAGCTGCCGACGATAGCCAGGCTATCGCCCTTGTTCAGTTCCAGGCTCAGTTCGTGCAGGATAGTCAGTTCACCTTCCGCGCTGGGAACCACTTTGCTAAGGTTCCGCGCGGTGAGAATGCTTGCGCCCATGGAGAATCCGATGCGAATGTGGTTTTTGAGTGCTGGCCTGGCCTTGATGTGCATGGCCCAGAACGCAGCGGCGGGTACAGTCCTGATCGTTGGCGATAGTATCAGTGCCGGTTTCGGCCTGGATACCAGCAAAGGGTGGGTTGCCCTGCTGCAACAACGGCTCAAACAGGAAGGTTTCGACGATAAAGTGGTCAACGCTTCCATCAGCGGGGATACCAGCGCCGGAGGCCTGGCGCGGCTGCCGGCGGCGCTTGCAGAGCATAAGCCGGACGTGGTGGTGATCGAGTTGGGTGGCAACGATGGCTTGCGCGGCCAGCCACCCGCGCAATTGCAACAAAATCTTGCGTCGATGATTGATCAGTCCAAGGCCGGCGGTGCCAAGGTGCTGTTGTTGGGGATGCAACTGCCACCCAACTATGGCCCGCGATACACCACCGCATTTGCCGAGGTCTATGGTGCGTTGGCCAAGCAAAAAAACGTCCCGCTGGTGCCGTTTTTCCTCGACGGCGTGGGCGGGCATCCGGAGCTGATGCAGGCCGATCAACTTCACCCGGCGGTCGGCGCACAGAATAAGTTGCTGGAAAATGTCTGGCCGACGCTAAAACCGCTGTTATGACGCTTTTCTACCGGCAGGCTTTCGGCTAAGGTGGCGCCCCCCCGATTTGGAGCCCCCGATGTCGCGTCCTGCCTGGTCCCTGTTTAACTACCAACTGATCGAGCCGGACGAGCAGCTGGACCTGTTCGCCTGTCAGGAAGTGCGGGTGCATCTGGTGGCGCGTCAACTGGAGCTGGGGGGCTCCATCGATCGCACACTCTGCGGCACGCTCTTGCCTGCGCAACCGCGCTGGTCGCGGGTGGATCGTTCGATTTTCCAGGACCAGCGCCTGTGCCCTTTGTGCCGTGCGATCCTGGAGTCCCAGAAGCGGGGTACGCCGCCGATCTGGCCGGAGCTGCGTTTCGAGTTGTAGGGGGCAGCTAGAAGCGCGCTTCACGTATACAATCGATGTTTACCTACCCGTCGTCTGCGAAGGATTTACCGGATGTTGTCGCGCCTTTCCGTCGTCACCTGCTGCCTGTCTCTCGCTGCACTCTGTGCGGCCGGTTCTGCGTCGGCCCTGCAGTTGCCCTTGCCACCGCCGGGTGAAGACATCGTCGGCCAGGTCCAGGTGATCAAGGCCAAGTACGAAGACACCTTTGCCGACCTGGGCACCACCTATGACCTGGGTTACTCGGAGATGGTCGCCGCCAACCCCGGCGTGGATGCATGGTTGCCGGGCGCGGGCACCGAGATCGTGCTGCCGACGCGCTTCATCCTGCCGCCGGGCCCGCGCGAAGGCATCGTGATCAATCTGGCGGAATACCGACTCTACTACTTCCCCAAGGGCCAGAACGTGGTCTACACGTTCCCGTTGGGGATCGGTCGTGAAGGCTGGGGTTCTCCTATTGCCCACACCAGCATCATCGCCAAGACACCCAACCCGACCTGGACGCCGCCCGCGTCGATCAAGGCCGAGCACGCCGCCAATGGTGACCCGCTGCCCAACGTGGTGCCGGCCGGCCCGGACAATCCGCTGGGTCCGTTCAAGTTCACCCTGGGCACGCCGGGTTACCTGATCCACGGTTCCAACATGAAATTTGGTATCGGCACGCGTACAAGTCACGGCTGCTTCCGTATGTTCAACAACAACGTGTTGGAGATGGCGGGCATGGTGCCGGTGGGGACGTCGGTGCGCATCATCAACGATGCCTATAAATTCGGTCGCAGTGGTGGCAAGGTCTACCTGGAAGCACATACGCCGTTGAATGATGACGGGACGCCGTCGGTGGTCGACAAACACACCGCTGTCATCAACGCCTTGCTCAAGCGTGAAGACTTGGCTAATCAATTGCGGGTGAACTGGGACCAGGTGCGCGACGTGGTCGCGGCGGAAGATGGTTTGCCGACGGAGATCGGCGAGCCTGGCGCGGCCTCGGTCGCCGTGAGCGCGCCGATCGACCTGCAGCAATAAGTCGCTCGATCATAAGCCCGCCACGGTCTTGCGCCGGGGCGGGCTTTTTATTGCCCGAGATTGAGGTACACACCCCAGGCAATAAAAAAGCCGACCCATAAATGGATCGGCTTGATAACAACCCCGAGGGATTATTACTTGCGGCTAGCTTTTTCAAGCATACGCAGAGCGCGCTCGTTAGCTTCGTCAGCAGTCTGTTGTGCTTTTTGAGCAGCAGCCAGAGCTTCATCAGCTTTACGGTAGGCTTCGTCTGCACGGGCCTGGGAGCGAGCTGCTGCGTCTTCAGTTGCAGTCAGACGAGCTTCGGTTTCTTTGGAGACGCTGCTGCAACCGGTAGCCAGAACTGCGGCCAGAGCCAGAGCAGAGAATTTCAGAACGTTGTTCATCGTGTTCCCCTTCAAGGACTTTCTATTAGATAGCTAGTTCGCCCAGAGTGAGCTAATAGCCGGCGTACATACTACCCATTACTTGTAGTAAGTAAACTGACGTAGCGCAAGAAGCAAAAAAAATTCTCGCGCCGAATCTATTTTGGCTAATCTTTTGGAGGTTTGTATAAAAACCGTCCAATTTTTTCGAACAGGCGAAAATTGGATCCAGGCTGAAAGGGCCGGCCCGCATGTGTTAAGCCTTGCAAACAGATGAAATTTTATATATCCACGCTGATACTTCCGTTCAGCATGGCTTTGCGTTGTCCTGCATCTTTTACGCATGTAGAGGTGACTTTAAGAGCGCCTGTTCGTCTTAAGGTTCAAGTGCCGGCAATGTTCAGGCTTTCGATCCCAGGTTGATCGGAGCCCTTTCTATATCCACCAGCGGCAGCGGATGACGAGTGCGCCTTGAGCAATTTCAGGATTGGTGCCTACTATTCCCTACGTGCTGGTTGTAAGCGCTCAGGGTTTTCTCGTTGTCGAAACCGGCACGGGGTGGCGTAGATGTTCCTTCGCCGGAAAAACATCGGTAAGGTAGGGGTCAGAAACCAAGACCCGCGAGGAGTAGTGATGAGCGAGGCGTTGTCCATCCACCATGACCAGGCTGGTCATCAGTTCGAGACCAATGTGGACGGTCATCGTGCCTATCTGACCTATATGGACCTCGGCAAACAGACCCTGGACATCTATCGGACCTTCGTGCCCAACGCACTGCGGGGCCGTGGGATTGCGGCGGCATTGACCGAGGAAGCCTTGAAGTTCGCCGAAGAGGCCGGTTACACGGTGATCCCGTCCTGCTCCTACGTCGAACGCTACATGGAGCGCCACCAGCGCCATGCCGCCAAGCTGTAAGACATAGACAATGCAATGAAAAACGCCGGGCTCAGCCCGGCGTTTTTGTGTGCGCAGTTTAAATCAGGTGCGTTTGCGCTTAGGCAATACGTCCTTGAGCTTGGCGTGCATGCTGCGCAGGGTGTTTTCGGTGGCGGACCAGTCGATGCAGGCATCGGTGATCGACACGCCGTACTGCAAGTCGGCCAGGTCTTTTGGAATCGCCTGGCAACCCCAGTTCAGGTGGCTCTCGACCATCAGGCCGATGATCGACTGGTTGCCTTCCAGGATCTGGTTGGCAACGTTTTCCATCACCAACGGCTGCAGAGCCGGGTCCTTGTTGGAGTTGGCGTGGCTGCAGTCGACCATGATGTTCGGCTTGATCTTCGCCTTGTTCAACGCCTGCTCGCACAGCGCAACGCTGACCGAATCATAGTTGGGCTTGCCGTTGCCGCCACGCAATACCACGTGACCGTAGGCGTTGCCCTTGGTGGTGACGATGGACACGCCACCTTCCTGGTTGATACCCAGGAAGCGGTGTGGGCTGGAGACCGATTGCAGCGCGTTGATCGCCACGGTCAGACCGCCATCGGTGCCGTTCTTGAAGCCCACGGCCGAGGACAGGCCGGACGCCATTTCACGGTGAGTCTGGGATTCGGTGGTACGTGCGCCGATGGCCGACCAACTGATCAGGTCCTGCAGGTACTGCGGGGAGATCGGGTCCAGGGCTTCGGTGGCAGTGGGCAGGCCCATCTCGGCCAGGTCCAGCAGCAATTGACGACCGATGTGCAAGCCGTCCTGGATCTTGAACGAGTCGTCCAGGTACGGGTCGTTGATCAAGCCTTTCCAGCCGACGGTGGTGCGCGGTTTTTCGAAATAGACGCGCATCACCAGGTACAGCGTATCGGACACTTCCGCCGCCAGTACTTTCAGGCGTTCGGCGTACTCATGGGCAGCCTTCAGGTCGTGGATCGAGCAAGGCCCGATGACAACGAACAGGCGGTGGTCGGTGCCGTCGAGAATGTCACGGATGACTTCGCGGCCCTTGGTGACGGTCTGCAGGGCAGCGTCGCTCAGGGGGATTTCGCGCTTGAGCTGATCGGGTGTGATCAGGGTCTCGTTGGATTCGACGTTTAGGTCATTGATCGGTAAATCAGCCATCGTGTTACTCGTCAGGGTCACGGGTGCCGGCCGCCAGCCATCCCCGTGCGGCGGAGCACAGCATGATTTGAATGCAGGGGGAGGAACCTTAGCGCGTAACACGGGCCCGCGACAATGGGCAAAGCCCGCTTTAATCCAGTGCTGGCGCCACAAAGGCCTCATGGGAGAACTCGCCCGCATGGCGCGATACCCACTCGCGGGCGAGGGCTTCGAGTTGCTGGGGTGTCGGCTCGGCATCTTCGTGCTGGCGGCAATAGCGCTGTATCCGGCATGCTTGCTCACCCATGCGGGCACCGAACAAGGCATGTTCGTCGGTAAACGAGATACCGACGCGGTAGCCGGTTTCCACCTTGCGGCACCACGCCACATAGCCCGGATAACGCGCGCTGGCGCCCAGGGAGGGGATGTGCAGATCAACCGCCGTGCCTTCGCGCCAGGCACGTGGCCAGTCGCAGGCGATGCCGCCCAGGCCGCTGGTGTGCAGGCGTTGGCGGGGGATAGCAGGAGAGGGGCGTTGGATTAACTCGACAGCGACATCATCAGGGTGAGGTAAAAAACGACCCATGTACACGGACTCCGAGCACCGTCCAATTGACGGCGGTGGCAGCAGTATAGTGAAGGAACTGGAATTGACCGACCTGGATATTGACCAGCAATTGCTGGGATTGCCAGGTATTTCGCTCGTTGTGTTTACGAGCCAGGGGTGTTCCAGTTGCCGTTGGGCGCGCCAACAGTTGCCGGGCTGGCCGTTGCCAGTGGACCGCGTGTGCTGGGTGGACGCCGGGCAGAACGGTGGGGCGGTCGAACGCTACCAGATCTTTCATTTGCCGGCGCTGTTCGTGGTGTGCGAGGGTCAATTCCTAGGGCAAATACACACACGTCTTACGCGTGACGACGTTTTCGACTCAGTAAAACAGGCACTCACCCGTCCACCTGAGGAATTGCCATGACAGCAGTTACACCCCAGTCGCCGCGGATCGGCATCATCGGCACCGGCGCCATCGGCGGTTTCTACGGCTTGATGCTGGCGCGCGCCGGTTTCGATGTGCACTTCCTGTTGCGCAGTGAATACGCGGCGGTCAGCGAGCACGGCCTGCATCTGAACAGCACGGTGCATGGCCCCTTGCACCTGCATCCGGTACAAGCGTATGCCCGTGCGGCCGATATGCCGCCGTGCGACTGGTTGCTGGTAGGCACCAAGTCGACCGGCAACCTCGAGCTGGCCCCGACCCTCGCCCAGGTGGCCGCGCCGGATGCCAAGGTGGTGCTGCTGCAAAACGGCCTCGATGTCGAAGACAGCCTGCGTCAGCACCTGCCCGCATCGCTGCACCTGCTGGGTGGCCTGTGCTACATCGGCGTGCACCGCTCTGCCCCCGGCGTGATCGAGCATCAGGCGTTAGGCCGGGTAAACCTGGGTTATCACAGTGGCACGGCGGCCAATGATGGTGCCGCCCAACAGGCGATCGTCGAAGCCGGCGCAGCGCTGTTTCACAAGGCTGGCATTGAGTCCCAGGCCATGGCCAGCGTGCATCAGGCCCGTTGGCACAAACTGGTGTGGAACGTGCCCTACAACGGCCTCTCGGTATTATTGGGCGCGGGCACCACGGCCATGATGGCCGACGAGTCCAGTCGCGCGCTGATCCAGGCGCTGATGGCCGAAGTGATACAGGGTGCCCACGCCTGTGGTCATGACATCCCGCAAAGCTACGCCGAGCAGATGTTCACCATGACCGAAACCATGGACGACTATCTGCCGAGCATGTACCACGATCACGTGCACAAACGCCCGCTGGAACTGGCGGCGATCTACGCCCGGCCACTCGCTGCCGCCAAGGCTGCCGGGTGCGAACTGCCGCGGGTGCAGGCGCTGTACCAAGCCTTGAGTTTCATTGATCGACATAACCGCTGAGTTCGAGGGCACACGATGGCAAAGGGATTGGGCGACAAACTGGTGCTGGCGATCTCGTCGCGGGCACTCTTTGACTTGAGTGAAAGCCACAAGGTCTACCTGGCCGAAGGGGTCGAGACTTACCGCCAGTACCAGATCGAACACGAGGAGGAAATCCTCGAGCCCGGTGACGCTTTCCCGCTGGTCAAGAAGCTGCTGAGCCTCAATGCCCGTCTCGGCCGTGCCCGGGTCGAAGTGGTGTTGGTGTCGCGCAACAGTGCCGACACTGGCCTGCGCGTGTTCAATTCAATCCAACATTACGGCCTGGATATTTCCCGCGCCGCTTTCGTAGGCGGGCGTAGTCCTTATCCTTATCTGGCAGCGTTTGGTTGCCATCTGTTTCTTTCAACCCACGCTGAAGACGTGCGCAGTGCCCTCGATGCCGGGTTTGCAGCGGCGACGATTCTGTCCGGCGGTCCGAACCGTGCCTCCAGCGAAGAACTGCGCATTGCCTTCGACGGCGACGCGGTGCTGTTCTCCGATGAGTCGGAACGCGTGTACCAGGCCGGGGGCCTGGAGGCGTTCCAGGCCAATGAGCGGGAGTCGGCGCGCCAGCCTTTGCACGGCGGTCCTTTCAAAGGGTTTCTGGCGGCACTCAACTTATTGCAGCGCGAGTTTCCCGATGAGGCCTGCCCGATCCGCACCGCCTTGGTCACTGCCCGTTCGGCGCCGTCACACGAGCGGGTGATTCGCACCTTGCGTGAATGGGATATTCGCCTGGACGAGTCGTTGTTCCTGGGCGGCCTGGAAAAATCCGCGTTCCTGGAGGCGTTTGCTGCCGATGTGTTCTTCGATGACCAGGCCGGGCATTGCGAGAAAGCCATGGAGTTTGTCGCCACCGGGCATGTGCCCCATGGCATCAGTAATGAGGTGAAGCTGTAAGTCAGTCGAAGTCAGCGAGGCGCTGCTAAGCTGATTTCATCTCCGCCATCCTGGCCGCCCAGGAGGTTCTATGATTCGTTCGATGCTGTACGCCACGGACCTCGGTCTGTATGCGCCTTATGTGATGCAGCATGCGCTGGCGCTGGCGCGGACGTTCAAGGCGGACCTGTATGTGATTCACGTAGTCGAGCCCATCGGGCTGTTCGCCGAATCGGTGTTACAGAGCTACCTTGATGAGAAGGCCCTGAGTGAGTGGCAAAGTCAGGGGGTGACCACGGTCATGGCGACGATCGAACAGCGGGTGCTGGACAGTTTTCGCGAGGAGTTGGGTGACGGGGAGCAAGACCTGAAGTTGATTCGCTCGGTACGGGTGATCCAGGGGGACCCGTGCGAGGTGATACTCGACCAACTGCGCAAACTTTCCGTAGACCTGTTGATCGTAGGTAGTCATAGCCATGCAACCGCGGCGGCCACGCCGTTGGGGCGCACGGCTGCTCGGGTGCTGCAGTTGTCTACGGTGCCGGTTTACCTGGTGCCTTCGTTGCAGCGTCGACGCAGTGAGGACGTGTGATGGTTGGGAACGATAAAAAGTTCTAGATTTATCCATCGAACCTTTAATATAGTTATATACCGTCGCTGATACCCGTGGCGTCTATCTGCTTTGAGGGACACATATGAAGCTTCAACAACTGCGCTACATCTGGGAAGTGGCGCACCACGACCTCAACGTTTCCGCTACCGCTCAAAGCCTTTACACCTCGCAACCCGGTATCAGCAAGCAGATCCGCCTGCTCGAAGACGAGCTGGGCGTTGAAGTGTTCGCGCGCAGTGGCAAGCACCTCACCCGTGTCACCCCGGCCGGTGAGCGCATCATCACCACCGCTGGCGAGATCCTGCGCAAAGTCGAAAGCATCAAGCAGATCGCCCAGGAATTCTCCAACGAGAAGAAGGGCACCCTGTCCATCGCCACCACCCACACCCAGGCGCGTTATGCGTTGCCGCCGGTGATCCGCGATTTCATCAAGCAGTACCCGGACGTGGCCCTGCACATGCACCAGGGTTCGCCGATGCAGATCGCCGAGATGGCCGCTGACGGCACCGTCGACTTCGCCATCGCCACCGAGGCCCTGGAGCTGTTCGGCGACCTGGTGATGATGCCGTGCTACCGCTGGAACCGTTGCGTCGTCGTGCCTCAAGGTCACCCGTTGGCCAAGCTGCCGAAGTTGACCCTGGAAGCCCTGGCTGAATACCCGATCGTGACTTACGTATTTGGTTTTACCGGCCGTTCCAAGCTTGACGAAGCCTTCAGCCATCGCGGTCTTACGCCGAAAGTGGTGTTCACCGCAGCCGACGCCGACGTGATCAAGACTTACGTGCGCCTGGGGCTGGGCGTGGGCATCGTCGCCAAGATGGCGGTCGACACTGCGCTCGACAAAGACCTGGTGGTGCTGGATGCCAGCGAGCTGTTCGAGTCCAGCGTGACCAAGATCGGCTTCCGTCGTGGCACCTTCCTACGTGGCTTCATGTGCGACTTCATCGAGAAGTTTGCGCCGCACCTGACCCGTGAGGTCATGGCCAAGGCGATCCAGTGCCACAATAAGCAGGAGCTGGAAGCGTTGTTTGATGGCGTTGAGCTGCCCGTCCATTAAGTGAATGAATGCGATCCACTGTAGGAGCTAGCCTGCTCGCGACAATCGTCAACGATAACGCAGGGCGCCAGGATTAACGCGGCGTGCTTGTGTGCTTCGCGAGCACGCTCGCTCCTACAGGTTATCGGGCCTCGGTAACCGTAAAATGTTGCCGAGCGCCCGCCACCAGAATCTCCACCTCATCGCCTTCGAACTTACCCAGCAAGCTTTTGCCCAGTGGCGAGCGCGGGGTGATGACGGTCACCGGTTGCCCGACCACATCGACCTTCAAGCCCGCCGCGTCCGGCGCCAGGAACAGCCACTGCTGGCGACCGTTTTCGTCTTCCAGGCCCAGTAGCGCGCCGATTTCAATGCCCCGCTGATCATCGTAAGCACGCAGTTGCATGTTCTGGCACAGCGCCAACGCTTGCTTGATCTCCTCCACGCGTTTGGCTTGCCCCGCCGCCAGGTAGGATGCTTCCAACCCCAGGGTGTCGTATTTGTTCTCTGCGATGTTTTCTTCGTGGGTCGCGGTTTCGTAGGCGGTCTGCGCGGCGCGTTGGGCAATGTCGAGGTCGAGGGTGAGCTTTTCCAGTACGAGCGGGTGCACGGCGTGTTTATTCATGGTCATCAATCGCAGAATTGCAGGACATTGGCCCGGGTCTTTTCGTTGGGGGCGTTCTGGTCCTGTTGCAGCCAGAACTGGCATTTGGGATTGGACAAGTTACGCGCATTGTTGCGGGCCTGGTCCAGGGTTTGTTGTTGTTCCTGCTTCTGCAGGTTTTGCTGGTACTGCTCGAACATGCGGTTCGGCGGTTCAGGTGCCACCACCGCAGGCTTGCCCAATTGCTGCACGGCCTGGGCCACCGGTGCCAGGCTCTGCGGGAACAGATAGCGCGATGCCAGCCAAGCCGTCAGCGCGATGGCGATAAACCCCAACCACACCCCAAACGCGATGGAAGCACTGAGCTTGAACAGCGACAACGGACGATCAGACATGATGGCCTCCTGGCAGGCATTGACGGCGTGGCGGCAATTGTCGCACAGCCACCGTGCAGAATAATCGCGATCAAGTCTTCTGCATCCGCGCATTTATGCGGACAATCGAGCCTTTGAGCGTTGGAGCCCGGAATGAAAGCCCGCTGGGATATTTTTTGTAGTGTCGTCGACAACTACGGCGACATCGGCGTGACCTGGCGCCTGGCCCGGCAATTGGTCGCGGAGCACGCCTGCGATGTGCGCTTGTGGGTCGACGACCTGCGCGCGTTCGAACGCATGTGTCCGGACATCGATGTGGAGCAAGACCTGCAATGGCAGGAAGGCGTCGAAGTGCGCCATTGGCCGGCCGAGTGGGTGAGTGTACCGGCAGCGGATGTGGTGATCGCCGCGTTCGCCTGCCAGTTACCGCCCGACTATATGGAAGCCATGGCTGAACGCGAACGTACGCCGTTGTGGATGAACCTGGATTACCTGAGTGCTGAAGAGTGGGTGGTGGGCTGTCATCGGCTGCCATCGGTGAAATTCAAGGGCGTGCAGAAGTACTTCTTCTTTCCCGGGTTCCGCACCGGCACTGGCGGGTTATTGCGTGAGGCGCGGTTGCTGGAACAACGTAATGCGTTTCAGCAGGATGCCGGTGCGCAACGAGACTTCCTACAAGCCTTGGGTATAGTTCCCGCAGTCGATGCGCGGCTGATCTCACTGTTCGCCTACGAAAATGCTGGCCTCGCCAGCTGGCTCGACGTGTTATCGACGGACGGGCGTGCCACTCATCTGCTGGTTCCGGAGGGGCGCATTCTGGGCGACGTGCAGCGCTGGCTCGATGTGGAACGGCTGGCCGCGGGCGATATCCAGCAACGCGGATCGCTGACGGTGCAGGTCATCGCGTTCGTGCGCCAGGAACAATACGACCGCCTACTGTGGTGCTGCGACTTCAATGCCGTGCGCGGCGAAGACTCGTTCGTGCGCGCCCAATGGGCCGGGCGGCCGTTGTTGTGGCACATCTACCGTCAGGACGAAGACATCCATCTCGACAAGCTCGACGCCTTCCTGGAGCTGTACACCGCCGACTTATCAGCGGCGGCAAGCGCGGCGTTGATTGGTCTCTGGCAAGCCTGGAACACGGAGGCCGATATGGCTCAACCGTGGAAAATGCTGCTGGAGCACTGGCCGGAGGTGAGCCAGCGCGCCGAAACATGGTGTCTGGAACAGGGTTTGCAGGCCGATCTTGCGACGGCGCTGGTGAAGTTTTATGAAAGTTGGATATGATACGCCACCTTGAATTTTGTAAATCCCATCCAAATTTCGGATATATGCAATGAAAACTGGTAAAGAACTGAAACCCGGTACAGTGATCCGTCTCGAAAACGACCCTTGGCTGGTTCAGAAAGCTGAGTTCACCAAGTCTGGTCGTAACAGCGCAATCATGAAGACCAAGCTGAAGAACCTGCTGACCGGTTACAAGACCGAGATCGTCTACAGCGCCGATGACAAACTGGACGACGTAATCCTCGACCGCAAAGAAGCGACCCTGTCCTTCATCAGCGGCGACACCTACACGTTCATGGACACCACTGACTACACCATGTACGAGCTGAACGCTGAAGATATCGAAGCCGTTCTGCCGTTCATCGAAGAAGGCATGGAAGACGTCTGCGAAGCTATTTTCTTCGAAGAGCGCCTGGTTTCCGTAGAGCTGCCGACCACCATCGTGCGTAAAGTGGCCTACACCGAAGGTTCCGCTCGCGGCGACACTTCGGGCAAGGTGATGAAGCCTGCCAAGCTGAGCAACGGTACCGAACTGCAAGTGGCCGATTTCATCGAAATCGACGACCTGATCGAAATCGACACCCGCGAAGGTGGTTCGTACAAAGGTCGCGCCAAGAAGTAATTCTGGCCCTGCCGATACGAAAAAAGCCCGACCATGCGTCGGGCTTTTTTATGCGCGTTACGTTTTACTTCAAGTGTTGCTTCAGCTCATCCGAGGCCTGGAGCAGCGCGGAGCGGACTGCTGGGACTTGGCTGACCACGTTGAGCAAACCGTAGTCGTGGATCATGCCGTTGTAACGTACGGCGGTAACCGCTACACCGGCTGCGTCCAGCTTGCGGGCATAGGCTTCGCCTTCATCGCGTAACACGTCGGCGCCGGCTGTTTGAATCAGCGCGGGCGGCAAGCCTTTCAACTGATCAAGGGTCGCCCGCAGCGGCGAGGCGTAGATCTCGGCGCGCTGGTTGGCGTCGGTGGTGTAGTTGTCCCAGAACCACTTCATCATGTTGCGGGTGAGGAAGTGCCCTTCGGCGTATTGGTTATAGGACCCTGTGTCGAAATTGGCGTCGGTCACCGGCCATAACAGCACTTGGAACTTGATCGCCGGTGTGCCCTTGTCCTTGGCCATCAGGCTGACCACTGCCGCCATATTGCCGCCGACACTGTTGCCCGCTACCGCCAGGCGCTTGCCATCGACGTTGATCTCTTGGCCGTGCTCGGCCACCCATTTTGTCGCGCCGTAGGCTTGGGTGATCGCCACCGGGTAGTGCGCTTCCGGCGAAGGTGTGTAGTTGACGAACACCGCCACCGCCCCCGAACCCACCACCAGATCCCGCACCAGGCGTTCATGGGTCGGATAGTCCCCAAGCACCCAGCCGCCACCGTGGAAGAACATGAACACCGGCAATGTGCCCGTGACCCCGGCCGGACGCACGATGGTCAGGTCCAGCGGCTTGCCATCGACCTGGATGGTCTTCTGGCTCACATCCGCTTTGGGCAAGGTCAGCTTCACACCGGCCTGGGCGCCGGTCAGTACGGCACGGGCGTCCTTGGGCGTCAGTTGTTCCATCGGTTTGCCGGTGCCGGCGTTCAACACGTCCAGAAAAGCTTGGGTGGAGTGTTCGACTTCACCTGACGCAGCAAAGGCGTTGGTGATGGACAAGGCGAGCAGGGTGCCGGTGAGTGCTTTACCAATTGTGTTCATTGCGTTCTCCAGGGGCGGCCGAGGTCATTTAGACAGTCACGTGCAGGCGTACATCAACGTTGCCACGGGTGGCGTTGGAGTACGGGCAGACTTGGTGAGCGGCGTCGACCAGGCTTTGCGCGTCGTCTTGAGCCAGGCCCGGCAGGCTGATGTGCAGGTCGATATCCAGGCCGAAACCACCAGGAATCTGGCCGATACCGACGTGGGCGGTGATCGAGGCGTCATCCGGGATTTTGCGTTTTGTCTGGCTGGCGACGAATTTCAGGGCGCCGATGAAGCAGGCTGAGTAGCCGGCAGCGAACAGTTGCTCAGGGTTGGTGGCCTGGCCGCCGGCGCCACCCAGTTCTTTAGGGGTGGAGAGTTTGACGTCGAGGATGTTGTCGTTGGAAACAGCACGGCCATCACGGCCGCCGGTGGCGGTAGCTACTGCGGTATAGAGCGTTTGCATGGCGTTTTCCTCTTTGTTTTAGCGCTAAATGTTTGCGCGCTAAGTAGTTGGTGAGGCGAATGTATAGCGCTAATGTTTTGCGCGCAAGATAAATTTATAAAATTTTTCAGGGGGCGGTACGAACGGTCATTGTCTGCGGGCGCAGCGGAGTCGACGCCCTTGAGGGGGAAGGGGTTTAAATGCTGGCTTGCAGGTTAGCGCGCAACGCAATCAGGTCGCCCTGCAACTTACGCAATTGGTCCAACTCCAGGCCGCTTGCACCGAGGATGCAGTGGGGAATTCCCATGGCCCGGTCTTGCAGGGCGCGGCCGGCGGCGGTCAATTCCACGACCACCACGCGTTCATCTTCGCGGCTGCGGGTACGGCTGAGCAGGCCTTCGACTTCCAGGCGCTTGAGCAGCGGTGTCAGCGAGCCCGGATCAGTCAGCAGGCGACTGCTGATTTCGCCAACGGTCAAACCATCCTCTTCCCACAGCACCATCATGGCCAGGTACTGCGGGTAGGTCAGGCCCAGCGCTTGCAGCAGTGGCTTGTAGACCTTGGTCATCAGCAGCGAGGTGGAGTGCAGGGCGAAGCACAGCTGGTTATCCAGCATCAGGGATTCGCAAGGATCGGGATTTTTGCTCATGGCGTTGCCTCCGGAAAACGTCTCTGGGCTGGAATCTAGCGGGCAAATCTTTAATGCGCCAGATAATTCTGTCCGAGCGGTCAGACCAAGCCACTTTGCAATGCCAGGTCCCACGGCGGCACGGGGCTGAAGCGGGTTTTGAGGTATTCCAGCAACAAGCGGCTGCGTGCGTTGGGTTGCTGTTCCAGGCGTAGTGCATAGATCCCGGTGGTTTCGGGGCTGGGCAGGCCATTTTCGCAAAACAATGGCAGCAGTTCGCCGCGCACCAGGTATTCACTGGCCAGCCAGGTGGGCAGGTGGGCAATGCCCAGTCCGGCCAGGGCACCGGACAGCAAGGCTTCGGCGTTATTTGCACTCATGCGGATGCGACGTGGGCGATAGGTAGCACGGCGCCCATCCAGCTCGAATCGCCAGGCGAATGTTGGCGCCAGGCCATCCCAGTCCAGCCCGTCGTGTTCGCTCAGCTCCTGAGGGTGGTTCGGCATGCCTCGGCTCTTCAGATAGGCCGGGCTGGCACAAGCGACGCGCACGATGCTCGCCAGTGGGGTAGCGATCAACCGCGTGTCGACGATATGCCCGGCGCGCAGTACCAGGTCAACCTTGCCCAGGTGCGCGCCCTGCATGTCCACAAAACTGTCGATCAGATGCAGGTGCACATCCAGCCCTGGGTAGACATTCAGGAAGTCCGCAATCACCGGCGCCAGGTGCCGTCGACCGAACGCTGCTGGCGCATCCACCCGAATCAGACCCTCCGGCGCATGGCTCAACGACACGGCTTCGGCCCGTGCTAATTGCAACTCGCTGACGATCCGCCGCGCCCGCTCGGCAAACGCCACACCCGCCGGGGTCGGCACTACCGCGTGGGTGCTGCGCTGGAATAGGCGGCTGCCCACCGAGCTTTCCAGGCTGTCTATCCGCCGCGCCACCGCGGAGGGCGTCAAGGGATGACGGCGTGCTGCCGCGGAAAAACTGCCGGTTTCCAGCACATCGAGAAACAGGCTCAGTTGATCAGTCAGAGTATTGGGGTTCATAAACGAACGCTTATGCGAGATTGGCATAGCCATTGTGCGTTGCTGTGCGTTTCCGCGCCAGAGTCGACTGCGTAGGATGCAAGGCCTGTGATTGTGGAGTGACAAGCTGTGTTGGATTTTATGATGTATCTGGTATTGGGCGCGGCCCTCGGCACAGTGGGTGGGCTGTTCGGCATTGGCGGCGGGCTGATCGCGATCCCGGTGCTAGGCGTGTTGTTCGGCCTGGATCAGCAACTGGCCCAGGGCACGGCACTGGTGATGGTCGTGCCCAATGTGATGCTAGCGCTGTGGCGCTACCACCAGCGCAACCGCATTGAACTGCGCCATGCGTTGCCGTTGGGCGTGATGGGTTTCAGTTTCGCCTGGCTCGGATCGATCTGGGCCGTGGGCCTGGATGCGGGCGCGATGCGCATCGGCTTTATTGCCTTCCTGCTCACGCTCTCGGCCTACAACCTGGTGCGCATGTTCACCCGCAACGCACCGCCGACGGCGCAGATGCGTTACTCCTGGCCGTGGCTCGGGGTGCTGGGTGCGGCATCCGGTTCCATGGGCGGTTTATTCGGTGTGGGTGGCGCAGTGGTTGCCACGCCGGTGCTGACCAGTGTGTTCGGCACTAGCCAGGTGGTTGCCCAAGGCCTGTCCCTGGCCCTGGCACTGCCGAGTACCGGTGTAACTCTGGTCACCTACGCCTGGCACCAGGAAGTGGACTGGATGATCGGCGTCCCCTTGGCCATCGGCGGTTTGCTCAGTATCAGTTGGGGCGTGAAAGTCGCTCACGCCCTCCCGGAGCGTGTACTGCGCGGCCTGTTCTGCGGCTTTCTGGTGGTGTGCGCGGTGATGCTGACCTTTAAGGTCTGAAACCTTCGATGATGTATTCCGCCAGGCAGTCGGTGATGGGCGAATTCATCTGGGGGTTGCGCAACAAGTGCAGGTTCATCGAGGGCAGGGGGGGCAGGCCTTCGTCCTTGCCCAGCACCCGCAGGTCTTCAGTCACCAGGCTTTCCATGCTGACCATCACCGCCAGGCCGGCGTTGACCACTGCCTGGATCGCCGCCACGTTGGAGCTGTGATAGGCGAGGCGATAATCCCGCCCGGCTGCCTCCAGTGCTGAGCGCGCCCACTGGGTATAGAGACAGTCGACACCGGACATCGCCAGTGGCAGGGCATCATGCTCGTCCGTGCAAAAGCAGGGCGCTGCCACCCACACCATGCGTTCTGTGCGCAACAGCTCACCGATTTCATTGCCTGGCTCGCGGCTGACGACGGTCAACGCCAAATCCCGCCGCTGCATCAGCACTGATGAAGATTCGCAGTGCATCTCGATCTGAATCAGCGGGTAGGCCTTGGAAAACTGCTTGAGAATTCCCGGTAGGAAACGCATCACGTAATCATCTGGCGTGCCGATGCGCACCAACCCCACCATGTGCGGCTCACGCAGGGTGTTGAACACCTCACTGTGCAGTTTCAGGATGCGCCGTGCATAGCCCAGCAACACCTGGCCCTCGGGCGTCAGTCGCACCTGCCGACCATCACGCTCGAACAGCTTGCGCTGCAACACGTCTTCTTCCAGGCGCTTCATCTGCATGCTCACCGCCGATTGGGTGCGGTTGACCAATTCACCTGCGCGGGTGAAACCTCCCTGGTCGGCAATGGCGACGAAGGTGCGCAGCACTTCTGTGTCGATGCTCGGAAAGCTGGACAATTGATCAATCTCTGAGATGTATTGCATAAAAAACATTCGTTGGATTGATCATAAGCCCAGGCACACACTTGCGCCATCCCCACTGGAGGGCGCGAAGATGAAAGGTCAAAGAGGTTTTGTGTTGATGGCGAAACGTCCGTTTGCCGGGCTGTTTCACAAGATTGCCCGTTGGCAGGTGGTGCATGCGGAACGCCAGATGCTGGCAACCTTGAGCGATGATGCACTCAAGGATATCGGGCTCAATCGCGGCGACGTAGAGCAGGAGCGGCAGCTGCATTTCTGGCAAGACCCGCTGCGAAAATGATCGCAGATGCAGTAGGGTGGGGGGCGCGCCCATACGGAGATTCCCATGCCCGCCGACCTGTCTTTTTCACTCAAGCAAGCTCGACGCATGGCGCTGGCGGCCCAGGGTTTTTCCGGGCGCCAGGCGCCTGCACTGATTAAGGCTGCACATCTCAACCGGATGATCGAACGTCTGGGTGTATTGCAGATCGATTCAGTGAATGCCGTAGTGCGCTCGCATTACCTGCCGCTGTTTTCCCGTTTGGGTAATTACTCCCCTTTACTCCTTGAGCAGGCGGCCTGGAGCCAGGGCCGGCGGCGTTCGTTGTTCGAATACTGGGGGCATGAGGCTTCGCTGTTGCCGCTGGCGCTTTACCCGTTGATGCGTTGGCGCATGGCGCGGGCGCAGCAGGGGCAGGGAATTTATTCGCAGATGGCGCGTTTTGGGCGTGAGCAGCAGGCCACGATCCGGCGGGTCTTGCAGACCGTCGAGCAGCAGGGCGCGTTGGGTGCTGGTAGTTTGTCGACCCGTGCGGAACGTGCCGGTCCTTGGTGGGACTGGAGCGATGAGAAACACGCGCTGGAATGGCTGTTTGCTGCCGGCCTGGTGACTGTTGCAGGCCGACGCGGCTTTGAACGTCTCTACGATCTGCCAGAGCGGGTCATTCCCAGCGATATCCTTCAAACCTCTGTGACTGAGGCGCAAGCCCAGCGCGGTTTGCTGCTGCACAGCGCTACGGCGCTGGGCGTGGGCACCGAAAAGGACCTGCGCGATTACTTCCGTCTCGACCCTGCCGACAGCCGCTCTCGCCTCGCCGAACTGGTGGAAGACGGCCAACTGCGGGTTTGCCAAGTACAAGGTTGGAAGCAACCGGCTTACTGCCTGCCTGACCCGAAAGTGCCACGCAACGTGCCGGCCAGTGCTCTGCTGTCGCCGTTCGACTCGCTGGTCTGGGAACGCAGCCGCACCGAGCGTCTGTTCGACTTCCGATACCGCCTGGAGATTTATACCCCGCAAGACAAGCGAGTGTACGGCTACTACGTGCTGCCGTTTCTGTACAACGAACGGATCGCTGCACGCATCGACCTGCGCGCCGAACGCGCCAATGGACGCCTGGCGGTGCATGCGGTGCACGAAGAAGAGCCGGGACTCGATGATGAGGGTATGCAGGCACTCGCGCAGAACCTGTTGCAAATGGCCGGTTGGCTGGGACTGGAACAGGTGCAGCTCAATTGCCAGCGGCCGAGTGCCGACCGGTTAAGGGCGGCAATGCTTGATAGGGGTGGGCTTTAGGGCCTCTTCGCGAGCAAGCCCGCTCCCACATGTGACCGCGTAGATCCTGTAGGAATGCCGTCGAATGTGGGAGCGGGCGTGCTCGTGAAGGCGTCAGTGCAGGCGACTTAAATCTCAGCGTTTGACTTGTTTAAGCGTCTCGGCAATCAGAAACGCCAATTCCAGCGACTGATCGGCATTCATCCGTGGGTCGCAGTGGGTGTGGTAGCGGTCCGACAATCCATCCTCGGTGATCGGCCGCGCGCCGCCGATGCACTCGGTGACGTTTTGCCCGGTCATCTCGATGTGAATCCCGCCGGCATACGTCCCCTCGGCCTGGTGCACCTGGAAGAACTCCTTCACCTCGCCCAGGATCTGCGCAAAGTCGCGGGTCTTGTAGCCGCTGCTGGCCTTGATGGTGTTGCCGTGCATCGGGTCGGAACTCCACAGCACCTGCTTGCCTTCGCGCTGCACGGCGCGAATCAGGCCTGGCAGATGGTCGCCGACCTTGCCTGCACCCATGCGTGCGATCAGGTTGAGGCGGCCGGGGTCGTTGTCCGGGTTGAGGATGTCGATCAAGCGGATCAGGTCATCCGGGTTCATGCTCGGGCCGACCTTGACCCCGATCGGATTGTTCACTCCACGCAGGAACTCGACGTGGGCGCCATCCAGTTGGCGGGTGCGGTCGCCGATCCACAGCATGTGCGCCGAGCAATCGTAGTAGTCGTTGGTCAGGCTGTCGCGGCGCACGAACGCTTGCTCATAGTTGAGCAGCAACGCTTCGTGGGCGGTGAAGAAACTGGTTTCGCGCAGTTGCGGCGAGCTGTCCATACCGCAGGCGCGCATGAAGGCCAGCGTCTCATCGATGCGGTCGGCCAGTTGGCTGTATTTCTCGGCCAGCGCGGAGTTGGCGATGAAGTCCAGGTTCCACTTGTGCACTTGGTGCAGGTCGGCAAAACCGCCCTGGGCGAAGGCGCGCAGCAGGTTAAGGGTGGCGGTGGACTGGTGGTAGGACTGCAACAGGCGGTCCGGGTCCGGCACGCGGCTTGTTTCGTCGAAGCCGATACCGTTGACGATGTCGCCACGGTAAGCGGGCAGGGTGATGCCGTCGATGGTTTCATCGTTGGCCGAGCGCGGCTTGGCGAACTGGCCAGCCATGCGCCCGACCTTGACCACCGGGCAACCGGCGGCGAAGGTCATCACGATGGCCATCTGCAGCAGTACCTTGAAGGTGTCGCGGATTTTCGCGGCGGAGAACTCGGCAAAACTCTCGGCGCAATCGCCGCCTTGCAGCAGGAATGCGCGGCCCTGGGTCACCTCGGCAAACTGGCGACGCAACTCGCGGGCTTCCCCGGCAAACACCAGTGGCGGGTAGCTGGCCAGGTTCTGCTCTACTTGCAGCAAGTGCGCAGCGTCCGGGTACTGGGGTTGTTGCTGGATCGGCAGGGCGCGCCAGCTGTCGGGGCTCCAGGGTTGGCTCATCATGAACTCGATTGGCTGATTAGAGATCGGGCGCCAATGTTATCAGCAATTAGTGCGTGACCTGTTGCCGCCGGTTGGCCGACAATCGCGCCTTTGCCGTGCGGTAAACCGTTAGGAGTAGTGATGACCGAGGAGCGTGTCGAGCGCCTGCTGGCCGAAGTCCATGATGATTTCGGCATGATCCGTGTGCTCGAAGTGGCGGATTACCGGTTTCTGGAATTCGGAGATGCCATCGAACAGAGCTGCGTATTTACCGCCGACCCAAGCTGGCTGGAGTACGACTACACCCGCGCCATGCTGATCGGCGCGTTGTGCCATGAGCAACCGGAAAGCGCGCTGTTCCTTGGGTTGGGCGCCGGCACGCTGACCCAGGCCTGTCTCAAGTTCCTGCCGCTGGAAGACGTGGAAGCCATCGAGCTGCGCCCCGATGTGCCGCGCCTGGCCATCGAGTACTTGGGGCTGGACGACGACCCGCGGCTGTATATTCGCATTGGCGATGCCCTGCAATTGCTCGACAGCGCCGAAGCGGCCGACTTGATCTTTGTTGACCTCTATACCGACGTCGGCCCCGGTGTCGGGCACCTGGCCTGGACCTTCCTGGAAAACTGCCAGAAAAAACTCAATCCCGGTGGTTGGCTGGTGATCAACCAGTGGGCCACCGACGATGGCAAACCCCTGGGGGCGGCGTTGTTGCGTGGCTTGTACCACCGGCATTACTGGGAACTGCCGGTGAAGGAGGGCAATGTGATTCTGCTGGTGCCGTCGGAGCTGGATCAGGTATTGGACCTGGGTGCGCTTTCGGCGCGTGCCGAAGCGTTGGCGCCGCGGTTGGGATACTCGTTGCAGCCGTTGATCAAGGCGATTCGTCCCGCAACCTAGTCGCCTGTAACTATGCCATCGCCGGCAAGCCCGCTCCCACATTTTGACCGCATTTCCCTGTTGAAATGCATTCCCCTGTGGGAGCGGGCTTGCCCGCGAAGAGGCCGGTACTGCCCGTTCAAATACCCTTGAACACCCCAGGGCGCTTCTCGATCATCGCCCGCACGCCCTCCTTGGCATCCTCGCTGTTGAGCAGTTTATCCACCATCGGCGGCAAAGCCGCAGCCGCCACGGTCTCGCCTTCCACCCGCGCCAGTCGTGCCGACATCAACGTGGCCTGTAAGCCCAGAGGTGCCTGGCGGGCGATACGGTTGGCCAGTTCGACGGCGCGGGGCAGCAGGTCTTCGCTGGCCATCACTTCCTGCACCAGGCCCAGGCGCAGGGCGTCATGGGCGTCGAACTCATCGCCGGTCAACAGCCAGCGCATGGCGTTGCCCCAGCCGGCAATCTGATGAAAGCGCAACGTCGCGCCGCCAAACGGAAAGATCCCACGCTGAACTTCCATCTGCGCAAAGCGCGTATTGCTGGCGCAGAGGTTGATATCTGCAGCCAGCATCAGCTCTATCCCGATAGTCAGGCAGTAACCCTGGGCCGCGACGATCACCGGTTTGCTCACGCGTGGGCCGGCAAACACGCCCCAGGGATCGCAACCGCCCAAGGGCGGCTGCCAGCCACCGGCCATCACCCCGCTGACATTGGCCAGATCGAGCCCGGCGGTGAAGTGATCGCCATGGGCGAACACCACGGCGACCCGCGCGTCGGTGTTTCGATCAAATTCGCCATACGCCAGGCTCAGCTCATTGAGCAGATCCAGATCGAACGCGTTGCGTTTGGCCACCCGGTCCAGGCCTAAAAGCAAGACATGACCCTGGAGTTCACGGCTGACGCGGCTGCTACTGGCTTGATTCATGGGTGTGCCCTCGGGCGCAGGGAAGGATTTCGGACCAAAGGGGCCGACAGGTAAGGTGAAACGTTTAAGTGTTATGACCAGCAGGGCCGGGCCTTTGAAAAATAGACCTTGCCGGTGTTATCTGCAAAGGCTGTGACACAGCGCGGTTTGTCGGTGCTTTGCGATAAAAAAAGCTCCCTTTTTCAGCTATTTCCGGTATAGTGCGCGCCGGCCTTTAACCGGGCCGCGTTTAGGTAGCGCAATTCCCCGAAGTCAGCTTCGGCTGCACGTCCGCACAGCGGACTCTCCCTTGACGAATCTTTTTCATTCATTCGTTTTCGCAAATCCCCGCCGACAAAGCAGCCAGGGCGACTCTTGAGTCTCAACACGGCATGCGCAGCTTTGGAGCATGGGTCTTTGCGGATGCACTTAGAGGCAGACCCATGACCCAGGAAACCGGCGGCTTCGCCGCTTTTAATCTTAACCCGAATATTCTTGCAGCCGTCGCAGCGACCGGCTACGAAGAGCCTTCGGCGATTCAGCAGCAATCGATCCCGATCATCATGGCCGGCAAGGACATGATCGGCCAGGCGCAAACCGGTACCGGCAAAACCGCCGCGTTCGCTTTGCCTATCCTGCATTGCATCGATCCTGCCAAGCGCGAACCGCAAGCCCTGATCCTGGCGCCAACCCGTGAGTTGGCGCTGCAAGTAGCAACCGCTTTTGAAACCTACGCCAAGCAAATGCCGGGCGTAACCGTTGTGGCCGTTTACGGCGGCGCGCCTATGGGCCCACAACTGAAAGCAATCCGTAATGGCGCACAGATCGTTGTCGCCACGCCGGGCCGTCTGTGCGACCACCTGCGTCGTGACGAGAAAGTCCTGTCGACCGTGAACCACCTGGTTCTGGACGAAGCTGACGAAATGTTGAAGCTGGGCTTCATGGATGACCTGGAAGTCATCTTCAAGGCGCTGCCACCGACCCGTCAGACCGTTCTGTTCTCCGCCACCCTGCCGCAGTCGATCCGTGCCATTGCCGAGCGTCACCTGCGCGATCCAGAGCACGTGAAGATCCAGACCAAGACTCAGACCGTTACCGCGATCGAACAGGCTCACCTGTTGGTTCACGCTGACCAGAAGACCTCGGCTGTATTGAGCCTGCTGGAAGTCGAAGACTTCGACGCCCTGATCATGTTCGTGCGCACCAAGCAAGCGACCCTGGACCTGGCCAGTGCCCTGGAAGCCAAAGGCTATAAAGCCGCTGCGCTGAACGGTGACATCGCCCAGAACCAACGTGAGCGCGTGATCGACTCTCTCAAGGATGGCCGTCTGGACATCGTTGTGGCGACCGACGTTGCCGCCCGTGGCCTCGACGTTCCACGTATCACCCACGTGTTCAACGTTGACATGCCGTACGACCCAGAGTCCTACGTTCACCGTATCGGCCGTACCGGCCGTGCCGGTCGCGAAGGTCGTGCACTGCTGCTGGTGACTCCGCGCGAGCGCCGCATGCTGCAAGTGATCGAGCGTGTAACCGGTCAGAAAGTTGCCGAAGTCCGCCTGCCGGATGCCCAAGCCGTTCTGGATGCTCGCATCAAGAAACTGACCAACAGCCTGTCGCCACTGGTGGCTGACGCTGAATCGACCCACGGCGACCTGCTGGACCGCCTGACCGCCGATATCGGTTGCACCCCGCGTGCCCTGGCTGCAGCCCTGCTGCGCAAGGCGACCAATGGTCAAGCCTTGACCCTGGCAGCTATCGAGAAAGAACGTCCACTGGTGCCGAACAGCGCGCCGCGCGGTGATCGTCCAGAGCGTTCCGGCGACCGTCCAGACCGTGGTGATCGCGAGCGTCGTGCTCCAGTGCCATTGGCTGAAGGCCGTGCTCGTTGCCGTACCGCGCTGGGCGCGCGTGATGGTATCGCTGCCAAGAACCTGCTGGGCGCTATCCTCAATGAGGGTGGCCTGGCACGTGAAGCCATCGGTCGCATCCAGGTTCGTGACAGCTTCTCCCTGGTGGAGCTGCCGGAAGACGGTCTGGAAAAACTGCTGGCCAAGCTGAAAGACACTCGCGTTGCCGGTAAGCAGCTGAAGCTGCGTCGCTACCGCGAAGATTGATCCGCCCCTGGGCTGATTGATCGCACATAAAAAATCCCCGACTGGTTCGGGGATTTTTTTTGGCTGAAATTCGCCTGTAGGCGACGGCAAGGGGTGTTAGCCGAAGCGGTAGATGTCCATGCCCAACGCGCCCATAGTGAAGCCTTGGTGCGCGATGCTGAAATCACCCCCAGCGCCACGTGCGAAGTACAGCGGCAGCAGGTGCTCGTCACTGGGATGGCTGCGTACGGCATTCGGCGCCTGGCGCCGATAGTCGTGCAGGGCGGCTTCATCGTCGGCTGCCAGCTTATCGACCACCCAGTCCCGGAAGTCTCGCGCCCATGGCTCGATGCTTTCAGGTCCGGCATGCCAGTCCAACTCGCCCAGGTTGTGGGTGATGCTGCCCGAGCCGATCAGCAGTACGCCGTGCTCGCGCAGGCTGGCAAGGGCATGCCCGACACGGGTCTGCAGAACGGGGCCCATGCGGCTGGGCAGGGACACCTGCACCACCGGGATATCGGCTGTTGGGTACATCAGCGACAGCGGCACCCAGGTGCCGTGGTCGAATGGACGACGGTCATCGGTGCGGGCATTCAGACCGTCGGCCTTCAGCAACTCGACAATCCTACCGGCCAGTTGCGGGTCGCCCGGCGCCGGGTACTGCACGGCAAACAATTCGCGAGGGAATCCGCCGAAGTCGTGCCAGGTTTCAGGCGTGGCGCTGCCGCTGACCAAGAGTTCGTCGCTTTCCCAGTGCGCCGACACCACCACGATGGCCTTCGGGCGTGGCAACTCGGCAGCAAGACGCTGCAGGGCCGGGCCACTGGCACCGGGTTGCAGGGCAAGCATGGGCGAACCGTGGGAGATAAACAGGCTGGGGAGCATAAGTGGGGTCCTGAGCGTTAACATGGGCCCATCTTCAGTCAGATCATTGATCTAAATCTAATATAAGTTTTAGCACTATTTGATCGAATTTTATGGAGGATCTATGGAGCCTGAGTTTTGGCAGGAGCGCTGGGCGCGCAATCAGATCGGCTTTCATCTGCCCGAGGTCAACCCTTACCTGCAACGACATTGGTCGCAGCTGGCGCTCGTCGAGGGCGCCAGGGTGCTGGTGCCCTTGTGCGGCAAGAGCCTGGACCTGATGTGGTTGGCCAGTCATGGGCTGCGGGTGATGGGGGTGGAGCTGTCGGAGCAGGCCGTGGAGGCGTTTTTCAGCGAACAGAACCTTGTGCCACGTATCACTCGGCGGGATGCCTTTACGGTGTACCAGACTGATCTGATCGAAGTGTGGTGCGGCGACTTCTTCGCTCTGGACGCCGAAGCCTTGGCCGGTTGCACCGCATTATATGACCGCGCCGCCCTGATCGCCTTGCCACCGCTGATGCGTGCGCAGTACGCCGAACATTTGAGTCGCCTGCTGCCTTCGGGTTGCCAGGGACTGCTGATCACCCTTGATTACGACCAGTCGCAAAAAGCCGGGCCACCGTTTGCTGTGACGGATGATGAGGTCAAGGTGCTGTTCGACTCGGACTGGACCGTGAAGACGCTGCAAGAGCAAGACGTCCTGGGGGAGAGCTGGAAGTTTGTTCAGGAGGGTGTCACGCGGCTTGATGAGCGGGTTTATTGGCTGGCCAGGGCGTAAACCTTGTCCATAAAAAAAGGGGCGATCCAATCGCCCCTTTTTTGCAATGCGGGTTATCAGCCCATGCGACGCAGTGCGTCGATACGCTCTTCCAGCGGCGGGTGGCTCATGAACAGGCGAGCCATGCCCTGCTTGATGCCACCGTTGATGCCGAAGGCGGTCAGGCTGTCCGGCATGTGCACCGGCAGGCCCTGCTCGGAGCGCAGGTGTTGCAGCGCTGCGATCATCGCCCCGGTACCGGCCAGGCGGGCACCGGCTTCATCTGCACGGAACTCTCTCTTGCGTGAGAACCACATAGTGATTGCGCTGGCCAGGAAGCCCAGCACCAACTCGGCGAAGATGGTCGCCACGAAGTAGGCAATGCCGCGGCCGCCTTCGTTCTTGAAGATCACCTTGTCGACAAAGTTGCCGATGATCCGTGCAAAGAACATCACGAAGGTGTTCACCACGCCTTGTACCAGCGCCAGGGTGACCATGTCACCGTTGGCCACGTGGCCGATCTCGTGGGCCAACACGGCCTTCACTTCATCGTACGAGAAGCGTTCCAGCATGCCCTGGCTAACCGCAACGAGTGCGTCGTTCTTGTTCCAGCCGGTCGCAAAGGCGTTGGCTTCATAAGCCGGGAAGATCCCGACTTCAGGCATTTTGATACCGGCTTCGCGGGATAACTCCTCAACGGTCTGCAGCAACCATTGCTCGTGCCGGGTACGGGGTTGGGTGATCACCTGGGTGCTGGTGCTCATCTTCGCCATCCACTTGGAGATGAACAGCGAGAACAGCGAGCCGGCAAAACCAAAGACCGCACAGAAAATCAGCAGCTGATTGAGGTTCAGGTCAACCCCGTTGGCCGCCATGAACCCATTGAAGCCGAAAAGGCTCAAGGTGATGCTGGCAATCAGCACGACCGCAAGGTTAGTGGCCAAGAACAGCAGGATGCGCATCATGGTTGTAGAATTCTCCTCATGCTTAATATGTCGCGTACTGCGGGGTATATAAGGTGCGGCATGGGGTGATTCAACCGAGCGACTATTTCAAACTGTGTCCTACAGCTTGAATGTAGAGCCTTGAAGGGCATTTCCGATAGGGAAAAGACGGCTGAATCGGTTTTCCGTAGCCTCGCAGCCCTGTAATTACGGGGGGTAGGTGGCTTTTGCGCTGGCCGCGAACTGCCTGTCTGTGGGAAAGGCAGAGAAGTGTTGCCAGATACTCGCTGTACGACCGATTGTCGGTCGTACAGCGCCGTTTCCATTACTGGCGATAGGACTTGAGGAAGTTGCCGATGCGACCAATGGCCATTTCCAGATCGTCCACACGCGGCAGCGTCACCACGCGGAAGTGATCCGGCCACGGCCAGTTGAATGCGGTGCCTTGCACCACCAGCAGCTTTTCCGACAGCAGCAGGTCGAGCACGAATTTCTCATCGTTGAGGATCGGGCACACCTTTGGGTCGATCCGCGGGAAGGCGTACAGCGCACCCATGGGTTTCACACAGCTCACGCCCGGGATTGCGTTGAGCAGTTCCCAGGTGCGGTTGCGCTGTTCCAGCAGCCGGCCTTGGGGCAGAACCAGATCATTGATGCTCTGGTAGCCGCCCAGGGCGGTCTGGATGGCGTGCTGGCTCGGTACGTTGGCGCACAGGCGCATGTTGGCCAGTATGTCGATACCTTCGATGTAGCTCTGGGCGTTGTGCTTGGGGCCGGAGATCGCGATCCAGCCGGAACGGAAGCCCGCCACGCGGTAGGACTTGGACAGGCCGTTGAAGGTCAGGCACAGCAGGTCCGGCGCCAGGGAGGCGGTGCACACGTGTACAGCGTCATCGTAGAGGATCTTGTCGTAGATCTCGTCGGAGAACACCACCAGGTTGTGCTGGCGTGCCAGTTCGAGCATGCCCAGCAAGACTTCCCTGGAGTACACCGCACCGGTCGGGTTGTTCGGGTTGATGATCACCAGAGCCTTGGTGTTCGGGGTGATCTTGGCCTTGATGTCGGCCAGGTCCGGGAACCAGTCTGCGCCTTCGTCACACAGGTAGTGCACCGGATGGCCGCCGGCCAGGGTCACAGCGGCGGTCCACAGTGGGTAGTCGGGCGCCGGCACCAGCACTTCGTCGCCGTTGTTGAGCAAGGCCTGCATGGACATCACGATCAGTTCGGACACGCCGTTGCCCAGGTAGATGTCTTCGATGCCGACACCTTCGACCTGCTTTTGTTGGTAGTACTGCATCACCGCCTTGCGTGCGCTGAACAGGCCCTTGGAGTCGCTGTAGCCCTGGGCGGTGGGCAGGTTGCGGATCACGTCCTGGAGGATTTCGTCCGGCGCTTCGAAACCAAAAGGCGCCGGGTTGCCGATGTTCAGCTTGAGGATGCGATGGCCTTCCTCCTCCAGGCGTTTGGCGTGCTTGAGCACTGGGCCGCGAATGTCGTAGCAGACGTTGGCGAGCTTGTTCGATTTGCTGACCTGCATGGCGATGTGATCCTGAAAATGAACGATCCAGACGGTGGGACACTACCGTACTGCGAATCCTGCGGGGCCCGCACCCATAAATACGTTTGAATGCCGGTAGCGCGGGTGCCAGACTGGCGTTTTGAAGAGGCGCAATCATACGTGCCGCCTGATCCATGGAAAAGACACAGATCAGGCTTTTTCAGTTGCCGAGGTGTACCGATGGAAAAGTTGCAGAAAACCGTTGAAGAATGGAAGGCGATGCTCGATCCGGAGCAATACAACGTGTGCCGTCTCAAGGGCACCGAGCGACCCTTCAGCGGCAAGTACAATGGCACCAAGACCGACGGTGTGTACCACTGCATTTGCTGCAACGAGCCGTTGTTCGACGCCAAGACCAAGTTCGACTCCGGCTGCGGCTGGCCGAGCTTTTATGCGCCGATCGCCGACAGCGCCATGGTCGAGATCCGTGACGTCAGCCACGGCATGATCCGCACCGAAGTCACTTGCGCCAAATGCGATGCCCACCTGGGGCACGTGTTTCCGGACGGTCCGCCGCCGACCGGCCTGCGTTACTGCATCAACTCGGTGTGCCTGAACCTCGTCCCGCGCTGAATTGAACCGCGCGGCGCCCTGTAGGAGCGAGCCCGCTTGCTCCTACAGGTTTGGGTTGATATCACGGCATCAATGTCGTCAATTAAATTGCACGCAATTGAATTGCTTACTATGTTTGTTGTTCTTTTCTCCCGATCGAGGCATTGCCATGAGCAACAACCTGCTGAGCATCCCTTGCACCACCATCAAGGGTGAGCAAAAGACCTTGGCCGATTTCGCCGGCAAGGCCATCCTCGTGGTCAATACCGCGAGCAAGTGCGGCTTCACCCCGCAATACAAGGGGCTGGAACAGCTCTGGCAGCAGTACAAGGACCAGGGATTAGTGGTGTTGGGCTTCCCCTGCAACCAGTTCGGCAAGCAAGAGCCCGGTAACGAAGGCGCAATTTCCGAGTTCTGCGAGCTGAATTTCGGCGTCAGCTTCCCGCTGTTCAAGAAGATCGACGTGAATGGCAGCGACGCCCACCCGTTGTTCGTGCAACTGAAAGAACAGGCGCCGGGCCTGCTGGGCTCCAAGGGCATCAAGTGGAACTTCACCAAGTTCCTCATCGGCCGTGACGGCCAGGTGGTCAAACGCTTTGCGCCGACCACTAAGCCGCAGGACCTGACCCAAGAGATCGAAGCCCTGCTCAAATGACCGTCTCCCTGGCTCTCGACAACCAACTGTGTTTCAAGCTCTACGCCGCGTCCAGGGCGGTGACTCGCGCATACAAGCCGATGCTCGATCAATTGGGCCTGACTTATCCGCAATACCTGGTGATGCTGGTGTTGTGGGAGTGGCACGCCGCCACGCCGGCGCAACCCACGGTCAAGGCGTTGGGTGAGCGCTTGATGCTGGATTCGGGCACGCTGACGCCGCTGCTCAAGCGCCTTGAGCAACTCGGTTTGGTCAAGCGCCAGCGCAGCGCCAAGGATGAGCGGGAGGTGCACCTGAGCTTGAGCGAAACCGGTGTGCAGTTGCGCGACCAGGCTCATGGGCTCAAGACCCGGCTGCTGTGTGACAGCGGCATCGACCTGAACCAGGCCGACGCCCTGCGCGATGGCCTGGATCAGTTGCTTCGGCAGATCAGAGACTTGTCGTCTTCGGCACCCACAGCTCCAGCAGGCCACTGAGTTCTTCGCGACGGAACGGCTTGGCCAGGTAGTCGTTCATGCCCGCGGCCCGGCAACGTTCGCGCTCTTCGGACAGCGCGTTGGCGGTCAACGCGACAATCGGCAGGTCCGGCCAGCGCCCGCTGCGACGAATCTGCCGGCTGGCTTCGTAGCCGTCCATCACCGGCATATTGCAGTCCATCAACACCAGGTCGAAGTGTTGTTCCTCAAGAAACTTGAGTGCCTCGCCACCGTGGGCGGCCACGATCACCTCACACCCCAGTTTGCTGAGCATACCCTTGGCCACCAGCTGGTTGACCGGGTTGTCCTCCACTAGCAGGATGCGTGCCCTGTGCACCAGGGGCGCGGTTTCCATCTGGATCGGGTCGAGGATCAGTTGCGCGTCGCTGCGCAAGTTACGTTGCAGTATCTGATACAGCGCATTGCGGCTCAGCGGGCGCGCCTGTTGTTGCAGCGGTGCGAGTGCGGCGACTTCTTCACTGGGCATGAAATTGCCATAGGCGGTCACCACCAGGATCGGTGCCGTGATGGTGGGGCGTAGGCGAAACAGGCATTCCGGGCAGTCGGTGATCAGCAGGTCGGGGGTTTGCCCGCTTAAATCTTCATCACGCGGGTAGCATCGGGGTGTCAGCCCCCAGTGGGGCAGCAGGGTGGTGAGCAGTTCCGTCAGGCCGCTGCCGGTGCTGGTGATGGCGATCACTTCACCCTTGAGCGGTGCGGGTTGTATTGCGGGAAGATGGGTGGGCAGCGGCAGGTCGGCGCAGAACTGGCTACCGAACCCCACTTCGGAGCTGATGCTCAGCCGGCCTTTCATGGCTTCACACAGGTTATGTGTCAGCGCCAGACCCAGGCCCGTGCCGCCGAACTGGCGAGTGATACCGGCGCCGGCCTGGGTGAAGGGTTGGAAGATCTTCACCTGGGCTTCCTGCGCAATACCGATGCCGGTATCGCAGACCTCGATACGTACCTGGCCTTCATGCGCGCTGAGGCGAACATCCACGCGGCCGAAGCGCGTGAACTTCAAGGCGTTGGACAGCAGGTTGCTGACGATCTGCCGTACACGGGTCGGGTCGCCCAGGACCTGGGCGGGAAACTGCGGGTCGATCAGGCACGTCAGCTCGACGCTCGGCGCGGCGTTCTGCGACAACAGGTTGGCGGTGTCTTCCACCAGCGAACCCAGGTCGAACGGGATGCGCTCCAACTCCAACTGGCCAGCGTCGAACTTGGACAGGTCGAGGATATCGTTGAGCAACTCCACCAGCACCTTGCCCGAGTCATGGGCTATAGACAGTTGCTGGCGCTGTTCGGCGTTGAGTGGGCTGTCGAGTGACAGCGCGATCATCCCCAGCAGGCCGTTGAGCGGTGTGCGGATTTCGTGGCTCATGTTGGCCAGGAACGCCGCCCGTGCCTGGGCCATGCCCAATGCATGCATCTTCGCCGCTTCCAGTTCATCGTTGGACTGGCTCAGCCGCTGGTTGCTGGCTTTGAGCTCCAGGGTACGGGCAGAGACGATGTCTTCCAGTTGCCCGAGGTATTCGGTGAGCCGATCTTCAGCGTGACGACGTTGCTGGATCTCCGTCTCCATGTTTTCAAACTGCTGATTGGCAACGTTCACCAGCACGCCGATTTCGTCGTGCTCATGGCCCGGTGGGCAATCCAGGCGTGCCTGTTTGCGGTTGCTCAATTCGCGGATGATACGTACCAGGGGCTGGGTCAACATCACGTAGAACAAACCCAGCAAGATGCCGGTCAGTAACAGGCTGCGGACGAAGCCGTTGAGGAGGGTGACCTCCGCGCGGCGCAGGAAGCGGCTACCAAAGGCATAGGTGTCCACGTCCAGGCGTAGCACGCCGAGGGACTCGTTGGGCATATGGCTGAGGAACAATCGGTCTTCAAACTGGCGGTTGGCACCGAACAGGAAGTCGCTGACCGGGCGGTAGGAGCTTTCTTTGCGTGGGCGGTCGACATCGGCCAACACCACACCGTTGTTGTCGATCAACTGGGCATGAATGATGGCGGGGGAGTGCAGCAGGCCCAGGGTCAGTTCCTGAGCCAGTTCGGCGTCGATGTTATAGGCGATGCGTGAGGCGGGGTTATGGCTGATTTCGATCAGCGAGCGAATTTCGCGGTTGATGGATGCGTCTTCGCTGGCATAATCAATGCCGATTTGGATCAGGCTGAGCAAGGTTCCCAAGACGAAACCGACCAGCACAGTCAATCTGGCTTGTTTATAAGACAAGCGGTGGGCGAACTTGATATCCATCGAGTGTTGAACCACTTCACGTTTCCCTTCGCCCGGCAAGCATAGCTGAACATCCACAGGCTCTGGCTTACCCGGCATGAATCGTTTTTTTACGCAGCCTCGTGCGGTCTGCCGCAGGGTTGCCAATACGCCATCTTTTGCAAGAACTTGCCAGAGGAATAATCGTGGATTCTCGATTGGATGCCTTTCTTGAACGGGCCGACGCAGTGCTAGCCCGCCTGGAACCCTTGTTGCCCGCGCCGCGTCAAGCCATTGATTGGAACCAATGCCTGGCTGCCCGCTGGCAGCGTGAGGGCCGCAGTGGTTTCTTGTTGCCGCTGGACGTGAGCCTGGAGATGCGCCTGTCCGACCTGATCGGTGTGGACAAGCAACGTGAAACACTGGCACGCAACACTCAGCAATTCATCGACGGCCTGCCCGCCAACCACGCCTTGCTGTGGGGTTCGCGTGGCACTGGCAAATCGTCCATGGTGCGTGCCTTGCTCGCCCAGCATGCCAAGGCCGGTTTGCGCCTGATCGAAATCGAGCGCGACCATTTGGCCGACCTGCCGCGTGTGGTCGAGCAACTGGTCAAGCTGCCGCAGCGGTTTATCCTGTTCTGCGATGACCTGTCATTCGAGGCCGGTGAAGGCGATTACCGCGTACTGAAAAGCGTACTGGACGGCTCACTCGAACAGGCCCCGGAAAACGTACTGCTGTATGCCACCTCCAACCGCCGCCACCTGGTGCCGGAAAACCAGAGCGACAATGACAACTGGAAACGCGTGGATGGTGAGTTGCACCCAAGCGAAGCGGTAGAGGACAAGATTGCCTTGTCCGATCGGTTTGGTTTGTGGCTGTCGTTCTATCCGTTTACCCAGGAGCATTTCCTGGATGTGGTGGAGCACTGGATCGGCGAGCTGGCGAGCAAGGCCGGTTTGCAGTGGCAGCGCGATGAAGCCCTCGACATCCTCGCCGTACGCTGGGCAACCGGCCGTGGCAACCGCAACGGCCGCTGCGCTTACCAGTTCGCCCGTTACTGGGTGGGCCTCAAATTGCTGGAGCGTCAACCATGATCGACCTACAAAGCGCCGGTACCGGCCTGAATGGCTATGCCATGCTGTGCGCGCAGTTGGAGTCGCTGCTGGCCGATGAGCGGGATTTCATCGCCAATAGCGCGCAGTTCTCTGCGTTCCTGTTCAACCAGCTGGACGACTTGAACTGGGCCGGTTTCTACCTCAACCGTAACGAAGAACTGGTGCTGGGCCCGTTCCAGGGCCAGATCGCCTGTGTGCGCATTCCATTCGGCCGTGGCGTGTGCGGCGCGGCAGCGGCAACGCGCCAAACCCAGCGGGTGGAGGACGTGCACGAGTTTCCCGGGCATATTGCCTGTGACAGCGCCTCGAACAGCGAACTGGTGGTGCCTCTGGTCAAGGACGGCAAGCTGATTGGCGTCCTTGACCTCGACAGCCCATCGCTGTCGCGTTTTACCCTTGAGGACCAGGCGGGTATTGAACAACTGGCGGCGATTTTCCTGAAATTGACCGACTGCTGACGGTTCCATCGGGGGCGAGCCGGGAGGCTCGCTCCCGCCTATTGCTCTGTCGTTAAACTGTCCAGTTGCATTCGCAGCTGCCTTTCCAGTTCAAGCATGCATTTTTCCAGAGTCTTGATGCCGGTTTCGATCAGTGGCAGTTCATCACCTCGGGCACACCCCTGTTCCAGCGCTTCGCACTGAGCGGCCAGTACGCTGGCTTGCACAATGCGCGCGGCGCCCTTGATCTTGTGCGCCTGTTCGATGATGTCTTGGAGTGGCGCCTGTCGAGCCACTAGCGCAATTATTTCCTGGCGGTCATGCGCGCTGCTGCTCAACAACTCCTCCAGCAGGCGCCGGCTCAGTTGCGGGTCGCCTCCCGTCAACGCGTCCAAGCTGCTCAGATCCAGCAGTGTACTGGTGGGGTGTGGACCGATCTGCGCCAGCTGTCGCTCCAGTATCGTGAGGCTGATGGGTTTGAACAGGCAGTCGTTCATTCCCGCTTCAGCGCAGCGCCGCTTCTCTTCCGGTTGGGCATTGGCCGTGAAACCCAGTATGACGCAAGGGGGCAACTGCTCGCGTTGTTCGTATTCACGGATGGACCGGCTTAACTCATAACCGTTCATGATGGGCATGTTGCAGTCGGCGATGACCAGGTCGAAGTGTTCCTGGCGCCAAGCCTGGAAGCCGGCCGCGCCATGCTGGGCAGCCGTGAACTGGTGGCCGAGGTAACCCAGTTGCTGGCACATCAGCAAGCGGTTCGCGGGGTGATCATCTACCACCAGCACATTGAGCACCGGCGCAGGCGTGGGGGTTGCCGGCTTGGGTTCTTCCACCGCATGCACGGGCTGCAGGCTGTGCATCTTAAGGCTTACGTACACCTGCGTGCCCACCATGGGAACGCTGCTCAGGCTCAATTGCCCGCCCATCATTGCGCACAGGCTGCGGCAGATCACCAACCCCAGGCCCGCCCCGCTGCGGGCCAGGTGCCCCGAGTTGTCGGCCTGGGAGAAGGGTTCGAACAAGCGCAATTGGTCTTCTCGGCTGATGCCTATACCCGTGTCCTCGACCACCAGCTTCATTTCGACTTGCTGCGGCAGGTCGGTAGCGTGCACCTCCACCTTGACCTTCACCTCACCGCGCTCGGTGAATTTGATGGCATTGCTCACCAGGTTCGACAGCACTTGTTTGAAGCGCAGCGGGTCGATCAGGACGTCGGTGTCGTCAAGCCCAGGTTTGAACTCCAGCAGCAAACTGAGCGTCTTCTGGCGCGCCAGGCCGTCGAACACGCGGACCACCGACTCAATCACGTCCTTCAGGTTTACCCGCTCGGGGGACAGGCTCAGTCGGCCTGACTCGATGCGCGCGATGTCGAGGATATCGCCGATCAGCTCCAGCAGGTCCTTGGCCGAGTGGTAGGCAACCTCGATGGCCGGGCGATCCAGATGGCCCTGATCTGCTCGCTTGAGGGTCAGTTCCAGCATGCCGATGACGGCGTTCATCGGTGTGCGTATTTCGTGGCTCATGGTCGCAAGGAAGGTACTTTTGGCGCGGTTGGCCTCATCGGCACGCTCCTTGGCCGCGCGCAGCTCATCGAACAGTTGGCGCCGTTCGCTGATGTCGATCCAGCCTCCGATGATGCCCTGGACTTCGCCGGTCGAGTCGCGATAGGGGAGGATCCAGTGATAGATCGTCAGTTTTTTTCCGCGAATATGCAGGGGGCGATCCACGATCAGCGGGTTGCCTTGCGCGACCACACGCTGATAGTCAGCGTGGTATTGCGACGCTTCTGTTTCCAGTGCCGTACTGATCTGAAGGGCACTTTTTCCGATGACGTCCTCACGCTTGACGTCGAATACCTGCAGGTAGCTGTCGTTACAGGTCTGCAACAGGCCGTTGCGGTCGCGTACGTAAATCGGATGAGGCGTTTCATTGACCAGCGCGCGCATGAATTCGAACTGATCGTTGAGGGCGCGCTCGGCCATCCTGCGATGTTGTATCTGGCGGCGCATGTAGGCGTTCCAGGCCAGCGAGATCAATAGCAGCAGCCCGGTGCCGATGATGATCTGGGCAATCAAGTCGTTGTAGTCGCGCCAGTAGCTGTCGGAGGCGGCGGTGTAGCCTCGCCAGCGGCTGTTGATCACACCGAGCTCATCCGGAGCGATACTGAGCAGCGCCTTGTCCAGGATCGAGCTCAATTCCGTGGCGTCGCGTGAGGTGGCCAGCGCGAAAAGGGCTGGCAGGGTGCCGATGCTGGTGCCGATCTGTAATCTGTCCTGGAAGACGTGTGAAGACAGCAAGTAGTTGGCGACCACCAGTGAGTTCACCGCACCCTCAACGTGGCCTTGCGCGAGTAATTCCGCAGCCTTGAAGGTGTCACTGGTTTCCACCAGTTGGATATGTGGGAAGTCCTTGCGAAGAGTGACTTCGAGCGGGTTACCCTGGGTGATCGCCAGACGTTTGCCGGCCATTTGTTCCAGGTTCAACGGGGCGTCAGGCTCTTTGCGCGTCAGCAGTACGTAGGAGTTTTCCAGGTAGGGACGGCTGAAGTTCAACTGCGTCTCTCGCTCACTGCTGGGCACAATGGCGCCGATGATATCGACTTTGCCGGTGTCGATTTGTTCGATCATCGCGTTGATGTCACGCCCGCGTTGAATCTCGAAGCGTAGCCCGGTACGCAGGCGTATCAGTTCCAGGAGGTCGGCTGTAATGCCGCGGAAATTGCCGTCGGCATCAAAGAACGTCAGCGGCGCAAAGGTTTCGTTGGCGATGACCGTGACCACGGGGTGTGCCTTGAGCCAACGCTCTTCGCGTTGGGTCAGTTGCAGCTTCTGATCGGTCAGCAGAATGTCGCTGCCGGCACTCCAGCGTTTGGCGATGTTTTCCCGTTCATGGGTGGGCAGTGCTGCCAGCACGGCGTTTACGATGTTCAAAAGGATGGGCTGGTCCTGGCGCAGGGCAAAACTAAATCCGTAGGCTTCGTGCTTGCCGAAGTTGGCCATATGGATATTTTTCAGGTAACCCTTGTTGATCATGTAATGGGTGGAAATGGTATCGCCAAGAAACACATCGGCCTGGTCGAATGCGACGGCATTCAACGCATTCTGATAGGAGGGATAGGCACGAATAATGGCCTTTGGATACAGCTTTTGTACCTCCTCCAGGGGCAGGTAGTGGTAGACCAGGCTCAAGCGAAGACCGGCCAGGCCATCGCTGAGGCTGCGGGTTTCTCCTTCGCGTGTTACCAGAACAGGCTGGTCCACGGCATACGGTGCCGAAAGGGTGAGCAATGGATGGGTGGCTTCAAAACCGTTGGAAGAACCCAGCAGGTCGATTTCACCTGACTCCAGTGCCTGGATGGACGCCTCCCGGGTCGGGTAGCGCTGCACCCTGACGGGTAACGCCAGTGCCTTGGCCAACACCCCGGCGTAATCGGCGGTGATGCCTTCATAGTCGTACCCGCTCGACGTGATATCGAACGGCGGGTAGTCGGGGGCTGCCGTACCCAGGATCAGCTCACGTTTGTTCTGCAGCCACCGGCGTTGAGTGGCGTCCATTGGCGTGTCCAGTTGGACGTTCCCTGCGCGGCTCAGTAAATTATAGTGCTCCGGTTGTGTTGCAGCGGCGAGCACAGTGGTGCTCAGGCACACGCCTGCGCTCAAAATAATGAGATAGTCCTTTATACACTTCGGCATCCGCTTTCTCACACCAGCGCGTTTCGTTTTGCCAGCTCGATAAGTTCTACCAAGGACTTTGCTTTCAGTTTTTGCATAAGCCTCTTTTTATACGTGCTGACGGTTTTGTTACTTAAAAACATTCCTTTGGCAATTTCCTTGTTGGTACGGCCTTGTGCAAAAAGTTGCAATACCATTAACTCTCGATCATTCACTGTTTTGAACAGCTCCAACTCTTCGTAGTTTGCTTCCGGTCCGCTCGTATTCAAGGCCTGGCTGGGAAAGTAGTTATAACCGGATAATACGGCGCGGATCGCACTCAGCAATTCACTCAGATCACCTTCCTTGCACACATAACCATCGGCACCTGAGCGCATGCAGCGAGTAGCAAACAGGGTGGGGGTTTGCGCCGTGAGGATAAGGGTCTTCATGGAGGTATTCATGGAGTTGAAGCGGCATAGCACTTCGAGCCCATCCAGTTTTGGGATTCCGATGTCCAGAATGATCAAGTCCGGAAGGCACTCGCGAACCATTTGTATCGCATCACAGCCATTATCGGTTTCGCCGACGACTTTATAGCCTTCGTGTTCCAGCAGCATTCGAATGGCCAGCCTGATTACAGGGTGATCATCGATGATGAAAACTGTGTTCATAATCATATTCCACGCAAGTGCAAATAAAGCGGGCACATTAGCTCAGAAGTTGAGGCGGGAGGATGAAGCAGCGGGGGGGAAGGTGCAAAACAGGAAAAGTCCTACAACAAAAACGGCTTAGGCTCACGCATTGCGAAGGCTTTGTGGGCGTTCATGTCGGCGCCTCAGGTTATTTGAGGGGTAAACCGCATGCCTGATGTTATCTAGCCAATCTCGGTAAGTTCTCTTAAGGCAGGATGTTTAATTTCCTACATTGATGAAAGCCATGAGTTCGTCCTGGTTCAGCGGTTTTGATAAGTAACCCAGCAGTGGCAGATTCCGCCGAAAGGCTTGCTTGCTCAGATACTCCAATTCGATCACGGGTAAACCACTGAGTAAAATGGCACCTGCTATAAAACATTGGCGGCTGGCTATTTCTATCAACTCCAGTCCAGGCAGGTCGGGCAGGCATTGATCGCACAGCATGAGATCGAAGGGGGCTTCGCCCTGCGTCATCAGTTGGATCGCTTGTTCAGCGTTTTCAGCCAGCGTCAATTGGTCGAAGCCAAAGCTCTTGAGCAGGCACTGGGTGGCAAGGCGCTGAAAGGGGTGATCCTCCACCACCAGGAGTCGAAGGTTGGACTTGAGCATAGGATGGGCACACGGTGAGTCAGATGGCGATTGGGCACGACGTAAAAGCGTGCGCGATTGTTCATCGTATGCTTGTACGAATTCGATCAGGCCGCTCTGTTCCCTTCGTAGGTAGCTTCCTTTCAGGGAGCAGGCGGTTGATCAAACGCTATTGAGGGCTAGAGCGCCCGGTCATCTCACGGGCCATCTCGGTGGCGTAGCTGTCGGTCATGCCGGCGATAAAGTCGATCATTCGCAGGAACGAGGTGTGCAGCGGCCACGCCGGGTCTGGCGCGTTGTTGCCCAGCAGATCGAGGATGCGTCGGTTCTTGAACGACGGCGTGCGTCCGCCGTGCTGCTCCAGGGCCGCACCGCAGAACGCATTCAGGAGAATTTCCAGGGTGGTGTAGGCGCCGATCTCGTGCAGCGTCTTGCGCTTGTCCTGGAAGATCTTCTTGCGCGCCATGTCCTTGGCATCCAGCACACAGCGCTTGGCCGGGCCGTGCATATGTTCTACCAAGTCGCCGGGCAGGGTGCCGGCGAGCAGGGCGTCCTGCTGTTCGACGAAGGCCTGTGCGGCTGCGTTGGTCAGATGTTCGATGGCCTTGCCGCGCAGGATTGCCAATTTGCGTCGGCGCGAGTCATGGGCGCCCAGTTGGCGATAGGTTTGGGGCAGATCGTCGCCCACCAGGTTCAGTAGCAGCGACTCGACTTCGGCGTATTCCAGCAACTCCATTTCCAGGCCGTCTTCCAGGTCGATCAAGGCGTAGCAGATATCATCCGCCGCCTCCATCAAGTACACCAGCGGGTGTCGGGCCCAGCGTTGTTCTTCGAGTTGCGGCAGGCCGAGCTTGTGGGCGATCTGCTCGAGGATCGGCAGTTCGCTCTGGTAGCAGCCGAACTTGTGCTTCTTGTAACCCAGGGAGTCCGCGTGGCGGGCGGTCCATGGGTATTTCAGGTAGGTGCCCAGGGTCGCATAGGTCAGCCGGGTGCCGCCGTCGAACTGGTGGTATTCCAGCTGGGTCAATACGCGGAAACCTTGGGCGTTGCCTTCGAAGTTGAGGAAGTCGTTACGCTCGGCGCTACTCATGTCGTCCAGCCAGCCGCGTCCTGCGGCTTGTTGAAACCAGTGGCGGATGGCGTCTTCGCCAGAGTGCCCGAACGGTGGGTTGCCGATGTCATGGGCCAGGCAGGCCGATTGCACCACCATGCCCAGATCGCTGGGGTCACACCAGTCGGGCAGGGCGTTGCGCAGGGTTTCACCTACGCGCATGCCGAGGGAGCGACCCACGCAGCTCACTTCCAGGGAGTGGGTCAGGCGCGTGTGGATATGGTCGTTGCTGGAGACAGGGTGCACTTGGGTCTTGCGCCCCAGGCGACGAAAGGCGCCGGAGAAGATAATACGGTCATGGTCTTTGTGAAACGGGCTACGCCCCAGTTCTTCCGGGCTGTGCAGCGGTTTGCCAAGACGTTCGCGAGTCAACAGGGTGGGCCAATCCAAGGCGGGTACTCTCCGTGCGGTGAATGACCCTCCCAGCTTCCCGGTTCAGCGTGCCCTGGGCAAGCGAAAATCTACAGCCCGGCCGCGTCGATATCGATTAACAGCAAACGCTGACCGTTTTCGAAGAATTGTCCGGCCGTGAGGCAATACTGGTTGGTGGTGGCGTCGCGGTAGGTCGAGGACAGGGTCAGGCGACGTTCTTCCCAGCCTTCGGCCAGCAAGTGATAGAAGTAGGGGCGCCATGACCAGTTGTGGCCCAGGTAGCGGCTATCGGACTGCCAGGCATCCTGGCGCCACTCGAAGTTGGGTGTCAGCTGGGTGCCATGCCGGTCACACTGGTAGAAGCGCAGCAGCCAGGGAAACGCCGGCAGTTGCGGCAGTTTGCTCAACGGTGCCTGGGCCTGGGCCCAGGTTTGCAGGATCTTCATCAGTTCGACCAGTTGATGGCGCAGCTGCATGATCCGCCCGCGCTCCGCCAGCTTCTGCTGGACGTAGGCCGCGCGCAATTGGGCGAAGCGCGGGACGAAGGCGTCGGCGGCGAACCAGTCCAACCGGGCCTGGGCAAACAGATAACCCTGTACATAGCGCGAGCCGCACTCCAGGGCAAAGCGCAACTGCGCCTCGGTTTCCACACCTTCGGCAATGATCCAGCAACCGGTCTTCTCGGCCATTTGCGCCAGGGCACGCACCACTTCACTGCTTGGCCCACCACGGGCAGCTTCCTGGAACAGGCGCATGTCCAGCTTGAGGATATCCGGCTGCAACGCCAGCACCCGGTCGAGCTGGGAATAGCCGGCGCCAAAGTCGTCGATGGCGATGCGCGCACCGGCTTCGCGATAGCGCGCCACCACGTCAGCCAGGCGACGGATGTCGCCACCCAGCTCGGTGATCTCGAACACGATGCGCTGCGGATCGACGCCATGGTGCTGGATCTGTTTGAGGCTCGGCAGGGCCTGGCCCGGTCGCAGGCGATTGATCCAGCGTGGCGAGATGTTCAGGCTCAGGAACCAGTCTTTGGGGGCTTCATGCAAGCGGCTCAGCGCATTGTCGCGAATCTGTCGGTCGAGTCGGCGCAAGGTTGCGCCCGGTGTGCGCGGGTCAGCGAACAGCGGGCCTACGGACTGCAGGCGACCGTCAGCCTGACGCAGACGGCCCAGGGCCTCGACGCCGGCGATGCGGCCCGTGGCAGTGTCGATAAACGGCTGGAAGCAGGCGAGCGGTTGCCCGTCGATCACGGCGCCTCCTTAGAATGGTTGGCGAAAAAAGGCCCGACCCTCGAAATGAGGGCCGGGCCGTTTCTGTTAGCAAGAATGCAGCCAGCCAGGCTCAACTTTTACGCGAAGAGCCCTGCATGGCCAGTTTGATCAGCGGGATCAAGCCGGCACCGAGGCGCACCAGGCGCGTCAGGCTGCCGATACCACCGCCCTTGGCGCCTTTGCCGGTAAAGAAGCCCATCAGCGTCACCGCGGCCACGCCCCACAGCGGCGCGTGCTTGAGGCCGAGGCTGTCTTGCCAGTTATGGCCCAGGTTGCGCACCTTGTTCAAAGGCAGCATCAACTGCTGGGACTCGTGGCGAATCTCCTGACGGTGCATTTCCATGCGCAGACGAATCAACGCCTTGCGCATTTCCCGGCGGGAGGTGGTTTTCGGGATTTCAGTGATGCTCATGGCAGCAGGCGCTCCCGGTCATTGGCCAGCTCTTCGAGGGTGGCGTGGAACGGCGTGGACTCATCAAACACCGCCGCTTTCAAGCGCACCCCGCAAAACGCTGCGGCCAGGGTGTAGAACACGCACAGGCTGATGATCCCGGTCAGGCGATAACCGGTGTCCCAGACGAGGATCATCACCAGCGTGGACAGGCCCACCAGCAACAGCAGCGCAAACACCAGCGCCAGGCCGGCAAACAGCAGCAGGCTGACGGTGCGGGCTTTCTGTTCCTGCAATTCGATGCCAAACAATTCGACGTGGCTGTGCAGCAAGCCCAGTACGGCCGCGCCCAGACGTCTTGAGGTGGTGCCCGTGGACGAGCCCGTTTCGCCGATAGACATGATTAGCGCCTTGTGGCCAGCAGGCCGATCAGAAAGCCCACGCCGGCAGCAATGCCCACCGACTGCCAAGGGTTGGCTTGCACGTAATCTTCGGTCGCAGTGACCGCCGCCTGCCCGCGTTCGCGCAGGGAGTCCTCGGTCAATTGCAGGGTTTCGCGGGCCTTGAGCAGGCTTTCGTGGATCTTGCTGCGCAGCTCGTCAGCCTGGTCACCCGCCAGCACCTTGGTGTCATCCAGCAACTTTTCAGTGTCGCTGACCAGGGTTTGAAAATCCGCCATCAGTATTTCTTGAGCAGTCTTTGCAGTTCTTCTGGCCATGGGTATCTCCGTGATTGGCTGATCTGTACGTTTTCGAGTCACCGGCTTCGGTGAAGGTTCAGTGCAATTGTGTGGTACAGCTTTTGCTTTGCCTTGGTGCGCAGGCCCTGAGGCTTGCGCTGAATCTGGGCGGTCGGGCAGGAAGCCTTGAAAAACCTTACCCTAAATAACTGAAATTCGCGGAAAAATCCTATCGGTATCGGCTTGTTGTGTTGATCGCTGCGCTAAAGCGGTTCACGCCCTCTTAAGAGGGGTGGGGCCGGCGGTGCCAATTTAGTGCGCGCAACCCCGGATTGAACCGCTTTGGTGCTTTTTGCCTTTATTGCAGGCCTGCCAACCTCCATGGAAAATTTGCACAGTGCAGTGGACACGCTCGTCCACAGTTCCAATACCCTGTTTATTCTGATCGGCGCGGTCATGGTCCTGGCGATGCACGCGGGCTTCGCGTTCCTTGAAGTCGGTACGGTACGCCAGAAGAACCAGGTCAACGCGCTGTCGAAGATCCTCAGCGACTTCGCTATCTCTACGTTGGCCTATTTCTTTATAGGCTATTGGATCTCCTACGGTGTGAGCTTCATGCAACCGGCGGCGGTGATCAGTGCCGACCATGGCTATGGTCTGGTGAAGTTTTTCTTCCTGCTGACCTTTGCGGCGGCGATCCCAGCCATCATTTCCGGGGGCATTGCCGAGCGTGCACGGTTTGCTCCACAACTCTGCGCTACGGCGTTGATCGTGGCATTTATCTATCCGTTTTTCGAAGGCCTGGTGTGGAACGGCAATTTCGGTCTGCAGGCCTGGCTGCTCGCGACCTTCGGTGCCAGCTTCCATGACTTTGCTGGCTCCGTGGTGGTGCATGCCATGGGCGGGTGGCTGGCGCTGGCGGCGGTGTTGCTGCTTGGTCCGCGCAACGGACGTTACCGCGAGGGGCGCTTGGTGGCGTTCGCGCCGTCGAGCATTCCGTTCCTGGCGTTGGGTTCTTGGATTCTGATCGTCGGCTGGTTTGGCTTCAACGTGATGAGCGCGCAGACCCTGAACAGCGTCAGCGGCCTGGTGGCGGTCAACTCGCTGATGGCCATGGTGGGTGGCACGGTTGCGGCCCTGATCATCGGCCGCAACGACCCAGGCTTCCTGCATAACGGCCCACTGGCCGGGTTGGTGGCGATCTGCGCCGGTTCCGACCTGATGCATCCGGTGGGCGCGCTGGTCACGGGTGCAGTCGCTGGCGGCTTGTTTGTGTGGTTCTTCATCGCGGCCCAGGATCGCTGGAAGATCGACGACGTGCTGGGTGTGTGGCCCTTGCACGGCCTGTGCGGCGTGTGGGGCGGCATTGCCTGCGGCATTTTCGGCCAGACAGCCCTGGGTGGATTGGGCGGCGTCAGCCTGATCAGCCAGTTGATCGGCACGGCCCTTGGCGTGCTGGTGGCGTTGGTGGGCGGCCTGCTGGTATACGGCGTGATCAAGCGCGTGCATGGGCTGCGCCTGAGCCAGGAAGAGGAGTACTACGGTGCGGACCTGTCGATCCACAAGATCGGCGCGGTCAGTCAGGATTGATCGGCGCCTCGTCAGCGGCGTCCGGGTGTGAGTAAAAGCCGTGCAGCAGGCGATAGCGGTTCTGCCGCACCTCATCGACTCGCGCCTGGACCTGTTGGTCCGGCAGGCCCAGCAGGATCAGGGCGTGGGAGGCGAGCATCAGGCTCGACTCCAACAGCTCGGGCACCACTTCGCTGGCGCCCGCGGCTTTCAGTTCCGCGAGCTGGCTGTCATCGCGAGTGCGCACCAGGATCGGCACTTCGGCGTTGATCCGGCGCGCCTCTTTCAACACCGCCAGGGCGACATCGCTGTTGTCCACGGCAATCACCACCAGCCGCGCACGTTCCACGCCGACCGCGCTGAGCAGGGCGCCGCGCCGACAGTCGCCGTAATGCACGCTGCTGTCTTCGGTGGCTGCTTCCTGTACGCGCTCCGGGTCGTCATCCAGGGCGATATATGCCTGTTGTTCCTTGCGCAGAAAACGCCCGATCGATTGGCCGACGCGGCCATAGCCGCAGATCACTGCGTGCCCGCGCAGCTCGGCGTTCAGCGCAGTGATTTCTTCCAGTTGCACTTGCTGGTTGGGTTTGCGGTGCAGGCGCAGGGCGATGCCAGGTGCGGCGCGCAACAGCAGCGGCGTGAGCAACATCGAGCAGAAGGTCGCCGCGAGCAACAAACCGTTGAATTCGTCAGGGATCAACCGGCTCTGCTGCATCTGTGCCATCAATGCAAAGCAGAACTCGCCACCCTGGGCCAGGGCCAGGCCGCTGCGCCAGGCTGTTTCACTGTCGCTGCCGCGCAGCTTGACCAGCACGGCGACCACGCAGCCTTTGACCAGCATCAAGGTAAGGGTCAGGCCGAGGATGAGCAGGCTGTGGCTGACAAACAATTGCAAGTCGATGAGCATGCCGATGCTGACGAAAAACAACCCTAGCAGGATGTCGCGAAAGGGCCGGATATCCGCCTCGATCTGGTGACGGTAGTGGCTTTCGCCCAACAACATGCCGGCCAGGAACGCCCCAAGAGCCGGGGAGAGCCCCAAGAGGTGAGTGAGCCAGGCGGTCAGCAACACGATCACCAGCGCCAGCAGCACAAACAACTCCGCTGAATGGGAGGCCGCCACTTCATGAAACAGCCGTGGCAATAACCAGCGACTGGCGAGCAGCAGGCCGACAAACAACACCACGGTCTTGCCCAGGGTCAGTGGCAGCGCCCAATACCAGGCTTGCTCGCCAGTGCCGGCGAACACCGGCACCAAGGTCAGCAGTAACACCGCTACCACATCCTGGAACAGCAACACGCCAATGGCGTTCTGGCCATGACTGCTGAAGATTTCCCCGAGGCTGGTCAGCTCCTTGCTGACGATGGCCGTGGATGACAGCGCCAGCCCAGCCCCCAGCAACAGGGCGATACCCGGCGCCACGCCCAGGATCATCAGCAACAGCCCCAGTAGCACCCCGCACCCCAACACCTGCAGGCTGCCCAGACCAAACACCACACGGCGCAGGGCCAGCATCTTGGTCAAGGAAAACTCCAGGCCCAGGGAGAACAGCAGGAACACCACGCCCAGCTCGGCAAGGTCGGGCAGCTCTTCGCTGTCATTCACCCAGTCCAGCGCGGTGGGCCCCACGGCCAGGCCGACGCACAGGTAGCCGAGCACGGGCGGCAACTGCAGCCGGCGAAACAGCGCAATCACCACCAGGGATGAGGCCAGAATGATCAGCAGGTTGGCAAACACACGCATCTCCGTTGCAAGGGGGCAGGCAAAAAGCCGCAAGAGTCGGTGAATCAGTTATAGGCCATGGTGACCTGGGTCAGGGTTTTTGTGGTGGTGGGCTTCATGCCGCCACCGGGCATAGAATGTTGACCTACTTTCTGATCAGGTCCATTCGTCATGCTTCCTGAATGCCAGCTATTAGGCACCGTGGGTTGCCATCTTTGTGAGATTGCCGAAGCCGAAATCATGCCGCTCGTCGATAACGGGTTGCTGGTCGAACTGGTGGATATCACCGACCCCGAGGACCTGACCGAGGTCTACGGCCTGCGGATTCCGGTGCTGCGTCGGGTGGACAGCGGTGCGGAACTGGATTGGCCATTCGACACACAACAGGTTGTTGCCTTCCTTCGTTAGGTTTATGCGATGGCAGGTTTCCAAATATTAAGTTACTGTATGTTTGTACAGCGATTGAAATAGAGGGAACGCCCGTGGTGAATGTCGAACAACTGAAAAGCAGCGTCAATCGCATGTCCGCCGACGTGGTGCGCGATGCGGTGAAGGAGCTGTGCCTCGATGGTCTGGTCACGGAAGGCAAGACGCCGTTCAACAAAGTGCACTTCAATACCTGTTTTGCCGAGATCGAGGCGCTGTTCCAGCGCGCCGGCTACCACAAGCAGCTGGATGTGGTGGGGTACCAGGGGTTGTTGTACGCGTTGTACGATCCGGGCCGTTGGGAAGCGGTGGATGTGCTGCGCTGGCTCAAGGAATTCACCGAGGCCGCCAGTGCCTCGCCGATCCTGCGGGCGGAGTTGGCCAAGGCCTGAGATCGGCCCTAGGCTCAATCCCGCTGCATGCGGGATAATGCCCGCCTGTTTGGTCAAAGGCGTCGAGCATTTCATGTCCACCTCCGGTTTTTCCGCGTCCCAACACCAAGCCAGCACGTTGTATCTGCCCCCCGGCCCTTGGGTGACGGTGCTGGATTGCCTGTGCGAGCACTTTCCGGCCATCGGCCGCGAACACTGGCTGGATCGCATCGCGCGAGGCCGAGTGCTGGATATCAACGGCAGCCCGATCGCCCTGGACCTGGCCTACAAGGAAGGCTTGTGCATCTACTATTTCCGCGAAGTGCCAAACGAGAAAGTCATCCCGGTGCAGGAAACCATCCTGTATGCCGACGAGCATCTGGTGGTCGCCGACAAACCGCACTTCCTGCCCGTGACCCCGGCCGGTGAATACGTCGAGCAAACCCTGCTGCGCCGTTTGATTCGCCGCCTGGATAATCCATCGCTGGTGCCGTTACACCGTATCGATCGGCACACCGCGGGGCTGGTCCTGTTCTCGGCCAACCCGGCCAGTCGCTCGGCTTACCAGCAACTGTTTCCCACGCGCCAGATCGATAAATTCTACGAAGCCATTGCGCCAGCACTGCCGGACCTGACGTTCCCCAGGGTGCATAAAAGCCGGCTGGTCGATGGCGAGCCGTTCTTTCGCATGCAGGAAGGTCAGGGTGTCGCCAACACCGAAACGGCCGTGGAGGTGCGCGAGAAAAAGGGCGATTTGTGGCGTTATGGCCTGTTCCCGGTGACGGGCAAGAAACACCAGTTGCGCGTGCACATGACCGCCCTCGGCGCGAGTATCTGTAACGACCCGTTCTACCCAGAGGTGATCAAGGACGCGGTAGACGACTACGCCAACCCCCTCAAACTGCTCGCCCAGGGTGTGCGGTTCATTGACCCGGTCACGGGTGAAGAGCGCAGTTTCCGCAGTCGGATCACCCTCGACTGGTAACCCCCGGAAACGACAAGGCCCGCGCGAGGCGGGCCTTGATGGCAAACGTTAAGACTTACAAGTCTTTGACGGTGCGAACCTGGTCTTTGTTGATGCGGGTGCGCTTGCCGTCAAGTTGTTCGAATTCGTAGAAACCCGAATCTTCATTGTATTTCGGGGTGTCGACGGCCTGGATTTCGCGACCGTCATTCAAGGTGATCACTGTTGGCGAGGCGCAACCGGCGAGGGTGGCGAGGCCCAGTGCAAGCATGAGAGCGGCGATGGTCCGTTGAGTCATGAGTCTGTCTCCGAGAGAATACTTATTAATAGCTGACCTTGTGACGCGTGCAGCGCCGACAAAGTTCCTTGTGCGAGGTTCATTCTGACACGCCCGATGGCGTCTGTAACAGCTCCGGCGTATTAAGGTTGGCCAGGCGAGGGTCATCCGCCGGGCATTCCAGACCCACGCCGCCCAGTTGTAGAAACAGCTTGCGCGGGCTGCGCTCACCGGCGTGCCACGCGCTGTCTACGGCGTCGCGCAGGCCGGTGGGGACGATGCAGATCAACGGTTCCCAGAACGCACCATGGCGCACCATCACCGGCAGCCGCGGGTTGCGTTGCGCGGTTTCACGCAGCGCCTGGATCAGCCCTGCGTCGATATGCGGCACATCGCACGGCAGTATCAGCAGGTGCGCATGACGTGCGGCGGCGAGCCCCGCCCGGATACCGGCGAGCGGGCCGGGGAAGTCCGGGCTGTCGTCATTCACCAACTGGTCGGCGTAGGCGGCATAGTGTTGCGGGTTGCGGTTGCACGAGATGATCAGGTCATCCGTGAGCGGTCGCACCAAACGTTGCACGTGCGCGATCAAGGGCTGGCCGCGCCATTCCAGCAAGCCTTTGTCCTGGCCGCCCATACGTTGGCCGCGCCCGCCGGACAGCAGCAGCACCGAGCAGGGCAGGAGGGATGAATCGATAGGCATAACGGTTCCGCAGCGGCAGCAAAAGGGGGGCCTGTGATATAACATCGGGCTGTTCCTTCGACAACCGGACCGTGCCATGAAAGCCAAGGCAGATGCGCCCTTCGTACCCCTGAATATCGCTGTATTGACCGTCAGCGACACCCGTACCCTCGACACCGATACCTCCGGCCAGGTCTTTGTCGACCGCCTGACTGCCGCCGGCCACCACCTGGCCGAGCGCGTGCTGCTCAAGGACGACCTCTACAAGATCCGCGCCCAGGTCGCTCACTGGATCGCCGAAGACGTGGTGCAAGTCGTGCTGATCACCGGCGGCACCGGCTTCACCGGCCGCGACAGCACCCCCGAAGCGGTGAGCTGCCTGCTGGACAAACAGGTCGATGGCTTTGGTGAACTGTTCCGTCAGATTTCCGTGGCCGACATTGGCACGTCCACCGTGCAATCCCGTGCCCTGGCCGGCCTGGCCAATGGCACCCTGGTGTGCTGCCTGCCGGGTTCCACCAATGCGGTGCGCACCGGTTGGGATGGCATCCTCGCCGAGCAACTGGACAACCGTCACCGCCCGTGCAATTTCGTACCGCACCTGAAACAGGCTGAGCCTTGTGAGTCCCGTGGGTAAGCCCGGCAAGACCGGCGCTCTGCTGCCGGTGGAAGACGCGTTGGCACAGCTGCTGGCCATGGCCGAAGCCGCGCCGATCCGCGAGCAGCAAACGCTGCTGCTGGCGGACTGCGACGGCCGTGTACTGGCGCAAGACCTGATCTCCACCCTCGACCTGCCGCCGTGGCCAAACAGCGCCATGGACGGTTACGCCGTGCGCCTGGCGGACTGGACGGGGGAGCCGTTGGTGGTCAGCCAGCGGATTTTCGCAGGGCAGGCGCCACAGCCTCTGGCGGCGGGCACCTGCGCCCGCATCTTCACCGGCGCCCCGGTGCCGGAAGGGGCCGACTGCGTGGAAATGCAGGAAAACGCCGTGGTTCACGCCGATGAGCGCGTGAGCTTCACCGAACCTCTGCACGCCGGCCAGAACATCCGCCCCCAGGGCCAGGAAACCACGGTTGGCGAGTTAGTGTTGTCGGCCGGCACGCGCCTGGGCCCGATTGAACTGGGGCTGGCGGCGTCCCTCGGTCGTGATCGCCTGGCGGTGGTACGCCGCCCGCGCGTGGCGGTTTTGTCCACCGGTGATGAACTGATCGAGCCGGGCTTGCCGCTGGGGCCGGGGCAGATCTACAACAGCAACCGACGGGTGCTGTGCTCATGGCTGGCGCGCATGGGTTGCGAAGTGATCGACGCCGGCATCTTGCCGGACGATCTGGAGCAGACCCGCGCACGTCTGGGCGGTTTGGGCAGTGTCGACTTGATCCTGTCGACGGGCGGTGTGTCGGTGGGCGAAGCGGACTTTCTTGGGATCGCCCTGCGTGAAGAGGGTGAGCTGGCGTTGTGGAAGCTGGCTATCAAACCCGGCAAGCCGCTGACCTTCGGCCACTTCCGTGGCGTACCGGTGATCGGCCTGCCAGGCAACCCGGCGTCGACGTTGGTGACGTTCGCGCTGCTGGCACGCCCTTACTTGCTGCGCCGCCAAGGTGTGCAGGATGTCGAGCCATTACGTTTTGCAGTGCCAGTGGGGTTCACCTGGCCCAAGCCGGGCAATCGCCGCGAATACCTGCGCGGTCGTATCGAGCAGGGCAAGGCGATCATCTACCGCAACCAGAGCTCCGGCGTGCTGCGCAGTGCGGCGTGGGCGGAGGGGTTTGTGGAGGTGTTGGAGGGGACGACGCTGGAGATGGGTGACCGGGTCAATTTCATTCCTCTAAGTGAAGTTCTGAACTGAACACAGGTCAAAAAAGTGGGAGCGGGCTTGCTCGCGAATGCGTTGGATCAGCCAGCGCATTGAGTGGCTGACACACCACATTCGCGAGCAAGCCCGCTCCCACAGTTTGTTTTGTGTTTGTCTGTGAGTCAGTAGTCATCCCCACGCTCCGTCACATCCCGCTCCACCGGGCCCGCATCCGGGTCATACCCCACCGGGAACTTGCCCTTCAATGTCCATGCAAACGCAATGATCTCGGCAATCGTGCGGTACAACTCCTCTGGAATGCTGTCACCCAGTTCCATCCGCGCCAGCAGCTTCACCAGCTCGGCGTTTTCATAGATGGGCACTTCGTTTTCCCGCGCCAGCTTCAGGATGGCCTCGGCCAGGGCATCGTCGCCCTTGGCGGTCAGGGTTGGTGCCTGCTGGCCGTCGTACTTGAGGGCGATCGCCTGGCGCGGTGGCGTAGGGTTTTTCATGCGGTCTCATCCACCCAGCGTTGCTCCAGTCCGGTTTTAGGCCCGCGCGGCGGGGTGCCGAGGTGGCAATCGAGGTCGCCGACATTGATGCCCGATGTCACCAGGCGTTCGCGCAGGTTGCCCAAGTGGCTTTCGATCAAGCTGGCGGTAAAGGGCCGGGAGGCCCACAACTGGCTGGACAGTTTGCCCTGGCTCAATTGCGCCTGGACCTGCAAAGGCCCCAGCGGCTCCATGTCGAAAGCCAACTCGACGCGCCAGAGCATCTGTTTGGCGTCCTTTTTCTCTTTGCGATCGGGCTGATCCTTGTCCGGCGCCGGCTCTTCGCGTTGGAACTTGACCTGCAACGGCACGATGTCCTGCAGGGTGCGCATGGGGATTTCCAACTGCCAGGTGGTTTGCAGGCGGCCGTCGGCGGTGGTGCCTGTTTGTTCCAGGCTCGACAGCTGATGGCTTTGCAACCGCGAGATCGCCCCGGCGGCCAGGCGCAGCAGGTTTTCCAGGTCGCCTTCGCCTTCCAGTTTTGCCATCAACCGTTCGGGCAGTGGGAAGCCGGCGGGCATCTGGCGCGCGCTGACCTGGCCGAGCGTATTCAGTGGACTGCGCACGAAGTTGGGCAGCACCTGGGCCAGGGTGTTGGCGGCGAGGATGGCATTCATATTGGTGTTGGCGGGTAGGGCTGGCAGCAAATCGGCGACTAGGCGCAGCAAAGCGCCTTTCATATCCAGAGGCGGGATCTGTGGGTTTTGCCCGGCAAGCAGCTTGGCTTCAAGAAACGCGCCGCTGTTCTGGATGACTTGCGCCAGTACCTTGGGATTGCTGACCTGGGCCAGGTCGGGCAGGGCGGCAAGCAAACGCTCGGCGGCGCCGCGCAGCTCGGCGGAGGTCGTGTCGCCGCGCGGCAGGTTTTGCAGCGCGGTGAAGACCGCATCCAGCGAGCCCTGGCGACTTTGCTGGGTCGACAGTTGCTGCGTGACGGCCAACTGATCCTTGAGCCCGCTCAACGGCACAAAGCTCAAGGTCTGCGTATTCTGCACCACAGCGCTGAGCAGGCTGCCGACGCGCAGTGGCTGGGGGCTTTCCACGTTCAGGGTCGCGCTGGCCAGCGCGCTGTTGAGCACGGTGACCAATGACCGATAGATCGCCGGTTGCGCCGTGCCCTGGGGCAGCATCTGGGTGGTCAGCACCTTGGCCTGCAACAGTGTGCCCACCGGCATCTGATCCGTGTCGATGCGGGTGAGGGCGGCGACATTGGCGCTCAAGGCTTGTTGCAGGCTGAGGGTCAGGTTGCCGGTGGGCGTCTGGCTCACCGCCACGTTGCTGCCCAGCGGCAGCGGCTGCGGGCTGCTTGCCTGTACCAATGTCTGGCGACCGCCCTCGAGGGTCAACTTGAGCAACAACTGAAAGGCTTCACCGCCTTGTTTCAGGGCGATGACCTCGGCATTCGCGGTTTTCCCGGGGTCGATCAGGCCGATCTGCGGCTCCAGCAGTTTCAACAGTTCGCCGGCCACAGGCGCAGGGCCGGGCCCGGCTGCCGGAGCAGGTGGAAGCGTAGGAAGGTTGATCTCACCGGTCATCGCGCGCGTCGTCTCTGGGGAAATTGCCCTCTTTAGAGTAGGGCATCACATGTATAATGCCGCCCGTCTGCAAAGAGAGCGGTAAAAACCTCACAACTATTTGATCCAGCTCTCTAAAATCGGTCGCCAAAGCCGTTATTGTGCATTTCTCTTTAACGGCCGCTGCACCGCCGACTTGAACCGTAAAGGCCCGCGATCTTTTGACCAGCCCTCTTCTTGAAGCCGTAGCGCTCTCCTGTGAACGCGACCTGCGCCTGCTGTTCGAGCACCTCGAATTGCGGCTGACGGGCGGTGACATGGTGCAGGTCAGCGGGCCCAACGGCAGCGGCAAGACCAGTTTGCTGCGCCTGCTGGCAGGGTTGATGCAGCCCACGGCTGGTGAAGTTCGACTGAATGGCAAACCCCTCAACGAACAACGCACCGAACTGGCACGCAACCTCATTTGGATCGGCCACGCCGCCGGGATCAAAGACGTGCTCACCGCCGAAGAAAACCTCAGCTGGCTCAGCGCCCTGCATCATCCCGTATCCCGCGATGCCATCTGGCAGGCTCTGGCCGCCGTCGGCCTCAAAGGCTTTGAAGATGTTCCCTGTCACACCTTGTCCGCCGGTCAACAGCGCCGCGTGGCTCTGGCGCGTTTGTATCTGCCGGGCCCGCCGTTATGGATTCTCGACGAGCCCTTCACCGCCCTGGATAAACAAGGCGTCGCCCAGCTTGAAGAGCACTTGGCGCGGCATTGCGAACAGGGCGGCACGGTATTGCTCACCACCCACCACACCCTGACGCGTATGCCCGCCGGCTACCGTGATCTTGACCTGGGGGAGTGGTCAGCATGAGCGTATTCGCCCTGTTGGTCGCCCGCGAAGCGCGGTTGCTGTGCCGTCGGCCGGCCGAACTGGCCAACCCGCTGGTGTTTTTCGCGATTGTCATCGCGTTGTTCCCGCTGGCGGTCGGCCCCGAGACTAAACTGTTGCAAACCTTGTCCCCAGGACTGGTGTGGGTGGCCGCGCTTTTATCGGTCCTGCTCTCGCTGGACGGGCTGTTTCGCAGTGATTTCGAAGACGGTTCCCTGGAACAGTGGGTCCTTTCGTCGCACCCTCTGCCACTTCTGGTACTGGCCAAGGTGCTGGCACACTGGGCTTTTTCCGGCCTGGCGCTAGTCTTGCTCTCGCCGCTGCTGGCGATGATGCTGGGCTTGCCCGTCGAATGCCTGCCGGTGTTGCTCCTGTCCTTGTTGCTCGGTACGCCGGTGCTCAGCCTGTTGGGGGCGGTGGGCGCAGCGTTGACCGTGGGTTTGAAGCGGGGTGGCCTGTTGCTGGCCCTGTTGATTCTGCCTTTGTACATTCCGGTATTGATCCTGGGCAGTGGTGCTTTGCAGGCCGCGCTCATGGGCATGCCGGCGACCGGTTACCTCTTGTGGCTTGGTAGCCTGACCGCCCTGGCGGTAACCCTGACACCCTTTGCTATAGCCGCCGGCCTGAAGATCAGCGTCGGCGAATAATGAGGTCTGGTTAAGCGTTGTCTTAACCAGTAAAGACCCTAAGCTTTTCGCAACGACGAAACGCTACCGTGATGGATACAGCAATGAACTGGACCTGGTTTCACAAGCTCGGCTCGCCCAAATGGTTCTATGGCATCAGCGGCAAGCTGCTGCCGTGGCTGAGCGTCGCCGCCGTGTTGCTGATCGGCATCGGCCTGGTCTGGGGCCTGGCCTTCGCGCCGCCGGACTACCAGCAAGGCAACAGCTTTCGCATCATCTATATCCACGTTCCCGCCGCGATGCTGGCCCAGTCCTGCTACGTGATGCTGGCGGTGTGCGGCATCGTCGGCCTGGTGTGGAAGATGAAACTGGCGGACGTGGCCCTGCAATGCGCTGCGCCGATTGGTGCGTGGATGACTGCCGTGGCGCTGGTCACCGGCGCGATCTGGGGCAAACCCACCTGGGGCTCATGGTGGGTGTGGGATGCACGACTAACGTCCATGTTGATCCTGCTGTTCCTGTACTTCGGTCTGATTGCCCTGGGCAACGCGATCAGCAATCGTGACAGCGCCGCCAAAGCCTGCGCGGTGCTGGCGATTGTCGGCGTGATCAACATCCCGATCATCAAATACTCGGTAGAGTGGTGGAACACCCTGCACCAGGGCGCCACCTTCACGCTCACCGAAAAGCCGGCAATGCCCGTAGAGATGTGGGCGCCGCTCCTGTTGATGGTGTTGGGGTTCTACTGTTTCTTCGGCGCCGTGCTGCTGATGCGCATGCGCCTCGAAGTGCTCAAGCGTGAATCGCGCACCCGTTGGGTCAAGGCCGAAGTACAAAGCAGCCTGGGAGCGCGCGCATGAGTTTTGCTTCTTTCAGCGAGTTTCTCGCCATGGGCCATCACGGCCTGTATGTCTGGACGGCCTATGGCATCTGCCTGGCAGTGCTGGCCCTCAACGTCGCCGCGCCGATCCTGGCCCGCAAGCGTTACCTGCAACAAGAGGCGCGTCGTCTGCGCCGGGAGACCGATAAGTGAATCCGCTGCGTAGAAAGCGTCTGTTGATCATTCTTGCGATTCTGGTGGGCGTCGGCATTGCCGTCGGCCTGGCCTTGAGCGCCCTGCAGCAGAACATCAACCTGTTCTACACCCCGACCCAGATCGCCAATGGCGAAGCGCCGGTGGACACACGGATCCGCGCCGGCGGCATGGTTGAGAAGGGCTCACTGAAGCGTTCCGGTGATTCCCTCGACGTGACCTTCGTGGTCACCGACTTCAACAAGGCCGTGACCATCACCTACCGCGGCATCCTCCCGGACCTGTTCCGCGAAGGCCAGGGCATCGTCGCCCTGGGCAAGCTCAATGCCGACGGCGTGGTGGTGGCCGACGAAGTGCTGGCCAAGCACGATGAGAAATACATGCCGCCGGAAGTCACCAAGGCCCTGAAAGACAGCGGCCAATCCGCGCCAACGCCTGCCAAGGAGGGCTAAGCCATGACGTCCGCACTGTTTATTCCGGAGCTGGGGCAGTTGGCGATGATCCTCGCCCTGTGCTTTGCCATCGTCCAGGCCGTGGTGCCATTGCTCGGCGCCTGGCGCGGTGATCGCTTGTGGATGAGCCTGGCGCAGCCTGCGGCCTGGGGCCAGTTTGCGTTCCTGCTGTTCGCGTTTGGCTGCCTGACCTACGCCTTCATGACCGACGACTTTTCCGTCGCCTACGTCGCCAACAACTCCAACACGGCGTTGCCTTGGTACTACAAGTTCAGTGCCGTGTGGGGCGCCCATGAAGGTTCGCTGCTGCTGTGGGCGTTGATCCTCGGCGGCTGGACCTTCGCCGTGTCGGTGTTCTCCCGGCAACTGCCGCAAGTGATGCTGGCTCGCGTGCTGGCGGTGATGGGCATGATCAGCATCGGCTTCCTGCTGTTCCTGATCATGACCTCCAACCCGTTCAGCCGCATCCTGCCGCAGATCCCGGCGGACGGGCACGACCTCAACCCATTGCTGCAGGACATCGGCCTGATCGTGCACCCGCCGATGCTCTACATGGGTTACGTGGGGTTCTCGGTGGCCTTCGCCTTCGCCATCGCCGCCTTGCTCGGCGGACGTCTCGATGCGGCCTGGGCGCGCTGGTCGCGGCCGTGGACCATCGTGGCCTGGGCGTTCCTCGGCATCGGTATCACCTTGGGGTCCTGGTGGGCCTACTACGAACTTGGCTGGGGCGGCTGGTGGTTCTGGGACCCGGTGGAAAACGCCTCCTTCATGCCCTGGCTGGTCGGTACCGCGCTGATTCACTCGCTGGCCGTCACCGAAAAACGCGGCGTGTTCAAGAGCTGGACCGTGCTGCTGGCCATCGCGGCGTTTTCCCTCAGCCTGCTCGGCACATTCCTTGTGCGCTCGGGTGTGCTGACCTCGGTGCATGCGTTCGCGTCCGACCCTGAGCGCGGCGTTTTCATCCTGATCTTCCTGCTGTTTGTGGTGGGGGGGTCCCTGACGTTGTTTGCGTTGCGTGCGCCAGTGGTCAAGAGCCGGGTCGGCTTCAACCTGTGGTCGCGGGAAACCCTGTTGCTGGGCAATAACCTGGTGCTGGTGGTGGCCGCGTCGATGATCCTGCTCGGCACCCTGTACCCGCTGGTGCTGGATGCCTTGAGCGGCGCCAAGTTGTCCGTGGGCCCGCCGTACTTCAACGCGTTGTTTATCCCGTTGATGGGCCTGTTGATGGTGGTGATGGCCGTTGGCGTGCTGGTGCGCTGGAAAGACACCCCGGTGAAATGGCTGGTGGGCATGCTGATGCCGGTGCTGCTCGGCAGCGTGGCCTTGGCCGTGATCGCCGGGGTTGCCTACGGCGATTTCAACTGGGCAGTGCTCGCCACCTTCCTGCTCGCCGCCTGGGTATTGCTGGCCGGCGTGCGTGACATCTTTGACAAGACTCGCCACAAAGGCCTGATCAAAGGCCTGCCAACCCTGACCCGCAGCTATTGGGGCATGCAGATCGCCCACATCGGCATCGCCGTGTGCGCCCTGGGTGTGGTGCTCTCCAGTCAGAACAGCGCCGAGCGCGACCTGCGCCTGGCACCGGGAGAGTCCATGGACCTGGCCGGTTACCACTTCATTTTTGAAGGCGCCAAGCACTTCGAAGGGCCGAACTTCACGTCAGACAAAGGCACCGTTCGTGTAGTCCGCAACGGTAAGGAAAACGCCGTGCTGCACCCGGAAAAACGTCTGTACACCGTGCAGAGTTCGATGATGACCGAGGCCGGTATCGACGCCGGTTTCACCCGCGACCTGTATGTGGCGCTGGGTGAACCCTTGGGCGACGGTGCCTGGGCGGTGCGTGTGCATGTGAAACCGTTTGTACGCTGGATCTGGTTCGGCGGCTTGCTCACCGGTTTCGGTGGTTTGCTGGCTGCGCTGGACCGGCGTTATCGGGTCAAGGTCAAGAGCCGGGTGCGTGAAGCCCTCGGTCTGCAAGGAGCGGCGGTATGAAGCGTTGGTTGATGGTTGTGCCGCTGGCGTTGTTCCTGGTGGTCGCCGTGTTCCTGTATCGCGGTCTGTATCTGGACCCGGCCGAGCTGCCCTCAGCGATGATCGGCAAGCCGTTCCCGGCGTTTTCACTGCCGACCGTGCAGGGCGACAAGACCCTGACTCAAGCTGACTTGCTGGGCAAACCGGCGCTGGTCAACGTGTGGGGCACCTGGTGCATCTCCTGCCGTGTCGAACACCCGGTGCTGAACAAGCTGGCCGAGAAGGGCGTGGTGATCTACGGCATCAACTACAAGGACGACAATGCGGCGGCCTTGAAATGGCTGGCCGAGTTCCACAACCCTTATCAGCTGGATATCCGTGATGAAGACGGCAACCTCGGCCTGAACCTCGGCGTCTACGGTGCCCCGGAAACCTTTTTCATCGATGCCAAGGGCGTGATCCGTGACAAGTACGTCGGTGTGATCGACGAAGTGGTCTGGCGCGAGCAACTGGCCGCCAAGTACCAGGCACTGGTCGATGAGGCCAAGCCATGAAGCGTCTGTTAGCCGCTGCAGTCCTGGCGCTTGGACTGGTCGGCGTGGCCCATGCCGCCATCGACACCTACGAGTTCGCCAAGGACGGTGATCGCGAGCGCTTTCGCGAACTGACCAAGGAACTGCGCTGCCCCAAGTGCCAGAACCAGGACATCGCCGACTCCAACGCACCCATCGCCGCCGACCTGCGCAAAGAGATCTTCCGCATGCTGGGGGAGGGCAAGGACAACCAGCAGATCATCGACTTCATGGTCGACCGCTACGGTGATTTCGTGCGCTACAAACCGGCCCTCACCGGCAAGACCGCGCTGCTCTGGTTCGGCCCCGCCGGGCTGTTGCTGGCTGGCGTGGTGGTGATGGCCGTGATTGTGCGCCGCCGCCGCGCCGCGCCGACCGATGGTTCCGACGCGCTGTCTCCTGAAGAGCGTAAACGCCTCGACCAATTGCTGGACACCAAGACTGATGATTGATTTCTGGCTCGCAGCCGGCTTGCTGCTTCTGATTGCCCTGAGTTTCCTGTTGATCCCTATACTGCGCGGCCGCCGTGCCCAGCGTGAAGAGGACCGCACCGCGTTGAACGTGGCGCTGTACCAAGAGCGTGTCGCCGAGCTGCAAGTGCAGCAGGACGAAGGCGTGCTCAACGCCGCGCAACTCGACACCGGCCGCGCCGAAGCGGCGCGTGAATTGCTGGCCGACACTGAAGGTGTAGAAAAGCCCCGTGAATCGCGCCTGGGCAAGCCGCTGCCATTTCTGGCCGCGTTTTTGGTGCCAGCCCTGGGTGTTGCGCTGTACCTGCATTACGGGGCCAGCGACAAGGTTGAACTCACCCGCGAATTCGCCCAGCCACCGGTGTCCATGGAAGACATGACCCAGCGCCTGGAACGCGCCGCTGCCGCCCAGCCGGATTCGGCAGAAGGCTTGTACTTTCTGGGCCGTGCCTACATGGCCCAGGACCGGTCCGCCGATGCCGCCAACGTGTTCGAACGCACCGTGGCGCTGGCCGGTCGTCAGCCGGAACTGCTCGGCCAGTGGGCCCAGGCGCAGTACTTTGCCGACAACAAACAGTGGTCGCCCAAGGTTCAGGCGTTGACGGACGAGGCCTTGAAGCTTGATCCGAAGGAAGTCACCAGCCTTGGCCTGCTGGGTATCGCTGCGTTTGAAGGCCAGCGTTATCAGGAGGCTATCGACTACTGGAACCGTCTGCTGGCCCAGCTGCCACCGGAAGACAACTCCCGTGCGGCGTTGCAAGGCGGTATCGACCGTGCTGCCGAAAAACTCAAAGAGAGCGGTGGCACCGTCGCCCCTCAAAAAGCCGCGATGAAAGTTCGTGTGGATCTGAGCGCCGACGTGAAGGCCAAAGCCCTGCCCACCGACAGCGTATTCATCTTCGCCCGCGCCGTGAAAGGCCCGCCGGCACCGTTGGCAGCCAAACGCGTCACCGTCGCCGAACTGCCGATCACCGTCGAACTGGGCGATGCCGACGCAATGATGCCGCAGTTGAAACTGTCGAACTTCCCCGAAGTCCAACTGGTTGCGCGCATATCCCGGGCAGGTGTTCCGACAGCTGGCGAATGGATCGGCCGCAGCCAACCCTTGGCCAGCACCACCACTGCGCTGCAGCAGCTGACCATCGACAGTCCGGATAAGTAATTTCGAGGAAACGCCTATGACCGCACTCGCAAGAATCACCCTGCTCAGCCTGGTATTGGGCCTGAGCGCTTGTGCGGTCCACCGCCCACCTCCTGCGCCCACCGGCCCGACCATTCCACCGTCGGGCCCGTCGACCCAGCCGAGCACCAAGCCGTCCGGCCCGGTGACCCCAGCGCCGAAGCCAGTGCCGACTAAGTCAGCGACGTTCGCCCCACCGCCGGGCGCGGTGAGCCACTGGGACGGCAGGATGCAGGTGTATGTGCTCGACGAACAGCCCGACACCTTCTACCGCCAGCGCACCTACTACCGCTGGAGCAACGGCTGGAGCCGCTCCATCAGCCCGAACGGCCCATGGGAAGAAACCGACGTGCAAGGCGTGCCGCCGGGGTTGAGCAAGCAATACGCGCAATGACAAAAGGCGACCTTTGAAAGGTCGCCTTTTTTATTCTCAACAGCCAACCTGGCCCTCAACCCCCCACTTACCGTCGGCCCAGGTAAGAGGGCGCGCCAAACGTGGTGCGCGGCGGGTGGGACTCGGGTAATGTGGCCGCCGCCGGCCTGGCGGCTGAGGGATTGCTGGGTATACTTTCCAGTGACTATTACCCGGCCAGCCTCTGGGGAGCAGTCAAGATGATTAGCCTGGGCTTCCGGTAATGCAACAAGCAGGGCGACAAGCGAAGAGGGTGTTTTGATGGCAGGCAGGTTGATCTATCTCATCGGGCCCTCCGGCTCGGGCAAGGACAGCCTGCTGGATGCCGCACGCCCACGTCTGGCCGAGCGCGGTTGTCGCATCGTACGCCGCGTTATCACTCGCTCGGCGGAAGCGGTGGGCGAGGCGGCGCAAGGGGTCCGCCCGGAGCAGTTCGCCTCGATGCAGGCCGAGGGCGCATTTGCCCTCAGCTGGCAGGCGAATGGCTTGTCCTATGGCATTCCGAAAGTGATCGACGATTGGTTGGCGGCAGGTGACGACGTGCTGGTCAACGGCTCCCGCGCGCACCTCGCACAGACCCGCGAGCGTTATCCGACGTCGCTGGTGTTGCTGCTGACGGTGGATCAGGCGGTACTACGCCAGCGCTTGATCGCACGCGGGCGTGAGGCACTGGTGGATATCGACGCCCGCCTGGCACGCAATGCGCGGTTCACTGCCGAGTTGATCGCGGGGAATGGGGCGGGGTTGTTCGTGCTAGACAACTCCGGTCCCCTGGAACATACGGTCGAGCGCCTGCTGTGCTGCCTCGACCACGGGCACTCGGCATGCGCCTGACGCGGGCGTTGTGCAGTATTGAGGCTATAGGGTTAACTCGACGGGATCACCCGTGTTGGCGAGGGTGAACCCGTTTTTCTGGAAGCAACTCACCGCCCATGTGGACTTTTTATAGCACCGTGCGTAGATACGCTTCTGGCCATTGTTCAAAGTGATTTCGTGTTGAATCAGCGCTGTCATGCACCCTGTCCGGCGTAACGCTTTCAGCGTCCAGGCCAGGTGGATTTCGATTTCATTAGCATCCACCAGCGACAGTGCGAACGCCGCAGGCACGGAGTTGACTTCGGCCACCCAGGCTCTGGAAGTGACTTGATGGGGACGCGTTTGTCCCGCCCTCAACTTGATCATCGTGAAAGGTACGCCAGAAAGTGCGGCGCCAAGCAACGCGTTCGCTTGGGTGTAGGCAGTGGGTAGAAAGTGTTTGAGTGCAACGCCCTCCTTGAGCATGGCAATCACCGGTGCTCGATCGTTTTCCTGCAGTGGTCGTATGGTCACGGTCATTTTGCTTTCCTTATGGGAGACAGGCAGAACATTGGCCCATCGGTACTTCAAGAGTATCCAGGCATCTACGCAGGTTCTACTCAACTACACGCCGTTCAGCCGTGTTATGTGGGGCGCGCCTCAGTAAACCCGTCCACCTATTCCAGACCAGTTCACCGATGCGCAGGGCGACGTCGATGTCTTCTCATGTGTTTACGGTGTCGAGCAGGCAGGTTTTCAATATCCCGTAAAACAGCCGTCAGTCAGCCCCGCGTCTTTTGTGCTTGAGTAAAGATAACTCTAGGGTTACTTTTATTCAGGCCAAGCCAAGGAGGCAGGGGTGCAAAGCAGGTTATTCATCAAAGAACTGCAAGAGGCGGGTTGGGTGTTGGACCGGGTCGCGGGCAGTCATCATATTTTTACTCACCGCTATAACCCGTACACCATTCCGGTACCCCACCCAAAAAAGGACCTGCCGCTGGGCACTGTCAAAAGCATCAGGAAACGCGCCGGCTTGTTTCAGTTTTAAGGAGAACATTCATGCAATACCCAATCTGTATCGAATGGGGCGATGACTTCACCGCCACCGGTATTCAGATCCCCGACATCCCTGGCGCAGTCACCGCTGGGGACAGTTTTGAGGAGGCCTATAACGCTGCGGTGGAAGTCGCCCACATCATGCTGCAAGAGATTGCCGCAGAGGGTGGACCGATTCCCCTGCCAACGTCGGTGGCCAACCATCATGCGCACGAAGATTACGCCGGCATGGGCTGGGGGATGTTGGAGTTGGACATCTCGCCCTACCTGGGCAAGACCGAGAAGGTCAATGTGACCTTGCCCGGTTATGTCATCCAGCGCATCGACCGTTATGTGCGTGAGCACAAGGTCAAGAGTCGCTCTTCCTTTCTGGCGGATGCCGCGCTGGAGAAGCTGGTGCGGTCCTGAGGAAGATTTAAGGAATATGTCCTGATCGTTGGGAAAATAGCGTACTGGCACCCGAAGTGCTTTTTTAGATTTTGTTTTTTTCTTGTTAAAACAACTCGATGCCGCCGGGGATTTTGTGTTGTCGGGTGTTTAAATTGCAACGGAATACCTGGTTGTATCGCCTCCTGTTTCGACGCGCGCAGGTGTTGCGGTTAGAACCAAATCTGCGTTGGTATCGGATTTTTCAGCGTGCGAATTTACCTCTGGAAGGGTTGGTCAACGATCGCTTGACCGGCTCCCGTTATTGAAACCAAAGGTGTCGCACAATGAATAATTATGACCTGCGCAGTAGGAGCTCTCTGAATAGCGTGCCGGTAGCGGACTTCGGCCCGTTGGGTGTGGGGGCTGGGAGTAAACCGTCTTACACAACGGACCAGGCGGCTAATCAACTTACCCGGGAAAACCTGCGTTTTCATGACCGTAATGGTGATTCGAAAGTCGATGTGAATTACACGGTGGACAACAGCTTCACCCACCAGCAGCAGGGGCGCGTCCGCCAGGCAGTGCAGTCCTGGCAGGATGTCGCCAATATCAACTTTCGCGAGCAGGCGAGTGGGACGGACGGCACTCTCAACATTCGCAACAATCCGGGCGGTGATCGAGGGGTGGCCACCTTTCCTGGCCGTTTCACTACCCAGACTTCAGCCACGATTGGCACGCGCAGAGAAAACGGGGCACCGGCATTGGGCAGTCAGTTTTCGATAACGGCTATCCATGAGATCGGCCACGCCATTGGCCTGCAGCATCCAGGGAACTACAACGGGAACGGTTTCGATTACCTGAACAGCGCGGTCTACGCCGAGGATACCAAGGCGCGTACGGTGATGAGTTATTGGTCGGAAAAAAACCAGAAGGGACACGACTTCAAAGGGCAGAATCCGTCCGCGCCGATGATGGACGATATTGCAGCGGCACAACGCTTGTACGGGGCCAATCACCAAACCCGTAACACCAATACCACCTATGGCTTCAACTCCAATACTGAGCGCGAGGCGATGAGCCTCAAGAGCGCTGCTGACAAACCGGTTTTCTGTGTCTGGGACGGTGGTGGCGTCGACACGATGGACTTCTCCGGGTTCTCCCAGGATCAGAACATCAACCTGAAAGCCGAATCGTTTTCCGATGTGGGCGGGCTGAAGGGCAATGTGTCCATTGCCAAGGGCTGCACGATTGAAAACGCGATTGGCGGCTCTGGCCGGGACACTGTGTCGGGCAATGAGGCCGCGAATCGGCTCAAGGGCGGCGGAGGGGGCGACACCCTGAGAGGCGGTGGCGGCGCGGACACCTTTGTCTACGACAAGGCCAGCGACTCCACGCCGACTGACCCGGACATGATCCAGGATTTCACCAGCGGTACGGACAAGATCGATGTGTCGGGCGCCTTGAAGGGCGCTGGGCTGAGCGGCCTGGCCTTCACTGATCGGTTCACGGGGCGAGCCGGTGAAGCGGTGCTCAAGCATGACCCCGGCACAGGCCTTTCAAGCCTGGCCATTGACCTGAAGGGAACGGGCAACGCGGACCTATTGATCAAGAGCAAGGGCGCGATCAAGCCAACTGATGTGCAGTGGGGCGGTCAAGCGCCTGAGGTTCAGCCTGCACCTGCACCCGTGCCGACACCCACGCCGACACCCACGCCGACACCGACACCGACACCGCCTCCGGTCCCAACACCCGCTCCCTCCCCGTTGCCGGATAAGGCACAGGAACACGCCGCCGGCTTGATTCAGATGTTCGCCACCACCCTGCTAGCATTTTTCTCGCAGTTGCTGAGCCGGCTGACATCGCCGTCCGGCCAAGCATCCGCGGAAAAAAACCAGTCTTGAACCGCTGCCTCAAGCAGTGGCGACTGTGGCCTGGCGTGAAGCACTGAGGAACCGCAGTAACGCAATCAGAGGGAATGCGCTGCCCACCAGCATCACGCCCAGCCAGCCGCCGTGTTCATACACGCTGCTGGCAATCGCCGAGCCGAAGGCGCCGCCAATAAAGATGCTGGTCATGTACAGCGCGTTCAGGCGGCTGCGGCTGTTGGCGTCGAGGGCGTAGATAGCGCGCTGGCCGAGCACCATATTCATCTGCACGCAGAAGTCCAGGACCACACCGGTCACGGCCAGGCCGATCACGCTGTACAACGGGTGTACAAAGGCCGGCAGGAAACTCAACGCCGCAAACAGCATGGCCAGCAACGAAGCGCGATGGGTATGCCCGGCATCGGCCAGGCGACCGGCGACGGGCGCCGCAATGGCGCCCAGCGCACCGACCAGTGCAAACAGCGCGATCTCGCTTTGGCTCAGGCCGTGGTTACGCGCCAGTTCCAGTGGGGCAGCGGTCCAGAACAGGCTGAAGGTGGCGAACATGCAACCCTGATAGAACGCCCGTTGGCGCAATACCGGTTGCTCACGCAGCAACGTGCCGAGGGAGCGCAGCAACTGGCCATAGGTGGCACTGTGGTCAGGCTGGCGCTTGGGGATGGTGATCAGCAACACCACGCTGATTAACGCCATCAACGCCGCAGCGGCCATGAACATTGCGCGCCAACCGAAGTGGTCCGCCACCACGCTGGACACGGGCCGAGCCAGCAGGATGCCCAACAACAGACCGCCCATGATGCTGCCGACCACGCGGCCTCGGGACTCGGCGGGTGCCAGGTGCGCGGCCAGCGGGATCAGGATCTGCACCGACACCGAGCTGAAGCCGATCAGCAGCGACACCAGCAGGAACAGGTTCGGTTGTTCGGTAAATGCCGCCCCCAACAGGCTGGCGATGGCCAGCACGGTGGTGGCGATCATCAGCTTGCGGTTTTCCAGCAGGTCACCCAGCGGTACCAGGAAAAACAGGCCCAGGGCGTAACCAATTTGTGTCAACGAGACGATCAGGCTGGCCATGGCGGGCGTCAGGCCGATGTCCGGCGCGATCAGCTCGATGATCGGTTGTGCATAGTAAATGTTGGCAACGATGGCGCCGCAGCAAAACGCGAACAGCATCACCATGCTCCGGGTCATGGTGGTTGTAGCGTGGGAGGTAGCGTTCATGGTGTTCTCATAAAAGCGAATGAAAGTGAGGCGAGCCTAAAGACAACACCGTAGACCGGGTAGGCCGCTTGCAGTGATAACACTCATGCCCAGTAATGATGAGTGAATCGTTAACTTTCGGCGCGAAGGGTGATGATACATTCAGGCACAACTGCCGAAACAGGAAATTGAAGGTCATGAAAATCACATTGAACAAGATGCTCCTGGCTTCCACGCTTGCCGCCGCCATGGCCGTGGGCCTGGCCCAGGCCGAGGATGTCCCGCGGGTGGGCGTACGCGGCGCCATCACGGCGATGGAGGGCGACGCGATGCACGTCAAGGTCAACAGCGGCGAGGACGTCATCGTGCACCTGACCCCAAGCACTCAGGTGCGCGCGGTCACCCTGGCCAAGATCGATGAGATCAAGCCGGGCAGCTACATTGGCTCCGCCGCCATGCCCAACGCCGATGGCAGCCTGACGGCGCTGGAAGTGCACGTGTTCCCACCGGCCATGGCCGGCACGGGCGACGGGCATCGCGCGTTTGACTTGAAGGAAGGCAGCAGCATGACCAACGGCACCGTCGGCGACCTGGTGGTCAGCAACGGGCGGACGTTGACGGTGAAATACAAAGGCGGCGAACAGAAGATCGTGGTGCCGGAGGATGTGCCGATCGTCAACCTGGAACCTGGCGATCGCAGCTTGCTCAAGCCAGGGGTGAAGGTGGTGATGTTTGCGGCGCAGGGGGCGGATGGGATCATCACTGCCCAGGCTATCTCAGCCGGCAAGGATGGCGTGACACCACCGATGTAAAGTCTGGCGCAGAACCCAATGTGGGAGCGGGCTTGCTCGCGAATGGGGAGTATCAGTCACTGAATCAGTTGGCTGATACACCGCATCCGCGAGCAAGCCCGCTCACACAGGTTTAGTGCGTTGCGTCAGTTATTGACCCGAGTAAACCTGATCAAACACCCCACCATCATTAAAGTGGGTCTTCTGCACCGTGCGCCAGTCACCAAAGGTCTTCTCTACCGACAGGAAGTCGACTTTCGGGAAGCGGTCAGTGTATTTGGCCAGCACTTTCGGGTCACGTGGACGCAGGTAGTTGTTCGCCGCGATTTCCTGACCTTCCGGCGACCACAGGTACTTCAGGTAGTCTTCGGCGGCCACGCGGGTGCCTTTCTTCTCGACCACCTTGTCGACCACCGACACCGGTGGCTCGGCTTCGGCGGAGACGCTTGGATAGACCACTTCGAACTGATCGCGACCGAATTCACGGGCGATCATTTCCGCCTCATTCTCGAACGTCACCAGCACGTCGCCGATCTGGTTGGTCATGAAGGTGGTGGTGGCCGCACGGCCACCGGTATCCAGCACCGGTGCCTGTTTGAATAGCTTGCCGACAAAGGCCTTGGCCTTGTTTTCATCGCCGCCGTTCTTCAGCACATAGCCCCAGGCCGACAGGTAGGTGTAGCGGCCGTTACCCGAGGTTTTCGGGTTGGGCACGATCACCTGCACGCCGTCTTTCAACAGGTCCGGCCAGTCCTTCAGGGCTTTTGGGTTGCCTTTGCGCACGATGAAGACCGTGGCGGAAGTAAACGGCGCGCTGTTGTTCGGCAGGCGAGTGACCCAGTTGTCCGGCACCAGCTTGCCATTGTCGACCAGGGCGTTGATGTCGGTGGCCATGTTCATGGTGATCACGTCAGCCGGCAGGCCGTCGATCACCGAGCGCGCTTGTTTGCTGGAACCACCGAAGGACATCTGCAGGGTCAGCTTGTCGTTCGGGTGTTCGGCTTCCCAGTGCTTCTGGAAAGCGGCGTTGTAGTCCTTGTAGAAATCGCGCATTACGTCGTAGGAGACGTTGAGCAGTGTGACGGGTGCGGCCTGGACGGCGCCCGCCAGGGCAAGGCCGGCGGCCAGGAGAGAGGCGCTAACGAGTTTTTTCACTGCTCATTCCTTGTTGTTCGAGACGGTTGTCAATTGAGTAGGGGCAATTTGCCAGCGACTATAGCTGGCGCCGCATAGACGCTTAAAGATTAAAACGTACTTTGCTTATTCCACTTTATGGAAAAGGTTGCTCCCGCAGCGCGAGCAGAAGGCGGCATTTGGCTCATGGCTGTTCTTCTTGCACACCGGGCAGTCGGTTTGCAGCTGTTCGCCCCGCATTGCGCTCGCCAGTTCAGCGGTAAAAATCCCGGTGGGCACGGCGATGATCGAATAACCGGTGATCATCACCAGCGATGAAATCACCTGGCCCAACGGCGTCTTCGGCACAATGTCGCCAAAGCCCACGGTGGTCAGGGTCACGATGGCCCAGTAGATGCCCTTGGGGATGCTGGTAAAGCCGTGCTCCGGACCTTCAATCACGTACATCAAGGTGCCGAACACCGTGACCAGCGTGCACACGCTGACCAGGAACACCACGATCTTCTGCTTGCTGCCCCGCAACGCCGACATCAGGTAGTTGGCCTGCTTGAGGTAGGGGCTGAGCTTGAGCACGCGGAAGATCCGCAGCATTCGGATGATGCGGATGATCAGCAGGTACTGCGCATCGCTGTAATACAGCGCGAGGATGCCGGGCACGATGGCCAGCAAGTCCACCAGCCCATAAAAGCTGAAGGCATAGCGTAACGGCTTGGGCGAGCAATACAGGCGCAACCCGTATTCGATCAGGAAGATCAGCGTGAAGCCCCATTCGATATAGGCCAGCACATCGGCGTAGTTCTGGTGTATCTGGTCGATGCTGTCGAGCATCACGATCACCAGGCTGGCGAGGATGATCAGCAGCAAGATGCCGTCAAAGCGCCGCCCGGCGACCGTGTCACTTTGAAAAACCATGACGTAGAGCCGCTGGCGCCAGTCGTTATTGCTGTCCATAAATCCCGCCTGAAACGAATATCGAGCAAGCCTAGGGGGATTCGAAGGGCCTGTCCATGCGGGGTTTGCGCAGCACCCGAGCGCCAGCGCGCACCAGCCAACAGGCGAGGATGAACGGCGCGGTCAACGCAGGCAGATGCAGGGCGGCAAAGCCTGGGGTGAGGGTGATTGCCAGCAGGATGCCGAGCAGCGGCAGCCAGGGTTGGCGACGTATTTGGCTCAACGCCACGGCAGCCAGCGCCGGGTTGTAGCTGTGCAGGCCAAGGAGGGCAGTGGCGGGTTCGTCCAGCCACAGCGCGATCAGTACGCCGACACTGGCGCCGATCAACGCCCAGGTGGCCGCGCGGCGGTTGGCCAACCACAGGCCCAACGCAATCAAGGCGCCGGCCACAGGCTGGTCCAGCAGCATGATTTGGGCGAGCCCGGTAAAAGGCGCGGTGAAGATGGCCGAGGCGTCGGGTACGTTCAGGGCAAATGCACGCTCCGGCAGGGTGCCCAGCAGCAACCAACCCAGGCCGACAAACGGCGCGGTGTAGGCGGGCAAATCACTGGGCTGAGTGGCGCGTTTCAACCATTGCCGCGTCAGGATCGCACTCAAGCCACCGCACGCCAGGATCAGCGGCGGCAACACGGCTGACCAGGCGAAGTGCTGGCTGATCAACAACCCCAGCAACACGCCGTTGTAGCTGTACAGCCCTGCCTGGCGTTCGGCCTTGGGATAGGCCCGGCGCTGGGCCGTGAGCAACCCCGCCAGGCCTCCCAGCAGCGCGCCGCCAAGCAAGGTCGGCGCGCCGATCAGGATCGCCAGCAGGCACAGCAGGCCACACAGCGGCTGGCGCTGCAGGAAGATCTGGCTGAAGCCGTTAAGCAGGGCTTCGGCCCAGTCGGGACAGGTTGGGTTGTGCATTTGGGGTCATTCAATCAGGCCGAGTTGCCCTTATCGCAGGCAAGCCAGCTCCCACAGTTGACCGAGTTTTCATGTCGAACATCGATCAAATGTGGGAGCGGGCTTGCCCGCGATGAGGCCCTTACAGACGCTAAATCAACGTCTCGATACGCAATGAGTTCGTCGACCCCGGCTGCCCGAACGGCACCCCCGCCGTAATCACCAAGGTATCCCCACGCTCCGCCATCCCCTGCGCCTGGGCAATCTCCAGCGCCGTGGAACACACCTCGTCTACTTGGCGCAGCCTGTCATTGACCACCGAATGCACGCCCCACGCCACGCTCAACCGCCGCGCCGTGGACAGGTTCGGCGTGAGGTTGAGGATCGGCGCCACCGGCCGTTCCCGCGCCGCGCGCAGACTGGAACTGCCCGACTCGCTGTAGTTCACCAGCACTGCCACCGGCAGGATGCTGCTGATGCGGCGGATTGCGCAGCTGATGGCGTCCGATACGGTGGCATCCGCCTTCGGTCGGCTGACGTCGAGCTGAGCCTGGTAATCCGGGCCGTTCTCCACCTGGCGGATGATCTTGCTCATCATCTGCACGGCTTCCAGCGGGTATTCGCCGGATGCGGTTTCCGCCGACAGCATCACCGCGTCCGCGCCTTCGGCCACGGCATTGGCGACATCGGTGACTTCGGCGCGGGTCGGAGCCGGTGAGAAGCGCATCGACTCCAGCATCTGGGTCGCCACCACCACCGGTTTGCCCAGTTGGCGGCAGGTACTGATGATGTCTTTCTGGATCTGCGGCACACTCTCGGCGGGCACTTCCACGCCCAGGTCGCCTCTGGCCACCATGATCGCGTCGCTCAGTTCGGCGATTTCCTGCAGGCGCTGCACGGCCGAGGGCTTCTCGATCTTGGCCATCAGGAAGGCCTTGTCGCCGATCAGCTCGCGGGCTTCGCGGATATCTTCCGGGCGCTGTACGAACGACAGTGCCACCCAGTCCACGCCCAGCTCTAGGCCAAAGCTCAAATCGCGCCGATCCTTGGCGGTCAATGGGCTGAGCTCCAGCAGGGCTTGTGGGACGTTCACGCCTTTGCGGTCAGACAATTCGCCGCCGTTCAGTACGGTGGTGTCGATGGCGTCGGCATGTTTGGTGATGACCCGCAGGCGCAGCTTGCCATCGTCCAGCAGCAGGTCCATGCCGGGTTCCAGCGCCGCGATGATTTCCGGGTGGGGCAGGTTGACCCGACGCTGGTCGCCCGGTGTTTCGTCCAGGTCCAGGCGCAATGCCTGGCCACGCACCAGTTGCACCTTGCCCTCGGCAAAGCGCCCGACCCGCAGCTTCGGCCCTTGCAGGTCCATGAGGATACCCAGCGGGTAATTCAGCTGACGCTCGACCTGACGAATCCACTGGTAGCGCTGGGCGTGGTCGGCGTGGTCGCCGTGGCTGAAATTGAGCCGGAAGATGTTCACGCCAGCTTCCACCAGCTCGCGGATGTCATCGATACCGTCGGTGGCCGGGCCCAGGGTGGCGAGGATTTTGACCTTCTTGTCAGGCGTCATGTTTGGCAGTCTCAAGGATCAGGATGGCGCGGAAGTCGTTGACGTTGGTGCGCGTGGGCTCGGTGATGATCAAACCGTCGAGGGCGGCGAAATAGCCGTAGCCGTTGTTGTTATCCAGCTCGTCGCTGGCCGACAGGCCGAGGGCTTCGGCGCGCGAATAACTGCACGGCGTCATGATGGCGCCGGCGTTGTCTTCCGAGCCGTCGATGCCGTCGGTGTCACCGGCCAGGGCGTACACGCCGGGCAGGCCCTTTAGGCTGTCGGTGAGGCTCAGCAGGAACTCTGCATTGCGTCCGCCACGACCATTGCCACGTACCGTCACGGTGGTTTCGCCGCCGGAGAGAATCACGCACGGCGCTGCCAGCGGCTGGCCGTGTTGCACGATCTGTCGGGCGATGCCGGCGTGCACTTTAGCCACGTCCCGCGCTTCGCCTTCCAGGTCGCCGAGGATTAATGGACTGAACCCGGCCTGGCGCACTTTTACGGCGACTGCCTCCAGGGATTGCTGGGGGCGGGCGATCAATTGGAAGTGGCTACGGGCGAGCACCGGGTCGCCGGGCTTGACGGTTTCCGAGGCGGGGTTTTGCAACCAGCTGCGCACCGAAGCGGGGGCGTCGATGTTGTAGCGCTTGAGGATCGCCAGGGCTTGTTGCGAGGTGCTGGGGTCTCCGACCGTCGGGCCGGAGGCGATCACCGTGGCCTGGTCGCCCGGCACATCGGAAATCGCGTAGGTGTATACAGTGGCCGGCCATGCCGCTTTCGCCAATCGACCGCCTTTGATGGCCGACAGGTGCTTGCGCACGCAATTCATCTCGCCAATGGTGGCACCGGATTTGAGCAGGGCTTTGTTGATGGCCTGTTTGTCGGCCAGGGTGATGCCCTCGGCGGGCAGCGCCAGCAGGGCAGAGCCACCGCCGGACAACAGGAAGATAACGCGGTCGTGCTCCGTCAGGTTGCTGATCAGTGCCAGCACGCGCTGGGCCACGGCCAGGCCGGCGGCATCGGGCACCGGGTGAGCGGCTTCGACGATTTCGATTTTCTTGCACGGCGCGCCGTGCCCGTAGCGGGTCACGACCAGGCCGGTGACTTCACCCTGCCAGACGTTTTCCACGACCAGGGCCATGGCGGCGGCCGCTTTGCCAGCGCCGATCACGATCACACGACCGCTGCGGTCGGCGGGCAGGTAGGGTTCAAGGACTTGCCGGGGGTGGGCGGCGTCGATGGCTGTGGCAAACAGCTCGCGAAGCAGGTGTTGCGGATCGACCGACATAAGCGGGCTCCCGGGGATTCTTGTTATTAGAGGTGCATCACGTTTCGGATCGGAATGCGATCAAATGTGGGAGCGGGCTCGCTCGCGAATGCGGTCTGACATCCAACATCCATGCTGACTGATCGACCTCTTTCGCGAGCAAGCTCGCTCCCACACTCGACCGCATTTCAAAGGTGCGGTGAAACGGGGTTATTTATCGCGAATCGAGAAATTCGCCATATGTTCCAGGCCCTTGATCAGCGCCGAGTGGTCCCAGTTACCGCCGCCAATCGCGGTACAGGTGCTGAAGACTTGCTGCGTACCGGCGGTGTTCGGCAGGTTGATCCCCAATTCCTTGGCACCGGCCAGGGCCAGGTTGAGGTCTTTCTGGTGCAGGTTGATACGGAAGCCCGGGTCGAAGGTGCCCTTGATCATGCGCTCGCCATGCACCTCAAGGATTTTCGACGAAGCGAACCCGCCCATCAGCGCTTCACGCACCTTGGCCGGGTCGGCGCCGTTCTTGGAGGCGAACAGCAGCGCTTCGGCCACCGCCTGGATATTCAGCGCCACGATGATCTGGTTGGCGACCTTGGCGGTCTGCCCATCACCATTGCCGCCCACCAGGGTGATGTTCTTGCCCATGGCCTGGAATAGCGGCAGGGCGCGTTCGAAGGTCTGCGGTTCGCCGCCGATCATGATGCTCAGGGTGCCGGCCTTGGCACCGACCTCACCGCCGGACACCGGTGCATCCAGGTACTGCGCGCCGGTTTCGTTGATCTTTGCTGCGAACGCCTTGGTGGCGGTGGGGGAGATCGAGCTCATGTCGATCACGACTTTGTTCGGCGACAGGCCCGCCGCGACACCGTCTTTGCGGAACAGCACGTCGTCGACCTGCGGGGTGTCCGGCACCATCACGATGATGAACTCGGCCTCCTGCGCCACTTGCTGAGGGTTGGCCAAGGCCACGGCGCCCGCGTCGACCAGGGCCTGCGGAGCCTTGCCGTGGTGCTCGGAGAGGAACAGTTGGTGACCTGCTTTCTGCAGGTTGGCGGCCATGGGTTGACCCATGATGCCGGTGCCGATAAATCCGATTTTAGCCATGAGAAAAGCCTCTTGTTATTCGATAGGCAGGCCCAGCTCGGTCTGCCAAACACCGAAGATCTACTGTGGGAGCTGGCTTGCCTGCGATGGCGATCGTTCAGTTACAGACTGATTGCCTGATACACCGCTATCGCAGGCAAGCCAGCTCCCACATTGGTTTGTGTTGTGTCTGTTAGATCGCGTTGTGGGTTTTGAGCCAACCCAAACCGGCTTCGGTGGTGGTCAACGGCTTGTATTCACAGCCGACCCAACCCGTGTAGCCGATGCGGTCCAAATGTTCGAACAGGAAGCGGTAGTTGATCTCGCCGGTGCCCGGCTCGTTGCGCCCTGGGTTATCCGCCAGCTGGATGTGGTTTATCTCACCCAGGTGCGCGGCCATGGTGCGGGCCAGATCGCCTTCCATGATTTGCATGTGGTAGATGTCGTATTGCAGGAACAGGTTGTCGCTGCCCACCTGTTCGCGAATCGACAGGGCTTGCGCCGTGTTGTTCAGATAGAAGCCTGGGATGTCACGGGTGTTGATCGCTTCCATCACCAGCTTGATGCCCACGGCTTGCAGTTTTTCGGCGGCGTACTTGAGGTTGGCGACGAAGGTCTTTTCCAGAATCTCGTCGTCAATGCCTTGTGGCCGGATGCCTGCCAGGCAGTTGATCTGGGTGTTGCCCAGCACTTGGGCGTAGGCGATCGCCAGCTTGACCCCGGCACGAAACTCCTCGACCCGGTCGGGGTGGCACGCCAGGCCGCGTTCGCCCTTGGCCCAGTCGCCGGCCGGCAGGTTGAACAGCACCTGGGTCAGGCCGTGGGCGTCAAGTTGCGCCTTGATTTCGGCAGAGCTGAATTCATAGGGGAACAGGTACTCGACACCTTCGAAGCCCGCATCGGCGGCCGCTTTGAAACGGGCAAGAAAGTCCTGTTCGGTAAACAGCATGGACAGGTTGGCGGCGAAACGCGGCATAAGGTTCTCCTTAATCGAGCAGGGAAATGGCAGTCGGCGCATCGTTGCCGACCAGTGCCAGATCTTCGAATTCGTTGACGGCGTTGATCTCGGTGCCCATGGAAATATTGGTGACGCGCTCCAGAATAATCTCAACGATCACTGGAACCTTGAATTCTTCGATCATCTCCTCGGCGCGACGCAGGGCCGGCGCGATCTGGCTTGGTTCGAATACGCGCAGGGCCTTGCAACCCAGGCCTTCGGCGACGGCGACGTGGTCTACACCATAGCCGTTGAGTTCCGGGGCGTTGAGATTGTCAAAGGACAGCTGCACGCAGTAGTCCATTTCAAACCCGCGCTGGGCCTGGCGGATCAGACCGAGGTAGGAGTTGTTCACCACCACGTGGATGTATGGCAGCTTGAACTGCGCGCCCACGGCCAGTTCTTCGATCATGAACTGGAAGTCATAGTCGCCCGACAGTGCCACCACCTTGCGGCTCGGGTCAGCCTTGACCACGCCGAGCGCGGCGGGAATGGTCCAACCCAACGGGCCGGCCTGGCCGCAGTTGATCCAATGCCGCGGCTTGTACACGTGCAGGAATTGCGCGCCGGCAATTTGCGATAAGCCGATGGTGCTGACGTAGCAGGTGTCTTTGCCGAACACCTGGTTCATTTCTTCGTAAACGCGCTGTGGCTTGACTGGCACGTTGTCGAAGTGAGTCTTGCGGTGCAGGGTGGCTTTGCGTTGCTGGCAGTCGTTCAGCCAGGCGCTGCGGTCCTTCAACTTGCCGGCGGCTTTCCACTCGCGGGCCACTTCAATGAACATCGTCAGGGCGGAGCCGGCGTCGGAGACGATGCCCAGGTCCGGGGTGAAAACGCGGCCGATCTGCGTCGGCTCGATGTCGACGTGAATGAACGTGCGACCCTCGGTGTACACCTCCACCGAGCCGGTGTGGCGGTTGGCCCAGCGGTTACCGATGCCCAGCACCACGTCCGACTTGAGCATTGTCGCGTTGCCATAACGGTGGGACGTCTGCAGACCGACCATGCCGACCATCTGTGGGTGATCGTCCGGAATGGTGCCCCAGCCCATCAGGGTCGGAATCACCGGGATGCCGGTCAGTTCAGCGAATTCAACCAGCAGCTCGCTGGCGTCGGCGTTGATCACGCCCCCACCGCTCACCAGCAGTGGGCGTTCAGCCTTGTCCAGCAGCGCCAGGGCTTTTTCCACCTGCACGCGGGTTGCCAGTGGCTTGGCCAGGGGCAGTGGCTGGTAGGCGTCGATGTCGAATTCGATCTCGGCCATCTGCACGTCGAACGGCAGGTCGATCAGCACGGGGCCCGGGCGGCCGGAGCGCATTTCGTAGAAGGCTTTCTGGAAGGCGTACGGCACTTGGCCGGGTTCGAGGACGGTGGTCGCCCACTTCGTCACCGGCTTGACGATGCTGGTGATGTCCACGGCCTGGAAGTCTTCCTTGTGCATGCGGGCGCGGGGTGCCTGGCCGGTAATGCACAGGATCGGGATTGAGTCGGCCGAGGCGCTGTACAGGCCGGTGACCATGTCAGTGCCCGCCGGGCCCGAGGTGCCGATGCACACGCCGATATTGCCGGCCTTGGTGCGGGTGTAACCCTCGGCCATGTGGGAGGCGCCTTCAACGTGGCGAGCAAGGACGTGATCGATGCCACCCACCTTCTGCAAGGCCGAATACAGCGGGTTGATCGCGGCGCCCGGGATGCCGAAGGCGGTGTCCACACCTTCGCGGCGCATCACCAGGACAGCGGCTTCGATTGCTCTCATTTTGCTCATGATTTTGGTGCCTCTTGCGTTTTGTAATTGTATACAAGTGGTGTCTGGTCAAAGTGTATTAACGGCGAGCGGCGCAGGTCAATGCATTTTATGCACGGGTCTTTACGTTCGTCGGAACAGCTTTTTTCGACGTATGGAGCCTTTGTGCGAAAATATTGTATACAAAATTAAAAGTCATTGTGTTCTATTTGTTTGATCGAGCATCTGATCATTCAGACCTCCACCGCTTTCCCAATAACAAAAGAAGGACGGCACCATGAGCGCTTTAACCTTGAAACTCGCCACCCAACTGGCCAGCCAGGCCCTCAGCGCCGGGCGCACCATCTCAGCCGCACCGCTGACCGTCGCCGTGCTCGACAGCGGCGGCCACCTGGTCACCCTGCAACGCGAAGATGGCGCCAGCCTGCTGCGCCCGCAGATCGCCATCGGCAAGGCCTGGGGCGCGATCGCCCTGGGCAAGGGCTCACGTCTGCTGGCGCTGGACGCGCAACAGCGCCCGGCGTTTATCGCGGCGTTGAATAGCCTGGGACACGGCAGCGTGGTGCCCGCGCCGGGCGGGGTGCTGATTCGGAGTCAGGAGGGCGTGGTGCTGGGGGCGATTGGAATCAGCGGGGATACGTCGGATATTGATGAGCAGTGCGCGATTACGGCGATCGAGGGGGTGGGGTTGATGGCGGATGCGGGGGTGTCGGCCTGATTTTTTGCTGGTCTGTCGGGCCTCATCGCGGGCAAGCCCGCTCCCACACTTGAATGAGTTCACACATTTATATTTGTGAATACGCTCAAATGTGGGAGCGGGCTTGCCCGCGAATGCAGGCGACTCGGTATCCAGTCAAAGCCAAATGGCATCCCAAAGTGGGTAGTCGCCACACTTCTTTACCAGACCCGCCCGCAGAGGGTTGGCCACGATGTACCGGGCGATTCCTTCAAGGCTTTCTTCCCGCCGTACGGCATGGTCATGAAAACCAGGTTGCCATAAGCGTCCTTGACGGCCTGAAACCGCATTCACCATTCGAGTACTTTTAGACTTCACCTGACGCATCAAATCGGCAAGTGAGCCCTTTTCCAATGAGATCAACCAATGGAAATGATCGGGCATCACTACCCAAGCCAAAGAAGTAGCCAGCCCTTGATGCTGGGCGATCCTGAACTGCTGCACGACCAGCCGGCCCAGTTTGAAGTCACTGAATATAGGTATTCGATCAAGGGTATTACTGGTCAGCAAATAGACACGGTTGGGTTCGTCATAGCGACCAATACGCAGGCGATTTGAAGCAGGTTGATCAGGCATTCCTTAGCCTCTCTTCAGATGGAGTTCTGAGAGGCTAGATCAGCTAGTTAATGCCGATCGGCAGGCTTTTGGCAGGATGTGTCTGGGAGGGCGCTTTCGCGAGCAAGCCCGCTCCCACAGGGGGGTGGCAGTGTTCTTGCTATTTATGTCAGTCCGGCTCACACCCCTTGAGCACCAGTCTGATAATCGTTTGCGCCGCCGCCTCATAATCCGCCTCATCCAGCTTGGCCTTCCCGGTTACCGCCGAGATCTGCCAATCAAAATCCGCATAGGTCTGCGTCGCCGCCCAGATGCTGAACATCAAGTGATTGGGGTCAATCGGCGCAATCAGGCCACGATCCACCCAGCTTTGGATGCACGCGATATTGTGCTTGGCCTGGGCGTTGAGCTGCTCGACCTGATCCGCACTGAGGTGCGGCGCGCCGTGCATGATTTCACTGGCGAACACTTTGGAGGCGAAGGGCAGGTCGCGGGAGATGCGGATCTTGGAACGGATGTAGTTGCTCAGGACCACCGAGGGCTCGCCATCCGGATTGAACGGCGTGGAAGCAGCCAGGATCGGCTCGATAATGCTTTCGAGCACCTCGCGGTAGAGGTTGTCCTTGGACTTGAAGTAGTAATAGACGTTGGGCTTGGGCAGCCCGGCCTTGGCGGCGATGTCGCTGGTTTTGGTCGCGGCGAAGCCCTTGTCGGCAAACTCCTCGCTGGCCGCCCGCAGGATTTTTTCTTTGTTGCGCTCGCGAATGGTGCTCATGAACCAGAGGTTTCCTTGCCAGTACAGGCGGTTGCGCATGGTAGCACCGGCCATCCGCGCGCCTCAACAATGTGCCCATAAAGCGTTGCGCCGCGCTATGCTCGGTCCATCCCTCTCTTATGGAAGCCCGATTCATGGCAGGAAGCAGTTTGTTGGTGTTGATCGACGATATCGCCGCAGTACTCGATGACGTTGCCCTGATGACGAAAATGGCGGCGAAAAAGACCGCCGGCGTGCTGGGTGATGACTTGGCGCTCAATGCCCAACAGGTCTCTGGGGTGCGCGCCGAGCGGGAAATTCCCGTGGTGTGGGCGGTGGCCAAGGGCTCCTTCGTCAACAAGTTGATCCTGGTGCCCACCGCCTTGTTGATCAGTGCGTTTGCGCCTTGGGCGGTGACGCCGCTGCTGATGCTTGGCGGGGCCTACCTGTGTTTCGAAGGTTTCGAGAAACTCGCGCACAAGTTCCTACACAGCAAGGTCGAAGACCACGCCGAACATGCGCAATTGGTCAAGGCTGTGGCCGATCCGGCCATCGACCTGGTGGCCTTTGAAAAGGACAAGATCAAAGGCGCCATTCGCACTGATTTCATCCTTTCGGCCGAGATCATCGCCATTACCCTCGGCACCGTGGCCGATGCGCCATTGACGCAGCAGGTGATCGTGCTGTCCGGTATCGCCATCGTCATGACCGTGGGCGTCTACGGGCTGGTGGCCGGTATCGTCAAGCTGGATGACCTGGGCCTGTGGCTCACCCAGAAGCCTGGCCAGGCGGCGCGCAGTATCGGTGGCGCTATCCTGCGCGCGGCGCCTTACATGATGAAGAGCCTGTCGGTGATCGGTACGGCGGCGATGTTCCTGGTGGGTGGCGGGATCCTTACCCACGGCTTGCCGGTGGTGCATCACTGGATCGAGACGGTCAGCCAGAGTGCTGGCGGGGTGGCGTGGTTGGTGCCGACGTTGCTCAATGGCGTGGCGGGGATCATCGCCGGCGCGGTGGTGCTGGCGGTGGTCAGCGGGGTGGGCAAGCTCTGGAACACCGCGAAGGCTTGATCGCGCAATAAAAAAAGGCCATTCAATCGAATGGCCTTTTTTGTGGGCGTTTACTCGGCAATCTGCAACTTGCGTGATTCCGTATAGATGTACCGCACCTTCTCATACTCGAACGGCGAGTTCATCTGGCCATACCGAAAGCTGGTCTGGTAACGCTTGTCTACCGCACGCAACGCCCAGATTTCCGGGTGGTTGGAACTGACTTCCGACACGTTGAGGAAGTTGATCTGGGTTTCCGCGCCGTAGTCGACGATCAGGCCGCCGGTATCGCGCAGGTTCGACGGGCCAAAGATCGGTAGCACCAGGTACGCACCGCCTGGCACGCCGTAGAACCCCAAGGTCTGGCCAAAGTCTTCGCTCTGGCGTGGCAGGCCCATGGCGGTAGCCGGGTCCCACAGGCCGGCGATGCCGATGGTGGTGTTGACCAGCAGGCGGCCGGTGGTTTCCAGGGAGCGATGGCCTTTAAGCTGCAGCAGGCTGTTCAACAGGTTGGGCACATCGCCCAGGTTGTTGAAGAAGTTGCTCACGCCGGTACGCAGGAAGCTGGGGGTCACGTAGGTGTAGCCGTTGACCACCGGCAGGAACACCCATTGGTCGAAGCGGTAGTTGAAGTGGTACACGCGACGGTTCCACGATTCCAGCGGGTCATACACGTTGAGTGCAGTGAGCGACGAACGCTCGAACTCACGCTGATCCAGGCCCGGGTTGAACTTGAGTTTGGTCAGCGGTTCCTTGAACCCATCGGCGTCGACATTGACCGGCTCATGGGCCTTGCTGTTGTCGGCATTGGCCACGCCTGCGCACATCAAGGCGGCAAGCAGCAAAAGATATTTAGCCACGGAAGAACTCCAGCATGGCGTCGGCGTTGACGCGGTAATTGAGGTTGCCGCAATGGCCGCCCAGCGGGTAGACGGTCAAGCGATCGCCGAAGGTTTTACGCAGGAAGCCGAGGTCGCCTGGGCCAAGAATCACGTCGTCGGCGTTGTGCATCACGGCGATCTTCGGGTTGGTGTGCAGGTAGTCCTTGAGGGCGTACAGGCTGACTTGGTCAACCAGTTGCAACAGGCTGCCGCCGTCGGAGCGGGCGCGCCACATCGGAATCACTTGTTCGGTGAGGTAGCAATCGAAGTCGCACTGCAGCGCACGCTTGAGGAACGGCGTCAGGCTGGTGCCTTCGGTGATCGGGTACTTCGGCGGGATGATCAGGCCGCGGCGGTTGATCAGGTCCGAAGTGAAGGCGATGTCGGCCGCCGAGAAGCGGAACGAGGTACCGATCAGCATGGCCATTTGTTCGTTGGTCAGGTGCTGCTTGGATTGCTGGAAGTCGTAGAGCAGGGCATCGTTCAGGTCGATGTAGCCCTTTTGCTGGAAGTAGCGGGTCAGCTTGCTCAGCACCAATTCATAGAAGGTGGTGGTGTTGTTGATCCCTTTCACCTCGGTCTGCACCAGCTTGTCGAGGTTGGTGATCGAGGTGTAGAGGTTGACCGGCGGGTTGAGCAGCAAGACTTTCTTGAAGTTGAAGCTGCGGCGGGTCTCGTCGAGCTTGCTGACGAACGCCGCATCCAGCGCGCCGAGGCTGTAGCCGGTGAGGTAGAAGTCGGTCACCGGCAGCGAAGCGTTCTGCGCACGCACGGCTTGCATCACGCGGTACATGTCTTCGGCGTCTTCCTGGGTGATACCCGGGGTGGCGAAGCGCGAGGCGGCGCTGATGAAGTCGAAGCTGGTGGGCGACGACAGTTGCACCACGTGGTAGCCGGCTTGGTAATACAGCTTTTTAAGGTATTCGTTGATGCTGCTGTCAAACCGCGCACCGGTGCCCGCGATCAGGAAGATCAACGGCGCGGCGCGATCCTGTTTGGCGATGCGGTAGGTGAGTTTCTTCACCGCCCAGAAGTTGTCCGGCAGGCTGAACTCGCGCTCGGGGCGCATGTTCAGGGTGTAGTCGGACTGGTTGATCTCGTCATCGCTCGGCAATTTCGGCCGAAGGTCAGGCGGGGTAGTGGCGATGGTCGCTTCGAACGGATTCGTCAAAGGGAAGCCATAGGTGGCCTGGTCGATATCGACGGCCAGTGCTGACGCACTCAAAAAAAGGCTGCCCAGCAAGGCAGCGCAGCGCAAGGAACGGAGCATGACTTAATCCCTAGGAGGAAACGTACTTAATGAAGTTCGCAGGCTATGACCGCCGTCCACTCGCCGAAGTGCCATCACGCGGCACGAAATGTCGGAAAAAAGGCGGAATCGGGGTAATAGTAGCCAGACGATACACGTTGACACGTATAGGTAAAAATTAATTGTGTGTATGCGCCTTGCCAACGGCCTCTGGCGCATTAAGCTGAGCGCCGTTTTTGCCTATTGGAGTGCCCCAATGTCCCATCGTTTTCCGTTGATACTGCTGCTTATTGCCCTGCCGCTGTGGCTGGCCGCCAGTTATGGCGCACGCTACGGCTTTATGGAAGATGGCCAGTGGGTGGGGATCTGCGCGGATGAGGCCAGCCGCTGGGAATGCCAGCTGCGTTCAAACCTGGGGTTGATGATTCACTTCAAGGTGTTGGGCTGGGCGGCGTTGATCACGTCGCTGCTGGCGTTTTTCGTGCCGGGGCGGGCGGGGTGGGGGTTGGCGGTGCTGGGGATGGTGTTCGGCCTGCCGGCGCTGGCGTTGTACAACACCACGTTTGCGGTGTTTGCGGTGGTGATTGCGGGGTTGCGGTTGGTCAGGAAGCCTCGGGCTGCTTGATAGAACCTCTTCGCAGGCAAGTCGAAGCGGCGGTTCGACGCTTCGACTTGCTCGCGAAAGCGGTCTTAAGCCTCGCGCACCCGCAGGCAACGCCACAAGGCTGCAACCATGAGCAGGCTGACCATGGCCCAGCCCCACGCCTGCTGGTTCAGCAAGCCTTCACGGTACAGTTGTGGCGCAACGCCAGCGCCGATGATAAAGGCCAGCAGCGCAATCTCCCGACGCGGTCCCGTCACCGGTCGCACCAGGTACACCAAGGCTGGCAGCAGCAGCGCCGCGCTTGGGAAGCTGCGATAGCGCGGATCAAACACCAACGTCAGCATCATCACCGCACCCGCGAACCCGGCAATCGCCACCAGCCAGCCTGCGCGCTGCTCCAGCCAGTCGAATGCCCGCTCACGCCAACCTTCCCGTGCGCTCAACGCCAATGCCGCGTGAGCCAGCACCAGCAGGTTCAACACCAGCAGCAACCCCGCCCACACCCATTCATCATTAAAGCGCGCCGTCACGCGGGTCAGCTCGGCCCAGGTGCCGATGGAGCAAGCCGCCACCGCACCCAACAGCGGCAGGGCAATAGCGGCACGCGGGCTGCGTATACGCCCCCCCAGCACCAGAGTGCCCAACAGGATAATCCCGCCGACGCCCAGCCATAGCGGCCAGTACGGCACGTTGGTCACCGCCCCGGCGAGGATGCCCTTGTCCTGGCGATCCGCATCGAACAGGCCCCAGTAACCGCCCACGGCGCCTTCGCTCGCACGTTTCCAGGGTTGGTCAAAGGCTTCAATCAGGTTGTAGTGCCAGCCATTCGCCTCAGCCATGGCTACAAAACCGCGCATGAACTTGGCCTCATTGACCCGGCTCGGTACGGCGGTCTCGCGCTGGCGGCCTTCGCTTGGCCAGCCGGTTTCACCGATCAAGATGTCCTTGGGTGCAAACTTGTTGCCGAAGGTCTGGCGCACATCGCCCACGTGCTTGAGGGCCTGATCGATGCCCGATGGATCATCTTCCCAGTACGGCAACAGGTGGATAGTGAGGAAATCCACCGCCGGGGCGATTTCCGGGTGTTGCAGCCAGAACTCCCACACATCCGCGTAGGTCACCGGCTGCTTGATCTGGCTTTTGACGGTCTTGATCAGCTTCACCAGCTGTGCGGCGGTGACTTCCTTGCGCAGCAGCGCTTCGTTGCCGACGATCACGGCGGTGACCACATCCGGGTGGGCGTTGGCCGAGGCGATCAGTTCGTCGATTTCCTTTGCGGTCGCTACCGGGTCGCTGCTCACCCAGGCCCCGGCCATCACCTTCAGTCCATGCTTGCGCGCCATGTCCGGCAAGGCTTCCAGGCCGGTCATGGAATAGGTGCGAATGCACTCGAAGCGGGTGGCAAGCAGGGCAAGGTCGGCGTCCATGCGTTCGGGGCGCAGGGCGAACGGCTGGTCGAACGGCGATTGATCCTTATCGAACGGGGTATAGGACGCGCACTGCATCTTGTGCGTGGCGCTGGCGACATCGGGCAGCACGACGGGCCGGCCGAGGCCATACCAATAAGCAAAGAGGGCCAGCAGGCCGAGGATCAAGGCGAAGCAATAGGGCAGGGCAGGGAAGCGGGCAGTCGCAGGCATGGTCGGCTTATCTGGAGGAGCAAAGGCGCGCATCTTACCCGGATTTTCCCCTTCTCAGTGGGGATGCATAATTTTGACATGCAAAGTTCAGGCGGGATTTTGACGCAGGGTCCTACAAAACATCCTACTGGCGATGTGATGTCGTTCCTTGCTTGCAGGATGTCGTTGACAGAGCAGGTCGAACACCCGGGCAGGTTGATGATCGAGGTGTCAGTACTCCGCTGACGGCGCACTACCGTGATCGATGCGCGTGAAGGGGGCGCGGTGCACCACATAACAACAGGTTGACGTCGCTCGGCATTCGCCGGGCGCAGCACTTTCGGGGAAGTACTATGAAGATGCGACGACTCTTGGGCGCAGCTGCCACTCTGGTAGTTGCGATGAGCTCCACACTGGCCAGCGCCGACAGCAAGACCCTGAGCATCGGCTATGTGGATGGCTGGTCCGACAGCGTGGCCACCACCCACGTGGCGGCAGAAGTGATCAAGTCCAAGCTCGGTTATGACGTGAAACTGCAAGCCGTCGCCACCGGGATCATGTGGCAGGGCGTGGCCACCGGTAAGCTCGACGCCATGCTCTCCGCCTGGCTGCCCGTCACCCACGGCGAGTACTGGGCCAAGAACAAGGACAAGGTGGTCGACTACGGCCCCAACTTCAAAGACGCGAAGATCGGCCTGATCGTGCCGGAGTACGTCAAGGCCAAGTCCATCGAAGACCTCAAGACCGACACCACCTTCAAGAACAAAATCGTCGGTATCGACGCCGGTTCGGGCGTGATGCTCAAGACCGACGAAGCCATCAAGCAGTACGGCCTCGATTACAAACTGCAAGCCAGTTCGGGCGCGGCAATGATCGCCGAGTTGACCCGTGCCGAAGACAAACAGGAGTCCATTGCGGTCACCGGTTGGGTGCCACACTGGATGTTCGCCAAGTGGAAACTGCGTTTCCTGGACGATCCAAAAGGAATTTATGGCGCTGCTGAAACCGTCAACAGCATCGGCAGCAAAGGCCTGGAGAAGAAAGCGCCGGAAGTCGCGGCCTTCCTGAAGAAATTCCAGTGGGCCTCCAAGGACGAAATCGGCGAAGTGATGCTGGCGATTCAAGAAGGCGCCAAGCCTGATGCCGCGGCCAAGGACTGGGTTGCCAAGCACCCTGAGCGTGTCGCCGAATGGGTCGGTAAGTAGAACCCCAGTTACAACCCTGTGGGAGGGGGCTTGCCCCCGATGGCGATGGTCCAGTCAGAGTGTTTTTGACTGACGCTCCGCCATCGGGGGCAAGCCCCCCTCCCACATTAATTTCACGCCTCGCAAATCTTCCTGTGCTCGCGCAAACCCTCGCTACACTCCCTCTAATACTAAGGTCGTCTGGAACCTGTTCCGCAGCCGCATACAGTGGATACGTTCCAATAATAAAAAAGCTGTGCTGCGAGGATAAAAACAATGAACGACAGCATTTACCTCTCGATTCAAAACAGCCCGCGTTTCAAGGAGCTGGTGAGAAAAAGGGAAAGGTTCGCCTGGATTCTCTCGGCGATCATGCTAGGGCTTTACTCCGCTTTCATCCTGTTGATCGCCTATGGGCCACAATTACTGGGGGCCAAGATCAGCCCCGGTTCGTCGATCACCTGGGGCATTCCCCTGGGCGTCGGGCTGATTGTGTCCGCTTTCGTCCTGACCGGCATCTATGTGCGTCGGGCCAATGGCGAGTTTGACGACCTGAACAATGCGATTCTCAAGGAGGCTGCGCAATGATCCGGCGTCTACTGGCAATATTGGGTGCTTCGATCTTTGCTCCAGCCGTTTGGGCGGCGGACGCATTGACCGGTGAAGTGCACAAGCAACCCCTGAACGTTTCGGCCATCGTGATGTTCGTCGTGTTTGTCGGCGCCACCCTGTGCATCACCTATTGGGCCTCCAAGCGCAACAAGTCGGCAGCCGACTACTACGCGGCCGGCGGCAAGATCACCGGTTTCCAGAACGGCCTGGCGATTGCCGGTGACTACATGTCGGCGGCGTCCTTCTTGGGGATTTCCGCGCTGGTCTACACCTCCGGTTATGACGGCCTGATCTATTCGATCGGCTTCCTGGTGGGCTGGCCGATCATTCTGTTCCTGATCGCCGAGCGCCTGCGTAACCTGGGCAAGTACACCTTTGCCGACGTGGCGTCCTATCGCTTGGGCCAGACCCAGATCCGCAGCCTGTCGGCTTGTGGTTCGCTGGTGGTGGTGGCGTTCTACCTGATCGCGCAGATGGTTGGTGCGGGCAAGCTGATTCAACTGCTGTTCGGCCTGGACTACCATGTAGCGGTGATCCTGGTGGGTATCCTGATGGTGCTCTATGTGCTGTTCGGCGGCATGCTGGCGACCACTTGGGTACAAATCATCAAGGCCGTGCTGTTGCTGTCGGGGGCCTCGTTCATGGCGCTGATGGTGATGAAGCATGTCAACTTCGACTTCAATGCCCTGTTCTCCGAGGCGATCAAGGTTCACCCTAAAGGTGAGGCGATCATGAGCCCCGGCGGCTTGGTGAAAGACCCGATTTCAGCGTTCTCCCTCGGGCTTGCGTTGATGTTCGGTACGGCTGGCCTGCCACACATCCTGATGCGCTTCTTCACCGTCAGCGACGCTAAAGAAGCGCGCAAGAGCGTGTTCTACGCCACAGGTTTCATCGGTTACTTCTACATCCTGACCTTCATCATCGGCTTTGGCGCGATCCTGCTGGTCAGCACCAATCCGGCGTTCAAGGATGCAGCAGGCGCCTTGATGGGCGGCAACAACATGGCGGCAGTGCACCTGGCCAACGCGGTGGGTGGCAGTATCTTCCTGGGCTTCATCTCGGCCGTGGCCTTCGCCACCATTCTCGCGGTGGTTGCCGGTCTGACCCTGGCCGGTGCTTCGGCGGTGTCCCATGACCTGTACGCCAGCGTGATCAAGAAAGGCAAGGCCAACGACAAGGACGAGATTCGCGTCTCGAAGATCACCACGATTGCCTTGGGCGTCTTGGCTATCGGCCTGGGTATCCTGTTCGAAAGCCAGAACATTGCGTTCATGGTCGGCCTGGCGTTCTCCATTGCTGCCAGTTGTAACTTCCCGGTGTTGCTGCTTTCCATGTACTGGAAAAACCTCACCACCCGTGGTGCGATGATTGGTGGTTGGCTGGGGCTGGTCAGTGCCGTTGGCCTGATGGTGCTGGGCCCGACCATCTGGGTGTCGATCCTGCACCATGAAAAAGCCATCTTCCCTTATGAGTACCCGGCGCTGTTCTCGATGATCATTGCGTTCGTCGGCATCTGGTTCTTCTCCATCACCGACAAGTCGTCGGCGGCAGAGAAAGAACGTGCGCTGTACTTCCCGCAGTTTGTGCGTTCGCAGACTGGCCTGGGGTCGAGTGGGGCTGTTAGCCACTAACCGCTGTAACCGCTACAAAAAAATGCCCCGGTCGTGAGATCGGGGCATTTTTTTGCTTTTATTGGTAACGGATTCCACAAAACTGTTTCTCAAATCCTGTATCAATAAAAGTGCCTTCACCTTGGCTGGGTCAACCACGATCCATTCTAGTGGCCGGCTTGCCGACGATAGCCCTCCTTGAACCTGGAGCTATGCTTGCGGGCCTTATCGCTGGCCAGCCAACGCCTGCGGAGGTCGGTGCTGGCAGAAACAAATAAGGCCTCCAGAGGAGGCCTTATTCAGTGCAACTAATAAGCGGTTGAATGCTTACTTGCGATCTTCCAGCTGGGTGATGTCACGCGACTCGTAGCCGGTGTACAGCTGGCGTGGGCGGCCAATCTTGTAAGGGCTGGAGAGCATTTCTTTCCAGTGGGAGATCCAGCCCACGGTCCGCGCCAGGGCGAAGATCACGGTGAACATGCTGGTTGGAATGCCGATCGCCTTGAGGATGATCCCCGAGTAGAAGTCGACGTTCGGGTACAGCGAGCGTTCGATGAAGTACGGGTCGGTCAGGGCGATCTCTTCCAGGCGCATGGCCAGTTCGAGTTGCGGATCGTTCTTGATGCCCAGTTCCTTCAACACTTCGTCGCAGGTCTGCTTCATCACGGTGGCGCGCGGGTCGCGGTTCTTGTAGACCCGGTGACCGAAGCCCATCAACTTGAACGGATCGTTCTTGTCCTTTGCCTTGGCGATGAACTTGTCGATGTTCGAGACATCGCCGATTTCATCGAGCATGGTCAATACGGCTTCGTTCGCACCGCCGTGGGCAGGGCCCCACAGTGCGGCGATACCGGCGGCGATACAGGCGAACGGGTTGGCACCCGAAGAGCCTGCCAGGCGGACGGTAGAGGTGGAGGCGTTCTGTTCGTGGTCGGCATGGAGGATGAAGATCCGGTCCATGGCCTTGGCCAGCACCGGGCTGATCGGTTTGATCTCGCACGGCGTGTTGAACATCATGTGCAGGAAGTTTTCCGCGTACGTCAGGTCGTTGCGCGGGTACATCATGGGTTGGCCCATGGAGTACTTGTAAACCATTGCGGCCAGGGTCGGCATCTTGGCAACCAGGCGGATCGCGGAGATTTCGCGATGCTGCGGGTTATTGATGTCGAGGGAGTCGTGATAGAAGGCCGACAGGGCGCCGACCACGCCGCACATGACGGCCATCGGGTGGGCGTCGCGACGGAAGCCGTTGAAGAAGGTCTTCAACTGCTCGTGAACCATGGTGTGGTTCTTCACGGTGCTGACAAACTGGGCTTTCTGCTCGGCTGTTGGCAATTCGCCATTTAGCAGCAGGTAGCAGGTTTCCAGATAGTCCGATTTCTCGGCCAGTTGCTCGATCGGGTAGCCGCGATGCAGCAAAATGCCATTATCACCATCGATGTAGGTGATCTTCGACTCGCAAGAGGCGGTCGACATGAAGCCTGGGTCGAATGTGAAACGGCCCGTGGCCGTCAGGCCCCGTACGTCGATAACATCGGGACCAACGGTGCCGGTTAAAATGGGCAGCTCGACGGGGGCTGCGCCCTCGATGATCAACTGCGCTTTTTTGTCAGCCATGTGGCCTCCTATTTATGCTTCAAATCATCAGACAGACCCCCCACGCAGGGCCCGCACCACTATATTGATATAAATCCAGATGTCAATTTGCCTAAAGTCTTGCAGCAGAAGGCTTTAACCGTACTTTTTCCTCGAAATTGACTGCCGTTTACGCCTTTTATTCCCCCAGCGCAATCCGCTATTAGGGTGAGGAGTGCGCGTTGTCATTAGTAACCTAACTGTCTATACTCGGCCACCGACCGCCAAGGGCTTTTGGGCTTGCTTTCATTGGGGGTCGCACTCCCTGGGTGGTGCTTACCTGACCAGTGCACTCCCCAACAACTTTGCCCTGATTGTTAGGGGCTCTTCAGTGTGAAAAAAAGCCGTGAATAGCCAACGACCTGTAAACCTAGACCTAAGGACCATCAAACTCCCCATCACCGGCGTTACGTCGTTCCTGCACCGTGTTTCCGGCATCATCCTGTTCCTGGGCTTGGGCATCATGCTTTATGCATTGAGCAAATCCCTGGGTTCCGAGGAAGGATACGCCGAGGTGAAGGCATGCTTGACCAGCCCGCTGGCCAAGTTCGTAGCATGGGGCCTCCTGTCCGCTCTGCTGTATCACCTGGTAGCCGGTGTGCGCCACTTGATCATGGATATGGGCATCGGTGAGACGCTGGAAGGCGGCCGCCTGGGCTCGAAAATCATCATCGCCATTTCCGTGGTGCTGATCGTTCTGGCAGGAGTTTGGATATGGTAACCAGCGTTACGAATCTGTCGCGTTCGGGCCTCTATGACTGGATGGCACAGCGTGTGTCTGCGGTCGTTCTCGCGGCTTATTTCATTTTCCTGATCGGATACCTCGTTGCAAATCCGGGTATCGGCTATGAGCAATGGCATGGCCTGTTCTCCCACAATGCAATGCGAATCTTCAGTCTGCTGGCCCTTGTTGCCCTGGGCGCACACGCCTGGGTCGGCATGTGGACCATCGCGACCGACTACCTGACGCCGATGGCGCTGGGCAAGTCCGCGACCGCAGTACGTTTCCTCTTCCAGGCAGTCTGCGGCGTCGCGATGTTCGCTTACTTCGTCTGGGGTGTGCAGATTCTTTGGGGTATCTGATTCATGGCTAACATTCCAACTATTTCATTCGACGCCATCATCATTGGTGGCGGCGGTGCTGGCATGCGCGCTGCGCTGCAGCTGGCCCAGGGCGGTCACAAGACTGCCGTGATCACCAAGGTGTTCCCGACCCGTTCCCACACCGTATCGGCCCAGGGTGGCATCACCTGCGCCATCGCCTCCGCCGACCCGAACGATGACTGGCGCTGGCACATGTACGATACCGTCAAGGGTTCCGACTACATCGGTGACCAGGACGCTATCGAATATATGTGTCAGGAAGGCCCGGCCGCGGTGTTCGAGCTGGACCACATGGGTCTGCCGTTCTCCCGCACCGAGCAAGGCCGTATCTACCAGCGTCCATTCGGCGGTCAGTCGAAGGATTACGGTAAAGGCGGGCAGGCTGCCCGTACTTGCGCCGCTTCCGACCGTACCGGTCACGCGCTGCTGCACACCCTTTATCAGGGCAACCTGAAAGCCGGTACCACGTTCCTGAACGAGTACTACGCGGTCGATCTGGTGAAGAACGCGCAAGGCGAGTTCGTCGGTGTGATCGCCATCTGCATCGAAACCGGTGAAACCACCTACATCCGCGCCAAGGCTACCGTGCTGGCGACTGGCGGTGCAGGCCGTATCTACGCGTCGACCACCAATGCCCTGATCAACACCGGTGACGGCGTCGGCATGGCACTGCGTGCCGGCGTACCGGTGCAAGACATCGAAATGTGGCAGTTCCACCCGACCGGCATCGCCGGCGCTGGTGTACTGGTGACCGAAGGTTGCCGTGGTGAAGGTGGCTACCTGATCAACAAGCACGGCGAGCGTTTCATGGAGCGTTACGCTCCGAACGCGAAAGACCTTGCTGGTCGTGACGTTGTTGCCCGTTCGATGGTTAAAGAGATCATCGCCGGTAATGGCTGTGGCCCGAATGGCGACCACGTGCTGCTGAAGCTCGATCACCTGGGCGAAGAAGTGCTGCACAGCCGTCTGCCAGGTATCTGCGAGCTGTCCAAGACTTTTGCTCACGTTGACCCGGTGGTTGCTCCGGTTCCGGTTGTTCCAACCTGCCACTATATGATGGGCGGCGTGCCGACCAACATCCACGGCCAGGCGATCACCCAGAACGCCGAAGGCGAGGACGAGATCATCCACGGTCTGTTCGCTGTAGGCGAAGTGGCTTGCGTATCGGTGCACGGTGCCAACCGTCTGGGCGGCAACTCGCTGCTCGACCTGGTGGTATTCGGCCGCGCTGCCGGCCTGCACCTGGAAAAGGCGCTGACCGACGGCATCGAATACGATGACGCGACCGATGCCAACATCGAGGCTGCACTGGCTCGCCTGAACGCTCTGAACGAGCGCACCGATGGCGAAGACGTGGCTACCCTGCGTCGCGAGCTGCAAAGCTGCATGCAGAACTACTTCGGTGTATTCCGTACCGGCGAATACATGCAGAAGGGTATTGCCCAGCTGGCCGATCTGCGCAAGCGCATCGCCAACGTCAAGATCAACGATAAGAGCCAGGCGTTCAACACTGCTCGTATCGAAGCCCTTGAGCTGCAAAACCTGCTGGAAGTGGCCGAAGCGACCGCAATCGCTGCCGAGGTTCGCAAGGAGTCCCGTGGTGCTCACGCCCGTGAAGACTTTGAAGATCGCGACGACGAAAACTGGTTGTGCCACACCCTGTACTTCCCGGGTGACAAGCGCGTGACCAAGCGTGCCGTGAATTTCTCGCCGAAGACGGTTCCGACGTTTGAACCGAAGATTCGGACTTACTAAGGGTGGCTGCCATGTTGAAAGTCAGTGTTTACCGCTACAACCCTGATCAGGACGCTGCGCCGTTCATGCAGGAATTCCAGGTCGATACCGGTGGTAAAGACTTGATGGTGCTGGATGTACTGGCACTGATCAAAGAGCAGGACGAAGGTTTCTCCTATCGTCGCTCTTGCCGTGAAGGTGTGTGCGGTTCCGACGGCATGAACATCAACGGCAAAAACGGCTTGGCGTGCATCACGCCGCTGTCCGCCGTGGTCAAAGGCAACAAGCTGATCGTTCGTCCACTGCCAGGTTTGCCGGTTATCCGTGACCTGGTCGTCGATATGAGCATCTTCTACAAGCAATACGAGAAAGTTAAGCCGTTCCTGCAGAACGACACGCCGGCTCCGGCCATCGAGCGTCTGCAGTCCCCGGAAGAGCGCGAGAAGCTCGACGGTCTGTACGAGTGCATCCTGTGCGCTTGCTGCTCGACTTCGTGCCCGTCCTTCTGGTGGAACCCGGACAAGTTCCTGGGTCCAGCTGCCCTGCTGCAAGCCTACCGCTTCCTGGCAGACAGCCGTGATACCAAGGCGTCCGAGCGTCTGGCTTCGCTGGATGACCCGTTCAGCGTATTCCGCTGCCGCGGGATCATGAACTGCGTCAACGTATGTCCCAAAGGCCTGAACCCGACTAAGGCCATTGGTCACATCCGTAACATGCTGCTGCAGAGCGGCGTGTAACCGACGTTGTAGTAAAGGCAGGACCGTTGTGCCCGTAAATGCTACGGCGCAGGCTTCAACCGGCGCCGTAGTTTTAACTTGAGCAGCGACTTACAAAGCCGCGGCTCTTATTTTGAAGAAATGAGACAAGCAGGGGCATTCGGGTTGGTACCCGAACTATCAGCGTGATCCTAAGTGGCTTGTTTTGGTCGCTGCACTTGGCCTTTTGCAAGCAAACTCGGTGTTTTCGCCGGTGGTGTCCCCAAATCGAGGGTGACCAAGCATGCAAGAAAGCGTGATGCAGCGCATGTGGAACAGCGGCTATCTTTCAGGTGGTAACGCTGCCTATGTGGAAGAGCTTTATGAGCTCTACCTGCACGACCCTAACGCTGTGCCAGAAGAATGGCGCACCAAATTTCAGACGTTGTCTTCAGACGGCAACGCTGCCACCGATGTATCGCACGCAACAATTCGCGATCAGTTCGTGCTGCTGGCAAAGAACCAGCGCCGCGCCCAACCGGTTTCCGCCGGCAGCGTGAGCAGTGAGCATGAGAAGAAGCAAGTTGAAGTATTGCGACTGATCCAGGCCTACCGGATGCGTGGCCACCAGGCGGCCCAGCTTGACCCGCTGGGGCTCTGGAAGCGTCCTGCACCTGCTGACCTGTCGATCAATCATTACGGCTTGACCAATGCCGATCTTGATACGACCTTCCGTGCCGGCGACCTGTTCATCGGCAAAGAGGAAGCGAGCCTACGCGAAATTCACGAAGCGTTGCAGCAGACATATTGCCGCACCATTGGCGCTGAGTTCACGCACATCACCGATTCCGAGCAACGCCACTGGTTCCAGCATCGCCTGGAAGGTGTGCGTGGTCGTCCGGTGCTGTCTGCCGACGTACGCAGCCACCTGCTCGAGCGCGTCACCGCTGCCGAAGGCCTGGAAAAATACCTGGGCACCAAATACCCGGGCACCAAGCGTTTCGGCCTGGAAGGCGGCGAAAGCCTGATCCCGATGCTCGACGAGCTGATCCAGCGTTCCGGTTCCTACGGCACCAAGGAAATCGTGATCGGCATGGCTCACCGTGGTCGCCTGAACGTGTTGGTCAACACCTTCGGCAAGAACCCGCGTGAGCTGTTCGACGAGTTCGAAGGCAAGAAGAAAGTCGAGTTGGGTTCCGGTGACGTTAAATACCACCAGGGCTTCTCGTCCAACGTGATGACCACCGGCGGTGAAGTTCACCTGGCCATGGCCTTCAACCCATCCCACCTGGAAATCGTTTCTCCAGTGGTCGAGGGTTCGGTCCGTGCCCGCCAGGATCGTCGTAACGACACCACCGGTGAAAAGGTCCTGCCGATTTCCATCCACGGTGACGCGGCATTCGCCGGTCAAGGCGTGGTCCTGGAAACTTTCCAGATGTCGCAGACCCGCGGCTTCAAGACCGGCGGTACCGTTCACATCGTCATCAACAACCAGGTTGGCTTCACCATCAGCAACCCGCTGGACGCGCGCTCTACCGAGTACGCTACCGACGTTGCCAAGATGATCCAGGCGCCGATTCTCCATGTGAATGGTGATGATCCGGAAGCCGTGCTGTTCGTGACCCAGCTTGCTATCGACTATCGCATGCAGTTCAAGCGTGACGTAGTGATCGATCTGGTTTGCTACCGTCGTCGCGGTCACAACGAAGCCGACGAACCAAGCGGCACCCAGCCGTTGATGTACCAGCAGATCACCAAGCAGCGCACCACCCGTGAGCTGTACGCCGAAAGCCTGACCAAGGCCGGTGTGGTTGACGATGCACGTGTTCAGGCCAAAGTCGATGAATACCGCAACGCGCTGGACAACGGTCTGCATGTAGTAAAAAGCCTGGTTAAAGAGCCGAACAAAGAGCTGTTCGTTGATTGGCGTCCATACCTGGGCCACGCCTGGACTGCGCGTCACGATACGTCGTTCGATCTGAAGACCTTGCAGGAATTGTCCGCCAAACTGCTGGAAATTCCTGAAGGTTTCGTGGTCCAGCGCCAAGTGGCGAAGATCTACGAAGACCGCCAGAAGATGCAAGCCGGCGGCCTGCCGATCAACTGGGGTTACGCCGAAACCATGGCGTACGCGACCCTGGCGTTCGAAGGTCACCCGATCCGCATGACCGGCCAGGACATCGGCCGTGGTACGTTCTCGCACCGTCACGCGGTATTGCACAACCAGAAAGACGCGGGCACCTATATCCCGTTGCAGAACCTGTATGAAGGCCAGCCACGTTTCGACTTGTACGACTCGTTCCTGTCCGAAGAAGCGGTTCTGGCGTTCGAATACGGTTACTCGACCACCACGCCAAACGCGCTGGTGATCTGGGAAGCTCAGTTCGGCGACTTCGCCAACGGTGCCCAAGTGGTTATCGACCAGTTCATCACCAGCGGCGAGCACAAGTGGGGTCGCCTGTGCGGTCTGACCATGCTGCTGCCACACGGTTATGAAGGTCAGGGTCCTGAGCACTCCTCGGCCCGTCTGGAGCGTTACCTGCAGCTGTGCGCCGAGCACAACATCCAGGTGTGCGTGCCGACTACGCCGGCCCAGATCTACCACTTGCTGCGTCGCCAGGTGATCCGCCCACTGCGCAAGCCGCTGGTAGTGCTGACGCCGAAGTCGCTGCTGCGTCATAAATTGGCCATCTCGACCCTGGAAGATCTGGCGGATGGTTCGTTCCAGACCGTGATCCCGGAAATCGACGCGCTGGACGCGGCAAAAGTGACGCGCCTGGTCCTGTGCAGCGGCAAGGTCTACTACGACCTGCTGGAAAAACGCCGTGCCGAAGGCCGCGAAGACATCGCCATCGTGCGTATCGAGCAGCTTTACCCGTTCCCGGAAGACGACCTGATGGAGGCCATCGCGCCTTACACCAACCTCACTAATGTGGTGTGGTGCCAGGAAGAACCGATGAACCAGGGCGCGTGGTACAGCAGCCAGCATCACCTGCGTCGCAGCATCGGCAACCACAACAAGGCCCTGGGCCTTGAATATGCCGGCCGTGATGCTTCCGCTGCACCTGCGTGTGGTTATGCGTCGATGCACGCCGAGCAGCAGGAAAAACTGCTGCAAGATGCTTTCACTGTTTAACGCCTTCGCGCTGACTGAAACCGAATTTTAAGGACCCACAGATAATGGCTATCGAAATCAAAGCCCCGTCATTCCCGGAATCGGTTGCCGATGGCACCGTTGCCACCTGGCACAAGAAACCAGGCGACGCTGTAAAGCGTGACGACCTGATCGTCGACATCGAGACCGACAAAGTCGTGCTGGAAGTGTTGGCCGAAGCTGACGGCGTGCTGGGCGCAATCGTTGCCGAAGAAGGCGCTACCGTGCTGTCGAACCAGGTACTGGGCTCGATCGAAGAGGGCAGCGCTGCTGCTGCCGCTCCTGCCGCTGCCGCTGCACCAGCTGCTGCTTCGGCTCCAGCCGCTGCTCCGGCTGCTGGTGGTGAAGATCCAATCGCTGCACCGGCTGCCCGTCAGCTGGCTGAAGAGAATGGCATCAACCTGGCTTCCATCAAGGGCACCGGCAAAGACGGCCGTGTGACCAAGGAAGACGTGGTTGCCGCTGTTGAAGCCAAGAAAAACGCTCCAGCTGCCGCACCTGCCAAGGCTGCCGCCCCGGCTGCCGCTGCTCCAGTGTTCGCCGCTGGCGACCGCACCGAGAAGCGTGTACCGATGACTCGTGTACGTGCCACCGTGGCCAAGCGTCTGGTTGAAGCACAGTCGAACATGGCGATGCTGACCACCTTCAACGAAGTCGACATGACCGAAGTCATGGCCCTGCGTTCGAAGTACAAGGATCTGTTCGAGAAGTCCCACAACGGCGTGCGCCTGGGCTTCATGTCCTTCTTCGTGAAAGCCGCCACCGAAGCGCTGAAACGCTTCCCGGCAGTGAACGCTTCCATCGACGGCAACGACATCGTTTACCATGGCTACGCAGACATCGGCGTTGCCGTGTCCAGCGACCGTGGCCTGGTGGTTCCAGTACTGCGTAACGCCGAGCTGATGAGCCTGGCCGAAATCGAAGGCGGCATCGCCACCTTCGGCAAGAAAGCCCGTGACGGCAAGCTGACCATCGACGAGATGACCGGCGGTACCTTCACCATCACCAACGGTGGTACCTTCGGTTCGATGATGTCGACCCCGATCGTCAACCCACCGCAAGCCGCGATCCTGGGCATGCACAACATCATCCAGCGTCCGATGGCCATCAACGGCCAAGTCGTGATCCGCCCAATGATGTACCTGGCGCTGTCGTACGATCACCGCCTGATCGATGGTAAAGAAGCCGTGACTTTCCTGGTGACCATCAAGAACCTGCTGGAAGACCCGGCTCGTCTGTTGCTGGATATCTGATTGAAGCAGCTGCAAGTTGCGAGCTACAAGCTGTAAGAAAAAAGCAGCTTGGCTTGCCGCTTGCGGCTAAAAGCTTGTCGCAAATAGAGGATCTATTTTCATGACACAGAAATTTGACGTCGTAGTGATTGGTGCAGGTCCTGGCGGCTACGTTGCCGCCATCAAGGCCGCACAATTGGGCCTCTCGACTGCTTGCATCGAAAAATACACCGACAAGGAAGGCAAACTGGCATTGGGCGGTACTTGCCTGAACGTTGGTTGCATTCCTTCCAAGGCGCTGCTGGACAGCTCCTGGAAATTCCACGAAGCCCAAGACGGCTTCGCGATCCACGGCATCCACCATGCTGGCGTGACCATGGACGTACCTGCAATGGTCGGCCGTAAAGCCAACATCGTCAAAGGCCTGACTTCCGGCGTTGCCACCTTGTTCAAGGCCAACGGTGTGACTTCCCTGCAAGGCCACGGCAAGCTGCTGGCCGGCAAGAAAGTTGAAATCACCAAGCCAGACGGTTCGACCGAGATCATCGAAGCCGAAAACGTGATCCTGGCTCCAGGCTCCCGTCCAATCGACATTCCGCCTGCTCCAGTTGACCAGAACGTGATCGTTGATTCGACCGGTGCCCTGGAATTCCAAGCCGTGCCTAAGCGCCTGGGCGTGATCGGCGCTGGCGTGATCGGCCTGGAACTGGGTTCGGTGTGGTCCCGCCTGGGTTCCGAAGTCACCGTGCTGGAAGCCCTGGACACGTTCCTGCTGGCTGCCGACACCGCTGTATCGAAAGAAGCCCTGAAAACCCTGACCAAACAAGGTCTGGACATCAAGCTGGGCGCTCGCGTGACCGGTTCGAAAGTCAACGGTGAAGAAGTTGTCGTCAACTACACCGACAAGGATGGCGAAAAGACCATCACTTTCGACAAGCTGATCGTAGCCGTTGGTCGCCGTCCAGTGACCACCGACCTGCTGGCAGCCGACAGCGGCGTGACCCTCGACGAGCGCGGTTACGTGCACGTTGACGATCACTGCGCGACCACCGTGCCGGGCGTCTACGCCATCGGCGACGTGGTGCGTGGCATGATGCTGGCGCACAAGGCTTCCGAAGAAGGCATCATGGTTGTCGAGCGCATCAAGGGCCACAAAACCCAGATGAACTACGACCTGATCCCATCGGTTATCTACACCCACCCGGAAATTGCATGGGTCGGCAAGAACGAACAGCAGTTGAAAGCTGAAGGCGTTGAAGTTAACGTCGGCACCTTCCCGTTTGCCGCTTCTGGCCGTGCCATGGCAGCCAACGACACCGGTGGTTTTGTCAAAGTCATTGCTGATGCCAAGACTGACCGCGTATTGGGCGTCCACGTGATTGGCCCAGGCGCAGCAGAACTGGTTCAGCAGGGCGCGATCGGTATGGAATTCGGCACCAGTGCCGAGGACATCGGCATGATGGTCTTCTCCCATCCGACGTTGTCCGAAGCGCTGCACGAAGCCGCGTTGGCAGTGAATGGCGGCGCCATCCACATCGCCAACAAGAAGAAGCGCTAAGCGAGATAATAAGAAACCACGGCGGAGTTGCCCGTCGTGAGCCTTGCGCGCAAGACTCACCGCGGAATATCCGCTGGACGCAGTCTTGCGCAGCTTTACGGGCCTTGAGCCCCGCAAGTTGCGCAAGCAGCAGTCACAGGTGGCGCGGCACTCATAATGAGCGCAGCGCCGAATGCGCAGTACCTAACGAAGACGGTAAAAAGCATGAATCTTCACGAGTATCAGGGTAAGCAGCTGTTCGCTGAATACGGCCTGCCAGTTTCCAAGGGCTACGCAGTAGACACCCCGGAAGCAGCAGCAGAAGCTTGCGACAAAATCGGCGGCACCGAGTGGGTTGTCAAAGCCCAGGTCCACGCTGGTGGTCGCGGTAAAGCGGGCGGCGTTAAGCTGGTTCGCAGCAAAGAAGACGCCAAAGCCTTCGCACAGCAGTGGCTGGGCAAGCGTCTGGTGACTTACCAGACTGATGCCAATGGCCAGCCAGTCACCAAGATCCTGGTTGAATCGTGCACTGATATCGCTAAAGAGCTGTACCTGGGCGCTGTCGTTGACCGTTCGAGCCGTCGCATCGTGTTCATGGCTTCCACCGAAGGTGGCGTGGACATCGAGAAAATCGCTCACGAAACCCCAGAAAAAATTCTGAAAGCCACTATCGATCCACTGGTGGGCGCTCAGCCATTCCAGGGTCGCGAGCTGGCTTTCCAGTTGGGTCTGGAAGGCAAGCAAGTTGCCCAGTTCGCCAAGATCTTCGTAGGTCTGGCCAAACTGTTCCAGGATCACGATCTGGCCCTGCTGGAAGTGAACCCGCTGGTGATCAAGGCTGACGGCGATCTGCACTGCCTCGACGCCAAGATCAACATCGACGCCAACGCCATGTACCGTCAGCCTAAGCTGAAGACTTTCCACGATCCGTCGCAAGACGATCCGCGCGAAGCGCACGCTGCCAAGTTCGAACTGAACTACGTAGCACTGGAAGGCAACATCGGTTGCATGGTCAACGGTGCTGGCCTGGCCATGGGTACCATGGACATCGTCAACCTGCATGGCGGCAAACCAGCCAACTTCCTCGACGTGGGCGGTGGTGCTACCAAGGAACGCGTAACCGAAGCCTTCAAGATCATCCTGTCCGACTCCAACGTCGCCGCAGTACTGGTCAACATCTTCGGCGGCATCGTTCGTTGCGACATGATTGCCGAAGGCATCATCGGTGCAGTGAAAGAAGTCGGCGTTAAAATCCCGGTTGTTGTTCGCCTTGAAGGCAACAACGCTGAACTGGGCGCTAAAGTACTGGCAGAAAGCGGTTTGAACATCATCGCGGCTACCAGCCTGACCGACGCTGCTCAACAAGTTGTCAAAGCTGCGGAGGGCAAATAATGAGCGTCCTGATCAATAAAGACACCAAAGTTATCTGCCAGGGTATTACCGGTTCGCAAGGTAGTTTCCACACCCAGCAAGCCATCGAATACGGCACCAAGATGGTCGGTGGTGTAACGCCTGGTAAAGGCGGCACCGAGCACCTGGGCCTGCCAGTGTTCAACACTGTGAAAGACGCTGTAGCTGCCACTGGCGCCACCGCCAGCGTGATCTACGTTCCAGCTCCTTTCTGCAAGGACTCGATCCTGGAAGCAGCATTCGGCGGCATCAAGCTGATCGTTTGCATCACCGAAGGCATTCCTACCCTGGACATGCTGGACGCTAAAGTTAAGTGCGACGAGCTGGGCGTAGTCCTGATCGGCCCTAACTGCCCAGGCGTGATCACTCCAGGCGAATGCAAGATCGGCATCATGCCAGGTCACATTCACTTGCCAGGTAAAGTCGGTATCGTTTCCCGTTCCGGCACCCTGACCTACGAAGCTGTCAAGCAAACGACTGACGCCGGTTTCGGCCAGTCGACTTGCGTCGGCATCGGTGGTGACCCGATCCCAGGCTCGAACTTCATCGACATCCTGAAGCTGTTCCAGGAAGACCCGAAGACCGAAGCGATCGTGATGATCGGTGAGATCGGCGGTTCGGCTGAAGAAGAAGCGGCTGCCTACATCAAGGCACACGTGACCAAGCCGGTTGTTTCCTACATCGCTGGTGTGACTGCCCCTGCGGGCAAGCGCATGGGCCATGCTGGCGCAATCATCTCTGGCGGCAAAGGCACTGCAGACGAGAAATTCGCTGCGCTGCAAGACGCAGGCGTTAAAACCGTGCGTTCGCTGGCAGACATCGGCAAGGCGCTGGCCGAGCTGACCGGTTGGGCTGTCAAGTAAGCCTCGCGCTTAACTGACGCTTCACCACACAAAGGCCACCTTCGGGTGGCCTTTGTGCATTCTGAAGTTGGTGAAGATCTAGGTGGGGGAGCGGGCTTGCTCACGAAAGCGGCGTGTCAGTCAGCTTGCGAGTGGCTGATACACCGCTTTCGTGAGCAAGCCCGCTCCCACATCCGGTCGCATTTCAAAATTTAGATATGAAAACGCGACATAAAAATGTCGCTTATCGGACAGTTCGCCCCCCAACAGTGCGTTTGACCCGCAAATTCGTTAGGCTAGCCGCCTCTTTATGCGTGCGCATCCCAAAAGGAAGCCCCGCGCTAGACCGGTCGGCTCCCATAAGGGCCGACAGTATTTCCCTCATCCATAGGGAATCCCTCTCTAAATTCCGATTCAGTAGTGTGGTATTTCCTCAAATGAAAGTGTTGAAAAGCCAGGATGTCCTGGCGTTGGGCTTTATGACTTTTGCCCTGTTCGTGGGCGCCGGCAACATCATCTTCCCGCCTATCGTTGGTTTGCAGTCCGGGCCTCATGTCTGGATGGCAGCGCTGGGCTTTTTGGTCACCGCAGTGGGTTTGCCGGTGGTCACCGTGATCGCCCTGGCCAAGGTGGGTGGCGGTATGGACGCGCTGAGCAGCCCGATCGGCAAGATCGCCGGCGGCCTGCTGGCGGCGGCGGCGTATCTGGCGGTAGGGCCGCTGTTCGCCACCCCGCGTACTGCGACCGTATCCTTCGAGGTGGGCCTGGCGCCGCTGACCGGCGAAAGCCCGCTGGCACTGTTCCTCTACAGCTCGGTGTATTTCCTGGTGGTGTTTTTTGTCTCCCTCTACCCAGGTCGACTGCTGGACACCGTAGGTCGCTTCCTGGCGCCGCTGAAGATCATCGCGCTGGCCATCCTCGGTATCGCCGCATTTGCCTTGCCGGCCGGCGACGTGGGCGTCGCTACCCAGGAATACGTGGCTGCACCGTTCTCCCAAGGTTTCATCAATGGTTACCTGACCATGGATACCCTGGGCGCCCTGGTTTTCGGCATCGTGATCGTCAATGCCATTCGCTCCCGTGGCGTCGAGTCGCCGAAGCTGATTACCCGCTACGCCATCATTGCCGGCCTGATCGCCGGTGTGGGCCTGGCACTGGTGTATATCAGCCTGTTCCGCCTTGGCTCAGGCAGCCATGAAATCGCCGCCGGTGCTGCCAATGGCGCCGCGGTATTGCACGCCTATGTGCAACACACGTTTGGCTCGCTGGGCAGCGGCTTCCTGGCTGTGCTGATTTCCCTGGCGTGCCTGGTCACGGCGGTCGGCCTGACCTGTGCCTGCGCCGAGTACTTCAGCCGTATCCTGCCGTTGTCCTACAAGACCCTGGTGGTGATCCTGGCGCTGTTCTCGCTGTTCGTGTCCAACCTGGGTCTGACCAAGCTGATTGCCTTCTCGATCCCGGTACTGACCGCGATCTACCCGCCGTGCATCGTGCTGGTGGCGTTGAGCTTCTGCAAAGACTTCTGGCTAGAGCAGGGTCGTATTGTCGGCCCGGTGATGCTGGTGTCGTTCATCTTTGGCTGCATCGATGCGCTCAAGGGCGCTGGCCTGGCGGATTGGATGCCTGCACAGTTGGCCAACCTGCCGCTGAGCGAGCAGGGCCTGGCGTGGTTGGTGCCGTCGGTGATGACGCTGGCTGTGGCGTTTGCGGTTGATCGTATGCTGGGCAAGCGCAGCGAAGCGATCGCTTAAGTCACGTTTTCCGCTGTACTGAAATGCCTCGTATCAATCGATACGGGGCATTTTTTATGCTTATGAGACAACAACCTTCTAAAGTTGGAGCTCGGTAAATGGGGAGCGGGCTTGCTCCCACATTTGGACCGCGCCCGCCACTCCATTTTTTGTGTAACAGGACCCACATGTCGTTCGTCGAAGCCAATCAGATCCACCTGCTTGCCGCCCTCTGGTTCGTCCTGTGCTGGGGCGGCTATACCCGTTACGCCGCCTGGAAAGCCCGCGACACAGCCTGCCTGGCCAGTGTGTTGCATCTGTATCGCGAAGACTGGATGCGCCGCATGCTGCTGCGCGACAACCGCATCGCCGACGCCAGCGTGATCGGTAACCTGGAGCGCAACGCCTCGTTCTTCGCCTCCAGCACCTTGATTATCCTCGCCGGCATTCTCACCGTGCTCGGCGCTTCCGAGCGCGCGGTGTCGTTGCTGGCGGATATTCCCATGGTGCAGCAGGCTTCCCAGGGCATGTCGGAGATCAAGCTGCTGTGCCTGGCGCTGGTGTTCGTCTATGCGTTTTTCACATTCAGCTGGTGCATGCGACAGTACAATTTCGCGGCGGTGCTGGTGGGGTCGGCGCCGATGATCGGTGAGCGGCATGTGTCGGAGCAGGAGCGCAATGCGTTTGCCCTGCGCGCGGCGCGGGTGATCTCCATGGCTGCCAACCAGTTCAACTTCGGCCTGCGCTCTTACTACTTCGGCATGACCATGCTGGCGTGGTTTGTCAGCCCCTGGTTGTTCATGTTGATGAGCAGTGGGGTGGTGTTGGTGCTGTACCGTCGGGAGTTTCATTCCGACGTGCTGCAAGTGATGGTGTATACGCAGACGGACACACCGCCGCCGGAAGCGGTTAAAGAAGCTGCTTAACTAAACCTTCAGATAAAAACCCCAGACAAAGTAAAGCCCGCTATCTAAGCGGGCTTTCTTTTTGCAGCCAAGCTATTTCAAGCCGCGGTCTCAAGAACCGGTGGCAGGGGTAGCAGGTGCTGCTTCTTTTGCGGCGGCTTCGTTCGATTCAGCCTGAGCTTTGGCAGCATCGGCGTTTTCTTTCGCAGCGTCGTTCACTTTATCCTGAGCCTTCGCCATGTCTTTCTGAGCTTGCTCAGAGTGCGCGGCGGCGTCTTGGGCTTTGTCTTCGGATTTCTTGTCGCAGGCAGCGAGACCGAGGGCAGCGGCGAGCATCATGGAAATAGCTAAAGTCTTGCGCATGGGTGTTTCTCCTTATTGAAGATATCTACTGGCCTTTCGAGCATGGCGGTTCGGCATTAGTTCCTTTTATTCCATAGATATATAAATCGCTGCCTAACCGGAACTTTTGTCCGGACCCTCGATTTCGCGGATCAACATTAATAAGAGTCTTTAACGAATGACCGAAAATCCCCTGTTGGCGCGCGCGACGCGCTTTGTTTCGGCCTTGCGCCATTGCCAGGTGCTGGGCATTACCGCTCATCAGGCCAGCGAGGAGGGCATTACCTTGGTCATGCCCTACGCCCCGCATTTGGTGGGCGATCCCCGGTCGGGCGTGATCCACGGCGGCGCGCTGACCTCCCTGATGGACACCGCCTGTGGCATGGCCACCCTTTGTGTATTGCCGGAATTCGAGGTGTGCCCGACCCTCGACTTGCGTGTTGACTACATGCATCCCGCTGCGCCGCACCAGCCGGTGTACGGCTTCGCCCAATGCTACCGGGTGACCACCGACGTGATCTTCACCCGTGGCTTTGCCTATCAGGATGATCCGCAACAACCCATCGCCCATGTGGTGGGCACGTTTATGCGCATGGGCAAGCGCCTCAAGGGTGCGCAAGGGTGGGGCAACACGATCAAGGGAGCGCAGGCATGACGCACCGATTCAAGACCCGCCTGGAACAGGCCCATGAGCGCGGCGATTATGAGGCGTTGCTCAACCTGATCCCCTACGCCAAGCTCATCGGTATCGAATGCACTCGGCTGGGGGATGAGCTGCTGTTCCGGCTGCCCGCCAACAAGGACAATATTGGTAACCCCATATTGCCGGCACTGCACGGCGGCGTGATCGCCGGCTTCATGGAGCTGTCCGCCGCGCTGCACCTGCTGGTCTTCACCGGTGCGCCGGGCATTCCGAAAATCATCGACTTTTCCCTGGATTACCTGCGCGCCGGGCAGTTTCGCGACACCTACGCCAAATGCCAGGTCTGGCGTCAAGGCCGACGGGTGGCAAACGTCGCGATCACTGCCTGGCAAAGCACTGCCGCAGAACCCATCGCCACCGCCCGCGCGCATTTCAAGATCGAGGAATCGAGCCGCCCTTGAAATCCTGGTCTTAGCCCCCAACTTTGATGACAACCCGCCGCCAACCCTCAAGGGCGCGGCCACTGCCATCCAATTGGAGTTTGATGACCATGAGTGTGGAAACTCAAAAGGAAACCCTGGGCTTCCAGACCGAGGTGAAGCAACTGCTGCACCTCATGATCCATTCGCTGTATTCCAACAAGGAAATCTTCCTTCGCGAATTGATCTCGAACGCCTCTGACGCTGTCGACAAATTACGTTTCGAAGCCCTGTCCAAGCCTGAGTTGCTGGAAGGTGGCGCCGAACTGAAAATCCGTGTGAGCTTCGACAAGGACGCCAAGACCGTCACCCTCGAAGACAACGGCATCGGCATGAGCCGCGAAGACGCGATTACCCACTTGGGCACCATCGCCAAATCCGGTACTGCCGACTTCATGAAAAACCTGTCGGGCGACCAGAAGAAAGATTCGCACCTGATCGGCCAGTTCGGCGTGGGCTTCTACTCGGCCTTCATCGTGGCCGACAAAGTAGAAGTGTTCAGCCGCCGTGCCGGCCTCGACGCCAGCGAAGGCGTGCACTGGTCGTCCAAAGGTGAGGGCGAATTCGAAATCGCCACTATCGACAAGGCCGACCGTGGCACCCGTATCGTCCTGCACCTTAAATCGGGTGAAGACGAATTCGCCGATGGCTGGCGCCTGCGTAACATCGTCAAGAAGTATTCCGATCACATCGCCCTGCCGATCGAACTGCCGAAAGAACAGGCTGCCGCTGAAGGCGAAGAGGCTCCAGCCCAGGAATGGGAAGTGGTCAACCGCGCCAGCGCGCTGTGGACCCGTCCGCGTACCGAGATCAAGGACGAGGAATACCAGGAGTTCTACAAGCACATCGGTCACGATTACGAAAACCCGCTGAGCTGGAGCCACAACAAGGTCGAAGGCAAGCTGGAATACAGCTCGCTGCTCTACGTACCGGCGCGTGCTCCGTTCGACCTGTACCAGCGTGAAGCGCCGAAAGGCCTGAAGCTCTACGTGCAGCGTGTGTTCGTGATGGACCAGGCGGAATCCTTCCTGCCGTTGTACCTGCGCTTCATCAAGGGCGTGGTCGACTCCAACGATTTGTCGCTGAACGTTTCGCGGGAAATCCTGCAGAAAGATCCGATCATCGACTCTATGAAGTCGGCGCTGACCAAGCGCGTACTCGACATGCTGGAAAAACTGGCGAAGAACGAGCCTGAGCAATACAAAGGCTTCTGGAAAAACTTCGGCCAGGTCATGAAAGAAGGCCCGGCGGAAGATTTCGCCAACAAGGAAAAAATCGCCGGCCTGCTGCGCTTTGCCTCGACGCATGAAGAGGGCGGCGAGCAGGTTGTGTCCCTGGCCGAGTACCTGGCACGCGCCAAGGAAGGTCAGGACAAGATCTACTACCTGACTGGCGAAACCTACGCCCAGGTCAAGAACAGCCCGCACCTGGAAGTCTTCCGCAAGAAAGGCATCGAAGTGTTGCTGCTGACCGACCGTATCGATGAGTGGCTGATGAGCTACCTCAACGAATTCGATGGCAAGTCCTTTGTCGACGTGGCCCGTGGTGACCTGGACCTGGGTAACCTCGACTCCGAAGAAGAGAAGAAAGAAGCCGAAGAAGTCGCCAAGTCCAAAGAAGGCCTGGTTGAGCGGATCAAGGCGTCCCTGGGCGATGCCGTCAGCGAAGTGCGCGTGTCGCACCGTCTGACCGATTCCCCGGCGATCCTGGCGATCGGCGAGCAGGACCTGGGCATGCAGATGCGCCAGATCCTCGAAGCCAGTGGCCAGAAGGTTCCGGATTCCAAGCCGATCTTCGAATTCAACCCGGCACACCCGCTGATCGAGAAACTCGACGGCGAGCAAAGCGAAGAGCGGTTTGGCGACCTGTCGCACATCCTCTTCGACCAGGCGGCCCTGGCCGCTGGCGACAGCTTGAAAGACCCGGCCGCCTATGTGCGCCGCCTGAACAAGCTGTTGGTTGAACTGTCGGTTTGACCCTGAAGTAAAAAAACCCGCTTCGGCGGGTTTTTTCGTTCTGGCGCTCCAACAGGGAGCACGTTGCGCCGAATGGTTAATTCACCTCAACTGGAGTAAACGATGAGCCAAGTCACTGTACGTTCCGTGGTCTATCAGATTGATGGCCAGTCCTATGAAAGCCGCCTGGCGTTCGATGCCAGCCACAAGGGCCCGCTGCCGGGCCTGCTGATGGCGCCGAACTGGATGGGCGTGAGTGCGGGGGCTGAGGAGATCGCCAAAAGCGTGGCCGGCAAGGGCTACGTGGTACTGATCGCCGACCTCTACGGCCAGACTGTGCGCCCTTCGAATGGTGATGAGGCCGGCGCTGCGATGATGCCGCTGAAGAACGACCGTGCGTTGTTGAACAAGCGCATGCAGGCGGCATTCGAGCAACTGCAGGGCCAGACCGAGGCCGCCGTTGATACGTCGAAACTGGCGACCTTTGGTTTCTGTTTCGGCGGTTGCTGCTCCCTGGAACTGGCGCGTACCGGTGTGCCGGTCAAGGCTGCCATCTCGTTCCACGGCACCCTCGACACGCCGAACCCGGCGGACGCGAAGAACATCAAAGGCTCTGTGCTGGTCCTGCATGGCGCTTGCGACCCGTTGGTGCCCAAAGAGCAACTGCCGGCGTTCGAAGATGAAATGAACGCGGCGGGCGTGGATTGGCAATTGCTGAGCTACGGCGGCGCGGTGCATTCCTTCACCGACCCGCATGCAAACGTGCCGGGCAAAATGATGTACGACGCGAAGACTGCCAAGCGGGCGTTCCAGTCGATGCATAACCTGTTGGATGAAGTGTTCAAGGGCTAATACTTTAGCGCTTGTTCGGACCTCTTCGCGAGCAAGCCCGCTCCCACATTCGACCGCATTCCTACAGGGTAAATGGGGTCGAGTGTGGGAGCGGGCTTGCTCGCGAATGCTATCTCACAGGCAATTCAATTCTTTCGGACTCACCCGGC
>NZ_JBZXDZ010000001.1:1201724-1231984 GCF_058725305.1 Pseudomonas sp. DW-iso3
GCTTGCTCGCGAATGCTATCTCACAGGCAATTCAATTCTTTCGGACTCACCCGGCACCGTCGGCCAATCCCCAGCCGCCCAGCGCTGCCTGGCCTGTTCGATCACCGCCGGATCACTCGCGACAAAATTCCAATTAATCCGCCGTGGCCCATCCAGTGGCGCGCCGCCAAACACCATCAGGTGGCAATCGCTCTCGGCGAACAGTGTCATTTCCTGCCCGGCCGGCAGTACCGCCAAGCTGTGCACCTCCAATGCTTCCCCCTCCAACTGCGCCTCGCCCTCCAGCACATACACTGCCCGTTCCTCATGCTCATCAGGAATCAGCAGGGTCGTGGCCGTTTGCATGCGTACCTCGGCATACAACGTGGGCGATAGCACCGGCACCGGCGATTTGAGGCAGAAACCATCACCCGCGATCAGGCGGATCTGCACGCCGAGGTTGTCACTCACCGGCAGGCTCGCGGCCGGGTGATGGCTGTAATGCCCCGGCCCCGTTTCGTGGTCCTTTGGTGATGCCAGCCAGACTTGCAGCCCATGCAGGCTGAAACCTCTGGCCTTGAGCGCCTCAGGTGTACGTTCGACGTGGGCAATCGCGCTGCCGGCGGTCATCCAGCTGACATCGCCGGCGTGCACCACCTGGTCCGAACCCAGGCTGTCTTTGTGCTGCAAAGCGCCTTCGAACAGATAAGTGAGCGTGGACAGACCAATATGCGGGTGTTGGCGGATATTCATGCCCTCGCCCGGTGCATAACGGGTGAGCAGCATATGGTCGAAAAACACGAAAGGCCCGACGCTGCGGCATTCTCGCGACGGCAGCGGGCGCAGGATCGGTTGGCCTTCGACCTCTTCGGGGCGAGGGCGGATCACGGTGAGGGTGGTCATGGTGCGTCCCAATCTGAGCGGGTTGGATGCTGCTGAGCATAACCCGCTCGGTAGGATGTTGCCGCTATTGGCTGAAGGCACCTTCCGACAGCTTCGTCTCAATGCTGACGTCGGCGGTGGTCATCAGCTTGTGCACCGGGCAGCGATCCGCCACACGGTGCAGCTCGTCGCGTTGTTCGTCGGTGAGGACGCCCTTGAGCGTCAGCGTGACGTTGAGTTTGTATTTACCCTTTTGTTCTTCAGCGGCGTCATGGGTGACTTCTACAGTTACGCCGGAAAGCGGGATGTCTTTCTTCTGTGCGTAAAGCTTGACGGTCAATGCTTTGCACGACGCCAGCGCGGCGTCGAAGTAGTCGTGGGGGGAGGGCGCCGAATCATCGCCGCCCAGGCTTTTGGGCAGGTCGGTAAACAACTCATGGTTGTTGATATTGACGCTATGGCGGAAGTTGTCCTGGTTCAGGGTATTTACGGTAACAGGCATGGTAAACCTCACAGGGTGACAGGATGAAGGTCATGCAGTTATAGAGCATGCTGGCACTTCGGTGTTCCGCGTTTTTTTGCCGGATGAACCCCGGTGGGGCGCGCAAGGTCTACCCGTATCAGCCCTTATCGAGGTGTTACCGTGCCCTGGACCCGTCTGACGCTTGCCCTGTTGTTCACCGCCGGCAGCCTTGTTGCGCAGGCCCGCGACTATGCCTACAGCGATGCGCACCTGCATTACGTTGATTTCTTTCAGGAAACGGCGGGCATGGACAAGCTGCTCAAGGCGATGGCCGACAACCGCATTGAGCATGTGATGATTTCCGGCATTCCGGTCGCGAAGAAGTGGCACGAAGACGAACCCAAGCGCCCACGCTATTACGCCGGTGATGACGCCGATGCTTATTGGTACAGCGCCACCGACGTGATCGTTGCGGCAGCGGTCAACAAGCTGACCCCTGAACAGCGCCAGCACTTTCATCCGTTTCTGTCGGGCTTCAATCCTAACGATAAGAACTCGGATGCCCATATCCAGCGCATGCTCGACCTCAACCCAGGGCTGTGGCAGGGCATCGGCGAAGTCTTCACGCGCCATGACGACCTCACGGCCATCACGGCGGGCGACACGCCGCGCGCGAACAACGAAGCCATGACCCGCATCTATCACCTCGCAGCGGAAAACGACCTGCCGGTGATGCTGCACTCCAACATCACCTCCAAACGCGAGCGTAACCCGCTGTACCTCGCGGAAGTGGAGGAGCCGCTGCGCAACCATCCCCACACGCGCTTTATCTGGGCCCATGCCGGCACCAGCAAGGAAATCCACCGCCACCAGGTGCAGATGGACTTTTTGCTGCCCACCTTGAGCCGCCTGCTGGAGGCTTATCCCAACCTGTATGTTGACCTGTCCTGGAGCATGCTCACGCCGTATCTGCTCGATGACGTAGGCCAGCCTCGCCCGGAGTGGGTAAAGCTGGTGGAACGCTTCCCGGAGCGCTTTATGCTGGGCTCGGATGTCGTAGGGCGTTTCAACAAGCTGGGTAAGGAGATGCGCCGCTTTGACCCTTTTCTCGATGCCTTGCCTGAGGATGTGGCGCAAAAAGTTGCGCGGGATAACTTTCTTTCCGTCCTGCCTAAAGCGAACCAAGAGGGTGCAGCCCGTTGATATCGCGTTTTGGTCTTACGCAACGGCCGTAACGGGCCGATAACTTTCAAGAGCCAGCTGCAAATGGATGCAGCGCGTTTGGAAGGAGCCAAGGCATGAGTATCAGAAGTCTGAATATCGCCCCGCGCGCGGGATTGGGGTTTGGCGTGTTGGCGTTGATGGTGTTTGCCCTGGGCGGCTTTGCCCTGTTGCAGATGGCCAATATGCGGCAGCAGTCGGATCAGGTGGAAAACAACTGGCTGCCCAGCGTGATGGCGGTGGGGGATATGAGTCAGGACCTGCTGCGCATCCGTGCGCTGACGTTGCGCCTGCTGGTCAACCGCGACCCCCAGGCGCTGGCGCAGAATGAACAGAAACTCACTGAAATCAAAGCCAACCTGCATCGCGCTCGAACGTTGTATCAGGGCTTGATCGTATTGCCCGCCGAACAAGTGTTATTTGATCGCTTCAAGGCCGAAGAGGCGCGCTACCTCGAACGTCAGGAGCAGGTGGTGACCTTGTCCAAGGCCAATCAACTGGAGGATGCGATCCGGGTGGTCAACGGCGAAATGAACCAACTGGCTGACGAAATGGCGGCGACGCTGCGCGAACTGGTGACCTTGAACAAGACCAGTGCCAACCAGGCCGCAAGCCTGGCACAAAGCGTATTCAGCCAGTCGCGCATTTGGGTGATCGGCATGATTGTGCTCACGGCGCTGGTCACCATTGGCCTGGCGGTATTGCTGACGCGCAGTATCGTGCTGCCGCTGGCACAGTCGTTGAAAGTGGCCCAGGGCGTCGCGAGCGGCGATTTAACCGGTGAGATCAGTGTCCGTGGCCGCGACGAACCGGCGCGCTTGCAGCAGGCGCTCAAGAGCATGCAGGAAAATCTGCGTGACACCATCCGGCGCATATCCGAATCGTCGAACCAACTGGCGTCGGCTTCCGAAGAGCTGAGTTGCGTCACGGAGGACGCGACGCGTGGCTTGCATCAACAGAGCCAGGAAATCGAGCAGGCCGCCACGGCCGTCAACCAGATGACCGCCGCGGTCGAAGAGGTGGCAAGCAATGCAGTGGCCACGTCGCAGGCGTCGCGCGAATCCGACCGCATCGCCCAGCGTGGGCGTGAGCAGGTGCAGCAGACGGTGGTGTCGATTGAAGCGCTGGCCACCGATGTGACCGACAATGTGACGCAGGTCGAGGACTTGGCGCAGAAGGTCTATGGCATCAGCAAGGTGCTGGACGTCATCCGCTCGATTGCCGAACAGACCAACCTGCTGGCGCTGAATGCGGCGATCGAAGCGGCACGTGCCGGGGATGCCGGACGTGGTTTTGCGGTAGTTGCGGACGAGGTGCGCGCCTTGGCCCACCGCACCCAGCAGTCGACCCAGGAAATCGAACAGATGATCAGCGGGATCCAGCAGGGTACCGATCAGGCGGTCAGCTCGATGCAGCAGAGCAATACACGGGCGCGCTCCACGCTGGATATCGCCAAGTCGGCAGGCACGGCGTTGGAGGAAATTGCCTCGGCATTTACCCTGATCAATGAGCGTAACTTGGTGATTGCCAGCGCGTCTGAGCAACAGGCGGCAGTGGCGCGTGAGGTGGATCGCAATCTGATGAACATTCGCGATTTGGCGCACCAGACGTCAACGGGGGCGAATCAGACCAGTGCCGCGAGTCACGATTTGTCGCGGCTGGCGGTGGACCTGAACACGCTGGTGGCGCGGTTTTCGGTGTAGGGCGGGAGACCGAGATGGCGCCATCGCAGGCAAGCCAGCTCCCACATTTGACTGTGTTTACAATTCAAACTGTGGGAGCTGGCTTGCCTGCGATAGAGGCGGCGCGGTCTTACCTGTAATCACCCACAAAAAAGCCCCGAACCAGTCGGGACTTTTTCATGCGATCAAGCGACAGGCCTTACTTACCCTGCCAGCGTTTCAGCACCAGGGTGGCGTTAGTGCCACCAAAGCCGAAGCTGTTGCTCATCACGGTGTCGATTTTTGCATTCTCAACGGTTTTGGTCAGGATCGGCATGTCAGCCACCACCGGATCAATCTCGTCGATGTTGGCCGAGCCGGCCATGAAGTTGCCTTCCATCATCAGCAGGCAGTAGATTGCTTCGTGAACGCCGGCGGCGCCCAGGGAGTGACCCGACAGGCTCTTGGTGGAGCTGATGGCTGGCGCCTTGTCGCCGAAGACCGCACGCACGCCTTCCATTTCCTTGGCGTCGCCGACCGGAGTCGAGGTGCCGTGGGTGTTCAGGTAGTCGATTGGGGTATCTACAGTGGACATGGCCATCTGCATGCAACGGATGGCGCCTTCACCGCTCGGGGCAACCATGTCGTAGCCGTCGGAAGTGGCCCCGTAGCCGACGATTTCCGCGTAGATCTTGGCACCACGGGCCAGAGCGTGTTCCAGCTCCTCGACCACCACCATGCCGCCACCGCCGGCGATGACGAAACCGTCACGCTTGGCGTCGTAGGCGCGGGAGGCCTTTTCCGGGGTTTCGTTGTATTGAGTGGACAGCGCGCCCATGGCGTCGAACAGGAACGACTGGCTCCAATGCTCTTCTTCACCGCCGCCGGCGAATACGATGTCCTGCTTGCCCAGCTGGATCTGCTCAACCGCAGTACCGATGCAGTGTGCACTGGTGGCGCAGGCGGAGGAAATCGAGTAGTTCACGCCCTTGATCTGGAACGGCGTGGCCAGGCAGGCCGAAACGGTGCTACCCATGGTCCGCGTGACACGGTAAGGGCCAACGCGCTTCACGCCTTTTTCGCGCAGGATGTCCAGCGCTTCCATCTGGTTGAGGGTCGATGCGCCGCCGGAGCCGGCGATCAGGCCGGTGCGTACGTTCGATACCTGGTCGTCGCTCAGGCCGGAGTCGGCGATCGCGTCTTTCATGGCCAGGTAGGCATAGGCGGCAGCGTGGCCGACGAAGCGATAGATCTTGCGATCAATCAGCTCTTCGAGGGGCAGGTCGATGGAGCCGGAAACCTGGCTACGCAGACCCATTTCGGCATATTCCGGGTTGAAGCGGATGCCAGGGCGACTTGCACGCAGGTTAGCGGTGACGGTCTCTTTGTCATTGCCCAGGCAAGAAACAATGCCCAGACCAGTGATAACGACGCGGCGCATGCGGATAACCCTTAAAAGTTGTCAGTGGAAGTGAATACGCCGACCCGAAGGCCTTCGGCAGTATAGATCTCGCGACCGTCGACGCTCACCGAACCATCGGCGATGGCCAGGTTCAGCTTGCCCTTGAGGACGCGCTTGATTTGAATGTTATAGGTGACTTTCTTGGCGGTCGGCAGGACCTGGCCAAAGAACTTCACTTCGCCCGAACCCAGGGCGCGGCCGCGGCCAGGCAAACCTTGCCAGCCGAGGAAGAAACCGACCAGCTGCCACATGGCGTCAAGGCCCAGGCAACCTGGCATCACTGGGTCGCCTTCGAAATGGCAGGCGAAGAACCACAGGTCCGGGGTGATATCCAGCTCGGCGACCAATTCACCTTTGCCGTACTTGCCACCCTCTTCGCTGATATGGGTGATGCGATCCACCATCAGCATGTTCGGGGCGGGCAGTTGCGCGTTACCTGGGCCGAACAGCTCACCGCGACTGCAGCGCAGCAGGTCTTCCCGAGTAAAGGCGTTTTGTTTGGTCATGCGAGCTCCTCAATAATCCCATGCGGCAGGGTAGGGTAAATCTTCCCGAACCGAATGAAGCGTTCATGCCTCATGTCGGCAGCCTACACATAGACTATTGCGTTGTAGTGAAAGTCACAGCGGCAAGGTACTGAATGTACACTTGTTCACTGAAATTTTAAACCGGGCCTGTTTATGGGCCCGTTCGGGTGCCTAAGACTGCCGCACTTTCGTCTTTCACGCCAGTCGGACTTGGCTGATGGCGCGGCGCTATTGCACCCAACGTTGTAGGATTTGCTGCAAATCCGTGCGTTTGAACGGCTTGGCCAGGTAATCGTTCATTCCCGCTGCCAGACAGGCTTCACGGTCGCCCTGCAAGGCGTTGGCAGTCAGGGCGATGATCGGCAGGTCGGCGCAACCCGGCAACTGCCGAATCTGCCGGGTGGCTTCGTAGCCGTCGATCACCGGCAGCCGGCAATCCATCAGGATGGCGGTGAAAATCAGGCTCTCGGCGCTGCGGATCGCCTCGGCACCGTCGGTGGCCAGGCTCACTTCAAAGCCCAGGCTGCGCAGCATGGCTTCGACCACTGCGCGGTTGACCGGGTTGTCTTCCACCAACAGCACATGGCGACCATCGCCTGCGCCGGTTTTGCCGTCGGCGTCGCTGGCGATGGCCGGCACGCTGTGCTGGTCAATGGCCAGCGGAATTTCCAGGGTGAACACCGAGCCGCGGGCTTCTTCGCTCTGGGCGCGCAGGGTGCCGCCCATGCGTTCGGCCAGGGTTCGGGCGATGGGCAGGCCCAGGCCGGTGCCGCCGTAACGTCTTGAAATGGAACTGTCGGCCTGCTGGAACGCATCGAACATCAATTCCAGGCGTTCGGCGGAAATCCCGATGCCACTGTCGCGCACGGTGCAGGTGAACCACACCAGTTCATGGTCGAGGGTCTGCCAGTGTGGCTCGATGCTGACGTTGCCGTTCTCGGTGAACTTCAGCGCGTTGCCGATCAGGTTCACCAGAATCTGACGGATCCGCGTCGGGTCGCCCTGCACCCGCAAGGTATCCATCCCTGGCGGAATCGACAGCTCCAGCGCCAGCCCGCGCTGCTGGGCGCTGTGCTGAAACGCCTGGGCGCAGCTGTTGATCAGGTCCGCCAGGTTGAACGGAATGTGCTCCAGCTCCAGCGCCGCGCGCTCGATACGCGAGAAGTCGAGGATATCGTTGATCACCTTGAGCAAATGCTCGGTGGACTCCGACGCCAGCGCCGCGTACTCGGTCTGTTCTTCGGTCATCTCGGTGGTTTCCAACAACTGCAACATGCCCAGCACGCCGTTCATGGGTGTGCGCAACTCATGGCTCATCATCGCCAGGAAATCCGATTTCGCGTTGTTGGCCCGCTCGGCCTCTTCGCGAGTCTGGATCAACTGGGCCATGGCCTGTTGCTGTTCGCGGCTGGCCTGGTTGAGGCCTTCGGCGAGGTTGTTGATATGCCGAGACAGGTCGCCCAGTTCGGAGTCGTCCACGATCGGCAGCGGCGTCTTGTAGTCGCCTTGCTGGATCGCCTTCACCGCATGGCCCATGGCGCTGATCGGCTGCGACAGGCTGGCGGCCAGGCGCCGTGCGAGCAGGAAGGTAAACAGGAGGGCGAACAGTGCGAGGATGCCGGCCTTGAAGAGGATCTCCTGCTGGCGCTGGCTGAAGGCATCGTTGGACATGCCGACGATCACGCGGCCCAGGTAGTCAGCGCGCGGGGCCTTGGATTCGTTGAGGTTATCCTGGAAGAAATCATTGCCGAGCTGAATGTGTTGCAGGCGGATCGGCGCCTGGAACACTTTGACTGACAGCGACCGGTCATGTTTCTCCGACGGTTGCTCGACATACACGAGGATATTCTCGCTGCTGTCCTGGATTTCCAGAAAGCGCACATGGGGCGTGGCCAGCGTGGCGCGCAACAGGCTGTCGAGCACGTCATTGTTGCCGGAAATCACCCCGTACTCGGTGGCGGGCGCCAGTTGGTTGGCGATCAACTGGCCGGTGTGGTCCAGTTCCTGGCGCAGGTCCTGGATACGCACGAAGGTGAAGAAGCTGATCAACAGCAACGTCAGCAACAGCGCCGGGCCCAGGGTAATGAGCTGGGTGCGGGTGTTGATGTCCCAACGACGACGCAAGGTCATGGGCGTTTTTCTCCTTCGGCCAATCGGGTGGCGACACTGGCTTCGTCCACCTGTTCGATCCCCAGTGAGCGCGCGACTTGCGGGTTGCCCACGACTTTGAAGCGTTCCGGGTACAGCGAGTGCGGCCAGTTGGCCGGCGAGTGGTCGAGCAGGCGGTCGAGCACGGCAAGCCAGTCGGCCTGGTCGCTGTAAGTGCTGGCCAGGCTGCCGGCCCGCACGAAGCCCGCGTTCGGGCCTATCAGCGGCAACTGCTGGGCGTAACTGCTCAGCAACAGGTTCTTCGCGGTCTTCGGGTTGTACAACTGCGGGTCGTCGAGGCCGAGCAGTACGTCACTGTTGCGGAACAGGGTCTGCAGCGGCCGACTGTCAGTAATGTTGTCCCAGAGCTGCGGCACGATTTCCAGGCCCAGTAGCGTTGCGTGCTGGCGCAGTTCAGGCAGCAGGAACTCGCTGCCGGCGCCATAGAGCACGCCGATACGCCGGGCCTGCGGCAGGATGCTCGCGATCAGGCGTAGTTGGCGATCGAGCGGTGGGTCGCTCCACAGCAGGCTAATGCGTGGGTGCGGCATGGCGCCCAGGCGCTGATGGGCTTGCAGGCGGCTGATGCGCAGCACCAGGGTCGGTGGGCCCTGGGGCTCTTGCAGGCGCCAGTCGAGGCCGGGCAGGTCCAGCAGGATCAAGCGCGTGGTTGCCGGTAGGCGGCCGGGTGCCGGCAAGTCTTTGAGGGCGGTAAAGGTGATACGGTCTTCCGGGCGTTGCTGGGCCAGGGCCTGGGCAAAGGCCTGCACCCCGGCGCCGTCTTCGGCGGCGGTCAGCAGGATGTCGGCGCTCCACGCCGGCGCGGCCATCAGAAGACAGGCGAGTAGCACCGCTCGCCGCCAGAGTGGAGTGATAAACAGGCCGGTCATCCGTGACGAGTCGCCCATGTCAGAACTCTAACTCGGCACTGAAGTAGAGCACGTGGCGATGGTCATAGTTGTTGTCGGCCCAGGTCGTGGGCTGGTTGTCGAGGCGTTCTTGCAGCATGCCGGCCAGCTCCACATTGGCTTTGCCCAGGGCAATGCGCTTGGCCACCCGCAGGTCGACCCGTTCGAAGCGATATTGGTTGAGTGCGTCATCGCCATAGTAGAACAGCGCACTGGACCAACCCTGGCCCCATTCACGCAACCAGCCGGCGGAGCCGCTGTTGCGGGCGGTCTGTGCTTTGTCCAGCGGGTTGCTGGTGCTGGCGTCGACGTAAGCGTAGGTAAGGCGCAGGCGGTCGGCATTGCTCACGCGCCAGTCGAACTGCGACTCGGCGCCGGTAAACCGAGCGCTGTTGGCGTTGCTGGCAATGTACTGGTTATTGCGCAGCGGCGAGCTGATCATGTCGGTGATCTCGTCGTAGAACAGTTTCACGTCCATGTTCAGCCCGATGTCGGCAAAGAAGCCGTTGTACCCCAGTTCCCGTGACTTCATCATCTCTTTATCGAGGTTGCCCGGGCCCCGGGTTTTTACGAAGTATTGCCCGGTGGTCTGCCCATAGGCCGGGGAGCTGAGGTTGGTGACGCGATAACTCCAGTTGACGTTGTTCTCGAACATGTCCGGGGAGCGGATCGCCTCGGAATACACCGCGCGCAAGCCGTGGCGCGGGTTGATCAGGTAGTTGACCGCCACCCGTGGCGTCAGCGAGTTGCCGCTCAGGTGGGTGTCTTCATACATGGCGCCGCCTTGCAGCAGCCAGTGCTCGCTGGCGCGCCATTCCAACTGGCCGAACAGGCGCCAGGTGGTGTCGTCCAGGGTGCCGTTGAAGTAGGTGTCGGAGTCGGCGCGGTCGTAGCGGTAGTTCATGCCGCTGACCAGACGCAGGCTGTCGGACAGGCTGAACGTGTCCTGAATCTCCAGGTCGTAGCGGCTTTCGCGGGTGCTCTGGTCGATGTCACCGCACACGCTTTGGCTGGCACCGTCGCGCCACTGCTGCAGCACTTGGTTGGCCAACGCCTGCTCGGCGGCGTTGCCCGGTGGTGCGCTGCCCTGGCTGTAGGTGTCCATGTGCCGGGCCAGCAGTTCGGCGTAATTGGGGTTCATCTGCCACAACTGGGTCAGTTCGGGGCTGAATGAGACTTTGGCGTCACAGGCTTTCCAGATCTGGCGGCGGTCCCACTGTTGGGCGGAGCCCTGGATGTACAGGCTGTGATCCGGGTTGAAGTCGAAGTTCCAGCGCAGGGAGCCGGCATAATCCTTGGCGGTGACGTCGGAATTGTTGCCGCCTTCGGTAATCCCTGCGAAGACCGGGCTGTAGGTATACGGCCGCTGGTTGGTGCCTTCCTTCGCGTCCAGCTGCAGGTCGATGCTTTGTTGCGTGTTCAGCGTTTGGCTGATGGCCAGGCTGAAGCGGTTGAGACGGCGGCTGTCACGACGGTCTGCGCCGGTGGCATCGCTGTCGAAGCCGTCGTCCTGTTGCCCGGAGAGGGACAGGCGCAAGTCACCGGTTTCCCAGCCCGCGCCCTGGCTGGCATAGAAATCATTGATACCGCGTTCGCCACGCACCACTTTTAACCGCGTGCCGTGGCTGTTGGCCGGCGAGCGCGTAAGAATGTTGACCACCGCCATCAGCGCATTGGCGCCGTAGCTGACGGTGTTGGGGCCACGGAACACTTCAATGCGCTCGATATCTTCCATGGCCACCGGAATATCGCTCCAGTCCACGGTGGCCAGGCCCGCGCGATACACCGAGCGGCCGTCGATCAACACCTGCATGCGCCGCGCATCGCTGGCACTGGTGCCGTGGTAGTTCACCGCGGCCTGGTTGCCGGTGGTGTAACCGACCATCATCCCCGGCACCAGCCGCAGCAACTCGCTGATGTCCCGCGCGCCGCTGGCCTTGATCAGCTCGCGGTCGATCACGGTCATGCTGCCGGGCACCGCGGCGGCCGACTGCTTGAGGCGCGTGGCCGTCAACACCTGGGGCAGCGGCTGGCTGTCGAGGAACAGATCGTCGGCCATGGCTGGCGCGCTGCACAGCAGCATCAGCCACAGAGATGAACGGGGAGGAGGGGCCAAATACACGGCACGGCCTTGATAATTACGGATAGCCGCCCATGTTAACTGAGGTGGGGCCTTTTGCCAGTCGTCGGACTTGCAATTGCGTCATGAAAATGTGGCATTTTCCGACAAACGCACGAATTGATACGGGGGCTGGCCGCCAGCGGGTCGGCCCGTATAATGCCGCCATCGCCACTGGTATGGATTAACGGATTGCATATGACTGAACAGCGCCCTATTGCGGTCCTGGGAGGCGGAAGTTTTGGTACCGCCGTGGCAAACCTGCTGGCCGAGAACGGCCACGCCGTGCGCCAGTGGATGCGCGATCCCGAACAGGCCGAGGCCATTCGGGTGCACCGGGAAAATCCGCGTTACCTTAAAGGCATCAAGATTCATCCGGCGGTCGAGCCTGTCACCGACCTGCTGGAAACCCTTACGGCGTGCGACCTGTGCTTCGTCGCGCTGCCGTCCAGCGCCTTGCGCTCGGTGCTGGCACCCCACGCCGAGCGTCTGGCCGGCAAGCTGCTGGTCAGCCTGACCAAGGGCATCGAGGCGCAGACCTTCAAGCTGATGAGCGAAATCCTCGAAGAGATCGCTCCCCAGGCGCGCATTGGCGTGCTGTCCGGGCCGAACCTGGCAAGGGAAGTTGCCGAACACGCGCTGACCGCCACGGTTGTCGCCAGTGAAGATGAGGAACTGTGCGAACGCGTCCAGGCCGTGTTGCATGGCCGTACTTTCCGCGTCTACGCCAGCGGCGACCGCTTTGGCGTCGAGCTGGGCGGTGCGCTGAAAAACGTCTACGCGATCATTGCAGGCATGGCCGTCGCGCTGGGCATGGGCGAAAACACCAAGAGCATGCTGATCACCCGCGCCCTCGCCGAGATGACCCGTTTTGCGGTGAACCAGGGTGCCAATCCGATGACCTTCCTGGGGCTGGCGGGCGTGGGCGACTTGATCGTCACCTGCTCCTCGCCGAAAAGTCGCAATTACCAGGTCGGGTTTGCGCTTGGCCAGGGCCTGAGCCTGGAAGACGCAGTCACGCGTCTGGGTGAAGTGGCCGAAGGGGTCAACACCCTCAAAGTACTCAAGGCCAAGGCCCAGGAAGTGGGCGTCTATATGCCGCTGGTCGCCGGGCTGCACGCGATCCTGTTTGAAGGCCGCACCCTGAACCAGGTCATCGAGTTGCTGATGCGCGCCGAGCCCAAGACCGATGTCGACTTCATTTCCACCAGTGGTTTCAACTGAGGAACGCGTCATGAACGATCCGAAAGCAGCCCCCAAGTACGAATCCATTGCCCTGCGCATCCTGTGGATGCTGGTGTTTGCCCTGGTGTGGCAGGTGGCGCAGTTCCTGCTCGGCGCACTGGTGGTGGTGCAACTGATCTACCGCCTGGTCTACAGCGCCCCGAACCTGGGCCTGATGAACTTCGGCGACAGCCTCAGCCAGTTCCTGGCGCAGATCGGCCGCTTCGGCAGCTTCCACACCGAACAGAAGCCGTGGCCTTTCGCCGACTGGCCGACCCCGCGCGCGCCCGAGGGCGAAGCCGCCCACAGCGTGCCGCCGGCGCCGCATCCGGTGCGTGATGAAGAGCCAAAGCTGTGAAGCTGTGGATACTGCGCCACGGTGAGGCCGAAGGGCATGCCCGCACCGATGCCGAGCGCAACCTCACCGAGCACGGCCGTGGAGAAGTGTTGCGCAGTGCCGCGCACCTGATCGACCAGCCCCTGAGCGCGATCATCGCCAGCCCCTATGTGCGGGCGCAGCAAACTGCGCACCTGGTGCGCGATGCATTAGGTTTCGAACCGGAAATCCGCACGGTGCCGTGGCTGACCCCCGAGGGCAACCCGCTGCAGGTGCTGGAGAAGCTCGACACCGATGACAACGTGCTGCTGGTCAGCCATCAACCGTTGGTGGGCAGCCTGATCAGCTTTTTGCAGCACGGTCACCTGCGGCAGCCACAGCCGATGCACACCGCCAGCCTGGCTGAACTGGAAGGGGATTTCCCGCTGGCGGGGCTGATGAACCTGGTCAACGTGAAGAATCCGTAGGCTTTATCGCGGCTTTGTGTGTGCTATATAGTCAACCAAGCAAGTGCTTGGTTGGCTATCGTCGGACCACAAAGGAGCGCGTCCCATGCCCGTCGCTTTTCGTTTGCCGTTGCAGGTCTTCTTCGAACGTGAAGCGCGACATCCGCGCCAAACCTTTCTGGTGCAGCCCGTCGGTGATGGCGAGGTGCAAAGCCTTACCTGGGGCGACGTTGGCCACCAGGCTCGCTGCGCCGCGAACTGGCTGCGCGCCCGGGAGTTGCCCCAGGGCTCGCACATTGCGTTGATCTCGAAAAACTGCGCCCACTGGATCATTGCCGACCTGGCGATCTGGATGGCTGGGCATGTCTCGGTGCCGCTCTACCCCAACCTCACCGCTGATTCCGTTGCCCATGTGCTGACTCATTCCGAGGCGGCGCTGGTGTTGATCGGCAAGCTTGATGATTGGCCAGCCATGGCGCCCGGTGTGCCTAAGGATGTGCCGACCATCAGCCTGCCGTTGTGCCCGTCGGGCGAGTTCGATTTCAGTTGGGCCGATCTGCAGGCCTCCTCGCCGATTCAGGATGACCCGGCGCCGGCCGCCTCGGACCTGGCCACCATCATTTATACCTCCGGTACCACGGGCCTGCCCAAAGGCGTGATGCACAGCTTCGGCGCGCTGGGGTTTGCCGCGACCCGTGGTACGGCGTTGTTTGGCTTGGGTGAGGGCGACCGCTTGTTGTCCTACCTGCCGCTGTGCCACGTGGCGGAGCGGATGTTTGTGGAAATGGCCTCGATCTACACCGGGCAAACAGTGTTCTTCGCCGAAAGCCTGGAGACGTTTCTGGTGGACCTACGCAGGGCGCGTCCGACCGCACTGTTTGGCGTGCCGCGCATCTGGACCAAATTCCAGATGGGCGTCTACGCCAAGGTTCCGGCAAAACGCCTGGACGCCTTGCTGCGCCTGCCGTTCATCGGCAAGCGTGTGGGCCACAAGGTGCTCGCCGGCCTGGGCTTGGACGCGTTGCGTATCGCGCTTTCGGGGGCAGCGCCTGTGCCTGAAGCGCTGCTGCGCTGGTATCGGCGGCTGGGCCTGGACGTGCTTGAGGTGTATGGCATGACCGAGAGTTGCGGCTACTCCCATGTTTGCCGTCCCGGTCAGCAAACCCTCGGCTGGATCGGCCTGCCGTGCCCCGGTGTTGAAGTGCGTATCGATCCTGCGGGGGAAGTGCAGGTGCGGAGCGGTGCGACCATGCTCGGCTACTACAAGGACCCGCAGAAAACCGCCGAGACGATCACCGCCGATGGCTTCCTGCGCACGGGGGACAAAGGCGAGCAGGACACCGAGGGCCGTCTGCGCCTGACCGGACGGCTGAAGGAGATCTTCAAGACCAGCAAGGGCAAATACGTGGCCCCGGCGCCGATCGAAAACCGCCTGGCCGAACATGCGCGTATCGAGCAGGTGTGTGTGGTGGGGGATGGGTTGAGCGCGCCTATTGGTTTGTGCGTATTGTCGGCGGTGGAACAGGACCCGCAAGCGCTGCGCAGCAGTCTTGAACGTTGGTTGGTACAGGTCAACCAGACGCTGGACAAGCATGAGCGCCTGCGCCAACTGGTGGTGGTGAAAGACAGTTGGGCAGTGGAAAACGGCTTTTTGACGCCGACCTTGAAGATCAAACGCAACGCGATCGAATCGACTTACGGTGAATATTTCCAGCGGTGGAGCGAGCGTTCCGAAACGGTTCTGTGGCAGGATTAGGGCCGTAATAAAACCAATAAGGACAATTCCATGAGCCTGTGGCGCACCCAACCGAATATCGAACAACTCAACGCGATCCAGAAAAACACCATCGGTGAACTGCTCGATATCCGCTTTGAAAGCTTCGACGACGATTCCCTGACCGCCAGCATGGTAGTCGACCATCGCACCCATCAGCCCTACGGCCTGTTGCACGGCGGCGCGTCGGTGGTGTTGGCCGAGAGCGTCGGCTCTATGGCGGCCTATCTGTGTATCGACCCGAGCAAGTTTTATTGCGTCGGCCTGGAGGTCAACGCCAACCACCTGCGCGGTGTGCGTAGCGGGCGGGTGACGGCGGTGGCCAAGGCGATCCATATCGGTCGCACCACCCAGGTCTGGGACATCCGCCTGACAAGCGATGAGGGCAAGGCCAGTTGCGTGTCGCGCCTGACCATGGCGGTGGTGCCGCTGGGCGAGAACCCGCCGGCGCGATAGGTGTGGCGTGAGTGTCATCATTCCTGGCAGTTACAGTCATTGCTGTGCCGGCTGGGCATGGTGACAATCAATCTCTGTTTTTGTAGATGGATCCGGTATGTCGCAGCACGTGTTTTTTGCTCACGCCAATGGCTTCCCCTCGGCTACCTACGGCAAGTTGTTCGCCGCCCTGGCCCCGGAATATACGGTGGCCCACCTGCCGCAGCACGGTCACGACCCCCGATTTCCGGTGGACGATAACTGGCAGAACCTGGTGGACGAGCTGATCCATCACCTGGAACAGCAACCTGAGCCGGTGTGGGGCGTGGGCCATTCCCTCGGTGGCGTGTTGCACCTGCACGCGGCCATGCGGTGCCCACAGTTGTATCGCGGGGTGGTGATGCTGGATTCGCCCGTGCTGACCCGCGCGGACCGCTGGGTGATTCGTGCGGCCAAGCGCTTGGGTTTCATCGACCGCTTGACCCCGGCCGGACGCACCCTGGGCCGTCGCGAGGAATTTACCGACCTGGAGGCGGCGCGCAGTTACTTCGCCGGCAAAACCCTGTTCCGTGGCTTTGACCCGGAATGCTTCGACGCTTACCTGCAACATGGCCTGTATCAGGTGGGCGATCGCCTGCGCCTGCGCTTCGACCCGGCCACCGAAATCAGCATCTACCGGGGCGTGCCCCACACCAGCCCCGGCCAGGTGCGCCAGTTGAAGGTGCCGCTGGCGGTGGTGCGCGGTCGGCAAAGCCGGGTGGTGATGCGTCACCACGCCAATGGCGTCGGGCGCCTGCCCATGGGCGAGATGCTCACAATGCCTGGTGGCCACATGTTTCCCCTTGAACGCCCGCAAGACACCGCGGCCTTGATCAAGAACCTGTTTTCCCGCTGGGAAGCCCGCGAGCGCAGCTGCGCATGAGCACGCCGGTCGAAGAAGTCCGCCTGAGCCTGCCGCATATCGAACTGGCGGCCCATCTGTTTGGCCCCGAGGACGGTTTGCCGGTGATCGCCCTGCATGGCTGGCTGGACAATGCCAACAGCTTTGCGCGACTGGCGCCGAAACTTCAGGGCTTGCGCATCGTTGCACTGGATATGGCCGGGCATGGGCATTCGGCGCATCGTCCTACAGGTGCCGGTTATGCCTTGTGGGATTACGTCTATGACGTGCTGCAAGTCGCTGAGCAACTCGGGTGGAAACGTTTTGCATTACTTGGTCACTCTCTCGGCGCGATCGTGTCCCTGGTGCTGGCCGGCGCGTTGCCGGAGCGTGTGACCCACCTGGGATTGATCGACGGCGTGATCCCGCCGACCGCCAGCGGTGAGAACGCCGCCGAGCGGCTGGGTATGGCCTTGCAGGCGCAATTGAACCTGCAGGAAAAGCGCAAGCCGGTCTATAACACCCTGGATCGAGCGGTCGAAGCGCGCATGAAAGGGGTAGTGGCGGTCAGCCGCGAAGCCGCCGAACTGCTGGCCCAGCGCGGTTTGATGCCAGTGCCGGGCGGTTACACCTGGCGCACCGACAGCCGTCTGACCCTGGCTTCGCCGATGCGCCTGACCGACGAACAAGCGATGGCCTTCGTGCGGCGCGTAGCTTGTCCTACTCAATTGGTGGTCGCTGCGGATGGCATGCTGGCGAAACATTCCGAATTGCTTTCCCAGCTACCCTTTGCAGTCAGCACGCTGCCAGGCGGCCATCATTTGCACTTGAATGAGGAGTCCGGCGCGGTCCTTGTTGCAGACTGTTTCAATCGGTTCTTCTCCGCGCCTTGACTTGGGGCGGTCAACTGCCGAGGCTGGGCGGATTGATAGGGAGTCAACCATGAACTACTTCAACACCGCTGTGACCTCCGATGGCCAGGGCTCGTTGATCTTATGAGCGTGCGTAACGGATGTATCCGTATCCTGGGCTTGAGCCTTTTGAGCCCACTGGTATTCGCCGCCGACGTACCGGGCAGCCAGGACCTGCCCACCGTGGCCCGTCAGGTCGATTCGCAAATTGTCGACTACCGTCCCGCCGAAGAAAAAGAACGTATCTACCCCATGGGCGCGATCCGCAAGATCAGCGGCCAACTGCGTTATGAAGGCCAGGCCACCGCCCGCGGCCAGACCTCCGCCATCACCTATGAACTGCCCCCCGAACACAGCTCCAGCGCCGCGTTTACGGCAACGCGTGAAGCGTTGCAGGAAAAGGGCGCGCAGTTGTTGTTCTGGTGCCAGGCCCGGGATTGCGGTGAAAGCAGCCTGTGGGCCAATGAAGTGTTCGGCAACGCCAAGCTGGTGGGTGCCGACGGCCAGCAGGAATACCTGCTGCTGCGCCTGGCGGCTCCCCAGGAAAACTCCCTGGTGGCGCTGTACGGCATCACCCGTGGCAATCGCCGCGCCTATCTGCATGTAGAGCAGTTGGATGCCAGCGCGCCGTTGGCCGACCTGTTGCCCACCTCCGCGACCCTACTGCGTGAGTTGAAAAGCACCGGCGAGCTGGATTTTCCCGCACTGGGCGGCGACCCTGACGACACCTGGCTGACCCTGATTTCCCGTGGCCTGAACCTGGATGCCACGTTGCGCGTCAGCCTGACCGGCCCGACCGCTGAGGCCTGGCGCCAGGCGCTGGTTGACAAGGGCGTGCGCGCTGCGCGCATGGAAATCGGCACGGGTGACGCCAAGGGCCTGCACCTGCATCTGATACGCTAGGCGTAACAGGGCGAACGGACCCGTGCCGTTCGCCTAAGCTGTCTTCCTACAGTCTTCCTTTCGAGATCCTACATGCTCAATAACGATCGCCTACTGGTGCAAATCCTGCTGCTGGTGCTGTTCGGTGCCAGTTTCTGGGTGATGGCGCCGTTCTGGTCGGCGCTGTTCTGGGGCGCGGTGCTGGCGTTTGCCAGCTGGCCGTTGATGGTCCTGCTCACCCGCTGGCTGGGGGGGCGGGAATCCTTGGCCGCCGGCATCCTCACGTTGGGTTGGATGCTGTTGGTGGCGCTGCCGCTGGTGTGGCTGGGTTTCAACCTCGCGGATCACGTGCGCGATGCAACGGCGTTGATTAAGGATATCCAGGTCGACGGCTTGCCGGAGGCGCCTACCTGGCTCGGCTCGATCCCCTTTGTCGGCGAACGGCTGGTGGCGATGTGGGACAGCATTGATCAGCAGGGCGCGGCCTTGATGGTCAGCATCAAGCCTTACCTGGGGCAGGTCGGCAACTGGTTGCTGGCGCGCAGTGCGCAAATCGGTGGGGGGATTCTGGAACTGACCCTTAGCCTGGTATTCGTGTTCTTTTTCTACCGTGATGGGCCGCGCCTGGCGATGTTCGTTCACCGCCTGTTGGAACGCTTGATCGGCGATCGTGCTGGCTACTACATCGAACTGGTGGCCGGCACCGTACAGCGGGTGGTCAACGGCGTGATCGGCACCGCCGCCGCGCAAGCGCTGTTGGCGTTGATCGGCTTCTTGATTGCTGGCGTACCGGGCGCGCTGGTGCTGGGTATCGTCACCTTCCTGCTCAGCCTCATCCCCATGGGACCGCCGCTGGTATGGATCCCGGCCACGGCCTGGCTGGCCTGGAAGGGCGACTACACCTACGCGGTGTTCCTCGGCGTGTGGGGCACCTTCATCATCAGCGGCGTGGACAACGTGCTCAAGCCGTACCTGATCAGCCGTGGTGGCAACCTGCCGCTGGTGATCGTGCTGCTTGGCGTGTTCGGCGGCTTGATTGCGTTTGGGTTCATCGGCCTGTTTATCGGTCCGACCCTGCTGGCGGTGGCCTACAGCCTGTTGATGGATTGGAGCGCAACCCATGCCCAAGGACGGCGGGAAGATAAACCCCTGTAACTGACCGGTAGAAATCATTGTGGGAGCTGGCTTGCCTGCTCCTGCATGAGTCCGTGTTGGCCCTTCAGACCCTGGGCAACCACATCACGGCGGTCAGCCCACCACCCGGTGTTTCCTCCAGGTCCAGCCGACCGCCGAGGCGTTCCGCCGCCTCCTTGGAAATCGTCATGCCCAGGCCGACACCGCCGGAGTTGCGATTGCGTGAGCCCTCCAGGCGATAGAACGGCTCGAACACCGCCTCACGCTTGTCAGCGGCGATGCCGGGGCCGTGGTCGATCACACGGATCACCAAGGCCTCGCGGCTGTCCGTCAGTTCGATGCGCGCCGTACCGGCATAGCGCAGGGCATTGTCGATCAGGTTGTTGAGGCACGAACGCAAGGCCATCGGCTGCACCTGCAGCGGCGCGCAGGTGCCGGCGAACTGCACGTCGGCGCCCTGGTCCTGGGCGTTTTCGCTCATCGACTCCACCAGCGCCTGCACGTCCAGCCAATGCCGGGCTTCGCTGGTGCGTTGCTCGTGCAGGTAGCTCAGGGTGGCGTCGAGCATGCCGATCATGTCGTCGAGGTCCTGGCGCATCTGGCCCTGCAGCTTGGTGTCGTCGATCTGTTCCAGGCGCAGCTTGAGGCGTGACAGCGGGGTGCGCAGGTCATGGGAAACCGCGCCAAGCATGCGCGCACGCTGGCTGACCTGTTCGCGGATACGCCGTTGCATCAGGTTAAAAGTCGACGCGGCCTGCTGTGCCTCACGCGGTCCCGATTCGTCGAGGGGCGGGCTGTCGAGGTCCAGGCTCAAGCGCTCGGCGGCTTCGCTCAGGCGCTGAATCGGACGGCTCAGCAACTTGGCACCGTACCAGGCCGCAATGATCAGCGAGATGAATTGGAACGTCAGCGGCACCACCGGGCCGCCAAACCACGGGCGCTTGTGCTTGGGCAGAGGCTTCATCGTGCCGTCGGGCTGTTCGACAAAGGTTTCCTGAGGCGGCGGGGGCGGGCCGTAATAGCGAAACCAGGAGAACGCCAGCACGTGGGCCAGGATAATCGCTACCAGCAACACGCCAAACAGTCGACCGAATAACGTGTTGAAGCCGTTACGCATTAACCGATGTCCCGTGCATCGAACAGGTAGCCTTCGCCACGCACGGTCTTGATCAGGTGCGGGGCCTTGGGGTCATCCCCGAGTTTTTGCCGCAGGCGCGACACCAGCAAGTCGATGCTGCGATCAAAGGCCTCAATGGAGCGGCCTCGGGCTGCATCCAGCAACTGCTCACGGCTCAATACCCGGCGCGGGCGCTCGATGAACACCCACAGCAGGCGGAATTCTGCGTTGGACAGCGGCACCACCAGGCCATTATCGGCGACCAGTTGGCGTAACACGCTGTTGAGGCGCCAGTTGTCGAAGCGGATGTTGGCGCGCTGTTCGGTGCGATCATCGCGCACTCGGCGCAGGATGGTCTGGATCCGCGCTACCAGCTCACGCGGCTCGAATGGCTTGGACATATAGTCGTCGGCGCCCAGTTCCAGGCCGATGATCCGGTCGGTGGGTTCGCAGCGGGCGGTGAGCATCAGGATCGGGATGTCCGACTCCGCGCGCAGCCAGCGGCACAGCGACAGGCCGTCTTCACCCGGCAACATCAGGTCAAGCACCACCACATCGAAGGTTTCTGCTTGCATGGCCTGGCGCATCGCGGTGCCGTCGGTGACGCCGGTGGCCAGGATGCCGAAGCGCGCGAGGTAATCGATCAGCAGTTCACGGATCGGCACATCGTCGTCAACGATCAGTGCGCGGGTGTTCCAGCGTGTGTCATCGGCGATCACTGCGCCTTTTTGCTCGTCGTTCAAAGAGACGGAAGGGGTCTGCATAATGCGATCATCTGCCTGGTCGTTGCGGTCAGCATAGGCGCCCAGCCCCATGGCTGGAAGTGCTGGTCGGTGGGTCGTGCGAGCGAGGCTAGCCGAGGGGCGTGTTGGGGGCGTGTCGTGAATGTATCAGCTTTGAAATAATTGCAGAAAATGCCCGCCCGATGGCGGTTGGTCAGTATTTACCGATCATCGGATCCCGCAACGGCGCCGCTTGCGCTACAATCCGCGCCGATTTCGACTTGCCTGAGAGCCCATTCCAATGTCCGTCTGCCAGACTCCTATCATCGTCGCCCTGGATTACCCCACTCGTGACGCCGCACTGAAGCTGGCTGACCAGTTGGACCCGAAGCTTTGCCGGGTCAAGGTCGGCAAGGAACTGTTCACCAGTTGCGCCGCGGAAATCGTCGGCACCCTGCGTGATAAAGGCTTCGAGGTGTTCCTCGACCTGAAATTCCACGATATCCCGAACACCACCGCTATGGCGGTCAAGGCCGCCGCCGAAATGGGCGTGTGGATGGTCAACGTGCACTGCTCCGGTGGCCTGCGCATGATGAGCGCCTGCCGTGAGGTGTTGGAGCAGCGCAGCGGTCCTAAACCTTTGCTGATCGGTGTGACCGTACTCACCAGCATGGAACGCGAAGACCTGGCTGGCATCGGCCTGGACATCGAACCCCAGGAGCAAGTGCTGCGCCTGGCTGCCCTGGCGCAGAAAGCCGGCCTCGACGGCCTGGTGTGCTCGGCGCTGGAAGCCCAGGCGCTGAAAACCGCGCACCCGTCGCTGCAATTGGTGACCCCGGGGATTCGTCCGGCGGGCAGCGCCCAGGACGATCAGCGCCGCATCCTGACGCCGCGCCAGGCACTGGACGCGGGTTCCGATTATCTGGTGATCGGTCGTCCGATCAGTCAGGCGGCGGATCCGGCCAAGGCGTTGGCGGCAGTTGTCGCTGAAATCGCCTAAACAACGGGTAGGCGCTGCTGACTTGCCAGCGATGGGGCGCTTGCTACCGCTGGCGGCTAAACCGGCATCCCTGCCGGTTTAGCCGCCCAATCCCTGTCGAATTGCGGCCAGCGTTTTTGGGGGAGTGGTTACATTGGCGTCAGCTGCGTCAGCTGACCTTGAGCACCAACTTCCCGAAGTTCTCCCCGTTGAACAGCTTCATCAGCGTCTCCGGGAACGTCTCCAGCCCCTCCACGATATCTTCCTTGCTCTTGAGCTTGCCCTGGGCCATCCAGCCGGCCATTTCCTGCCCGGCAGCGGCAAAGCCTGCAGCGTGATCCATCACCACGAACCCTTCCATGCGCGCGCGATTGACCAGCAGTGACAAGTAATTGGCCGGACCTTTCACGGCTTCCTTGTTGTTGTACTGGCTGATGGCGCCGCAGATCACCACGCGGGCTTTCAGTGCCAGGCGGCTGAGGACGGCATCGAGAATATCGCCGCCGACGTTATCGAAATACACATCCACGCCTTTGGGGCACTCGCGTTTGAGTGCAGCGGGCACGTCTTCGCTTTTGTAATCGATGGCGGCATCGAAGCCCAGCTCATCCACCAGGAACTTGCACTTGTCGGCGCCACCGGCAATGCCCACCACACGGCAGCCCTTGAGTTTGGCAATCTGCCCGGCAATGCTGCCCACGGCACCCGCCGCGCCGGAGATCACCACGGTTTCGCCGGCCTTTGGCGCACCGGTGTCCAACAGTGCAAAGTAGGCGGTCATGCCCGTCATGCCCAAGGCAGACAGGTAGCGCGGCAAAGGCGCCAGTTTCGGGTCAACCTTGTAGAAGCCACGCGGCTCGCCCAGGAAATAATCCTGCACGCCCAGCGCACCGTTGACGTAGTCGCCGACGGCGAACTTCGGGTTGTTCGAGGCAATCACCTTGCCCACACCCAGCGCGCGCATCACCTCGCCGATGCCGACCGGCGCAATATAGGACTTGCCTTCATTCATCCAGCCGCGCATGGCCGGGTCGAGGGACAGGTATTCGTTATGCACCAGCACTTGGCCGTCCTGGGGCGTGCCCACCGGGACTTCCTGGTAAGTGAAGGTGTCCCGGGTGGCCGCGCCGACCGGGCGCTTGGCGAGCAGGAATTGGCGGTTGGTCTGGGCGGTCATGGTGGCGACTCTTCTGGAAATGAACCTGAAGTGATAGACCTTCAATGGGCAGGGAGCAAGGTTCACCGAGGGCGCGAATGCCGGTCGATAGGTGTTGCTGATAGTCGCCAGGTGGCCCTTATCACTGCGATCCATGCAGCCCCAACCGGCGGTTTGATAGTGCTGACGCGTCCGGCGCGGCGTTGGCTAGACTCGACCCACCGCTTTTTCTCCCACAGGACATCTTCTATGAGCATGACGTTTTCCGGCCAGGTCGCTCTGGTGACCGGCGCCGCTGCCGGTATTGGCCGCGCCACCGCGCTGGCGTTCGCCGCCGAAGGTTTGAAGGTCGTGGTTGCCGATTTGGATGCAACGGGCGGTGAAAACACCGTCGCCCTGATCCATCAGGCCGGCGGCGAAGCGCTGTTTGTGCGCTGCAACGTCACGCTGGAGGCGGACGTCCAGCAATTGATGGCCCAGACCCTTGCCGCCTATGGTCGCCTGGACTACGCCTTCAATAATGCCGGGATCGAAATCGAAAAGGGCAAGCTGGCCGACGGCAGCCTGGATGAGTTCGACGCGATCATGGGTGTCAACGTCAAGGGCGTGTGGTTGTGCATGAAGCACCAGTTGCCGCTGCTGTTGGCCCAGGGCGGCGGGGCGATCGTCAACACCGCGTCAGTCGCGGGGTTGGGCGCGGCGCCGAAGATGAGTATTTATGCGGCATCCAAACATGCGGTGATCGGCCTGACCAAATCGGCGGCCATCGAGTATGCGAAGAAGAAAATCCGCGTCAACGCGGTCTGCCCGGCCGTGATCGATACCGATATGTTCCGGCGAGCCTATGAAGCCGACCCACGCAAAGCTGAATTTGCCGCTGCCATGCACCCGGTGGGTCGCATCGGCAAGGTCGAGGAAATTGCCAGTGCGGTGCTTTATCTGTGCAGCGACGGTGCGGCGTTTACCACGGGTCAAGCCTTGGCGGTGGACGGTGGTGCGACCGCAATCTAGGACCTCACGCCGCCCTCCATTCGAAAAGGTTTGGGGGGCTGTGGGGCGTTTCCATAGATGGCGGAGTGCCCCGTCAGAATGTGTATCATTAGGTAAATAATCCAACAAAATCAATGATTTAATAAGTATTGGCAGGCGGTCGAAATGGGCTTCTGTGCTTAACTGTTCTGGGTTGAATAACAGACAGTTGAAGTGAGTGGCGCATGGATTTAGGGATCGATCGACAAGCCCTTGTACCGGTGGTGCAGCAAATCATCAGCGCAGTGACGCAATGGATTCGCTCGAGTGGCGCGAGCCCCGGCACGCGCTTACCGTCCATTCGACAGGTGGCCCTCGATAATTTGCTCAGCCAATCCAGCGTGATCGAGGCGTTCGAGCGGATGGTTGCCCAGGGTGTGCTGGTTTCCAGGCCCGGTTCGGGTTTCAGCGTGGCCCAGCCGCCCGCTTTGCCTGAGGACCTTTGGTACGAAGGTGCGGAGCGGGGATGGGGCACCTTCGTTGATAGCCCACTGGGCGAACTGAAGTTGGGCTGCGGCTGGTTGCCGGATGCCTGGCGTGAAAGCGATGACATCAGTTACGCGATTCGTGAGGTCACTCGAATCGACACCGCCGGCCTGTTCAACTACAGCACGCCATTGGGGTTGCCGGCGCTGCGTGAACAACTGTTCAAGCGCCTGAGCCGAATCCACATTGCCACCCACCAGGACCGTATCCTCACCACGGCGGGCGCAAGCCATGCCCAGGACTTGCTGATACGCACCCTGCTCAAGGCCGGCGACTGCGTGGTGGTCGAAACGCCCGGGTACGGCAACCTCTATCGGCAATTGGCCTTTCACGGCGTGCAACTCCTGCAAGTCCCGCGAACCCCTGGCGGCCCGGATATTCCGGCGCTGGAAGCGCTGCTGCAGCGGCATCGGCCCAAGTGCCTGTTCATCAACAGCCTGTACCACAATCCCACCGGCTCCAGCCTGTGCCGCACGGTGGCAGAGCGTTTGCTGGAGCTGGCGCGGCGCGACAATTTCCTGATCGTTGAAGAGGATGTTTTCGGTGACCTGCAACACGCCAGTTGCACACGCCTTTCAGCACTGCCCCATGATGATCGGGTGATCTACGTCGCCAGCTTTTCCAAAACCTTGAGCAGTGCCTTGCGCGTGGGTTACCTGAGTGCCAGCGCCGCGATCATCGCGCAGTTGGCCAGCCTCAAGACCCTGACCGGTTTCGGCACTTCACGCTTTGCCGAAGCGGTGGTGGTCACGCTGCTCGCAAATGGCACCTACCGCAAATGGGTACAGCGCTTGCGCAAGCGGCTGAACACGCAAATGGCAGCTACGCTACAGGTGCTGGAGGACGAGGAGTGGGAGGTGTTCGCCATACCTGCAGGCGGTATGTTCCTGTGGGCTCGTCCGGGAGTAGGGGACTGGTCACAGTTGCAGGCATGTGCCCGACGGCTCGGCGTTCTGTTGTCGCCGGGGGCGCTGTTCAGCCCAACCAGCGAGCCCAGTGAGTGGCTGCGCATCAACGTGGCCTATGCCGCTGATCAACGGGCGTTGGCGTTGTTCCGCGCCATGGGGCCCGCCAGATCGACCTCGACCATTCTGAAAACGACGAGTGTGTAGCTTTTTGCCATTATTGTGGCGCCAACGACTTGTGTTCAGTGCCTTGTGGTTGCGACTCTCGCCTGTGTAAACAAGGCTCGATGGCAACCGCCATTGCAAGAGGATTCAAGTGCAATGATTTCGGCCGTGCAACGACAATTCGCCAACCTCGGTATGGCAAAAAAACTGGGCTTGGGCTTCACCCTGGTACTGCTGCTGACGGCGTTGATCGCAGCGATCGGCGTGTGGTCCCTGCAAACCATTGGTCAGCGTTTCGAAGGGCTCAAGGCCATGTCGTCGCTGAACAGCGGTTTACTCAAGGTGCGCCTGATCGAGCAGGACTACGCGTTGCACGCCGACCCCAAGGCCGTCGACGCCCTGCATGAAAGTGTCGATGCCTTGGCGGCTCTTGCGGCCAGTCTCAAGGCCCAGTCGGCGGCCAACGTGCCGGTGATGACCGATGTAGAGGAAGCCTTGGCCGCCTACCGCAAGGCGTTCGATGAGTTTGTCGAATTGACCCAGACCAAGGACCTGGCGTTGGAAATGGCCAGTTGGTCGGTGTCCAGCGTGGCGAACAATCTGGATGTGTTGCAGGCCGGGTTGGCGGATGACGGCGCCTATGGCCTGAAGGAAAGCCAGGGTAAGGAAGGCGCTGAGTTTATCGAGCAGGCGGGGCAGGTCAGCCAGGTGTCGCGCCTGATGCTGCAGGCCATGAATGAAGCCCATGTACGCCTGAACCAGAGCCGTAAAGTCGATGAAGACACCAGCGAACAAGGCAAGATCGAGCAAGCCGACCAGGCCCTGGCCCAGGTCGAGCAACTGAAGACCTCGGTCAAGGACTCTGGCTACCAGACCGTGCTCAACGAAGTCGCCGGGCATATCGCCGCCTTCAGTGAAAAACTCGGTGAGTACACCGGGCTACTGGCTCAAGAGAAGGTGGTCTACAAACAGTTGCATGATCGGGCGGACCAAGTGGTCAGCCGGGTCAACCAGGCATACGACGCCGAAGACCAGTCCATGCAGGCGCAGTTGAAGAAAAGCTCAATGCTGATCCTCGGTTCTTCGGCCCTGGCCTTGCTGGTGGGGTTGATAGCGGCGTGGGTGATCACCCGTTTGATCGTCGCACCGCTGCGCAGCGTGATTGCCGTGGCGCAGCAGATCGCCGCCGGCGATTTGAGCGGGCGCATGGAGGTCAACCGCCGTGATGAAATCGGGCAGTTGATGCAGGCCATGCAACAGATGGGCAACGGGCTTAGCCAGATGGTCAGCGGCCTGCAAGCCGGTATCGAGCAACTGGCCAGTTCGGCGCATTCCTTGTCCAGCGTCACCGAGCAGACCAATGTCGAGGTCAGCAGCCAGAAAGAAGAAACCGAACAGGTCGCCACGGCGATGAACCAGATGACCGCCACCGTGCATGACGTGGCACGCAACGCCGAAGAGGCCGCGCAAGCCGCACAGACCGCCGATGAAAAAGTCGATAGCGGTCAGCGGGTCGTGCGCCAGAGTTTGCAGCGCATCGAGTTGTTGGCCACTTCCAGCTCCAGTGCGAGCGCCAGCATCGAGAGCCTGAGCGCGGAGATCCAGCATATTGGCAGCGTGTTGAGTGTGATCAAAAGTGTGGCCGAACAGACCAACCTGCTGGCGCTCAACGCCGCCATCGAGGCCGCCCGCGCTGGCGAGCAGGGTCGTGGTTTTGCGGTGGTTGCCGATGAAGTACGGGCCTTGGCAAAGCGTACTCAACACTCCACCGAAGAAATCGAACGACTGGTCAGCACCTTGCGCAGCGCGGCACAGTCCTCGGTGCAGCAGATCCAGCAAAGCGGGGAGTTGGTGAAGCTGGCGGTGAGCGATGCCCTGGAAACCGAAAGTGCCTTGGGCAGCATCGCGGTGGCGGTGTCGTTGATCCAGCAGATGAACCAGCAGATTGCCGCGGCGGCCGAGGAGCAAAGCTCGGTGGCCGAAGAGATCAACCGCAGCGTCACCAGTATCCGCGCCAGTGCCGATCAGTCGGCGTTGAGTATGCAAGGCAACGCCGCGTCGAGCATTCAGCTGGCGCAGTTGGGGGCGGAACTCAAGGGTATGGTGGGACACTTCCGCCTGTGATCGCTGCACGTTGGCAGCGACCGCAGGGGAAGGGCGGTCAGGCGTTGTTGGCGAGGAAAGTCAACAGGGCTTCGTTGACGAAGTCCGGGTTTTCCCTTGCGCTGATATGGCCTGCTTCCGGAATCAGGATCAGGCTGCAGCCGATCAGCCCGGCCATTTCCTCGGACTCGGCGGGAGGGCGTGGTTTGTCCTGCTCGCCGCACATCACCAGCGTGGTATCGGCGTCCAGGCGTGGGAGCTGCTCCAGTATGTCTTCGCGACTGAAGATCAACCGACCCAGGGGCACGATGCTCTGCAACAGGCGCTCCTTGGAGTAACCCTGCAATTGCTTGCGGAAATCCTGGTACAGCGCTGATTCGCGGTCGATGCCCGGGCGGAAGAAGATCGGCGCCACCACATCCAGCAACGGCTCGGGGATCGCGCCGGCGTCTTCGATCATCTTGAAGAGTGAGAAATAGTACTGGCGCGTGGCCTCGGGCTCGGCGCCCAGGTAGGTGTCCATCAGCACCAGGCTGTTGATCCGCTCGGGAGCCCGCAGCGCCAGGCGTGCGCCCCACATACCGCCGACCGAGAGCCCCACCAGGTTGATCTGTGCAATATCCAACTGGTCAATCAGGGTCAGGGCCTGGCGTGCCAAGTCATCAAGGGAGCGGGTTTGCGCCGGCAACGAAGCGGATTCACCATGGCCCCACAGTTCGGGCACGATCACCCGGTACTGTTGCGACAGGGCCTCGATCTGTGGCGACCACATGTCGGCGTCCCACAGGTAGCTTGAACCGAGCAGGACGACTGGGCCTGTGCCCTGGTCTACGTAGTGCAGCGGTTGTCCATCAATGACGGCGACGGGCATAACGGGCCTCTGACTTCACGGAGTAAGGGGCACTTTTTTACGCTAGTCGGGCGCGTGGGGATAGATGCAAAGTGATGGCATCTTGTGAAGCCATGAGGTTGTAGTGAGCCGGGCAAGCCCGCTCAACACAGGCTCGCCCCACGACCGCACAATCAGTCGTAGATGACTTTTTTCTTCCACTCGGCGTCGGCGTCCACCACTTTGAGGCCTTCGGTAAGTTCGTTGATTTCGTCTTCGGCGGGCTTGCTGTTGGTCAGCACCGTCGAGTTCGCGCGGACCAGCTGGGCTTCCAGGTGTTGCAGCTGCGCGCTGTAGATCGCCGGCTCCGGCTGTTTACGCAGGTACTGCACGCCACGCTCGAATGCCAGGCGTGCCTGGCCTGGCTGAGCCTGTTGCAGGGCATGCTGGCCAAGGTTGTTGAAGAACTCGATATGCAGCAACACCAGGATATGGCGGATTTCTCGGATCCAGTGCTTGGCCTCGTTGGCCGGCAGGAAACCGTCCTGGGCGGCGCGGGTGACCTGGCCGTGCAGGGCTTCGAGCAGGAAACGCACGTCCTTGGCCTTGGCTTCGGTCTGGATCGGCGCAGGCGGGTTGTTCACCGGGATCGATTCGCCCTGGGCCACCAGCGCATTCAGCTCGGCGATGCGGGCTTTCAGCGCTGCGCTGCCTTTGTTGAGGTTCAGCAGGCGCTGGTTGACGTTGAGCTCCAGGCGGGTGATCAACAGTTTGAGTGCCGGGGTCATCAACTGGCCGGGGAAGGTTTCGGTGATTTCACCGCAACGGCGCAGACGATCATTAAGCTCGATCTCGGTGCGCTTCTTTTCAAGCTTGTTGTTTTCCACCACGTGGTTCATGTAGCCAATGGCGATCAGTATTGCGATCCCGGCTATTACCAGCAGGGTGATCATGAGTGGTGTCACCGGTGTGACCTCTTTATAGGGTTTACAGTAGAGTGTAGTGACTGGGCCATCCGGCGGATAGGACTGATCGACCAGTTGCCCGGGTAGTTTGCTTCTATATAGATAGGCGCTCCCTGCATGGATGCACATTGCCATCATTTGCCAGCGTGAACTATAGCGTCTTGTCGGGCGCCAGAATATAGGCGTCAAAGCCCGGCCGCGCACAATCTGCCCGCAAGCCCGCAAAGCAGGTCGAAGTCATTGATTTTAATAAATTTATCCTTGGGGGTTGACGACCTTTCAATCCATCCATAGAATGCGCGCCACTTAACGCGTAAAGCACACAGCGAAACGCGGCTAGGTAGTGAATGTTGTACGTGTGTCCCCTTCGTCTAGTGGCCTAGGACACCGCCCTTTCACGGCGGTAACAGG